>NZ_CP067112.1:0-1200000 GCF_016615815.1 Luteimonas sp. MC1572 | reverse complement strand
ACCCCGCCATCCGGGTGCCCGAAGCGGTTGCCGTGGCCGGCCGAGACCAGCGCCAGGCGCGCGCCGGTGGCGCTGACGAAGCCCGGCGTGGACGAATGCCGGGAGCCGTGGTGGCCGACCACGACGACGTCAGCCGGGAGGTCGCCCGGCACGCGCCCCACCAGCCGCTCCTCCACCGGTACGCCGATGTCGCCGACCAGCAGCATGGCGCCGTGCGCCGTCTCGATGCGCAGCACGCAGCTGGCCTCGTTGCGCAGGTAGGGGAAATGCCGCGGCGGATGCAGGATGCGGAACGCCACGCCGTCGCGACGCCACTGCGTGCCGGCCAGGCACGGCGCTGCACCGTCGATGCCCGCACCTTCCGGCGCCAGCAACCGGGGCGCCGGGAAGCGCCGGCGCACGGCGGCCAGCCCGCCGGCGTGGTCGGCATCACCGTGGCTGACCACCATCGTGTCCAGCCGGCGCACGCCCAGCGCATGCAGCGCCGGGACCACGGTGCGCTCGCCGGCGTCGTAGCCCTCGGGGATCGCCGGGCCCATGTCGTACAGCAGCGCGTGGCGCGCGGTGCGCACCAGCAGCGCCAGGCCCTGGCCGACATCGATGACCACCAGCTCGACTTCGCCATGGCGCGGCAGCTGGCGATCGGGCCACAGCAGCGGCAACCACAGCAGGGCCGCCAGCGGCTTGCCCGGAATGCCGCGCGGCAGCAGCAGCCAGAACGCCGCGGCGAGCGCCATGGGCAGGGCGAACCAGCGCGGCTCAGGCAACCACCACAGCGCCAGCGGGCTGGCGCCAAGGCGCTCGAATGCGGGCCACGACAGGTCGAAGGCCCAGGCCGCAAGCCGCCACGCACCGCTGCCCCAGCCTGCCTGCAGGCCTTCGAGCGCGGTGCCGACGAGCGACAGCGGCACCACCACCAGGCTCCACCACGGAATGGCCACCAGGTTGGCGAACGGTCCGGCCAGCGAGGCCTGGCCGAACAGGATCACGGTCAGCGGCAGCAGGCCCAGCGTGGCGACCCACTGCGCCGACAGGAACTCGCGCGCGATGTTGCCGCCGCGCGCCTGCGGAAGGCACCACACCAGCCACGCCACGCCGGCGAAGCTGAGCCAGAAGCCCGCCGACAGCACCGCGAGCGGATCTACCAGCAGCACCGCGATCGCCGCCAGCGCCAGCGCGTCGGCGATGCGCAGCGGGCGACGCCACAGGCGCGCGGCCACCACCACCGCGAGCATCAGCACCGTGCGCACCGTGGGCAGCGCGAAGCCGGCGACCGCGGCATAGCCGACCGCCCCGGCCAGCGCCACCGCCGCCGACGCCTGCGGCCGCGGCACGATGCGCCCGAGCCCCGACAGCAGCCGCCACAGCCCCGCACCCAGCAGCGCGAAGAAGCCCGCGACCATGCCGACGTGGAAGCCGGAAATCGCGATCAGATGGGTAAGCCCGGTGGCGCGCAGGATCTCCCAGTCGTGGTCGGCGAGCGCGCGGGTGTCGCCGAGCGCCAGCGCACGCACGTAGCGCGACGAGGCGCTGGTGACCACCACATCGATCCGCGCGGCCATGCCGTCGCGCCAGGCGTCGATGCCGCGCGGCCGCCCGCGCTGCACGGCATCTTCCGGGGCGCGCACGTAGCCGGTGGCCACCACGCGCTGCGCCATGGCGTGCTTCTCGCTGTCGAAGCTGCCCGGGTTGCGCAGGCCGCGCGGGGCGCGCAGGCGCACGCGCAGCTCCCACTCGCCACCTGCGACGATTTCGCCGCGCCGCGATGGCGCATCGGACCATTCGTTGTCGTACCAGGACAGGCGCAGGCGCGCGCCTCGCAGGAACGCGGGCAGCGCCGGATCGTCATGCACGCGCAGGTCGAAGCGCGTGCGCCGCGCCTCGTGCACCGGCAGGCCGATGACGCGCCCGCCGACCTGGAAATCGTCGCGCTCATGGGCCGGCGGTAGCTGCGCGCCAAGCGACGCCGCCGCGTGCAGCCCGCACAGTCCGAAGCCGAACAGCGCGGCCGCCGCCCACCGCCAACGATCGCGGCGATGCCACCAGACGATCAGGCCGACGGGCAGGAGCACCGCGAGCACCGCCACCGGTGGCAGCGCGGGGAGCAGCAGGCAGGCCAGCGCGCCGGCCACCAGAGCCCCTGCTGCCCCGACTCCAAGCGGCGGTGCCGCGATCAATCCTGTCATTGCCGACTGCCCGGGCCGCAAAAGAGGCCCAGCGTGCCGTGTGGACGCGGGAGTGCCGATCGCCTGCAAGCCTTCTGAGCTGTCAGGGATCCCGCCTTTCCTCTGCGTTCCTTCCCCGTTCCGGGCGCGGTGACTTGGCGGGCCCCGTGGTGGCCGGAGCCCCGCGAGCCCTGTGGTGGCCGGGAGGCCTTCGCGGCTCATGTCCCCCGGATCCGCCTGCGGCGGATGCCTCCTCCTTTACTTCCCCGCGAAGGCCTCCCGGCCACTTTGGGGCGTTCCGCCGGCTGCCAGTGCCGCGACCAAGCGCGAGCTTGCGGGCTGTGGCTTTGCTCCTCAAAGCACCGCGAGGTACGGCGTACCGGGTGCCCCGCACCCCGCGCCCCGCGTCAAATCAGCGCGTGGTCACGCACTCGCCGGGTCGATCTCGCGCAGCTTGCCTTCGTGCAGTTCGAGGACGCGGTCCAGCCTGCGCGCCAGGCTGCGGTCGTGCGTGACCAGCACCAGCGCGGTGCGCTCGGCGCGGTTGAGCTCCAGCATCAGCTCGAACACCGTGGCGGCGGTCTTGTCGTCGAGGTTGCCGGTAGGTTCGTCGCCGAGCACGCACGCCGGGCTGTTGACCAGCGCCCGCGCCACGGCCGCACGCTGGCGTTCGCCGCCGGACAGCTCGCCCGGCTTGTGCTCCAGGCGATGGCCGAGGCCGACGGATTCCAGCAGCGCGCGCGCGCGCGCCGCCGACTCCGGCACCGCAGCGCCGGACAGCATCACCGGCAGCATCACGTTTTCCAGCGCGGTGAACTCGGGCAGCAGGTGGTGGAACTGGTAGACGAAGCCCAGCGCGCGGTTGCGCAGCCGGCCGCGCTCGGCGTCGGGCAGCGAGCCCATCGCCTGCCCGCAGACGAACACCTCGCCCGCCGTGGGCGTGTCGAGTCCGCCCAGCAGGTGCAGCAGCGTGCTCTTGCCGGCGCCGGATGCACCGAGGATGGCGACGGTCTCGCCGGCGTCCACGCGCAGCTCCAGGCCGTCGAACACCGGCGTGCGCAGCTTGCCCTCGGAGTAGGTCTTGCCAAGGCCTTCGGCGCGCACCACTTCGCCCTGGTGGCCGTTGCCGTGGTTGATGCGCGCTGCCTGCGCGTGCTCACTCATAGCGCAGCGCCTCCGCCGGGGCCGTGCGCGCCGCGCGCCAGGCCGGATAGATGGTGGCCACGAACGCCATCGCCAGCGCCACCGCGGCGATCCACGCCACGTCGTGCGGGTTGAGCTCGGTCGGCAGGCCGGTGATGTAGTAGACGTCGGCCGGCATCAGTACCACGCCGAACACTGCCTCGATGGCGCGCAGGATGTGCTCCAGGTTGAGGGTGAGCACGATGCCGCCGACCACGCCCAGCACCGTGCCGATCACGCCGATCAGCGTGCCCTGCACCATGAACACCTGCATCACCCCGCGCGGCGTGAGGCCGAGCGTGCGCAGGATGGCGATGTCGGCCTGCTTGTCGGTCACCAGCATCACCTGCGACGACACCAGGTTGAACGCACCCATGGCGATGATCAGCGACAGCAGGATCGCCATCATGGTCTTCTCGAGCTTCAGCGCGCGGAACATGTTGGCGTTCTCGCTGGTCCAGTCGCTGACCCGGTACGGTCCGTCGAGCTTCAGCGCGAGGTCGCGGGCGATGTCGAACGCCAGGTCCATGTCGTGCATCTGAAGGCGCACGCCGGTGACGGCATTGCCCATGCGCAGCAGGCGCTGGGCGTCCTCCAGGTTGACGATAGCCAGTCCCTTGTCGAACTCCTGGTAGCCGGCTTCGAAAATGCCGCTCACCGTGAAGCGCTTGAGCTGCGGCACCGCGCCCATGGGCGAGGCCTGGTAGTCGGTGGTGGCGATCACGCTGTCGCCGACGCGCACGCCCAGCCATGCGGCGAGCTCGCGCCCGAGCACGATGTTGTAGCTGCGCGCGGCCAGCGTATCGAGGCTGCCTTCGACCATGCGCTCGCCGAGCACCGACACCTGGGCTTCATCACCCGGGACGATGCCGCGCAGGATGGCCGGCTGGCGGCGCTGGCCGGAGAGCAGCGCCTCGGTGGAGATATACGGCGCGGAGCCGGCGATGCGCGGGTCGCGACGCGCGACGTCCACCGCCTCCTGCCAGTTCTCCATGCGCGCGCCGTCGGCGGACACCGTGGCGTGCTGGGTCATCTCGAGCATGCGGTCACGGATCTCGCGCTGGAAACCGCTCATCACCGCCAGTGTGGTGATCAGCGCGGTGACGCCCACGGCGATGCCGAGGATGGAGGCCAGGGAAATGAAGGAGATGAAGGCGTTGCGGCGTTTGGCGCGCAGGTAGCGCAGGCCGATGGCCACGGGGATGGGCTTGAACATCGGGTCTCGCGCGGGCTCGAAGGCCGCTATGGTGCCATCTGCGGCGTCGCGCGGGCGGGAATCAGGTTGTCGGCGGCCAGCCGCAGTTCACGGCGGCGCGCCGGCGGCAGTGTATCCGGCCACCAGGTGCGGTGCCGGGTGCGGCCGCGGACATCCCGCCAGGACAGTACCGCCAGCGGTCCGCGCCAGTGCAGCCGCGGCTGCGCGACCGCCACGCCATCGACCAGCACGCGCCGCTGCGCATCGATTGCGACCATGCCGGAGGGCATGCGCCAGTGGCGCCGTGCCGATGCCAGCCCACATGCCAGCACGACGGGGACCAGCATCCAAGCCAGCGGCGCAGGCAGGCCGCTCGCCGGCAGCGCGCTTGCGGCCAGCGCCGACAGCAGGATCAGCGCGGCCAGCAGCCAGCGCGATGGGTGCCACTCAATGCGGCAGGTCGGCGATGCGCCTGACCAGTGCGGCGAGTTCGGGGTCATCGGGCTGGGCGTGGCCAAGGAACCATTTCCAGAGCCTATCGTCCTCGCTGTCCAGCAGCCGCAGGAAAACCGCGCGCTCGTCGGCCGGGGATTGCCGCCATTCGCGCTCCAGCCAGCGTTCGAGCAGGCGGTCGAGCTCGCGCATGCCGCGGCGGCACTTCCAGCGCAGGCGGCGGATCTCGGTGTCGTCGTCCAGCGTGCTCATGCCGCCAGCAGGCACCAGACAAGGCGGACCCAGAACAGCATCAGCACTGCGCTGCCGGCAAGGAACGCCTTGAAGCGGTGCATGACCTTGTTGTAGCTGCAGTGGATGGCGCTGTGCACGATGCGAAGGGCGACGAAGCCCCACGCCAGCCCGAGCAGCCACCCGTCATGCAGGCCGAGCGCCAGCATCACCGCCACGCCGAAATAGAACAGCACCGGCAACTCGGACAGGTTGCGGAAGTTGTCCGCGGCGCCGCTGTCGGTGAGCTTCTGCGCGGCCTGCGCCGAGGTGGCCACGGCCTGCGGGTGGATGCGCTCGCGCTTCATCTGCGCCACGCGCGTCACGTACATGCGCACCATGACCACGAAGGTCAGTGCCACGAGCACGAATGCGGGCAGCAGGATCGAATGGGTTGCCAGCATGTGTTCCGTTCCCCCGAAACGACCGCGCCGGCGGGTGCCGGCGCGGGATGGATCAGACCTGGCGTGCCAGCATCAACTGCTTGATCTCGCCGATCGCCTTGGCGGGATTGAGTCCCTTCGGGCAGGTGCGCGTGCAGTTCATGATGGTGTGGCAGCGGTAGAGCTTGAACGGATCCTCGAGGTCGTCGAGGCGCGCGCCGGTGTCCTCGTCGCGCGAGTCGACGATCCAGCGGTAGGCCTGCAGCAGGATCGCCGGGCCGAGGTAGCGGTCGCCGTTCCACCAGTAGCTGGGGCACGCGGTGCTGCAGCAGGCGCACAGGATGCACTCGTACAGCCCGTCGAGCTTGGCGCGGTCTTCCTTGGTCTGCAGGCGCTCGCGGTCCGGCGGCGGCAGGCTCTGGGTACGGATCCACGGCTGGATGGACGCGTATTGCGCGTAGAAGTGCGTCATGTCGGGGATCAGGTCCTTGACCACCTCCATGTGCGGCAGCGGGTAGATCGGCACCTCGCCCTTGCCCTTGCCGCAGTCCTCGATGGCCTTGGTGCAGGCCAGCGTGTTGGTGCCGTCGATGTTCATCGCGCACGAACCGCAGATGCCCTCGCGGCACGAACGGCGGAACGTCAGCGTGGGGTCGATCTCGTTCTTGATCTTGATCAGCGCGTCGAGAACCATCGGGCCGCACTTGTCGAGGTCGACCTCGTAGGTGTCGGTGCGCGGGTTCTCGCTGTCGTCGGGGCTCCAGCGGTAGACCTTGAATTCGCGCACGCGCGAGGCCCCGGCGGGCGCCGCGAAGCGCTTGCCCTTGTGGATCGTCGAGTTCTTCGGGAGTGAAAATTCAGCCATCTGCCTTTGATCCTAGTAGACGCGCGCGACGGGCGGCACGACTTCGACTTCGTCGTCGAGGGTGTACATGTGCACCGGGCGGTAGTCGATGCGCGTGTTGCCGGCATCGTCCACCCAGGTCAGCGAGTGCTTCTGCCACTCGGCGTCGTTGCGGTCCGGGAAATCCTCGCGGGCATGCGCGCCGCGCGATTCCGTGCGGTTCTCCGCGGCCACGATGGTCGCCAGCGACTGGCCCAGCAGGTTCTGCAGCTCGAAGGTCTCGATCAGGTCCGAGTTCCACACCAGCGAACGGTCGCTGACCTTGACGTCGGCGAACGAATCGTTGATCTCGCGGATCTTGGCCACGCCCTCGGCCAGCGTCTCGCCGGTGCGGAACACCGCGGCGTCGGCCTGCATGGTGCGCTGCATGCGGTCGCGGATCACCGCCGTGGGCGTGTCGCCCTTGGCGTGGCGCAGCTTGTCGAGGTTGGCCAGCGAACGGTCGCAGGCATCGGCCGCCAGCGGCTTGTGCGGCCCGCCCGGACGGATGGTCTCGGCGCAGCGGTTGGCGACCGCACGCCCGAACACCACCAGGTCCAGCAGCGAGTTGGAGCCGAGGCGGTTGGCGCCGTGCACCGACACGCAGGCGGCCTCGCCGATGGCGTACAGGCCCGGGACGATCGCGTCCGGGTTGCCGTCCTTCAGCTGCACCACTTCGCCGTGGTAGTTGGTCGGCACGCCGCCCATGTTGTAGTGGACGGTGGGAATGACCGGGATCGGCTGCTTCTCGACGTCGACGCCGGCGAAGATCCGCGCGCTCT
This sequence comes from Luteimonas sp. MC1572, assembly GCF_016615815.1. Lineage (NCBI taxonomy): Bacteria > Pseudomonadati > Pseudomonadota > Gammaproteobacteria > Lysobacterales > Lysobacteraceae > Luteimonas > Luteimonas sp. MC1572. The sequence goes on along the minus strand of NZ_CP067112.1, from coordinate 1,192,687 downwards.
CGGCGATGCCGGGCAGTTTCTCGTGGATGTCCTTCGGGTCGAGGTGCGTCAGGTCGAGGTGGATGTGGTCCTTGTGCTCGCCCACGCCGCGGCCTTCGCGGATCTCGATGGTCATCGAGCGGCTCACGACGTCACGCGACGCCAGGTCCTTGGCGTTCGGTGCGTAGCGCTCCATGAAGCGTTCGCCGTTGGCGTTGCGCAGGATGCCGCCTTCGCCGCGCACGCCCTCGGTGATCAGGCAGCCGGCGCCGTAGATGCCGGTGGGATGGAACTGCACGAACTCCATGTCCTGCAGGCCGAGGCCCGCGCGCAACGCCATGCCACCACCGTCGCCGGTGCAGGTGTGCGCGGACGTGGCAGAGAAGTACGCGCGGCCGTAGCCGCCGGTGGCCAGCACCGTGCCCTGGGCGCGGAACAGGTGCAGCGTGCCTTCGGCCATGTCGATGGCCAGCACGCCGCGGCAGGCGCCGTCGGCATCCATGATCAGATCGAGCGCGAAGTACTCGACGAAGAACTCCGCCTGGTGCGCCAGCGACTGCTGGTACAGCGTGTGCAGGATGGCGTGGCCGGTGCGGTCGGCGGCGGCGCAGGTGCGCTGCGCGGTGCCCTTGCCATAGTGCGTGGTCATGCCGCCGAAGGGGCGCTGGTAGATCTTGCCCTCCTCGGTGCGCGAGAACGGCACGCCCTGGTGCTCGAGCTCGATGATCGCCGGGATGGCCTCGCGGCACATGTACTGGATGGCGTCCTGGTCGCCCAGCCAGTCGGAGCCCTTGATGGTGTCGTAGAAGTGGAAGCGCCAGTCGTCCTCGCCCATGTTGCCGAGCGCGGCGGAAATGCCGCCCTGCGCGGCCACGGTGTGCGAACGGGTCGGGAACACCTTGGTGATGCAGGCGGTCTTCAGGCCCTTGTGGGCGAGGCCGAACGTGGCGCGCAGGCCGGCACCGCCGGCCCCCACCACGATCATGTCGTACTTGTGTTCGGTGATCTTGTAGGCGTTGGTCATCTTGGGCTTCGCAGGTCAGGCAAGCAGCGCGATGCGGGCGATCGCGTACAGCGAAGCCAGGGCACCGAGGGCGCAGAGCAGTGAGTTGAGCACCAGCAGGGTCAGTTCGACCGCGCGGGCGTGCACGTAGTCCTCGATCACCACCTGGAGGCCGAGCTTCGCGTGCCAGAACAGCGCCACCACGAGCGCCGCCATGAGGATCGCGTTATAGGGGCGCGACAGCACCGAATAGGCGGTGGGGAGATCGGCACCGACCAGCGACACCAGCGTGCCGACCAGCCACGGCACCAGCAGCACCAGCACGATGGCGGTCAGGCGCTGGTACCAGAAGTGGCCGGTGCCGGTCTTGCCCGAGCCCAGTCCACGGGCGCGCGCCAGTGGCGTGCGCAGGTCGCGGCGCGCGGCGGCGCCTGCTTTCACGTCGCTCATGCCGCACCTCCCAGCGCGAAGAACCAGATGGCCGCGGTCAGCACCACGGTCAACACGAACACGGTGTAACCGGAGCGGTACACCTCCGGCAGCTCGAAGCCCCACCCGGCATCCCACAGCATGTGGCGGACGCCGTTGAGCAGGTGGTACATCAGCGCCAGCGAGAAGCCGAACAGCGCGATGCGGCCGAGGGGCGACGCCAGGCAGGCGCTGGCCGAGGCGTAGGCGTCTCCGCCGGCGGCAACGGCAAGCAGCCACCAGGCCAGGCCGAACGCGCCGACCACCAGCGCGATGCCCGTGGCGCGATGCAGGATCGACATCAACATGGTGATCTGCCAGCGGTACACCTGGAGGTGCGGCGACAGTGGGCGGTTTGGATGGGTCATCGCGGCGGGCATCTCTCGCTGGGCGGCGATGTCTGCCGCGTTGGCTGGTGGGGGTATGGCAAGCCGCCATGGGCGGCGAACGCATCAGAAGTCGATGCAGCGTCCGTTCTTTTCCCAGTCCCCGTAGCGGGTCGGATCGGGGCCGTCGCGGCCCCCGTACTCCGGCGCGGGCGGCGGCGTTGCCACCGCGTCCGCGGAAGGTGCGGGGACGGCTGGGGGCGGCGTTTCGCCTATGATTGCGGGGTCAGGCACGAGTGAAAGTCTAGTTCCCATGGCCATGTTGGACAAGCCGGACGTTCCGCGGACGGGTTTCTTCGCACTTCCCGACCACGGCGTCATCACCCTCGAAGGCCGCGATGCGCTGGCGTTCGCGCAGGCGCAGTGCATGAGCGACGTGGCCGCGCTGGCCGACCACGGCTGGCAGTGGAGCGGCTGGCTGACGCCCAAGGGGCGGGTGATCGCGCTGTTCGCGGTGCTGCGGCTGGGCGCCGAGAGCGCCTGGCTGCTGGTACCGGACGGCGATACCGAATCCCTGGCGGCACGCCTGCGCGGCCTGGTGTTCCGCAGCAAGGTCAAGGTCGAGGCGCGCCCTGACCTGTTCGCGGCCGGGGCGTTCGCGGCACCGGCGGCGGCCCGCGACGCGACGCTCTCGGGCGACGCGGTCGGCGGCATTGAACTCGACCTGGGTGATGGCACCCTGCCCCGCTGCCTGCGCGTCTCGAACGTCGCCGTCGAACCCGACCCGGCGGCGCAGGCACGCTGGCACGCCTTCGACCTCGCCCACGGCTGGCCGCGGCTGCCGCCGTCGCAGACGGAACAGTGGACGCCGCAACAGCTGTCGCTGGACCGGCTGAAGGCCTACAGCGTGAAAAAGGGCTGCTATCCCGGCCAGGAAATCGTGGCGCGCACGCACTTCCTGGGCAAGGCGAAGCGTGGGTTGGTGCTGTTCGGCGCGCCGCTTGCGCCCGCGGCGGGCAGCGAGGTGCTGGCCGACGGCAAGGCACTGGGCACGGTGGCATGCAGCGGCGACGCGGCCGGCACCGGACTTCCCGCTGCTGCGCTCGCCCTGGCGGTACTCCCGCTGGAGCGCGACGACTCCGCCACGCTCGAGGCCGACGGCCAGTCGCTGGCCGTGCTGCCACTGCACGACGGCCTTTCGCGCTGACGATCCCGAACCGCGAAGCGCGTCGCATCGCGGTTACATCCTGACGCTATCCTCGGCCCCGGGGGAATCCACGGTGCGGGCGGCCGTCCGGCCGGCCCGGGACAATCACGCAAAGGGGAAATGCATGACCCGTTCGATCGCACGCGTGGCAGCGTTGCTTGCCACCTGCCTGCTGGCCGCCTGTGCATCCAGCCCGCCACCGCCCGACCCCGCGCCCGAGCCGGCCCCGGCGAGCTTCGACCAGACGCTGTCGGGGGACGCGCTGTTCGAATTCGGCAAGTCCGGCATCGACAACATCAGCCCCGCAGGGCGCGCCGAGCTCGACCTGCTCGCCGCGCGCGTGCGCGCGCTGCCGGCTGTGGAGGTGGTGCATGTCATCGGCCACAGCGACCGCATCGGCACTGCCGCGGGCAACGTGGAACTGTCGCGCAAGCGCGCGGCCGCGGTGCGCGATTACCTCGCCGCGGCGGGCGTGCCCGCCGACAGGATCACCGCAGTCGGGCGCGGCAGCGTGGAGCCGGTGGCCGCGTGCGTGGGCGAGAAGGGCCAGGCGCTGATCACCTGCCTGGCGCCCAACCGCCGCGTGGACATCAAGGTGGTGATGCCGTAACCCCGGCAACAGCCGGGGCGCGTCGACGACGCACCCGGCTGTGCTACACATGGCGCACGGTCAAACCGGATGCCGCGCAATGGAAGCCTTGGGGTGGCGATGACCGGCCGCGGCAGGGCCGTTGCGCGGGGGGCCGGTTGGCTGCTTGCAGCCATCGCCCTGCTCGCCCCGGCCTTCGCAGGCGCCAGGGAGGCGGAAACGCTGCGCATTGGCGGCGATGCCGATTATCCGCCGTACCACTTCCTTGACGAGGACGGCCAGGCCGACGGCTTCGACGTGGCGCTGGCGCGCGAGGTCGCGCGTGACCTGGGCATGGAGCCGCGCTTCGAGCTGGGCGCATGGGACGACGCCCTGGAGCGCCTCGCCCGCGACGAGGTCGATATCGTGCCGATGTTCTGGTCGGCCGAGCGCGAGCAGCGCTTCCTGTTCACCGAGCCGATCCTGATCCGCCACCATGCCCTGTTCGGCCCGCGCTCGCGGGCGGTGCTGGATTCACTCGACGAACTCGCCGACGTGCGCGTGGCGGTGCAGCATGCGGGCCTTGCCTGGGAAGCGCTGCGCGCGCAGGCCGGTCCGGGCGTGGTGCTGGTGGAACTCGACAACGAGGCGGACACGCTGGCGGCGGTGGCCCGCGGCGACGCCGACTATGCCCTCGCGCCCACCGGCATCGGCTACTACGCCATCCACCAGCACGACCTGCGCGACATGGTGGCACTGAGTCCGCCGCTGCTGGAACGCCGCTATGTGTTCGCGGCGCGCCACGGCCGCGCCGACCTGGTGGCGCGGATCGATGCCTCGCTCGAACGCCTGCGCGCCAGCGGAACGCAGAACGACCTGTACGTGGAATGGATCGGCAACCTGAGCGCACGCAAGGCCCTGCCCTGGCCGGCGATCACGGGCGGCGTGGCGGCGCTGCTGGTGATCGGCGGAAGCACGCTGGCGTGGCGCAGGCGCCGACGGGACAGCCCCGTGGTGCAGTACGCCGGCCAGCATGCGGCCTTGCTCGCCGAACTCCAGGACGCGATCGACAACGACCGCCTCGGTTACCAGTTCCAGCCCAAGCTGGACCTGCGCAGTGGCCGCTGGCTGGGCGCCGAGCTGCTGGTGCGCTGGGACCATCCGCAGCGTGGCCCGATGTCGCCGGAAGAGTTCGTGCCCATCGCCGAACAGGCACGCGTGATCGGCGCCATGAGCCTGCACCTGGTGCGCTGCGGCCTGCGGCAGCGCCAACAATGGCCCGCTGCAGACCCGCCGCTGCACGTCTCGGTGAACATCTCGGCCAACGACCTGGCCGACCCGCGGCTGGTCGATGCCATCATCGCCCGGCACGGCCAGGACGGCCCGGGGCTGATGCTGGAGATCACCGAGACCGACGTCATGCGCGAGCCCGGACTGGTCGCCGAGGCGGTGCCGCGGCTGCGTGCGCATGGCATCCGCATTTCCGTGGACGACTTCGGCGCCGGCCATTCCTCCCTGGTCAACCTGCGCCGCCTCGCCCCCGACGAGCTCAAGATCGACCGCTCGTTCGTGACCTCGCTGCTCGACTCGCGCTCGGACCAGGCCATCGTGACCGCGATCATCGGCCTTGCGCACGAACTGGGCGCCACAGTGGCCGCCGAGGGCATCGAGGACGACGCCACCCGCGACTGGCTGGCCGCCGCGGGCTGCGACATCGGCCAGGGTTTCGGCATTGCGCGGCCCATGGGCGCAGCGCAGCTCGCGACACTGCTGCGCGCGCAGGCCTAGCGCGCGCCGCGTGCGGACGCGTTACGGCGCGACCACAGCCAGTCGATCGGCAGCCGCCACGATCTCGGCGTCCGACGGAATCACCAGGAACGCCGCACCGGCGAGCGGCGTGAATGTGTCGGCACCGACCACGCGCTGCAGCGGCCGCGCGCCGAATCCGCCCTCGACCACGGCGGTGATGATGCCCTCGCCCACGCCGGCGCTGCGCCGGCCTTCGTCGACCACGAGGATGCGCTTCGCGCTTGCGGCCTGCTCGCGGATGAAGCCGTCGTTGAGCGGTACCAGCCAGCGCAGGTCGACCACGCGCACCTTCCAGCCGTGCGTTTCCTCGATCGTGCGCGCGGCGCGCAGGCTCATCGGCACGCCGTTGCCGAAGGTGAAGATCACCAGGTCATCGTGGCCTTCGCCGTACACCCGGCCTTCGCCGAGCGTCATCGCCTCGCCGGGTGGCGGGTAGCTGGTCAGCCAGCCGCCGTCGCCGGGCGCGTGCAGGTCCTTGGCCATGTACAGCGCGATCGGCTCGAGCAGCGCACACACGCGGCCGTCGACCTTGGCCAGCGCGGCCAGTGTGCGCAGCATGGTCGCGGCATCGTCGCCGCGGCTCGGGCAGCCGACCACCAGGCCGGGGATGTCGCGCAGCGCGGTGATCGAGTTGTCGTTGTGGAAGTGCCCGCCGAAGCCGCGCTGGTAGCCCAGCGATGCGATGCGCACCACCATCGGGTTGCGGTACTGGCCGTTGGAGAAGAACTGCAGGCTGGCCGCCTCGCCGCGGATCTGGTCGCAGGCGTTGTGGAAATACGCCAGGTACTGGATCTCGGGCAGCGGCAACAGCCCCATGTTGGCGTAGCCCTGCGCCAGGCCGAGGATCACCGTCTCGTCGAGCAGGGTGTTGAACACGCGTCGCGCGCCGAACGCCTTCTGCAGGCCCTTGGTGACGGTGTACACGCCGCCCTTCTGCGCCACGTCCTCGCCGAACAGCAGCGTCTCGGGATACTTGCAGAACAGGTCGTGCAGCGCCTGGTTGATCTGGATGGCGAGGTGCTTCGGCGGCTGGTTTTCCGGCAGCTTGGCCTCGCCGCCGAACACCTCCAGCCGGCGCGCGTCGAAGTCGGCGCGCGTGGCTTCGGCCTGCACCGCCGCCGGCGTGTACGGCGCGAGCGGCGCCATCACGTCTTCGAGCGAGTCGAGGCGCGGGCGACGGTCGGCATCCTCTGCGGCGGCGAAGCACCTGGCGCGCGTGGCCTCGTACAGCGCCAGCACCTCGTCCTTCGACATCAGCCCCGACTCGAGCGCGATCGCCGCAGAACGCAGCAGCGGATCGCTCGCTTCCACCGCGCACAGCTCCTCCAGCGGCCGCCATTCGATCTCGAAGTCGGTGCCGGCGTGGCCCATGATCCGGGTGGTGCGCAGGTGCAGGAAGGTCGGGCGGCGCGTGCGCCGGCAGTGTTCGACCGCGCGCTGCACGTCGCCATAGCCGGCGGCCAGGTCAAGGCCGTCGGCGGCGAAGTAATCCAGGTCCGGGCGCTGCGCGAAGTTGCGCGCCACCCAGCCGTCCGGCGTCTTCACCGAAATGCCGATGCCGTTGTCCTCGCACACGAACAGCACCGGCGCGGGCAGCTTCTGGTAGGCCGTCCACGCCGCGGCGTTGAACGCGGTCTGCGCGGTGGCGTGGTTGCTGGACGCATCGCCGAACGAGCAGATGGCGATGCTGTCGTCCGGGATCGGCAGCGCATGGCCGATGCGCCGGCCCTGCTCGATCGCGACCGCGGTGCCGAACGCCTTGGGCAGGTGCGAAGCAATCGTGGACGTCTGCGGCAGCACCCAGAGCGCCTTGCTGCCCCAGACCTTGTGCCGGCCGCCGCTCGCCGGGTCGTCCTTGCTGGCGGCGAACGACAGCGCCGAGTCCATCACCGGGTCCATGCCCGGCAGCTTGCGGAAGCGCTCGGCCATGAAGCCGCCGGAGCGGTAGTGCAGGAACGCGGGATCGGTGTGCCGCGTCAGCCGCGCGACCATCGCATTGCCCTCGTGGCCGCTGGAACCGATCGTGTAGAAGACCTTGTCTTGCACGCGCAGCACGCGCGCCATGAGATCCAGGTGGCGGCTGATCAGCTGCGACTCGAACAGCTCGCGGAAGCCGCGCGCATCCAGCGCGCTGCCGTCGAGGATCGCCTCGTCGGCGGCCGGGCGCGCGTCGACGTGGCCGTTCCAGCCGCGCACGAACTCGCTGAAGTTGACGTCGCAGATCTCGGCACGGTTGAGGCCGCGCATGCGCGCGGGGATGGGCTGGGGAACGACCTGCGACATGGCGTGGCGATTTCCGTGGTCAGTGCGTCGCCAGCAGGGCGGCGACGTCGGGCGTGGGAGGCGGGATCGGAAGGAAGCCCGGCGTTGCGCGCACGCGCGCCAGCCAGCCGCCGATCGCCGGATAGGGCGTCAGGTCGAAGCCGCCGTCGCCGGCAACGTCGGTGTAGGCGAAGAGCGCGATGTCGGCGATACCGTAGCCGTCACCGCTGAACCAGGGATGCGCGGCCAGGTGCTGCTCCATCACCGCCAGCGCCTGGTGGCCGCGCTCGAGGCAGCGCGGCAGTTCCGCGGCGCGGCGTGGGGAATCGGTCGGGGTCCAGCCGCGGATGAAGCGCGCGACGGCGATGTAGGGCTCATGGCTGTACTGCTCGAAGAACATCCATGACAGCGCCTGGGCGCGCTGCCAGGCATCGCCGGCGAAGTACGGCGTGCCTTCGGCCAGCCAGCACAGGATCGCATTCGACTCCGCCATGCGGCGGCCGTCGTCGAGCTCGATCACCGGCACCCGGCCGTTGGGGTTGATCGCGAGGAATCCCGGCGTGCGTGTCTCGCCGCGGCTGCTGTCGGTTTCGACCCAGCGATAGGGGCGACCGAGCTGCTCCAGCAGCAGCTTCACCTTGTGGCAATTGCCCGAGGGCGAAAAGCCGTGGACGGTGATCACGGCGCGCCGCCCGCGCCACGCGCGCGCCATTGCGCGCGGGTCTGCCCCCAGATGTCGACGGCTGCATCTTCGTAAGGCGCCGGCAATCGTCCCGGCCCGCGGAGCGTGGAACCCAGGCGCTTCGCGAGCTGTTGCGAAGCGACGTTCTCGGGCGCGATGCAGTGGATGAATTCGTCCCAGCCGAGATTCGCCAGCGCCCAGTCGATCGTGGCGATCGCTGCTTCAGTCGCATAGCCCCTGCCCCACGCATCGGGGTGGAACGAGTAGCCGATCTCGTTGCCCGGCCAGCCCTCGGGCTTCCACGGGCCGACCTGGCCAAGCCAGCTGCCGCTGGCCTTCTCGACGACTGAAAACATGCCGAAGCCCTGCACGGCCCAGGCACCGGGCATCTGCAGGAACTTGCGCCACGCCGGCGCACGCGGCTGGTGACCGCCGATGTGGCGCGCGGCCTGCTCGTCGCCAAGCAGTTCGGCATAGCGCTCGAAATCGCCCAGCTGCGGCGGGCGCAGGACCAGGCGTTCGGTTTCAAGGCGGAGCTCGGGCAAGGCCATGGTGGACGCACCTCTATCGCGTGGACCGGTGGGCGCCGCGGCGCGGCGCCCGGACAGGGCTCAGCCGGCGAAGGCGTTGATGCCGGTCAGTTCGCGGCCCACCACCAGCTGGTGCACGGTCTCGGTGCCCTCGTAGGTGATCACCGATTCCAGGTTCAGCGCGTGGCGGATCGGGCAGTGCTCGGTGGTGATGCCGGCGCCGCCGAGCAGGTCACGCGCTTCGCGCGCGATGTCGATGGCCATGCGGCAGTTGTTCCACTTCGCCACGCTCACCTGGGTGGGCTGCATCTTGCCGGCATCCTTCAGGCGACCGAGCTGCAGGCTCAGCAGCTGCGCGCCGGTGATGCGCCGCGACCAGTCGGCCATCTTCAGCTGCGCGCTCTGCGTGGCCGCGAGCGGGCGGTTGAACAGGATGCGCTCCTTGCTGTAGTTCAAGGCCTCGTCCAGGCAGGCGATCGCCGCGCCGATCGGACCCCAGGTGATGCCGTAGCGCGCCTGGGTCAGGCAGCCCAGCGGCCCCTTCAGGCCCTTCACGTTCGGCAGGCGGTTGGCCTCCGGCACGCGGACGTTGTCGAAGAACAGGCCGCTGGTCACCGACGCGCGCAGGCTCATCTTGTGCTTGATCTCCTGCGCACTGAAGCCGGCGAAATCCTTCTCGACGATGAAGCCCTGGATGCCGTCTTCGGTCTGCGCCCAGACGATCGCGATGTCGGCCATGTTGCCGTTCGTGATCCACATCTTGGCGCCGTTGATGATCCAGTCGCCGCCGTCCTTCTTGGCATGCGTCTTCATGTTGGCCGGGTCGGAGCCGCCGTGCGCCTCGGTCAGGCCGAAGCAGCCGATCACCTTGCCGGCGGCCATGTCGGGCAGCCAGCGCTTCTTCTGCTCCTCGGTGCCATACGCGAAGATCGGATGCATGCACAGCGACGACTGCACGCTGGCGAAGCTGCGGATGCCGCTGTCGCCGCGCTCCAGCTCCTGGCAGATCAGCCCGTAGCTGACGTAGTTGAGCTCCGAGCCGCCGTATTCGGCGGGCAGCGTCGCGCCCAGCAGGCCGAGCCCGGCGATCTCCGGGATGAGCTCCTTCGGAAAGCGGCCCTGGTCGAAGCACTCGCCGATGATCGGCAGCACGCGTTCGTCGGTGAACCGCGCCACCGTGTCCTGCACGGCGCGCTCCTCATCGCTGAGCAGGGAGCGGACGTCGTAGAGGTCGTAGGGATTCAGGGCCATGGAAGCGCAACCGGTCGGCGGAAACCCGGCATTGTAGCGATGGCCGGCGGCGCCGGGCAGGCCATGGCGCGGGGCGTTACCGGCCGGCAGTTCCCGGAAACGACGCGGGCCCGGAAATCCGGGCCCGCGTCAGCGTTCACCTGGCGGCGCTGCGATCAGCCGCGCTCGGTGTCGCCGTCGACGCTGGCGACCTGGGTGACCACCTGGCCGTCGATCACCGGCAGGCGGTCACCGGGGCGCTCGTCCATGCGGATGCTGCGCTCGTCACCGTCGTAGCGGTAGGTGACGTCGTAGCCGACGGTCACGTCCTGGTTGCCCAGCGGGATGCGGTTGCCGGGCTTGCTGTCGGTGCGCATGGTGCCGGTGGTGCCATCCGGGTTGCGGTAGGTCACGTTGTAGGCGACCACGCGCGACGACTGCGCGCTGTCCTGCACGGTGCGGCACTGGCGGTCGACGCGCTCGACGACCTGGCCACCGACGTGGCGACGGTCCACAGCGCGGCCGGCATAGCCGCCGCCGACGGCACCGGCCACGGTGGCCAGCTTGCGGCCGTTGCCGCTGCCGACCTGGTTGCCCACCAGGCCACCGATGACCGCACCTGCGACAGTGCCGCCGATGTTGCCGTCGCGCTCGGGGAGGCGCTCCTGCACGACCACGTCTTCGCAGACCTGGCGCGGGCTGGAACTCGTGGTGGTTTCGCGGATCGCCTCGGAGCCGATCACGGTCGCATACAGCGCCTCGCGCTCGGTGATCGGCTTGACGGCGACGACGTCGGCATATTCAAGGCGGCCCGCGCTCGGGATCGCGCCATCGTCGAGGCGTCCTTCCGATGCGTCGGCGGCGACGTCCAGCGAGGTGCCGGCGGCGGCGATGTCGGCGCGCGGCTGGTCGGTGCGACCACCCTGGAAGGCGGCGACGGCAACGCCACCGACAAGCAGCGAAGCGAGGGCAATGGCTAGCGTGTTGTTCTTCATGGAGCGCCTCCTCGTGGGCGGTACCGGTGGACCGTGCGGCGGTGCCGCGGATAACGGGATTCGAACACTTCACGCCTGAACGGGTGCCGGCCACCCGGCCTGCAAACTGACGGATCCGTGAACCAGGCCACACCCTGCCGCGTGCTAGCGTGCCTGCATCGCACGCCCGTGGAGTGTCGCCATGCCCAATCCCCTGCTGATCCCGCTGATGCGATGGCTGGGCCGCCTGAGCTTTCCGAAGCTGTTCATGGCCGCGGCGGGCCTGTTCCTGGTCACCCTCGTGGTCCCGGATCCGCTGCCGTTCGTCGACGAGATCCTGTTCGGCCTCGGTGCCCTGCTGCTCGCGCGCCGCAAGCGGCCCGCAGGCGGGACAGCGAAGGACACCATCGACGGTGAAGCCCGGCGCGGTTGAACCATGCTGGTCGACAGCCATTGCCATCTCGACGCAATCGAGTTCGACGCCGATCGTGCAGCAGTAATTGCCCGGGCGCGTGCGGCGGGTGTGCGCATGCAGGTCCTGCCCGCGACGCACGCTGGCGCCTGGCCGGGTCTCCGCGAAGCGGCCGCTCTCGACGATGGCCTGTACCCGGCCTACGGCCTGCATCCAACCTTCCTCGCCCACCACCGCCCGGGACACCTCGAGCAGCTGCGCACCTGGCTGGCGCGCGAGCGCCCGGTGGCGGTCGGCGAATGCGGGCTCGATTACTTCGTGGAAGGCCTGGACCCGGCGCAACAGGCGCACTGGTTCGACGGCCAGCTGCAACTTGCGCGCGAGTTCGACTTGCCGGTGATCGTGCACGCGCGGCGCGCGGTGGACGCGGTGATCGCCGCCATCCGCCGCATTGGCGGCCTGCGCGGCGTGGTGCACAGTTTTTCCGGCAGCCGCCAGCAGGCGGAAGTGCTGTGGCGCGAGGGCTTCCTGCTCGGCCTCGGTGGTCCGGTCACCTACGAACGCGCGCAGCGGCTACGCCGGCTGGCCGCCGACATGCCGATAGAACACCTGCTGCTGGAAACCGACGCGCCCGACCAGCCGGATGCCGGCCTCCGCGGCCAACGCAACGAACCGGCGCGCCTTGCCGTGGTGTGCGCGACGATCGCCGCGCTGCGCGGCGTGGATGACCATGTGGTGGCCGAAGCCACCAGCGCCAACGCGCGGCGGCTGTTCGCGCTGGACTAGGCGTCGCGCGCCTGGCCGCGTGCAAGCAGCATCTCCAGCGCCTTGCCCGCCGCGGCGAACGCGAATGCGCCGGTGATATGCGTGGCCGCGCCGAGGCCGCCACCGCAGTCGAGGTTGAGCGCGTCGGCACCGCCGACCTGCGGGCGCAGGCCGCAGACGCTGCCATCGGGCTGCGGGTAACGCACGTTTTCCAGCGAGTACACCGCAGGCACGCTGAAATAGCGCCGCGGCCCCTTGGGGAAATTGAACTCGCCGCGGAGCTTGCGCCGCACCAGCGCCAGCATCGCGTCGTGCTCGGTCTTGGACAGGTCGCGCACGCGCACCAGGGTCGGGTCCACGCGCCCGCCCGCCGAGCCCACGGTGATCAGCGGCAGCTTGCGGCGCCGGCACCATGCGATCGCCTCGACCTTGCTGCGGAAGCTGTCGCAGGCATCGATGACCAGGTCATAGCCGCGATCGAGCAGCTCGTCGAGGTTGGCCGGCGTGAGGAAACTCGGCAAGGCGTCGACCGTCATCGCCGGGTTGATCGCACGGCAACGTTCCGCCATGGCCTCGACCTTGGCGCGCCCGTAGTGGCCTTCGAGCGCCGGAAGCTGGCGGTTGGTGTTGGACACGCACAGGTCATCGGCATCGATCAGCGTCAGCCGACCGACGGCGCTGCGCGCGAGCGCCTCGGCCACCCACGAGCCCACGCCACCCAGGCCCACCACCGCGACATGGCAGTCGGCAAAACGCGCCACCGCGCCACGCCCGTAAAGGCGGTCGATACCCGCGAACCTGTCCTGCCAGTGCTTGTCCATGCGCGCATTTTAGCGGGTGCGCCGCATACAATCGCCGCTGTCCAACCGCCAGCCGGAGTGCACGCATGTCGACGCCGCCCGATACCACGCCCCACGCAGGTCCCGCGAGCCACGCGGGCAAGCCGCACTCGGCTGCGGTCCGCTACCTGTTCGTCTTCGTCCTGGGCCTGGTGCTTGGCGTGGTGGCGGTGGTGATGCTGTTGCGCGCGCTGGAGGCCCGCAAGACCTGGCAGGACCACTACCCCAAGGCCACCATGCACCTGCTGTCCGCGCACAGCGCACAGCTGCGCGACGCGCTGCAGGCCAACCGTTGCGCGGCGACGGACGTGCTGCCGCACCTGCAGGCGCTGCGCGTGCTGGGCAACGATCTCGAGCCCGCATTCGCCGACCTGCGCGATGACACCCGCTTTGCCACCCACGCCGGCAAGTTCCGCGGCGCCATCGACAGCGCCCTGGCATCGCCGCCGCTGAACTGCGCGGGACTCAAGACCACCACCGAGGCCATCGGCGCGGACTGCAAGGCCTGCCACCGCGACTTCCGCGGTTGATCGGCTGTTCACGACCCTGCTCCTAAGGTCGCGGGGTGGAAGGTCCACCTTCCCATCCCCCCGCGATCTCAGGAGCAACGCAATGAAGATCCGCCTGATCGGTGCCACCGCCGCGCTTGCCGCGCTCACCATGGTCGGCTGTGCGAGCACATCGCCCGGCTATTCCAGCGGCAGCGGCTACGGCAATACCGGTTCGTCCGCCTACGCCTGCCAGGACTGCGGCGTGGTCACCCGCATCGACCATCGCGCGCGCGGTGGCAATACGCCCAATGCCACCGGTGCCGTGCTGGGTGGCGTAGTGGGCGCCGTGGCTGCGCGTGAAATTGCCGGCCGCAACACGGACAGCGAGGGCCGCCGCAACACCGCGACGGTCGCCGGCGCGGTCGGCGGCGCGGTGGCGGGCAACGCCATCCAGAACCGCGTCCAGGGGGACTCGGTCTACGACGTCCACGTGCGCCTCGACAACGGCCGCATGACCGTGGTCACCCAGACTGACCTGGGCGGGATCCGCGAAGGCTCATATGTGCGCGTTGCGGGTGGCCGCGCCTCGCTGCGCTGATCCATCCTCCTCGTTTCGTGTTCTCCTGACGGCCCGCCATGCGGGCCGTCATTACATGGGCAGGCTGCCAAGATGGATGCACAGGTTCTCTATTACGTCCTCGCCGCGATCCTGGTGGTCGCCGGCGTCATCGGCACGATCCTCCCCGCGCTTCCGGGCCTGCCGCTGGTGTTCGCCGGCATGCTGCTGGCGGCATGGGCCGGCGGATTCGAGCAGATCGGCGTGGTCACGCTCGCGGTACTGGGGGTGCTGACCCTGCTGTCGCTCCTGATCGACTTCTGGGCCACCGCGCTCGGCGCGAAACGCGTGGGTGCGAGCGGCAAGGCGATCGTTGGCGCGATCATCGGCACCTTCGTCGGTGTGTTCTTCGGCCCGGTGGGGCTGTTCGCCGGTCCCTTCCTGGGCGCGCTGGCGGGTGAGCTGCTGCACGGACGCGACGTCGGGCAAGCGGCGCGGGTCGGCTTCGGCACCTGGCTGGGCATCGTGTTCGCGATCGTGCTGAAGCTGGCGCTGGCTTTCGCGATGCTGGGCCTGTTCGCGTTCGCATGGTTCCTGTGACACCACGCTAGACTCGCGCCTCGCCTCGCCAACACAGCCATCCCATGCCACCACGCCTGTCGGCCATCCTGTCCCTGTTGTGCGCCTTGCCGTTCACCGCAGCCGCCCAGTCGCCACCGGCCGGCAGCCCGACCGCCTGTGTCGCGGTCGAGAGCGACGCCGAGCGCCTTGCCTGCTACGACCTGGCCGCCGGCCGCCAGGCGCGTTCGCCGCAGGCCGCCGATGAAGCCGCCGCCCGCGCCCGCGCGGAGGCCGCGGCGCTCGAAGCCGCAGCCGCGCAGGCACGACCCGCCGACACCAGCAGCGACTTCTACCCGCACGACGACGATCCGCGCCGCGAGGCGCTCGCCAATGCCGGCCGCGGCTCGCTGCTCGACAGCCGCTGGGAGCTGGCGCGCGACTCGAAGCTCGGCACCTTCAACATGCGTGCGTACAAGCCGGTGTACCTGCTGCCGGTGTTCTGGAGCAGCAACCAGAACCCGTCGCCGGCCAGCTCTTCGCCCGGCGTCGAGGCGCAGGCGATGGACACCGACGAGTTCGAGACGAAGTTCCAGATCAGCTTCAAGACCAAGGCGCTGGAGAGCATCTTCGGCGACAACGGCGACCTGTGGATGGGCTACACGCAGAGCTCGCGCTGGCAGGTGCTCAACAGCGACGCCTCGCGCCCGTTCCGCGAGACCAACTACGAGCCCGAAGTCCTCATGGTGTTCCGCAACAGCTACAGCCTGTTCGGCTGGAAGGGGCGGATGGCGGCGATCGGCATCAACCACCAGTCCAACGGCCGCGCCGACCCGCTCTCGCGCAGCTGGAACCGGGTGATGTTCAACGTCGGCCTGGACCGCAAGGACTGGGCGGTGACGTTCCGCCCCTGGATCCGGCTGTCCGACGGCAGCGATGACGACAACCCGGGCATCGAGGACTACCTTGGCCGCGGCGACGCCACCCTCGTGCACACCCGCGACGATGGCCAGGTGTACTCGCTGATGGCGCGCCACTCCCTGCGCAGCGGCGACCGTTCGCACGGCGCACTGCAGTTCGACTGGGGGTTCCCGATCAGCAACCAGCTGCGCGGACACCTGCAGGTGTTCGACGGCTACGGCGAGAGCATGCTCGACTACGACCACCGCGCGACCTACGTGGGCCTCGGCATTTCGGTGATCGACTGGTTCTGACCCGGCCCGGCTTCACGCGCCGGTGAATGCGCGCGCCCCAGAGTAGGCGGACCCGGCCCGACCCTGCCGAGGGGAATGCATGAGCCGCCGAACCTGGAGCCGCAAAAAAATGGCCTGGACCATCGTCCTGACCGTCATCGCCACGGTGCTGGTCGTGGTGGTGGCGATGAACTTCGCCACTCCCGAAAAGAAAATCGAACGCAAGGTCGAGCACACGCACGCCGTGGCCGACCCGCAGTTCCGCCGCGAGATGTCGGTGTTGCTGGGCCCGGCGATCATGCCGGGCAACCACGTGGTCGACTACCAGAACGGCGACGAGATCTTCCCGGCGATGCTCGCGGCCATCGCCTCGGCGCAGAAGACCATCACCTTCGAGACCTACATCTACTGGTCCGGCGACATCGGCCGCAAGTTTGCCGATGCACTGGCCGCGCGCGCCCGCGACGGGGTGCGCGTGCACCTGGTGGTCGACTGGGTGGGCAGCATCAAGATGGACGAGGAGCTGCTGCAGCGCATGCAGGACGCGGGCGTGCGGGTCGAGCGCTACCGGCCGCTGCACTGGTACAACCTCGGCCGCATGAACAACCGCACCCACCGCAAGCTGCTGGTGATCGACGGAAAGGTCGGCTTCACCGGCGGCGTAGGCATCGCCGACCAGTGGACCGGCCACGCGCAGGATCCCGACCACTGGCGCGAAGCCCATTTCCGCATCGAGGGGCCTGCAGTCGCGCAGATGCAGGCCGCGTTCAACGACAACTGGATCAAGACCACGGGCGAGCTTCTCAACGGTCCGGACTACTTCCCCGAGCTCGAGCACGCCGGCGACATGGCCGCGCACCTGTTCATCGCGTCGCCCGCGGGCGGCAGCGAGAGCATGCACCTGATGTACCTGTCAGCGGTCGCCGCGGCGGAGCACACGATCGACCTGACCGCGTCGTACTTCGTGCCGGACGAGCTGATCACCAAGGCGCTGATCGCGGCCCGCAAGCGCGGGGTGAAGGTGCGAGTGATGCTGCCCGGCAAGCACATCGATTCGGAAACCGTGCGCCTGTCATCCAAGGCCAGCTGGGGCGAACTGCTGCAGGCCGGCATCGAGATGCACGAGTACCAGCCGACCATGATCCACGTGAAGCTGCTGGTCGTGGACCGGGAGCTGGTCTCGGTCGGCTCGACCAACTTCGACATCCGCTCGTTCCGCCTCAACGACGAGGCCAGCCTCAACATCTACAACCACGCGTTTGCCGAACGCATGACCCAGGTCTTCGAGGACGACCTGAAGCACGCCAAGCAGTACTCGTACGAAATGTGGGAACGACGCCCGCTTCGCGAGAAGCTCGCCGAACGGATCGTGCGCCCGATCCGTTCGCAGCTGTAGGGCGTCGCTCGCCTACCCGCAGAGGGCTCAGGCCGGCTCGACCACCACCGGAATCCTGCCGATCCGCGACTGCCACTCGCGCGGGCCCGTTTCGTGCACCGACTCGCCGGTGGAATCGACCGCCACCGTCACCGGCATGTCCTGCACCGTGAACTCGTAGATCGCCTCCATGCCCAGGTCCTCGAAGCCGACCACGCGCGCCGCCTTGATCGCCTTCGACACCAGGTAGGCCGATCCGCCGACCGCCATCAGGTACGCCGACTTGTACCTGCGGATCGCGTCGATGGCGACCGGCCCCCGCTCCGCCTTGCCGATCATGCCCAGCAGGCCGGTCTGGCTCAGCACCTGCTCGGTGAACTTGTCCATGCGCGTCGCCGTGGTCGGACCGGCCGGGCCGACGACCTCGTCGCGCACCGGATCCACCGGCCCCACGTAGTAGATGAAGCGGCCGCGGAAATCGACCGGCAGCGGCTCGCCGCGGTCGAGCATCCCCACCATGCGCTTGTGCGCCGCATCGCGGCCGGTCAGCAGCTTGCCGTTGAGCAGCAGGGTCTCGCCCGGCTTCCAGCTCGCGACCTCCTCCGGCGTGACCGTGTCCAGGTCCACGCGGCGCCCCTTGGACGTATCGAGCACCAGCTTCGGCCAGTCCTCCAGCGACGGCGGATCCAGCATCACCGGACCGCTGCCGTCGAGCGTGAAGTGCGCATGGCGCGTGGCCGCGCAGTTGGGGATCAGCGCCACCGGGAGGTTGGCCGCGTGGGTCGGGTAATCCTTGACCTTGATGTCGAGCACCGTGGTCAGCCCGCCCAGCCCCTGCGCGCCGATGCCGAGCGCATTGACCTTGTCGTACAGCTCCAGGCGCAGTTCCTCGGCACGATTCGACGCGCCACGCGCCTGCAGGTCGACGATGTCGATCGGCTCCATCAGCGCCTCCTTGGCCAGCAGCATGGCCTTCTCCGCGGTGCCGCCGATCCCGATGCCGAGCATGCCCGGCGGGCACCAGCCGGCGCCCATGGTCGGCACCGTCTTCAGCACCCAGTCGACGACCGAATCCGACGGATTGAGCATCGCGAACTTGCTCTTGGCTTCCGATCCACCGCCCTTGGCGGCCACGATCACGTCGACCTTGTTGCCGGGAACCACCTTGAAGTTCACCACGCCCGGCGTGTTGTCGCGGGTGTTGATGCGCTTGCCGGCGGGGTCGGCGAGCACCGACGCGCGCAGCTTGTTGTCGGGGTGCGCGTAGGCGCGGCGCACGCCCTCGTGGACCATGTCCTCGACGCCCATGGTGGCGTCGTCCCAGCGCACGTCCATGCCGATCTCGAGGAACACGGTGACGATGCCGGTGTCCTGGCAGATCGGCCGGTGGCCCTCCGCGCACATGCGCGAATTGATCAGGATCTGCGCCATCGCGTCCTTGGCGGCCGGCGACTCCTCGCGCTCATAGGCGGCGGCGAGGTTCCGGATGTAGTCCACCGGGTGGTAGTAGCTGATGTACTGCAGGGCATCGGCGATGCTCTGGATCAGGTCGTCCTGGCGGATCGTGGTCGGGGTCACGGCTGGCTCGGCTGCTGGCGGGTCAATCGTGCATTTTACGCCGCTGTGCAGGGGCGGCTTAAACCTCCGGGCGTGACGGTGCATCCGACTGGGTATGCTCGACGCCGCGATGACCGCCCCCTGCCACGACCCGGCCCCCGACACCGGCGACTGCGACCTGCCGCTGGCCCGCGCCGCGGCGGCCGGCGATGCCGCGGCATTCGAAGCCCTGTACCGGCGCCACGCGGCGCGCGTCCACGGCGTGGTGCTGCGCCTGGCGGGCTGGCAGCACGCGCGCGCCGAGGACCTGGTGCAGGAAGCCTTCCTGCGCGCCTGGCGGGCTTTGCCGCAGTGGCGCGGGGACAGCGCGTTTGGCACCTGGCTGCACCGGCTGGCGGTGAACACCGCACTGATGGACCTGCGCGCACGCAAGGCGCGCCCGGGCCTGGATGGCGACGACGGCGACGTGATCGACGCGCTGGCCGGCGCCGATTCGGCCGGCCACGGCACCGCGCTGGCGCTTGACCTGGACCGCGCCGTGGCGTCGCTGCCGCCGCGCGCCCGCGCTGTGCTGGTGCTGTTCGACATCGAGGGCTGGAGCCACGACGAGATCGCCTCGACCCTCGACATGGCGGTGGGCAGTTCGAAGGCGCAGCTGCACCGCGCGCGCCGGCTGCTCCGCACGCGACTTGGAGACTTCGCATGAACCGTGACAACCACGACGATATCGACCGGGCCGGTCACGACGACGTGCTTCCGGCTGTCCTGCAGGCGCGGCTTGCCGCCCTGCGCCAGGACGTGGCGCCACAGCGCGACCTCTGGCCTGCGATCTCCGCGCAGCTGGCGCGGGCACCCGCGCGCGACCCGACAGCTGCCCCGCGAGCGGTTGGCATGGGCGCAACCACCGCTGCGTCTCGCATCAGCGCTCACCCAGGTGCCAGCCGGGGCCGGCGCGGCACAGCCAGGCTGGCGCCCTACGCCATCGCCGCGTCCGTGCTGGTCGCAGTGGCCGTGGGCTGGCAACTGGCGCCGCGCCTCTCCACGGGCGCCGCCGCGCCGACCATCGCGGCCGACGCCGCGCAGGACGCACCGCTGCTGCGCGTGGCCGACGCCATGACCCGCGAATACCTCGGCGCGCTGCGCGAGCTGGATGCCGCCCGCGCTGTCGACATGGCGCCGGACGCCTCCGGCGGCGTGCTGGCCGAACTCGACCGCAGCGCGGTCGAAGTGCGCGCCGCGCTGCGGCACGACCCCGACGCCGTGTTCCTCGTCCAGCGCCTGCAGCGCATCTATGCCCAGCGACTGTCGCTGGCACGCCGGCTTGCCTGATGCCTTGTCCCTGTCCCTTCACGCCCCGCCTTAGCCCCTGGAGCCAGTCATGATCCGTTCCCTCCTGCTCACCGGCCTCGCCGCCGCCTTCGCCGCGCCGGCGTTCGCCGCCACGCCGATCAACGAAACCCGCCCGCTCGACGCTCGCGGCAGCGTCGATGTCTCCAACCTCAAGGGCAGCATCGAGGTGCGCACCTGGGACCGCGCCGAAGTCCGCATCACCGGCAGCCTCGGCGACGGCGTGGAGCGCCTCGCCATCGAGGGCGGCGAGCGCAGCCTCTCGGTGGAGGTGCGCTACCCGCGCAACAGCCGCAATTCCGAACCGACCACGCTGGTCATCGACATCCCGCGCCAGGCCAGCCTGGAGGTCGACTCGGTCGCCGCCAGCGTCAACGTCACAGGGGTCGGCGGCGCGAAGCTCGACATCGAGAGCGTCAGCGGCGCGGTGGTTGCGGTGGGCGCGCCGGGCGAAGCGAGCATCGAAAGCGTGAGCGGCAACCTGCGGCTGAACCTCAACAGCCGCGAGGTCGCTGTCGACAGCGTCAGCGGCAACATCGCGCTGCGCGGGCGCATCGGCAGCAGCGTCGAGGCCGAGTCGGTGTCCGGCAACATCGACATCGACACCCGCGGCGAACGCCTGCGCCGGCTGGACGCAAGCTCGGTATCGGGCGACACCAGCATCCGCACCGGCCTGGCCAGCGGCGGCAGCATCACGCTGGAGTCGGTGAGCGGCGACATCCGCCTCACGCTGCCCCGCGATCTGTCCGCGCGCGCCAGCGGCGCCAGCTTCAGCGGCTCGCTCGACGCGGCCGGTGCCGACGTCAAGCGCAAGAAGTACGGCCCGGGCGCGAGTTTCGAGCATCGCTACGGCGGCGGCGACGGCGAGGTCAAGCTGGAGACATTCTCCGGCAACGCGCGCCTGTCGCTCGACTGACCACCGCGGCCGGCGGCGCATGTCCGCCGGCCGTGATTTCACCCGTGCCTCCAGGGGGCCCGGCATGATGGCGCCATGAGCCCCGCCAGCACCGCAGCCGACAGCGCCCCGCCCCGGCCATCCTCCAGCCCCTCGTTCCGCGAACGCGTCAATGCGCTGCGCAACCTGCCGCCGTTCCTGCGCGAGATCTGGCGCACAAGCCGGCCGCTGACCATTGCCAGCCTCGGCCTGCGGGTGATCCGCGCGCTGTTGCCGGTCGCCATGCTCTACATCGGCAAGCTGATCATCGACGAGGCGATCCGGCTGGTCGGCAGTGGCGCGATCGACGGCGGTTTCGGCGACGCCTGGGCCGCCGGGCTCCTGCATCCGCTGGCGCTGCTGATCGCGCTCGAGTTCGCGCTGGCGATCGTCTCCGACCTGCTCGGGCGGCTGGTGTCGTACTGCGATTCGGTCCTGTCGGAGATGTTCACCAACGCCGCCAGCGTGCGGCTGATGGAGCACGCGGCGACCCTCGACCTCGAGGACTTCGAGGACCCGGAGCTGCAGGACAAGCTCGACCGCGCGCGCCGCCAGACCATGGGGCGCATGAACCTCATGGGCCAGCTGTTCGGCCAGGCCCAGGACATGATCACCGTGGTCAGCTTTGCCGCGGGGCTGCTGGTGTACGCGCCCTGGTTGATCGTGCTGCTGGCGGTGGCGCTGATCCCGGCCTTCGTGGGTGAGGCACATTTCAACGCGCTCAACTATTCGCTCAACTTCCAGTGGACGCCGGAGCGGCGGCAGCTCGAATACCTGCGCCAGACCGGCGCCAGCGTGGAAAGCGCCAAGGAGGTCAAGATCTTCGGCCTCCACCGTTTCCTGGTGGAGCGCTTCCGCGTGCTGTCGCAGGCCTTCCTGCTCGCCAACCGAAGGCTTGCCCGGCGCCGCGCGTTCTGGGGTGCGCTGCTGGCGGCGTTCGGCACGCTCGGCTACTACGTGGCCTACGGCTATATCGCGTGGCGCACGGTGCAGGGCGACTTCACCATCGGCGACCTCACGTTCCTGGCCGGCAGCTTCCGCCGCCTGCGCCAGCTGCTGGAAAGCCTGCTGATCGGGTTTTCGCAGGTCGCCGGCCAGGCGATGTTCCTCGACGACCTGTACTCGTTCTTCGAGATCCAGCCGGAGATCGTCTCGCGCCCGGACGCCTCGCCCATCCCGCGCCCGATCGCCACCGGCTTCGTGTTCGACAACGTCGGCTTCCGCTATCCGGACGCCGCGCGCTGGGCGCTGCGAGGCGTCGATTTCCAGCTGCATGCCGGCGAAGTGCTGGCACTGGTGGGCGAGAACGGCGCCGGCAAGACCACCCTGGTGAAGCTTCTGGCGCGGCTGTACGACCCGGTCGAAGGCCGCATCCTGCTCGACGGCCGCGACCTGCGCGACTACGACCTCGACGACCTGCGCGCCAACATCGGCGTGATCTTCCAGGACTTCGTGCGCTTCCACATGACCGCGGCCGAGAACATCGGCGTCGGCCAGGTCGACGCGATGGACGACCGCCCGCGCATCGAGGCCGCCGCGCGCCGCGCGCTGGCCGACGAGGTCATCGCCGGCCTGCCCGGCGGCTACGACCAGGTCATCGGCCGCCGCTTCAAGACCGGCGTGGACCTGTCCGGCGGCCAGTGGCAGAAGGTCGCCATCGCCCGCGCCTACATGCGCGACGCCCAGGTGATGATCCTCGACGAACCCACCGCGGCCCTCGACGCGCGCAGCGAATACGAAGTCTTCCAGCGCTTCCGCGAACTCTCCGACAACCGCTCCGCCGTGCTGATCTCGCACCGTTTCTCCAGCGTGCGCATGGCCGACCGCATCCTGGTGATGGCCGATGGCCGGATCGAGGCCAGCGGCACCCACGCCGAGCTCATGGCCGCCGGCGGCCGCTATGCCGAGCTGTTCGAACTGCAGGCCGCGGGCTACCGCTAGCGGCGGCGGTACAATGGCCGGGTTTCCTCCCCAGCCAAGAACCCCGCATGTCATCCGCGTTTGGCACCGAAACGGTGCTGGACGTCCGTCACTGGACGGACGACTACTTCAGCTTCACCACCACCCGCGACGACGGCTTCCGCTTCGAGAACGGCCAGTTCGTGATGATCGGCCTGCCGGTCGCGCAGGCCGACGGCTCCAGCAAGCCGCTGCTGCGCGCGTACTCGATCGCCAGCGCCAACTGGGAAGAGCAGCTCGAGTTCTTCAGCATCAAGGTGGCCGACGGTGCCCTGACGTCCCGCCTGCAGCACGTCAAGCCAGGCGACCATGTGCTGATCGGGCGCAAGCCCACCGGCACCCTGCTGATCAGCGACCTGCACCCCGGCCGCAACCTGTATCTGCTGGGCACCGGCACCGGCCTCGCACCGTGGCTGTCGATCATCAAGGACCCCGAAACCTACGAGCGCTTCGAGCGCGTGGTGCTCTGCCACGGCGTGCGCCGCCAGGCGGATCTCGCCTACCGCGACTACTTCAGCAACGAACTGCCGCGGCATGAGCTGCTCGGCGACATCCTGCGCGACCGCCTGCTGTACTACCCGGCCGTCACCCGCGAGGACTTCGTGGTTGACGGCCGCCCGCAGCGCGGGCGCCTGACCGACATGATGGCCAGCGGGCAGATGATGGCCGACCTCGGCCTGGACCCGCTCGATGTCGCACACGACCGCGCCATGCTGTGCGGCAGCCCGCAGATGCTGGCCGACTTCCGCAGCCTGCTCGACGGACGCGGCTTCACCGCATCGAAGCGCATCGGCGTGTCCGGCGACTACGTGTTCGAGCGCGCTTTCGTCGAGAAGTGACGCCGCCGCGCTGTCCGGCCACCGCGCCCAGCGCGTAGAATCGCGCCATTCGATCCGCCGAGGAACATCCGATGAAGATCCTGGTCGCCGTGGACGGCAGCGATATCAGCCTGCGCGCCGTGAAGTACGCCGTGCGCCTGGCGGGCAAGCTTGCCAAGCCAGCGAAGCTGTTCCTGGTGGCGGTCGACGCCGAACCGTTCCCGGGCGTGGAAAGCCGCATCGGCAAGGCGGCCATGGCGCAGATCCATGCCGAAAGCCACGAACGCATGCTGGCGCCGGCGCGCAAGGCGCTCGCCCGCGGCAAGGTCGACGTGCGCGAGATGGCGGTGATCGGCGAGCCGGCGGACGCCATTCTTGCGGCCGCCAGGACCGCAAAGGCCGACCTGCTGGTGATGGGCTCGCACGGACGCGGTTCGGTGAAGGGCATCCTGCTCGGCTCGGTGTCGAGCAAGGTCATCGCCCAGACCGAGCTGCCGGTCACCATCGTCCGCTGATCGCCGCGCCCCGGGCGCAGGCCCGGGCACGCTTCAGCGGAGCGCGGCCTCGATATCGGCACGCATGGCGTCGGGCGTGGTGGTGGGCGCATAGCGCGCCAGCACGCGGCCATCGCGTCCCACGAGGAACTTCGTGAAGTTCCACTTGATGGCGTCGATGCCGAGCACGCCGCCCTTCTCCGACTTCAGCCAAGCCCACAGCGGGTGCGCATCGCGGCCGTTGACTTCGACCTTGGCGAACATCGGGAAATCGACGCCCTGGTCGATGGAACAGAACCGCGCGATCTCCTCGTCGCTGCCAGGCTCCTGGTGGCCGAACTGGTCGCAGGGAAACCCCAGCACGACCAGGCCGCGCTCGCGGTAGTCGTTCCACAGCTGCTGCAGGCCCGCGTACTGCGGCGTGAACCCGCACTGCGACGCCACGTTGACCACCAGCAGCACCTGCCCGGCGTAGTCGGCCAGCGGTTGCTGCCGTCCATCGATGCGCGTGGCGCTGAAATCCGACGCGGTGCTGGCTGGGGGCGTGACCATGTCTTTCGTCATGTCCTGCATGGGCCCGGGCACGGTACCCTTCGGGGGTTGAGTCTACCTCCGGAGTACCTGAATGAAGCATCCGCTGTCCCTGGCCCTCGCGGCCGTGCTCGCCGGCGCCGCGCTGTCGCCCGCGCTCGCCCAGTCCACCGCCACCGCCGCGGAGTCCGCCATGTCCGCCAGCGCAGATGCCCTGAAGGGCAATCCCTTCGCGGTCGAGAGCACCCTCCCGCTGCAGTACCCGCATTTCGACCGGATCCGTGACGAGCACTTCGCCCCGGCCTTCGATGCCGGCATGGCCGAGCAGCTCGCCGAAGTGCGCGCGATCGCCGACAACCCTGACGCGCCGACCTTCGAGAACACCATCCTGCCGCTCGAAACCAACGGCCAGACGCTGGGCCGCGCAATGCGCGTGTTCTTCAACCTCGTCGGCACCGACACCAACGACGCGCGCAAGAAGCTGCAGGCCGACTATGCCGGCAAGTTCGCCGCGCACCGCGATGCCATCTCGCTGGACCCCAAGCTGTTCGCGCGCATCAAGACGCTGCATGACGCCCGCGCCACGCTGGGCCTGGACGCCGAGGGCGTGCGCCTGGTCGAGGAGTACTACAAGGACCTGGTGCGCTCCGGCGCGGCCCTGGACGAAACCCAGAAGGCGCGCCTGAAGGAGATCAACGGCGAGCTGGCCAAGCTGGGCACCACCTTCAGCCAGAACGTGCTGGCCGAGGTCAACGATTCCGCCGTTGTCGTCGACACCGCCGCCGAGCTCGACGGCCTCACCCCCGAGCAGATCGAAGTGGCGGCCACCGCCGCCAAGGCCCGTGGCCATGAGGGCAAGTACGTCATCACCCTGCTCAACACCACCGGCCAGCCGCCGCTGCCGCAGCTCAACAACCGCGCCCTGCGCCAGCGCGTGCATGAAGCCTCGGTCGTGCGCGGCGCGCGTGGCAACCAGTGGGACAACCGCGAGATCGTGGCCACCGTGCTGAAGCTGCGCGCCGAGCGCGCCAAGCTGCTGGGCTTCGACACCTATGCCGATTACGTGCTCGACGGCGAAACCGCCAAGACGACGGACGCGGTGAACGCCATGCTCGGCCAGCTGGCCCCGGCCGCGGTGGCCAATGCCCGCAGCGAGGCCGCCAAGCTGCAGGCGATGATCGACACCGAGCAGGCCGCCAAGGGCGAGCCGACCTTCCAGCTCGAGGCCTGGGACTGGGCGTACTACACCGAAAAGGTGCGCAAGGCCGAGTACGACTTCGACGAATCCCAGCTCAAGCCCTACCTGGAAATGAAGAACGTGCTGGAGAACGGCGTGTTCTTCGGCGCCACCCAGCTCTACGGCATCACCTTCAAGGAACGCACCGACCTGCCGAAGTACCACCCCGACACCTGGGTGTACGACGTGCACAACGCCGACGGCAGCCAGCTCGCGATCTTCATCTTCGACCCCTACGCGCGCGACTCCAAGCGCGGCGGCGCCTGGATGAACTCGTACGTGTCGCAGTCCGGGCTCGAGAAGACCCTGCCGGTGGTGGCCAACCACCAGAACATCCCGAAGCCGCAGGCCGGCCCGACGCTGCTGACCTGGGACGAGGTCACCACGATGTTCCACGAGTTCGGCCATGGGCTGCACGGCATGTTCTCGGACGTGAAGTACCCGTACTTCAGCGGCACCAGCGTGCCGCGCGACTTCGTCGAGTTCCCGTCGCAGGTCAACGAGATGTGGGCCGACTGGCCGTCGGTGCTCGCCAACTACGCCAAGCATCACCAGACCGGCGAAGCCATGCCGCAGGCGCTGCTGGAAAAGGTGGTCGCGACCGCCAAGTTCAACCAGGGCTTCGCGACCACCGAATACCTCGGCGCGGCGATGCTCGACCAGTACCTGCACCAGCTGCCGGCCGACAAGCTGCCCGCCGCCAAGGACGTGCTCGCCACCGAAGCAGCGGCGCTCAAGGCCGCCGGCCTCGATTTCGCCGCAGTGCCGCCGCGCTACCGCACCACCTACTTCAGCCACATCATGGGCGGCTACGCGGCGGGCTACTACGCCTACATCTGGTCCGAAGTTCTGGACGCCAACACCGTGGCGTGGATCGAGGAGAACGGCGGCCTGACGCGCGCCAACGGTGACCGCTTCCGCGCCACGCTGCTGTCGCAGGGCGGCAGCAAGGATGCGCTGCAGCTGTTCACGGACTTCTCGGGCAAGGCTCCGGACATCCAGCCGCTGCTGGTCAAGCGTGGCCTGGACGGCAGCGTCAGCGACGGCGCCGCGCCGGGCGGCGCCGCTCCCGCCAGGTAAGACTCGCGACACCCTTCCTCCGCTCCGGCGGAGGAAGGGTCGCCGCTTCATCGCGGCACCACGATCCCTCCAGGCACTCCGTCGGGCGACAACAGCACCTGCCACAGCTGGATCCGGCGCGTCCTGAAACTCGCCATCGCCGCCGCCAGGTAATACCGCCACATGCGCCGGAACCGCTCGTCGTAACGCGGCGGGAGACGGTCCCACGCGGCCTCGATGTTGGCGCGCCATGCCTGCAGCGTGCGGTCGTAGTCGGCGCCGAAGCCGTGCCAGTCCTCGATCACCATCAGCCCTTCGCAAGCCTGGGAGATCTGCCGTGCCGACGGCAGCATCGAGTTCGGGAAGATGTGCCGCGCGATCCACGGATCGGTGCGCCGTTGCGACACGTTGGCGCCAATGCTGTGCAGCAGGAACAGCCCGTCGCGCGGCAGCAGCCCGCGTACCAGCTCGAAGTACCCCCGATAGTTGCGCAGGCCCACGTGCTCGAACATGCCGATCGAGAACACGCGGTCGAAGCGTTCGCCGCGCAGGTCGCGGTAATCCTGCAGGCGGATGTCCACCGGCAGCCCCGCGCACAGCGCGCGCGCGAAGTCCGCCTGCTCCGCCGAGATCGTCACGCCCACCCCGCTGACGCCATGACGCTCGGCCGCGTACTTCAGCGCCTCGCCCCAGCCGCAGCCGATGTCGAGCACGCGCATGCCGGGCTGCAGCCCGAGCTTCCTGCACACCAGGTCGAGCTTGGCTTCCTGCGCGGCATCGAGGTCGTCGAGCGGCGCACCGCAGCGACCACGCCAGTAGCCGCAGCTGTACACCATCCAGCGCCCGAGCATTTCGCGGTAGAACGCGTTGCCCAGGTCGTAATGGCGTTCGCCGACCGCGCGGCTGCGACGCCGGGACTGCAGGTTGACCATCCGCGCGAGGATCGCATCGCGGGCATCGGCGAGCCCCCGCGCGCGCCGGTCGATGCCGCAAGCCAGGAGCCTGGCGAGCAACCCGTCCAGCGACTGCGAGTCCCACCAGCCATCCATGTACGCATCGCCCAGCGCAAGCGAGCCTCCCGCCAGGAGCCTCGCCGCTAGCCTGCGCTCGTGGACCTGCATGTCCCACGGTCGATCGCCGCCAACGCGCACGTCGGCCGAGGCGAGCAGGCCCTCGATGCGTTCACTGACCGGATGCATGGCGCCTGCTCCCGCTCTTGCTCCGGCCAAAGATAGCGCGGGGCGGCGGCTCGGGCCACGGCGCGACCGCCCGGCCGGAAAGCTCCCTCAGCCGACGGCGAACAGCTCGCGGTAGGCCGGCGCGACGTGCGGCAGCAGCACGGACGCCGGCACTTCCACCGTCTGCACCCCATCGGAGTACGGCCCCACCTGGTAGGGCGGGAACACGAAGCGCAGCGCGCGAAGGCGGCCGCCGGGACCGGGCACGGGTTCGAACGCGTTGAAATTGCCGGCCTCCGGACCGGTGCCGTCGTCGATCATCCGGCCGATCGAACGCAGCAGGCGCGCGCGCTCTTCGGGCTGGAGCTCTTCGGCGTCGATGCGCTGCGACAGCGCCGCGTGCAGCGATTCGCGCACGAAGGCGGAGACGTCGCGCCAGCCGGCCGGGTCCGGGATCAGCGCCTCCGGGCGCAGCAGTTCCTGGCGCTCGGGCAGCCACACGAAACGCGCCACCAGCGGGGTGCCATGGGCGCCGCCGGTGTAGCTGGTCCCTTCCGCCTTGACCGCCACCATCTGCGGCGTTTCCAGCACCACATCGAACGGCAGCGACAGGTCGTACGGCATGCCCTCCCCACCCTCGCCGGCCGCGGTCACCGCGTCCATCAGGTCGTCGCGCGCCGTGTCGGCATATGCCTTGAGCGCTACGGCAAGGCCCGGGTAACGCGCCATGCCGGGCGGATAGCTGATGCCGATGATGTAGCCGCTGGTGCTTTCCATCACGTCCACGAGTGCCACTTCGGCGGGCGCCGCGGGCTGGGTGGCTGCATCCCCGGGAGCGGGAGCCGTGGCGCCGGAACCGCCAGGCACGTCAGCCTCGCGGCGACATCCGGCCAACACAAGCAGCAGCACGCAGAACAGCAGGCGTTTCATCGGGATCCCCCTCAAGTCCGTGATGGTGGAAAGGCTAAGCGCTCGCACGTGATGTCGGCGATCACGCCATCGCTTGCTCGCACGTGATGTGGGCGATCACCCCATCGCGCACATACGGAAAACCCCGGGCGTTTCCGCCCGGGGTTTCCGGCAAAGCGTTACGAAATGCGGGCCTTAGACGGCCTGCACCTCATCAGCCTGCAGACCCTTCTGGCCCTGCACGACCTTGAACGAAACCTTCTGGCCTTCCTGCAGCGACTTGAAGCCGGTGCCCTGGATCGAACGGAAGTGGACGAAGAGGTCCTGGCCGCTCTCGGGCGTGATGAAACCAAAGCCCTTGGCGTCGTTGAACCACTTGACGGTGCCGGTCTGACGATCGGACATGGTGTTACTCCTTGAACATTTTTAGAGGATGCACGGTCCGCGAACGGATCCGAGACTGTGTCGAGCAAGGGGTAACACAGGAACGATGGAGCGGATCTTCCGGACCCGGCCGTACGACCGGCCTTGAAACCTTTGGATCTACCGCACCGGAGCCACGATGTACCGTGATCCCGCCTTGAACAGTGGGCGCACCATACCGCACTTTCGATTGGAAGTGTGAATAGCCCGTGGCTGGAATCGGCCGGCTGGCGCGGTTACAGCCCCTCCTGCCCGGGCAGCAGCGTTGCCAGTTCCGCATCAGTCAGGTTGCGCCAGCGACCGGGCTTCATGTGAGCCAGCTTGACCGGCCCGATCCGCACCCTGACCAGCTGCTTCACCCGGTAGCCGAAGTGGGCCGCCATCAGCCGGATCTGGCGGTTCAGGCCCTGGACCAGGGTGACCCGGAAGCCGTAGCGGCCGAGCTTGCCCGTCCGGCACGGCAGGGTCACCTGGCCGTGGACCGGCACCCCCCGCGCCATCCCGCGCAGGAACTCGTCGGTGACCGGGTTGTTGACCGCCACCAGGTACTCCTTCTCCAGCCTGGTTTCGGCACGGAGGATGGTGTTGACGATGTCGCCGTTGCTGGTCAGCAGGATCAGCCCTTCCGAATCCTTGTCCAGCCGCCCGATCGGGAAGATCCGCTGCTCGTGGCCGACGAAGTCGACGATGTTGCCCACCACCGTGCTTTCCGTGGTGCAGGTGATGCCGACCGGCTTGTAGAGCGCGATATACACGTGCCGGCGGCGCCCCGGTGCAGCGCTGCGGGCGCTCAGCGGCTGGCCGTCGAGGCGCACCTGGTCGCCCTCGCCGACCTCGGCGCCGACCCGGGCACGCTGGCCGTTCACGGTGACCCGGCCTTCGCCGATCAGGCGGTCCGCCTCGCGGCGCGAGCAGGTGCCGGTGTCGCTGATGTGCTTGTTGAGACGCATGGACGCGCGTATCCGCGGCTGGGAAAACGGGGCGCAAGTCTGGCAGACACCGGCGGTTCCCGCTTGCCGGCGCCGTGACAGGCCCTTGGAAGCCTCGATTTGCGCACACCCGCGGGCAACCACGGGCCGCCCAAGGCGACACCGTGGCGCGCCGCGCAGCCTTCAGACCGCCAGGTCGGCGTACTCGGGGTGCTTGCGCAGCCAGGCGCTGGCGTAGGCGCACAGCGTGCGCACCTTCCAGCCTTCCTCGCGGGCATGGTGGAACGCCGCCGCCACCAGGCGTGCGCCGATACCGCGCCCACCTACCTGCTCCGGCACCACGGTGTGGGTGATATGCATGACCCCGTCGCCCATCTCGTAGTCGAGATAGGCCACATGACCATCCACGTCGGCAACGAAGCGCCCCGGAATGGCGTGATGGATGATGTCGAGTTGCTCCATCGCGCGTCTCCTCAGTCCGTGTCGCCGCGATGGTCGCGACGCCCCTGCGCGTGCCGGTCGCGCGCCCCCATGCTGCCATGGTTCGACGCCATGCGGCTCTCGGCGGCATGCAGCTCCACGGCCTTCGCCTTCGCCTCGGGCGACTGGTAGCCGGCATCGGGGACGTGGCTCGTGGTGGGATCGAGCGACTGCCACGGCTGCGCCTCGCGATCACGCCGCTGCTTGGCGGCCAGGAGCTTGCGGGTATTGGCCAGCGCCTTGCGAGGCGTGACGCCCGTGGCGGCCTTGCTGGCCGTGGGATTGGCCATCCTGGCAGCCGCGCCGTTCGCCCCGGCACGCTTGTCGGCGGTGGCCACGGCGTTGCCGGTTCCGCGGGCGTCCGCCTTGCCGCCGGTAGTCTTCTTGACCGCCGGCTTGGCTACAGCCGGCTTCACCGTCACAGCCTTCTTCGCGGTCGCGGATTTCTTGACCGTGATGGCCTTCTTGACCGTCGTGGCCTTCTTGGCGGTCGTGGCCTTCCTGGCGGTCGTGGTCCCTGGAGCCTTCGCCACCGCAGGCTTGGCCGCCTTGCTGGCGGCGGTCTTTTTCGTCGCAGTGACGGTCGGCGCTTCGCGTCTTGCCTCGACGAAACGCTGCAGGATATCGACCAGCAGCGCCTCCTTGCGCGCGGTGCGGATGGCGGTCTCGGTGCGTCCGCCGGCCACGTCGCCGCGCGCCCGTGCGGCCAGCTTCTGCCGCTTCAGCAGGTCACGCGCGCGGTCACGCGCAGCACGCGCCCTGGCGACGCGAGCCGCCAGCGCTGCGCGGGTCATCGCGCGCAGCGCACCGGGGCGGCTGTCGTCGAAAAGGCGCATCTCGGACAGGTTGAGCAGTTCGCTGGCTTGCGGGCGGTTGACGGCCATTCGCAGTCTCCTGGCGGGTGTGCGGCAAGCAATAGCATCACAGCCATGCACGCCCGGTGAGCGCAGCACGGCGCGTCAGTGGCGGCCCGCGCGCGCCCGGGCCTGACGCGGAGCGTCACACGGCGGCTCGTGCGGCCGACGCCAGTGCGACTGGCACGCTTGATGCGTACTACTCCCCATCTTCAGGGGAGCCTCGCCATGTACGCCGATATCGACGCCAGCACCGAGCACCAGGCCGTCACCCGGCTGTTCGACCTTGTCCGCGCCGGAGACGTCGACAACCTCGAATTCAGCCAGCTCGACTCGCTGGTCTACGCGCGCCTGCTGCGCACGTATGAAGTGGACACCGCCGCCACCGCGGAAGAGTCGATTTCCTGATCGCGGGACCCGCCGTCAGAACGACGGCGACATCAGCCGCGCGAGGAACACCTCGACCACCCGCGGTTCCATCATCACCGTGAACAGCACGCCATAGCCCGCACCCCACAGGTGCGCGCTGTGGTTGACGTTGTCACCGCCCTGGCGGTCCATCCAGATCGAATAGCCGACGTACAGCACGGCGTACACGATCGCCGGCACCGGCAGGAAGAAAACGAAGATCAGCGACCACGGCTGCACCAGGATGAAGGCGAACAGCACCGCCGAGACCGCACCCGACGCACCCAGGCTGCGATAGGCCGGGTCGTGGCGATGGCGCAGGTAGGTCGGCAGGATCGCCACCAGGATCGCCGACAGGTAGAACAGCGCGAAGCCGAACGCGCCCAGGTACGGCGCGAACATGCGCTCCACGTGCCGGCCGAAGAAATACAGCGTGATCATGTTGAACAGCAGGTGCTGCCAGTCGGCATGCACGAATCCGTGCGTGACCAGGCGGTCGAACTGCTTGTGGCGTTCGATTGCCGGTGGCCACAGCAGCAGGCGCTCCAGCAGCTTGCGGTTGCCGAACGCCTGCCAGGACACCAGCACGGTGACGGCGAGGATGACGAGGGTGACGGGGGCGTCCATGTGCTGCCTCAGACCGCCGCGCGGTAGTTGTCGACCATCCGGTAGCGCCGCGCGTAGAGGCCGAACGCCAGCGCCGCCAGGAACGCGAAGCCGGCGAAGAAGAACATCAGGAACGCCGCTTCGCTCAGCCCGGTACTGGCTATGCGTTCGGTGACGGCGCCGTTGCGCACCGCCGCGTTGGACAGCAGCACCCACAGGTTGCCGATGGTGGTGGTCAGGTTCCAGAAGCTCATCACCACGCCCTTCATGGCCTGCGGTGCCTGGCTGTAGGCGAACTCCAGCCCGGTCGCCGACACCAGCACTTCGCCGAAGGTCAGCAACGCGTACGGCAGGATCTGCCAGGCGATCGACATCGGATCACCGCCGTCCATGCTCACCTGGATGCCGCCTACCACCACCCACGCCAGGCCGCTGAACGCGATGCCCGCGGTCATCCGCCGCAGCGCGGTCGGCTCCCAGCCCATCCTGCGCAGCAGCGGATACAGCACGAGGTTGTTGAACGGGATCAGGATCATCACCATCGCCGGGTTCAGCGCCTGCATCTGCGAGGCGGTGAACCAGTCGGGCATGGTCATCTGCTGGCCCTGCAGCACCCAGGTCGACGCCTTCTGGTCGAACAGGGAATAGAACGGCGTGGTGAGCGCGAAGATCACCAGCACGCGCAGCACCGAGCGCACGCCATCCACCGCGGCCTCGGGATGCACGGCGCGGGCACGGTCGAGGTGCATCCACGCACCACCGCCCACCCCCACCAGCACCAGCACCAGCACGATGCACAGGCAGATCACGATGCCGAGGGTGTCGACCAGGGTCAGCGACCCCAGTGCCAGCAGCAGGCAGGCCGCCGCCAGCACCAGACCCGGCCGCCCCTGCCCGGGCGCGTGCGAGAACAGTGCGGTGCGCACCACGTTGGCGAACGAATGCGGGTCCTTGGGCGGCCGCGGCACCATGACGTAGCGGTGCCGGCCCAGCCAGAACACCAGCGTGGCGATGAACATCAGGATGCCGGGAATACCGAACGCCCAGGCAGGCCCCAGGTTCTTCAGCGCGATCGGGATCAGCAGCGACGCGAACAGCGAGCCGAAGTTGATGATCCAGTAGAACGCGTCGAACACCAGCCGCGCGAGGCGCTTGTTGGACTGGTCGAACTGGTCACCCATGAACGACGCGACCAGCGGCTTGATGCCGCCGGCGCCCAGCGCGATCAGGCCGAGCCCGGTGAAGAAGCCCGCGCGGCTGTCCTCGAACATGGCGAGGCAGGCATGCCCCGCGCAGTACACCAGGCTGAACCAGAGGATCGTGTGGTACTTGCCGAACCAGCGGTCGGCCAGCCAGCCACCCAGGAGCGGGAAGAAATACACCCCGATCATGAAGCTGTGCATGATGTCCTTGGCCTCGCCCGCGCGCGCGGAATCGGTCAATTCCTGCAGCAGCATCGAGGTGATCAGGAACTGCACCAGGATGTTGCGCATCCCGTAGAAGCTGAAACGCTCGCAGGCTTCGTTGCCGATGATGAAAGGAATCTGGCGCGGCATCCTGCCCGCGTCTGCGGCAACGGTGGCTGTCATCGTCCGGGGCGGCCCGTGTGCGGAAAGATGCGAAGGCTAGCGTATCCATGGGCGCCGCGCGCGCCGTGCGGTACGGGATGCGGCATGATGCGCGGCCACTGCCCCGCACCGGATCCGCGCATGCCCAGCCCCGCCCGCCGCGTGCAGATGCTGTTGCCACTGCTCCTGCTGCCGTGCACCCTTCCCGCCTTCGCCGCGGGCGTGGGCGTGGGCGCGGGCAGCGAGGTGCCCGCGGCGCTGGTGACCGAATCGGAGCGCTCAGGGTTCATCCGTACCGGACGCTACGACGAGGTGCCCGCGCTCTGCGAAGCGTTCGCGGCGCGCTGGCCGGATGCCGTGCGCTGCAGCGACTTCGGCACCACGCCCGAGGGTCGGCCGATGAAGGTGCTGGTGGCCTCGCGCAGTGGTGCGCTGACGCCCGCGGCGGCCCGCGCCGCCAACCTGCCGGTGCTGCTGGTGCAGGGAGGCATCCACGCCGGCGAGATCGACGGCAAGGACGCCGGCTTCCTCGCGCTGCGCCAGGTGCTGGACGGCGAAGCCGCGCCAGGCGCGCTCGAGCGGCAGGTGCTGGTGTTCGTGCCGGTGTTCAACGTCGACGGCCACGAGCGCTTCGGCGCCTGGAACCGTCCCAACCAGCGCGGCCCGGAGGAAATGGGCTGGCGCACCACGGCGCAGAACTTCAACCTCAACCGCGACTACCTGAAGGCCGATTCGGCCGAGATGCAGGCGATGCTGCGGCTGGTGGCCGAGTGGGACCCGATCGCCACCGTCGACCTGCACGCCACCAACGGCGCGCAGTTCGAACACGACATCTCGGTGCAGATCGAACCGCTGCACTCGGGCGACCAGGGCTTGCGCGCGGCGGGTCTGGACCTGCGCACCGGGCTGCTCGCCGCGCTCACCGCGTCCGGCTCGCTGCCGCTGCCGTTCTATCCCTCGTTCATCGAGGACGACAACCCGGACTCGGGCATCGCCGATGGCGTCCCGCCGCCGCGCTTCTCGCACGGCTATTTCCCGCTGCGCAACCGTTTCGGGATCCTGGTCGAGACGCACTCGTGGAAGTCGTATCCGGTGCGCGTGCGGACCACCCGCAACCTGGTGGTGGCGATGCTGGAGCAAACCGCCCGCCACGGTACGCAGTGGTTGCATCTGGCCAGCGCCGCCGATGCCGCCGCCGCCCGCCTGGGCGGCACCCGGATGGCGCTCGACTACCGCGCCAGCGACCATGTCCGGCAGGTGGATTTCCGCGGCTATGCCTGGACGCGCACGCCTTCCGATATCTCCGGTGCATTGATGACCCGCTACGACGAGTCCGTCCCGCAGGTCTGGTCGATGCCGCTGCGTGACGAGGTACTGCCGGGCCACACCGTCGTGGCGCCGCGCGGCGGCTATGTGGTGCCGTCCCGCCACGCCGCGCGCGTAGCCGAGGCGCTGCGCCTGCACGGCGTCGAGTTCCGCACCCTCGACGGCGCGCGCCCGGCGACGGCCGTGCAGGTGTTCCGCGCTGACACCGCGACCTTCGCCAAGTCGTCGAGCGAGGGGCACCAGCGCCTGGAGCTCGCCGGCGACTGGCAACCCGAAACGCACGACCTGGCCGCCGGCGCGCTGTTCGTGCCGATCGCGCAGCCGCGCTCGCGCGTGGCAGTGGCGCTGCTGGAGCCGCAGGCCCCGGATTCTCTGGCCGCGTGGGGTGCGTTCAACAACGCTTTCGAGCGCAAGGAATACATGGAGGCCTACGTCGCCGAAGACGTGGCCCGCGACATGCTGCGCGACCCCACGGTGAAAGCGGCGTTCGAGGACCGCCTGCGCAACGACGCGGCGTTTGCCGCAAGCCCGCAGGCGCGGCTGGAGTTCTTCTACCGCCTGCACGCGAGCTGGGACGAACGCTTCGGCCTGTACCCGGTATTCCGCATGGACAGCGCCCCGTAGCAAACCGTGCATGTCGTCGCCGTCCTTGGTCGGCGACGGCCAGGCGGCGCTCAGTCGAGGCGCACGACGTCCGGGGAATGCGCTTCGATCCGGTTGCGTCCGGCATCCTTGGCGCGATACATCGCGGCATCCGCGCGCCGCATCCATTCGTCGGCGGTCAGCACCAGCCAGTCGGCTTCGGCCATGCCAATGCTCAGCGTGCAGTCCTGCTGCGCCGCCACCGGCGGCCGCGCCGTCAGGAACCCGGTACGGATGCGCTCGGCCACCATGGCGGCGCCGCGCAGGTCGGTTTCGGCCAGCAGGACGCCGAATTCGTCGCCACCATGGCGCGCAGCGGTATCGATGTCGCGCACGCACGCGCGCAGCACGCCGGCGATGCAGCGCAGGACCTCGTCGCCGGCGGCATGGCCATGGACGTCGTTGACCTCCTTGAAGTTGTCGACGTCGATCAACAACAGCACCGCCGGCCTGCGGGTGCGCGTGTGCCGCGCCAGTTCAGTGGTGAGCGCCTGGTTCCAGTGCCGGCGGTTGGGCAGCGTCGTCAACACGTCCATGCGGTTGAGTCGCTCCAGTTGGCGGTTCTGGCGCGCCACGCGATGGCCCATGGCGTGCATGAGCAGGGCGAGCGCGATCGAATAGCCGAACAGGAACGGCAGCGCCCCCACCGCGTCGGCAAGGCTGCCGTCGATCCGTACCGGGAACCCCAGCATTGCCGACACCAGCAGGCACGCCAGTACCAGCGCCGGCGTGGTGCGGGCAGCGAACCGCCAGCCGGCCACCCCGATCTTGTCCACCGTCAGCAGCGTCAGCAGCACCGCGCTGGGCACCAGGTTGAACTGCATGACCGCGATCCAGGCGCCGCCGTTGATCGCGTCCACCACCAGGTTCGCGAGTTCGGTCGCGCGCGGATCGCCGCTGCGGCGCGCCCGCCACCAGGCGTAGTGCGGCCACAGGAACACATTGGCCGCCAGCAGTGCCCACGCCCACGCAGGCGCGTCCAGCCCGTGGAGCACGGTGCCCACGGCGATCCCCGACAAGGCCGCACCCAGCGTGCGCATCCAGTGGATGCGGTCTACGAAACGCAGGTCACGCGACACGGAGGCATCTGGTGCCTGCAGATCCATCGCCTGGTTGCCGCCCCCTGTCCCAATCCGGCACGCAGTTTAGCCGGTCCGGGGTGATCCCCATGCGGGCATGCGTCACGCCAGAACCGGAGCACGCGCTACTATTTCCACAGCCGGTCCGGACGGACAGGCCTTCCAGGGGGAAACATCCATGTTCCAGACCGACCGCGGGCGCCTGCGCGCCATCGCACTGCTGTGTGCCGCATCCGTCATTCCCGCAGCGTCCGCCTATGACGCACCGCGCATCGAATCCGTCGTGGTCATGCACGACCTCGACGCCATCGCCATCATCGGACGCAACCTGCCCACGCTGCGCTCCCGGATGGCGATCCATCTCGGGCCGGATGGCGAGCCCGGCGACATCACTGCGCAATGCCAGGCCGCAACCCCGTTGTCGACGGCGATCACCTGCCGCTTCCCCGGCGGCCTGCCGCCCGCGGGCGACTACCTCCTGCGCGTTGCAGATACGCGGGCCAACACGGAAACCGGGTTCGCACTCACGCTGGGCGCCGTTGGCCCGCAGGGGCCCGAAGGCGTGCGTGGACCCGCTGGTCCCGCCGGTGCAACGGGCGCAATGGGCGCTACGGGTGCAACCGGTCCGGCCGGTGCGATCGGACCTGCGGGCCCGACCGGCCTGCCTGGCGAAGCCGGTCCGACCGGTCCGGCTGGAGCGACCGGTGCGACGGGCGCCGCCGGCCCCCAGGGCCTGGCGGGGGAAGCCGGTCCGCAAGGTGGCATCGGCCCCGCCGGCGCGCAGGGCGAGCCCGGCCCGCAAGGTGCCCAGGGCGAGCCGGGCGCCAGCGGCCCGCAGGGTCCGCAAGGCCAGATCGGAGACATCGGCCCGCAAGGACCGCAGGGCCAGACCGGTGCCATCGGCCCGCAGGGCCCGGTTGGCCTCGCCGGAAGCGAAGGTCCCGTTGGCCCCGCGGGACCTGTCGGCGCCGCGGGTGCAACCGGCGCGACCGGCCCTGCCGGTCCGACCGGCGCCATTGGTCCGGCAGGTCCGGCGGGCAGCGCGGGAACGCCCGGCGCCGCAGGTGCGGACGGCGCGTCAGGGCCACAGGGACCGGCCGGAGCGAGTGGACCTGCAGGGCCGATGGGCCCGCAGGGGCCCGCGGGACCCGTCACGCCCGATGCGCGTTTCGGCAACGGGACACAGTGGGCGCACGCCGGACGCGGCGCGGACTGCACGCTGGGTGAGGTCATCCTCACGGCCGGCCAGAGGGCCTCCGGACAGATGGTGGCGAACGGCCAGCTGCTGTCGATCGCACAGAACACCGCGCTGTTCGCGCTGCTGGGCACCATGTACGGCGGCAATGGTCAGACCACGTTCGCGCTTCCCAATCTGACAGGCGCGGCGCCCAACGGCTTGACCTACTCGATCTGCACCGAGGGTTATTTCCCCTCCAGCATGTGAGTGGCCAGACCCGGTGCGGCACCGTCGCAACCGCGACGGTGCCGCCACTGCCCCACCGCTACGCCAGACTGTTTTCCAGCTCCGTCCAGCGCGCGTACGCCGCATCGAGTTCCGCCTGTGCGAGCGCGACCGCGTGGTTGTGCGCGTCGATGGCGGCGCGCTCCTGCTGGTAGAACGCGGGGTCGTTCATCGCCGCGATGTGCCGGGCGATGTCCGCTTCGAGTTTTTCGATGCGCAACGGCAGCTGTTCCAGCTCGCGCTCCAGCTTGAAGCTGAGCTTGCGCCGGGGGGCAGGTGCGGCCGCGGGTTGCGTCTCCGGCTGAGGCGCCCCGGCGGCCGACTGGGCCGGCGCGGAGACGGGGCGGCCCGGGACATCGCCGGTGCGCGCGACGGCGCGCTGCCGCAGCCAGTCGCTGTAACCGCCGACGTAGTCGCCAACGCGACCGTCGCCCTCCATCACCAGGGTGGAGGTCACGACGTTGTCGAGGAAGTCTCGATCGTGGCTGACCAGCAGCAGCGTGCCCGCGTAGTCGCCCAGCAGTTCTTCCAGCAGCTCGAGCGTCTCGACATCCAGGTCGTTGGTCGGTTCGTCCATCACCAGCAGGTTGGACGGCTGCGCGAACAGCTTGGCCAGCAGCAGGCGGTTGCGCTCGCCGCCGGACAGGCGCGTGATCGGCGCGCGCGCGCGTTCGGGCGTGAACAGGAAGTCCTGCAGGTAGCCGATGACGTGCTTGCGCTTGCCACCGATCTCGACGAAGTCCTGGCCTTCGGCGACGTTCTCCAGCGCGTTCCAGTCCTCGCGCAGGGTGGCGCGGTACTGGTCGAAGTACGCGACCTGCAGCTGGGTGCCGATGCGGATCTCGCCCTGCTGCGGCTCGAGGTCGCCAAGCAGCATCTTCAGCAGCGTGGTCTTGCCGGTGCCGTTGGCGCCGATCAGGCCGATGCGGTCGCCGCGCAGGATGGTGCCGGAGAAGTCGCGGATCAGCGTCCTGCCCGGATAGCTGAAGGACACGTGCTTGGCCTCGATGACCTTCTTGCCCGAGTTGCCGGCGGCCGCGGTCTCCATGCGCACGTTGCCGGTGAGGTCGCGCCGCTGCGCGCGCTCGTTGCGCATCGCTTCCAGGCGGCGCACGCGGCCTTCGTCGCGGGTGCGACGTGCCTTGATGCCCTGCCGGATCCAGACCTCCTCCTGCGCGAGCATCTTGTCGAAGCGCGCGTTCTCCTGCGCTTCGGCGTTCAGCCGCTCCTCGCGGCGGCGCTGGTAATTGGCCCAGTCGCCGGGCCAGTCGGTGACCTGGCCGCGATCGATCTCGACGATGCGGGTGGCCAGTGCGCGCAGGAAGCGCCGGTCATGGGTGACGAACACCAGCGCGCCCGTCCAGCTCTTGAGGAATCCCTCGAGCCAGTCGATGGCGGCGATGTCGAGGTGGTTGGTGGGCTCGTCCAGCAGCAGCACGTCGGGCGCCGAGACCAGCGCGCGCGCCAGCAGCACGCGGCGCTTCATGCCGCCGGAGAGCTCGCCGAAGACCAGGTCGCCGTTGAGGTCGAGCTTCTGCAGCGTCTCCTCCACGCGCTGGTCGGCGGCCCAGCCATCCGCGGCGTCGATCTTGGCCTGCACGGCCGACATCGCATCGCCGTCGAACACCTCGGCATGGCTCAGGTGGTGGAACTCCGCGAGCCACGCGCCCAGTTCGCCCATGCCCTCGGCGACCACGTCGAACACGGTGCCGGCGGCGCCCGCGGGCACCTCCTGCTCGAGGCGTGACACGCGCACGGAGCCCTCGCGACGGATATCGCCGTCATCGGGCTTGAGTTCGCCCGAAAGCAGGCGCATGAGGGTGGACTTTCCGGCACCGTTGCGGCCGATCAGCGCGATGCGCTCTCCGGCTTCAATGGCGAGGTCGACGTGCTGGAGCAGCAGCGGGCCGCCGACGCTGTAGTCGACGGCATTCAGGGTAATCAGAGGCATCCCGCCATTCTACCGGTCGCGGGCGCCGCGACCGGCATATTCAGGAACTGCAGGACAACATCGAGCAGCCGGCACGGTCGCGGGCCCAGTCAGGACGCCGCCCGGCGAAGGCTTCGCGCCCCGGCTGCTCGCCATAGGGGTCGCGCATGACCTCGAGGAGCTCCAGGACGCCGCTGTCGTCGCCCTGCGTGGCACGATCGATCGCCTGCTGCGCCAGGTAGTTGCGCAGCACGAACTTCGGATTGCTGGCGTGCATGTGCGCCACGCGCGCTTCCGGCGGGAGCTCGTCGGCCCGGCAGCGGGCGGCATAGCGTGCCAGCCAGTCGATCAACGCGGGTTCGGCCGCCGCACGCCTTGCGTCGTCATAGAAGGCTTCGCGCAGCGGCGCGGGCGTGGGACTGTCCAGATCGATGTCGGCGAGCGCGCGGAACAAGATCGTCATGTCGGCGCCGGCGGTGTGCAGCAGCGCCTGGAGCTCGCGCATCAGCGCCAGGTCCGCGTCGTCGCAGGAAGACAAGCCGAGCTTGCCCGAGGCGTTGTCGCGCTCCGCCTCGGCCCAGGTGGCGGCGTAGGCATCCAGGCCCGCCTGCAGCGGTGCGGCCGAAGCGAACAGCGGCGACAGCGCCTGCGCCAGCCGCGCCAGGTTCCAGTGCGCCACCCGCGGCTGCCAGCCGAAGCGGTAGCGGCGGCCCTGGGCGTCGGTGGTGTTGGGCGTCCAGTCCGGGTCGTAGTCGTCGATCCAGCCGTAGGGGCCGTAATCGATGGTCAGGCCGAGGATCGACATGTTGTCGGTGTTGAGCACGCCATGGACAAAGCCCACACGCATCCAGTGCCCCACCACCACCGCGGTGCGCACGCAGATCTCGTGGAACCAGGCCGCCAGCACCGGCTCGGCGAAGGCGTCCTCCGTGCGCAGCTGCGCCAGCGATGCGCCGGCGCGGCCGCCGAGCAGCTCCGGAAAGTCGCGCCAGATGCAGAACTCCGCGAGCTGCCGCAGCAGCGCGACGTCACCGCGCGAGGCCGGCAGCTCGAAGCTGCCGAAGCGCAGGAACGACGGCGCCACGCGGCACACGATCGCGCCCGGCTCCGGCGCGGCGTGGCCGTCGTAGAACATGTCGCGCAGCACGCTGTCGCCGGTGACGACCAGCGACAGCGCGCGCGTGGTCGGCACGCCGAGATGGTGCATGGCCTCGCTGCACAGGAACTCGCGGATCGACGAGCGCAACACCGCGCGGCCATCGGCGCGGCGCGAATACGGCGTGGGTCCGGCGCCCTTGAGCTGCAGTTCGTGGCGGCGCCCGTCGGCCGCCACCACCTCGCCCAGGCTGATCGCGCGGCCGTCGCCGAGCTGCCCGGCCCAGTGCCCGAACTGGTGGCCGCCGTAGTTGGCGGCCCAGGGATCCATGCCGGGACTCAGGCGGTTGCCGGCGAAGGTGGCGGCGAATTCCGGCGAGGCGACGTAATCCGGATCCAGCCCGAGCGCCGCGATCATGTCGGCGGAGGCAGCGACCAGCCGCGGCGCCGCGACCGGCGTCGGCAACACCCGCGACCAGGCCGCGCCCGCCACCTCGCGCGTGCCGGGCCCCTGGTCGGGATCGCCGGGAAGTTCGCGGAGGAAGGCGTTGTCGAAGCGCAGCGGCATGACGGCAGTCTCGCAGGGCACGCGTGAGCGCCGGCGTCAGCCCTTGCAGCCTTCCAGCTTCAGCTGCTGGCCGACGCGGATCGCATACGCCGGCGCCTTCACGCCGTTGGCGCGCGCCAGGCCCCTGACGTCGCAGCCATAGCGGCGCGACACCGCAGCCAGCGTCTCGCCACGGGCGACGCGGTGCTCACGCGCGCGACGCTGCGGCGCCGCCACGGGGGTGGTGGCAGGCAGGACGCTGCCGGCAGCCTCGCTGCCCGTGTCACCCGGGCGCACCACTTCGATCGGACCGGTACGCACGATGGCGGCATCCACGCTGCTGCCCATCAGCTGCCGGGCGAGGTCGGCGCGCTTGCCCTGCGCGCACCAGCGCTTGTACAGGCCGGCCATGCGCACCGTGCCGTTGAGCAGCGTGCCGCCGGCGATCACCGTGTCCGCCTCGTAGCGCGGATTGAGGTTGCGCAGGCTGCGCAGGTAGCCGTGGCGGCTGCCGCTGTCGCCCATGCAGATCGTGAGCTCGTAGA
This sequence comes from Luteimonas sp. MC1572, assembly GCF_016615815.1. Lineage (NCBI taxonomy): Bacteria > Pseudomonadati > Pseudomonadota > Gammaproteobacteria > Lysobacterales > Lysobacteraceae > Luteimonas > Luteimonas sp. MC1572. The sequence continues at coordinate 1,149,543 of NZ_CP067112.1, read as the reverse complement.
TCGACGCGGGGCTCGCCAGGGCGAAGGTGGCCGGACGCGCATCGACCTTGGGGAACGACAGGCCGTATTCGCGCGGATGCAGGTACAGCCACGCCGCCGCGATCACCATCGGCACGTAGTCGCGGGTCTCGGCGGGGAACTGGTTGTAGACATCGGCGTCCCAGAACTTGCGCCCGCCACTGCCGCGATGCACGCGCGACGCGCGCCCTTCGCCACCGTTGTAGGCGGCCAGCCACATTTCAACGTCGTTGCCGAACTCGGCGAAGCGTTCGCTCAGGTAGCTGGCGGCGGCGTCCGACGACATGCGCGGGTCGTAGCGGGTGTCGAAGCCGGTGCCGTCCGGGCCCAGGCCGAAGCGCTGGCCGGTGGCCGGCATGAACTGCAGCGGGCCGACCGCGCCGGCACGCGAGCCGGCGTGCACGCGGCCGTTGGACTCCTTGGCCATGATTCCGAAGAGCAGCGCTTCGGGCAGCCCGCGACGCTCGAACGCCGGGGACATCATGTGGCGCATGTACTGGTAGTTCTCGTGGCTGGTGACCAGCGCCACGCGCATGTCGGTCAGCCAGCGGCGGATGCCGGCCTGCACCGCCGGGTTGAACTGCACCATGCGCACGAAGCGCTGGCCGTCCTCGCTGAGCAGCGCGGCGGCGCTGGCGGCATCCGGCACATCGCCGGTGGGCAGCTCGCCCTCGCCTTCCGCCCAGGCTTCGGGCTCCTCGCCCTCGACACCGGCAACGTCATCGGCCTGCGCCTTCAGCAACCGCTTCCAGCCCGGCAGCAGCCGGCTGACGTTGCAACCGCGCTGCTTCTCGCAGGCGATCATCACGTCTTCCATGTCCTCCAGCGCGGCGTTGCCTTCGCTGATCGCCTCGGGATCGTTGTTGGCGGCCCTGACCAGCGACTCTCGGTAGCGGACCTCGGCCGCGGCCATGCGTTCCACCAGGCCCTCTGCAGCCGCGCGGTCGCGCTTGGACTGCGCCAGCGCCGCCGGGGCGTGGAGCGTGAACGTCAAGGCGATGGCGGCAAGCGCCAGGCGGCGGAACAGCACTGCGGAATCGGGCATGGGGTTCGGCTGGGGTGGACTGCGGGGGCTGGCAGGGTAGCCGCCGGCGTCGAGCAGCAGCAAGGACATCGGCCCTGCCGGCAGGACGCGTCCAGCCGCTAGACTCCCGCTACACGCACAGGAGCGCCCATGGACCCCATCCTCGTTGGCAAGGCCGTCACGACGCCCGATGCACTGCCGGAAACCGGCGGCCGCGTCCACCTGCAGCCGCGTTACGGCAATCGCCACGGCCTGGTGGCCGGCGCCACCGGCACCGGCAAGACGGTCACGCTGATGACGCTGGCGGAGGGGTTCTCGCGGATCGGCGTGCCGGTATTCCTGGCGGACGTGAAGGGCGACGTGGCCGGGCTTGCCGTCGCGGGCGACGGCGGCGAAAAGCTGCTGCAGCGCGCGGCGATGATCGGTGCCGACGGCTACACGCCGGAAGCCAGCCCGGTGCTGTTCTGGGACATCTACGGCAAGTCCGGGCACCCGGTGCGCACCACGGTCAGCGAGATCGGGCCGACATTGCTCGGGCGCATGCTCGAGCTCAACGACACCCAGTCCGGCGTGCTGGACATCACCTTCAAGCTGGCCGATGACCGCGGGCTGCTGCTGCTCGACCTGGCCGACCTGCGCGCCCTGCTGGCGCTGGTGGCCGAGGAACGCAAGGCCATCTCCACGTCCTACGGACTGGTCAGTGCGCCGTCGATCGGCGCCATCCAGCGCGCCCTGCTGCGCCTGGAGCAGGAAGGCGGCAACCAGTTCTTCGGCGAGCCGGCGCTGGAGCTGGCCGACCTGATGCGCACCACGCCCGAGGGCCGCGGCGTGATCGGCATCCTCGCCGCCGACCAGCTGGTGCTGAAGCCGCGCCTGTACTCCACGTTCCTGCTGTGGCTGCTGTCGGAGCTGTTCGAGAACCTGCCCGAGGTCGGCGACCTGGACAAGCCGAAGCTGGTGTTCGTGTTCGACGAAGCGCACCTGCTGTTCAAGGACGCGCCGCCGGCGCTGCGCCAGCGCGTCGAGCAGGTGGTGCGGATCATCCGCTCCAAGGGCGTGGGCATCTACTTCTGCTCGCAGTTCCCGGACGACGTGCCCGACGAGATCCTCGGCCAGCTGGGCAACCGGGTGCAGCACGCGCTGCGCGCGTTCACGCCGCGCGACCAGAAGGCGGTGCGCACCGCGGCCGAGACCTTCGTCGCCAATCCGGCGCTCGACGTGGCCAAGGTCATCGGCCAGCTCGGCACTGGCGAAGCGCTGGTCTCGACCCTGCAGGGCAAGGGCGCGCCCATGCCGGTCGAACAGACGCTCATCGCGCCGCCGCGCTGCCGCATGGGCGCCATCACCGACACCGAGCGCGCCCGCGTGCGCGCCACCAGCGCGGTCGGCGCCAAGTACGACACCACGGTCGACCGGGAATCCGCGTTCGAGATGCTGGCCGCCAAGGCGGCGACGGTGCTGGAAAGCGCGCAGGCGCCCAAGGCACGCACCGCGGCCGAGGACGACGCCGGGGGTGGCGGCTTCGGCCAGTCGGTGAAGGACGCGCTGTTCGGCACCAAGCGGCGCCAGGGCATGGTGGAAACCATGGCCAAGCAGACCGCGCGCACGGTGGGCAACCAGATCGGGCGGCAGATCCTGCGCGGCATCTTCGGAGGCATCACCGGCAAGAGGTGAATGCACGGCGCGGGCACCACGCCGCGACCACGACCGGCGCGCGACACTTCGCGCCAGCCCCCAGCCGGATGCACGCCATGCGCCATACCCTCCCAGCGGTCCTGATGCTCGCCGCCCTGCTTGCCGCCGTCGGCTGCCAGCCGACCCCGGACCCGGACACCGTTCCGGCGCCACAGGCGCCGCTTGGTACGGGTCACGCAAGCGCCGGAACCGCGTCCCTGTCGTCAGCCCCGACAGCGCGCCTGCCCGCGGCAGCGCCGGCGAACGCGCCCGGCACGGACGCCGTGGTGGTGGCCGACCGCACCTCGCCGGGCGACTCGGAACCGCGCTTCGATGCGCGCGCCTTCGCCGGCACGTTCATCGCGCCGGGCACGCGCCTGGTGATCGAGCCCGACGGGCGCTACGCGATCAGCACCGACACCGGAAGCAGCGCCGGCAGCTGGTCGCTCGAGTCGGGAAGCGGCCTGCTGCTGCTCGATCCCGACGCCAAGGATGCATCCGACCGCCGCTTCGCCCTGCCCTCGCCCGACGAGCTCGCGCCGCAGGACGGCGGCGTGGCCCTGCGCCGCGACGGCGCGACCGGCAAGCACTGAGCGCGCATGGGCCGCTGGCGACCGCCGCAGGAGGCAAGCACCGCCCTCGTCACGCCCGCCGGCCACGCGCGCCTGAAGGCGGAGCTTGACGATCTCTGGCGCGTGCGCCGCCCCGAAGTGGTGCGCGCGCTGAGCGCCGCGGCTGCCGAAGGCGACCGCTCGGAAAACGCCGAGTACCACTACCGCAAGAAGCAACTCGGCGAGATCGACCGCCGCGTGCGCTACCTGTCGAAGCGCCTGGAAACCCTGCGCGTGATCGACACCGTCCCGTCCGACGCGGGCGCGGTGTTCTTCGGCGCCAGCGTCGAGATCGAGGACATCGATTCCGGCGAGGTCCACCGCTACCGCATTGTCGGCCCCGACGAAATCGACGCCACACTGGGCTGGATCAGCATCGACGCGCCGCTGGCGCGGGCGCTGTTGCGCAAGCGTGTCGACGACGAACTCGAGGCGCAGCTTCCGACCGGCGCGCGCCGCTTCGTCGTGCTCGCGGTCGGCTACCCGACGTAGAGCGTGGAGCCGTAGTCGACCTCGCCGTAGAGGTCGTGCTCGTCGCTGCCCATGATGCGCACGTCGACGAACTCGCCGGGGCGCAGGCCCGCCTCGCGGCCATCCTGCACCTGCACCAGGCCGTCGATTTCCGGCGCGTCGGCCATCGAGCGCGCGATCGCGAGATCACCGTCGATCGCATCGACGATGCAGCGCTGCACGCTGCCGACCTTGGCCTCCAGGCGCGCGGCCGAGATCTCCGCCTGCCGCGCCATGAAGCGCGCCAGGCGCTCTTCCTTCACCTCGGCGGGCACCGGGTCCGGCAGCGCGTTCGCCGCCGCGCCATCCACCGGCGAATAGGCGAAGGCGCCGACGCGGTCGAGCTGCGCCTCGTCGAGGAAGTCGAGCAGCGCGTCGAACTCCGCGTCGGTCTCGCCCGGGAAGCCGACGATGAACGTCGAGCGCACGGTGAGCTCCGGGCAGGCCGCGCGCCACGCCTGCACGCGCTCGAGCGTGCGCTCGACCGCGCCGGGCCGCTTCATCAGCTTCAGGATGCGCGGGCTGGCGTGCTGGAACGGGATGTCGAGATACGGCAGCAGGCGCGGCTGGCCGTCGGCGCGGGTCTGCACCATCAGCTCGATGATGTCGTCGACATGCGGGTACGGGTACACGTAGTGCAGGCGCACCCAGGCGTCGAGTTCGGACAGGCCTTCGCACAGCGCCTTCATGCGTGTCTGGTACGCCTTGCCGCGCCACGCGCGCTCCGCATAGCGCAGGTCGACGCCGTAGGCCGAGGTGTCCTGCGACACCACCAGCAGCTCGCGCACGCCGCCGGCGACCAGGCGCTCGGCCTCGCGCAACACGTCGTCGACCGGGCGCGACACCAGGTCACCGCGCATCGACGGGATGATGCAGAAGCTGCAGCGGTGGTTGCAGCCCTCGGAAATCTTCAGGTAGGCGTAGTGCCGCGGCGTGAGCTTCACGCCGGATGCGTAGTCCTCCGCGCCGAGCCGCTGGCGCGGCACGAGGTCGAGGAACGGGTCGCGGCGCGGCGGCAAAGCCGCATACACCGCGGACATCACGCTGGCGTAGTCCTGCGGGCCGCTGATCGACAGCACGCCCGGGTGCGCCTCGCGGATCAGCTCGGCGCGCTTGCCCAGGCAGCCGGTCACGATGACCTTGCCGTTCTCGGCCATCGCTTCGCCGATCGCGTCCAGCGACTCGGCCACCGCGGAATCGATGAAGCCGCAGGTGTTGACCACCACCACGTCGGCGTCGTCGTAGGTGGGCACGAGCTCGTAGCCCTCCACCCGCAGCTGGGTGAGGATGCGTTCGGAATCGACAAGGGCCTTGGGACAGCCGAGGCTGACGAACCCGACGCGCGGGCTGGCTGGTGCGGGGGACGACTGGGACATGCGCTGGGGGTGGCTCGCTGGAGGGGCCGCGCGATGGCAGGCCGGGGGATGGATTTCGCGCCGCGAGTATACCGGGGGGCTAGACTCGACCCGAGGACCGGAGCGCCCGGCCCGACCAGGAGACCCGCCAATGGGCACGCGCGGCACGCTTGAGGTTCCGGGGATCGGCGAGGTGGGCACGTGGCTGGCCCGGCCCGATGCGACCCCGCGCTGCGGCTTGGTGGTGGTGCAGGAGATCTTCGGGGTCAACGCCCATATGCGCGCGGTCACCGACCGCTATGCCCGCGACGGCCTGCTGGCACTGGCGCCGGCGCTGTTCGACCCGGTGGAACGTGACGCCCAGCTCGCCTACGACGAGGCGGGCTTCGAGGGCGGTCGCGCGCTGGCGACGGCCCTGGGCTTCGAACGCGCGGTGGCGATCGTGGCCGCTGCGGCCGCACGGCTGCGCGCGCTGCTGGCCGAAGCGTCGCCGGACTCGCCCGGCAGCGTTGCGGTGGTCGGATTCTGCTGGGGCGGCAGCGTCGCCTGGCTCGCCAACACCCGCCTCGGCCTGCCCGCGGTGAGCTATTACGGAGCGCGGACCGTGCCATTCCTCGACGAGCCGATGCGCGCGCCGATGCTGTTCCACTTCGGCAGCCGCGACCACAGCATCCCGCCCGCCGACGTCGAAGCGCATCGCCGCGCGCAGCCCGCCGCGGAGCTGCACGTCTACGACGCCGGGCACGGCTTCAACCGCGATGTCGACCCGCTGCACCACGACCCGGCGAGCGCCCGCCTCGCCCACGCGCGCACGCTGGACTTCCTGCAGCGCGCCTGCGGCGCGATGGCAGGCACCGCGGCGTCACCCTGAATCGGAGGACTCCCCCATGTCCAAGCGAAAACAGCACCAGCCCGAACCCTACGCCCTGCATCCGCAACTGGCCGCAGACAGCCACCCGCTGGCCACGCTTGCGCTGTGCGACCTGCGGCTGATGGATGACAGCAACTACCCGTGGCTGGTGCTGGTGCCGCGGGTGCCGGAAGCCCGCGAACTGGTCGACCTGTCGCCGGAGCAGCGCGCGCAGCTTGGCGAGGAGGTCGCGCGCTGCGAGCGGCTGCTGCTCGCCGAATACCGTCCGCACAAGCTCAACGTCGCCGCGCTCGGCAACCTGGTGCCGCAGCTGCACGTGCACGTCATCGCGCGCTTCGAACACGATCCGGCCTGGCCGGCGCCGGTGTGGGGGCGCGTGGCCGCCCGCCCCTATGCACCGGAAGCACTGGTGGATTGCATCTCGGTGCTGCGCCACTCGCTGCTCGACTGAGCGCGCTCAGGTGCGCGGCAGGGTCACCCCGGTCTGCCCCTGGTACTTGCCGCCGCGGTCCTTGTACGAGGTCTCGCAGACGTCGTCGGCCGCGGACTGGAAGAACAGCATCTGCGCCACGCCTTCATTGGCGTAGATGCGCGCCGGCAGCGGCGTGGTGTTGCTGAACTCCAGCGTCACGTGGCCTTCCCACTCGGGCTCCAGCGGCGTGACGTTGACGATGATCCCGCAGCGCGCGTAGGTGCTCTTGCCCAGGCACACCACCAGCGTGTCGCGCGGGATGCGGAAGTACTCCACGGTGCGCGCCAGCGCGAACGAGTTCGGCGGGATGATGCATTCGTCGGCCTCGATATCCACGAAGCTCTTCGGGTCGAAGTGCTTGGGATCGACGATGGTGGAATTGATGTTGGTGAACACCTTGAACTCGCGCGAGCAGCGCACGTCGTAGCCGTAGCTCGAGGTGCCGTAGCTGACGATGCGCTCGCCGTTGCCGGCGTGCTTGACCTGGCCGGGCTCGAAGGGCTCGATCATGCCTCCCGGCATTTCGGACATGCGGCGGATCCAGCGGTCGGACTTGATGCTCATTCGGTTCCCGGATTGGCGTGGCCACGGCGGCACGGCGGCCGCGCGGCAGGACCGGCGATTGTAGGGAATGCGCGCGGCCGCGGCATCCGGCCGGCGCGGGCCGCTCCCGGTCAGACCAGCGAGGCGGAAATCCCGCTCGGCGCGCGCGGGCGCTTCTCGAGCTCGGCAACCAGGTTGCGGGCCAGCGCACGATAGGCCTCGGCCGCAGTCGACGCGGGGGCCGATACGACCACCGGCACGCCGGCGTCGCCCTGCTCGCGGATCGCAAGCTCCAGCGGCAGCGAGCCAAGCAGCGGCACGCCGTACTGCTCCGCCATGCGGCCGCCGCCGCCCTGGCCGAACAGGTGTTCCGCGTGGCCGCAGTTGCTGCATACGTGGACCGCCATGTTCTCGACCAGGCCCAGTACCGCGACCTCGACCTTCTCGAACATCTTCAGCGCCTTGCGCGCATCGAGCGTGGCCATGTCCTGCGGCGTGGTGACGATGACCGCGCCCGCCACCGGGATCTTCTGCGCCAGGGTGAGCTGGATGTCGCCGGTGCCCGGCGGCAGGTCCACCACCAGGTAATCCAGGCCGTCCTCGCCACCCCACAGCGTGTCGCCGAGCAGCTGGGTGAGCGCCGAGGTCGCCATCGGCCCGCGCCAGATCATCGGCGTGTCCTGGTCGACCAGCAGGCCGATCGACATGGCCTCGACGCCGTGCGCGCGCATCGGCGTGATCGACTTGCCGTCCGGGCTGTCCGGGCGGCCGGACAGGCCCAGCATGGCCGGGACGCTGGGGCCGTAGACGTCGGCATCGAGGATGCCAACCCGGGCGCCGTCGGCAGCCAGCGCGAGGGCAAGATTGACGGCGGTCGTGGACTTGCCCACGCCGCCCTTGCCCGAACCCACTGCGATGATGTTGCGGATCCTGGGCAGGGGCTTGAGGGTGCCCTGGACTGCATGCGCCGGCACCCGGGTGCCCGGTGTGGCGCGATTCTTCGAGAACAGCACGTCCTGATCTTCCGTTCGATGCGACTGGAGGCACTAGCTTGCGCCATGCAACGCCGCAAACGCGAATCCACCGCCCAACCCGACCCACAGGATGCCGGACGACCCGTCCATCAACTACGCGGGCGCGAGCTCGACGCCGCCGCAAGCCAGGGCCATTCTTGTGTATAACTCTGCCTGCCGGCGCGTTGCGCGCCCCCCACACACGAGGAAGTTCCATGCGTGCCTTCCAGACGTTGACCCTGATGGCCGCGCTCCTGCCGCTGGTCGCCTTCGCCCAGGCCTCCCCGGTGGGGCGCTGGAAGACCATCGACGACGAAACCGGCAAGGTGAAATCGATCGTCGAGATCACCGAATCCGGCGGCAAGCTGCGCGGCCAGGTGGTCGAGGTCCTCCATTCCACCCGCGGCCCCAATCCGACCTGCGACAAGTGCAAGGGAGCCAACAAGGACAAGCCGGTGAAAGGCATGACCATCCTCTGGAACCTTGTACCCGGCGGCGACGGCTGGGAAGGCGGCACCATCCTCGATCCCGCCAAGGGCAAGACCTACAAGTCCAAGCTCAAGCTCATCGACGACGGCAAGCTCGGCGTGTCCGGCTGCGTCGCCTTCATCTGCCGCGAGCAGGTGTGGATCCGCGAGTAAGCGCATCCACCGGAATTCGCGTCACGCCCACTGGCACTGCCGGCACTCGCCGGGATGCCTGCCGTGCCCCTGTGCAATGCAGGGGCTACAGAGTCGGGGAATGACCGGCCTGCCGCGCGTCGCCGCAAAATGCGACTGCAGTCGTAACAAAAACTTCAAGCGACTTTAACGAAACCTTTCTCAATGGTAGTGTCGGGCCTTCACGGCAGCGTCACGGCACAACCTGCAGCGGCGCTCCCCCGTGAAACCAAGAGTCGTTATCTTTTCAGGGGAGTCATCCATGTCATTTCGCAACACCACGACGTTCAGGCGGAGCCGCCTGAGCGCAGCCCTTCTTGCTGCAATCGTCCTGCCGGCCGCTGGCCCGATCTTCGCGCAGGATGCAGCGCCGAACGAATCCAGCAGCAGCCAGGCCACCACCGACCTGGACCGCGTCACGGTCACCGGCTCCCGCATTGCGCGCGCCGGCTTCGTCACGCCGTCGCCGGTCACGGCCATCACCGCGGAAGAAATCCGCGCAACCGGCGCCGTGAACATCGGCGACCTGATGACCAAGCTTCCGGCCCTCTCGCCCAACTACACCCTGGGCAACTCCACCCGCTTCATCGGTACCGCAGGCCTGGGTCTGCTCGACCTGCGTGGCATGGGCACCTCGCGCACGCTGGTGCTGGTCAACGGCCGCCGCCACGTGGGCGCCAGCCCCGGCTCGACCGCGGTCGACGTGAACACCATCCCGACCGAGTGGATCGAGCGCGTGGAAGTGATCACCGGCGGCGCCTCGGCTGTCTACGGCGCTGACGCCGTTGCCGGCGTGGTCAACTTCATCATGAAGAAGTCGTTCGAAGGCTTCGAGCTGCGCGGCCAGACCGGCCAGGCCAGCGAAGGTGGCTTCGACCGCTCGTTCGTCAGCTTCTCCGGCGGCAGCGACTTCGCCGAAGGTCGCGGCTCGGCCGCGATCTCGCTCGAGTACAGCAAGCAGGACCGCTTCGGCCGTGGCGATCGCCGCATCGGCCGCGAGTTCCTCGTGTCGATCCCGAACCCGAACTTCGACGCCAGCAAGCCGCCGAGCGAAAGCAACCCGCAGACCATCATGTCGGGCCCGGGTGGCAACCACGCCATCTCCTTTGGTGGCACGTTCACCATCGGCACGTTCAACCCGGCCAACCCGGCCACCTGGGGCAACCGCTACGTCTTCGATCAGGACGGCAGCTTCCGCCCCAACCGCTACGACGGCACCGTCGTCAGCGCGTCGTCCTGCGTGGATTGCGACTTCGCCGACCTGAACTCGGTGGCGGACCTGCAGCCTGCGTTCGACCGCTTCAGCTTCAACAGCGTGGTCAACTTCGACCTTGACGAGAACCATCGCCTGTTCTTCGAAGGCAAGTACAGCAAGACCGAGTCGCAGTTCTTCGGTCAGCCCGCCTTCGACCAGCCGATCCGCATCCGTCGCGACAACGCGTTCATCTCGTCCGAGCTGGGTGCACTGATGGACGCCTCGGCCCTTCCCGTCCTCGACGGCCAGAAGATCCTGCAGGTTTCCCGCTTCAACGTCGACGCCGGCCGCCGTGGCGAGAACGTCGAGCGCCAGACCGCACGCGCGGTCTTGGGCATCGAGGGTTACTTCGGCGACGACTGGAGCTACGAGGCCTCGGCCAACTACGGCCAGACGACGATCTCGCGCCTCAACCTCAACAACCGCATCAACGAGCGCTGGCACGCCGGCATGGACTCGGTCATCGATCCGGCCACCGGCAACATCGTCTGCCGCACCACGCTCAATCCGACCGCGCTCAATCCGCACACCGGCGTCGCGTACTCGACCTTCGCCCGCACGGGCTGCGTGCCGTTCAGCACGTTCGGCAACGGCGCCGTCAGCTCCGAGGCCGCCGCATGGTTCAACACCAACTCGCTGAACACCTCGAAGCTCGAGCAGCAGGTGGTCTCGGCGACGGTGTCCAACAGCCGCCTGTTCTCGCTGCCGGCGGGTGACGTCGGCTTCGCGGGCGGCGTTGAATACCGCAAGGAACAGAGCCGGGAAAACACCGATCCGCTGGCAGCCCTGGGCCTGACGTTCCTGAACGCCATCCCGAGCCGCGGCGGCGAGTACGACGTGACCGAAGTGTTCGCCGAGACCACCATCCCGGTGCTGGGCGACCTCCCGGGCATCGAGCGCCTCGCGATCGACCTGGCCGGCCGCTATTCGGACTACAGCACGATCGGTTCGGCCGTGACCTGGAACATCGGACTCGACTGGACGATCATCCCGTCGCTGCGCTTCCGCGGCACGCACGCCCAGGCCGTCCGCGCGCCGAGCATCGGTGAGCTGTTCAACCCGCAGTCGCAGAACTTCGCCACCATCAACGATCCCTGCAACTACCAGGTCACCAACCCCAACCGTCCGTCCACCGCCCCGGACGTTGCACTCCGCCAGGCCAACTGCACGGCGCTGGGCGTACCGGTGGGCTGGGTCGACACCTACTCGGCGAACCGCCCCGGCGTGAGCGGTGGCAACCCGAACCTGTCGCAGGAAGAGGCGGAGTCGGTGTCGTTCGGCTTCGTCTGGCAGCCCGAGTTCGTCGAAGGCCTCGGCGTTTCGCTGGACTACTGGCGCGTCACCCTGCACGACGCGATCGGCGCCGTCACGGCGCAGACCAACGCGTCGCGTTGCGTGGATTCGCCCGGCGGCATCAACAACAAGTTCTGCAGCTTCATCACCCGCGCTCCGGCTGGCGGCTACACCGATCCGCAGGGTCGCGACTTCCCGGCCTACAGCATCACGAACTGGCTGGCGCTGAACGAAAACCTCGCCAAGTCGCGTCGCGTCGGCGTCGACCTCGAGGTGGACTATCGCTTCGAGATGTTCGGGGGCAACAGCACCCTGCGCTTCGTCGGCACGCGCATGATCCAGTCGCGCGAGTGGGCGTTCCAGGATTTCCCGGATGAGTTCATCGAGTACGTCACGTACTTCACCGACCCCCGCTGGCGCGCGCAGCTCAACGGCACGTACCGCAAGGGGAACTGGCGTGGTTCGTGGGACCTGAACTACGTGGACGGCAACCTCCGCGTGACGCCGGCGAGCTTCAGCTCCAACCCGGGTTCGCAGAGCCCGATCCGCAACGGTTCGTGGGTCTACCACAACCTGCAGGCCGGCTATAAGTTCGGCGACAGCGGACTCGACCTGTACGTCGGCGTCGACAACGTGTTCGACAAGGATCCGCCGGTGAACTACTTCGGTGCAGACCTCGGCACCGCGCTGTACGACAACATCGGTCGCTTCATCTACGTGGGCGCGACCTACAAGTTCTAAGCGTTTTCGCATCACTGTTCCGCAGGGGCCCGGCGCAAGCCGGGCCCTTTTTGTTTGCAGGGCGGCTGCAGCGGCCAACCACCCGCGGATGCAGCGGACGCGCCTTCGGCCGCCCGGCGGCCGCGTGCGATAATCCGCGATCGTCCGCCACCAGTTGCCCTCATGCCCCGCCCCGCGCTCGTCACCAACGCCCTGCCCTACGCCAACGGCCCGCTGCACATCGGCCACCTGGTGGGCTACGTCCAGGCCGACATCTGGGTACGCGCGCGGCGCATGGCCGGCGGCACGGTGCATTACGTCTGCGCCGACGACACCCACGGCACGCCGATCATGCTCGCCGCGGAAAAGGCCGGCACGACGCCTGAAGCCTTCGTCGCCGGCATCCAGGCCGGGCACGAGCGCGACTTCGCCGCGTTCGGCGTCGATTTCGACCACTACGACTCGACCCACTCGCCGCGCAACCGCGCGCTCACCGAAGCGATCTACAGCCGCCTTGATGCCGCCGGCCACGTCACCCGGCGTTCCGTGGCGCAGCTGTACGACCCTGTGAAGGGCATGTTCCTGCCCGACCGCTACGTGAAGGGCACCTGCCCGCGCTGCGGCACCGCCGACCAGTACGGCGACAACTGCGAACACTGCGGCGCCACCTATTCCCCCACCGAACTGGTGGACCCGGTGTCGGTGGTCAGCGGTAGCGCACCCGAACTGCGCGAGAGCGAGCATTTCTTCTTCGAACTCGGACAGTTCGAAGCATTCCTGCGCGAGTGGCTGGCCGGCGACATGGCCGTGCCCGGCGTCAAGGCCAAGCTGATGGAATGGGTCGACGGCGAGGGTGGCCTGCGCGCCTGGGACATCTCGCGCGACGCACCCTACTTCGGCTTCGAGATTCCAGGGCATCCGGGCAAGTACCTGTATGTCTGGATCGATGCGCCGATCGGATACCTGGCCAGCTTCCAGGCGCTGTGCGAACGCGACGGCCTGGACTTCGACGCGTTCACCGCGGCCGACAGCCAGGCCGAGATGCACCACTTCATCGGCAAGGACATCGTCAATTTCCACGGCCTGTTCTGGCCGGCGGTGCTGCACGGTGCCGGCCTGCGCGCGCCCACGCGCCTGCACGTCAACGGCTACCTGACCGTCGACGGCGCCAAGATGTCGAAGTCGCGCGGCACCTTCGTCATGGCGCGCACCTGGCTCGATGCCGGCCTGCCGGCGGAGGCGCTGCGCTATTACTACGCGGCCAAGTCGTCGGGCGGCGTCGACGACCTCGACCTGAACCTCGCCGACTTCGTGGCGCGGGTGAACGCCGACATCGTCGGCAAGTTTGTGAACCTCGCCAGCCGCTGCGCCGGCTTCATCGACAAGCGCTTCGACGGCATGCTCGCCGGCGCGCTGCCGGACCCGGACATGCATGCGCGCTTCGTGGCCGCGCTGGAGGGCGTGCGCACGGCCTACGCCAACAACGAGCCGGCCAGCGTGCTGCGCCAGGTGATGGCGCTGGCCGACGAGGCCAACCGCTACATCGACGAGAAGAAGCCGTGGGTGCTGGCCAAGCAGGATGGCGCCGACGCGGAACTGCATGCGGTCTGCACCCAGGGCCTGAACCTGTTCCGCGTGCTGGCCGGCGCGCTGCGCCCGGTGCTGCCGGCGATGGCCGGCCAGGTGGAATCGTTCCTTGCCGCCCCGCTCGACAGCTGGGACGCGTTCGCGCAGCCGCTGCTGGCGCATCGCATCCAGGCCTACCAACCCCTCTTCACCCGCATCGACCCGAAGCACCTCGCCGCCATGACCGAAGCCAGCAAGGAAGACCTCAAGCCCACCCAGGCCGTGCCGCAGGCCTCGAGCCTCAAGCTGGCCGGCGATCCGCTGGACAAGGCCGCGGCCAAGGCCGGGGCTGCTTCGACGTCCGCAGATGCGCCCGCCACCATCGGCATCGACGACTTCGCCAAGCTCGACCTGCGCATCGGCAAGGTGCTGGCTTGCGACTTCGTCGAAGGCTCCGACAAGCTGCTGCGCTTCGAGCTCGATGCCGGCGAACTCGGCCGCCGCCAGATCTTCTCCGGCATCCGCGCAAGCTATGGCGAACCGGACACCCTGGTGGGCCGCAACGTGGTGTTCATCGCCAACCTGGCGCCGCGCAAGATGCGCTTCGGCGTGAGCGAAGGCATGATCCTGTCCGCCGGCTTCGACGGTGGCGCGCTGGCGCTGCTGTGCGCCGATGCCGGCGCCGAGCCGGGCATGCCGGTGCGCTGACAGCCCCGGGGCGATGGACCTCAGCGCACGCCTCGATCGCATCCTGCCGCAGACCCAGTGCGGCCAGTGCGGCTACGCGGGCTGCCGGCCCTACGCCGAAGCCATGGCCGCCGGCCAGGCCGGCACCGACCGCTGCCCGCCGGGCGGTGATGCCGGGGCGCGGGCGCTGGCCCGCGTGCTCGGCACGGAGGCCATTCCCTACGATCGCGCGCTTGGCCTGCAGGCTGCGCCCGAGGTGGCACTGGTCATCGAAGCCGACTGCATCGGCTGCACGAAATGCATCCAGGCCTGCCCGGTGGACGCCATCGTCGGCGCCGGCAAGCACATGCACGTGGTCATCGAGCCGCTGTGCACCGGCTGCCGGCTGTGCGTGCCGGCCTGCCCGGTGGACTGCATCGTGATGCTGGCCGCGCGGCCAGCACCTGCCCTACCGCATCAGGGCTGAGTGCAGGCCGAGCAGATGCGCTCCACCTGGTAGCCCCTGGCGCGCAGCTTCTCGACCACGCCGTCCTCGCCCAGCAGGTGCATCGCGCCGACCACCACCAGGGTGTCGTCGCTGCCGTCCTCGCGCAGCCGCTGCTCCAGCTTCGGGAGCCAGGCGTCGTTGCGCTCCACGTTGATGACGCGGTAGAGCTCGGGATATTCCCGGCGCATCTCCGCCACCATCTCGCGCAGGATCAGGTCGACATCGCCCGCGCGCCAGGCGGCGTGCAGCGCCATCATTTCCTCGCGCCCGGCCGCGCCCTGGTCGATCGCATCGGACAGCATCTGCAGCTGCTCGTCGGCGCCCATGCCGTCGAGGAAGGCAATCTGCTGTGCGCCGCTCTCAAGTCCGGCGGTCGGCTTCTGCGCGGTCCCGGCGAGCGCCGCGATGTGCGCATCGAGGCCCAATGCGGGGTCGAGGCCATAGCCGGTCAGCTGCGAGATGGTGATCATCAGGCCGGCGAACCACGGCTCGAACATCTGCAGCATGGCCGGCGCCATGCCCAGCTTGGCCAACTGTCCGGCATTGGTTTCCGACCACGACGCGAGCTTCCTGGCCAGGTCGGCAGGCAACTGGCTGTCCAGCGTGGTGCCGTCGGTGCGCATCGCGGCTTGCGCCATCTGCAGCCCGAGCTGCGGTGAGGCCATCTCCTCCGGCGAGAGCTCGAACAGCACCTTCTCGGCATCGGCGAATGCAAGGTCGACGTCCGACGACAGCGGGTAGTCGTCGGGCATCAGCAGGTGGAACGAGCCGAGCAGGTACAGCGCGTTGTCGTCGTCGGAGACCTTCCACAGCAGCGGCACCGGCGCGGTGTGCGCCGCGGCGGGCCTGGTGGCCTGTGTCGCGTCGCGCGCCGCGGCGCCCGGCAGCAGGAACATGGCGAGGGTGGCGGCAAGCAGCGGCGTGGCGAGGCGGCGTCCGATGAGGGGCATGGCGTTCCTGATGTTCGTGGGTTCAGTTGGCGGGTGCGGCGTAGGCCATTTCGCCCGCGGTCACCGCCAGGTCCAGGCGGTTCTCCGGCGGCGGCAGGGGGCAGGTGGCGAACGGCGTGAACGCACAGGGTGGATTGTAGGCGCGGTTGAAGTTGAGGCTCACCCTGCCCGTCGCATCCGGCGCTGCGACGTCGAGGTAGCGGCCGGCGCCATAGCTGCCGTGGCCGCTGGTGCGGTCGGCCAGGATCAGGAAGAGGCCGCCTTCGCCGCCGTCGAGCGCCTCCAGGCGGTACGCGGTGCCGTCGCGTTCGAACTCCACGACGCCCGGGTTGGCCATCGGCTCCACGCCGCCGGTGATGCTGGCGATCTCGATGGTGCGGCCAGCCGGATGGGCGATGAAGCGTGCGTCGACCAGCCAGCCGGGATCCACCGGCCAGTACTCGATGCTTCCGAAGCCGGCGCGCGTGGCAGCGTCGGCATGGCGCACGCGCAGCGCCTTGCGCTGACCGCGACGGAGGACCGTCAACACGCCCTTGCCGTCGTCGAAGCCGAGCACGCCGGGCGCTTCCGCGTGGTCGTCGTGCAGCTCGGCCCGCCCCTTGAGCGGTGCGCCGTCCAGCGTCACCGCCACGTCGCGCTCGGGCGTGAAATACACGCGGTCGCCGTCGCGCTGCACGAGCCCGAGCTTGGGCGGGCCGTTGGCGAGACGGATCCCGCTGGTGGCGTCGCTGCCGACGTAGTGCGCGCGCAGCTCCAGCCAGTGCAGGCCGATGAGGCTGGTCCAGCCGTCCTCCGCCACCAGGCGCGCGCGGCGCTCGGCGCGCCACTCCGCTTCGGTGGAGATCATCGCCTGGCTGGTCGGCGGACGCTGGGCATCGGCTTCCGCCGCGGGTGGCGTGCGGTCACACGCGGAGAGCGCGAGTGCCGCGGCAAGCGTTGCCGCGGCCGTTCCGGCGCGTGTCATGTGTCGGGTCATCAACGTCCCCTCAGGAACCAGCGGTCGATATCGGCGAGCGAGAAACGCGTCCACGTGGGACGCCCGTGATTGCATTGCCCGGAGCGCTCGGTAGCCTCCATGTCGCGCAGCAGGCCGTTCATTTCGGCGATCGTCAGCCGGCGATTGGCGCGCACTGCACCGTGGCAGGCCATGGTGGAGAGCAGTTCGTCGCGCGCCGCGCGCACGCGGCGGCTGGCGCCATGCTCGCGCAGGTCGGCCAGCACGTCGCGCAGCAGCGCTTCGCTGTCGCCCTGCGCGAGCAGCGCCGGCACCCCGCGCAGCAGCAGCGACTGCGGCCCGGTGCGAGACACCTCGAAGCCGAGCTCGCCGAGCGTGGCCGCCTCGCGCTCGGCGATGTCGGCCTCGCGTTCGCTCACCGCCACCGGCTGCGGCACCAGCAGCGGCTGCACGCGCACGCCGGCGCCGTCGTGGGCGTTCTTGAGCTTTTCGTAGCCGATGCGCTCGTGCGCGGCGTGCATGTCCACCACCACCAGCCCGTCGGCGGCTTCGCTGAGGATGAAGATGCCGTGCAGCTGGGCAAGCGCGAACCCCAGCGGTGGAATGCCGTCCTCGCCGGTCGCGGGCAACGGCTGCGCCGTCGCCGGGAATGCAGGCCACGCCGCCGTGCCGCCTTCGGACACGGCCGACACGGCGCCGGCGTGGAGCGCGGCGCCGTACAGCGCGGCGTACGCATCGCGCGCCTGCTCAAGGCCCAGTGACAGGTGCGATTGCGAGGAGACCTGCGCGGCCAGTTCGCGCGATACCTCGGCCTGCACGCCCACCGCGGCAACCAGCGGCGCGTTGCCGGCGCGCGTCTCCGCCAGCGCCGCGTGCAGCGCGCGATAAACGAAATCGTGCACCAGCCGCGCGTCGCGGAAGCGCACCTCGTGCTTGGCCGGATGCACGTTGACATCCACGCGCGCCGGGTCGATCTCGAGGAACAGCACGTACGCCGGCTGGCGGCCGTGGAACAGCACGTCGGCATACGCTTGCTTCACCGCGTGCGCGACGCTGCGATCACGCACTGCGCGGCCGTTGACGTAGAGGTACTGCTGGTCGGCACTGGCGCGCGAGTAGGTGGGCTGCGCGATCCAGCCGTGCACGCGCAGCGCCGGCGCCACGCTGCCGTCGCCGGCCTCGCGCGCGCTGACGGCATGGTCCACGCGCAACGCCTGCTGCGCGAAGCCGTCGCCGAGCGTTTCCACCAGCCGCTCGCCCGCCGCGGCGTTGCCGGCCAGGTCGCCGCCGCGATAGCGCCGCGACGGCCGGCCGTTGTGCGCGATCCGCAGCTCCACGTCGGGGCGTGCGAGTGCGAGCGAACGCAGCCACTCCTCGATGTGCCCGAGCTCGGTGCGTTCGGCGCGCAGGAACTTGCGCCGCGCCGGCACGTTGAAGAACAGGTCGCGCACCTCGACCGTGGTACCGACCGGATGCGCGCTCGGCGCGACGTCGCCGACCTGGCCGCCATCGACCTGCAGGCTGGCGCCGTGCGCCTGGCCTTCGCGCCGCGAGGTGATGGTGAAGCGGCTGACGGAGGCGATCGACGGCAGGGCCTCGCCGCGGAAGCCGAGCGTGGCCACCACTTCCAGGTCGTCGAGCGAGGCGATCTTGCTGGTGGCGTGGCGCGAGATCGCCAGCGGCAGCTGCGCTGGCTCCACGCCACCGCCGTCGTCGCGCACGCGCACCAGGCGCACCCCGCCTTCCTCGATGTCGATGTCGACGCGGCGCGCGCCGGCGTCGAGCGCGTTTTCGACCAGTTCCTTGACCACCGACGCGGGGCGTTCGATGACTTCGCCTGCGGCGATCTGGTTGACGAGGGTGTCGGGTAGCTGGCGGATGCTCAAGGTATCGGCGCCGGCCGCGACGCGTCCGGCTCTGTGGGCCAGACGCGATGATAAGCGAGCTTCAGCGGCTGCCGCCGCTCGCTGCCGCGGACGAAGCCTGGGCCGAGGCCACGCGCGCGGCGAACAGCGTGCCCGGCGGTGGCTGGCTGGTGAAGTAGGTCTTGACCCCGTCCAGCACCGCGCGCGCCACGTTGGCCTGGAACTGCGGGTCGATCAGGCGCTTTTCTTCTTCCGGATTGGAGAGGAACGCGGTTTCGACCAGCATCGCCGGTATGTCGGAGGTGCGCAGCACGGCGAAGTTGGCGCGCTCGATGTGCGGCTTGTGGTTGTTGCCGATGCGCTTGAGGCCGTCGAGGATGTGGTTGCCGGCATCTTCCGAAGCCTTCATCTGCCCGCTCTGGGTCAGGTCGAGCAGCACGTTGGTCAGCATGCTGTCGGACGTGGGCAGCTTGCCCCCGCCGATCAGGTCGGCGGCGTTTTCCTTGTCCGCCAGCCAGCGCGCGCGCTGCGAGGACGCGCCCTTCAGCGAGAGCACGTACACCGACGAGCCCTTGGCGTTGCGGTTTTCGGCGGCATCGGCATGGATGGAGATGAACAGGTCCGCGCCTGCGGTGCGCGCCAGCTGCGCGCGGCGGTTGAGCGGGATGAACACGTCGGCGTCGCGCACCAGGTGCGCCTTGAGGCCGGGCGTGGCGTTGATCTGCCGCGCGAGCTCGCGGGCGATGGCCAGGGTGATGTCCTTCTCGCGCTTGCCGGTCGGGCCCACGGCACCGGGGTCCTGGCCGCCATGGCCGGCGTCGATCGCGATCACCAGCGGTCGGCCAGCGGCGGCCGGCTGGGGCTTGTTCGCGGCCGCCGCGGCGGTCGTCGCGTTGGCCGACGCGACGCGCGCGGGCACGCCGGTGGCGACCGTGGTCGGCACGGACGGCGCCCCGGGGCGGACGCCCGCAGGCGGTGCGGAACGTGCCGGATTCGATTGCGCCCGGGCGACAGCCGCGGGCGGCGGCGTGTCGACGGGCGGCAGGCCCGCGATCAGTCGCGAAGTCGCGGCCGCTGACGCCGCGGACGGGTCGGGTGCGGGCGGCGACGCCTGCGGCGCCGCGCCGTTGTCGCCTGCACTGGCCGCGGGCTGGACCGTACCGCCCTGCGCGGCCGCGGCGATCCTGGCGATCGGGTCGTTCCCCATGTCCCCCGGCCACTCCAGAACCAGGCGGCTGCCGTCGCCCGCGGCCTCGAGCCGCGGGTTCAACACCACCACCGGGGACGCCAGGTCGAACACGATGCGCGTGGTGCCGGGCACCGGCTGGCCACTGCGCACCGCCTTCACCACGCCCACCGCCGCCGGCAGAGAAAACCCGCGCGCCAGCCCGCTGCCCGGCAGGTCGACGACCAGCCGGTCCGGATTGGCGAGGTTGATGAGCTTGAATTCGGCCTGCGTGTCCAGCTGCAGCTCGGCACGCGTGCCGGTGGGGCCGGTATCGACGCGCAAGCCCTTGATTTCGGCAGCGTGGGCAAGGTTCCACAGCAGTGCGGCCAAGAGGGCCGCACCGAGCAGGATCTGCTGGAGGTTGATTCCCCGGGCGCGCATGGCAATCAGTCAATCACCATAACGGAATGTTTGCAACCTCTTTTCCCTTTGTAATCCGTGGCCTGCCCCACCTTCCTATGGGCACGGTTCAGGAAAGAACGGCAACCCGGCATCCAGCGCGGCGAGCCAGGAGGTCCCGGCGTCCGTGGCCGCGTCAAGACGGCAACGTCGCCCCTCGCCCTCCACCGCCAGCGAGACCACCAGATCCGCGCGCGGCAGTGCCGCCAGCCCGCGCTCCGGCCATTCCACCAGCCACAGACAGGCGTCGCTGTCGTCCAGGCCGAGGAACTCGAGCTCGCCGGCGTCCCCGATCCGGTACAGGTCCAGATGCAGCGCCTCGCCGCCGCCGGCCAGCGGATAGCGCTCGACCAGCGTGTAGGTGGGGCTCCGCACCGCGCCGGTCACGCCCAGCGCGCGCAGCCAGGCGCGCGCCAGCGTCGATTTCCCGGCGCCGAGATCGCCATGCAGGTGGACCACCGCACGCGGCGGCTGCGATGCGGCCAGCGCTGCAGCCAGCGCAGCGGTCGCCGCTTCATCCGCCAGGTGCAGCTCGCGCATCGCCGTGCTCATGGATTCACGCTCCGCCGCAGCGCGTCGATGAGGTCGGATGGCAGCAGCCCACGCGCCCCGCCCTCGGCAGCGGCGCGATCGCCGGCCACGCCATGCAGCAGCGCGCCAAGGGCGGCGGCATCGGCAGGCACATGTCCCTGCGCGCACAGGGCGGCGACGACCCCGGTCAGCGCATCGCCCATGCCGCCAACCGCCATGCCCGGATTGCCGGCATCGATGACCATGATGTCGCGTCCTGGCGCAGCGACCAGCGTGCCCGCGCCTTTCAGCACCACCACGCAGCCCAGCCGCTCACGCAGCGCGCGCACGGCGCCGAAGCGGTCGCCCTGGACATCGGCGGCGGTACTGCCTAGCAGCCGCGCGGCCTCGCCGGGATGCGGGGTGACGATCGTGGACGGCGGCAGCACGCGCGGCGCTTCCGCAAGCAGGTTGAGGGCGTCGGCATCGAGCACCAGCGGCGTGCCGGAGGCGAGCGCCACGTCGAGCAGGCGGCGCGCCCACGCCGTCCGGCCAAGCCCGGGGCCGACCGCGCACACACTCGCTGCCGCGCACAGCGCGGACCATGCGTCCGGATCATCGCCGCCATGCGCCATGGCCTCGGGCGCGCGGGCCAGCAGCGCCGATACGTGCGCTTCGCGCGTGGCGACCGACACGAGCCCCGCACCGGCCCGCAGCGCCGCCGCGGCCGCGATGATCACTGCGCCACCCGTGCCGTGGTCGCCGCCCACGACCAGCACGTGGCCGGAATCGCCCTTGTGGGCGTTGCGGCGGCGCGGCGGCAGGGCTGCCGCAAGCACGTCCGCCGTGGGCGACAACAGGCGCGCACAGGCCTCGACGCCGCTGCGCACCTCACCGGGAATGTCGAGGGTGGCCAGCGCCAGCGCGCCGGTGTACTCCAGCGCGTGCCCGCTGCGCAGGCCGGCATGCTCGGCGAGGAACTGCAGCGTGCGCGTGGCGTGGACCGCGGCGCCTGCGGCATCGCCGCGGGCGGCGTAGATGCCCGAGGGCACGTCGAGCGACAGCACGTCGGCATCGAGCGCGTCGATCGCTTCGAGCAGCGCCGCAGTGGTGGCATCCGGGGCGCCGCCGAGACCGATGCCGAACAGCGCGTCCACCACCAGGTCGCACCCCGGAAGCACGTCACCGGCGACATCGACCCGTCCACCGGCGGCTTCGTAATCGGCCCGCGCGCGCAACGCCAGCGGACTTCGCGCTTCGTGGCCGGCGGCATGGAGCACGCGCACTTCGCGACCGGATTCCAGCGCATGGCGCGCGAACACGTAGCCGTCGCCACCGTTGTTCCCCGGCCCGCACAGCACCAGCACCCGCTGTGCCTGCGGCCAGTGGCGCAGCGCGAAGCGCCAGGCCGACACCCCGGCGCGGCACATCAGCTCGAAGGCGTCGCCGCCCAGCGCCGCGATGGCCCGGGCCTCGAGCAGGCGCACGGCCGCGATGTCGTGCAGGGGCGTCCCGGCGATGGTTGCAGGGGCATCCATGGCGGGGATTCTATACTTGCGGCACCGTGATCCTTCCCCCACCACCGATAGCCGCGCGCGTGCACCAGCCCGCCTCCGCACCCGACGCGCTGGCGCTCGCTGCGCGCATCCGCGGCCTTGTGCGCGAGGCCGGCTTCCAGCGTTGCGGCATCTCAGGCGTCGACCTCGGCGCCGACGAAGGCCACCTGCGCGAGTGGCTGGGGCGCGGTTTCCACGGCTCGATGGACTGGATGGCGCGCCACGGCGACAAGCGCTCGCGGCCGCAGGAACTGCTGCCGGGTACGGTCAGCGTGTTGTCGGTGGGCCTGGACTACGGCCGCCGCGACGACCAGGAGGCGTGGGCGACGCTCGCCGATGGCCAACGCGCCTATGTCGCCCGCTACGCGCTCGGTCGTGATTACCACAAGCTGATGCGCAACCGGCTGCAGGCGCTGGCCGATCGCATCGCCGCCGAAGTCGGCCCGTTCGGCCACCGCGTGTTCGTCGATTCCGCGCCGGTGCTCGAACGGGCGCTGGCGCGCAACGCCGGCCTCGGCTGGATCGGCAAGCACACCTGCCTGATCGACCGCGACGGCGGCTCGTGGTTCTTCCTCGGCGAGATCTACCTCGACCTGGCATTGCCGGCCGACGCGCCGGCGACCGCGCACTGCGGCAGCTGCGTGCGCTGCATCGAGATTTGCCCCACGCAGGCGATCGTGGCCCCCAACGTGCTCGACGCGCGGCGCTGCATCAGCTACCTGACCATCGAGCACGACGGCGCGATCGACGAAGCGCTGCGGCCGCTGATGGGCAACCGCATCTTCGGCTGCGACGACTGCCAGCTGGTGTGTCCGTGGAACAAGTTCGCGCGGCGCAGCGACGAGCCCGACTTCCGCGCGCGCAACAACCTGGACGAGGCGACGCTCGCCGAGCTGTTCGCGTGGACCGAGGACGAGTTCCTGACCCGCACCGAAGGCAGCGCGCTGCGCCGCAGCGGCTACCGGCGCTGGCTGCGCAACATCGCCGTGGCGCTGGGCAATGCGCCGACCGCGCCGGAGGTCCTCGCGGCGCTCGCCTCGCGCCGCGACATCGCCGACCCGGTGGTGGCCGAGCACGTGGAGTGGGCACTGGCGCAACACGACCTGCGTGCCGGCGTGGCGGGTGCCATCCCGCTGCGCCTCATCCCCGCGCCCTGATCTCCTCGACCAGTGCGCGCGTGACCGCGTCCGATGCGGCGGATTCGCCACGCAGCGCGGGCAGCACCTCGCCGGCCAGGCGCTTGCCCAGCTCCACGCCCCACTGGTCGAAGGCGTTGATGCCCCACAGCACGGACTGGGCGTACACGCTGTGCTCGTACATCGCCAGCAGCGCGCCCAGCGCATGCGGCGTCAATGCATCGAGCAGCAGCAGCGTGGACGGCCGGTTACCGGCGTGGGCCTTGTGCGGATCGGCATCGGCATGGCCATTGGCCAGCGCCTCGCTCTGCGCCAGCAGGTTGGCGAGCAGCACTTCATGGTGTTCGCGATACGGATGCGCCGGGCGCACCACGCCGATGAAATCGGCCGGCACCACGTCGGTGCCCTGGTGCAGCGCCTGGAAGAAGCTGTGCTGCGCACCGGTGCCGGCCGCGCCCCACAGCACCGGCACCGTGGCCACGCCGGGCGGCTGGCCATCGGCACGCACGGATTTCCCCAGGCTCTCCATCACCAGCTGCTGCAGGTATGACGGCAGCAGCGCGAGGCGCTGGTCGTAGGGCAGCACGGCCTGCGTCGGCAGGCCGAGCGCGTTGCGGTTCCACACCGCGACCAGCGCGTGGCGGATCGGCAGGTTGGCGTCGAATGGAGCCTCGACCGCGTGCGCATCCATCTCCGCGGCGCCTGCCAGCAGCGCGTCGAAGCCGTCCATGCCGACCGCCAGCGCGATCGCGAACCCGACCGTCGACCACAGCGAATAGCGGCCTCCCACCCAGTCCCATATCGGCAGCACCCGTGACGCGTCCACGCCGAAGGCCTCGGCGCGCGCGACATTCGCGCTCACCGCATACAGGCGTTCGCCGCCGCCCAGCCAGTCGCGGATCACCGCGCCGTTGAGCAGGGTTTCCTGGGTGCTGAAACTCTTCGATACCAGGATCGCCGCGGTGCGCGCCGGGTCCAGCCCGCGCAGCACGTGCTGGATCTCGCTGCCGTCGACGTTGCTGACGAAGTGGATGCGGAAGCGGCCGTCGTGCAGGTCCTTCAGCGCATCCACCACCAGCCGCGGTCCCAGGTCGGAGCCGCCGATGCCGACGTTGATGATGTCGGTGACGCCCGAGTCGCGCAGCCCGGCCACAAGCGCCGCCATCTGCCCCCGCGCGGCCAGCGCCGCGGCGCGCGCATCACGGGCGACGTTGCTGCGCCCGATCGCCGAACGCAGCGCGGTGTGCAGCGCCGGGCGGCCTTCGGTGGCGTTGACGGTGGCGCCGTCGACCAGCGCCCGCAGCGCCAAGGACAGCCGCACGTGGCCGGCCAGCGCGCCAAGCGTGGCGAGCGTGGGCGCATCGAGGCGCTGGCGCGCGAAGCTCGCGTACAGCGGGCCGACGCGCAGCGCCAGCGCCTGTGCGCGGCCAGCTTCGACCGCGACGAGGTCGGCGATGCACGCCGGCGCGAGCCGCTCCGCGTGGGCCAGGAGTTGTCGGACCAGCGCTTCGCCGGCCATCCCCTCAGGCGGCCTGTGCGGGGATGGCGTCGTTGGTGTGCGTCATCCGGTTCTGCCGGTCGACGTACACCAGGCTCGGCTTGAACGCCGCCGCCTCGGCCTCGTCGCAGGCGCCGTACGCGCAGATGATCACCAGGTCACCGGTCTCGGCCTGGTGCGCGGCGGCACCGTTGACGGAAATGATGCCGCTGCCTTCTTCGCCGCGGATCGCGTAGGTCGCGAAGCGCTTGCCGTTGTTGATGTTGTAGATCTCGATGCGCTCGTACTCGCGGATACCGGCGAGGTCGAGCAGGCGGCCGTCGATCGCGCAGGAGCCTTCGTAGTGCAGCTCGGCGTGGGTCACGGTGGCGCGGTGGATCTTGGCTTTGAGGAGCGTCAGCAGCATGGTCGTCGGGCCGTGGGGCCGTTCAGGCGGGGATGGGGCGATTCTACAAGATGGTGGTTTCACACCTGCGGGCGCCCTGCGGAAGCCGTTCACGCGTCCAGGCTGAATTCCAGGTTGTCGATCAGCCGCGTGCGGCCCAGCCGGGCCGCCACCAGCGCGACGCGCTCGCGGCCTTCGTCGTCATCGGGCTCGGCGAGCAGTGGCGTACGCACCACGGCGTAGTCCACGGCGAACCCGGCCTCCGCCAGGCGCGCCGCACCGAGCGCCTCGACCTCGCGCCACGGCATGCCGCGGCGCAGTGCGTCGCGCATCGCCAGCAGGCCACGGTGGATTTCCGGAGCCAGTGCCCGCTCGTCGGCGCCGAGGTACTGGTTGCGCGAACTGCGCGCCAGGCCGTCGGCCTCGCGCACGATCGGTGCCGGCAGCAACTCCACCGGGAACGCCAGGTCGCGGACCATGTGCCGGATCACCGCAAGCTGCTGGTAATCCTTGCGACCGAAGGCGGCAACGTCGGGCTGCACCTGGTTGAACAGCCGCGCGACCACCGTGCACACGCCGTCGAAGTGCCCCGGACGATGCGCGCCATCGAGCACGTCGGTGATACCCGGCACCTGCACGCGCACCGCGCGCGCCAGGCCGAGCGGGTACATCACGTCTAGCGAAGGCATCCATGCCAGGTCGCAGCCGGCGGCCTCGAGTCCCGCCACGTCGGCTTCGGGCGTACGCGGATACTGCGCATAGTCTTCGTCGGGCCCGAACTGGGTGGGATTGACGAACACGCTCGCCACCACCCGGTCGGCATGCGCGCGCGCCAGCTGCACCAGCGAGTGGTGGCCCGCATGCAGGTTGCCCATGGTGGGCACCAGTCCGACGCGCAGGCCTTCGCGATGCCAACCGGCCACGCGCGCGCGCAGTGCATCCAGGGTCGTTGCAACCTCGATCATGTGCTGCCCTGCCCTGTCCTTACGCGTACGAGTGCGCGGCGTCCGGGAAGCTGCCGTCCTGGACGGCGGCGATGTAGGCGCGCGCGGCGCCTTCGACCGAGCCGCCCTCGGCGAGGAAATCCTTGACGAATTTCGGGCGGCGATGGCCGGAATCGAGGCCAAGGAAATCGTGCATCACCAGCACCTGGCCGTCGCAATGCGGGCCGGCGCCGATACCGATCGTCGGCGCAGCGCTGTCGCGGGTGATGTCGGCGGCGAGGTGTGAGGGCACGCCCTCCAGCACCACCAGCGTCGCGCCGGCATCGACCACCGCGCGGGCATCGGCGCGCAGCTTGGCGGCGGCGGCATCGTCGCGGCCCTGCACCTTGAAGCCGCCGAAGCGCAGCACCGACTGCGGCGTCAGGCCGAGATGCGCGGAGACCGGGATCTCGCGTTCGGTGAGGAAACGGATCACATCGAGCTTGTGGTCGGCGCCTTCCAGCTTGACCATCTGCGCACCCGCCTGCAGCAGCCGCGTGGACGCGTCCAGCGCGCGCTCGGGCGTGGCGTCGGCCTGGAACGGCAGGTCGGAAACCAGCAGCGCATGGCGCAGCACGCGCGCGACGCAGGCGGTGTGGTAGGTGATGTCGTCGACGGTCACCGGCAGCGTCGAGTCGCGGCCCTGCACCACCATGCCCAGCGAATCGCCGATCAGGATGAGGTCGATGCCGGCGGCGTCGAAGACGCGCGCGAAGCCCGCGTCGTAGGCGGTCAGCATCGTCAGCTTGCGGCCCGCGCGGCGCGCGTCGGCAAGTCCGGGGACCGTCATCGGACGGCGTTGTTCAGTTGTGGCCATTGCGGATCATTGCAACCGGAAACCAGGGGGAGCGGCCATGTTACGCCGACGCCCCGCGCGGGGGTTCCAGCGCCACCACGCCTTCGGCATCAACGCCTGCCAGCAGCGCGCGCACGGTACCGTGGCCAGGCACCTCCATGTCGGGCGCGATCTCCGCCAGCGGCACCAGCACGAAGGCACGCAGGTGCAGGTGGGGGTGCGGCAGTACCAGGCCCGGCGCGTCGATCACCGCATCGCCATGCACCAGCAGGTCGAGGTCAAGCGTGCGCGGGCCCCAGCGACTGCCGTCCGCCGCGCGCTCGCGCCCATGGTCGCGCTCGATCGCCAGCAGCGCATCAAGCAGCGCGCGCGGCGCGAGCGTGGTCTGCAGCGTGGCCGCGGCATTGATGAAGTCGGGCTGGGACTGCAGGCCCCAGGCGGGCGTGCGGTAGCTGCGCGAAGCGCGCAGCAGCCGCGTGCCGGGCAGCGCGTCGAGCGCCGCAAGCGCCGACGCGAGGGCCTGGCCGACGTCCCCGACGTTGCCGCCAAGACCGACCGCCGCCGTGACGGCTGTCGCGGTCATCCCGCCTGTGCGGGCCGCGGACGGCGGCGACGACGGCGCGGAGCGGCCGCCTCGTCGTCTGCTTCGAACGCCGAGCTGATGGCGATCGCGTTGTCCGGGTCGAGCTGCGCTTCGCGCCAGAACGCGATGTCCTCGGCGTGGTCGTCGGACGCCGCCTGCCTGGCCAGCAGGAAATCGAACGCAGCGCGGAAGCGCGGGTGCGCGATCATCCGCGTCACGCGCTTGCGCTGGCGCTGGCCGAAGCGCGACTGCATCAGCCAGATCTCCTGCATCGGCACCGAGAAGCGGCGCGGCAATGCGATCGCCTCCAACTGGTGCACGGTGACGCGGTCCGCGGCGCGGCGCTGGGCATCGGCGGCATGCACATCCTGCGCCTGCAGCGACATCAGGGTGCGGCAATAGGCCGGCCACAGCAGCAGTGCGAACAGGAACGACGGCGAAACCGGCTCATCGGCGGCGACGCGCGCATCGGTGCCGCGCAGGCCTTCAATCAGCACCCGGCGCAGCGCGCCGCTGCGGTTGGCGGCCAGCGCCGCCGCGCTTTCAGGCAGCAGCGCGCGCAGCAGTCCATGGCGTTCGAGGCCTTCGAAACTCGCGACCGCATGGCCGGACAGGAACATCTTCAGGCATTCCTCGAACAGCCGCGCGGGCGCGGCCTCGGCCAGCAGCGGCGCCAGCGCATGCAGCGGCGCCGCGGTGGCATCGTCGATGCGGAAGCCGAGCTTGGCCGCCAGGCGCACCGCGCGCAGCATGCGCACCGGATCCTCGCGGTAGCGGGTCTCCGGGTCGCCGATCAGGCGCAGCACCCGGTTCCGTACATCCTCGAACCCGCCTACGTAATCACGGACCGAGAAGTCGTCGATCGTGTAGTACAGCGCGTTGGCGGTGAAGTCGCGCCGGATCGCATCGTCCTCGACGCTGCCGTACACGTTGTCGCGCAGCAGCCGGCCACCCTCGTGGGTCTGGCGGTCGCCGCTGCCGTCGTCGACGTTGGCGCGGAAGGTCGCGACCTCGATGATCTCGCGACCGAACACCACGTGCGCCAGGCGGAAGCGGCGGCCGATCACGCGGCAGTTGCGGAACAGCGCGCGCACCTCGTCCGGCGTGGCGCTGGTGGCGAGGTCGAAATCCTTTGGATTCCCGCCCACCAGCAGATCGCGGACCGCGCCACCTACGAGGTACGCATCGTGGCCGCATTCGCGCAGGCGGTAGAGGACGCGCAAGGCGTTGGGACTGATGCCCTTGCGGGAAATGCAGTGCTGGTCGCGGGGGATGACCCGCAGGACTGGGAAGTCGGTTGTTATGTCGTTGGGCATCTGAAAAAAGTTCGGGCCGGGCTGCCAAACGGCGCCCGCAGCTGGTTATACTAGCAAGCCACGCTGCGTTGACGACGCTGTCGTGGGCCGGTCGTCCAACCGGTGCCGCCCCTCCGGGTCGGCGATGCAACATCCAGCTCCCTTCGTCTAGAGGCCCAGGACGTGGCCCTCTCAAGGCTAAAACACGGGTTCGAATCCCGTAGGGAGCACCAATCCAGCAGGGCCCGCAGCCGGCGACGGACGCGGGCCCTGTCTTTTTGCGGAGGCCATGCGCGGCCAGTCGCCGCCCCGCTGGCGCTACAATGGCGGGCCTCAACGGACCCCGCGCGCATCATGCCCTTCGTCGTCACCGAAAACTGCATCAAGTGCAAGTACACCGACTGCGTCGAAGTGTGCCCGGTCGACTGTTTCCACGAAGGTCCGAACTTCCTGGTGATCGATCCGGACGAGTGCATCGACTGCACGTTGTGCGAGCCGGAGTGCCCGATCGGCGCCATCTATCCGGAAGACGACGTGCCCGCGGGGCAGGAAGGCTTCCTGGCGCTGAACGCCGAGCTGTCGAAGGAGTGGCCGGTGATCACTACCCGCAAGGACGGCCCGGCCGACGCCAAGGAATGGGAAGGCAAGCCGAACAAGCTGCCGCTCCTCGAGCGCTGAGCGCCTCCATACGGACCGGATCCGCACAGCAACACGGCCCGTTTCCGGGCCGCGTCTGGACACATGGCGCATGCGCCGGGCGATGCCCGGCGGCGCTTACTCCGCCAGGCCGGCCTTCAGGGCCTCGATGACCTTCACCGCGCCTTCGCCGGTGGCGGCCAGTCCGCGCGGATCGACCGCGGACACGTAGGTACCGCCATCGACCTTGGTCACCCGCACCAGGAACTTGCTGTCGGCGAAATCGATGTCGTAGGTGCCCAGCACCTGCGCCTTGCTGACCACGGTCACGCCGTCGATGCCCTGCAGCAGGCCTTCGACGCGCTGGAACACCACGTCACGCTCGGCCGCCACGGTGAAGCCGTTGCTGGCGGCGGCGGTACCGGCCGCGGCAGGCGCCGACATGCTCGAACGGCTCACGCTGCCGGCTTCGGGCATGCGCAGCGCCGAACTGGTGTCGGGGCGGTCGAGGTCCGGCGGCACTTCGAGCGGGCGGTTTTCGGGGCTCTGCGCGTACAGGGCGTTGTCCTTGCGCAACCAGCTGCAACCGGCGGTGGCGACCAGTACGACGGCGAGCGCGGCGACGGTGGTCGAGCGAAGGGCTGTGCGGGAAAGCGGCATGGGGATCTCCTGGGAAAGCGGTTCAGGCCGCGAGTGCGTCGCGGCAGGATTGTTCGAGGGCCTCGAGGCCGGCGGCAATGCCGTCGGCTGCGGCGGCGTGTGCGTGGGACAGCGGCAGCAGCGGCAGGCGGATGCCGTCGCGATGGCCAAGGCCGCGCCGTGCAAGCAGCGCCTTGACCGGGATCGGGTTGGATTCGACCCCGCAGAACGCGACCGTCTCGCCAAGCCGCGCATTGAGCGCGGCGGCAGCGACGGCGTTACCGGCGCGGGCCAGGTCGCACAGCAGGCGGAACGCCGCGGGCGCCGCGTTCGACGCCACCGACACCACGCCGTCGGCACCGGCCAGCATGTCACGCACCGCGGTGGGATCGTCGCCGCTCAGGATGCTGAAGCCGGGGCCGCGCAGGCGCAGCAGGGCCTGCATGCGGTCGGCGTCGCCACGCGCTTCCTTGATGCCGATGATGGCCGGATGCGTGGCCAGCCCCGCCACCGTTGCCGGCAACATGTCGCAGCCGGTGCGCGGCGGCACGTTGTACAGCACCACGGGGAGCGCGCCGTCATCGGCTACGGCCCGGTAATGCGCCACCAGGCCGGCCTGTGTAGGTCGCACGTAGGGCGGCGTGACCACCAGCGCCGCATCGGCACCGCATGCGGCCGCGCGGCGCGTCTGCGCGATGGTGCGCGCGGTGGCCGACTGCCCGGTGCCGGCCAACACCGGTACACGCCCCGCCACCTGCGCCACCGCGGCACGCAGCAGCGTCTCGTACTCGTCATCGGTCAGCGCGGCGGCTTCGCCGGTGGAACCGGCGACGACGAGTGCCTGGGTGCCCGCCGCCAGCTGCGCGTCGATCAGGCGCTGCCAGGCGTCGAGGTCAAGGTCGCCGGACGCCGTGAACGGGGTCACCAGCGCGGTGATGCTGCCGGAAAGATGCAAGCTGGGCCTTCGAGGGGAAACCGTGCGGAATGCGGCGCAAGTATGCGCGCGGCGGGTCGATCTTACTTGCGGGCTCGAAGCGCGGGCAAGTATGCTGGCCGCAGCCTCCGGGCGCCCGCGGAGCCTGCGTTCAGGCCACCGGCGGGAAGCGGCTCCCCGGGTCTCCTTCGCCATCGCCGCTCCCGTGGAACCCGCCTTGACCGACACCGATACCACCGCGCGGCCCGCGCCGACCGAAAACCACCTGCTGATCAACGCCTATACGACGCATCCGCGCTCGCCGCTGCTGGCGGTGTCGCGACGCATCGCCGACAGCGGCTGCAACCTGGTCGACACGCGCCTGTCCACCGTGGGCCGCGATGTCTCGGTCACCGCGCTCGCCACCGGGTCGTGGGACGCGGTCGCCAAGCTCGAAGCCATGCTGTCGCGCCTGGAGCGCGAGGAAGACCTGAAGCTCGTCTGGTACCGCACCGGCCCGAAGCCCATCCAGTCCAACCTGCTGCCGTACATCGTCGAAGTGGTGGCGTCGGACAAGCCGGGGATCCTGTTCCAGCTGGCGGATTTCTTCGACCACCAGAACATCACCATCGAGAGCCTGCACTGCTCGCGCTACCGCGCCATGCAGACCGGCGCCGACATGTTCTCGGCGCAGATCACCATCGGCGTGCCGGCCGACATGCACATCGCCGCGCTGCGCGACGACTTCCTCGAGTTCTGCGACCACCTGAATCTCGACGCCATCATGGATCCGATGAAGTTCTGACGCGGCCGCCGACAGCAGACCGATGAACGAAGCCGACACGATCGACCGCGCGACCCGCGACCTGCCGTTGCAGCTTTCGGGCGGCACCACGACCACGCTTGGCGCGTATGCCGGACGCTGGCTGGCGCTGTACTTCTATCCCAAGGACGCCACGCCCGGCTGCACCACCGAGGGCCTGGACTTCAACGCCCTGCTCCCCGAATTCGAAGCACTCGCCGCCGACGTGCTCGGCGTCTCGCGCGACACGGTGAAGTCGCACGACAACTTCTGCACGAAACAGGGGTTCCGCTTCGCGCTGGTGAGCGACGCGGAAGAGGCCCTGTGCCGCGCGTTCGACGTGATCCGCGAGAAGAACATGTACGGCCGCAAGGTGATCGGCATCGAGCGCAGCACCTTCCTGGTCGATCCCGGCGGCCGCATCCATCGCGCCTGGCGCAAGGTGCGCGTGCCCGGGCATGCCCAGGCCGTGCTCGACGCACTGAAGGACGCGCGCTCCCGGTGAGCCGCCCCTGCGCCGCGTGGCTTCCCCGCCCTCCCGCGCACTCCCCGCCGGCCTGCCGCCGCGCGCATCCACTTGCCACCCTCACCTGACGGGACTGGAGTCCTGATGATCACAGACGCCAAGCTGATCTACGTGCTCGACACCAATGTGCTGATGCACGACCCGACCGCGCTGTTCAAGTTCGAGGAGCATGACGTCTACCTTCCGATGCAGGTCATCGAGGAGCTCGACAACGGCAAGAAGGGCACGACGGAAGCGAGCCGCAACGCACGTCAGGCCAGCCGCTTCATCAACGAGCTGATCGAGGCGCAGGGCGCCGACCGCATCGCCTCGGGGCTCAGGCTCGAGCGCCCGGGCGGGCTGCAGCTGCGCGGCACCGGGAGTTCCGGCTGCCTGCGCTTCCAGACCACCGCGCCGAAAGAGGATGCCGGCTCGTTCGCGGTGACCGGGCCCGACAACCGCATCCTCGGCGCGATCCTGGACCTGCGCCGCACCGAGCCCGACCACCCGGTGGTGTTCGTCTCCAAGGACATCAACCTGCGCATCAAGGCCGCCATCGCCGGCCTGGCCAGCGAGGACTACGAGAACGACCGCGCGCTCGACGATTTCAGCCTGCTCTACACCGGCGCCACCGCGCTGCCGGAGGATTTCTGGCAGCGCCACGGCAAGGAGCTGAAGTCCTGGACCGACAAGGGCCGCACCTATTACGAGCTGCGCCGCACCGATGACGATGACTGGCATCCCAACCAGTACCTCTACCTGCCCGGCGACGAAGATGCCGAGCTGCGCGTGGCGAAGGTGGAAGGCGACCGGGTCACGCTGCAGATCGTCGACGACTACCGCAGCCACCAGCATGCGGTGTGGGGCATCGTGGCGCGCAACCGCGAGCAGAACTTCGCACTGAACGCGCTGATGGACCCGGAGATCGATTTCGTCACGCTGCTCGGCACCGCCGGCACGGGCAAGACATTGCTGGCGCTGGCCGCGGGCCTTGCGCAGACGATGGATGCGCAGCGCTACCGCGAGATCATCATGACGCGCGCCACCATCAGCGTGGGCGAGGACATCGGTTTCCTGCCGGGCACGGAGGAGGAAAAGATGACGCCCTGGATGGGCGCGTTGACCGACAACCTGGAAGTGCTGATGCCGCACAACAAGGACGGCGGCAGCTGGGGCCGGGCGGCGACCAACGACCTGCTGGCATCGCGCATCAAGATCCGCTCGATGAACTTCATGCGCGGGCGCACGCTGCTCGATCGCTGGTTGATCCTGGACGAGGCGCAGAACCTCACGCCCAAGCAGATGAAGACGCTGATCACGCGCGCGGGCCCGGGCACCAAGATCGTGTGCCTCGGCAACGTGGAGCAGATCGATACGCCGTACCTTACCGAGACCACTTCCGGGCTGACGTACGCGGTGGATCGCTTCAAGCACTGGGCGCACAGCGCGCACGTGACGCTGCGCCGCGGCGAGCGGTCGCGGCTGGCGGATTACGCGTCAGAGGTGCTGTAGCGGGTTTGGTCGCGCCCGCTGTGGCCCTGTGGGTTGGGGCCTCGCGGGGCTGTGGTCGCACGAGGTGCTCGGTAGCGGGCGAGCCGCCCCTCAATCGTCCTGCGGTGCCTCGGCGCCCTTGCGCGTGGCCTGCGTGTAACGCAGCGCGGACGCGAGGTCCTTGAAGTAGCTGGCGGGATCGTCGCGACGGATGATGTCGGCGCGCAGCAGTTTGCGCAGGACGCCGAGGTTGGCGCCGCTGAGCAGCACCTGGATGCCGCGTGCGCGCAGGCCGGTGATCGTGGATTCGAGTCGCTTGAGACCGGTGGCGTCCATGAAGGGCACGCGGTCGAGGCGCAGCGCGACGTGGCTCGGCGCGGTGCGCGACCAGGACAGGGCGCGCTGCAGCGAGTCCACCGAACCGAAGAAGAACGGGCCCTCGATCGCGTACACCAGGACGTCCTCGGGCAGGGCTTCCATGCCGGCCAGTGCCAACTCCTGCTGCAGGCTGGCCTGCCCGTGCTGGACCACTTCGACCGAAGCGCTCATCCGGCGCATGAACTGGAACATGGCCAGGATCACGCCGATATTCACTGCCACCACCAGGTCGGTGAGGAGCGTGAGGGCGAAGGTCACCAGCAGGATCACCACGTCGGCGCGCGGCGCCTTGCGCGCCATGCGCAGGAACCGTCCCGCTTCGCTCATGTTCCAGGCGACGACGAACAGGATCGCCGCCAGCGCGCACAGCGGGACCTTGCCGGCATACGGCGCCAGCACCACCAGCACCAGCAGCAGGGTGATCGAGTGCACCACGCCGGCCAGCGGACCGGTCGCGCCGTTGCGGTGGTTGGTGGCGGTGCGCGCCAGCGCGCCGGTCGCGGCGATACCGCCGAACAGCGGCGACAGGATGTTGGCGATGCCCTGCCCCACCAGTTCCTGGTTGGAGTCGTGGCGGGTGCCGCCCATGCCGTCGGCGATCACCGCCGACAGCAGCGATTCGATCGCGCCGAGCATGGCGATGGTGAACGCCGCCGGCAGCAGCAGGGTCACGGTGTCGAAGTCCATGTCCGGCCAGGCGAACGACGGCAGCTGGCGCGGGATCGCGCCGAACGCGGATTCAATCGTGGCCACGCCCTGCGGCGCGAACGCGACGTTGAACACGGTTGCGGCCAGCATTGCCAGCAAGGGACCCGGCACCTTGGCCAGGTACGGCAATCGCGGGCCGAGGACCGCCAAGGCCAGACTGCCCAGCGCCAGCAGCGTGGTCGGCAGGTGCAGGCCCGGCAGCGCCTGCAGCAGGCCCCAGGCCTGGCGGTAGAACGCGCCTGCGGCCGGCGCGGGCAGGCCGAAGAAGTACTGCCACTGGCCCACCCAGATGATCACCGCGATGCCGGCAGTGAAGCCCACGATCACCGGGTCGGGAATGAAGCGGATCACCCCGCCCAGGCGCGCCAGGCCCATCAGCACCAGCATCACGCCGGCCATCAGCGTGGCCACCAGCAGCCCCTGCACGCCGAACTCGGCCACCACCCCGGCGAGGATGACCACGAAGGCGCCGGTAGGACCCGCGACCTGGATGCGCGTGCCGCCGAACAGCGCCACCGCCGCTCCGGCGATGATCGCGGTGTACAGGCCCTGCTCCGGCTTGACCCCGCTGGCGATCGCGAACGCCATCGCCAGCGGCAGGGCGACGATGCCAACCACGATGCCCGCGGTGATGTCGGCGAGCCAGCGCTCACGCTTGAACAGCCCGGCGCGCCAGGCTTCGACGGCGGCGATCATGCGGTGGGGGCCTCGGCCTCGATCGGGAACTGCCCCATCATAAGCAGCCGGCAGCCGGCACAATAGGCGCATGTCCAAGACCATCGTTTCCGCGCTGACCATCGCCGGCTCCGACTCCGGCGGCGGCGCCGGGATCCAGGCCGACCTCAAGGCATTCGCCGCGCACGACGTGCACGGGCTGTCCGCGATTGCCGCACTGACCGCGCAACACACCCGTGGCGTCACCGCGGTGCACGTGCCGCCGGTGGCGTTCCTGCGCGCGCAGATCGATGCCTGCTTCGACGATTTCAACATCGGCGCGGTCAAGCTGGGGATGCTCGCTTCGGCCGAGGTGATCCACGCGGTCGCCGATGCGCTCGAGGTGCATCGCCCCGCCTGGCTGGTCGTCGACCCGGTCATGGTCGCCACGTCCGGCGCGCGCCTGCTGGAATCCGACGCGCTCGACGCCATGCGCACGCGGCTGCTGCCGATGGCCGACCTGCTGACGCCCAACATCCCGGAAGCCGAGCTGCTGCTCGGCGCGCCAATCGCCGACGCAGCAGCCGCAGCGGACGCGCTTGCGGCGCTGCGCGCGATGGGCGCGCGTGGCGTGCTGCTGAAGGGAGGTCATCTCGCCGAAGGCGACACTGTCGTCGACCGGCTTTCCGAAGGCGCCGGCGTCCGCGAATTCCGCCAGCCGCGCATGGATGTCGACGGCCACGGCACGGGCTGCACCCTGGCGTCGGCGATCGCCGCGAACCTCTGCCTCGGCCGCTCCATGGCAGACGCGTGCAGTGACGCCGTGGCCTATGTGCACCGGGCACTGCAGCTCGGCATCCGCCCGGGGCGCAGCGACGTGCTGGTGCTCGGCCACATCGCAGCGCGCCCGCGGTGAGTGGTGCCGACGGGGCGCGCGTGATCGCGGTCGAGGCTGCCGATGGCCACCGCTACGAGCTGCTCGCCCGCATCCCCGCGCAGCCACGCCGCAGCCTGCTGTGGCTGCCGGCGCTCGGCATCGCGGCGCGCCATTACCTGCCATTCGCCGAAGCGCTTGCCGCGCGCGGCATCGCGGTGTTCATCCACGAATGGCGCGGCCACGGCAGCAGCAGCCTGCGCGCCAGCCGCGCCGTCGACTGGGGCTATCGCGAACTGCTTGAACGTGACATTCCCGCAAGTGAAGCGGTGATCGATGCGACCCTGCCCGGCCTGCCGCGCGTGGCCGGCGGACACAGCCTTGGCGGGCAGCTTGCCTGCTGCCGGCTCGCGCTCGCGCCGGCAGCGGCGGGCACGCTCTGGCTGGTCGGCAGCGGAGCACCATGGTGGCGCGCCTTCCGCCTGCGCGAGCGCTTGTGGCTGCCGCTGGCGTACCGCTTCCTGCCGTGGCTCGCGGATCGCGCCGGTGCACTGCCCGGCCGCCACATCGGCTTCGGCGGCAACGAGGCGCGCGGGCTGCTGCGCGACTGGGCCGCAACGGCCATCAGCGGTCGGTACGCCGCGATCGGTCTTGGTGACCTGGAGCCACGCATGGCCGCGGTGGACGTGCAGGTGCGTGCCGCGCTTCTGGAACGCGACTGGCTGGCACCCGCGTCATCACTGCAATACCTGCTGTCCAGACTTCCCCGGGCGCAGGCCGAGGTCACGGTCCTCTCCGCTTCCGCGCTGGGCGTGCCCGCGGATCATTTTGCATGGATGAAGTCGCCGCACGCGATCGCCGCCTGGCTCGGCAGCTGAATCAGCGCGGCTGAACGGAACACCAGACGCGGGCCGCTGACCGGGCGCGCTTCGATTTGCCGTTGTTACTGGCAATCCGGTTCCGTGGAAGTGCAGCACATGATCGTGTTCCGACTGATCACCACTATCGCGCTGGCGGCCCTGCTGGGCGCATGCGCATCGTCCCATGGCAGCGTCGATGCCCCTCCCGACCAGCCCCGCGCCGCCGTCGGCGAATACCTGATCGGCGTCGACGATATCGTCCAGGTGACTGTGTGGCGCAATCCTGAACTGGGGATCACGGTTCCCGTTCGTCCCGACGGAATGATCTCGGTGCCGCTGGTGGGTGACGTGGTGGCCGGTGGCCTCGCGCCTTCGGCCGTGGCCGCCAACATCCAGGAGAAGCTCGCCGCCTACGTGCGCGACCCGCAGGTGGCCGTGATCCTGACCGACCTGCGGAGTCATGAGTACCTGTCGCGCGTGCGGGTGACCGGGGCCGTGCGGCAGCCGATTTCAATCCCGTACCGCCAGGGGATGACGGTGCTCGACGCGGTGCTGGCAGCGGGCGGTGTCAACGAGTTCGCGGCGTCCGACCGTGCCGCCCTGTACCGCCGCAACGACGACTCGACCACGACCTATGCCGTGCGCCTGGACCGTATCCTCGACCGCGGCGACCTGACCACCAACCACCGGGTGGCACCGGGCGACGTGATCACGATCCCGGAGCGCGCATTCTGATGGCTTCCAACGCCCTGGCCGCGCCACGTCGTCCCGGCCTCCCGCTGCCCAGCACCTCCGAGCTCGCGCCAAACGAGTTGCTTCCCATCCTGCTGCGCGAAGTGCGGGCACGTATCGTGCCCCTGGTTTCGATATTCACCGCGATCGCCCTGCTCACCCTTGTCGTGGGCCTGTTCGTGATCCCGCGCATCTACACCGCCTCGGTCACGATCCTCGCCCAGGACAGCGACATCATCCAGCCACTGCTCGAGGGCCGCGCCGTTCCCACCGGCGTTGCCGACCGTGCCGGCATGGCGCGCCAGATTGTCTACGGCCGCAAGGTCCTGTCAGCAGCGATGGCTGTCGGTGGTTGGCTTGATGCAAGTCCCAGCCCGCTCGAACAGGACCGGCTGATGGAGGAGATCCGCAACCGCACGCTGATCGAGAGCCCGCGACCCGAACTGGTGCAGATCAGTTACCGCGACCGCGACCCCGAACGCGCCTTCCGGATCACCGAAGCCTTTGGCTCCATGTTCATGAGCGAAGCCGCGGCGGCCAAGGGACGCGAGAGCCGCGAGGCCTACGAGTTCATCGACAGCAAGGTGCAGGAGTACCACGCCAAGCTGTCGAGCGCCGAGGGCAACCTGCAGGAATACCAGTCGCGCAACGTCGACGCCCAGCCCGGCAGCGCCGCAGATGCCACCACCCGGATCGGTGCACTGCGCACCCAGCTCGAGCAGACGCGGATGGCGCTGCTGGAGCAGGAATCGCGCGAGTCGTCGATCGAGGCGCAGCTGTCGGGCGAGTCCGCGGTGACCGCGGTGCAGACCCGCGAGGGCCTGTACCGGACGCGCCTGATCGAGCTCCAGTCCGAGCGCGACCGCCTGTTGCTGACCTACACCGAGCAGCATCCCGACGTGGTCCGCCTCCGCCACCAGATCGACGACATCAACCGGATGCTCGCCGACGAGCGCAGCCGCCGCGAATCACCCGGCGGCGCCGGCAGCCTGTCCGACGAAGCGCAGGCCAACCCGCTCTACCAGGAACTGCGCAGCCAGCTGGCACAGGCGCGGCGCGAGACGGCGGCCACACGCTCGCGGCTGCAGATCGCGCAGTCGCTGCTGGACGACGAGCTCGACCGCAGCCGGCGCATCGCGGCCTCCGAAGGTGCGCTTGCCGAACTCACCCGTGACTACGAGGTCAACCGCGAGATCTACCAGGACCTGTTGCGTCGACGCGAGAATGCGCGGGTATCGATGGGCCTCGACCAGGAAAACCGCGGCCTCACGCTGCGCATCCAGGATCCCGCGACCATGCCGCTGCGCCCGACGGGACTGCGCTTCATGCATATCGCGGCCGCCGGCCTGCTGGTTGCGATCGCGCTGCCACTGGCCCTGGTGTTCGCGGTGGTGCGCTTCGACCCGCGGGTGCGGTCGCCGCACCTCATCGTCAAACACTCCCAGCTGCCCCTGCTGACCACCGTGCCTGCCTATCCCACTCCCGGCGAGCGCCGGCGCGAGTATGCTTCGATGGCGCTCGCCATCGCGATGGTCGGCTCGGTGGTGCTGGTCTATGTCTTCACCTACGCCTACAAGGTGGTAGTCGCATGAGTGCCGCATCGGTGATCGACCCGCACCCCACCCGCGACACCCCGGAGGGCGCCGCCAACGCCGCGAAGCCGCGCCATGAAGGTTCGCGCAACCTGGCCCGCGTCCAGCAGACGCCGCTGACCCCGCGCGCACTCGAGGAGCGCCGCCTGATCCACCGGCAGGACTCGGTCCGCGTCCAGGCCGACGCATTCCGCGACCTGCGCACGCGGCTGCTCAACCTGCGCGGCAACCAGAACTTCATCACCCTGGTGGCGCCGGTCGGGCATGGCTGTGGCGGCAGCTTCGTTGCCCGCAACCTCGCGCTCGCATTCGCCTTTGACGAGGCCAAGACCGCCCTGCTGGTCGACTGCGATGCGCTGCATCCAAGCCACCACATGGCACTCGCTGCCGGCAGCGACAACCGCGGGCTGATGGACTACCTCGGCGGCGGCATCGATGACCTTGCGGAGATCCAGTACCCGACCGGCATCCCGCGACTGCAGCTGATCCCCAACGGCAGCGTGCGCGAGATCGCCGGCGAGTACTTCACCTCCGCGCGCGCGCGCACCATGATCGACTCGCTGCGCGCCGCCGACCCGAACCGCTACATCATCCTCGATGCACCCTCGGCCCTGAACTCTCCCGACGCGCGCATCCTGTCCGACCTGGCCGACGTCGTCGTGCTCGTCGCCGGGTACGGCAAGGTGACGCTCGACGCGATCGACAAGGCCGCCGCCAACTTCGACCCGGACAAACTCGCGGGCATCGTGTTCAACGACAACCACTGATCGCCAGCGGAGGGGGATTGCCATGGGAAGGTCCCGCATACGGACTTCGTTGATCGCCGCCGCCGTGGCCGTGGCGCTCGCGGCACCGGTCGCCGCGCACGCGGCCCGCATCAGCTACGTGGTCGATGCAGGCGTCGAGCACGACGACAACGTCCGCCTGGACGCGGTGGAACCGGACAGCCAGGTGATCATGCGCGCCGGGGTCGGCTTCGTGGCCACCCAGGAAGGCTCAACCGTGCAGGCGGTGGTCACCGGCCGCGCCGACTACCGCCACTTCGAAGAAGGCGTCGACAACGGCGTGGAAGGCGTCCTGTCCGCCTACCTGAACTGGGTCATGGTTCCCGAACGGCTCAGCTTCGCCATCCAGGACGAACTCGAGCTGCAGGCGATCGACCGCTTCGCACCCGACTCGCCCGACAACCGCCAGCAGGTCAACGTGCTCTCGCTGGGCCCGAACTTCCTGTTCCACGTGGGCGACACCCTGCAGGGCCGCCTGGAAGCGCGCTACATCGACACCCACGCCGAGGTGACCGACGAGTTCAACTCGAACCGCATCGGCGCCGCGCTGCGCGTGGCCAAGGCCTTCGACGAGAACAGCAGCCTGGGCGTGAACGCGCAATGGACCGATGTCGATTACGACCAGGACCTCGTCGCGCGCGACCACGAACGGATCGACCTGTACGCCCACTACGTCCGCGTCCTCGCCAACACCGACTACGCCATCGACGCCGGCTACTCGCGGCTGGATTACGACGACGGCGAGCGACGCACTGGCCCGCTGCTCCGTTTGGAGGCGGGCTGGCGGCCAGG
Source organism: Luteimonas sp. MC1572 (assembly GCF_016615815.1). Lineage (NCBI taxonomy): Bacteria > Pseudomonadati > Pseudomonadota > Gammaproteobacteria > Lysobacterales > Lysobacteraceae > Luteimonas > Luteimonas sp. MC1572. Next base: position 1,108,285 of record NZ_CP067112.1, on the reverse strand, counting down.
CGAGCGCACCCGCCTGTCGCTGGCGCTGGTGGACCAGTTCTCCGACGCCGCCGACACGGCGCTGATCGAAGGTGTCGCCGACAGGTCCGCGGCCAGCATCCCCGAAGGCGTCCTGGTCGACGACAGCGCGGTCATCGCGTCGGCCTACCGCGAACAGCGCGTCAGTTTCGCATGGGCCTACAGCGGTGAGCGCCTCGGCTGGCGGGTTCAGCCGTATGCGCAAAGGCTCCGCTACATCGATGCGCAGCAACCCGACGAGGAGGTCCAGGGCGTGCTGCTCGGCCTGGACTACCGCTTCCGGCCCGACCTGACGTTGCGCGCCTGGGCCGGCGGCGAACGCGTCGACTACACGCTGCTCGATGCGCAGGAAGACACGCGCCGCGCCGGCCTCACGCTGGAGAAGCACTGGACGCGGCACTGGAGCACGTCGCTCAGCTATTTCCGCTACGAGCGCGACAGCGACATCCTCGCCGACGTCCACCAGAACATCTGGTACATCTGGATGTCCTACAGCAACCGCCCGCGATGAGGCCACCGGACGTGGGCATGACGACGTGAACGCACTGGCGGCACTTCGCCACTGGACGCGCACCTCGGCCCACCCCGCGGCTGCCGCCGCGCGGCGTGCGAGGGGGATCGGCCGCGGCCTGACCCTGCCGGCACCGCGCATCGTGGTGCGGCCTTACCTCTGGCTGTTCCTGGCCGCGCGCGGCACGCTGTTCTTCCTGCGCCGCATCCTCGTGGCCGAGCCGCTCTTCAAGGCGTACTGCACCCGCGTCGGCCGCGGCGTGACCACCGGCATCTACGTTCCCTGGGTGCAGGGCAGCGGCGAACTCGTGGTCGGCGACCACGTCCACGTCAGCGGGCAGATCTCGATCAACTTCGCCGCGAGCTTCAGCGATCGCCCACGCCTGGAGATCGGCGATCATTCCGATATCGCCCACCTGACCCGTTTCGTGGTCGGGCGCGAGATCCGCATCGGGCGTCACGTCCAGGTCGCAGGCGGCGTGACGTTCCGAGACTCGGGCGGGCATCCCACCGATCCCGAGCGCCGGCGCCTCGGCGGCGCGCCGGACCCGGAAGACGTCAAGCCCATCGTGGTCCACGACCACGCATGGATCGGGACCGGCGTGCTGGTCATGCCGGGCACCGAGATCGGCGAGGGTGCGATCGTCTCCGCACACGCCGTGGTCTCCGGCAAGGTGGCGCCGTACAGCATCGTCGCCGGCAACCCGGCGCGCCGGATCGGCATGGTCGAGCAGTCAGCCGCCGCCTAGGTGGCGCCAACGGCCGGCGGCGCGCGTCAGACCAGTGCTTCGGCCACGTCGGGATGGCCGAGGAAGGCACGCGGGCTCGCGCTGCGCCCATAGGCGCCGGACTGGAAGACCACCACAAGGTCGCCGGGTTGCGCGACGCCCAGCTCCATGCGGTCGCCGAGCAGGTCCAGCGGCGTGCACAGCGGCCCGACGACACTGGCCGTCTCCACCGCGCCACGGCGGCCGTTGACCATCACGGGATAGTTGCGGCGCATGACCTGGCCGAAGTTGCCGGAGGCCGCGAGATGGTGGTGCATGCCGCCGTCGACGACCAGGAACACCTGCCCGCGCGAGTGCTTGCGGTCGACGACGCGCGACACGTAGATCCCGGCCTCGCCCACCAGGTAGCGGCCGAGCTCGATCACGATGTGCGCGCCGGGCGCATCGCCGCGCAGCCGCGCGGTCAGCGCGGCGAGGTTTGCCACGACCGGCGCCAGGTCGAGGTCGCTCTCGTTGGGCGCATAGGGGATGCCGAAGCCGCCACCGAGGTTCAGGCTGCGCAACGGCGCCGGCAGCAGGCCTGCCCACTCCATCGCCAGTTCGTAGCTCCGCGTCTGCGCCTCGACGATCGCCGCGGAGCGCAGGTTCTGCGATCCGGCGAACATGTGGAAGCCCTCGAACGCCAGTCCCGCCGCACCGATGGTGCGCAACGCGGCCGGGATCTCCTCGGCGTCGATGCCGAACTGGCGCGCGCCGCCGGTCATCTTCATGCCCGACGCCTTGAGTTCGAACGGCAGGTTCACGCGCAGTGCGACGCGCGCCGGCGTGCCCGTGGCCTCGCTCGCGCGGGCGAGGATGTCGATTTCACGGAACGATTCGATGTTCACCAGCACGCCGGCCGCTTGCGCCTGGACAAGCTCGGCGTCGGATTTCCCGGGCCCGGCGAAGCTCACGTGCTCCGGGTCCGCTCCTGCGTCCAGCGCCACGCGCAGTTCCCCCGCCGAGGCGACGTCGATGCCGTCCACCAGCGATGCCATGTGCGCGACGAGGGCGGGCATCGGGTTGGCCTTCATCGCGTAGTGCACGCGCACGCCGGCAGGCAGCAGGGCGCGAAGGCCGTCGCTGCGCGCGGTCAGGCGCGCGCGGTCATACAGGTAGCAGGGCGTGGAGCCCACGGCCGCGACCACGCGCGACAGCGGCTTGCCGCCCACCAGCAGTTCCCCGGCGGCGTCGGTAGGCCATGCCATCACCGGATTGCCGGCGTTGCTGGAGTCGTTCACTGGATGGCCTTCCGCGCGGCAAGCGCATGATGGAACGCGATCAGTTCCTCGATATTGTTGCGCCATTGCCGGTGGGCGGCGATATAGCGGCGCGCGGCGGCGCCTACCCTGGCCAGGACCGCGCGGTCGCGGCTCCGCGCCAGGACACTCGCGACCGCGGCATCGAGGTCGCCGGCCTTGAACATCCAGCCCGTCTCCCCCTCCACCAGCACTTCGCGGATCGGCTCGAAGTCGGGCGCGACCGGCGGCACGCCGCAGGCCATGAACTCGAACAGCTTCACGGGCGACGTGTAGTCGCCGGCGCTCGGCAGGACGGCCATGTCCATCGCCGCGAGCAGCCCGGGCACCTCGTCATGCGCCACGCGCCCCGTCATCACCACCTGCGACGACAGCCCGCGGGACTCGACCAGCGCACGCAGCGCGGGATAGGTGGCCCCATCGCCCACCAGCAGCAGTTTCAGGTGTGGCGCCGCCTCGAGGTGGTCCGCGATGCGGTGCACGAAGCGGTCGATCGCATGCCATGGCACGAACCCGCCGAGGTAGCCACAGACCACGTGGCCGTCCAGCCCCAGGCGCGCCCGGGTGCCCTCGCGCTGCTGCTCGCTGAAGGTGAACTTGGCGATGTCCGCGGCGTTCGGCGTCACGATGGCCGGTGCCATGGCCCCGTGCGCCGCCAGCGCGCGGTCGCGGAAGATGCCCGACACGAACACCAGCCCGCTGGCATTGCGGAAGGCCAGGCGCTCGATGGCCATCGCCAGCCCGCGGAACGCCAAGGGCCGCACCCGTTCGACGGTGGCCGAGTCGTTGACCTCCAGGATGATCGGGATCCGGCGCAACCGCGCCAGCCAAATCGGCGCGTACATGAACAGCGAATAGCGCTCGTAGATGAAGTCGACGTCGCGGTTGCGCAGCAGCCAGGCGGCGATGCGCCAGCCCGCGACGACGTTGTAGGCGAGCTCGGCAAGCTCGAACAGCGGCTCGGGCAGGCCGGTCACCAGCTTCATCCACGGCCTCGCCTGCCGGGTCGGCGACATCGCGCGTGGCGACGAATAGGGATCGGCGCCCGGCAGCGAGATGATGTCGACCGCGACCCCCTTGGCACGCAGGGCATCGGTGATCCCGCGGATGTGCACGCCCTCGACGGCCTTGCCCTGCGTGCGATGGTGGTAGAGCACCTTGCGGACCGACTTGCGGCCCGCGTGGCCAATGCTGTCCATTCCGTCCGTTCCTCTGTTCAATCCAGCGCGACCAGGGCGTTCTCCAGCAGGTTCGTGCCCTGCTGCCGGCGCGCCAGCTTCGCCAGCAGTCGCTCGCACGACGCCAGCGGCCCGGCTTTCCGCACGTCGATCCAGTGCAGGCGGCGCGAACGCGTCGCCATGCGTGTCTTGTAGTCCTGGGTCCCGGCGAGGAAGTCGAATTCATCGCGCCCCTCGCCCATGGCCTGCTCGATCGCCGCGTGCAGCGCGGCGACGCCGGGGCGATCGCCCTTGTGCAGCAGCCCGTAGTTGAGCCCGCAGTTGTAGAAGTAGACCCGGTTGCGCCAGCACAGGTTGTAGAGGTAGCCGACGAGGCTGTCGCCGGCGGTGACCCTGGTGATGCGGGTGTAACCGGCTTGCGTTCCCGTGGCTACGAGGTCGCGATGGAAGCGCCCGAAGAACGGGCTGGCGAAGGACCCTTGCTTGCCCCTGGAGCGCCAGTACCGCGTGTGCAGCACTTCAAGTCCGCCGAGCCACTGCAAGGCGGTGCCCGCCTCCGCGGCAACCTCGCATCGGATCGGCCCAAGTCGCGCGTACGCGCGGGCCGTCTGCCTGAGGCTGCTGCGGCTGCTCGCACCCAGTGTCGCGACGTAATCGCCACCAGCCGCCCGCACGGCGCCGAGGTCCACGTAATGGGAGCTCTGCGCCTCGATGCTGACCGCGTGCATCGACCGGGGCAGCGCGGCGAGGATGGCACCGCCGTGCGTCGTCGCCACGATGCGCAGGCGACGCCAGCCGGGCCGGAAGGCACCGAGCGCTTCGAACAGCGCGGCATAGGCACGCTGCTCGGCGCCCCGGCGCGCCAGCAATCCGGAGTACTCGACGGTGATCTCATCGAGCTCGGCGTCCGCGGTTTGCTGCAGGTGCAACGAATGCCTGCCGAACACGCGGCTCGCACCGCGTTCCGCCGCGAGCACCAGCAGGCCAAGTCCGGCCGGGCCGGCGTCGTCATGGGCCCGGAACACCAGCGGCCTGACGTCGGCGGGAAGATTGCGCAGCCAGGCGGCGATCCAGGGCCACGTCGTGAAAGGCGACCCGTCCGCCTCCGCCTCCAACCGCAACCACTCGGCCTCCAGGCCATGGCACGTGGCCAACGGCACGATCTCCCCTCGCATGTGTGCGGGCATGCCCTACCCGTCCTGTTCGAGATCGGTGAAACGCAGGGCCGGGGGCTCTGCGGCGAGCGCCGCGTCGAACCACCTGCCGTAGACGTCCTGGCGGCCGCGTTCCGCGAAGCGTGCCGCGAACCAGGGCGCCTGGCCCGCGCTGTCCGTGCACAGCGACAGGCTCACGGTCGCCCTGCCGTCGCACCATGCCTGTCGCAGCAGCGCGCGGACCTCGTCCACGGAAGGCCGCCCGCCAGCGCCGGCACGCGACCAGAAGTCGAGCACATTGAGGATGTGTGGCCATCGCGCATCGACCTCGCAAGCGAACCAGCAGCACGCCTCGCCGCGATCGTCGCTGAGCACGAGGTAGCGCACCGCGGCGCCCGCGGCACCGTCGAAGCGCCAGCGCAGCATGTCCGTTCCCCGCTCCGAAGTCAGGGCCTCGCCATGGCCGCCCTGCATCCAGAGCCGATCCATGCGTGCATCGCAGGCTTCGACCCACTCCCGGCGCAGCGTCGGCGCGCGCCATGCGGCAGGCACGTCCAGCAGGGCCTGGCCACGGTCGACCAGCCAGCCCGCGACCAGGGCCAAGGGCTTCGGCAGCTTTCGCGCGAGATAGGGCCCGTGGCGGATGACGCGTACCAGCCGCAGCATCTCCCCGACCGGTCGCAGGCCGGCGCGACGCAGGGCGGCACCCGCGCTTTCGCTGTTGCGCGGGATCCCATAGACCAGGTCGAAGCGGCCTGCGGCCTGGGCCAGCAGGCTCTCGAGCAGCATCAGTGCCGGCCCCAGCGACCTGTGCCCGTGATGGATCGCGAAATGCGCGAGCACGGCGGCACGGACCTCCCGGCCGCGGACGACCATGCGCCGCGGAGCCAGCGCGGCAACGCCCACGAAGCGGCCGGTGGCCACGTGTCGCACCAGGTGCATCACCGGCGCGCCGAACGGCGAACGTTCGCACAGCGCTTCGTAGCGCTGCTCGAGCATGTCGTCCGGGCCCAGGGTCCCGCTCCACGCTTCGATCGCGCCGGCGCGGAGATCAGTCTCCCCGGCGCCAACGACCACGTAGGCCGGCAAGCAGGTGGCGCCCTCCATGTTCACGCGGTGCAGGCCTGGTCCGGCTCGCCCATCAGGACCGGCGGCGCATGCAGGTAGCGCGTCGTGCGGCGCTTGTTCTCGATGTCGGCGTAGATCGCCGCGGCGCGCGCCGGCTCGATGCCCAGCGCGTGGCCGAGCTCCACGGCGTCGCGGCCGTGTTCGAGCGCCCACAGCGCGAGGTCCATCTCGCGGTAGCCGAGCGCGAAGTAGAACTCGTCCTGGCCCTGGGACAGGCTGTAGGTGTCGGTGGTCGGCACCGCGTCGCACAGCCGCGCGGGGAGCCCGAGGTGCCGCGCCATCGCGTAGACCTGCGACTTGTAGAGATGCGCGATGGGTTTGACGTCCGCGGCACCGTCGCCGTTCTTGACGAAGAACCCCTGGTCGTACTCCAGCCGGTTCGGCGTGCCGACCACCGCGTAGTTGAGGCGATCGGCATGGAAGTACTCCAGCGCCTTGCGCAGCCGTTGCTTGAAGTTGGTGGCGGCCACGATCTGCAGGTAGTCGGCGAGACCCAGGGTGCGCTCGTGGCGGCTTCCATCGGGGGCCTCGGCGAGCAGCCGGAAGATGTTGATCCGCCCTTCGGAGCCGCCATCGATGGCGATCTTGAAGCGCCAGCCCTCGCCATACGCGGGCAGCGCCCGGCGTACCGCCGCATCGCGCTGCTCGTAGCAGCCGATCGCGGCGAGCGCGGGAGCGATGTCCTTGGTCTCGCTGCGGATGCCGAGATGCTCCACCAGCAGCCTTGCGCGCGCTGCGCTGTCTTCGGCCGAATCGCGCTCGGGGAGGATCAACGCGAACACGCGTTCCGGACCGAGCGCACGCACCGCCAACGCGGCGCAACAGGACGAGTCGATGCCGCCGGACACGGCGACGACGAGCCCGCGGCGATGGAGTTCGCGCGCCGTGACGGCGCGCAGCCTGGCGGCGATGCGGTCGGCCTCGGCCTCCAGGTCCATGTCCAGCACATCGTGGCCGAGCGCGCTCATGACAGCACCCGCTCGGCGATCCGGTCGCCAAGCTCGACACGCCGCACCTTGCCGGAGGCGGTTCTGGGCAGCTCGCTTGCGAACTCGACCAGCCTCGGCACCTTGTGCGCCGCGAGCCTGGCGCGGCAGTGCGCGCGCACCGCGTTCGCGTCGAGCGTGCGCCCGTCGCCGACCACGTAGGCCTTGACCACCTGCCCCAGCACGTCGTGATCCACGCCGACCACGGCCGCCTCGACGACGCCCGGCAGCTCGATGAGCACTTCCTCGACTTCCAGCGGATGGACCCGATGCGCACCGGTCTTGATCATGTCGCTGCGGCGCCCGGCCAGGAACAGGAAGCCTTCGTCGTCGAGGTGACCCATGTCGCCAGTGCGCAGCCAACCCTCATGCAGGACCGCGGCGCTCGCCATGGCGTCGTTCCAGTAACCGGACATCACGTTGTCGCCCTTGGCCCAGACCTCGCCTGCCCTGCCCGGCGGCAGCGGCGCGCCGGCCTCGTTGCGCACTTCAAGGGTGACGCCGGCGATCGCCTGGCCGGCCGAGCCGGGCTTCTCATCAAGCCGTGCCGCAGGCAACCACGCCAGTCGCGACGTAGCCTCCGTCTGGCCGTACATCACGATCAATGCCGCACCCGGCAGCGCTGCGCGCAGGCGGCGCGCGAACGCGGCGGGCAAGGCGCCGCCGGCATTGGTGAGGTAACGCAGGCTGGACAGGTCGTGCTCGGGGCGCGCCAGGTGGTCGAGGAGCAACGCATAGTTCGAAGCGACGCCCGAGAACCCGGTGGGGCGCTCGCGCACCATCGACTCCACCAACAGGTGCGGGAACATGGAATTCGTCTCCAGCACCACGCGCGCGCCGGCCGCGAGGTGCGTGTGCAGAACGGACGCGCCGTAGGCATAGTGGAACGGCAGCACCGACACCACGCTGTCCGCCGCGCAAAGCCCGAGGAACCCGTTGATGGCGTCGACGTTCGCCGCGAAGTTCGCGTGCGTCAGCGTCACTCCCTTGGGGCTGCCCGTGGTGCCGGAGGTGTACATGATCGACGCCATGGCGCCGGCCGCACGCGATTCGGCCAGCGGCGCGACGCGCATCGCGTCGTCCCAGCCTGTCGCCACGGCGCTCGGCGGGCGGCCGCCGGACACGATCCGGACCAGCGGTGGATCGCAGCGATCCGCTGCACCTTGTGCATCGGCGTTGTCCGGCTCGTGCACGATCATGCGCGCGCCGGCATGCCGCAGCAGTGCATGCAACTCGCGCATCCGCGACTGCGGCGCCAGCGGAACCGCGATGCAGCCGGCGAGCCAGCAGCCGTAGCAGGCCACCACCGCCTCGATGGAGTTGGGCAGCACGATGGCCACGCGCTCACCGCTGCGGATTCCCTGCGCAAAGAGCATCGCTGCGAAGCGCTGCACCTGGTCGGCGAGGCCGGCATAGTCGAGGCGCTCCACGCCGGAGGCGATCGCGACCGCATCGGGCGTGGCACGCGCTGTCATCAGCAATCGTTGGGCCAAGGCGATCACGGCGGGCTCAGGCGGTCGTCTTGCGCTGGAGGAATGCACTGATGGTGTCGATGGAGTCGAAATTGCCCGGCACCATTTCTTCCGCGTCGATGCGGATCCCGCAGGTGGCTTCGAGAAACTCGATCAACTCCAGGATCCCCGTGGAGTCGACGATGCCGCCGCGGATCAGGGATGAATCGTCCGCGACAGCGGAGGCGTCGTCGGTGAACAGGAAGTTGCCCAGGATGAAAGGTTTGACGATCGTCTTGAAGTCCATCTGGCTCGCGTTGCCCCTGTCGGTTGGCGATGGGCATCCCGCAATGCAAACCTGCCCCTCTTGCATCCAGAGAACGGGGAATGCGGTGCAAACCGGCCCTGGGCAAGCGTGCACGCAGTGCCGCTACGCGATCGATGCGGCTCCCGTCGCCGCGTCCGGACGCCTCTGCCCCAGCAGTTCCTCGCAGGCGGCCAGGGTGTCGGCGGCGACTGCATCCCAGCCACGGCTGCAGTCGGCCGACATCGCGGCAGCATCCCAGGTCCTCGACATGGCCTCTGCCAACGCGCGCTCCAGCGCCCCGGCGTCGCGCGCCGGCACCAGCAGTCCATTGCCCGCATGGATGATTTCCCCCGCCCCGCCGACGTCGCTGGCAACCACCGGGCAGCCACACGCGATCGCCTCGACGACGACGTTCGGATAGCCCTCCGACCAGCTCGGCAAGGCCAGCACGTTCGACGCGGCGATCCATTCCGCCACCTGCCCCGGTTCCAGGCCGCCGGGCATGTGCACGCGATCCTGCAGCCCCGCAGCGGACACCATGGCGACCAGCTGCGAGCGCATCACGCCGTCGCCGACGAGCGCGAGCGAAACATCCGGGTCGCGCGCGGCCAGCGCGGCAAACGCCGCCAGCAGCTCGTGCATGCCCTTGGCTTCGACGAAGCGGCCGACGTATGTCACCAGCCTGGCGCGCGCATCGATGCCAAGCAGGCTTCGCATCCGGCCGCGGTCCCTCGGCCGGAACACCGCGGTATCGATGCCGTTGACGATCGTGCGCACCTTGTCCGGCTCCACGCCGTAGTCGCCGATCGCCGCGCGGCGCATCGCCTCGCTGACGGTCAACACCGCGTCCGCGCCCCGCAGTGCCCGGCGCGTGAGGTGGCGGCTGATCCCCGACCGCACGTGGATGTCGGACCCGCGCGCGCCGATGATGCAGGCCAGCCCGAGCCGTCGCGCGGCCATCAGGGCCGCATAGCCATCCGGGTACACCCAGTACGCCAGCACGACATCGGGCGCGAAGGCCCGCAGCCTGGGCGCGAGCGCCCATGCCCCGACCACGCCGTTGCTAGCACGCGAGATCCCGGGCAGTCCCGGATAGGTGTAGGGCTCCAGGTCGATGCCGTCGAGGCGGTAGTCGCCGCCGACGTGGCCCTGCAGGAAACTCCTGGGCGCCAGGCCGGGGATGCGCGGGTACCGCACCTGCGGGAAGAACACCCTGACCGTCGCCAGGCGCGACAGCGCGCGTGCGGTCTCGTGGATGTAGCGCCCGCGCGTGAGGTCGTGCGGAACGGGAAGGATCGGCGTGACGATGGCGATGCGTCGCGCTGGCGGCCGTGCACGTGCGTCGATGGTCATAGTCTCGCCAGAAGCACCTTGAGGATGAGGTAGAACACGACCACCGCCACCCCCGAATACAGCACCCAGCGCACGAGGTCCTGCCTCAGCCGGAACGGGACCACGTCGGGCCAGCGCTGCCGGACGTCGGTGAAGTGCGCGACCACCACGGCCGCCAGCAGGTAGAACAGGATCAGGTAGCTGCGGCTGAGGAAGAAGGCGCAGGTGGCGAAGCCGGCCAGCGACACCAGCAGCGTCCACGCAATCGCGCGGTCGGTCGCCCATGATTCCGCGGCCACGATTTCGTTCGCCACGTCGTCGGCGTCATCGCCATCGCCATCGCCATCGCTGTCGCCGTCGCCGTCGGCAAGCTCGGGTGAATGCCGCACCACCCTGAGCATCATCCAGAAGCAGTAACCCACGAACGCCAGCCAGGGAATGAACCCGACCAGGCCGTTCTCCGCCAGCACGAGGATCAGCGAGTTGTGCGCGGTCAGCGTGTGGTACTCCTCGAAGCTGCCCGTCCCCACGCCGAACAGCGGGTTCTCGACGAACATCCGGAAGCCTTCGTACCACGCCTCTACCCTGCCCGTGGCCGAACCTTCCTGGACATCGAGGTCCGTGAGCCGCGACGGCATCAGGCGCATGGTCGTCAGGCAGCCCGCCGCGATGAGCGCGGCCAGCATCGGCCCCCGGCGCAGCCAGACGTGAGCCCCCGCCATCACCACGACCGCGAGCATCGCGCCGCGCGAATTGGTCAGGTAGACGCCGTAGAGGAGGAACGCCCCGACCGCGACCCACAGCAGGCGTCGCATCCCCATCATGCCGCCGCGGCTGCCCATGTAGACCGTCATCGGCAGGCAGATCACGAACAGCAAGCCCAGGTCGTTCGGATCGCTGAAGATACCCACGTACTGGATGCGTCCGTCCTCCACCAGCGGCATCCCGGTCCAGCCCACGCCGAGCGCCGACTGCTCGACGCCATGCCAGGCCAGCAACAGCGCGCAGAGGATGAAGACCACCATGACCTGCTCCGTCCGCCGCCGGGTGGTGATGGCATTGGCCAGCAGCACGAACGCGACCAGCGTGGGCATGAACTGCTTGTACTGCTCCACCGCACCGCCCAGCCAGCCGTTCACCGCCACCGAAATGCCCGTGGCGACGGTGAACAGCACCAGCAGCGGGTACTGCGGCTCGTCGAAGCGCTTGTTGCGCGAAGCGAGCCACGCCAGCACCGCGAGGATCAGCGCCACCGGCAGGAACGGCACGCCGGAATCCGCCCAGCGCGGATACTCCTGCGGGCGGATCAGGACAAGAATCAGGTAGGCGACGATGAATACGAAGGCGGGCATGGGTGGTTCCCGCTCACCACAGGCGGGTCGCGTCGCGGCGCGCGAACGCGATCGCCGCTTCCGCGGAATAGAGGTTCATGTGCAGGAACGCCGACAGCAGCCGGACCGGGAGCGATCGTGACAGCGCAGGCAGCACGCGGGCGAGCAGCAGCAGGAACCCCGCGGCGAGTGCCAGCCACAGGCACGCCTGGTAGAAGGTTCCGCGCGTGGCCAGTACGCAGGTAGCGGCGAGGAGCACGAGGATCGCCCATGGCGCCACCAGGCGCAGCAGCTTGTGGCTCACGAAGCGGAACCACAGCGGGTTGGCGGACGGGTCCAGCAGCCAGGGCGCCAGCTGGAGCAGCTGGAAGTTTCCGGCCAGCGTCCTGACCTTGCGCGCACGCTCCTGGGCCGGCGACGGCGATGCACGGTCCCAGGCGATGGCACGTTGCTCGAACACCACCCGGAACCCGCGCGCCGCGACCCGCATCGGCACCAGCACGTCGTCCAGCACGGTGCCTTCGGGGAGGGGTTCGAACAGGTTGCGCCGCAGCACGTACAAGGCGCCGGTGACACCGACCACCGAGCCACTCCGGCTCTCCGCCAGCCGCAGTATCTTCTCGTAGCGCCAATAGGCGTCGACGCTGCAAGCGAAACCCGATTCCGGGTCCTCGAAACACAGCTCGCCACTGGCCGCGCCGACGGCGGGATCGGCGAGGCGCGCGACCAGTGTGCGCAGCGCCTGCGAGTCCACCCGCTGGCGCACGTCGACCATCAGCAGCACCTCGCCGCGCGCCACGGCCACCGCGTCGTTGAGGCACGCGGCCTTGCCGCGCCTGGCGTTGGATTCGAGCACGTGCACGCGTGGGTCGCCAACCGCGCGGCATGCCTCGGCCGTGCCGTCGGTGCAGCCGTCGCATGCGACCACGATCTCGAGCCGGTCCCCCGGCCAGTCGAGCTGGAGAAGGTTGTCGAGCTTGGCGCGCACCAGCCCCGCCGCATCACGCACGACCAGGACCACGGTGACCATCGGCTCCTGCGCGGACCGGGCCTCGGGCAGCGGACGCAGGCGCGCCAGCAGTCGCATCAGCAACGGGTAACCGGCATAGGTGTATGCCAGCAGCACGACGCAGGCCCAGAACACGCTGCTCACGGCGCTGCCGCGTACGCAGGGCTGTCGGCCCGGTCGGCGGTCAGTTGCGGGCGGATGGGCATCGACATGGCCTTCGGCTGCGGACGTGGCATTCCGTGCAATGACAACGCGCGGAATGTCTGCAACCGGCCATGGCCAGGCGCGAACGGCAGCCACGTGCGGGTCGCTGGAATGTTCCGCTACTATCCGGCGGGGCCATCGCCAAGGGTGAGCACATGGGCAATGAAGCGTACCTGCAGCCGCGCGTCGTCGAGGACTTCGCCACGCGTTCCGCACTCACGCCCGCGGAAGTCGCCGCGCTCGGTGAAGCCTGGCCGCTGGTGCGCGGCGACGTGCTCGATGTCGGCGTCGGCGGCGGGCGCACCACCGGCTACCTGCATGCGCTCGCGCGCAGCTATCGTGCGCTCGACATCTCGCCGGGCATGGTGGACGCGTGCAGGGCCAGGCATCCGGGGGTCGACATCCGGCTGGGCGATGCGCGCACGCTCGAGGGCATCGGCGACGGCAGCTGCGACCTGGTGCTGTTCTCGTTCAACGGCATCGACTACATCGCATACGAGGAGCGCGCGCAGGTCCACCGCGCGGTGGCGCGCGTGCTGCGCCCGGGTGGCGCCTTCGTGTATTCGTCGCACAACATGCGCATCCTCGGCGGCGCGTTCCCCCCGGTCTCGCTGCCCGGCGTCAAGGTCACCGCCAACCCGCTGCGACTCGCGGTGCGGATTGCCAGGGCCATGGCCGCGCGCAGGACGCGCGAGGCCAACCGCAGGCGCCTGGCCGGGGACCAGGTCATGGCGCAAGGCCACGCCGTGGTCAACGACGAGGCCTACGACCACTCGTCGCTCACGGTGTACGTGGACCCGGCGCATGAACTGGAAGCGCTGGCCGCGGCCGGCTTCGTCGACGTGGTGACCATCGCGGCCGACGGCCGGCGTGGCCTGGACGTGCTTGACGACCCCTGGATCTATTACGTCGCCTACAAGCCGGGCTGAGCTTCGCCTGGCGCGTTCAGCGCACGCCCAGGCGCGCCAGCGCGGCCAGCAGCCCGCAGGCGCGCGGAAAGCGCGTGGTCAGCTGGGCCAGCATCTCCAGGTCCTGCGCGCTCCACGACTTGAACAGGAACGAGCAGACGACCATGGCGACCGCATAGACCATCGCCGCCACCAGGCCGATCCAGGGGCCATCGCCCGCCCACCACACCAGCGCCGCCAGCGCGGCCGCGACCATGGCACAGGCGAATTGCCTGCCGATTGCCCGCCACGGCAGGCGCACCTGCATCGTGCGCGTCGCGGTGAGCACGATCGTGGTGAACATGACCATCTTCGCGATCAGGTGCGCGGCCACCGCGCCGTTCAGTCCGTAGCGGGGGACCAGCGCGAAGGCGAGGATCGCGCTCACCGTGACCGCCGCGATGGTGAGGATGACGCGCAGGCGCTGGTGGTCGGTCGTGGTCAACAGCGCGTTGAAGGCCCCCTCCATCAGGGTGAGGCCTGCGACAACCACCATCGCGCGGAACACGTTCACCACCGCCGCGTACTCGGGCCCGTACAGCAGCCTGATCGCCAGCTCCGCGCAGAGCACGCCGACGCCAGCCAGCACCAGGCCCATGAACAGGAAGTAGCGCACCGAGTTCGACAGGATCGGGTTCAATCCGGCGGCACCGCCACGGCCGTAGGAGTGCGCCATCGCCGGGATCAGGACCGCGGTGAGTCCGTTGACCAGCAGGTCGGCGCCGCCGCGGGTGATCGTGGCCGCGATGATGAAGAAGCCCACGGCCTCGGCGCCGACGGTCTTGTTGAGGAGGAAGGTCTCGACAGTGCGGTTGGAAAAGGTGGCCAACAGCACCAGCAGGACCGTCCAGGCCAGGTGGATGCGCAGGCGCCTTGCCATTGCCTGCTCGATGGGGCCCCGGGCGGGACGGATGGCGGTCCGCCGGATGAAGAAGAAGGTCAGCAGCGCATGGCAGATGCTCAGCACCACCAGCAGTTCGAGATAGGAATCCAGGGGCCGGCGCGCGACCACCAGGCCGATGGTGGCGACCAGGCCCACCATGCCCAGGATATTGGTGGTGTTGGCCTCGATGCTGAAATTGCCGTAGCCCTTGGCGACCGACGAATGCAGGAGGTAGAACGCCTTGGCCATGCCGCTGGCGAGCACGATGATGGCGAACAGGCCGATGCCGCCCTCCCAGCCGTCCGGCAGGGTGAAGCGCGCCAGGACCAGGAATGCGAGGCACGCCGCCAGCGTCGACAGCATGAAATAGCGCCGCAGCAATCCATAGATACGCGCGGCTCCCTCGCTGTCGTCGCGACCGAGGCACTCGGCGACGAACTTGATTCCGGTCGTGGTCAAGCCGTTGGTGCAGCCGACCACCACCATTCCCGACAACCACACCACGTAGGAGTAGCGGCCGTAGTCCGCGGGCCCGAGGCCACGCGCGGCCAGCATGCTGATCACCAGGCCGGTGACGTAGGTGACGTAGGTGGCGCCCGTGACGATCAGCGCGGAGCGGATCAGGGCATGGCTGCCGAAGGCGGACTTCATCCGCGACCGCCCGCCCACGCTCCTGCCGTGCGCCTTCGCCCCGGCGCGTCCTCGAGCACCTCGACGACGAGATCTCCCAGTGCACCGGCCTGCCGCTCCGCCACGAAGCGGTTCCGCGCTTCCCATGCGACATCCTTCAGCTCGGCCATCCGCGAACGGTCGGACAGCTGGCGATGCAGGTCGTCCGCGGACGAGAACGTGACCAGGGCTCCGTGATCGCGGAGATAGCTCTTGGAGGCCGCGTATCCGTGCCGCGGCAACGCCACCGGCGTCCCGCCCAGCACGCTGGAGATCAAGCGATCGGGGACAGTGAGATCGAAGCGGTCGGTGCGGCTGCACGCGTCCAGGTTGTAGGCGACCAGGCTGGCATCGAAGGCCGACATCCCCTCCATCAGCTGCAGGTTGGACAGCGGCTTGAACTGCACGCGATTGGGATGACCGTCTTCGGTCTCCGGGGAATAGGCATGGTGAAGTTCGATGCCCGCGTCGAGCAGGCTCCCCATCAGTTCGCGGATGTCGTCGGCGCCATGGACGGTTTTCCCGGAGAGGTCGGTGCGCCCGACGTACACCAGGTTCGGCCGCGAGCGGCCCGGTTCCACCCGCTGCGTGGGACGGACCGCGTCCGGCCAGCACGGCGCGACCACGCCGACTCGCGTGCGATGCCGGCCCAGGACGCGGCGCTCCAGGTACGCCGCCATCTCGGGCGTTGGACAGATCAGCGCGTCGATGCCCGGCAGGCAGCGGCGCAGCACCAGGTTCTGGCGCGCGATCCCGGCCGCCGACAATGCCAGCGGAAAGCACAGCAGCATCAACATGGTCCTGAGCGCCGGCCGCGCGCGCCTGATGGCAACGATGTCCGCCAGCGGCAACGTGCCCCAGTGGAACACCAGCACGTCGGCGCGGCTCGCGTCGATGGCGTCCAGCACATAGCGCATCCAGGACGGGTCGCGCGTCCCCCAGGCGATGTCCATCGCCCGCGCCACGCGGCCGCGGCGGTCGCCGCCGTCGCGCGAGAGGAAGGTGTGGGAGTCATCGGCGCTGGCTGCCTCGATCGACAGCGCCGAGAACATCGCCAGCAGTGCCTGGCGGTGGAGGATGTCCGGGCCGATCACGCAGGCACGTATGCCGGCCAGGCCGGGGCGCGTCGGCATCCGCTCACTGACCATCGGCATCCGGCACCTCCCCGGCGTGGTCCTCGCGCACCATGGGCACGCCGTCTATGCTCGCCCGATGGAACCCTCCCGGAAACTCGCGGTCATCCACGTCGTCGATTCGCTCGACCTCGGCGGCCTGGAGCGCGTGGTCGCCGACCTGGCCATCGCCCAGACCGCGCACGGCCACCGGGTGACGGTCTTCAGCATCAACGACACCGCAGGATTCCGCGCGGAACTGGAAGCGGCCGGCGTGCCGGTGGTCATCGGTGGCAAGCGCCGTCCGCTTGATGTCGGCGTGCTGCGCGCCCTGCGCTCCAGCGCGCGCAGCCTGCGGGCGGACATCGTGCACACGCACAACTTCGTGCCCAGCTACTACGCGGCGCTGGCGATGCTGTTCAACCGCCACGCGACCCTCGTCAACACCTGCCACAACATGGGCGGGAGGCTGTCGAACCGGCGCCTGCGCATGCTGTATCGCTGGTCGCTGGCGCGGACGCGGCGCATCGCGATGGTGGGCCAGCAGGTCCACGACCAGCTGGTCGCGAACGGCACGGCGCGCGCGCAGCTGGCGGAGGTGGTTCACAACGGCATCCCGATCGTCCGCCATGCCGATCCCGTGGCCGCGCGCGTCGATGCACGCAGGGCGCTGGGCCTGTCCGAGCACGACGGACCGGTGATCGGCTGCGTCGGGCGGCTGGTGGAACTCAAGAACCATCGCATCGTCCTGGAGCAGGTGCCGGCACTGCTCGCGAGCTTCCCGCGCCTGAAGGTCGTGCTGGTCGGCGAAGGCCCGCTTTCCGCCGACCTCGAGGCACTCGCCGACCGGCTGGGAATCGCCGACCGGGTGTTGCTGTCGGGCCCGCGGAACAACGTGCAGGCGCTGCTGCCCGCCTTCGACGTCTTCGCGCTGCCGTCGCTCACCGAAGGCCTGTCGATCGCCCTGCTCGAAGCCTGCGCCGCCGGCCTGGCGGTCGTGGCCGGCCGCGTCGGCGGCAATGTCGAAATTGTTTCGGATGGCGACAACGGCCGCCTGTTCGCCCCCACCGACGGCCTGGCGCTGCAGGGCATCCTGCACGAACTGCTGCGCGACGACGCGCTGCGCGGCCGGCTGGGCGCGGCGGCGCGGCATCGGGTGGAGTTGCACGGGTCGGTCGATGTCATGCGGGCCAGTTACGATGCGTTCTACCAGAGGGCGCTGGGCGGGACGGAAGCTGCGTTGCCGCAGGGCCTCACGCGCTAGGGCGGCTTGCCGGCCAGCGCTTCGAACGTGCGCGCAAGCCCGTCCTGCGTCGGAACCCGTTGCCGCCAGCCCAACGCCTTCAGCGCCGCGTTGGAATGCCGGAACGGACGGTACATCGAGCGCACCACGTAAGGGGTGAATACGGCCGGAAGCTGGCCCTTCGACACGCGGTTGTAGCGCACGAGCCAACGCGAGCCGAGCAGGAAGAGCCAGTAAGGCACCGCCAGCACGCGCAGTCGCCCGACCCTGGCCTGGTAGCCGCGGAGGTACTGGCTGCAGCTCGGCAGCTCGTCGTCGACGACGTTGTAGGCGCGGCCATCGACGCCGTTGAGCGTGGCCTGTGCCACCGCATCGGCGCAGTTCTCGACGAACGTCAGCGGCAGCTCGGCGCCGCGACCAAGGCTGAAGAACACGCCCATGGCGCGGATACCCACCCGCGACGAGAACGCGCCGCCACCGGGGCCGTAGATGACGCCGGGCCGCAACACGATGGTCTCGAATCCGTACCTGCCGCGGTATTCGGCCAGCAGATGCTCCTGGCGCGTCTTGGCGTGGGCGTAGGCTCCCTTCTCGATGCCGACGTCCTCGATCGGGACGGATTCGTCGTGCACCGCGCCCCGCGGCAGCGACTCGGTGCGGTAGACCGAGAATGACCCGACCATCACCACGCGCCTCACGCCAGCCCCCGCGGCGGCGTCGAGCAGGTTGCGCGTGCCGACCACGGTGTTGGCGAACATGTCGGCGGCCGAGCCGCGCATGCCCGCCGCCGCGTGCACGATGCACTCCACGCCCGCGACCAGCGCCGGCAGGTCGCGGGCATACAGCAGGTTGGCCGCGGAAGCCTCGATGCGCGCACCCGGGTGGCGCCGACCCAGGTCCTCGAGCAGACCGTGGGGCGGGTCACCGCGGAAGTGCAGGCGCAGGTCGTCGATACCCGCCGCGAGCAGGCTGTCGGCCACGCACCGGCCCAGGAACCCGCCCGCCCCCGTCAGCAGGACCTTCATGGCCGCTGCGCCAGGGCGTCGACGATGCCATCGATGATCGCGGCCACGCGCAGGATCTCCGCCTGCGGCACGGGGTCCTCGCCGCGCCCCTCGATGGCGTCGTAGAAGCGGGTCAACAGCACCCGC
Organism: Luteimonas sp. MC1572; assembly: GCF_016615815.1. Taxonomy (NCBI): domain Bacteria; kingdom Pseudomonadati; phylum Pseudomonadota; class Gammaproteobacteria; order Lysobacterales; family Lysobacteraceae; genus Luteimonas; species Luteimonas sp. MC1572. Next base: position 1,089,646 of record NZ_CP067112.1, on the reverse strand, counting down.
ATGCACTGGAAGTAATGGAACTCGTGGCGACCGAAGGCACCCAGGTTGCGCACCCCGCAGCGCGCGTACCGCCAGGCCTGCACCCAGGCCGGGAACAGGCGACCCACGGCACTCGGCTGGTCCTGGCGGGCGCTGCGCACCAGCGTGCGCGCCGCGTAATCCAGCTCCACCGTGTCGCGGGTCCCGTACACCTTCATGGCATGGCCGATCGGCCGCGCATGCGAGCCGACCATCGCCGACACCGTCCTGCCGTCGCGGTCCTTCAGCAGCAACCTGAGCTCATCGGGCATGGCGTCGACCACCGCGTCGCCGCTCGCCGGGCGCATGCGCCGCGCATCGGCGCACACCACGACCGGTTCGGACAGCATCGGCACGACCTTGGCCAGCACGTGGTCGATCACGTTGTGGAACAGCTTGCCGGGCAGCCGGTGCACCCAGTGCGCGGGATCGGACATCACCGCGATCCCGTAGTCCCCGGCCAGGTTGTAGCCGTAGCAGGTCTCCACGTGCACGACCTCGCCCAGCGCGCCGTCGGCCAGCAGCCTTCCCAGCTCGAGCGCGGGTGATTCGAAGTTGTAGAGGTAATTGACGCTGACGCGCCTGCCAACCGCGTTCGCGCAATCGAGGATCCTGCGCGCACCCTCGCCGTCGAGCGCGAAGGGCTTTTCCACGAAGACATGGCAACCCATTTCCAGCGCGCTGCACGCCAACGCCACGTGTGAATCGGGCGGCGTCGCCACGTGCACCACGTCCAGTCGCTCCCGCAGCACCATCTCCGCCATGTCCGCGTATTGCGCCAGGCCACCCCAGCGCTGCGAGAACTGTTCGGCCATGAGCGGCTCACGGTCGCAGGCCGCCACAAGCTGCGCGCGCCCGATGGCGCGCAGCTGTTCGGCATGGCCATCGGCGATCTTGCCGCAACCCACGATTCCAACCCTCATCCCTTTCCCCCTGTGGCCCCGTGATCCCGTGGTCCGGTCACGGAGTAAGCGCCGCGCGCTCTCCGACGGTGCTCGTGGCCGCCGCGCCGCGCCGCGGCCGATAGTGGGGACGGGGAATGGCGTGGTCGCGGTACATGCCAGGGTCGCCCTGCAGGCCGGCCTCCGCGGCCTTGGCGATGTTGTAGGCCTCGCGCGCGCTGACGTAGTGCAGCTTCCATTCGCGACCATCGTTGTAGCGCGACTCCAGGTACGAGTGCGCCTGGTCCATGGCAGCGCCCAGCAGCGTATCCATGTCACGGTCCTCGGCTCCGTGGGTGTGGATCTTGACGAAGATCCACTCCGGCCGACCTTCGACGTGGATCCCCGTGCGCACCCAGGCATCGATGCGGTCGGTGGTGGGCGGCGCCACCGCGCGGACGTCGGCGTTCTCGATTCGCGGCACCAGGCCGAACTTGCGGCTCCGCCAACGGAATCCCAGCGGGCCCTGTATGAGCATCAGGTCGCCCTCCGCGGAACCGCCCACGCGGACGCGCGGACCGCGATCGTGGGACTTCGGCCGGCATGGATCGTCCTTGGCGTAGTAGATGCGGTTGATGGCGCGCGTCTGGCACGGGTCGGGAGCCGCGGGGAAGGTGAAGTCCGCGTAGCAGCCCTCCTCCCGCAGCACGACCAGTTCGTTGTCGACGCCGCAGTGGCGGCCCGACGGGTGGCTGTTGTCGAGCGCCCAGTTGCCGTGGATGAAGGCCCACCGCGGCTGGCCGGTCACGGGATCGCGCGGGAGCGCATCGTGGTCGCTCGCCAGCAGCTCGGTGAAGCGCGAGAGCTTGCGGCGCAGCTCGGCTTCGGTGTCGTTGTCGTGGTGGAGGTGGATCTCGATCTCGCCGAGCCCCATCCGGCACAGCGTCGCGAGCGCATCCAGGTGCTCGGGCCGGTACTCCTCCTCCGGATAGAAGAACGTGTGCATCGGCGGACGACCTTCCGAATCGCGATGGCTGGCGCACAGGCGGGGCAGCTCTTCGAGCCAGCGGGCGACGCGCGCATCCTCGCGCGCGCGTCCGGGATTGCCCCAGGCGGGCTCGTAGTGGTCGACGAAACAGAACATGAGGTGCCGGGTCGTTCCGTGCGGGACCGGGGCGCGCCAATCCTGCCGCAGGTAGGCGGCGAGCCAGTCCGTGACGTTGCGCCGCCGCACCAGGATTGCGCCGGCGACCATGGCCAACAGTGCCAGCGCGGCAAGGAGCGCCGCGCCGATCGCGGGCAACAGCGTCGTGATACCGCGCCCGCCCGCCAGCCATGCGAGCGGAAGGACCGCGGCGGCGACCATGGTCTCCGCCTGCGCAGTGGCCGGCGCGTCACCGCCACCCGTGCCCGCTCCTCCGGCTGCGGGCACGGCCACCGGCACCTGCACGTGGTACGCGCCAATGGTCTGCGCGCCATCGCGGCGCGCACCCTCGATGTCATCGGAAACGCCGTCGACCGGCACGCCGGCACCGATGGCCGCGCTGCCGGCGCCCGGCCGCCCGTCGGCATCGAGCGCGAAATCGGCCGACACGCTTCCCGCCTCCGTGCCGCTCGCCAGGCGCCATGCCGGCAGCGACAGCGGAAGCGCGATCGAGCCCGGACGGGCATCGCGCAGCAGGCAGTCCGGTGCATAGCCGTTGTGGTCGCTGTGCGGCCAGCCGGTGAGGCCGGACAAGCCACCGAGTTCGTCGGAATGGCGGATCTCGAAACAGCGGCCGCCACTGCCGCGCACCAGGTTGTTGCGAAGCGTCGCATTCACGCTCGGGGGACGCCCACCGTCGGGATCCCAGTCCTGGAACGGGATGCCGAAGTACAGTGCGGCATGCCCGACCCGGGCGGCGTTGTCGATCGTGTTGTTCACCACCACGGCGTCCTTGGCCGCGTACAGGCCGATGCCCGCGTAGTTGGTGTTGCGCACCACGTTGTTGCGCACCACCCCGCGGATCGACTCGTGGTATTCCGGGTTGAGCGCGGTATCGAAGAATTCCAGGCTGGTGTCGAACCCCACCAGGATGCCCGCCATCCCGGTGTCCTCGATGCGGTTGCGCTGCACCACCACGTCGGCCGCTCCACCCTTGAAGTACAGGCCGGTCGTGGCGATATCGTGGATGTAGCTGTCTTCCACCACCATCCCCGAACCGTTGACGTTGTCGATGCCGTCGGCGTTCATCTCTTCCAGCGGCGTGCCGGGCGCGTAGATCGCGCCGGTGTCGCGGATCTCGGTGCGGCGGATGGTGATGTTGTCCGACTTCGGGGTGATCTTGATGCCGTCACGCCCCGTGTCCCGGATCAGCAGGTCCTCGAGGACGATGTCGGAGGCGCCCCGCTCGGCCGGCGCGGCCTCCTGTTCCCAGCCGGTCTGCATCATCACGCCATAGAAGCGCCCGCCGCTGATCTCCAGGCCGCTGACGCGGCTCCCGGAGGCCGGGGGATCGATCTGCACCGCGACACTGTCCGGGGTGGCGATGTCGCAGTGGATGTGCGCGCGCTCACCGGGGTGCGACCGCAGCACCAGCCTGACGCGCAGGCGCACGTCGCACTCGGAATAGGTGCGGTTGCCCTCGGGCGCGCGCAGGGTGACGGTGTCGCCATCGCGGACCAGCGCGCTCTCCGGCGACAGCACGTGCCCGATCGTCCGGAAGGGGCGCGCCAGGGAGCCGTCGTTGCTGTCGCTGCCCCCGGTCGAGACGAACCATTCGCGGGCGTGTGCGGGTGCTGCGAGGCCCGCCAGCGCGACCAGGATCCAGCATGCCGCCAGTCGCTTGCCGTGCGGTGAGCCACCGGTGTAAACGCTGTACCGGGGTGGCACGCTATGTCGATGCATGTTGACTGCTTTTCCAGATGGCTGGTTGCGACAGCATTTGCCGTTGGTAAGGGACAACGGATATCCGGCCGGTAACAGGCCGCGCATGTGGGGGCATGGAATGATGAAACGGGACATGGCTGCGAAGGTCTTGGCAACACCGGGCATGCGCCGCCTGGTGGCCGCCGCGCTGCCTCACGATGGAGTGCTGGTCCTCAACTACCACCGCGTGGGCGACAGCAGCCGCTCGCGGTACGACCGTGGGCTCTGGAGCGCGACGGCCGAGGGTTTCGACGCCCAGGTCAGGTTCCTGAAGGACAACTGCGACATCATCGGCCTGGACGACATCGCCGACGCGCTGCGCCGTCCAAGTGGCCGCTACGTGGCCATCACCTTCGACGACGGCTATCTCGACAACCATGACATCGCCCTGCCGGTGCTGAAGCACCACCGCGTGCCCGCGGCGTTCTTCATTGCAACCGGCTTCATAGACCGCAACCTCCTGCCCTGGTGGGACGCGATCGCCATGCAGGTGCGCGAGAGCGCCAGCGGCACGCTCGACCTGTCGCCCTGGATTGCCGGGCGGATCGCTCTCGGCAAGGACCGCGAAGCCTGGATACGGCGCATCATCGCCGCCTACAAGGACCTGCCCTTCGGGCAGACGCTCCCGTTCCGCGCCCGCCTCACCGAGGAGACCGGGCTCGAGCCACCGGACACCGTGGAAGGCCAGTGGATGGACTGGGACATGGTCCGCGCACTGGCCCGGGCCGGCATGACGATTGGCGGCCACACCGTGAACCACCCGATCCTGTCGAGCCTTCCGGTCGAAGAGCAGCGCGCGGAAATCGAGGGTTGCGCCCTGCGCCTGCGGGAGGAACTCGGGATCGACATGACGCACTTCGCCTACCCCGTCGGCGGCCCCACCGCGTTCGACGACAACACCATGCGCCTGCTGCGCGATGCCCGCGTGGCGCAGGCGTTCTCCTTCTACGGCGGGGTGGCCCGCGCCTCGTCCGCACCGCTCGACCTGCAGCGCGTCCCGGTGTCCAAGGAGACGGGACAGGACCTGTTCCGGGCCATGGTGCAGCTGCCGCACATGTTCTGCCGTCAGCTGGCCGCCTGAAGCCGCTGCCCCGGCGATGAACCATGCGACCGACTTCGCAAGGCTCTATGCCGAGCTCGGCGTCTCGCCGCAGTGCGGCCTGCACGCGTTCAAGCAGGCGTACCGCCGCCGCGTCGCGGAGCTGCATCCCGACCGGCCCGCCACCGGACCGCGCGATCCCGACAGGCTCATCGCGCTCAACCTGGGCTACGCCGCCGCGCTGGACTTCCATCGCGCGCGTGGCCGGCTGCCCGGGGCTCCGGCGCACGCCGCCGGCACCACCGCGCAGACCGCGCCGCTGCAACATGGCAGCCAGTGGAACGGGCGGCACATGCAGGCCCGCACCGCGTCACCCACGGCGCAGCTGCCCCCCTCGGCCACACGCCATGCAATGTGGATGCGCTCGGTGCTGACGGTGCTGATCGTGGCGGGTGCAACCTGGCACTGGCTGCCGGCCTCCGAAGAGCCAGCCGCGCCGGCCGCCGAGTCTCCGCAGGCCGCGCCTTTCGCGGAAGCCCCGATGGACGTACAGCTCGTACCCGGCATGGACCGCCGCACCGTCGCGGTCCTGCTCGGCGAACCCATGGTGCGCGACGCCAGCGACTCGCTCTGGATGTATGGACCGTCCTGGGTGCACTTCGAGTGCGGGCGGCTGGCGGACTGGCACAACACCCCGCTGCATCCACTGCCGGTCGCCACGCAGCGCCCGCAGCACGCGACAGCGGGCGGGGCCAGACGCACCGCCAGCGCACGGCCGCGCGCCTGCGCGGACCATGCGGCCATGACTGCAGACGTCGCGCCCCAGGCCCACGGGGACGACTGACCATGTGCGGGTTGGCCGGCTATCTGGGGGCCGGCATTGCCGCGCACGATGCGCGCGCGGTGCTGGCATCGATGATCACCACCCTCGCCCATCGTGGTCCCGACGGCTACGGCTTCCACGTCAGCGAGGGCGTGGGTCTCGCGCACGCGCGCCTGTCCATCATCGACCTCGCCACCGGCGCCCAGCCGATGGCCAGTCCGGACGCCCAGGTGTGGATCGTCTTCAACGGCGAGATCTTCAATTTCATCGAACTGCGAGCCCGGCTCGAAGCGCAGGGCCACGTGTTCCACACGCGGTCGGATACCGAAGTAATCGTGCATCTGTACCAGCGGCACGGAGATGCGTTCGTCGACCACCTCAACGGCCAGTTCGCCATCGCCCTGTGGGATGGCAGCCGGCGCCGGCTGGTGCTGGCGCGCGACCGCCTCGGCATCCGCCCGCTGTACTACACGCGCGCGCGCGGCGCGCTCTGGTTCGCCTCCGAGGCCAAGGCGCTCTTCGCGGCGCTGCCTGGACACGCATGCATTGATCCGACGGGCCTCGCCCAGGCGCTGACCCTGTGGGCGCCGCTCGATCCCGACACCGTCTGGCAAGGTGTGGCCACGCTGCCGCCCGGCCACCTCCTGACCATCGAGGCCGACGGTCGTGAGCGCCTGCGCCGCTACTGGGACTTGACCTTCCCGGACGCGTCCGACCCGGCCCGTCACTGGCATGACATCGACCAGGCCGCGGGCGAACTGCGCGAGCGGCTCGTGGATGCCGTCCGGCTGCAGCTGCGCGCCGACGTACCGGTGGGCGCCTACCTCAGCGGTGGCCTGGACTCGTCGGGCATCGCCGCCCTGATCCGCACCGCCACGAATACGCCGGTGCGCACGTTCTCGGTGGCGTTCGCGCAGCGCGAGTTCGACGAGAGCCGGCACCAGCAGGCCATGGTCCGGCACCTCGGGACGGACCACACCACGCTGCATGTGGGAGCCGCCGACATCGGCCAGGCATTCCGGCGCTTCATCGCGCATGCCGAAACCCCGGTGCTGCGCACCGCGGGCGTGCCCCTGATGCTGCTTGCCGACGACGTGCGGCGCCAGGGGTATCGCGTGGTGCTGACCGGCGAAGGCGCCGACGAGGTCTTCGCCGGCTACGACCTGTTCAAGGAAGCCAAGATCCGCCGTTTCTGGTCACGCCAGCCCGGATCCAGCGCGCGTCCCCGCCTGCTCGGACGCCTGTACGGCTATCTCGCCAATTCGCCATCGTCCAATCCCGCGTTCGCCGCGGCGTTTTTCGGGCAGGGCATGGAGCACATCGACCGGCCCGTGTTTTCGCACGTGCCGCGCTGGACCACGTCGGGGCGCGCGCTCCGGTTCCTGTCACCCGAACTCCGCACCGCGGTCGCCGGCTTCGACCCGCTGGCGCTGGTGGAGTCCCGCCTGCCAGCCGCGCTCATGCGCTGGACGCCGCTGGCCCGCGACCAGTACGTGGAGGCGAAGACGTTGCTCGCCGGGTATCTGCTGGCCAGCCAGGGCGATCGCGCGGCGATGGCGGCCTCGATCGAGGGCCGCTATCCCTTTCTCGACCACACCCTGGTCGAGTTCGCGAACCGCCTGCCGCCGCAGTGGAAACTGCATGGGTTGTCCGAAAAGCACGTGCTGCGCAAGGCCTTGGCCGACCTGTTGCCGGCCGACATCCTCAGCCGCACGAAACAGCCCTATCGGGCTCCCGACAGCGAATGCTTTTTCGTCGACGGAAAGCCGCTCGACTACGTGGCCGAAGCCTTCGATCGCGACGCGATCCGCGCCGATGGCATGTTCGACGCCGACGCGGTGTCGCGCCTGTACGAGAAAGCGCGTGCCGGCAACGCGGGAGGCTTCGCCGACAACCAGGCCTTCGTCGGCATCCTCTCCACGCGCCTGCTGCAGGGCATCCACGCCGCCGGCGGGCGGCGGCGCGAGGAAGCAGCGGCCGGGGCCGCCTGACCCGGGCGTCCGTGGCGGCTCAGGCCTCCGCGGCCTGGCGCCCCTCGGCTTCGGCCTGGAGTTCGCTGCGCCGGATCTTGCCGGTGCCGGTCTTGGGCAGCGATTCGCGGAACTCCACCGTGCGCGGCACCATGAACTCCTCGAGGTGGGCGCGGCAGTGCGCGATAACCGCGCGCGCGTCCAGGCCGGGATCGTCGACCACCAGCAGCGCCTTCAGCGCATGGCCGAGCACCGGATCGGGAACACCCACCAGTGCGGCCTCGCGCACGCCGTGCATCGCATACAGCACGTTCTCGACTTCCTTGGGGCTGACCTTCTCGCCACGCGACTTGAGGATGTCGTCCTTGCGGCCGACGAAGTACAGGAACCCCTCGGCATCCATGCGGAACAGGTCACCGGTGTGCAGCACCCGCTCCCAGGGGTAGCGGCCGGGGCGCAGCGCGCGCGCGGTGGCTTCGGCATTGTTCCAGTAGCCCTGCATCACGTGGCCACCGCGCACCACCAGTTCGCCGACCTCGCCCGCAGGCAGCGGTCGCCCGGCATCGTCGGCCACCCAGGCCTGCGTGCCGGGGATGGCGATGCCGACGCTCTCCGGGCGTCGCGCAAGCTCCTCCGGCGGCAGCCAGGTGCAGCGCTTGGATTCGGTCATCCCATACATCGAATACACCCGCGCGGCCGGGAACAGGTCCTGCAACCTGCGGATGTGCGCGGGCGGCAGCGCAGCGGCAGTGTTGGTGAGATAGCGCACGCTGGCGGCCCAGGCCGGGTCGAAGTTGCGCAGCTGCACGATCAGCGCCGCCATCGTCGGCACGAGCGGGAACGCGGTCACGCGCTCGCTGGCCAGCAGCGGCAGCACCTTCTGCGGAAACGCGAAGGACGTCTCCAGCACGAGGGTGGCGCCCAGCTTCACGCACATCAGCAACTGGTACAGGCCGTAATCGAACGCCAGGGGAAGCACGCTGAGCACGACGTCGTCGCGGCTGGCCTGCAGGTAGGTGGTGATCGACGTGGCCGCGAAGCGCACGTTGGCGTGCGTCATCATCACGCCCTTGGGATTGCCGGTCGACCCCGATGTGTAGACCAGCATCGCCAGGTCGGTATCGATGCCGACCTGTGGCGGCAGGCAGGCCGGGTCGGACGCGGCGAGGAAGCGCCGGTACCCGATGGCCGCGCCATCAACGCCATCGCCATCGGCATCGACCACCACGATGCAGCGAACGCTGGGCGCTCGCGCCGCCGCCGACTGGGCGACCGGCAACAGGCTGGCCTGGGTCAGCAGGACCGTCGCACCGCAATCCGCGAGCACGAACGCCAGCTTGTCGGCCTTGGTGGTGGGATTGATCACCGAGAACACGCCGCCGGCGCGCAGGGTGCCGAAAACGCCGACCGCGGCTTCGACCGAGTTGTCCATGAACACCACGCAGCGCTCGCCGTCCTCCAGGCCGACGTGTTGTGCAAGCGCGGCGGCGAAGCGTTCACTCTCGGCGTGGAGCTCGGCGTAGTCGACGCGGCGGTCGCCGCGGACGATCGCCGACTTCCCGGGCTGGTGCGCGGCCGCCCGCGCCAGCCAGCGCTCGCAACGTGCCGTCACTCCGCCAGCTCCATCTCCTGGAGCTTGCGCGCGACGAAGGCATCGATGGCGGCGATGCTGTCGAGGTTTTCCGGCAGCACTTCATCGTCGTCGACGATGAAGCCGAACTCCTGCTCCAGCCAGGTGACGAGCAGCAGCACGCCCATGGAATCGATGACGCCCGATTCAAGCAGGCTCAGCTCGGCCGCGGGCGGCCCGCCGGGACCCGCCGGGGGGAAGTTCTCATCGATGAATGCGCGGATGCGCGTTTCGTGCTGGCTCACTGGATCATCCGTTCGAGGGTCTGATCAGTTAACGGAATCCGCGGCCGCATGCGGCCGGTCTAGCGCGCACCGCGCCGGAACAGCACGACTTCCACGGTCTGCAGCAGGATCATGAAATCGAACACGAGTCCCTGGTTCTTGACGTAGAAGAGGTCGAACTTGAGCTTCTCGTGGGCATCGCTGACCGATGCGCCGTACGGATAGCGCAATTGCGCCCAGCCGGTGAGCCCGGGTTTCACGGAGTGGCGCACGTTGTAGTAGCGGATCTCGCCGTTGAGCTGCTGCACGAACTGCGGCCGCTCCGGCCGCGGGCCGACAAAGCTCATGTCGCCTGCAAGCACGTTGAACAGCTGGGGCAGTTCGTCCAGGCGGGTCTTGCGGATGAAGCGCCCCACGCGCGTGGTGCGGTTGTCGTCACGGCTCGCCCATCGCGCGACGCCATCGCCTTCGGCGTCGGCGCGCATGCTGCGGAACTTGGCCAGCTCGAAGCTGCGCCCGCCCTCGCCCACCCGCACCTGCCGGTAGAGCACGGGCCCGTCGCCTTCGATGCGCACGGCCAGCGCGACCAGCAGCATGGCCGGCCACGCCACCAGCAGCAGCGCCGTCGCAGCGGCGAGGTCGAAGCAGCGCTTGCTCAGGCGTCGCATCAGTGAATGGTCGAAGCCGCCGGAGAACACCAGCGAAGACGGATCGGCCGCCTCGAGCTTGATCATGCCCGCCTCGCGCTCGAAGAACATCGGGATGTTGACCACGGAGATGCCACGCTGTGCGCAGGCCAGGATGTCATCCATCGGCAGGCCGCCGCGACGCTCGTCCGGGGCCAGGACGATCTCCTGCACGCTCAACTCGCGGGTCAGGGAAACCAGGTCGAGCGGGCTGCGCACGAGGAGGTCGGCGGCCACCACGACCCGCTGGCCGGGGGCCGGCACGAATCCGACCACGCAGAATGCCTGCCGGTCGGCCCGGCGGCGCATGCGGCGGTTGATCAGGTCGGCTTGCTCGCCGGCACCGTAGACAAGCACGCGGCGCTTGTAGGCAGCGCCGCCCGTCAGGCTGCGCGCGCCCCAGCGCAGGGCGGCAACCGCCACGAACCCGAGCGCGAGGTTGATCGAGAGCAGGCCGCGTCCCATGTAGGTCTGCGGCAGCACGTAGTAGGTCACCAGCAGCCCGACACCACCGAAGGCGAACGCCAGCACCATGCGCAGCAGCAGTTCCGAGGGGTTGTGGCGCACGTGGGACTGGTAGAGCCCGAATGCCGCCATCGCCATGGTGACGTACATCGGTACCAGGATCGCGGGAAAGGGCACCATGGCCAGGTGCAGGCTGCGGCCATCGGGATCATCGGAAAACCGCAGGCAGATCGCCGCCACCGAGGCGAGCAGCAGGGCCAGCGACTCGAGCAGCCACTGGATGCGCACGAGGCGCTGGGCACGCCCGCCGAAGGCCCCGATCACGGGACCAACCCATTGCATCTGAACGACAACATGCCGACCCCCGTGAGCGATCGCGGCCACTGGACATGGGCGCCGCATGGCGGTGCCCATCCAGAAAAACTCCGATCACGCTGCAAACCGGCCAAAAAAAAAACGCGGCAGGCCGCGTGGGGTGTGGTCGACGGGGCCGGGGCCTGGCTGCCGCCCGGGACGGGCGGCAGCCAGGTGACACTCAGTCGGCGGAGAGCTTCTGCTTCGCGCCGTCGATCCAGCTGCCCACCGTCTTCCATGCGGCGGCGGCCGGCGACGTGATCACCACGTCGGACGCTGCCTCGGCCGGTGCGCTCGTGGTGAGCGTCGGGTTGCTGATGCCGGGACGCGCCGGGGTGCGCGCCGGAGGCGTACCGGTATCGACCGGACCACGGAGCCGCGGGCGCGGCGGCGTCGCCACCGGCGGCAGGGTGGCCGTCGGCGTCTTCAGCCGGTTACGACGCGGCGGATTGGTCGTCGGCGGCGGGGTCGTGCCGCCGGCGAGCTGATCGGCACCGATGTCATTGCTGGTGCCACGGACGTGCATGTCGATGTCGTGCACCACCTGGGACAACGGAATGCCGCCGCCGATGGCCGGGCTGCCCGCGGCGATGTGGCCGGTGGCGTTGACCGAGAACGCGGCCAGCTTGCTGTTCGCGTCCTGGCCGGTGGCCGACCGCCACTGTCCCAACGTGCCGGCCGTGGTCAGGCCACTGCCGGGACGCGAATCGCGGAACGTGCAGCTCGCGTTGTGGAAGCCGTTGTAGTTCGAGTTGGCCGAACCGCTGAGGCCGGAAAGCCCGCCAAGTTCACCGCTGTAGCGGATATCGATGCAGTTTCCGCCGTCCTGGATCACGAGGTTGTTGACCAGCTTCGGGTTGACGCTCGCCGGACGGCCCGCCAACGGGTCCCAGTCCTGGAACGGCACGCCGAAGTACAGGGCGCCGTGGCCCTTGCGCGCCGCGTTGACGATGGTGTTGTTGGCGACCAGCGCATCCTTGGCCGCATAGAGGCCGATACCCGCGTACTGCGTGTTGCGGACGACGTTGTTGCGCACCGTGCCGCGGATCGACTCGTAGTACTGCGGATTGAGCTGCAGGTCGAAGAACTCGGTGCTGGTGTCGAAGCCCACCAGGATGCCCGCCATGCCGGTGTTCTCGATGCGGTTGCGCTGCACCACCACGTCCGCCGCTCCGCCCTTGAAGTACAGGCCGGTGGTGGCGATGTCGTGGATGTAGCTGTCCTCGACCAGCATGCCGGAGCCATTGACGTTGTCGATGCCGTCGGCGTTCATCGCATCCGGCGACGTGCCGGCCGGGTACATCTTGCCGGTGTTGCGGATCTCGACGCGACGGATGGTCGCGTTGTTCGACTTCGGGGTGACCTTGATGCCGTCACGGCCGGTATCGCGGATCAGCAGGTCTTCAAGCACCACGTTCTCGGCGCCCTTGTTGCTGGACGGGCCGCCCTGGTACCAGCTGGTCTGCAGCATCACGGCGTAATAGCGCCCGCCACTGATCTCGAGGTTGCTGAGGCGGCTGCCCGAGGCACCCGGATCGATCTGGATGGTGACGCTGTCGGGGGTGTTCACGTCGCAATGGATGTGCGCGCGCTCGCCGGGATAGGAACGCAGCGTCAGCGGCTTGCGCAGGCGGACGTCGCACTCGTTGTAGGTGGCGCCACCGCGCAGCGTGACGGTGTCGCCCGCCGACACCACGCCATTGGTGGTGGAGAGCACGCGCTTCACGGTGCGGAACGGCGAGCCGATGCTGCCATTGCCGCTGCTGTCGTTGCCGGTGGGGGAGACGAACCACTCGGCGGCGTTGGCCGGGGCGGCCACGAAGGCCAGCAGGAGTGGGGTCGCGGCGAGGGCGGCGAGGCCGCGGTGCCGCTTGGACGAGGAAGGCGCGCTATGCGGCCGGGTGGAATCTGTTGCGGAGTGTTGCGGGTTGGAGATGACGGTGGTGGCGGGTAAGCCCGGTAACGGGCGCAGGATTGGTAAACGTAAGCTCGAACGCATGGGTGACTCCGGGTATGCAACAGCGCCCCTGTTCGCCGTGCGTGGATGGTTACAGCCGGCGCAGATTAGCCGCGACGCCCACGCACGAAAGCGACCGCGATCACAGTTGTCCCAGCTGGAAAAGCTGGCATTCATCGGCGCAAACCCGGAACCATCCGCGTAAAACACGAACGCCAGCGGCGGGCCGCTGGCGTTCGTGCACCACATGGTGCGCCCTGAAGAAGGTCCCACCTCCGCCCGACCCGGGTGCGTGGACGGTGCCTGGGGGACGGCACAGGCCGGTGGCGATCGGGTCAGCCGGCAGGCCTCGGCATCTCGTTGATTCTCAGGCCATTTCCCCACATCCCGCGGGCCAGCGCGGGCAAAACGACGCACCATTCCTTGAACTTCGTCACACTATTTCGGCGCTGATCAAGCCGTCGCCGCGGGTCGCGTGAACTGCTCGCACCAGTCGCCGAGGCTCGACAGCACGTGATCGCGATCGGCGGGCGACATAAGGGTGTGGTCGAACGCTGGCCAGTACGTGGTCGTCAGGCCCGCATGCCGGCAGGATTTGCCGAAGGTGTCGTCAAGCTGGCGGCGATCCAGCATGTACTTCGACACCCCACCCGTGTACATCGCCAGGATACGCACACCGCGCGAGAGCAGGTCGGTGGATTGCCGTCGGAATGCCTTCGGCTCGGGCCAATCGCGAATGACGGCGATATCTGCCGCGTACACCCCTTCTTCCGGACGCAGGCCGCGGAGCAGCCGCCAGGCCAATCCCGGCCATTGCCACGGCGGTCGACGCAGTGCCTTTCGTACGCGCGCAAGGCGGAACCACCGGCCCCGATGGGCGAACCCGTCAAGCAGCCAGACGCCCGCGATTCGTGGATCGTCCTGCGCGATGTGCCAGGCCATGTCGGCCGCACTGCAGATGCCGCCGATGACAAAACACCTGGAACCGACCTCCCGCTCCAGCGCATCCAATGCCGCCGCCACCATTGCATTGACCGACACCCCCGCCGCAGGCCCGTCGCCGACCCGCGGCAGGTCGAAGCGGAAGACATCCACGCCACGCGTGGCAAGGTATCGGGCGATCGCAACGTAACCGCGGAACGGCCCGACCCGATGCGTCAGGCCCGCGTTGAGCAGGACCAGGGTCACCGGCGTCGCCCGACGCCTGGCGGGGGTGAGTATCCCGTAGCCGAACCCCGGGATGTCGATCACTTCATCCATGAGCCACCGTCCGGCGGCGCTGCGGCAGGTCGAGCAGCAGCGCCTGCACCACCGGCTCGGCGTCGCGAAGGTGGATGACGCTGCGCAGGTCGAGTTCGTCGACCCAGTCGGAAGCGACGTCCGGCAACACATGATGGGTGCCGTCGGCAAAGGCCACCGGCATGGTGCCCGGGCCTGTCACGACCGCCACCGGCAATCGCGTACCGCCCGCCACCACGCAGCGCGAGGCGAGCTCCCTGCGAAACCCCGCCGAGGTGCGGAACCCGACCAGCTCGTCGCGTTCGGCCGGCACCGGCAGTGCGCGCAGCGGATAGCGGCGTGGATCGGTCCGCGCAGCGAGGTCCTGGGCTTCCAGCGATTGCACGTGGGCACAACCGTCCACCACCGGCAGCCAGAGCCACAGCGCATCGGCCCGGGCGGGATTGGCGGCATGGAATGCCAGTGGCGCGGACGCGCGGATTCCCATCAGGACCAGCGGATGGTCGCCGGCGCGCCGGCGCAGCTCGGCGGCAGCGCAGGCGATGTCCGCAAGCGCCAGGTCCGGGCTGAAGTCGGCGTCGTCACCTTCGGCGTCGCCGGTTCCGTGGTAGTCGAAGCGCAGGCAGGCGACGCCGTCGGCCGCCAGCCGATCGGCCATCTGCGAGAAGAAGCGATGGCTGCGCGCGTGCTCGTGCAGCAGCGGCGGACACATCAGCACCAGGGCGCGCGGCGTGCCCACTGCGGGATGCAGCACGCCGAACAACCTTCGCTCCTGCGCGAAAAAGTGGAAAGGCTGCATGCTCATGAGAGTGGCGGCGGAAGCTCCCGGCTTCCCGGCACAACGGAAGTGGCGACAGCGGCCGGTCAGCCTCGTGCCGACGCAGAGCCGAACAAACGTTTGACGCGCCCTACCAGGCGGCCGCCGGAGCTGCGCGCACCCGGCGCCACGTCGTCCGGCAGGTCGGCAGCAATTTCGCCCAGGCTCTGCACCGCGAGCTGCATCAGCTTGATGCGCACGCCGGTCTCCTTCGAAACGCGTTCCGACATCTGTATGGCGAGCATTGAATTTCCACCGATGTCGAAGAAGTTGTCCGACGGTTGCACGTCAATGTCCAGCAGCTCCGACCAGATCCCGACCAGATAGGACTCGCGGGACCCGGCGGCCGGGGGCTGGACACTGGTCGCGGTGTTGTCTTGCATGGAGTTCTCCCCCCGTTGAAGCGGCAATCATTCCAACGTCGATTGCGGTGGTGAGCGGCCGGATCCGCGCCAGGCCCGCGTAACGCAGTCCCCGTCGGCGTCGGATTCAGGCGGATTCCGTTCGGTTCTGCTACGCCAGCCC
Organism: Luteimonas sp. MC1572; assembly: GCF_016615815.1. Classification (NCBI taxonomy): domain Bacteria; kingdom Pseudomonadati; phylum Pseudomonadota; class Gammaproteobacteria; order Lysobacterales; family Lysobacteraceae; genus Luteimonas; species Luteimonas sp. MC1572. The sequence goes on along the minus strand of NZ_CP067112.1, from coordinate 1,074,110 downwards.
GCCGGCGTCGCGCGTGGCCAGGCCCGCGAGCGCCCCGACGCTGCGCGCGGGGTCGTCGGCGATGGCGCGCAGCAGCGCCATGTAGCACGCGCGCAGCCGGAGGATGCTCTGTTCGAACAGGATGTCGGAGTTGTAGATCAGCCCGCCGGCCATCCCGCCGCCATCCTCGACGAACCACAGGCCCAGGTCCTCGGTCGCACCGGGCTGGAAGACCTCGATGCGGCTGTGGTCGAGGTCGCCCCAGCGCACCACGCGCTGGCGGATGTCCTGGAACGAGAACAGCGCCTGGTACAGCATCGTGCCGCCGCCCTCGCTGCGCAGGCTCAGCTCGCGGGTCAGGTCCTCGAGCCGGATGTCGGGCGCGGAAAAACTGTCCAGCACCACGTCGCGTACCTTGCGCACCAGCTCGGTGAACGGCCGCGCCGGGTCGATCTCCATGCGCAGCGGCAACAGGTTGGTGAAATAGCCCATCAGGCCCTCGACTTCCGACGAGTTGCGCCCCCGCACGGGGGTACCGATCACCATGTCGCGCTGGCCGGCATGGTCGGCAAGCAGCAGCGCGTACGCGCTCAGCAGGGTCACGAACAGGGTCACGTCCATGTCGCGGCTGCGGGCATGCAGGGCCGCGGTGAGGTCTCCCGGGACCAGGACCTTGCACGACGCACTGTTGCCCGACATTCCGCGCTTGCGCGGCTTGTCCGTTGGCAGGGCCTGCGGCCGGCCGCCCTGCGAGTTGGGTGCACCCAGCCGCTCGCGCCAGGACACCAGTTGCTTCGCGTACTCCGGGCCCTTGACCCATTCGTTGTGCCAGGCCGCGTAGTCGCCGTAGGTCACCGGCAGTTCCGGGAGCCGTGGCGCCCGTCCCTCGACCAGCGCCGCGTAGCTCTCGGCGATGTCGGAGTACAACAGGTCGAACGACCAGCCGTCCCAGATGATGTGGTGCGGCATGAAGAACAGGGCGTGCTCGTGTTCGGCAAGCTTGAACAGCTGCGCCCGGAACAGCGGCGGCCGCGACAGGTCCTCGAAGGGCGTCTCCACCATCACCTGCATGCGGCGCGCGACTTCGGCTTCTCGCTCATCCTCCGGCACCGTGCTCAGGTCCTGCACCTGCAGCAGGCCCGGATCGATCTCATCGTGGATGACCTGGACCGGCTCGCCACCCTCGGTGGCGATCGTGGTGCGCAGCACGGTCTGCCGCTGCGCGACTTCGCGGAACGCGCGGTCCAGCAGGGCCACGTCGAGCGGGCCACGCAGGCGGTGTCCGGAAGGCGTGTTGTAGGACAGGATGCCGGGATTGAATGCCTCCAGCATCCGCAGCCGCTCCTGCACCAGCGACAGCGGTGCGCGACTCTGGTCCTCGCGTCGCACGATCCGCGGGCGCGGCGTCGCTTCTCCTGCTTCCTGCTCGACGACCTCCGCCAGCCTGGCCACCGTGGGGCAATCGAACACCGAACGCAGCGACAGCGCCGCGCCGAGGTCGCGGTTCAGTCGCGTGGTCAGCTGCGCGGCCAGCAGCGAATGGCCGCCGAGCGCGAAGAAGTCGTCATGCACGCCGATGTCCGGCACGCCGAGCACGTGCGACATCGCCTCGGCGATCGCACGCTCGGTCTCGTTGCGGGGCGGCACCAGGTCGCTGGCGACGCGCGCCGCCAGGTCGGGCGCCGGCAGCGACTTGCGCTCGGCCTTGCCGTTCGGCGACAGCGGAATCGCGTCCATCGCGATGAAGTGCTGCGGCACCATGTAGTCGGGCAACACCCTTTTCAGATGCGCCGCCAGCCGGGCCGGATCGGCCTGGGCACCCGGTCTGGCGACCACGTAGGCCACCAGCCGGACGTCGCCGGGCCGATCCTCGCGGGCGATGACCACCGCCTGGGCGACCGATTCATGCGCCGCCAGATTGCTCTCGATCTCGCCCAGCTCGATCCGGAAACCGCGCAGCTTCACCTGGAAATCGTTGCGGCCCAGGTATTCGATGTTGCCGTCGGCACGCCAGCGCCCGAGGTCACCGGTCCTGTACATGCGCGCATCCGGTTCTCGCACGAAGGGATCGGGCAGGAAGCGCTCGGCGGTGAGCGCGTCGCGGTTGAGGTAACCGCGGCCGACCTGCACACCGCCGATGAAGATCTCGCCGGACACGCCGATCGGCACCGGCTGGCCGGACGCATCGAGGATGTAGATGCGGGTGTTGGCTATCGGATGCCCGATCGGCACGCTGGCCGCTCTGGCGCCGGCACTGCACGCCCACGCGGTGACATCCACCGCCGCCTCGGTCGGCCCATACAGGTTGTGCAGTTCGACGCCCGGCAGTTCGCGCCCGAATGCCTCCACCAGCGATGCAGGCAGTGCCTCGCCGCTGCAGATCACCCGTCGCAGGCCCGCGCAGGCGCGACCCACGCCGGGATGCTCGAGGAACGCATGCAGCATCGATGGCACGAAATGCATCGTGGTCACGCCACGCGCCTGCACGGTGTCGGCCAGGTAGGCCGGATCCTTGTGGCCGTCCGGCCGCGCCATCACCAGGCGCGCGCCCGACAGCAGTGGCAGGAAGAACTCCCACACCGAAACGTCGAAGCTGAAGGGAGTCTTCTGCAGCACCGTGTCGCCAGGGCCGATGCGGTACTCGTCGCGCATCCACAGCAGCCGATTGACCACGCCGCGATGTTCGTTCATCGCGCCCTTGGGCATGCCGGTCGAACCGGAGGTGTAGATCACGTAGGCGAGGTTGGTCGCGAGCGCAACGGGCGCGGGATCGGTGCCTGGCTGCCCCGCCCACTCGGGCTCCGCGGCATCGAGCACCAGCCGCGGCAGTGACGGGGCGATGCCCGCCAGCGTCCCTGCCAGCGCCTGCCGGGTCAGCAGCACCGATGGCCGGCAATCGCCGAGCATGTAGGCGAGGCGATCGGCGGGATAGGCCGGGTCCAGCGGCACGTAAGCGGCACCGCTCTTGAGCACCGCCAGCAGGCCCACCACCATGTCCAGGCTGCGGTCGACGCACACCGCGACACGGTCATCGGGTTTCACGCCGATGCTGCGCAGATGGTGCGCCAGGCGATTGGCCGCCGCGTTGAGCTCATCGAAGCGCAGGCACGCGCCCTGGTGCTCGACCGCGATCGCGTCGGGCGTGCGCCGCACCTGCTGCTCGATCAGTTCCTGGATGCAGCAGTCACGCGGATAGTCGACCTGGGTGTCGTTGAACTTCTCCAGCACCAGCCGGCGCTCGGTCTCGGCCAGCAGCGGCAGCTGCCCGAGTGCCCGCGAATCGTCCTCGACCATCGCCTCGAGCATCGTGCGCCAGTACGCCATCCAGTGGCGGATGGTGGCGGTATCGAACAGGTCGCGGCTGTACTGGCACTCGAGGCGCAGCCCGTCCCCCACCTGGACCGCGTTGATGAACAGCTCGAAGTTTTCGAACGTGCGCGCGTTGCTGGCGAAGTCCATCTCCAGGCCTGGAAACGCGGCGTGTTCGCGACCCAGCGCCTGGTCGATGTTGAACATCACGCTGATCAACGGCAGCCGCGACGGATCGCGGGCGACCTTGAGCTTGCGCAACAGCGTGCCGAAGGTATAGCGCTGGTGGTCGAGCGCATCGAGCAGGGTCGCCTGCGCAGCGTCGATGGCCGCGGCCACCGGCTGCGCGGGATCAAGGTCGAACAGCAGCGGCAGCGTGTTGACGCAGTGCCCGACCAGGTGATCGTGCCCGTCAACGGACTGGCCCGCGGCGGGGATTCCGACCACGACCTGCGACTGGCTCGACAGCCGGGACAGCAGCGCGGCGAAACTGGCCAGCAGGGTCGCGAACAGGCTCACGCCACGGCGCGCGCCCATCTTCCTGATCGCTGCGACCACCTCGCCATCGAGCACGTAGTCCTCGCGCGCGGACGCGAAGCCGCGGCGCGCGGGGCGCGGCCGGTCGGTGGGCAGGTCGAGTACCGGCGTTTCGCCGGCGAAGCGCGACAGCCAGTAGGCCTCGTCCTCCGCGAAGGCGGCATTGGCATGGCGCGTGGCCTCGGCCAGCGCGTAATCGGCGAAGTCATCCGCCGGCGGCAGTTCGGACGGCGTGCCCAGCCGCGCTGCGTACAGCGCGGCCAGCTCGCGCGTCAGCACCCACCACGACCAGCCGTCGCAGACGATGTGGTGTGCCGTGAGCACGAGCAGGTGGTCATCGTCGCCCAGGCGCAGCAGTTCGGCGCGGAACAGGCGGTCGTGCTGCAGCGCGAACCGGGTTTCCACCGCCAGCCGCAGGCGCTCGGCGACGGCTGCTTCGCGCGCGGCATCGTCCAGCTTCGAATAGTCGAACGTCGGCAGCGCCAGCTCCACGCAATCGAGCACGCACAGGGTGTCGCCCTCCGGCCCGAGATTGCCACGCAGGGCGCCATGCCCGTCGAGCAGGTCCTGCAACGCGCCGTGCAGCGCGGCGGCGTCCAGGCGGCCCTTGAGCCGCATCGTCACCGACTCGTTGAACGCCAGCGAGGCGTCCCTGCCGAGCTGGTCGGCCAGCCAGATCTCGCGCTGCGGCTCGGTGGTGGGCACCACGCGCGCGACTGCGCCTTCGGCGAACGGATCGTATTCGACCGCGGCTCCCGCATCGGGGACTGGCTTGACTGCGGACATCGTCAACCTACCTTGAGGAACTTGCCGGGGGCATCGGGATTGGGCACGAACCAGGCAGGGCGACCGTCGGGGTCGCGGCCGAGGCGCGCGCCGGGCACCGCCGGCCGCGCCGGATCCATCACCGTATGCGTGGTGGCGACGCGACGCGGCAGGAACCCGGACTCCTGCAGTTCGGTGATCGAACCCGTGAACGCCTGGATGATCTTCCCGAAATCGGCCTCGCTGTGCGCCGTGGTCAGGAAGCACGGGAAGTTGTCGAGGATGTGCACGCCGCGACTGCGCATCATCGCGAACAGCAGGTCCTGCAGCGGGTGGTCCTCGAGGAAGAAGGTCTTCCACACCGAGGCGAAGTGGCGAACCTCGACCGGCGCGCCGACCTCGGCGCAGAAGGCGTTGAGCTCCTCCACCATCGTAGTGGCCCGGGCGTTCAGACGCTCCTGCATCTGGCCGCCCTGCGCCTTGACGTGCTCGAGCACCGCCTTGGCCGCGGCCAGCGCCAGCGGGTGGCGGACAAAGGTGCCGGCGAAGTAGGTCACGCCCACGGTCGGCACCGAGTCGTCGCCGAACTGCCATTGGCCGCCGTCCAGCGCGTCCATGTACTCGCGCTTGCCGGCGATCACGCCGATCGGGTAACCGCCGCCGACGACCTTGCCGTAGGTGCCGAGGTCGGCCTGGATGCCGAACAGGCCCTGCGCGCCGGCAGGATGCGCGCGGAAGCCGGTCACGACCTCGTCGAATACCAGGAGCGCGCCGGCCTCGCGGGTGACCTCGCGCAGCTCCTTCAGGAACCCGACCGGGCGGAAGTCCGGACGCCGGCTCTGCACCGGCTCCACCAGCACCGCGGCGATCTCGTGCGCGCGCTCGCGGATGACCTGCATCGCCTCGGGCGTGCCGTAGTCGAGCACCAGCACGTGCTCGGCCGTGTTGCGCAGGATGCCCGGTGCCGCCGGCACCGCGCGCAGCTTGCGCGTGCCACGCACGATCATCTCGTCGACGATGCCGTGGTAGGCGCCAGTGAACAGCACGACGGTCTCGCGCCCGGTCACCGTGCGCGCGATGCGCAGCGCGCCCAGGACCGCCTCGGAACCGGTGTTGCACAGCGCCGCGCGGTCGTGGCCGGTGACTTCGCACACCAGCCGGGTGACGTCGCCGGCCAGCGGATGCTGCGGGCCGATCTCGTAGCCGAGATCCAGCTGCCTGCGCACCGCGTCGAGCACGAAGTCCGGCTGCCAGCCGAACAGGCTCATGCCGAAGCCGTTGAGCGCGTCGACGTACTCGTTGCCGTCGAGGTCCCACAGGTGCGAGCCCTTGGAGCGCTCGACCACGATCTGGTAGGTCATTTCCTTGAGCAGCGGCTTGAAGCCGTTGACCACCCGCGGGTCGGCCATGTGGGCCCGGTTGGCCTGGGTGTAGTCCTTCGACTTGCGGGTGCGCGCGACGTAGCGCTCGATGAAGGCGTCGAGCTTGCGGCGCTGGTGCAGGCCCAGTTCGCCGGATGCGGACCTGTCGATCCGGGCGATGGCGCCGAAGGCCTTCCTGACGTCATAGGTGGTATGGGCGAGCGCCGCTTCCTCGTCGTCCACCGCCTGCGGCGCGGCATCACTCGCCGGCTGCACCGACGGAGCAGCGGCGGCAGCGGTAGCGGGCGCCGGTGCCGTGGCCGTCTGGGCGCCGGCGCTCGACAGCAGTGCGAGCTGCTGCGCCATCAACTGCATCTGCTGGTCGATGACCTGTCGCACGTAGTCGCCGCCCGCCGGAGGCTGCGCCGACAGCGCCATCGCCGGCGCAACCATCGGCGCGGCCGGCGCGGCAGCGGCCGCCGGCTGCGGCGCGGGCGCCGCCTCCGGCGGGAGCTCCTCGTCCAGACGGGCGGCGAGCCGGTCGAGCGAGGAGCATTCGCCCATCAGCTGGCGGAAGCCGATCCTGCAGGTGAACGCCTTCTGCAGCTGCAGCGCGACCTGGGTCAGCATCAGGCTGTCGAGTCCGAGTTCGATGAAGTTGGCGCCCGTGTCGGCGTCGTCAAGGTCGAATCCCGCGACATCCTCGAACAGGTCCTTGAGTTTGGCGATGAGGCGCGGTTTGCGATCCATGGCGGCGACCGGTTGTGCTTGCGTGGAAGGAGAAGGCGGTGGCTGGAGCGGCTGCGGCGCGACCGCCGCGGGCACGGGGGGTGCCGCGACGGTGGGAACCGCCGCAACCGCATCGACCCAATGCCGCTTGCGTTCGAAGGGATAGGTGGGCAGCCGCACGCGGCGGCGCGAGACGCGGTTGTCGAAGACCGACGGCCCGATCGCCACGCCCTGGCACCAGAGCTGGCCGCCGGCAAGCCGCAGCAGCGCGATCTCGCGATCCGGCGCATCGGCCAGCGTCGCGACCGCGCCCACCTGCTGCTTCTGCGCCTGCGGATGCTGGCGGGCGAGCGTGCACAGCGTCGTGCGCGGGCCGACCTCCAGCAGCGTGCGCGCGGAGCCGTCGAGCACGTTGCCGAGCGCAGTGGCGAAACGCACCGGCTCGCGCAGGTGTCGTGCCCAGTAATCGGGGGAAACCGCGCGCTCGGCATCGAGCGGATCGCCGCTGACCGTGGAGATGATCGGCAGGCGCGGCGCGTTGCGCGCAACCGCCTCGACCTGGGCGCGGAACGGCGCGACCACCGGATCCATCATTGCCGAATGGAAGGCATGCGAGGTCCGCAGCATGCGGCAGGCGATGCCCTCGCCCTCCAGCTGCGCCTGGAACGCCGCGACGGCGTCCAGCGGCCCGGCGACCACGCAGCTGCCCGGCGAATTCTCCGCCGCCATCGACAATCCCGGGGGCAGGCGCTGTTCGATGGCCTCGAACCCGGCGCGCACCGACAGCATCGCGCCGGCAGGTTGCGCCTGCATCAGCTGGCCGCGGCGCGCGACCAGGCGCATCGCGTCGGGCAGCGCGAACACGCCGGCCAGGGTCGCGGCGACGAACTCGCCGACGCTGTGGCCGATCATCGCCACCGGCTGCACGCCGAGATGCATCCACAGTCTCGCCAGCGCGTACTCGATCGCGAACGTCGCCGGCTGCATCACCGCTGTCGGCAGCAGCGCATCGGCATCGTCGCCGAATACGGCCTCGCGCAGCGCCTGCCCGCCCATGCCGCCGACGCCGCCGGCGTCCAGCGCGTCCATGCAGTCGTCGAAGGCCTGGCGGAACACCGGCTCGGTCGCATGCAGTTCGCGCCCCATTCCGGCGTAGACGGCGCCCTGCCCGGGGAACAGGAACACCACGTCGCTGTCGCGCGCCGGCCTGCCGCGCGCTGCGGTCGCCGCGGCTTCGCTCCCGCGCAGCTGCGCGGCCGCGTCCGCCGGATCGGCGGCCACCAGCGCCAGGCGATGGGCGAACGCGGTGCGGCCCACGGCCAGCGTCCACGCCGCGTCGGCCAGGTTGATGCCCGGCGTCGCGGCGAGATGCTCGCCCAGGCGCGTGGCGGCCTGCGCCAGCGCGGCCGGCGTGCGTGCCGACAGCACCAGCAGCTGCGGCCCCTGCGCCGGTTCCGAAGCCTCGCGCGCGGGCGCCTGCTCCATCACAACGTGTGCGTTGGTGCCGCCGACGCCAAACGAGCTCACGCCCGCGCGGCGCGGCGCGGCGCCGTCCGGCCATGGAGTCATCCCGCTGTTGACCACGAACGGGGAGCCGGCGAAGTCGATCGCCGGGTTCGGCGCCTCGAAATGCAGGCTGGCGGGAATGCAGCGCTGCTGCAGCGACAGCGCGGTCTTGATCACGCCGGCCGCGCCCGCGGCGATCACCAGGTGGCCAACGTTGCTCTTGACCGAGCCGATGCGGCAGAAACCGACGTCGTCGGTACCGCGGCGGAAGGCCTTGGTCAGCCCTTCGATCTCGATCGGGTCGCCGAGCGGCGTGGCGGTGCCGTGCGTTTCCACGTAGCCGATGCTGCGCGGGTCCACGCGCGCGTCGTCGTGCGCCATCGCGACCAGCGCCGCCTGCCCCGCGCTGCTGGGCGCGGTGAAGCTGGCCTTGTCGCTGCCGTCGTTGTTGACCGCGCCGCCGCGGATCAGCGCGACGACCTCATCCCCGTCCACGAGCGCGTCGGACAGCCGCTTGAGCAGCACCACCGCCGCGCCGTCGCTGAACACCGTGCCCTTGGCGCCGGCATCGAAGGTGCGCGTGCGGCCGTCCGGCGACAGCATCGAACCCTCCTGGTAGAGATAGCCGCTGTTGGGCGGGCAGGTCACCGACGCACCGCCGGCCAGGGCCATGTCGCAACGGCCGGCGCGCAGGCTGTCGACGGCCTGGCAGATCGCCACCAGCGAGGTCGAACAGCCGGTATGCACGCTGATCGCCGGCCCGGTCAGGTTGAGCTTGTGGGCCACGCGCGTGGCGATGTAGTCCTTCTCGTTGCCCAGCATCACCTGGAACGCGCCGACCTTGTCGATCAGGTCCGGATGCCGCGTCACGTGGCGCTGGAAATAGGTCGCGTTGTACATGCCGGCGAAGATGCCGACCGGGCCGCGCGATTCGCCCGGCGCGTGCCCGCCGCGCTCCAGGCACTCCCAGCACAGCTCGAGGAAGATGCGCTGCTGCGGATCCATCAGCTCGGCCTCGCGCGGGCCGATGCCGAAGAAGGCGGCATCGAACTGGTCGACGTCGTCGATCACCCCGCGCGCCGGGACGTAGGCCGGGTTGGCACGCTCGGCCGCGGTCACGGCCGGGTCGAGGGTATCGGCGTCGAAGTGCGTGATCGTGTCGCGCCCCTCGCACAGGTTCTGCCAGAACGCCTCGACGTCGGCGGCGCCCGGGAAGCGCCCGGCCATCGCGACGATCGCAATCGGCTCATCGGCCGCGTCGCCGCCGCGTTCGCGGCGGCCGCGGGCGACGCGGGTCGCGTCGATGGCGCCGTCGCCGTGCCCGCCGCGCAAGGCCACGGCCAGCGTCGCAGGGGTCGGGTTGGCGAAGATCGCGGTGACCGCGAGTGGGCCTGCGTGCCCGGATATGTGGCGAATGCGTTCGGCCAGTTTCGTCGCCAGCAGCGAGCTTCCGCCCAGTTCGAAGAAATTGTCGTGGCGGCCGACACGGTCGATGTCCAGCAGTTCCGCGCAGGCTTCAGAAACGGTCCGCTCCAGCGCATCGACAGCCGGCTCGAACGCCACCGCCAGCTCCGGACGCGCGCGATCGGGTACCGGCAGCGCACGGCGGTCGAGCTTGCCGTTGCCGGTGACCGGCAACGCGTCGAGGCGCATGTAGCGCGCAGGCAGCATGAACTCCGGCAGCGACGCGGCCAGGAACGCGCGCAGCCCCGGCGCCGACGGCACCGCGCCCTGCGCCACGTAGTAGGCGACCAGCCGCTTCTCCCCGGGATGATCGGCGCGCGCGAGTACCGCGCACGACGCCACGTTGGCGTGCCGCGCCAGCGCGGCCTCGATCTCGCCAAGCTCGATGCGGTAGCCGCGGATCTTGACCTGCTGATCGCCGCGGCCGACGAATTCGATGGTGCCATCGCCGAGGTAGCGCACGCGGTCGCCGGTGCGGTACAGCCGCTCGCCTTCGGCCGCGAACGGATCGGGCACGAAACGCTCCGCGGTAAGTTCGGGCCGGCCGAGATAGCCGCGCGCCACGCCCTCGCCGCCCACGTACAGCTCGCCGATCACGCCCACCGGCACCGGCTCGCGGCGCGCGTTGAGGATGTACACACGCGTGTCCGCGATCGGCCGGCCGATCGGGATCGAGGTGGCGTCGTCCGGCAGCCGGTCGGGGACCGGATGGGTACAGGTGAAGGTGGTGCACTCGGTCGGGCCGTAGCCGTTGTGCAGGGCCACGCCCGGCGCCGCCTCGCGCATGCGCCGGACGTGGTCGACCGACAGCGCTTCGCCACCGGTGAGCAGCGTGCGCAGGCCGGACAGCTGCCGCGGATCCTCGTCGACCACCGCGTTGAACAGCGCCGCGGTCAGCCACGCCGTGGTTACGCCGTGGCGGTCGATGGTCGCCGCAAGCCCGGCGCCCGTGGGCAGCGCTTCGTCGTGGACCACGACGCAACCGCCGTTGAGCAGCGCGCCCCACAGCTCCAGCGTCGAAGCATCGAAACCCAGCGGCGCGGCATGCAGCATCCGCGTGTCGGGGCCGAGCTCGATGAAGCCGCCGTCGCAGGCCAGGCGCAGGATCGAGCGGTGGCGGATCTCCACGCCCTTGGGCGTTCCGGTCGAACCCGACGTGTACATCACATAGGCCAGCGCGTCGCCGTCGACACCACCATCGTCCACGACCACTGCCGGGTCGTCGGACGCGGGCATGTCGTCGACCACAACGCGCGGGATCGAATGCCCGGGCAGCGTCCCGCGGTGCGCGGCATCCACCAGCAGCACGCGGGCCGCGGCGTCCTCGAGCATGAAGGCCAGCCGACCCTGGGGCTGGGCGGCGTCCAGCGGCAGATAGGCCGCGCCGGCTTTCAGCGTAGCCAGCACCGCGACCACGGCCTGCACCGAGCGCTCCATGGCGATGCCGACCACGTCGCCGGGTACCACGCCCGCCGCCCGCAAGCGAGCGGCAAGGGACGCGGCACGGCGGTCAAGCTCGGCATAGCTGAGCGATCCGGCCGCATCGACCGCCGCGGGCGCGCCCGGGTTGCGGTTGCACACCGCGGCAAAGCGGCCATGCACCGTGTCGCGCAGCGAACGCGGGCGCGCGGTGTCGTTCCATTCCAGCAGCTGCCTCCTGCGCTGCGCGGGGTCGAGGATGTCGATGTCGGCGGTGGAACCCTCGCGCCCAGCCAGCAGCGCGGCCAGCACGCGCGACACGGCCTCGGCCACCAGCCGCACCGCCTGTTCGCACAGCGGCGCGCGGAACGTGGCCACGAGCTTCGGCGCATCGCCGTCCAGCACGACGCTCCACAGCGACAGCGCCGCATCGTCCGCAACGACGCGCGCGGCCGCGTCGGCCAGCACCGCCCAGGTCACCGGCGCGGGCGCGTCATTCGCGAAAAGCGCGCCGGCCTGCCGCAACAGGTCCGCGACCTGTCCCTCGCCGGGAGTCGCGAGCGTCGACTGGCGGACGCCACCGTCGACGACAAGGGTGGCGACCACTGCATCGAGGCCGGTCAGGCGGGACTCCGCGATCGCCAGCGCGGCGCAGAGCAGCGTGTCCCGATCGCCGTCGGCGAGCGCATCGTTCCAGGCATGTGCAAGCGCCGGCGCGAAGACGAATTCCGCGCGAGCCGCGCCGCCACCGGCAACCGCCTGCGGCAGCACGTCCAGCAGCTCCATGCCGTCGCACGGCGCGGGTGCCGACCGACTCACGAGTTCGGTACCTCGGCGAACCGGGGTGGCGCGGACCGCCTGGCCAGCAGCGAGAGCATGCCGTGGACCGCCGTGTCGAACACGGAATCGTGCGCGACCGCGGGCGGCGTGATCCTGGCGCGGCGGATCAGCGCATGCGCCTTGTGCAGCCGCGCATCGCGGCGCGTGGCATCGGTGTAGTAGGTGAAACTCGCGGTGATCGAAGGCTCATCCCCGTTCTCGACCATGTGCGGACTGGTCGACGGCATGTACGCGCCCTGCCCAGGTTCCAGGTCAAAGATGCGCGCGCGCTCGCGGAACTCGTCGCGCCAGCGCAGCAGGTAGCGCTCATGGCTGAGGTGGAACAGGTCGCGCGCGTGCTCGCTGGCGACGACCTGGTCGCGGTGGTCCCAGACATAGATGCGCTTCTTCCCGTGGATCTGCAGGATGAAGTTGTGTTCCTTGTCGAAGTGGAACGGCGTGACCGTGTTGGGCGAAGTGACGAAGATCCAGCCGGCGCGGTGGCACATGCCGGGGTCGCGCCGCTCGACCTGCGGCCGGGCACCTTCCAGCACCTCGTCGACGAGCTCGCGGTAGACCGGGTCGGTCTGCACGTTGAGCAGGGAGGTCCAGGCCTTGGCGTCGCGGATCGCGCGCAGGGTTTCCGCCGCGGACTTCGGGTTGGGGAACAGTTCCTGGGCCGAGTTGAACGGCGTCCCGGCCTTGGCATTGTTGGTATGGCTGCGGATGCTGCCGCGCGCCTCCAGCCGCTCGCCCAGCGTCACCAGCGCATCGGGCTGCAGCAGCGGATGCGTGGACAGGCGGTGGCTGACGGCCATGATCCGCCATGGATCGAACGCCGCGTCGTCGAAGTCGATCCACGGCCCTGCGCCGCGCGCCTGCTCACCGGATATCCCCACGGTTTCTCTCTTGACGGCGTTCATGCTTCCCCGCTGCCCATTCACTGACGGAGTAGAAAACGCGTAGCGCATCGCGACGCGGCCAGTGGCCCGCGGCGTTCAGGACCGGGGCGACAGCCAGGCGCTGGCGATCCCGCCCGGCAGGCCGGCGACCGCCGCGAGGCAGCGGTCGCCGTCGTCGAACACCCGCAGCATCGCCGCACCGGCGATCCCGCCGGGCAAAGCGAGCATCCTGCCGACGGGTGCCCGGAATGCGTCCATCCCGACCGCCATCCCGATCCCCGCGGCCTTGAGCAACGCTTCCTTGCGCACCCACAGCGACAGCAGCGCGCGCGCGCGGGCGGGTTCCGGCAGCCCGGCCAGCGCGTCGAGTTCATCCGGGTGGCACACGCGCGCCGCGATCTCCGGCATGTCCGCGGCACGGTCCGCCGGCTCGATGTCGACTCCCACCGGGCCGCTGCCCGCCACCGCCAGCGCGATCAATCCATCGGCATGGCTGAGGCTGGTGCGGATGCTCTCGCCGTGCAGCGTGGGGCAGCCCAGCCCGTCACGGCCCAGCGGCACCTCGCCGGGCGGGCATCCCAGCACCTGCGACAACAGCAGGCGATGGCAGGCGTAGGCGAGCGCGGTGGTTTCGCGGTCGTGGTCGCGCCGCTTCCGCTGCACGCGCCCGCGTTCCTCGGCCGACAGCAGCGCCATGGCTTCCGGCACCCGGGCCGGCCACGCGTCGGTGGCGACGAACGCGACCAGGATGCCGCGCCGCGCCGCAAGCGGCCATGCCGGTGACGGCATCGCATCGATAAACGCGGCTTGCAGGTCCATCGTCGGTCGTCGGGTGGCGCCTGGAGGGTGCACGATAGCCCGGCGAGCGCGGCCGTGGCGTTCCGGGCATGTCGGCGGGCGCCGATGGATCCATGTCCCCGCCGGTCCGCGGATGCCGTTGAACCGTTCAGACCACGACGGACGGATTCCCCGGAAAACGCATGTCCTCCCCGCCGAACACGATCCGTACCCTGCTCGGCCGTGGCGGCCTGTACTTGATGGAATTGCCCGCCCTGCGCCCGATTTCCGAACGCATGCGCCGCAACCTCTTCAGGCGCCCATACCGCGTGGAGAATGATTACTACGGCGTCTACCCCACGTTCGCCGCCGCGCAGGAAGCCGCGAATGCGCTGTCAACGGCGTCGATACCCGCGTCCTACGACACCGAGGCGGCGGGGCGCCTGTACCGCGGCCACATGCGCCGCATCCGCGCAAGCGACTATCCGCTGGTGTTCTGGCTGGGACGCCTGCTCGCCGACGGCCGGCGCCGTGTTTTCGATCTCGGCGGGCACATCGGCGTGAGCTACTACGGATTCAGCGACTACCTGGACTATCCGTCCGATCTCACGTGGACGATCCACGACGTGCCCGCGGTGATGGCGGCCGGACGCAAGTGGGCAGACGGGCACGATGCCCGGCGCCAGCTGTCCTTCACCGACGACCCCGCTGGGGCCGACGGACAAGACGTCCTGGTCAGCACCGGGGCGCTGCAATACCTGGAGTACACGCTACCGGAACTCCTGCAGCGCCTGCGCGCAAAACCGCCGCACGTCCTCGTGAACCTGACCCCCATGCATCCGAGCCGCAGCTTCTTCACGCTGCAGAACCTGTCCATCGCGATCTGCCCCTACAGGGTGATGTCCGTCGTCGAATTCACCGAGGGCATGCAGGCGCTGGGCTACCGCGTCGTCGACCACTGGCAATCGCCCGAACGCCACCTGCGCGTGCCGTTCGAACCCGGCTGCACGGTGGACAGCTACCACGGCTTCCACTTCGAACTGCAGGCCTGAGGACGGGAAGAACGGCGAATCGCCAGGCATTGCATCGTTCATTGGCGGACAAACAAAAAGGCCAACAACCGCGAGGTCGTTGGCCTTCATGCTTTATCCATGGTGCGCCCGGAAGGATTCGAACCTCCGACCCCCAAGTTCGTAGCCTGGTGCTCTATCCAGCTGAGCTACGGGCGCGCTAGAAGCGGAATTCTGCAACAACACGCCAACTTCGTCAACGCTTTGAAACTGGCGGAGAGTGAGGGATTCGAACCCTCGATGGAGTTTTAAGCCCCATACTCCCTTAGCAGGGGAGCCCCTTCGGCCACTCGGGCAACTCTCCGGGATGAAACACCACGCCGGCCTTCAGGCCGGCGTGGGAGCGAAGGATACCGGCTTGCAGCGCAGCCGGCAAACATCAATCCGGTTCGGCCTCGCCCTCACTCCCGGTCGCGCCCTCGCCGCCGTGGATCCGCTGGTAGATCTCTTCGCGGTGGACCGAGACATCCTTCGGCGCGGTGATACCGATGCGGACCTGGTTGCCCTTGACGCCGAGCACCGTCACGGTGACCGAGTCACCGATCATGAGCGTCTCACCGACCCGCCTGGTCAAAATCAACATGTGGGGTACTCCATGTCCCGGCCATCCGAATGGCCGGGGCGACTGAGGAGCCGTGACGTTGTCACCGCATCCAAGATTGTTCACGTAGCTGAAACATGATACCGGCCGCATGTGCCCCGACGTGTAGGTCAAAGGTAATGCCCTGCGTCGTTTCAGACCACGCGGTCTGCTACCCACCCCGCCACCCCGGCGAGCGCTTCAACCAGCGCCGGCCCGTCGGGTCCACCGCCCTGCGCCATGTCGGGGCGGCCGCCACCCTTGCCGCCGATCCGGCCCGCGACATGCGACAGCAGCTCGCCGGCCTTGACCTTGCCCTGTGCGGCGCCGCTCACGCCGGCTACCAGGGTCGCCTTGCCGTCCGCCGTTCCCGCCAGCACGACCACCGCATCGCCGAGCTGCTGCTTGAACCGGTCGAGGGCATCGCGCAGCGCGCGCGCGTCGAAGCCCTCCAGCCGCGCCGCCAGCACCTTGAGTCCGGCCACGTCCACCGCGCCCGAGGCGAGGTCGGCGGTGGCGCTGCTGGCTTCGCGCGCCTTCATCGTCTCGAGCTCGCGCTCCAGCTTCTTCTGCCGTTCCAGCAGCGCGCGCAGCTTGTCGCCGACCTCCGCCGTGGTGCCGCCCAGCATCCGCGCGGCGTCGGCCAGGCGCGTTTCATCAAGCGCGACCTGCTCCAGCGCCGCCTGTCCGGTCAGCGCTTCGATGCGACGCACGCCCGATGACACGCCACCTTCGGACACCAGCTTGAACAGGCCGATCTCGCCGGTGCGACCGACATGGGTGCCGCCGCACAGTTCCACGGAATCACCCATGGCCACGACCCGCACGCGCTCGCCGTACTTCTCACCGAACAGGGCGATGGCGCCGGCGTCGATCGCCTCGTCCATCGCCATCTCGCGGATCGCCACGCCATGGTCGGCGCGGACTTCCTCGTTCACCCGGCGCTCGACGTCGCGCAGCTCGGCGGCGGTGATCGGCTCGAAGTGCGAGAAGTCGAAGCGGAGGCGGTCGGGTGCGACCAGCGAGCCCTTCTGCGCCACGTGCGTGCCCAGGCGCTCGCGCAGCGCGCCGTGCAGCAAGTGGGTCGCGCTGTGGTTGAGCACGATGCTGGCGCGGCGCGCGGCATCCACGCTGCCCAGCATGTGGTCGCCGACGCGCAGCACCCCGTCGCGCATGCGGCCGACGTGACCATGGAACTGGCCGGCGAACTTGCGCGTGTCGTCCACCGCGAAACGGATGCCCTGCCCGTCCAGCTCGCCGATGTCGCCGACCTGGCCGCCGGACTCGGCATAGAACGGGCTGCGGTCGAGGAACACGATCGCCTCGTCGCCGGCCACCACCTCCTGCACCGGGCGGCCGTCGCGCAGCAGCGCCACGACTTCGAGGCCACCCGCCTGCACGTGCTCGTAGCCGAGGAACGCGGTGGGCGCCATCTGCGCCACCAGTTCCGCGGGCAGCGTGGTACCGCCGCCGAATTTGCCGGCGGCACGCGCGGTCTCGCGCTGCTGGGTCATGGCCGCGTCGAACCCCGCCATGTCCACTGCCATGCCGCGCTCGCGCGCGATGTCGGCGGTCAGGTCGACCGGGAAGCCGTAGGTGTCGTACAGGCGGAACGCGTCGCTGCCGGGGATGGTGACGCCGTCGCTGCGCGCGGCGACCTCGTCGAAGATCCGCATGCCGGAATCCAGCGTCTCGGCGAAGCGTTCCTCTTCGGCCAGCAGCGCGCGTTCGACCAGCACGCGCTGCGCGCGCAGCTCCGGATAGGCGTCGCCCATCTGCGCATCCAGCGTGGCGACCAGCTTGTGGAAGAACGGCTGGCGCACGCCCAGCATCCAGCCATGGCGCAGCGCGCGGCGGATGATCCGGCGCAGCACGTAGCCGCGCCCCTCGTTGGACGGCAGCACGCCGTCGACGATCAGGAAGCTGCACGCACGGATGTGGTCGGCGATCACCCGCAGCGACTTGTTGTCCAGGTCCGCGCCGGTCAGCGCGCCAGCCTCGGCGATCAACGCCTGGAACAGGTCGATCTCGTAGTTGCCGTGCACGCCCTGCAATACCGCCGCCAACCGCTCCAGGCCCATGCCGGTGTCCACGCAGGGCGCGGGCAGCGGCTGCAGGCTGCCGTCCGGCTGGCGGTCGTACTGCATGAACACCAGGTTCCAGATCTCGATGAAGCGGTCGCCATCCTCGTCGGGCGAACCCGGCGGGCCGCCGGCGATGTGCGCGCCGTGGTCGTAGAAGATCTCGGTGCAGGGGCCGCAGGGGCCGGTATCGGCCATCTGCCAGAAGTTGTCCGACGCGTAGGGCGCGCCCTTGTTGTCGCCGATGCGGATGATGCGCTCGGGCGGCAGGCCGATGGCGTTGTGCCAGATGCCGTAGGCCTCGTCGTCATCGTGGTAGACGGTGACCAGCAGGCGATCGGCCGGGATCTTCCAGACCGTGGTCAGGAGCTCCCAGGCCCACGCGATCGCGTCGGTCTTGAAGTAGTCGCCGAACGACCAGTTGCCGAGCATCTCGAAGAACGTGTGGTGGCGCGCGGTGTAACCGACCTGGTCGAGGTCGTTGTGCTTGCCGCCGGCGCGCAGGCAGCGCTGCACGTCGGTCGCGCGCACGTAGCTGCGCTTCTCGGCGCCCAGGAACACGTCCTTGAACTGCACCATGCCGGAGTTGGTGAACAGCAGCGTGGGGTCGTTGCCCGGCACCAGCGGCGCCGACGGCACCACCGTATGGCCGCGGCCGCTGAAGAATTCCAGGAAATCGCGGCGGATGTCCGCGGTGGTTGGACGGGGGGAGTCGATGGGGTTGGGCATCTGCGCTTGAGGCTGGCGGGCTGGGGGGCGGCACCGCACCAGGTGCCGCAGGCTCCGCGCAGCGCGCGAAGGCGACATCCGGTGGCGTTCCGATGCCGCTAGGTTAGCAGGCCGCACGCGGCCCGCAGTACCCGCGCCCCCTCCCCCGGCTCAGTCGTCGTCAGGATCGAAGGCGGTCGCGGCACGAACCGTATCGCCACCGAAGCCCCGCCGGAACAGCAGTTCGGCGGCCTTCCGCCGCTGCACCAGGTCGCCCTCACGCGCCAGACCCAACCGCCGCCCGACCAGCCTGCGGGCACTTGCCAGCCAGTCGTCGTCGCCGCTCTCCGCCAGGTCGACGAAGGCTGCCTCGATCACTTCGGCCGCCAGGCCGTGGGTGCCCAGCTCGGCGCGGATCCGAAGCGGCCCGTAAGCAGTGGCCGCCCGCATGCGCGCAAGGCTGATGGCGAACCGGCGGTCATCCTGCCAGCCGCCCTCGACCATCCGTTCGATCGCCACCTCGGCTTCGTCGTCCGCAACGCCTCGCGCCTCGAGCTTGCGACGCAGCTCCTTGCGCGAATGCTCGCGGCGAACCAGCAGCCCCAAGGCCCGCTGCGCCGGCGTGGGTTCCGGGCGACGGCGGCGCTTGCCGCCGCCATCGTCCTTGCCCGGAACCTGGCCGTCCTGCTCCACGCCGCGGTGCGAGGCCGTCAGGCCTCGGCCGCCTTGGCCCGCGACTTGGGCTTGTCCTTGGTTTCGGCCTCATCCTCGGCGTCTTCAGCCGCCACGACCGGCGCCACCACCGGCGCCAGGCGCGCGCGCAGCTCGGATTCGATGCGCTGGGCCACGGCGATGTTCTCCTTGAGGTACTGGCGGGCGTTCTCCTTGCCCTGGCCGATGCGCTCCTCGCCGTAGCTGTACCAGGCACCGGCCTTCTCGACGATCTTGGCCTCGACCGCCATGTCGATCAGCTCGCCTTCGCGGCTGATGCCCTCGCCATAGAGGATCTCGGTGATGACCTGCTTGAACGGCGGCGCCATCTTGTTCTTGACCACCTTGATGCGGGTCTGGTTGCCGATGATCTCGTCACCCTTCTTGATCGCGCCGATGCGGCGGATGTCCAGGCGCACCGAGGCGTAGAACTTGAGCGCGTTGCCGCCGGTGGTGGTCTCCGGGCTCTGGCCGGGCATCATGATGCCGATCTTGTGGCGCAGCTGGTTGATGAAGAACACCATGCAGTTGCTGCGCTTGATGTTGCCGGTGAGCTTGCGCAGCGCCTGGCTCATGAGCCGCGCCTGCAGGCCGGGCAGCTGGTCGCCCATCTCGCCCTCGATCTCGGCGCGCGGGGTGAGCGCGGCGACCGAGTCGATCACCACCATGTCGACGGCATTGGAGCGCACCAGCATGTCGGCGATCTCCAGCGCCTGCTCACCGGTGTCCGGCTGCGACACCAGCAGGTCATCGACGTTGACGCCGAGCTTCTGCGCGTAGGTGGGATCGAGCGCGTGCTCGGCGTCGATGAACGCCGCCACGCCGCCGAGCTTCTGGCATTCGGCGATGGTCTGCAGGGTCAGCGTGGTCTTGCCCGAGGACTCCGGGCCGTAGATCTCGATCACGCGGCCGCGCGGCAGGCCGCCGATGCCGAGCGCGATGTCGAGCTGCAGCGAACCGGTGGGGATCACCGGAACCACTTCGGCGACGCGGTCACCCATGCGGATCACCGAGCCTTTGCCGTACTGCTTTTCGATCTGGCCCAGGGCCGCTGAAAGCGCGCGCTTCTTGTTCTCGTCCATCGTGGTCGTCCTCGGATCAGGTATTCGGGATGTGTGCAGTGTGTCCGCCGCCGGTCGCAGGGACTGCGACTTCGGCGCGGGGAATCGAAACTAGCCGGTGGCGCGGGGCGTCGGCAGCGGCCATGGCCCGGCAGAACGGTGGGAAAACGCCGCCACCGGGGATCGGCGCGCGCAGGTCACGGGGCAGCCTCACCGGTTCGGCCTCACCAGGCCGCAGTACAGGCCCTCGATGGCGAACTCCTGCCCCGGCTCGACCTCGATCGGCGCGTAGTCGGGATTGCGCGGCAGCAGGCGGATGCGGTCACGCCCGATCTTGAGCAGCTTGACGGTGATCGTGTCGTCGATGCGGGCGATGACGATCTGCCCCGAGCGCGCATCGCTGGTGCGGTGCACGCCGATCAGGTCGCCGTCGAAGATGCCCTCGTCACGCATCGAGTCGCCGCGCACGCGCAGCAGGTAGTCCGGCGCCGGCGAGAAGAACGCCCGGTCCATCAGCACCATCTGGTCACTGCCGATATCGGCGCCGATCGGCAGCCCGGCCGCGACCTGGCCCAGTACCGGCAGCTCCAGCACATCGGCGTTGCCGGCCAGCGGCAACGCGCCCTGCGCCGGGCGCGCCGCCTGCAGCACGCGGATGCCGCGCGCGCGCCCGGGCACGCGCTCGATGGCGCCAGCGGCCTCGAGGGCTTCCAGGTGGTACTGCGCGGCGCGCACGCTGCTGAAACCAAAGGCGCGCGCGATCTCCGCCTGCGAGGGCGGCACGCCTTCCTCGGCGATGCGCTCGGCGATCAGGTCGAGGATGGACTGCTGGGTGTCGGTCAGTTGCATGGTTAGTAGTATTACTACTAACGCCCTTCGCCGTCAACGCCGTCCGCCGCGGTCAACGGTGGTGGCTGCCCTTCCAGATCGAATAGACGATCCAGACCCCGGCGGCCGCAGCGCCGACGAAGCCGAGCACGCCGAGCGCCATCAGTCCGCGATTGCCGACGCCGCCGCCGACGCTGTTCATCACGATCGACGAGCCGATGATCAGCGCCGCGGTGATCACGCCGATCGTGAGCCGGCTGGCCGCGCGGTCGACCTGGTCGCCAAACGACTTCAGCTCCGGGACATCGATCCGCGCACCAACCCGGCCACCGCGCGCGGCGCGCAGCAGCCGGCGCAGGTCGCGCGGCAGCTCCGCGCCCAGCTCCACCAGGCCCGCCAATCCGCGACGCCCCCGGCGCGCCAGCATCGACGGCGCGTAGCGTCGCAGCATCACGCGCTCCAGCCACGGCCTGGCCTCGCTGGCCATGTCGAAATCCGGGTCGAGCTGGCGCGCAAAGCCCTCCAGCGTCAGGAACGCCTTGACCACCAGCGCCAGGTCCGGCGGCAGCACCAGGCCATGGTTGCGCAGCAGGCCGGCGGCGTCCGACAGCATGGTGCCCATGCGCAGGTCCTTGAGCGGGACGCCGCGATAGCGGTCCACCAGCGCCGAGGTGTCGGCCTGCAGGCGCTCCTCGTCGACCTCGGCGCTGCCGCTCCAGTCGAGCAGGATGTCGGCGACCGCTTCATCGTCCTGCACCACCATGCCGTGCAGAAGGCGCGCGATTTCCAGGCGCCGTCGTTCGCCCAGGTGCCCGACCATGCCGAAATCGATCAGCGCAATGGCGCCGGAGCGCAGGAAGAAGATGTTCCCCGGGTGCGGGTCGGCGTGGAACAGGCCGTCCTCGAGCACCATCTTCAGCACGATGCCGGTGCCGGCGCTGGCCAGCGCGGCCCGGTCGAGTCCGGCCGCGTCCACCGCCGCCAGGTTTCCGGCGGGGATGCCGTCAATGAAGTCCTGCACGTTGAGGCGCTCGCTGGTCCACTGCCAGTGCACGCGCGGCACCACCACGTCCGGGTCGTCGGCGAAGCTGGCGGCAATGCGTTCGGCATGGCGGCACTCGGCGGCGAAGTCGAGTTCGCTGCGCAGCGACGTGCGGAACTGGCGCACCACCTCCACCGGCCGGTAGCGGCGCAGGTCGGGCACCTGCGATTCCACGATCACCACCAGCCGCGCGAGCAGACGCAGGTCGGCCTCGACGGTGTCGGTGATGCCCGGGCGGCGCACCTTGAGGATCACGGCGGTGCCGTCATGCAGCCAGGCACGGTGCGCCTGGGCGAGCGATGCCGCGGCCACGGGGATCTGCTCCACCCGCGCGAACACCGCCTCGGGCTCGGCGCCGAGATCCTCGACCAGCTGTGGCCGCACCGTGGCCCAGGGCAGCGCCGGCACCTCGTTCTGCAGTCGGCTGAGCTCGGCGATCCACTCCGGCGGCAGCAGGTCCACGCGCGTGGACAGCACCTGGCCGAGCTTGACGAATGTCGGGCCGAGTTCCTGCAGCGCGCAGCGCAGGCGCTCCGGCGGGCGCATCGCGTGGCGTTCCTCGACATGCTCCCAGCGCAGCAGGCGCCCGGCGCGCTCCAGCGCCCCGGCCATGCCGCTGCGGCGGACCAGGTCGCCGAACCCGTGGCGCACCAGGACGCTGGCGATCTGGTGCAGCCGCCCGAGGTCACGCACGCCGGCCAGCCGCTCCCACATCATCGTGCGCTCCGGCCGCTCAGAGCAGGCGTTCGAGGCCGCGCAGCGCCTCGCCGACCGTCTGCCGGCGCACCGCGTCACGGTCGCCGTCGAAGTGGAAGAGCTCGGCATGCGGATAGCCGCCGCGACGTTTCCAGGCGATCCACACCGTGCCCACCGGCTTGTCGTCGGTGCCGCCGCCGGGCCCGGCGATGCCGGTGACCGCGACCGCCACCGACGCACCGGAATGGACCAGCGCACCGGACACCATCTCGATCGCGGTGTCACGGCTGACGGCGCCCTGCTCTTCGAGCGTCTGCGCGCGCACGCCGAGCAGCGCCTGCTTCGCCTCGTAGCTGTACGCCGCGAGCCCGCAGTCGAACCACGTCGACGAGCCGGCGACATCGGTCACCGTCTTGGCGATCCAGCCGCCGGTGCAGCTCTCCGCCGTGACCAGCCTGTCGCGCGCGGCTTCGAGCCGCGCGCCAAGCGCTTGCGCAAGGTCCGCCAACAGGGCGTCACCCGGAACATCCATTGCGTCTTCACCGTCTGGAAAGCGGCCAGTATCGTCCCTGCCCGCCGGGCTTGTCGCGCCGGAACGGAAACGGCCCGCCGAAGCGGGCCGTTCCAGGCTCACGATGCCGTGTCCGGGCTCAGAAGTAGTTGAAGCGGACGGTCACGCCATAGGTCCGCGGCGCGCCGAGGAAGGCATTCCACGAACCGGACTGGATCGGCGCGTCGATGCCGACCTGCTTGTAGGTCTCGTCGGTGAGGTTCTGGCCCCACAGTTCGACCAGCCAGCGCCGGTCCTGGCTGCCGAAGCCCAGGCGTGCATTCACCAGCGCGTAGCCGTCCTGCATCTTCTGCACGTCGAGGTCGGAGCCGGTGTTGTACTCCGACATGTACTTGGCGCCGACGTTGAAACGGCCGATGTGGTTGGCGCCCAGGCCCCACTCGTAGGTGACCGAGGCGTTGCCCGACCACTTCGGTGCGAAGCTCATCTGGTTGCCGGGCAGCAGCGCCAGGTCGGCGTCAGGCAGCAGGTCGTCGCCGTATTCCGTCTCGGCGTAGGTCAGGCCACCCTGCAACATCAGGCCCGGCACCGTCGTCTGCCACATCAGGTCGGCCTCGAAGCCCATCGACACCACCTGGGGGATCGAGCGCACCACGAAGCTGGTACCAAGGAAGCTGTTGAGCTGGAAATCCTCGTAGTCCTGGTAGAACAGCGCCGCGTTGAACAGCAGGTTGCCGCCGGCCCAGTTGGTCTTCAGGCCGAGCTCGTAGCTGTTGACGAACTCGCCCGGGAACGACGTGTCATCCACCGGGGTGATGCCCTGGATGCCGCTGGACAGTCCGTTGGACGACTGCACGCGGTCGAGGTTGAAGCCGCCGCCCTTGTAGCCACGCGCCGCCGAGGCATACGTCATGACGTCGTCGGTCCAGTTGTAGGCGGCCTTGAACGTGCCGGACCATTCCTTTTCGGTGCGCGACTGCGACACGACGCGGCCGTCGTGCAGGGCGTTCGCCCAGGGCAGGCACATGAAGCCCACCACGCTGGGCGCGACCGCCGGCACCAGGCCCGCCAGCAACTGCTGCTGCAGCGCGGGCGGGAGGCTGGCGAAGCCGTTGATGCGCGCCGCCAGCGCGCCACCGACGCGGGCAGCCGGGTTGGACAACGCGGAGCCGCATGCCAGGCTGCCGTTCGGATTGCTGTACACCGAATCCAGCTCTTTCTTCTCGTGCGTGTAGCGGAGGCCGAGCGTGAAATCGAGTGCGTCGGTGGCGTGGAAGGTGTTGTTGCTGAAGATCGCGGTGCTGCGCGCGTTCTGGTCGTGGCGGTCTAGCGCGCCGAGGCCGGTGTAGTTGGTCCCGAACGGCCGGCCGCTGACCTGCGACAGGAACGTCGCCGGATTGCTCTGGTTGACGGTCAGCCCCATCGGCGCCAGTTGCGCCGCGACGCCAGCCAGCACCTGGCTGCCGACCAGGGTCGACAGGTAGGGCTCGTAGGCGCTGCCGAACCGGTACGAATCATTGCGCGTCAGGTCTTCGTCCGAATAGAACACGCCCACCATCCAGTCGAGGCGGTCGGTGGAGCCGGTCAGGCGCAGCTCCTGGGTGAAGGTCTCGAAGCGCGTCAGCGACTCGTTGTCGTCGGGTGCGCGGTACAGGATGTCCGCGGCGCTGTAGTCGAAGTCGAGGCCGTTGATCGCCTGCCAGTCGCGGAACGCGGTGATCGAGCTGAGCGTGGCGCCGTCGGCCCAGGGCGTGGTCCAGTCGACCTGCGCCGACATGCCCTTGTCCTTCAGGTCCTGCTCGGTCGGCCGGTTGCTGTACGCCAGGCGCCGCTCGGGGTCCGCCACCGGAATCACGCCTTCGCCGCCCGGGGTCAGCGCGTTGATGATGGCCGCGGTAGGACCGCGATGGGTGGTCACGGTAACGCAGCAGTTCTCTTCGCGGCTGCTGTAGTCGGCCACGAGGTTGATGTCGATGGTGTCGGTGGGCTCGATGAACAGCTGGCCGCGGACGGTATGGTAGTTCTGGTCGCCGTCGTCGGTTTCCTGGCGCGGGCCGGCGCCGACGCGGACCTCATCCACGCCATCGCGCTTGCGCTTGGCGGCATAGACGCGGAACGCGGCGTTTTCGCCAAGCGCGTCGTTGTACGCGCCGGACACACCAAGCAGGCCGTAGTTGCCGGCCGTGATCTCGGCTTCCGCGCTCTGCGAGTAGCTCGGCTTGCGGGTGATCACGTTGATCACGCCGGACGACGTGTTCTTGCCGAACACCGTGCCCTGCGGGCCCTTGAGCACCTCGATGCGCTCCACTTCGCCCAGGTCGCCAAAGCCGACGCTGTTGCGCGAGCGGTACACGCCGTCGATCACGATGCCGACCGAGGACTCCAGGCCGGCGTTGTCGCCCACCGTGCCCACGCCGCGGATGCGCGCGGTGGTCTGCGCCGCGCTCTGCGTGCTGGTGACGGTCAGGCCGGGCACCAGGACCTGCAGGTCCTTGATGTCACGGACGCCGGTATCGAGCAACAGTTGCTCGTCGATCACGTTGATCACGATCGGCACGTCCTGCAACGCCTCCTCGCGCTTCTGGGCGGTGACCGTCATGGTGGCGAGGGTGGTCGGCTGGTCTGCCGCCGGCTTGGTGGCCGGGGCATCCTGTGCACGGGCCACCTGTGCGATGGACATTGAAGCGAGTACGGCGAAAACAGCTGTCGCGAGCGCGTGGCGCTGCGGGTGGCCTTGGACCATTGGTTGTCCCCCTAAACCGGATGTTGGATGAGCGTCATTGACACGGATGCGACCGCCGCCATGGATCCCATGACGGTTCGCGCCGGGCCAGCGTGGGGGACGGGCCTGACGCAGCGGTATCGCAACCTCGGCGGGACGCTAGCACATTTCCGGACGCATACGTATGTGACTGGCGAGGTGCGGAAACCGGTGCCCGGCAAGGCCTTGGCAAAGGTTCCCGGATCGCGACTGGTCCACAATAGCCGCCATGGATGTCCACTCCCTCCCGACCCTGCCGGAACGCGCACGCGCGCAGGATCCACGGCTCGCCGCGCACTGGCTGCGGGCGCTCACCGCGATCACCCCTGGCGCGCGCGCCCTGTTCAACCACGCCGCCTCGGCAGCGGCCCCGCTGCTGGCCGAACATTTCTACGGCGAGATGCTCGATGACCCCCGGGCTGCGCGGTTCCTGTCCCCGGAGCAGGTCCGCGACCGCCTCAAGCCGTCGCTGCAACGTTGGCTGCTGGAACTCCTGCGCGCCGGGCCCGACGACGTCGATGCCCTGGCCGCCACCCAGGAAACGGTCGGCCTGGTGCACGCGCGCATCGGCATCCCCGTCGACCTGGTGGGCCGGGGTGCGCGCATGCTGAAGGGCGAGTTGCAGGCGGCGATCCGCACGGCCGGTGCCGTGGGTCGCGCGGACGATGTCATCGATGCGATCGTCGGGGTGGATGCGCTCATCGACCTGGCCCTCGAGGCCATGACGCGCGCCTATGACATCTCGCGTGAGCAGGCCGGCACCATCGACGCCTCCTACCGGTTGTTCTCGCTGATCCAGAACGTCGGCACCGAGCGCGAGCGCCAGCGCGCGCTGCTGCTCGCATGGGAGAACACGCTGCTGTACGCGCTCAGCCTGGAGCAGCCGCCGGCAGCGGCACCGTTGCTGCTGTCGCGCTCCGAGTTCGGCCTGTGGTTCACGCACAAGGGCATGGCGAGTTTCGGTGAAACGCCGGAGACGCGCCGCGTTGCGGAGCTGGTCGAGACCGTCGACACCGGCCTGCGCGATGGCCTGCCCCACTCCGGGGATCCTGCGCTGCGGCGCGCGCTGGTCGACGACACGCGCGCCGTCGTGGCCGAGATCCGCAACCTGCTCACGATGATGTTCGACGGCATCGGCGACCTCGAGTCGGGGCGTGATGCGCTCACCCGGCTCCTCAACCGGCGCTTCCTGCCGACCGTCCTGCGCCGTGAGATCCAGCTGCAGGCGAACACCGGCCGCATGTTCGCGGTGCTGATGATCGACCTCGATCACTTCAAGGCGATCAACGACGGCCACGGCCACGAGGTCGGCGATCGCGCGCTGCAGCATGTCGCGGCGCTGCTGGTGCAGAACACGCGCGGCAGCGACTACCTGTTCCGCTACGGCGGCGAGGAATTCGTGGTGGTACTGGGCTCGGTGGGCGCCGCCGAGGCGCTGGCAACCGCGGAGGGTCTGCGCAGTTGCGTCGCCGGCGCCCCGGTGGCGCTGGCCAATGGCGAAAGCCTGATGGTGACCGCCAGCATCGGCCTCGCGCTGCAGGACGGGCATCCCGACTACGAACGGATCCTCGCCCGCGCGGATGCCGCGATGTATGCCGCCAAGCGCGGCGGCCGAAACCGCGTTGTCGTCGCGACCGACGACCTTCCCGATCCGCCAGGCGTGGTGCAGCTCAGGCAACGCTGAGTCGCATGTGGACAGCACCGGACACCAGGACCCCATGAAGTCGGAAGCAAGACCCGAACACACCCCTTTGATGAAGCAGTTCTTCGCCGCCAAGGCGGAGCACGCCGACGTGCTGATGTTCTTCCGCATGGGCGACTTCTACGAGCTGTTCTTCGATGACGCCCGCAAGGCGGCGAAGCTGCTCGACATCACCCTGACCCAGCGCGGCTCGTCCGCCGGGCAGCCGATCCCGATGGCCGGCGTGCCCTACCACGCAGCCGAAGGCTACCTGGCGCGCCTGGTGGCGCTGGGCGAGTCGGTGGCGATCTGCGAGCAGGTCGGCGACCCGGCCACCAGCAAGGGGCTGGTGGAGCGCAAGGTGGTGCGCATCGTCACGCCCGGCACGGTCACCGACGAGGCATTGCTGAGCGAGCGCCGCGACACGCTCCTGCTGGCGGTGGCGCGCGGCAAGTCGGGCTACGGCCTGGCGTGGGCGGACCTCGCCGCCGGCCGCTTCCTGGTCAACGAAGTCGCCGGCGACGACGCGCTCGAAGCCGAGCTCGCGCGCCTAGATCCCGCTGAGCTGCTGCTCCCCGACGACGACGGCTGGCCGGCGTTCGCGACAACCCGCGGTGGCGTGCGCCGGCGCGCGCCGTGGCTGTTCGACGCCGACGCCGGGCGCCGCCAGCTGCTGCAGTTCTTCGCGCTGCACGACCTGTCGGCGTTCGGCATCCAGGACCGCCCGCTGGCGATCGCCGCTGCCGGCGCCCTGCTCGGCTACGTCGAGGAGACCCAGAAGCAGCGCCTGCCGCACCTCACCGCGATCGCGGTGGAATCCAGCGACGGCGCGATCGCGATGAATGCCGCCACGCGCCGCCACCTCGAACTCGACACCCGCGTCGACGGCGAGCAGAAGCACACCCTGCTCGGCGTCCTCGACAGCACGGTGACGCCGATGGGCGGGCGGATGCTGCGCCGCTGGCTGCACCGCCCGCTCCGCGACCGCGGCGTGGTCGGTGAGCGCCAGCATGCGGTGGGCGCGCTGCTCGACAGTGGCATCGAACGCGACCTGCGTGAGCGCTTCCGCGCGCTTGGCGACGTGGAGCGCATCCTGTCGCGCATCGCGCTGCGCTCGGCGCGCCCGCGCGACCTCGGCACGCTGCGTGACGCGCTCGGCATGCT
Organism: Luteimonas sp. MC1572; assembly: GCF_016615815.1. NCBI lineage: Bacteria > Pseudomonadati > Pseudomonadota > Gammaproteobacteria > Lysobacterales > Lysobacteraceae > Luteimonas > Luteimonas sp. MC1572. Next base: position 1,045,649 of record NZ_CP067112.1, on the reverse strand, counting down.
GCCGGAGGTGCGCGCGATGCTGGCGCCGCTGGATTCGCCGCGGCTCGGGGCGCTGGTGGCCGAACTCGGCGAACACGACGTACAGGCCGCATTGCTGGCCACGGCGCTGGTCGAACAGCCGCCGGTGCTGGCGCGCGACGGCGGCGTGTTCGCCGATGGCCACGACGCCGAGCTCGCCGAGCTGCGCCGGCTGTCCACCCACGCCGACCAGTTCCTGGTCGACCTGGAGCTGCGCGAACGCGAGGCCAGCGGCATCGCCACGCTCAAGGTCGGCTACAACCGCGTGCACGGCTACTTCATCGAGATCGGCAAGTCGCACGCCGCCAGGGTGCCCACGCACTACAGCCGCCGGCAGACGCTGACCGGGGCGGAGCGCTACATCACCGAAGAGCTGAAGGCCTTCGAGGACAAGGTGCTGTCGGCGCGCGAACGCGCGCTGGCGCGCGAGCGGCTGCTGTACGAAGAACTGCTGGATGCCCTCAACACCGACCTCGAATCGCTCAAGCGCTGCGCCGCCGCGCTGAGCGAACTCGACGTGCTGGCCTGCCTGGCCGAGCGTGCATTGGCGCTCGACTGGGCACGGCCGGAACTGGTCGAGGACGCCTGCCTCGAGGTCGAGCGCGGGCGCCACCCGGTGGTCGAGGCGGTGCGCGACGCGCCGTTCGAACCCAACGACCTCGACCTGCATGCCGATCGCCGCATGCTGGTGATCACCGGCCCGAACATGGGCGGCAAGAGCACCTACATGCGCCAGAACGCGCTGATCGTGCTGCTCGCCTACATCGGCAGCTTCGTGCCCGCGCGCGCGGCGCGCATCGGCCCGATCGACCGCATCCTGACCCGCATCGGCGCCGGCGACGACCTCGCCCGCGGCCAGTCGACCTTCATGGTCGAGATGAGCGAGACCAGCTACATCCTCCACCACGCCAGCGAGCAGTCGCTGGTGCTGATGGACGAGATCGGCCGCGGCACCTCGACCTACGACGGCCTCGCCCTCGCCGATGCCTGCGCGCGCCACCTTGCCGCGCACAACCGCTGCTACACCCTGTTCGCCACCCATTACTTCGAGCTCACCGCGCTCGCCGAGCCCGGCAGCGGCATCGCCAACGTGCATCTCGACGCGGTCGAGCACCGCGACAAGAACGGGGGCGACACGCTGGTGTTCATGCACGCGGTCAAGGACGGCCCGGCCGACCGCAGCTTCGGCCTGCAGGTGGCCGCGCTGGCCGGCCTGCCGAAGCCGGTGCTGCGACAGGCGCGCGCGCGCCTGGCCGAACTTGAACGGCACGGCCATGCCGCGTCACCGCCGCTGTCGGCCGAGACGCTCGATGCGCCGCAGCAGTTCGGCCTGTTTTCGCCGGCGTCGGCGGCTCTCGACGCGCTGGCCGGCATCGACCCGGACGAGCTGTCACCAAAGCAGGCGCTGGAAGCGCTGTACCGGCTGAAGGCGCTGGGGTGAAAGGGGCCAGGCGCGGGCCGACCGCGCGCCGATGCGTGCTGTCGCCGGCCGGTCCGAAGCGTAGGATCCGGGGCACACACTGGAGATGCCCTCATGGCCATGTTGACCGACGACCTCCTCGCGCAGCTGCAGGGCGCACCTGCGCAGCGGCTGGCCCAGCAGCTGGGCCTCACCCCGTCACAGACCTCGGGTGCGATCAGCGCGGCCCTGCCCCTGCTGCTCGGCGCCCTCGGCCGCAATGCCAGCCAGCCGCAGGGCGCGCAGGCGCTGTACGGCGCGCTGCAGAAGGACCACGCAGGCATGGATATCGGCAGCGTGCTGGGCGCGGTGCTTGGCGGCGGAGGTGGCCAGGGCGGAGCCATACTCGGCCACATCTTCGGCGACGGCCAGGAACGGGCCGAAGCCGGCGTGGCCCAGGCGACCGGCCTCGGCCAGGGCACGGCCGGCCAGTTGCTGAAGATGCTCGCGCCGATCGTGATGGCCTACCTCGCAAAACGCGCCCTGTCTTCCGGACAGGCGCGGCCGGCCGATGGCGCCGCGGCGCTCGGTGGCCTGCTCGGCCAGGAGCAGCAGCAGATCCGCCAGGAAGGCGGCCTGGGCGGCGGGCTGCTTGGTGCCGTGCTCGACCAGGACGGCGACGGCCAGCTCGGCCTCGGCGATCTCGCAGGACTCGGCGGGTTGTTCGGGCGGAAGTAAGGCGATCCGACGTCCTGCCCGCGTCTTGGTCGCAGGTCAGCTCAGGTCGATGTCGCCAAGCGCCCGGATCAGGCGGCGCGCGCGCTTGTCGGGGCGATGCTCCGGCGCGCGATAGCCGGCCTGTGCATCACGGCGTGCAAGGCGTGCCTCGTCGCGCGCCCTGATCGAGTCCGCGTGCTCGCGGTACAGGGCCTGGGCGACCGGGGCCGGACCGCGGGAATCGGATAGACCCGCCACCTCGACCACGAACACCTCTTCGCCGCGCGCCACGCGCAAGGTGTCGCCTACGCGCACCGCACGCGAGGCCTTGGGCCGCTGTCCACCCAACTCGACCTTGCCGTGCTCGACCGCCTGACGCGCGAGTGTGCGGGTCCTGAAGAAGCGCGCCGCCCACAGCCACACGTCGATGCGGATCGAGGCAGGCGCAGCTTCATTGGCGGCGGAATCGGGTGCGGACATGCGTCGATTCTAGTCCCTCCTCCGCACCGCTCCTGTCACGCCGGGGCATCGCGCGGCGCCATCCTGAAACGCGAACGGCCACCTTACGGTGGCCGTCGTGTGTCGCGCCTTGCGGCAGCCGGTTACTCGGCGGACGACTCGGCAGCGGCGGCGGCCTGCGCGGCGGCCTTGGCCTTGGCGTTGCCGGCCAGATCCTCGCGGATACGCGCCTTCTTGCCCTGCAGGCCACGCAGGTAGTACAGCTTGCCGGCGCGCACGGCGCCGCGGCGCTTCACCTGCACCGAATCGATCATCAGGCTGTGGGTCTGGAACACGCGCTCGACGCCGAAGCCGTGCGAAATCTTGCGCACGGTGAAGGCGGAGTTCAGGCCGGCGTTCTTCTTGGCGATGACCACGCCTTCATAGGCCTGCACGCGCTCGCGGTTGCCTTCCTTCACCTTGACGTTGACGATGACGGTATCGCCGGGGCCGAAGACGGGCAGCTCGCGGGTGGTCTGCTCGGCTTCGAAATTCTGCAGCAGCGTGTTGATCGAGGGCTTGTTCATGGTGGGTCTTCGCTTGCCTGTTGGTAGTGCCCCTTTTTGGGGCGTGTTGTAGCGCGAGTGCACGTGGACCCGCGTCTTGGCGTGTTTACAGCTAAGCCGGACATTATACGGGCAAGTTTCCCTTGCGCGCTAGGGGCTTACGGGCCGTCGCCGAGCGCGTCCCCGTCGGCAGCCAGGAATTCGTCCAGCAGACGCGCGTCGGCCTTGGACAGGGCGCCGCGGTCGATCAGCTCCGGCCGGCGCTGCCAGGTGCGGCCGAGTGCCTGCTGGCGGCGCCAGCGGGCGATGGCGGCGTGGTTGCCGGACAGCAGTACCGGCGGCACCTCGCCGTAGGCGTGCTCCAGCGGCCGCGTGTAGTGCGGGCAGTCCAGCAGCAGCGGCCCCGCTCCATCGGCCGACGGCTCGAAGCTGTCCTGCGCGGCCGACTCGACATCATTGAGCGCACCCGGCAGCAGCCGCGCGACCGCGTCGACGACGACAGCGGCGGCCAGCTCGCCGCCCGAAAGCACGTAATCGCCGATCGACAGCTCCTCGTCCACCTCGGCGGCCAGCAGGCGCTCGTCGACGCCCTCGTAGCGACCGCACAGCAGCACCAGGCGCGGCTCCAGCGCCAGCGCACGGGCGCGGGCCTGGTCGAATGGCCTGCCCTGCGGGCTCAGATAGACCACGCGCGCAGGCTCCGGTGCCGCGGCGCGGGCGGCGGCGAGCACCGCGCGCAGCGGCTCCACCATCATCACCATGCCCGGGCCGCCGCCAAACGGGCGGTCGTCGACGCGCCGGTAGCTGCCTTCGGCGAAATCGCGCGGGTTCCAGCCGTGCACCGACAGCAGTCCACGCTCGCCCGCTCGCCCGACCACGCCATGGCCGGCGACCTGGGTGACGAACTCGGGAAAGAGGCTGACAACGTCGATGCGCATGGCGGCTGCGGGATCCGGGTGCCCTAGAACTCGGGATCCCAGTCGACGGTGACCAGGCCCGCCTCGAAATCGATCGACACCACGTAGTCCGGCACCACGAACGGGATCATCCGCTCGCGGTCTCCGCGCGCGACCAGCACGTCATTGGCGCCGGTGGAGAACAGGTGCGACACGGTGCCGAAGTCGCTGCCGTCGACGTTGCGCACGCGCAGGCCTTCGAGGTCGACCCAGTAGTACTCGCCGGGCGCCGGCGGCGGCAGCGATTCGCGCGCCACCCAGACCTCGGTGCCGCGCAGTGCCTCGGCGGCGTCGCGGTCCTCGACACCGGGCAGGCGCGCGACCAGGCCCTTGGCCGTTTCGCGGCCAGTGGCACCTTCGGCCACGCGCTCGACGCCCTGCGCATCGCGCAGGGTCCAGGGCTGGTAGCCGAGGATGGCGCGAGCCGGCTCGGTGAAGGACTCGAGCTTCAGCTCGCCACGCACGCCAAAGGCGCCGTGGACCCTGCCCAGCAGGATGCGGCGCCCGGTGACGTCCATTGCAGGAGCTGGGCCGCGCACGGGGCGCGGCCCGCGCGTCAGGCGGCCGTAGCCGTCGGGGCGGCCTTGCCGGCTTCCCGATACAGGTTGCGGACCTTGTCGGTCATCTGCGCGCCCTGCGTGACCCAATGGTCAACGCGGGCGGTGTCGAGCACCACGCGCGACTCGGCGCCGGTGGCGACCGGGTTGTAGTAACCCACGCGCTCGATGTTGCGGCCGTCGCGCGAGCTGCGCGAGTCGGTGACGACGATGTGGTAGAAGGGGCGCTTCTTGGCGCCGCCGCGGGTGAGGCGGATCTTGACCATGGTGTTTTCCGTGTTGCCCAGTCGCCAGGGTGGCGAGGTAAGCGGCGAATTGTAGCGGATCCCCCGGCGGGGAGGAAGTCGCCCCAGCCGACCGGTTCAGATCGCCTGCCAGGCAATACCCTCGAACGCAGCCCGCACATCCGCCACCAAGCGCGGATCGCCGCGGAAGGCATGGCTGTCGATCGACGCGATCTCCTGCAGCCCCCGAGAATTGGCGGCGAACGCAAAGTCGAAGGCTCCCAGCGCATCCAGCCGCACCGGGCCAGCCTGCTGCCCGATGCCGACGTCTGCCAGGCGCGCCTGCAGCAGGCGTTCGGTCACGCCTCGCAATGCGGGCGCGACGGGCCAGGTGATTCCGTCGCGCCCGCCCAAGCCGATGTTCCAGAAGCTCCCTTCCGCCACAAGTCCGTCGTTGTCGACCAGGAGCGCATCGTCGAACCCTTCCGCCTGCGCCTCGCGACGGGCTGCCAGCTGGGGCGCGAGCGCGAGGTGCTTCAGCTGCGGATCGACGCGCAGCATGCGCCGCGACTGCAGCCGCAATGGACGGGCGCCGGGTTCGCGCGGCGCTTCGATCTCGATGCGCGACACAGGTGCACCAGCGGCATCGGCGTCGCCCTGCGCACCTGCGACCTGCGCCCGGGCAACCACCACGCGCACGGTGCAGGCCTGCGCGGCGTCGCCGGCGATCGCCGCGCGGATACGCATCCGCAGGTCCGCAAGATCCAGGCTGGAGCCGAACATCGCCCGGGTCGCGTCATCGAGACGCGCGAAGTGCAGGTCCAGCCCGCGCACCGCGCCGCGCCGCACCTGGAACGTGGTGAAGTGCCCCGCCTGCACCGACGCGTCCATCAGGCTCGCCGCGGTGCCTGCCTCAGCGGAACGGCATCGCGCCGCGCCCGCCCATCATGCCCTGCAGGCCGCGCATCATGCCCTTCATGCCGCCACGGCCCAGCTTGGCCATCATCTTTTCCATCTGCTGGTACTGCTTCATCAGCTTGTTGACGTCGGCGGGCGTGACGCCGGAGCCGGCGGCGATGCGCTTGCGGCGCGAGCCGTTGAGCAGCGCCGGGTTGCGGCGCTCCTTCTTGGTCATCGAACCGATGATCGCGACCATGCGCGGCACTTCCCGGCCGGTGACCTGGTTCTTGACCTCGTCGGAGATCTTCGCCATGCCCGGCAGCTTGTCCATCAGGCCGTGGATGCCGCCCATGCCCTGCATCTGCTCGAGCTGGTCGCGCATGTCGTTGAGGTCGAACTTCTTGCCCTTGGCGACCTTCTCGGCGAGCTTCTGCGCCTTGTCCTTGTCGACCTGCCCTTCCACCTGCTCGACCAGCGACAGCACGTCGCCCATGTCGAGGATGCGGCTGGCGATGCGGTCCGGGTGGAACACGTCCAGGCCATCGACCTTCTCGCCGGTGCCGATGAACTTGATCGGCTTGCCGGTGATGTAGCGCACGCTGAGCGCGGCGCCGCCACGGGCGTCGCCGTCGGTCTTGGTGAGCACCACGCCAGTCAGCGGAAGTGCTTCGCTGAAGGCCTTCGCGGTGTTGGCGGCGTCCTGGCCAGTCATCGCATCGACGACAAACAGGGTCTCGACCGGATTGACGGCGGCGTGGAGGGCCTTGATCTCGGCCATCATCGCTTCGTCGATCGCAAGGCGGCCGGCGGTATCGACCAGCAGCACGTCGATGAACGACTTGCGCGCGTCGTCGATCGCCGCGCGCACGATGTCCACCGGCTTCTGCGAGGCGTCGGAGGCGAAGAAGCGCACGTCGACCTGTTCGGCCAGCGTCTTCAGCTGCTCGATCGCGGCCGGACGGTAGACGTCGGCGCTGACCACCATCACCTTCTTCTTGCGCTTTTCCTTCAGCAGCTTCGCCAGCTTGCCGACCGTCGTGGTCTTGCCCGCGCCCTGCAGGCCGGCCATCAGCACCACCGCAGGCGCCGGCACGTTGAGGTTGAGGTCCGAAGCCTGCGCGCCCATCACCGTGGTGAGCTCGTCGCGCACGACCTTGATCAGCGCCTGGCCGGGCGTCAGCGACTTCAGCACTTCCTGGCCGACCGCGCGCACCTTGATGCGTTCGATCAGCGCCTGCACCACCGGCAGCGCGACGTCGGCCTCGAGCAGCGCGATGCGCACTTCGCGGGTGGCTTCGCGGATGTTCTCCTCGGTCAGTCGCCCGCGGCCACGCAGGCGCTCGATGGTGCCGGACAGGCGCTGGGTGAGGGACTCGAACATGGAATGCGACCGCGTGATCTGAGGGCCGACCAGTATACCGGCACGCTGCGGGCCCCCAGGATTGCCCTACACTTGCGCGATGACATCGCTTCTCATCGCGGCCCTGCTCTACGCCATTGCGACCGCGCTGCTGGTCCGCTCACTGCGCCGGGGCCCGTCGGTGGGGCGCGGCTGGCTACCCTTCGCGGCCGCGGCGGTGATCGCGCATGCCGTCACCCACGCCGCCGAGTGGCACGCCGTTGGCGGCGTGGACCTGCATTTTTATGCCGCGCTGTCACTCGTCGGGCTGGGCATGGCCGCGCTTACCGCAGGCTATGGCGCACGTGGCCGCATGGCGGCGCTGGGCGTCGTGGTGTTTCCGATCGCGATGGCGTCGCTGCTGGCGTGGGCCAGCCAGCGCGGCGGTGGCCTGGGCGCGTCGCAGCTCTCGCTCCCGCTGCGCCTGCATGCCGGCTCGGCACTGCTCGCGTACGCCACGCTCGCCGTCGCCGCGGTGCTGGCGATCATGCTCTGGCTGCAGGAACGCAGCCTTCGCCGGCGCGAATTCCACGGCTGGCTGCACGTGCTGCCGCCGATGGTCGAACTCGAAACCCTGCTCTTCCGCACCATCACCGTCGGCTTCGTGCTGCTCACCGCGACCCTGCTCACCGGCCTCGTCTTCGTCGACGATTTCTTCGCCCAGCACCTGGTGCACAAGTCGGTGCTGAGCGTGCTGTCGTGGCTGGCCTTCGGCGCACTGCTGGTCGGCCGCTGGCAACGTGGCTGGCGCGGCGCGGTCGCCGTGCGCTGGACGCTGGCGGCGATGGTGCTGCTTGTGCTGGCGTTCTTCGGCAGCAAGTTCGTGCTGGAAATGGTCCTCGGCAGGCGCTGACGCCCGCCCGACTATTCGGAAGCGGCGGTGATCGCGTCCGACAGCCGCTCCACCGCCACCACCTCCATGCCCTTGTAGGCAGCCGCGCGCGGCGCATTGGCCTTGGGCACGATCGCCCGCTTGAAACCGTGCGTGGCGGCTTCCTTGAGGCGCTCTTCGCCGTTGGGCACCGGGCGGATCTCGCCTGACAACCCGACCTCGCCAAACGCGATGGTCTTGTCGGCCAGCGGCTGGTCGCGCAGCGACGACAGCACCGCCAGCAGCACCGGCAGGTCGGCCGCGGTCTCCTGCACCCGGATGCCGCCGACCACGTTCACGAACACGTCCTGGTCGCCGACCATGACGCCGCCGTGGCGGTGAAGGACGGCCAGCAGCATCGCCAGCCGGTTCTGCTCCAGGCCCACCGCCACGCGCCGCGGGTTGGACAGCGGCGAGGAATCGACCAGCGCCTGCACCTCGACCAGCAGCGGCCGCGTGCCCTCGCGCGTGACCATCACGCAGCTCCCCGGCTGCCGCGTGGCACCCGACAGGAAGATCGCGGACGGATTCGGCACTTCCTTCAGCCCCTTGTCGCCCATCGCGAACACGCCGAGTTCGTTGACGGCGCCGAAGCGGTTCTTGAACGCGCGCAGCACGCGGAAACGGCTGCCGCTGTCGCCCTCGAAATACAGCACCGCGTCGACCATGTGCTCGAGCACGCGCGGGCCGGCGATGCCGCCCTCCTTGGTGACGTGGCCGACCAGGAACACCGCGGTCCCGGTTTCCTTGGCGTAGCGCACCAGGCGCGCGGCGGATTCACGCACCTGGCCGACGGATCCGGGCGCGGCGGTCATCGATTCCGTCCACAGCGTCTGCACCGAATCGGCGACGATCACCCGGGGCCGCAGCTTGGCGGCATGGCCGAGGATGTTCTCCACACCGGTTTCCGCCAGGGCGCTGAGGCCGTCGAGCGGCAGGCCCAGCCGCGCGGCGCGGCCGGCCACCTGGGCCAGCGACTCCTCTCCGGTGACATACAACCCCGGCAGCGTGCCCGACATGCTGGCCATCGCCTGCAACAGCAAGGTGGACTTGCCGATACCCGGATCGCCACCCACCAGCACCACGGCACCTTCCACCAGACCACCGCCGAGCACGCGGTCGAACTCACCAATGCCGGTGGAGACGCGCTCGTCCTCATGGTGGCGCACGTCCTTGAGCGCCGTGACCTGCGGCGCCTCGACCTTGCCGGCCCAGCCGCCACGGCGCGCGGGCGACGACGCCTTGGCCGCCGACGCAGGCTCGAGCACGATCTCCGACACCGTGTCCCACGCCCCGCAGGCGCCGCACTGGCCCTGCCACTTGCTGGAATCGGCGCCGCATTCGGTGCAGACGTAGGCGGTGCGCGCCTTGGCCATGGACATCCCGGGGGTGTTGGAGAGGGCGCAGGATAGCGGCCACCGGTCGCGTCGGGCGAGACGCGACGCCCCTGCGCCCTTCCGCTTTGACCGTATGCGCCCGCTCGCCCTACAATGCGCGGCCACGCCGGAATAGCTCAGTTGGTAGAGCGGCGCATTCGTAATGCGTAGGTCGTAGGTTCGATTCCTATTTCCGGCACCAGTGACGCAGAAAGGCCGCCCTCGGGCGGCCTTTTTGTTGCGCGAGCCAGGCCGGGGTGGCCCGGCCGCCCTACTCCACCAGCCGCAGGCGCAGTTCCTTGGGCAGCGCGAACACCATGTTCTCCGGCTCGCCGGACAGCTCGCGGATGCCTACGGCGCCCAGCTCGCGCAGGCGCGCCAGCACGCCTTCCACCAGCACGTCCGGCGCCGAGGCGCCGGCGGTCACGCCGATGTGGCGGCGGCCTTCGACCCAGCGCACGTCGATCTCCTCGGCACCGTCGATCAGGTAGGCCTCGACACCATCGCGCTCGGCCAGCTCGCGGAGCCGGTTTGAATTGGAGCTGTTCGGCGAACCGACCACCAGCACCAGGTCGCACTGCGACGCCAGCGCGCGCACAGCGTCCTGGCGGTTCTGGGTGGCGTAGCAGATGTCGTCGTTCTTTGGCCCCTGGATCGCCGGGAAACGCAGGCGCAGGGCCTCGATGACGCTGCGGGTGTCATCCACCGACAGCGTGGTCTGGGTGGTGTACGCCAGGTTTTCAGGCTGCGAGACCTCGAGCACGGCGACATCGGCGACGTCCTCGACCAGGTAGATGCGTCCGGTGCCACGTTCCTTGTTCCACTGGCCCATGGTGCCTTCGACTTCCGGATGCCCGGCATGGCCGATCAACACCACGTCGCGCCCGGCGCGGCACTGGCGCGCGACCTCCAAGTGCACCTTGGTCACCAGCGGACAGGTGGCGTCGAACACCTTCAGGCCGCGCCGGTCCGCTTCCTGGCGCACGGCCTGCGAGACGCCGTGGGCGCTGAAGATCACGGTGTTGCCATCGGGCACCTCGTCGAGCTCCTCGACGAAGATCGCGCCGCGCTTCTTCAGGTCATCGACCACGTAGCGGTTGTGGACCACCTCGTGGCGCACGTAGATGGGCGCGCCGAGCGTCTCGATGGCGCGCTTGACGATCTCGATGGCGCGGTCCACGCCGGCACAGAAACCACGGGGGTTGGCGAGCACGATATCCATGATGGCCATTCTACCGCCCCGGCAAGGGCGCCGCCCTTCCCGGGCTGCGGGAGGAGCGGCGCGCGTTTATGCCGGCTTCGGCTTGCCTGCGATCAGCCCGAACAGCGCGATCCCGATCGCACCGCCGACGATCGCGGCATCGGCGATGTTGAACGCCGGCCAGTAGTAATCGCGCCAGTGCCACTGGACGAAATCGATGACATGGCCATGCACGATCCGGTCGATCACGTTGCCGATCGCGCCGCCGATCACAAGCGCGAACGGCAGCGCCGTGCGCCAGTCACCACGCGGGGTGCGCGAAAGCCACACCGCCAGCAGGCCGCTGATGCCGAACGCCAGGATGCTGAAGAACCACTTCTGCCAACCACCGGCATCGGACAGGAAGCTGAACGCGGCACCCGTGTTGTAGGTGCGGTACCAGTTCCAGAATCCGTCGATCACCGGGATCGCCGTGTACTCCGGCAGGCTGGTGAGTACCCACTGCTTGCTCAGCTGGTCGAGCACGATGACCAGCGCGGAAAGCAGCAGCCAGGGCAACGCATTGCGGGCGGGCTTCAGAACCATTGGCGATCCTCAGTGTTGCCTTCGACGTTGCCCGCGCAGCGCGTGCACAGCAGCGGATGCGCGGCGACGGTGCCGATGTCGCCGCGGTGCTGCCAGCAGCGCACGCACTTGGGCTTGGTGGTGGCCGTCGCGCTGACGCCGATCTCGGTGGCGCCATCGGCGACCACCAGCGCGACATCGCCGCTGATCAGCAGGAAGCGGAGTTCGTCGAGCAGCGGCGACAGCCGGTTCTGGTCGGCGACGCCGCATGCGAGCGTGATCTCGGCTTCCAGCGCGGCACCGATCACGCCGCTCGCGCGCATCGGCTCGAGCACCTTGGCCACCTGCTCGCGCAGGCGCAGCAACTCGTCGAACTCGCGCGCCGACATCGCGGCGTCGTCGGCCATCGGCGCCAGGCCGTCGTACCAGGTGGCGAACAGCACGTTGTCCTCGCGCGTGCCCGGCAGGTGGCTCCACATTTCGTCGGCGGTGAACGCCAGCACCGGGGCGATCCAGCGCACGAAGGCCTCGGTGATGCGGTACATCGCGCTCTGCGCGCTGCGCCGGCCGCGCGAGTCCTCCGGCATGGTGTACAGCCGGTCCTTGGTGACATCGAGGTACAGCGAACCGAGGTCGACGCTGCAGAAATTGAGCAGCGCCTGGATGATCTCCGCGAAATCGTAGCGCGCGTATGCGGCGACGATCTTTTCCTGCACTTCCCACGCGCGGTGCACGATCCAGCGGTCCAGCGCCACCATGTCGTCGAGCGGGCGCAGGTCGCGCACCGGGTCGAACCCGTGCAGGTTGCCGAGCAGGAAGCGCGCGGTGTTGCGGATGCGGCGGTAGGCATCGGCGTTGCGCTTGAGGATCTCCTTCGACAGCGACATCTCGTTGCTGTAGTCGGCCGACGCGATCCACAGGCGCAGGATGTCCGCGCCCAGCGTCTTCATGATTTCCTGCGGCTCAATGCCGTTGCCGAGCGACTTCGACATCTTGCGGCCGTTCTCGTCGACCGTGAAGCCGTGCGTCAGGCACTGCCGGTACGGCGCGGCGCCGTCGATCGCGATACCGGTGAGCAGCGACGACTGGAACCAGCCGCGGTGCTGGTCCGAGCCTTCGAGGTACAGGTCGGCCGGCTTGCCGATGCCGCGCGCGGCCAGCACGCACTCGTGGGTGACGCCGGAATCGAACCAGACGTCGAGGATGTCGGTGATGCGGTCGTAGTCGCCCGCCTCGTCGCCCAGTAGCTCGGCCGGATCGAGGTCGTACCAGGCATCGATGCCGGCAACCTCGACGCGGTCGGCGGCAGCGCGCATCAGTTCGCTGGAGCGCGGGTGCGGCTCGCCGGTCTCGCGGTGCACGAACAGCGCGATCGGCACGCCCCACGTGCGCTGGCGCGAGATCGTCCAGTCCGGGCGGCCCTCGACCATGCCCGCGATGCGCGCTTCACCCCATCCGGGAAACCACTCCACGCCCTGGATCGCGGCGAGCGCGTCGCGGCGCAGCCCCGCCTGGTCCATTGAGATGAACCACTGCGGCGTGGCGCGGAACACGACCGGCGTGCGGTGGCGCCAGCAGTGCGGGTAGCTGTGCTGCAGGCTGGCATGCGCGAGCAGTGCGCCGTTGGCACGGAGGACTTCAACAATCGCGTCGTTGGCCTTCCAGATGTGCGTGCCGGCGAGCGCCACGCCGTCCGCCGCCGGCGTCGAGGGCAGGTACACGCCGCGTCCGTCGACCGGGTTGAGCTGCGCCGCTGTGTACTTCTCGACCAGCCCGTAGTGCCGGGCCGCCACGAAATCCTCCTGGCCATGCCCGGGGGCGGTATGCACCGCGCCGGTGCCGTCTTCGGCGGTCACGTGTTCGCCGAGGATCAGCGGAATGTCGCGCTCGGGGTAGAACGGGTGCGCAAGCAGCTGGCCTTCGAGCGCGCTGCCCGGGGCGTGGCCGTGCACGGTCACCTCGTCCACCCCGTAGCGTGCAAGCGCCTTCGCCTCGAGCCCCGAGGCCAGCACCAGCCAGCGGCGTCGGCCGCCATGCGCCGGCCCTTCGACCAGCGGGCCCTCGACAAGCGTGTAGTCCAGCCCCGCGCCCAGCGCCACCGCCAGCGATGCCGGCAGCGTCCACGGCGTGGTGGTCCAGATCGGCACCGCGATCTCGACGCCTTCCGGCACTTCGGTGCCGAAGGCCCGCGCCAGCGCCTGCGCATCACGTGCCGGGTACGCCACGTCGACCGCGGTCGACTGCTTGTCCTGGTATTCGATTTCCGCCTCGGCCAGCGCCGAGCCGCAATCGAAGCACCAGTAGACCGGCTTCACGCCGCGCACCAGGTGGCCGTTGTCGACCACCTTGGCCAGCGCGCGCATCTCGTCGGCCTCGAACTTCGGGTCGAGCGTGAGGTACGGGTTGTCCCAGTCGCCGAGCACGCCCAGGCGCTTGAAATCGCGCATCTGCAGTTCGATCTGCGACAGCGCGTAGTCGCGGCAGGCCTGGCGGAACGCGGTGGCATCGAGCTTCACCCCCACCTTGCCGTGCTTCTTCTCGATCGCGATCTCGATCGGCAGGCCATGGCAGTCCCAGCCGGGGATGTACGGCGCATCGAAACCGGCGACGGTCTTCGAGCGGACGATGATGTCCTTGAGGATCTTGTTGACCGCATGCCCGAGGTGGATGGCGCCGTTGGCATACGGCGGACCGTCGTGCAGCACGAACTTCGGCCGACCCGCGGCGTGCGTGCGCAGGCGTGCGTACAGGCCCTCGCCCTCCCAGCGCGCCAGCGTGTCCGGCTCCCGCTTGGGCAGGTCGCCGCGCATCGGAAACGCGGTCTCGGGCAGGAGGATGGTCGGCTTGTAGCGCTGGCTGTCGTCGTCGGTCACGCGGTCGCTCGCTGCGGGGGCTGCATCAAAAGGTGGCGCGCCTGCTCGGCGTCGCGCTGCATCTGCGCGACCAGGGTCGGCAGGTCGGGGTATTTTTCCTCGTCGCGCAGGCGCGCGACGAACTCGACCTCGATGCGCCGACCATAAAGGTCGCCGTCGAAGTCGAACAGGTGGGCTTCCAGCAGCGGCTCCACGCCGTCCACGGTGGGTCGGGTACCGAAGCTCGACACCGAGGGCCAGGGCCGGTCACCGACGCCGTGCACGCGGGTGGCGTAGATGCCCTGCAAGGCCGGCACCTTGCCGCCGAAGCGCAGGTTGGCGGTGGGGAAACCCAGCGTACGGCCGAGTTGGCGTCCACGCACCACGCGCCCGGCGATGGCATAGGGCCTGTCGAGCAGCCGCGTGGCGGCGGCGAAGTCGCCTGCCGTCAGCGCGGCGCGGATGCGGGTGCTGGACACGCGCTCGTCGTCGAGCAGGACCGGAGCGATCTCGCCGGCGGCGAAGCCGAGTCGCTGCCCCGCCTGGCGCAGGGTGTCGAGGTCACCGGCGCGCCGCTGGCCGTAGCGGAACCCGGGGCCCACCCAGACCTCGCGGGCAGCAAGGCGTCCGGCCAGTACCGATTCGGCGAACGCATCCGGCGACAGCGCCGCGAATCCGGCGTTGAAGCGCAACAGGCCGACGGCATCGGCACCAAGCGCGCACAGCCCTTCGAACTTTGCCCGTGGCAGCCCCAGCCGCGGCGGTGGAGCGACAGGCGCGAAGAATTCCCGCGGCAAGGGTTCGAAACTCAGCGCGACCAGCGGCAAGCCAAGGGCGTGGGCGCGCCCGGCCGCGTGGCGCAGCAGCGCGCGATGGCCGAGATGCAGGCCGTCGAAGGCGCCGATGCAGGCCACGCTGCCCTCGGGGCACAAGGGCCCGCCGTCGACGTCGCGGAACAGCTGCTTCATGGGGTCCTGGGTGGAGAGGTGCGGCCGCCACCGGCGCCGCGACCGCGTGGGGTCGACCGCAGAGTATAACGGCGGCGCTCCACCCCCGGCCTCAGTGGCGCAGGTGGCGGGGCCGCAGGCCCAGCACCAGCAGGGCCAGGCCGTAGGTCGCCGCGCCGGCGGCAATGGTCGCCAGCAGCAAGCCGGCACGCGCTTGCCAGCCCTCGATGGCCGTCCAGTCGCCGATCCAGCCGCGCATCGCCAGCACGGCCGCCGCCATCGCCGCGCACGCCAGCAGCAGCCGCAGGCCGAATCGGCCCCAGCCCAAGGCGGGCACATAGACCCCGCCGCGGCGCAGGTAGCGCCACAGCAGCCAGGCGTTGGCCACGCCGGCAAGACCCGTGGCGAGTGCGATGCCACCGTGCGCGCCCGGCGTGTCGTGCAGCCACATCGGCGTGGTGAACGCGATGGTCAGCGCCACGTTGATGGCGACCGTCAGCAGGGCCGCGCGCATCGGGGTCTTCATGTCCTGGCGGGCGTAGAACGCCGGCGCCAGCACCTTGCTCAGCATGAACGCCGGAATGCCGATGCTCATGGCGGTCAGGCTGAGCGCCGCCATGCGCGTGTCCACCGCGGTGAACGCGCCGTAGTTGTAGACCGTGGCCGTCACCGGCTCGGCCAGCAGCAGCAGGCCGAGGCCCGCCGGCATGCCGGCCAGCAGCGCCATGCGCAGCGCCCAGTCCAGCGAATGGTTGTAGCCGTCCGCGTCTTCGGCCGCATGCCGGCGCGACAGGTGCGGCAGGATCACGGTCCCCAGCGCCACGCCGAACAGCCCCAGCGGAAACTCGACCAGGCGGTCGGAGTAGTACAGCCAGTCCTGGCTGCCATCGGCCAGCAGCGACGCGAATGCCGTGCCCACCAGCAGATTGACCTGCGCCACCGAGGACGAGAACAGCGTCGGCAGCATCAGCTTGCCAACCCGGCGCACGTCCGGATGGCGGAAGCCGGGGCGCAGGCGCGGCCGCAGCCCCAGCCTGCCGAGCGCCGGCCACAGCAGCACCAGCTGCAGGAAGCCGGCGACCAGCACGCCCCAGGCAAGGCCCACCGGCTGCACCTCGAAACGCGGTGCCAGCCAGAACATGGCGGCGATCATCGTCAGGTTGTGCAGCACCGGGGTGAACGCCGGCAGCGCGAAACGCCCTTCGCTGTTGAGCACCGAGCCGGCCAGCGCCATCATCGAAATGAACAGCAGGTACGGGAAGGTGATGCGCAGCATCAGCGCCGTCTGCGAGAACTTCTCCGGTTCGTCCAGCGCACCTGGCGTGAACAGAGCGGTGATCACCGGCGCCAGCAGCACGCCGGCGGCGCAGACCACCAGCACCACGGCACACAGCGCGCCGGCCATGTGGTCGATGAAGTCCTTGAGCGCCGCGCGGTCGCCGCGTTCCTTGATCTCGTTGAGCACGGGCACGAAGGCCATCGCCATCGAACCCTCGGCGAACACGCGGCGCAGGAAGTTCGGGATGCGGTAGGCGACAATGAACGCACTCATTGCGCCGCCGGTGCCGAACAGCGTGGCCTGCAGCATGTCGCGCACGAAGCCGGCGATCCGCGACAGCAGGGTCATCGCACTGAACACCGCGGTCGAACGCATCAGCCCACCCCGCGGGCGGCGACCTCCGGGACCGGGGGCGACTGGCCCGCTTGCCGAAGCGGCAGACGGCGCAGCCGCGGCCGGATCCGGGCTGTCCAGGCCCGGTGCCGGGGCGGACCCGGTCACGCCCGCAGCCCCGCGTGGCGGGCATTGTTGACGCAAGCCCCTGATTCACCCATAATTTCCTGCTTGCTCGACCCCAAACTCATCTCTACCCCAGTTTCCAGGATCCCATCGTGGCCAACATCAAGTCCTCCAAGAAGCGCGCCAAGCAGGCTGTCGTGCGCAACCTGCGCAACAACAGCCAGCGTTCGCAGCTGCGCACCGCCGTCAAGAAAGTGCTCAAGGCGCTCGACGCCAACGATGCAACCGGCGCCCGCGAGGCCTTCAACGTCGCGCAGCCGATCCTCGATCGCTTCAGCGCGCGTGGCCTGATCCACCGCAACAAGGCCGCCCGGCACAAGAGCCGCATCAACGCCCGCATCAAGGCGCTTGCTGCCGCCTGAGGCCGTTGTACCGGCGCTTCCCGAAAACCCGGCCTCGGCCGGGTTTTTTGCGTCGGCTGGGCGGGGTGCCAGGGCAAAGGCGTTCCTGGCCACGGATTTGCGCGGATTTACCCGGATCTGTCCGAGGCGAGCGGACAGGTCACGCGACTGGCCGGGGCTTTGTTGTGGTTGTTGCCCTTTATCCGCGCTGATCCGCGCAAATCCGTGGCAAAAAAACGCCCCTGCCCTTTCCACCCCGCCCACCTCAGCCCCCGGCCGGGGCTGCCGGGGCTGCCGGAGCGGCGGCATCGGCTGCATCCGCGGCTTCAGCGGCCAGCAGGGCCTGTTCGTCGAGGAACGCCTGGACCTTGAGCATCACGTCGCGGGTGCCCGTGTGCGCGAGGCCCGAGACCACGAACCAGGGCTGGGTCCAGCCGAGTTCGGACACGATGCGCTCGGCCAGAGCGCGTGCGTCGTCGACCGGCAACAGGTCGGCCTTGTTGAGCAGCAGCCAGCGCGGCTTCTCCATCAGGCCGGCATCGAACTTCGCCAGTTCGTGCTCGATCGCGCGCACCTGCGCAACCGCATCGGAGCCGTCGAGCGGCTCCACTTCGACCAGGTGCAGCAACAGGCTGGTGCGCTGGATGTGGCGCAGGAACAGCGCGCCGAGGCCGGCGCCATCGGCGGCACCCTCGATCAGGCCCGGGATGTCGGCGATCACGAAACTCCGCGCCGGCTCCACGCTGACCACGCCGAGGTTCGGGTACAGCGTGGTGAACGGATAGTCCGCCACCTTCGGCGTGGCCGCCGAGACCGCGCGGATCAGCGTCGACTTGCCCGCGTTCGGGAAGCCCAGCAGGCCGACATCGGCGAGCAGCTTCAGTTCCAGGCGCAGCGCGCGCTGCTCGCCTTCGCCGCCCGGCGTGGCCCGGCGCGGGGCGCGGGTGATCGAGCTCTTGAAGTGCATGTTGCCCAGCCCGCCCTGCCCGCCGCGCGCGACCAGCAGGCGGTCGCCGTCGTTCACCAGGTCACCGATCACCTCGTCGGTGTCGATGTTGAGCACCTGGGTGCCCACCGGCACGGTGATCACCGTATCGGTGCCGCCCTTGCCGTAGCGCTGCTGGCCCATGCCGTCTTCGCCGCGCTGGGCGCGGAACGCCTTCTGGTGGCGGAAATCGACCAGCGTGTTGAGGTTGCGCGTGGCTTCGATCCAGACGTTGCCGCCGTCCCCGCCATCGCCACCATCAGGTCCGCCGAGCGGGATGTATTTTTCGCGCCGGAAACCGACGCAGCCATTGCCGCCGTTGCCGGCGGTCACGGTGATTTCGGCTTCGTCGACGAGTTTCATGTCTGGATCCGCTGCTTGATTGGGGGGATTACAACAAAAAGCCCCGCCGGAGCGGGGCCCTTGCTGGATCGTGGCGCCAGGCTCAGGCCTCGGCAACCACGCTCACGGTGCGACGCTTCTTCGGGCCCTTGACCGCGAACTCGACCTTGCCGTCGATCAACGCGAACAGGGTGTGGTCGCGGCCGAGGCCGACGCCCGCGCCCGGGTGGAACTGGGTACCGCGCTGGCGGATGATGATGTTGCCGGCATCGATCGCCTGGCCACCATAGATCTTCACGCCGAGGTATTTCGGGTTGGAGTCGCGGCCGTTGCGCGAGGAACCTACGCCCTTTTTATGTGCCATGGCTGCTGCTCCTTACTTCTTGTCGCCACCGGCGATGCCGGTGATCTCGATTTCGGTGTAGTGCTGCCGGTGGCCCATCTGCTTGCGATGGTGCTTGCGGCGGCGGAACTTCACGATGCGCACCTTGTCGGCGCGGCCGTGGGCCTTGACGGTGGCGGTGACGGTGGCGCCCTTGAGCGCGTCGCCGATCTTGATGCCTTCGCCATCACCGAGCATGAGCACGTTGTCGAACGTGATCTCGTTGCCCGCCTCGACGTCAAGCAGCTCGACGCGGAGCGTCTCGCCTTGCATCACGCGGTATTGCTTTCCGCCTGTTACCAGGACTGCGTACATGACCAAGCTTCCTATGTAGTTATTGTGGTCTCTGTCACCTTTGCGGCAGACAGGAGCGGAATTGTAGGCGATTCATGAAGTTAGCGTCAAATCAACCTGAATACAGCCAATACGGTTGCGTGCGGGGTGCTGCATCAAGTAGCGTCGGGTGACGGTAGCTTCAGGGGGTTGCCGCATAGGGAAGTCAAGACTGCGTGCGGAGCCCGGTGGCTATGGACTCCGCGATGGATGAATGTCTACGGGGGCCTCTGTTCGTGCAAAGCGAGACCAGCGCCAAGTTGGCCAGCGATGGCTGCGCGCCCCCGACCCTGCCCCGCCAGCCAGCGCATCCGCCCGCGGCGCGCCTCATCGACGCCCTTGCCCGGCGCCCCTCCGTATACAGCCTTCCCACACGTGCCGCCGACGCAAACCGTCGCGCCGCGGGCAGGCCTGCAAGTTCCACTGCGGTCGCACCAGCAACTCTGTGGATAGGGCCGACGCCCTGAAAAGCGCTCGGATCGATAAAAGGGAGAGAGGATCGAAATGACACGACGCACTCGCAGCACCACGACAACGACCGCGCTCGCGGTGGCCATTGCAGCCGCACTGGTCGCAGCACCCGCGGCCTACTCGGCTGGCAGGCAGCCCGCCAAGACCGCCAAGGGCCCGGTGTTTTCCAAGCCGGCCCAGGCCTACGGGACCAACCTCAAGGCCCCGACCAACGAAACCCACGACGGTTTCATCATCAGCTTCCAGAAGGGCGCCAAGCCCAGCGCGGCAGCCCTCCGTGACCACCTCCAGGCCGTCGGCAAGAGCCTGGGCATCCAGATCGCGGTCGACCGTGACCTGGCCACCGGGGCAAAGCTGGTCCGCACCAGCCGTGCCCTCGACCGTGACGGCCTGAAGCAGCTGACCATCGAGCTGATGAAGAGCCCGATGGTCCGCGCCGTCGACCCCAACGGCCGCATGTACCGCGCGTTCACGCCGAACGACCCGCTGTTCGCCGAGCAGTGGCACTACCAGGGCGGCGGCATGGGCATCAACGCCGTCGAAGCCTGGGATACGGTGGACGGCGCCGGCTACATCGTCGCCGTGCTCGACACGGGACAGGTGAACCATGCCGACCTCGCGGGCCAGTTCATCGCCGGCTACGACTTCATCAGCGATCCGGCCAACGCCCGCGACAACGATGGTCGCGACGCGAACCCGAATGACGAAGGTGACTGGGACGACAAGTACGACAGCTCCTGGCACGGCACCCACGTCGCCGGCACCGTTGCCGCACTTACCGACAACAACGTCGGCGTCGCCGGCGTAGCACATGGCGCCAAGGTCCAGCACGTGCGCGTGCTTGGCAATGCCGGTGGCACGTTCGCCGACATCAACGACGCCATTGTCTGGGCGTCGGGTGGCACGGTGGCCGGTGTTCCGACCAATGCCACCCCCGCGAACGTCATCAACCTCAGCCTGGGTGGCACCACGGTCTGCCCGACCGCCATGCAGGATGCGATCGACATCGCCATCGCGAACGGCACCGTCGTGGTCGCCGCGGCCGGCAACTCCAGCGCGAACGTGAGCGGGTTCTCCCCCGCTGGCTGCAATGGCGTGATCGCTGTCGCGGGCACCGGGCCGAACAACACCGCCTATGCGTCGACCAACTTCGGTACGCGCATCAACGTGGCGGCTCCGGCCGGCAGCGGCTCGCAGCCGGCCACCAACCAGGTGCTTTCAACGCTGAACGCCGGACTCGAAGGCCAGGGCGCGGACTCGTACGCCTGGTATGCGGGTACGTCGATGGCGGCACCGCACGTCGCGGGCACCATCGCGCTCATGATGGAGGCTGCGGACGAAGCATTGCCGCCGGCCGAGGTCGAGACCATCCTCGAGAACACCGCGTTCGCGGCGAACGGTCTGGTCGCGGGCTGCAACAACGCCGAGCGCTGGTGCGCCAGCATGATCGACGCCGGCCGTGCCGTCGCGGTCGCCAGGGGCGAGGAGCCTCTGCCCCCGACCCCGCCGGCACCGCCGGAGCCGCCGCCGCCGACCGTACTCCAGAGCGGCGTGACGGTGGACCTGCCGGACATGGTGGCCAACGACAACCTGTACTTCGTGCTGGACGTCCCGGCCGGCCAGGGTCAGCTGAACTTCAACCTCGGCGCCGGCACCGCGGGTGACTCGGACATCTACGTCCAGTACAACCAGCGTCCGACGAACTCGATCTGGCAGTGCCGTCCCTGGACGGGTGGCACGGTGTCGGAGCTCTGCTCCTTCACTGCGCCCACGGCAGGCCAGTGGCATGTCCGGGTGAACGCGTACACCGCGTCCGCCGGGTACACGCTGACCGGCACCTACACCGAGGAAGGTCCGCCGCCGCCGACGACGACCGTGCTCCAGAACGGCGTCACCGTGTCGGGCCTCAGCCTCGCGACCAACCAGGAGCTGTTCTTCGTGCTCGACGTGCCGGCAGGCGCGACCGACCTCAAGTTCCAGATGACGGGGACGAACGGCGATACGGACCTGTATGTCCGCCGCGGCAGCCTCCCGACCGACGCGGCCTACGATTGCCGTCCATGGCTGTCTGGCAGCAACGAGACGTGCACCATCGCCGCGCCCGAGGCGGGTCAGTGGTTCGTCCGCCTCGACGGCTATGCCGCGTCGACGGGCGTGAGCCTCACCGGCAGCTTTGTCGGCGGGCCGGCCGGCGAGCCGCCCACCAACGTGTCGGCAGCCTATGCCTTCGCGCTCAAGGCGTTGCGCGTCCGAGTGCCGCTGAAGTGGGAAGGTGGCGGCGAGCAGGTGGACATCAAGCGCAATGGCGCGACGGTGGCCACGGTGGCCAACAGCGGCTACCTGCTGCACACGTTCACTGCCAGCGCCCCCGGTGCCGGCAGCACGACGTACGAGGTCTGCAATGCCGGGACCGCCGAGTGCGCCTCGACCACGGTGAACTACACCGCGCGTCGCTGATCACCCGGTAACACGCTGTAATCAAGGGGCCCGGTTCGCCGGGCCCCTTTTTGCTGCCCCGGGCAAGCCGCGCCGGCACGCCGCCAGGCGCTGGCAATCCGCGGATTTGCCCCCAAATACCCGGCTCGGTAGGCTGCCTGATTGCCCTGCCCGTCCTGTCCCACTCCCCCTGCCCCACCCGGACCCCACCCGATGGCGATGGACTACATCCGCATCCGCGGCGCACGTACCCACAACCTCAAGAACATCGACCTCGACCTGCCGCGCGACAAGCTGATCGTGGTCACCGGCCTGTCCGGATCGGGCAAGTCGTCGCTCGCGTTCGACACCATCTACGCCGAAGGCCAGCGCCGCTACGTCGAGTCGCTCTCCGCGTATGCGCGGCAGTTCCTGAGCGTGATGGAAAAACCCGATATCGACCACATCGAGGGCCTGTCGCCGGCGATCGCGATCGAGCAGAAGTCGACCTCGCACAACCCGCGCTCCACCGTCGGCACGATCACCGAGATCTACGACTACCTGCGCCTGCTGTACGCGCGCGTGGGCCAGCCGCGCTGCCCCGACCACCACTATCCGCTGGAAGCGCAGATCGTCAGCCAGATGGTCGACCAGGTGCTGGCGCTCGATCCCGACCGTCGCTGGATGCTGCTTGCCCCGGTGGTGCGCGAGCGCAAGGGTGAGCACGCGCAGGTGTTCGAGCAGCTGCGCGCCCAGGGCTACGTGCGGGTGCGCGTCGACGGCGCACTGTACGAGCTCGACGCCGTGCCGCCGCTTGCGCTGCGCCAGAAGCACACCATCGAAGCGGTGATCGACCGCTTCAAGGTGCGTGACGACATCGGCCAGCGGCTGGCGGAATCGTTCGAGACCGCGCTCAAGCTCGGTGACGGGATGGCCGAGGTGCGCGCGCTGGACGGCGAGGACGTCCCGCCGCTGCTGTTCTCGTCGCGCTACAGCTGCCCGGTGTGCGACTACGCGCTGCCGGAGCTGGAGCCGCGCCTGTTTTCGTTCAACGCGCCCGCCGGCGCGTGCCCGACCTGCGACGGGCTCGGCGTGAGCCAGTTCTTCGACCCGGTGCGCGTGGTGGTGCATCCGGAGCTCAGCCTCGCCGCCGGCGCGGTGCGCGGCTGGGACCGCCGCAACCACTACTACTTCCAGCTGATCGCGTCGCTGGCCAGGCACTACGGCTTCGACGTCGACACCCGCTGGCAGGAGCTTCCCGAAGACGTGCGCGAGGCGGTGCTGTTCGGCAGCGGCAAGGACCTCATCGGCTTCACCTACGTCACCGAAGGCGGCGCGCGCAGCCAGCGCCGCCACCGTTTCGAGGGCGTGGTGCCCAACCTCGAGCGCCGCTACCGCGAGACCGAATCGGCGGCGGTGCGCGAGGAGCTGTCCAAGTACATCAGCGAGCGCGCCTGCCCCGACTGCGGCGGCGCGCGCCTGAACCGTTCGGCGCGCAACGTGTTCGTGGCCGAACGGCCGCTGTCGTCGCTGGTGGTGCTGCCGATCGACGAGGCGCTGCGCTTCTTCACCGGCCTGGAGCTTCCGGGCTGGCGGGGCGAAGTGGCCAGCCGCATCGTCAAGGAGATCCGCGAACGGCTGGGCTTCCTGGTGGATGTCGGCCTCGACTACCTGACCCTGGAGCGCAAGGCCGATTCGCTGTCCGGCGGCGAGGCCCAGCGCATCCGTCTGGCCAGCCAGATCGGTGCCGGCCTGGTGGGCGTGATGTACGTGCTCGATGAACCCTCCATCGGCCTGCACCAGCGCGACAACGAGCGACTGCTGGGCACGCTGGTGCGCCTGCGCGACCTCGGCAACACGGTGATCGTGGTCGAGCATGACGAAGAAGCGATCCGCCTGGCCGACCACATCGTCGACATCGGCCCCGGTGCCGGCGTGCATGGCGGCGAAGTCGTCGCCGAAGGGAGCTACGCGGACATCCTCAAGGCGCCGCGCTCGCTGACCGGGCAGTTCCTGTCAGGCAAGCGCCGGATCGAAGTGCCCGCGCTGCGCCACAAGGCCAATCCGAAGATGCTGCTGACGCTGCGCGGCGCGTCCGGCAACAACCTGAAGGACGTCGACCTGACCATCCCCTCGGGGCTGTTCACCGCGATCACCGGCGTGTCCGGCTCCGGCAAGTCCACGCTCATCAACGACACCCTGTACGCGCTGGCCGCCAACGAGATCAATGGCGCCTCGCACACGCCGTCGCCGGTGCGCGAGGTCCAGGGCCTGGACCTGTTCGACAAGGTGGTCGACATCGACCAGTCGCCGATCGGGCGCACGCCGCGCTCCAATCCGGCCACCTACACCGGCCTGTTCACGCCGCTGCGCGAGCTGTTCGCGCAGGTGCCCGAGGCGCGCGCGCGCGGTTACGGCCCGGGGCGCTTCAGCTTCAACGTGCGCGGCGGCCGCTGCGAGGCCTGCCAGGGCGACGGCCTGATCAAGGTCGAGATGCACTTCCTGCCCGATGTCTACGTGCCCTGCGACGTGTGCGGCGGCAAGCGCTACAACCGCGAGACGCTGGACGTGCTCTACAAGGGCCACAACATCCACCAGGTGCTGGAAATGACCGTGGAGGCCGCGCTCGACCTGTTCCACGCGGTGCCGTCGATCGCGCGCAAGCTGGAGACGCTGTCCGACGTGGGCCTGAACTACATCAAGCTGGGACAGTCGGCGACGACGCTCTCGGGCGGCGAGGCGCAGCGGGTCAAGCTGTCCAAGGAGCTGTCGCGCCGCGACACCGGGCGCACCCTGTACATCCTCGACGAGCCGACCACCGGACTGCATTTCCACGACATCGAACACCTGCTGGGCGTGCTGCACAAGCTGCGCGACGACGGCAACACGGTGGTGGTGATCGAGCACAACCTGGATGTCATCAAGACCGCCGACTGGGTCATCGACCTCGGCCCCGACGGCGGCCATCGTGGCGGCCAGATCATCGCCCAGGGCACGCCGGAAGAAATCGCCGCAATGCCGCAGTCGCACACCGGGCGCTTCCTCGCCCCGCTGCTCGGCGCGCACGCACACCTGCCGGCGGCGGCCACCGGCGACAAGCCCGCCCCCCTCCGTTCCAGGGGTCGCACCGGCACGCCGACCCGCGGCCGCAAGACAAGGAAGACGACATGAGCCAGGCTTCCGGCGAACACGGCAAGCTGCTCCATCGCATGCCCATCGAACTGCGCTGGCGCGACCTCGACGCGTTCAACCACGTCAACAACTCCAACTTCATGACCTACCTCGAAGAGGCACGGATCCGCTGGTTCGAGACGCTGGGCCAGGAATGGGTGACCGACGAGGTGGCGCCGCTGCTCGCGGCGGTGCAGATGAACTACCGCCAGCCGATTCCCTATCCGTCGTCGATCGTGGTCGAGCTGACCGCCGACCGCGTGGGTACCAGCAGCGTCACCCTCGGCCATCGCATCACCAGCGCCGACGGCGACGTGCTGCACGCCGACGGCCACGTGGTGATGGTGTGGGTGGCGCGCGCCAGCGGCCGGCCCACGGCGCTGCCCGAGGGCGTGCGCAACGTGGCGAGCGGCTGACGGCGCGACGGCGTTCAGCCCGTTCCGGCGACGTCCAGCCTGCTGCCGCGCAGGCCGTGCCGGATCATCAACCGGTACAGCGTGACCCGCGAGATCGCCAGGTCGCGCGCGGCCGCCTGCAGGTGGTGGCCGTTGCGCAGCAGCGCGCGCTCGATCGCCATGCGCTCGCCCTCGCAGCGCGCTTCGGACAGGGTCGTCGGCTCGCATGCCCCGGTGTCGAGACGGAGGTCGCGCGCACTGATCCGTGGCCCCTCGGACATCACCACGGCCTGGCGCACGCGGTTGACGAGCTCGCGCACGTTGCCCGGCCACGCATGGTCGTGGAGCGCGCGCAGTGCGTCGCGGCTGAAACCGCGGGTGCGTCCACCCCCTTCGCGGCCGTGGCGCACCAGCGCCCAGCCGGCGAGCAGCGCGATGTCGGCGCCACGCTCGCGCAGCGGCGGCATGTCCAGCTCGATCACGCGCAGCCGATGGTAGAGGTCCTCACGGAAGCGCCCGGCGGCGACCGCCGCCACCAGGTCCACGTGGGTCGCGCAGATGATCCGCGCGTCGGTGGGAATGTCGTCGTGGCCGCCGAGCCGCTGCAGCGTGCCCTGCTCCAGGAAGCGCAGCAGCGACGCCTGCGATTCCAGCGGCAGGTCGCCGATCTCGTCGAGGAACAGCGTGCCGCCATTGGCCAGCTCGATGCGCCCAAGCTTGCGCTGGTTGGCACCGGTGAAGGCACCGCGCTCGAAGCCGAACAGTTCCGACTGCACCAGGCTTTCCGGGATCGCCCCGCAGTTGATGACGACAAGCGGTCCGGCGTGGCGCGACGAATGGCGATGGATGGCGGTGGCGGCCAGTTCCTTGCCGGTGCCGGTCTCGCCGCTGATGTACACCGGCGCGTCGGTCATGGCGGCACGCTGCATGCGGCGGTACAGCGCCTGCATCGCGGGACTGTCGCCGATCATGCCTTCCGGCCGCGGCGCCACCGGCTGGCCCACGCCGCCGCAGTCACCCAGCCCCGCCATGCCATACGCGTGGCCGAGCACCAGGGCCAGCAGTTCGTCGTGGCAGGGAAGCACCACGTAGTCGTGGCAATGGTCGAGCACCAGCCGCCGGATGCGGTCCAGGTGCAGCTGGCCCTCGGAGATGCCGGCCACCCAGCCGACGCCGCCACAGGCGAGCGCGGGCAGGATGCGGCTGAAGCCGCGCTCGCCAAGCCGGTCGCAGTCGCGCAGGTCGATCAGCCCGACCTGGCAGCGCGGACTGGCGTTGGCCAGGATCCCCAGCACCTGGTCGGGCTCGGTCACCTGGCGCGGTTGCCATCCGCGCTCGACCACGCCCGCTGGAAAACCGTGGTCGTCTCCACCACCCGCGACGACCCAATGGAGAATCTCGCGCACCTCCGCGCTTTTCGGCATGCAATCGCTCCGTACCCGCCCCCCCGGGTCACGCCTCGTTCCCAGTCCACAGCAGTCAACGCGCGCCGTGCGCGCGACCGGACATCGGGCCGCACATCCGGCCCGATGACATTGCCGGTCTAGAACGTGACCGGCAGCCGCAGCGTCAACGACACGTCGGGCGTGTCACGCGTAAGACCGGCGCCGAGCGCGAAGTTCAGGCTGGTCCGGTCGCTGAGGCGGTAGGTGGCGCCGAGCAGCAGCGTGCCCAGCACGACGCGCACCGAACCGGGCATGTCGTGCCCGTTCTGGCGCGCGCGGCCGACGATGCTGTGGTCATAGCCGATGCTGATCGCGGCCTTCTCGTTGAGCGCCAGCCCCATGCCGATGTTGAAGCCGAGGATGTCACCCGGATCGACCTCGCCGATGAACTCCGTCGTGGTCTGCGGGAAGCCCTCCGGTGCGCCGCTCAGGACCGTGCGCGAGAGGTCATCGCGCGCGAAGTTGTGCAGGTAGCTGAGGCTGCCGAAGAACACCACCGGATCCGACGCATACACCCAGGTGACGCCGGGTTGCAGGGCGGCGAAACCGCTGCCGGTCGGCAGCTCCAGCGGCAGGCCGGTGCCGGTGGCGTTGGACACGCAGCGCGTCACGCAATCGGTGACCACGTCGAACACATCCTTGCCGGTACGCGTCTTGTAGCGCAGCCACAGCACGTAGTACGGATGTTCAGGGCCGCGGTTCGCCAGCTGGTAGCGCGCGCTCAGCTCCACGTCGCCGATGCCGCGGCCGTCGGAGGTGAACACGCTGTCCTGCGCGGTGCCGGTGAAGATCTCGCGGCTGACCGTATCGCCCTTGATGTAGACATACGGCACCCGGGCTTCGACCTCGAAGCGCTTGCCCAGGCCATAGCGCGCGCCGAGCGTCGCGGTCACGCTGGTGGTCTTCACCTGGCGCACGTCGATCAGGCCGATCAGGATCGCCGGGATGATGGTGTACCCGATCAGCGCCACGCGGTCGTTGGCGTAATAACCCGTCTGCAGCGACGGCTCGAGGATCAGCTTGCCCTTCGGCGTCAGCACGCCGGGCTGGTCGAAGATCTGCGCCACCTCGGGCGGCCGGTCGTAGCTTTCCGGCGCCTGGCCCACGCGTGTGTCGGACGGATCGTCGCCGCGCGCCGCTGTCGCGTCCTGCGCCGCTCCCGCCGGCGCCGCCTGGCCTGCCGCGCCGCGGGCGCGGAGGCCATCGAGCGCCAGCGCGTCGACCCCCGAAGCCGCCGCATCCCAGGCGGCCTGCTGGTTCATCACCTGCGTGCGCAGCGCATCGATCTCCCGCGCCTGCGCCTCGACGCGCGCTTCCAGCGCCGAGAGCCTGGCGTCATTGCCGCCCACCGGCGCCGGATCCTGTGCGCGCGCGGCCAGCACCGGCACCAGCGCCAGTGAAATCGCCGCGCTCAGCACAAAACCGCCACGGCGCCGCGGCGCCCGGATCCCAGTCCGCATGTCCATGCCTTGCACTCCCCGATGCCTCACGGTGTACCGATCGCGCCGATGCCGGCGTTGCCCATGGCTTCGCCGAAATTGACCGCCTGCAGCATCCCCAACGCCGTCGTGCCTGCATTGATCGTCGTCATCACGCGGATATCGGCGCCATCAAGCGAGTTCTGCAGCACGAGGCCGGCGCCGCCGCCGCTTGCGACCACGTTGCCGGCGCCCACCTGGACCAGCTGGGTTTCACCCAGGCGCGCGAGCTCCTGGGCCTGCTCGGCCGTGATGTTGGCCACGTCCGGCACATCGATGTGCAGCGATGACACCAACTCGCCGTTGACCCACGCCATGCGCTCGAACCCGAACGACACCAGCAGCCCGGAGGGCAGCACGTACCCGCCGCGCAGGGCATCCAGCCGGTCCGCCTCAAGCGGCGTCCATCCCTCGGGCATGCCATCGGCGGATGCCGCCGGCGGCGACCAGCCGATCGCACCGGTGGCGAGCAGCGCGGTGACCAGCAGATGCCAGAGCCAGCGCCTGGTCGTGAAGGTCTTCATGGCTAGATGTCCCCGGGTCCGCGACGGCTCATCACCACGTCCTGCAGTCCTTGCCGCTGCACGGCGAGGGCGATCGGTGCCAGCGGCGCCGCGCGCCAGTCGCGTGAAGCGTTGAATGCCGCCAGGTCGCGGCGGTTGTGCACCACGAACAACACACGGTTGTCCCACAGCCGCTCCAGGTCGCCCCGCTTGAGCAGCCGCGTGCCGCGTGCCGGGTCGCCGAGCAGGACGCGCCCTTCGCGCATGCCCTTGACCACCACGAAGTGGCGGTAGCCGCGGTCGTTGATGAGGATGATCGCCGGCAGCCCTTCTTCGAGCAGCTTGTCGAGCGGCAACTCGAAGCCGTCGGCCTGGAAGCCCTGCGCGTGCAGGTACTCGCGCATGTCGAGCAGCGAAAAGCCTTCGCGACGGATGCGGGCCTGGTCGCCGGCCGCGTACATCGCCTTGAACACCTCGGCCTCGCCGACCGGCTGGCCGTACTGGAAGGTGAGCAGCGTCGCCACCGCGGCCGAGCCGCAGCTGAAGTCGTATTGCTGGCGGATGGTGGTGCGGTAGCGCGCCTCCTTGAGGCTGGTGACGCGAACCGCGTAGCTGCCGCCATGCGGCACGCGGATCTCGGCCGGGGAGCCTGCCGCGGCGCACGGTGCCGCGACCTGCAGCATGCAGGCAGCTGCCAACACGAGCCCCGGGGCGGCCGCGCGCGGCGTCACGGCGCGGGTCCGCCAAACTGCACGTTGACCGCGGTGCCGTTCTGGATGAGCACGTTGTTGCCGCTGTTCTGGATCACCGTGATGATGCCCGCGGCGTTGCCGAACGCGCCGCCGTCGACCACGTTCTGGCCCGTCACGTTGTCATGCGCGACGTTGCCGCTCACGGTGCCGGCGTTGTCGACTTCGACCAGGATGCCCGGATCCAGGCCGACGTTGCCCGATTGCATCTGCAGCGCGTCGCCGCTGACAGCCGGGCCGAGGCCGGCTACGGCAGCCGCATCCGGTGCCGGTGACGCCAGCGCAACGGCGCCGGCCATGATCAAGATCGTGATTGCAGGCATGAGGAGTGCTCCTGGGCGCAGCGCGGGTGCGCCGCGGTCATGCCGCGGCGCACACATCCGGTCACACGCTCAGGTCACGGACCGGCACCACCGCCCACGCTCAGGTTGGCCTGCACCGTCACGCCCTGCTGGATCAGCGAGGACGCGCCGCTGTTCTGCGCCATCACCATCAGGCCCGCGGCTGCATTGGCCGTGCCGTCCATCGAGTTGGACATGTCGAACGAGCCGGCGTCGGCCCAGGCGTTGCCGCCGCTGCCGCCGTCGCCACCGTCGCCGCCGCTGCCGTCGCCGCCGTTGCCCGCGCCACCGGTGCCGCTGCCGCCGTTGCCGCCAGTGCCCGACGTGGTGCTCGCGTTGCCGCTGCTGCCGGCGTTGCTGGCCGTGGTGGCGCCGCCGGTGGCGGTGGCATCCGCGGTCGCGCTGCTGTCGGACGTGGCCGACGAGTCGGAACTCGCATCGCCGTCCCCGCGCTCCCGCGTGCGCGCGCGGGAATCGGCAGTCGAATCGGAATCCGAGTCGCTGCCCGCGCCGTTCAGGCCGATGGCGCCGGAATCACCGTCGCGCCCGCTGAAGGCAAGCCCGTCACCGCTGTCGCCACCGCTGCCGCCGTCACCGTCGCCGCCGCTGCCGCGCCCACCGTAGCCCTTGCCACCGTCACCGCCGCGCGCGCCATTGGCGTTGCCGCTGTTCTCGGCGTAGTTGCCGATGCCGTACACGAGATTGCCGGTCACCGTCCCTTCCAGGTAGGTCTTGGCGATCGCGCGGTTGCTGTTGAACGAACTGTTGATCTCGGTGGTCGCGCTGCTGTTGTTGACGGCCGATGCGTTGGACAGGCCAAGGCCCAGCGCTGCGTCTGCGTGGTCGCGGTTGTTGCCGCTGCTGTTGTCTTGTTCGTTGATCGCGTTGTTGTCGCCGTCGCCGGCCTCGCTCTGGTCCTGGGCCCAGGCGGACGTGGTCATGCCGATACCCAACAACACCGCCACTGCCATCATGCTCTTACGGATGCGCATCTCGTTCTCCTTGGGGGATGTCGCGCCGTCTCGCGTGGGGAGGTCCGCGTGGATGACGCCACGGACCATCCTTTGCAGGATTGGTGCCAACTGCCCAAGGCAAGATGCAAGGCCATGATTATCATCGGGTTCTTGGCGGCGTACGCGGCGCACGCATGGTCGCAACCGATGTCGGGCGCGCCACGGCGAGCGGAATGTTCCAGTCCTGAAGCACGCGCCGCGTGGCGCGGCCGGCAAACGGCGCGGGGCGGCACGCCAAGAGGCGGAACGTGCCGCATACAACGGCGCGCCGTGCGAGTCCGACGGCATGTTCCACATCCGTACAGGCCCCCGAAAAGGGCCGCCCTTGAAAGCGCGTGCGCCGCCCATCCGCGGCCCATTCAGCGTGTGACGGGCGCCCGGACCTCGAATACGCCCTCGACGGTTCGACCGTCCGCGAGCGTGAACCGCAGCACGGCGCGCTCACCGGTCACCGGCGTGGCAGCGGGTCGCATGAGCATCAGGTGCAGGCCGCCAGGCTTCAGTACCGCCTCGCCACCCGCTGCGATCGCAAGCGACGGCACCGCGCGCATGCGGCTGACGCCGTCGACGAGCGTGGTCTCGTGGATCTCGACGCTGCCAAAGCCTGCTCCCGAGGCCGCAACCACCTGCACCGCGGTCGCACAGGGATTCTCGATGCGCGCGAAGCCGGCCAGCATGGGCATCGGCACCGGTGGCGGCCGCAGCCAGCCTTCGACCACGCGCGGCAGGCAACCGGCGGCGGCGTCCCGCGCCGATGCGGAGGGTGCGAGTGCAAGCAGGGCGAGCGCGAACGGCAGGGTGCGAAGCATCTTGTCCATGTGCCTATGATATCGGCCCGTTCCAACATGAGCATCCGCATGCCGGCCATCATCGACAGCATCCGCCACGACGGCGCCATCATCGAACTGCGGCTTGCGCGGGCGCCGGTCAACGCGCTCAACCCCGAACTGTGCCGGGCGATCGCGGACGCGGTGCCGGCGGCCGTCGCCGCGGGCGCGGCGGGCATCGTGCTGTCGGGCGGGCCGAAGGTGTTCTCCGCCGGGCTCGACGTGCCATACCTGATGTCGTTGCAGTCGCCGGAAGAGGTTGGCGCGGCGTGGACGGAGTTCTTCGCCGCGGCGCGCGCGCTCGCGCAGTCGCCGGTGCCGGTCGCCGCGGCGCTCGCCGGGCACGCGCCCGCCGGTGGCTGCGTGCTGGCGCTGTGCTGCGACTACCGGGTAATGGCGAGCGGCGGTTATCGCATCGGCCTCAACGAGACCCAGGTCGGACTGGTCGCGCCGGAGGGCATCCAGCGACTGCTGCGCCGCGCGGTGGGCATCAACCGCGCCGAACGGCTGCTGGTGGGCGGCGAGCTGGTGGAATCGGAGCGCGCGCTGCAGATCGGCCTGGTCGACGAACTGGCGGAGATCGACGAGGTGGTCGTGCGCGCCCGCGCATGGCTGGAGGCGCTGCTGCAGCTGCCGCGCGAACCGGTGCTGCGTACGCGCGCCATCGCGCGCGCCGACCTGCTCGCGGCGCTGGAACCGGAACACATCGGCCTGGATGGTTTCATCGAGGCCTGGTACGCGCCCGACACCCAGGCCGGCCTGCGCGCGCTGGTCGAGCGCCTCGGCAAGAAGTAACGCTCAGCCGGGGCCGGTCGCCACCGGCCGCGCCGGGTCCTCGATCCAGCCGCTCCACGAGCCGGTGTAAAGGCCGGCACCGTCGAGACCGGCATGTGCCATCGCCAGCAGGTGGTGGCAGGCGGTCACGCCTGAGCCGCACATCGCGACCACGTCGGACGGCGGGCGCCCGTCCAGCAGCGCTCCGAACTCGGTCGCCAACCGGGTGGAGGACTTGAAACGGCCGACCTCGAGGTTGTCCGCGTAGGGCCGGGAGCGTGCGCCCGGAACGTGGCCGGCCACGCGGTCGATCGGCTCCACGTCGCCGCGGAAGCGTTCGCCGGCGCGCGCATCGAGTACCAGACCGCCGGCGGCGAGATGCTCCTGCACGCGCGCGGCATCGAACAGTCGGCTGCGGTCGAAGGCAAACGGTTGCGACTGCGTGGTGGCGACAGCCGGGGACGCGGCATCGAGCGGCAAGCCCTGCGCGCGCCACGCGGCAAGGCCTCCATCGAGCACCGCTACCGCGGCATGCCCGGCGAGGCGCAGCAGGCACCACGCGCGCGCGGCGAACGCGCCGTCGGCGGCGTCGTAGACCACCACCTGGCTGTCCTTGACGATGTCCCACCCCGCCAGCGTGCGCGCGAATGCCGCCTCGTCGGGCCACGGGTGGCGACCGGCGCCAGGCGCGTGCGCTGCCGACAGGTCGCGTTCGAGGTGCGCGTAGTACGCACCCGGAATATGCGCCTCGCGCCAGTCGTCCTCGCCCGAACCGGGTCCGGCTGCGGCTGCGGCTGCCAGCGCGAAGCGCGCATCGAGCACCACGAGCCCGGGCGCGCCCAGGCGTGCAGCGAGCTGATCTGGCGAAACAAGCGTGGTCCAGCTGTCGTGCGGGTTCATCAGCGGCCTCCGGCGGCCTGCAGGCGCTGCCGCAGGTTGTACAGGATGGACGCGGTCGCGCCCCAGATGCGCTGTTCGGGCGCCCGCTGGTGGCGGCGGTATTCGAACACCGCCCGCGCGCGGCCGCCGAACTCGATGGCGATGCTGTCGAGGTTTTCCGGCGCCATCAGCCAGTCCAGCGGCACCTCGAACACATCGGCCACCTCGCCCGGCTGCGGCCGCGGCTCGAAGCCCGCAGGGATGCGCGCCACCACCGGCAGCACGCGGAAGCCGGTTACGGTGGCCAGCGGATCGAGATAGCCGAGCACGCGCGCCTGCGCCGGCGCCAGGCCGATCTCTTCCTCCGCCTCGCGCAGCGCGGCGGCCACCGGGCCATCGTCGCCAGGGTCGACCCGGCCACCGGGGAAGCTGACCTGTCCGGCGTGGTGGCGCAGCCCGTCGTGTCGACGGGTGAGGATGACGCCGGTGTCGCGGTCCCCGATCAACGGCACCAGCACGGCCGCATCGACCAGGCGCACGTCGGCGGGCAACAGGTCATGCAGGTCGTGGAGGTTCCAGGCAGGTCCCGCCGGCACCGCGCCCAGCGGATTGAGCGCCGCCTGCAGCAGGGCATCGGCGGAGGCGGCATCCATCAGCCGCGGCGCGCCTCGCGCGCGGGCAGGACGTCTTCCATCAGCCGCAGGCGCTCGTCGTCGCCCATCGCAAGCCATCCCGCGATCTCGTGGCCGGTGCGGTGGCAGCCGTCGCAATAGCCGTCGTCGGCCATCGTGCAGACGCCGGTGCAGGGACTCAGGACGGCACGGAAAGCGGTGGTCATCGGGATTCCGGGTCTCGGGTCACGCGCGATGCGCGCTGCCCACATGCGAACGCGCCGGCACGAAGGCCGGCGCGTCCAGGTTCACTGCGCGGCCTGGGCCGCGCGTGTTGTCGCCGGGGCGTCGCCGCCCCGTGGCACTTACTTGACGCTGACCAGCTTGACGTCGAACACGACCGCCTGGTTGGCCATGCGGCCGGCGCGCATGTCGCTGCCGTAGGCCTTGCTGCCCGGGATCACGACTTCCCAGCGCGCGCCGGAGGGCATCTGCAGCAGCGCCTCGCGCAGGCCGTCCAGCGGCACCTGGCTCACCTTGAGGGCGACCGGGCCCGGGGTCTGGCCGGCCGGCGCCTGGCTGGTGTCGACCAGCACGGTGCCGTCGGGCAGCGAGCCCTTGTAGGTCAGCTGCACGTCGCTCGCCTGGGTGGGCTTGGCGCCGCTGCCGGCTTCGATGACGCGGTACTGCACGCCGCCCGGGAGTTCCTTGACGCCGGCCTTGGCCTTGTTCTGGGCCAGGAACGCATCGCTGGCGGTCTTGTTGGCGCTGCTCAGCTTGGCGAACTCCGCCTCCATCTTGGCCTGCTGGCGCTTCTGCATGTTCTCGACCGCCACGCGCAGCTGGTCGACGGGGACCGTCGGTTCCTTCTTGGCGTAGGCATCCTGCATGGCCTTGATCACGGTGTTGACGTCAAGCGCCTCGCCGCGCGCGGTGAGATCTGCAAGCTCGGCGCCGGTGTTGTAGCCGATCGCGTAGCTCAGCTTCCCCTTTTCCGAGGTGGTGTCCTGTGCGGCGGCGGAACCGGCGACCAGGGTAAAGGCCGCGATGGCGGCAGCAAGCAGGCGCAACTTCATTCGAGGGACTCTCCGGGATTCGATCTGGTTGGGTCCGAGGCAAACCGGGGCGGTCTGGCCGCCGCGGTGGACACGGTAGGATACTGGGCGCAGTGCTTAACCGCCACTGACGACCTTCCGATCCGACCACGCCTGCGGCGTCGAGTTCCCACGCCCGCAGTGCCGCCGCCAGAGACCCCCGCATGACCGATTCCCTGCTCCTGACCTCCAACCACGGCGCCGTGCGCGTGATTGCCGTCAACCGCCCGGAAAAACTGAATGCGCTGAATCGCGCCACCATGGAGGCGCTGCACGCTGCATTCGACACCGCCGCCGCCGATCCTGCCGTGCGCGCGGTCGTACTCACCGGCAGCGGCGCCAAGGCGTTCGTGGCCGGGGCGGACATCGCCGAGATGGCGGCGCTGAGCGCGGTCGAGGCGCGCGAGTTCTCGCTGGTCGGCCAGCGCCTGATGCGCCGCATCGAGCGCATGCCCAAGCCCGTCGTGGCCATGGTCAACGGCTTCGCGCTGGGCGGTGGCCTGGAGCTGGCGATGTGCTGCCACCTGCGCATCGCCGCCGACAGCGCCAAACTTGGCCTGCCCGAAGTCACGCTCGGCCTGCTGCCCGGCTTCGGTGGTACGCAGCGCCTGCTGCGGCTGTCCGGCCGCGCCGCGGCGCTGGAGCTGACGCTTGGCGGTGCGCCGATCGACGCCGCGCGCGCGCTGGCGCTGGGCCTGGTGAACCGCGTGGTGCCGGCGGCCGAACTCGAAGCCGAAACCATGCAGTTCGCCGCCAAGCTCGCCACCGGCGCTCCGCTGGCCATGCGTGCCATCCTCGACGCCATCCACGTCGGCGGCGAGTGCGCGATCGACGACGGCCTGGAATACGAGAGCGCGCAGTTCGGCCTGGTGTTCTCCACCGACGACGCACGCGAAGGCATGACCGCCTTCCTGGAACGCCGCAAGCCGGCGTTCGAAAACCGCTGAGGCGCGGCGTGTCGGCGGGCACAGGCGACGACAGCAATCCGGGCGCCCGCGCGGTGGATGCGCGCGAGCTGTTGCGGCTGGTGCGGGCCGACGAACTGGATGCCGCCATCGAAGCAGGCCTGGCCCGTTTCGTCCCGTGCGCGACGTTGATCGCCAGCGAAAACGCCGAGCTTGCCGCCGCGCGCGACCGCCTGGTCGTCGCCTGGGCCGCGCGTGAGCGTTACCACGCCCGCGCCGCGCGCCTCGCGCGCCGCGCCGCCGAGCGCAAGGCCGCGCGCGCCGCGCCGCCGCCGCCGTCGCCGGACGCATCGACCGCTGCGCTGCCGGCCGATGGAGAGCAGCCAACGTCGCCGCCCGCACTTCCCGCAGCCGCGGCCGCGGCATTGGCACGCGCCCGTGCGCGCATGGCGGGCAAGCCTTGAGCCCGCCGGAGCGTCGCGGCCGCGTCATGCCCACGACGGCGGTCGGCGAGATGTTCGCGCGGCTGCGGGAACTGAACCCGAAACCGGTCACCGAGCTCGAATACACGACGCCCTACGAGCTGCTGGTCGCGGTGACGCTGTCGGCGCAGGCCACCGACGTGGGCGTCAACAAGGCGACGCGGCGGCTGTTCCCGGTGGCCAACACCCCGGCGGCGATCGCCGCGTTGGGCGAGGACGGACTGAAGCCGTACATCAACACCATCGGCCTGTTCAACGCCAAGGCCGCCAACGTGGCGGCGATGGCGCGGCTTCTGCTCGAGCGCCACGGCGGCGAGGTGCCGCGCACGCGCGAGGCGCTCGAAGCACTGCCCGGCGTCGGCCGCAAGACCGCCAACGTGGTGCTCAACACCGCGTTCGGCGAGCCGACGATGGCCGTCGACACGCACATCTTCCGCGTCGCCAACCGCACGGGACTCGCGCACGGCAAGGACGTGCGCGCGGTCGAGGACCGGCTGCTGCGCCGGGTGCCGCGCGAGTACCTGCACGACGCCCACCACTGGCTGATCCTGCATGGCCGCTACGTGTGCAAGGCGCGTCGGCCCGAATGCCCTGCGTGCGTGTTGCGCGACCTGTGCACGTATCCGGACAAGACGCCCGGGATCGCCGGCTGAAGGGCTACCGGCGGCGCGCGGTCAGCGCGCGGCCTGCGACACCAGCGTGACCCGCGGATCCAGCGGCAGCACGGTCTTGCTGGAGAAGCGCTGGTCGTCCGGCCCGGTCCAGCTGCAGGCCTCGGGCGTCGAATGGGCGCCGAGGTAGCAGACCGGCCACAGCAGCGTCGCCGCCACCGGCGCGCCGCCCACCTCTTCGGTGGCGAACCGCCACTGGCGTGATGCATTGACCGCAGCCGTGGCCATCGCCCGCGACACCGAGCCGGTGGCCGCGTGCACGTCGGCGGCGCGCACGCGGCCGTCGGCAGCGACCTCGAGCTTCAGCACCACCATGCCCTCGTGCCCGGCAAGCTGGTCGCGCATCGGATAGTCCGGCGCAGTGGTCGCGGCGAGCGCCGGACCGGTGGTCGCCGACACCACGCTGTAGCCGCCGGGTTCGCCCTGTGCGTCGTCCACGACCACGCGCAGATAGGTGCGGGCGGCGGCGCCGGCCTGGTCGACCGGGCCCGGATGGAACACCCAGGCGCGGATCTCGTCGGCCAGCGCGTCGGTCACCGCACCGGGCACGGCGCCATGCGGCGCGAGCCGGGTGATGTGGCCGTCGGCATCGAGGTCCAGCACGAAGGTGTGGACCTGCTGCGCGGCGTGCGCGGAAGCGACCGGCAGGACCAGGGCGAGGAGAAGTGGAATCGCTGTGCGTTGCATGTTGGTGCTCCCGCGCCGCAGCGCATCGGATGAATGCACCCGATGACACTATGTCCGCGCCCGCAGTGGGTTACACCGTTATGACAAGCCCTGTTTGTGGCGATGGACGGCATCGTTCCGCCGACAGGCGGTCAAGCAGCGTCATGCGTGGCGGCCGATGCGCAGCCATTTGGTTGCCACCCACTTCTCGCCCTCGACCACCGGCGCGCCGCCGTGCAGCGTGCCCGTCATCGGGTGCGGCCGATCGTAGGCGAAGAACACCGCGTTGCCCTTGACCGCAGCGACCTCGAAGCGCGCGTCGGGAAACGTGGTCGCGCCGCCGCGCGCCGGGGTGTTGAGGTACATCACGATCGAGGCCACGCGCTGGCCGCCGCGCGCCAGTGCCACGTGCGCGCCCGGGGTGGCGGGGTCGAAATAGTCGTAGTGCGGGCGGTATTCGGCACCCGGGCCATAGCGCAGCAGCTGCAGGCCTTCGCCATTCTCCAGCGGCCAGTCGACCAGTGCCGCGAGGCGCTGCTCGATGCGCGCGCACAACGCGTTCTCCCCACGCCGGAAGAACATGCCTTCGCTGGTGCGCGCCGGGTGCGCCTGGTCGGCGCCGGTCTCCGGGTCGAACACCGGCGAGGGCGCCAGCCGTTCGCGGCCCAGCGCCACCAGCGCATCGCATTCGTCGTCCGACAGCACGCCGCCGAACACCACCACGCGCGGATGCAGCAGGTTGGCCAGCACCGCGACCTCGCGGTCGCCCGCATCGATGAGCGACGGCCCGTTGAGGACGATCGGCGACGGCACCTTCTGCGGCAGTGGCAGTCCGTGATCGAGCGCGTGCGCGTCGAGGTGGCCGCGCATCGCGTCCTCGATCGCCACCGCCGCCGCATCGCCGTCCCAGCCGCGCCCGACCATGTTGTCGAGGACGTCTTCCGGCGAGGCGCCGCAGCGCACGCGATCCAGCAGCCACTGCACGAGTGCGGCGTCGACGACGGGTGTGTCCATGGCTTCGTGATGTTCGGGGCGGTGGCCTCCTAGGAGGCCGTGGAGATGTGACGGAACGATGACGCGGAGCGAACCGACTCACGACCCGGACGCAGCGCGCAATGCGAAACCAAGACAGCCGCATGAATGAAAGAAAGCTGTCATCGACGCTGCCTATCTTGGCCTCCGATCCGTCCGCCCCGCAGCGGCGCGACGACCCGCGACACAACGCGCGCCGCCAGGCTCGCCCGCCTTCGCCAGCGTCAACTTCCTCCCGGAGAGAACCGATGTCCATGCGCCAAAGCTCCAAGGCCCTTCTCACGACTTTCGGCGCGGTGCTCGCGCTCAGCGCCTGCGGAGGCGGTGCCGACCGCGTCGCCTCGCCGGGTGAGGGTGCGTTCCCGCCGCCGCCGCCGACCGCGCCGCCGCCGCCGCCGACCACCCCTCCGCCGCCGCCGCCGACCGGTGGCCCCGCGGCCGACTGCCCCACCGGCTTCACCAACATCGGCACCGTCGCCGACGGCGCGCTGCGCGCCTGCCGCCTGCCCGAGCGCATCGTCGGCAACCTGCTGGTCCCGGAGCGCGCCGGCACCGTGTACGCCATCAGCGGCCGCGTCGCGGTCGGCGACGACCAGGGTGGCGACATCAACAACGAAGCCCCCGGTGCCCAGGAAGGCGTGCTCACCATCGAACCGGGCGTGACCCTGTACGGCTCCGCCGGCGCCGACCTGCTGGTCGTCAACCGCGGCTCGCAGATCTATGCCCAGGGCACGGCCACCAAGCCGATCACCCTCACCGCACGCGCCGACATCGAAGGCCAGACCAACGCCAATTCGATCGGCCTGTGGGGCGGCCTGGTGCTGCTCGGCCGCGCGCCGATCAACGCCTGCCCGGGCACCACGGTCTCCGGCACGCCTGAGTGCCAGGCGACCATCGAAGGCACCGACGGCTTCTACGGCGGCAACGCGCCGCGCGACAACTCCGGCATCGTCAAGTACCTGCGCGTCAAGCACTCGGGCTTCGAGGTCACGCCGAACAACGAACTCAACGGCATCACCCTCGGTGGCGTGGGCGACGGCACGGTGTTCGAGTACGTGCAGGTGCACAACAGCTCCGATGACGGCATCGAGTGGTTCGGTGGCACGGTCAACGGCCGCTACATCGTGGTCACCGGCGCCGACGACGACAGCCTCGACACCGACACCGGCTGGAACGGCTCGCTGCAGTACGGCATCGTCATCCAGCGCGCCACCGGCGGCGACCGCATGAACGAGTGGTCGAGCATCCGCCGCGAGCCTTACTCGAACCCGAAGGTCGCCAACTTCACCTACGTCGGCCGCGCCGGCGGCGGCGCCGCGATCACCCTCAACCAGGGCACCCAGGCCGCGTTCTACAACACCGTGGTCACCCGTCCCGCCGGCGGCACCGGTGCCGGGCTGCAGTGCCTGAGCATCTCGGACGAAAACACCACCGGCACCTTCGGCTCGGTGTTCTTCTCCTGCCCGACGGCGTTCGCCGACGCGCGCGCCGAGACAGCGTTCACCTCCGGCACCGGCAACGTGGTGGGCACTTCGAGCCTCGCCAACGTGTTCGTCAACGGCGCCAACGAGACCGCAGTCGCGGCCTACCAGGGCCTGACCTCGGTGGACAGTTTCTTCCAGCAGGTCGACTACATCGGCGGCGTCCGCAACGCCGGCGACACCTGGTGGCAGGGCTGGACCTGCGGCCTGACGGCCGACACGTCCTGCTGACGGACTGATGCCACACCGCATCACGTCGACCCGGGGCGGCCATGACGGCCGCCCCGCGTTCCATCCAGGCCGCAACCGGCACCGCACAGCGAAGGTCACCACATGAAACGCACCCCGTCACGCAGCGGCCTGTCCGTCGCGATCACCACCCTGCTCGCCTGCCAGGTCGCGTGGGCCCAGCAGCCTGCCCCGCCACGTGGTGACGCCGCCGCCATTCCGGCGCAGGCCACCATCGTGCAGGCCACGCTCGCGCAGGCGGCCGGCACGCAGGACGCGGCCGCGCAGGCGGCGTCCACGCCGGCCCAGCTCGACGCGGTCGAGGTGCGCGGCGAATACATCCCCGAGCCGATGCTGCAGACCGCGGAAGTCGCCTCGTTCATCACCCGCGACGACTTCGAACGCACCGGTGACGGCGACGCCGCCGCGGCGCTGGCGCGGGTTTCCGGCGTGAGCATCGTCGACGACAAGTTCGTCTATGTGCGCGGCCTCGGCGAACGCTACTCCTCGGCGCTGCTCAACGGCTCGCCGCTGCCCAGCCCGGAGCCGATGCAGCGCGTGGTGCCGCTGGACCTGTTCCCGGCCGAGGTGCTGCAGGGCATGACCGTGCAGAAGACCTATTCGGCGAAGTACCCGGGCGAGTTCGGCGGCGGCATCATCGACCTGCAATCGCTGACCATCCCCGATGCGCCGTTCTTCAAGGTGAGCGTCGGCGGCGGCGGCAACAGCGTCACCACCGGCGAGAAGGGCCTGACCTATTACGGCTCGGAGGATGACTGGTCGGGGTATGACGACGGCACCCGCAAGATGCCGCGCGCGCTGCAGGATGCGATGGCCACCGGCCAGCGCGTGGACCTGGGCAATTTTAGCCGCGAGGACATCCGCCGCATCGGCCGCAGCTTCCAGAACGCCAACCTGAACCTGCTGCAGGAAAACGACAGCATTGATCCGGACGGCAACGTCGGCGCCAGCGCTGGCTACACGGCCGAGATGGGCGAGGACGCGCGCATCGGCTTCATCGCCGTGGCCGGGTTCGAGAACGAATGGCGCACCCGCTTCGGCGACCAGCAGCAGGGCGTCTTCGTCGGCGACGTCGTCGAGTACGACTCCGACTACGAGTTCCTCTCCACCCAGAACAACGCACGCACCAACGTCATGCTCGGTGCCGGCTACGAGTGGGGCGGCAACAGGATCGGCCTCACCAGCCTGTACGTGCACGACACCATCAAGGAAGCGCGCAGCCGCTTCGGCGCGGACAACCTCGCCGGCTTCGAGGCGCGCGACGACTACACCGAGTGGTTCGAGCGCGAGCTGCTCAACCACCAGCTCACCGGCAGCCATGCCTTCGGCGAATACGACGACCTGAAGGTCGATTGGCGCGCCGCCACCGCGCGCGCCACGCGCGACATGCCCTACGAAAAGGGCATCCGCTACGAGAACGTCGACGGCTTCTGGAGCCACGACGCCTCGCGCGTGCAGAACTACACCCGCTTCAGCGCGGTCGAGGACACCGTCGACAGCGCCGGCGTCGACGTCACCTGGCGCCTGCCGGTCGAGCGCGACCTGACGCTCGGCTTCGGCGGCGCGTACATGGACAACGAGCGCAACGCCTGGGCCCGCGAGTTCAAGTTCCTCGCCCTCGACGGCGCCCTGCCGTTCCACAACCGCTACCAGCGCCCCGACTACCTGTTCTCAGACTACAACCTCAGCCAGGACCTGCTGCGGCTGCGCGAGACCACCGGCGGGTTCGGCGCCTCGGCCTATGACGCGTCGCTCGAGGTCAAGGCGCTGTACCTGCAGGCCGAAGGCGAGATCACGCCCAACCTGCGCGCCACCGTGGGCGTGCGCTATGAGGACGCGACCCAGTCGGTGACCCCGTACGACGTGATCACCGGTGTCGCCCAGGCCTCCCCGGCGCCGCTGGAGAACGATTACTTCCTGCCGGCGCTCACCCTGACCTGGAACATCGCCGACAACCGCCAGCTGCGCTTCGGTGCCTCGCGCACCATCGCCCGCCCGCAGTTCCGCGAGATGGCGCCGCAGCAGTACAGCGATCCCGACAGCTTCCGCCAGTACTACGGCAACCCGTACCTGGTGGACAGCGAGCTGACCAACTTCGACCTGCGCCATGAGTGGTTCTTCGGCTCCGGCGAGTACTTCACGGTCGGCGCGTTCCACAAGACCATCGACAAGCCGATCGAGACCAACATCAACGTGGGCGGCGGCGGCACCATCTTCCAGAGCTTCCTCAACGCACCGGAGGCCACGGTCTACGGCGCCGAGGTGGAGTTCAAGAAGTACTTCGACGACGTGTTCGCCGCCGACTGGTGGGGCGCGAACCGCCTGTACCTGGCGACCAACTACACCTGGTCGCAGTCCGAGGTGAATGCCGACGAAGGCGACACGGTGCAGCCCTTCGGCTACCCGGCGCCGGTGGACGCACGGCTGTTCGTGCGCGACGGCAGCGACATGCAGGGACAGTCCGAGCACATCGCCAACCTGCAGTTCGGCGTCGAGAACGAGGCCACCGGCCTGCAGGCCACGCTGATCGCCAACCATGTCAGCGAGCGCGTCTCCGCGCGTGGCCGCCCGGGCCAGCCCGACTACATGCAGGAGCCGGGCACCACGCTCGATTTCGTGTTGCGCAAGGGCTTCAACCTCGGCGACACCGCGATGACCCTGGGTTTTGCCGCGCGCAACATCCTCGACACGGAGTTCGACGAGTACCAGGAGCGCGGCGGGCAGAAGGTGCACGTGCTGCGCTACGACCCGGGCGTGACGTATTCGGTGAGCCTGTCCGCCGAGTTCTGAGCACTGCATCGCCTGACAGGGGCGGGGCCGCGAGGCCCCGCCCTTTTGCGTTTCCTGCAGGCTTGCGACGGTTTCGTGTCAGTTGAAACCGGATTGTCACCAAACGTTCGCATGATCTGACCATCGCGCGGATTCGCCGCGCCGCCGAGTCCGTCATTGGCCACGCCGTTCGCCCTCCATGCACCGCATGCACTGCTCGCCCGCGCCCGCGATGCCGGGCTGCTGCGCCGCGTGGTCACGGTCACTGTCGTCGCCCTGCTGGCCGTGCAGGCCGCGCGCCTGGCGTGGCTGTTGCTCGTGCCACCGGCACCCGTCGGCGCGCCGCCCGCGCCAGCGCGCGCAGCCATGGACGCGACGCGCCTCGAACGCCTTGCCATCGATGCGTTCCATCCGGCGCAGGCCAGCGTGCAAGTCGCGGCCGACAGCTCAGGGCTCCGGCTCCACGCCGCGCGCCCGGCGGCGGATGCCGGCTCCGGCGCGGCGATCATCGCAGGCAAGGACGGCCGGCAGCGCGCGTTCGTGGTCGGTGACGAAGTCGCGCCCGGCGTGGTGCTCGCCGCGGTGGCGAGTGACCATGTGACGCTCGCCGCGTCCGGTGCGCGCAGCGAACTGCGCTTCGCGTTGCCGCCGGGCGGAGCGCCCGCGCCTGCTCCACGCGAGGCGTCCGCAGGGCTGCCCGCGGCGCGCGCGCCATCTCCCACCGCAGGCACAGCCCGCGTCGATCCCGCCCAACTCCTCGCCCAGGCCGGCCTGCGTCCGGTGCAGGCCGACGCCGGCCAGCCCGCCGGCTACAGCGTGATCCCGCGCGGCGACGGCGCGGTGCTGCGCCAGGCCGGCCTGCAGGCCGGCGACGTGCTGCTGTCGATCAACGGCCAGG
Source organism: Luteimonas sp. MC1572 (assembly GCF_016615815.1). Classification (NCBI taxonomy): domain Bacteria; kingdom Pseudomonadati; phylum Pseudomonadota; class Gammaproteobacteria; order Lysobacterales; family Lysobacteraceae; genus Luteimonas; species Luteimonas sp. MC1572. The sequence goes on along the minus strand of NZ_CP067112.1, from coordinate 1,001,164 downwards.
CGCTCACCCCCGAACGTTATGCGGCACTGCCGGCCGAGTTGGCCGGCAGCCGAACGATCACCTTCACCTACGCGCGCGACGGAACGACGCACACCACGACCTTGCAGGCAGACACTCCGTGAAACAGCGACTCCTCGCCACCGCTCTCGTCATCGCGCTCGCGCTGCCGCCGCCGTCCGTCGCACTGGCGCAGGCCAGCGGCGCCGGCGCCGCCGTGACCGCGCAGGACGCCGACATCCGCGCCTTCATCCAGGACGTCGCACGCGCCACCGGCACCACCTTCATCATCGACCCGCGCGTGCAGGGCACGGTCAGCGTCACGCGCGACCGCGCCATGGACGAGGCCGAGCTGCTCGGCGTGCTGCTGGCGGTGCTGCGCGCCAACGGCCTGCTCGCGGTGCCGGCGGGCAGCGGCGCCTACCGCGTGGTGCCCGACGACATCGCCGCGCAGCAGCCCGGCGCGGGTTCGGGCGGCTCCGCGTTCACCACCCAGGTGCTGCCGCTGGCGATGGTGGATGCACGTATCGCCGCCGAGACCTTGAAGCCGCTGGTCGGCCGCGGCGGCGTGGTGGTACCCACGCCGCAGGGCAACGCGCTGTTGGTCGCCGATTACGCCGACAACGTGCGCCGCATCCGCGGCCTGGTGGCGCAGATCGACAGCGACACCGCCAGCATCGACACCATCACCCTGCGCAACAGCTCCGCGCGCGAGGTCGCCGCCACCGTCGGCGGCCTGTTCGCCAGCGGCGGCGAAGCGCGCAACGGCCAGCTGTCGATCCTGCCGGTGGAAGGCAGCAACTCGATCGTGGTGCGCGGCGATCCGCGCGTCGTGCAGCGCGTGGTGCAGACCATCCTCGAGCTCGACCGCCGCGCCGAGCGCACCGGCAACGTGCGCGTGGTCAAGCTGCAGCACGCCAGCGCCGAACAGCTGCTGCCCGTGCTGCAGCAGCTCGTCGGCCAGGCCACCGACGGCGCGGACGGCAGCGCCGCCCCGGCGACCGCGCAGGCGGGCGATGCCGCCACCGCCACGGTGATCACCGGCAGCCAGGGCAAGCGCCCCACGATCGTGCGCTACCCGGGCTCGAACTCGCTGATCATCAACGCCGACCCGGAAACCCAGCGCCTGCTGGCCGAGGTCATCACCCAGCTCGACACCCGCCGCGAACAGGTGCTGGTGGAGGCGATCGTGGTGGAGATCTCCGACAACGCCGCGCGCAGGCTGGGCGCGCAGCTGCTGATCGCGGGCAAGGACGGCAGCAACATCCCGGTGCTGGCCACCCAGTTCCCGGGCGCCAACCCGCAGATCATGCCGATCGCCGGCGGCGTGGCCGCGCAGCGCGCGCGCATCCGCGGCAATGACGATGACGACTCCGTGCTCGACATCGCGCGCAACGTCGCGGTGCAGTCGCTGCTCGGCCTCAACGGCGCGCTCGGCGGCATCGCCGGCGGCAACGACAACGCCACCTTCGGCCTGATCATCGACGCGGTGAAGAGCGACACGGCGTCCAACCTGCTGTCCACGCCGTCCATCCTCACCCTCGACAACGAGGAGGCGCGGATCCTGGTCGGCCAGGAGGTGCCCACCACCACCGGCGAAGTGCTCGGCGACAGCAACAGCAACCCGTTCCGCACCATCCAGCGCCAGGACGTCGGCATCCAGCTCGAGGTCACGCCGCAGATCAACGCCGGTGGCGGCATCACGCTCACCCTGCGCCAGGAGGTGTCGTCGATCGCCGGGCCGGTGAGCGAGGACTTCTCGGAGCTGGTGCTCAACAAGCGCGAACTGGAGACGCGCGTGCTGGTGGACGACGGCGCGATCGTCGCGCTCGGCGGCCTGCTCGACCAGAGCGAGCGCAGCACCGTCGACAAGGTGCCGCTGCTCGGCGACATCCCGATCATCGGCAACCTGTTCCGGCACAAGTCGCGCGCCAGCGACAAGACCAACCTGATGATCTTCATCCGCCCGACCATCGTGCGCAGCGCGCGCGAGGCGCAGGCGATGACCGCGCCGCGCTACGACTACATGGTGCGCAGCCAGGGGCCGGTGGCCGGCGAACGCGAGGCGGCGCTGGAAACGCTGGTGCGCGACTACCTGCGCACCACGCCGCCGACGTTGCCGGCGCCTGCCGCCGCGACTGACGCCGCGCCACCGCTCCCGGCCCCGACGACGGACGCCGCGCCACTGCCCCCCGGGACCGGATCCGCGCGATGAGCGAGCCGCTGCCCGCCTTCAGCTATGCCTACGCCAAGCGCCACGGCGTGCTGCTGCTCGGCATCGGCGCGGCGAGCGCGCGCGTGGGCCTGTGCGACGACGCCGACCCCGTTGCACTGCTCGAAGCACGCCGCAGCCTCGGCCGCGCGCTCGAGGTGGAGGTGCTGCCACGCTCCGCGTTCGACCGCCGGCTGTCGGAGCTCTACGCCGATGCCGCGCTGGCCGCCGGCGCGGGCGAGCTCGACCTGCCCGGCAACCTCGACGCGCTCGCCGACGACATCCCGGCGAGCGCCGACCTGCTGGAAGCGCAGGACGACGCCCCGGTGATCCGCCTGATCAACGGCCTGATCGCCGAGGCCGCGCGCAGCGGCGCGTCCGACGTGCATGTCGAGCCTTTCGAGTCCGCGCTGGTGGTGCGCATGCGCGTCGACGGCGTGATGCGCGAGGCGCTGCGCCTGCCTGCGCGCATCGCGCCGCTGCTGGTGTCGCGCGTCAAGGTGATGGCACGGCTGGACATCGCCGAGAAGCGCGTGCCGCAGGACGGCCGCATCGGCCTGACCATGGGCAGCAAGGCGCTGGACGTGCGCGTGTCCACCCTGCCCGCGCGCGGCGGCGAGCGCGTGGTGATGCGCATCCTCGACAAGGACCAGGGCGGCCTGCCGCTCTCCGAGCTGGGCATGCAGCCGGACGTGCTGGACGCGCTGCAGCGCGCGCTGCGCGTGCCCAACGGCATCATCCTGGTCACCGGCCCCACCGGCGCCGGCAAGACCACCACGCTGTACGCGGCGCTGGCCACGCTCAACGACGGCCGCCGCAACATCCTCACCGTCGAGGATCCGATCGAGTACGCCATCGACGGCGTCGGCCAGACGCAGGTCAACGCGCGTGTCGGCATGACCTTCGCCGCCGGCCTGCGCGCGATCCTGCGCCAGGACCCGGACGTGGTGATGGTCGGCGAGGTGCGCGACCCGGAGACCGCGCAGATCGCGGTGCAGGCCAGCCTCACCGGCCACCTGGTGCTGTCCACCGTGCACACCAACGATGCGCCCGGCGCGGTCACCCGCCTGCGCGACATGGGCATCGAGCCGTTCCTGCTCGCCTCCACCCTGCGCCTGGTGCTGGCGCAGCGCCTGCTGCGCCGCCTGTGCCGGCACTGCCGCGAACCCGTGGTGGCGGATGCCGCGACCGCGCGCCTGCTCGCCGCCGACGGCCAGCCGGATGCGACCGGTGCTGTGGTGTTCCGCGCGGTCGGCTGCGCGCACTGCAGCCACGCCGGCTATGCCGGACGCATCGGCATCCACGAAGCGCTGACCGTCGACGAACGCATGCGCCAGCTGATCGGCGCCGAGGCCGACGAGGACGCGCTGGCCGCGGCCGCGTTCGCCGGCACCGGCCGCCTCGGCGACGCCGCGCGCGCCGCGGTGCTGCGCGGCGAGACCACGCTCGAGGAAGCCATGCGCGTCACCCGCCAGGAGTCCGACCATGCCGGCGTTTGACTACGCCGCGTTCGACGTCGACGGCCGCAGCCGCGAAGGCGTGCTGCAGGCCGACAGTGCCGCCGATGCGCGTCGCCTCCTTGAGCGGCGTCACCTGCTGCCGGTGCGCGTTGAGGCAGCCGCCAGCACGCCTGCGACGACCGCGCCAGGCCGCGGTCGCTTCACCGCCAAGGACCTGACCCTGCTGACCCGCCAGCTCGCGACCCTGGTCGCGGTGGCACCACTCGAAGAAGCGCTGCGCACCATCGGCAGCCAGGCCGAGCGCCCCGCGGTGCGCCGGGTGGTGATGGCCACCCACGCCCACGTGCTGGAAGGCTTCCGCCTCTCCGATGCGATGGCGCGCCAGGGCAAGGCGTTCCCGCCGCTGTACCGGGCGATGGTCGCCGCCGGCGAGGGCACCGGCGCGCTGCCGGCGATCCTCGAGCGCCTGGCGGACCTGCAGGAGCACGAGCAGCACGTGCGCGGCAAGCTGGTCTCGGCGCTGGTCTACCCGGCGGCACTGGCCGTGACCGCGGTGCTGGTGGTGATCGCGCTGATGGCGTTCGTGGTGCCGCGCGTGGTCGAGCAGTTCGAATCGATGGGGCGCGCGCTGCCGCTGCTGACCCGCATCGTGATCGGCATCTCCGACGCGATGGCGGCGTGGGGCCTGCCGCTGCTGGTGCTGCTTGCGGTGGCGGGCGTGGCCGCGGCGCGCCTCCTGCACCGGCCGGGACCGCGGCGTACGTTCGATGCCACGGTGCTGCGGCTGCCGCTGCTCGGCCGCCTGCTGCGCGACGTCCACGCCGCGCGCATGGCACGCACCCTGGCCACCATGGCCGACAGCGGCATGCCGCTGATCGAGGGCCTGGCGATCACCGCACGTACCGTGGGCAACAGCGTGCTGCGCGAAGCCACGGAGGCCATGGTCGAGGTGATCCGCGAGGGCGGCAGCCTGTCCGGCGCGATGAAGCGCGCCGGCGTGTTCCCGCCGACCCTGCTGTACATGGCCACCAGCGGCGAGGACAGCGGCCGCCTGGCGCCGATGCTCGACCGCGCCGCCGACTACCTGGAACGCGAGTTCAACACCTTCACCAGCGTGGCGATGAGCCTGCTCGAACCGCTGATCATCATCGTGCTGGGCGCGGTGGTGGCGGTGATCGTGCTCGCGATCATGCTGCCCATCCTGCAATTCAACGCCCTCGTGGCCGGCTGACCGGAGACCCGAACATGCACCGCCCCCGCAGCACCATCCGTCCCATGCGACGCACGCGTCCCGAGCGCGCGTCCGGCTTCACCCTCGTCGAACTGATGGTCGCGATCGTCATCATCGGCCTGCTGTCGACGGTGGTGATGATCAACGTCATGCCGAGCCAGGACCGCGCCATGACCGAGAAGGCGCGCGCCGACATCTCGGTGCTTGAGCAGGCGATGGAGACCTACCGTCTCGACAACCTCGCCTACCCGACCACGGCGCAGGGCCTCGACGCGCTGCTCAAGGCGCCGGCCGGGCTCGCGCGGCCGGAACGCTACCGCAAGGGTGGCTACATCCGCCGCCTGCCGACCGATCCCTGGGGCAACGCCTACCAGTTCCGCCAGCCGGGCCGCGACGGCAGCTTCGACGTGTTCTCGTTCGGCGCCGACGGCGTCGAGGGCGGCGAAGGCGACGGCGCCGACATCGGCAACTGGGGCTGAGTGGACGCCCTGGTGCGCATGCACGGCTTCACGCTGGTCGAGCTGATAGTGGGGCTGGCCGTGATCGGGCTCGCCGGCGCGGCCGTGGCGCTGACCCTGCCACCCGGCGAGGACGTGCTGGTCGCGGAGGCCGACGCGTTCGGCGCGCGCCTGGCGCACGCGCGCGACGAAGCGATCCTCGGCATGCGCAGCATCGAAGTCGGCGCCACCGCGCACGGCTATGAATTCCGGCGCCGGCGCTTCGACGGCTGGCAGCCGCTGGACGGCAAGGGCTTCACGACGGTCGCGTGGCGCCCGGGCACGCGCCCGCTGCTGCCGCAGGGCCACGACCGCGCCAGCGTGCGCTTCGACCCCACCGGCGCCAGCGAGCCGGTGACGCTGGTGCTGCAGCGCGAAGGCCGCAGCGCGCGGATCAAGGTCGATGGCAGCGGCGGGATCGACGTCGATGCCGGCGCGCACTGAGCACCTGGCGCGCCGCCCCTGCGCGCGCGGCTTCTCGCTGATCGAGATGCTGGTCGCGCTGGCGGTGTTCGCGCTCGCCGTGCTCGGCCTGCTGAACCTCGCCGGCGAGAGCACGCGCACCGCGGTGGCCATCGAGGAGCGCGTGCTGGCGGCGGTGGTGGCCGACAACGTCGCGGTGGAGGCGATGACGATCGACACGCGCCTGCTCGGCGATGACGCGCACGGCAGCGAAACCGCCGGCGGACGCGACTGGCGCTGGACGCGCACAGTGGCGGCGACCGCGGACGCGTCGCTGCTGCGCGTCGACATCACCGTCATGCCGCCGGGCGAAGAGCGCGTGGCCGCCGAGCTGGCGCTGTTCCGGGGTGTGGCCGAATGAGCGCCTCGCGTGCGGCGGTTCGCGACGGCGGCGACGCGCGGCAGCGCGGCTTCACCCTGCTCGAAGTAATGGTGTCGCTGGCGATCTTCGGCCTTATCGCCGCCGCCGGCGTCGCGGTGATGGCCTATGCCGCCGACAGCCAGCAGGTGCTGCGCGAGCGCATGGCGCGGCTGGGCGAGTTCCAGCGCGCGCGCGCCCTGCTGCGCACCGACCTGTCGCAGGCGGCAACGCGCCTGGCGCGGCGCAGCGACGGCTCGCCCGCGCGCGACGCCTTCATCGGCGGCCGCCCCGGCGAATCCGGGCCGCTGTTCGCGTTCGTGCGCCGCGGCCACGAGAACCCGGACGGCGCGCCGCGCGCGTCGCTGCAGCACGTGGAATACCGCATTGTCGACGGCCGCCTCGAGCGCAGCGCGCGACCCGCGCTGGACGGCACTGCCGCGGCGCCGGCACGCGTGCTGCTCGACGGCATCACCCGGGCGCGCGTGGCGTATTTCGACGGCGACGCCTGGAACGACGGCTGGCACGGCGGCGCCGCCAGCCTGCCGCGCGCGGTGGAGCTGGAACTGGTGCTGGACGATATCGGCGATGTCCGCCAGCGCTTCCTGCTGCCGGGGACCACGCCGTGAGCGCCGCGCGCGAACGCGGCGCCGCCCTGCTCACCGTGCTGCTGCTGGTGGCGGTGATGACGGTGCTGCTGGTGGCGGTGATGGACGACATCCGCTTCGGCCTGCGCCGCACCGGCAACGCGCAGGCGCTGGCACAGGCGCAGTGGTTCGCACTCGGCACCGAGGAGCTCGCGCGCGGCCGCATCCTGCAGCTGGCCAGGCCCGACGGCCGCACCACCCTCGAAGGCGGCTGGAACGGCCGCCCGTTCGTGTTTCCGATCGACGACGGCGCGATCCGCGTGCGCGTGGACGACGGCACCGCCTGCTTCAACCTCAACAGCGTGGTCGAGGGCGCGGTGGGCCAGTGGTCTGTGCGCGAAGCGGGCGTTCGCCAGTACCTCGCCTTGCTGAAGGCACTCGGGTTCAACGCGGCACAGGCAGGCAGCATGGTCGACGCGCTGGTCGACTGGATCGACAGCGACAACCTGCCGCGCGCGTCCGGTGCCGAAGATGCCGCCTACGCCGCGCGCGTGCCCGCCTACCGCACCGCAGGCACCCTGCTGGCCGAGGTCAGCGAGCTGCGCGCCGTCGCCGGCCACGATGACGACGCCTACATGCGCCTGCGCCGGCACGTCTGCGCCCTGCCCGATGCCGCGCTCGCGCCGGTCAACCTCAATACCCTCGAGGACGACGACGCCGTGATCCTCGCCATGCTCACCGACAACGCGCTCGACATCGAGGCGGCAAGGCGGGTGATCGCCTCGCGCCCGGCGGACGGCTGGCGCGACATCGCCGCGTTCTGGGCGCAGCCCGCGCTGGCCGCGGCCGTGGCACTCGACCCGGAAATCCAGCAGGTGCGGCTGCGCACGCGCTACTTCACGCTGCGCTCGGAGGTCGAGCATGGCGGCGCCGAAGTGGTGCTGAGCGCCCTGTTGCAACACGACCCCGGCGGCCCGGTGCGGCTGCTGGCACGACGATGGACCCACGACGAATGAGCACGCGCATCCTGTGGTTGCCAGCGGACCCGCTGGCGGACGCCACCTGTTTCCATCTCGGCGACGACGGCCGCGTGCTGGCGCGCACCGCGCTTGTGCCTGCCACGCCGCCGGATCCGCCCTCGTTCGACGGGGCGCAACACACGGTTCTGGTGGTGCCGGGCGCGGAGGTACGCATCGACTGGCTGGAGCTGCCCGCGCGCAGCGGCGCACAGGCGTTGGCCGCCGCGCGTGCGCTGCTCGCCGCGCGCCTCGCGCGCCCCGACGACCTGCACGTGGCGCTGGCGCCGGATGGCGGCCAGGCCACCCGCATGGCGGCTGCGCTGGATCCACGCCTGATGCACGAGTGGCTGGCACGCGCCGCGGCGCTTGGCATGCACGCCGATGCCGTGGTGCCGGAACAGCTGCTGCTGCCGGTACCCATCGCGGGCGATGACGCCGACACCGACATACGCGTGTTCGACGCCGGTGACCGCTGCCTGGCGCGCGGCACCGCGCTGGCGTTCAGCGCCGAGCCTTCGCTCGCCGCGCGCGTGCTCGCCGGGCGCGCGCAGCAAGCGCTTCCCTCGGATGGCATCGACAGCCTCGTCGCGCGTGCCCTGCAGCCCGAAATCGACCTGCTGCAGGGCAGGTTCGCGCCCGCCGCAACCCGCGCGCGCCCTGCCAACCGACGCCGGATGGCCTGGCTGCTGGCGGCGCTGCTCGCGTCGCCGCTGCTGCTGGTGGCCGCGCAGGCGCTGCGCCTCGAGCTTGCCGCACGCGGCCTGCAGCAGCGCGCGGCGGAGACTGTGCAGCAGGCGCTGCCGTCCGCCGCCGCGGCGAGCACCGATTCCGCGGCGCTGCGGGCGCAGCTCGACGCCGCGCGTGCTCCGCAGGCCTTCGTCGCCGCATCGGGCGCACTGTTCGCCGCGGTGGCGTCGCGCCCCGGTGCCTACCTGGCTTCACTCGACTACCAGCGCGGCGACCGGCTGCGCGCATCCCTGTTCCACACCACGCCCGACGACCTCGAAGCGATCCGCGGCGCGCTTGCCGCCGATGGCTGGCAACTGGTGGAAGGCACCGGCAGCGACGCGCCCGGCGGCCTGCTGACCGGCATCACCCTGGAGCCCGGCGCATGACCACGACCACGCAACTGGCCGCCTGGTGGCACGGACTGGCGGCGCGCGAGCGCGCCATGGTGGTGACCATGCTGGCACTGCTCGCGGCGTTTGCCTGGTGGTACGGGCTGCTGCACCCGCTGCGCACGCTGCGCGACGGCGCCGAAGCCCGCTATGACCAGGCAGCCGCCGCGCTGCTTGCAGTCGAAGCCGAAGTCGGCGCGCTGGCGCAGGTCGGCACCCCTGCCACGCCCGCCGTGCCCGGACTCGAAGGCATGCAGCAGCGCGTGCTGGACAGCACGCGCGTCGCCGGACTTGCGCCCGGCAGGCAGCGCACCGCCACCGACGGCACGTTCGGGGTCGAATTCGACCGCGTGGCCTCTCCCGCGCTGTTCGCGTGGCTGGGCACGCTCGCCGATGCCCACGGCATCGCACCGGCCACGCTCCACGTCGAGCGCGCCGACGGCCAGCTGCGCGCCGAGGTCGGCTTCGCGGAGGTCGCGCCATGAGTCCACGGCGCGGCCTGGCCTGGGCGTTTGCCGCGTTCGCGGTGGCGATGCTGCTGCTGGCGCCGCTGCAGCTGGTGCTGCCGCGCATCGGCCTGCCGGCGGGGCTCGGCGCGCTCGAAGCCCGCGGCAGCGTCTGGAACGGGCACCTGCGCGCAGCGCACTGGCGCGGCCAGCCGCTCGGCGACCTGCAAATCGGCCTGGCGCCACTGCCACTGCTGGCGGGACGGCAGCAGCTGCACCTCCAGGGCGGCAGTACGCGGCTGCTGCTGTCACGCGGACGCAGGGCGGGGCTCGCCGCGGGCGACGGCGTGGTGGCGCTGCCGCCGATCGCCGGCGTCGGCCTGCGCGCGCTGCTCGACGACGCCCGCCTGCTGTTCGATGCCGGGGGTTGCCGCGAGGCCCGTGGCCGGGTGCGCGTGGAACTCACTGCCGCTGGATGCGCTGCCGCCGATGATCCTGTCCGGAACCCCGGTCTGCGACGGCCGCGGCGGACGCCTGGTCCTGCTGCCGGAGGACGCCAGCGGCCCGCTGGCACTGGAGGCCACCCTGGACATCGAAGCCGACGGCCGCTACCGGCTGCAGGCCCTGGCCCGCGGCGACAATCCGGCCCTCCGCCGCGCACTGCAGGCCGCGGGCTTCCAGGCCGCGGCCGGGGGCATGAGCCGGGTCGACGAAGGCACCCTGAACTGAGGCGGCGCGCGGGCTGCAGTGTTGCGGGCAGGGGGGGAAGGCCTTGCGTAAACTGGGCGGTCCCCCGATTCCAGGTTCCTGCCATGACGCGCTCCCTGCTTGCCCTCGCCCTCTTGTCCACCGCGACCATCGCCTCACCGGCGCGCGCGGAGGTACCGCTGGGCACGGTGGCCGGCTCCGACGTGGCGTTCGAGGGCATGTTCCAGGTCGACGGCAACTGGTTCGACAACGACCGCGCCGACCTCGACGGACGCGCCGACGGTCGCGACCGCGCCACCGGCATCCGCCGCTTCGAGCTGGTGCTCAAGGGCAGCGGGCCGGGCGGCTTCGGCTGGGTGGTGGGTTACGACGTCGAGAACGAGAGCTACCTCGACAACAACCTCAGCTGGCGCTTCGGCGGCGATGGCGCCCCCAGCCACACCCTGGTGCTGGGCCAGGCCAAGCAGCCCAGCGGCCTCGAGGAGCTGTCTTCCAGCCGCAACAACGACTTCATCGCCAAGGCGGCCGCCACCAACACCTTCGCCCTCGGGCGCCGGCTTGGCGCGTCCTGGGCCTATGACGCCTCCGATTACGGCGCCACCGTGGCCTGGTTCGGCCGCGAGCTGACCAGCGATGGCGCCCATGGCGCGGGCTACGGCGCGCGCGGCTGGTGGGCGCCGCTGCGCACCGACGGCCAGGTCCTGCACCTGGGCCTGAGCCACGTCGACCGCGACACGCCCGATGACAGCCTGCGCCTGCGCACGCGGCCCAACGCCGATCTGTCCGCGGTCCGCCTGGTCGACAGCGGCACCCTGCCCGACGCCGACCGCGTCGCCACCACCGGTCTCGAAGCGATGTGGATCACCGGCCCGGTGAAGCTGCAGGGCGAGTACTTCCTGGCACGCGCCGATCGCATCGGCACCAGCGGCTACGACGCCGGCGGCGGCTACGCCAGCGCCATGTGGAACCCCGGCGGCACGTCGTGGGGCTACCGCGGCGGCCTGCCGCGCACCACGGTCGGCGATGGCGGCCTGTGGCAGCTCGGCCTGCGCTACGACCAGCTCGACCTGGACGACGGCGGCGTGCGCGGCGGTCGCATGGATGCATGGACCGTGGGCGTGAACTGGTACTGGCGCTCCAACGCCAAGCTGATGCTGAACTACGTCGACGTGGCCAGCCGCCGCACCGATGCCGTCAGCGGGCTGCGGATCCACGACGACCCTTCGATCGTCGAGGCACGCGTCCAGCTGCACTGGTAAACGCTGTCACGCCACCGTCAAGCAGTTGCAACAGGCGCGACACCGCATCGGTCCAGGCTGCTCCTCAAACGGGAGCAGCGCATGCACTACGCGATCGTCAGCGAAACCTACCCGCCGGACATCAACGGCGTGGCGCTCACCGTGCAGGACCTGGAGCGCGGCCTGCGCGCCCGCGGCCACGCGGTCGACGTGGTGCGCCCGCGCTGTCCGGGAGACGGGGCACCCGCCACGCATGAACTGCTGACGCGCGGCGCCGCACTGCCGGGCTATGCGGGCCTGCGCTTCGGGCTGCCGGCGGCCGCGCGGCTGCGCCGGCACTGGCAGCGGCAGCGCCCGGATGCGGTGTACATCGCCACCGAAGGTCCGCTCGGCTGGTCCGCGCTGCGCGCCGCGCGCGCGCTGGGCATCCCGGCTGCCACCGGCTTCCATACCCGCTTCGACCAGTACGTGGTGGACTACGGCGCCGCCTGGCTGCAGCGCCCCGCCATGCGCTGGATGCGGCATTTCCACAATGGTGCCGATGCCACCCTGGTGCCGACGCACGAGCTGCAGGATGCGCTGGCGCGCGGCGGATTCGCGCGGCCGACGCTGCTGTCGCGCGCGGTCGATACCGAACGCTTCGACCCCTCCCGACGCAGCCCCACGCTGCGCGCCGCGTGGGGCGTCGACGACGACGGCCTCGCGGTGGTGCACGTCGGGCGCATCGCCAGTGAAAAGAACCTCGCGCTGGTGGTGCGCGCCTTCCGCGCGCTGCAGCGCGAGCGCCCAGGGGCGCGCATGGTGTGGATCGGCGACGGACCGCAGCGCGCGGCGCTGGCCGCCGAACATCCGGACTTCGTGTTCAGCGGCATGCGCCGCGGCGACGACCTTGCGCAGCACGTCGCCAGTGGCGACCTGTTCCTGTTCCCGAGCCTGTCGGAGACCTTCGGCAACGTGACGCTTGAAGCCATGGCCAGCGGCGTGGCCACGGTCGCGTTCAACTACGGCGCCGCGCGCGAGCACCTGCGCCACGGTCTGCACGGCGCGGCGATCAGCGCCGGCGACGAAGACGGGTTCATCGGCGCGGCGTGCCGGATCGCGCTCGAAGACGACGCACGCCGCGAGATGGGCCGGCGCGCACGCGCCGCCGTGGCGCCGCTGCGCCCGGCCAGCGTGGCCGCGGAGTTCGACGCCATCCTGCAGCGCATCGGCAAGCACCGGGAGACGCCACATGCCACAAGCGCCAACGCCCTCGCCTGAGGCCGCACGCGGCGGCGACCTTGCCTGGTGCCTGCGCGCCAATGGCTGGTGCGCCAGGGTGCACGTGTTGCGCGTGTTCGCCACCATCAGCCGGCTTGGCGACGGCGTGGCCTGGTACGTGCTGATGGCGGCCCTGGTGGTGATGGATGGCATGCAGGGGTTGGCGGCATCGGCACACTTGGCAGCCACCGGCGTGGTCGCGCTGCTGCTGTACAAGGGCCTGAAGCGCTGGACGCGGCGCCCGCGCCCGTTCGCCTCCGACGTGCGCATCCGCGCCTGGATCGCGCCGCTCGACGAGTTCAGCTTTCCCTCCGGGCACACGCTGCACGCGGTGGCCTTCACCGTCGTCGCGCTCGCCTATTACCCGCAGCTGGCGTGGCTGCTGTTGCCGTTCACCGCGCTGGTGGCGCTGTCGCGCGTGGTGCTGGGCCTGCACTACCCCAGCGACGTGCTCGCGGCCACCGCGATCGGCGGCGGCCTCGGCGCCCTGTCCCTCTGGATCGGGGCGCCGCTCCTGCAGGCCTAGCTTGGCGACACTCCACCTGGCTCCGCGACCTGCCCGTCATCCGCCGGGGCGATCAGGGTCCGGCAGGTGCGGAACCAGCTTGTTGCGCCTGGCATTGAGCTGACCACGGACCTCGCCGCCGGGAAACGTGGTCGAGTGCACATTGACGTAGGCCACGCTCACCTGCGGGCCACGGCGGACAGCTGGTACCAGTCGACCCGCCGCGTCACCACCATGATCGCCGCCAGCACCACGAACAGCAGGCCGGCGCCGAGCACCAGCGCGTTGTCCTCGGACACCAGCAGGCCGTAGAGCGCGGCGTAGAGGGTGGCCAGCATTGCCGCGAACGCCGCACCACGGAGCACACCACCCAGCACCGCCGCGAGATAGAAGCCGATGAGGCCGATGCAGGCCGCGGCCGCCGACAGGTAGGCGAACCCGAACGGAATGTGTTCTCCGAGGCTCACCAGCAGCAGGAAGAACAGCGCGATCGCGAGCCCCACCAGGCCGTACTGGATGGGGTGGATCGGCTGCTGCCGGATGAGTTCGAACATGAAGAAGGCCACGAAGGTCAGCGCCACGAACAGCACGCCGTATTTGGTCGCGCGCTCGGCCTGCAGGTAGGTGTCCACCGGGTCGATGAGCGCCACGCTGACCGCACTCGTCGCCCACCCGTCGGTGCCGCCTCCTTGGCCGGCGGAATCGGGCGCGTGGCGGTATTCGCGCTGCGCGCCGGTGGCCAGTGCCGCCACCTGCCAGCGCGCGCGGAAGCCGTCGTCGCCGATGTCGTGCTGCGGCGAGAGGCCTTCGAATTTCGGATGCCGCCACGACGACTGCAGGCGCAGGTCGTTGCTGCGCGCCACCGGCAGCATGGCGAACGATTCGGTGCCGCGCAGCTCCAGCGCCAGCGCGGTGGCGAAGACCAGGCGCTGGCCCGCACGCGGCGCTGCCAGGCGCGCATGCAGGCCCGGGCCATCGGCATGGCCCAGGCCCTGCGACAACGGCAGCGCCGCGCCGTCCAGCGTGAACACCGGCAGCTCGCGCAGCCCGCGCACGTCGGCAATGCCGTGCGCCAGCCACGGCCGGCCGATGCGCCGCACCCTGGCGCCGTCGTCGGGTATGCGCGCGTCGAAGCGCGCACGCAGCGAGCCCGACCACTGGTACACCCGCACCTGGTGCAGGCCGCGGCGGCGCGTGTCCGGCGCCAGCGCGCCATCGACCAGCAGCGTTTCCGGGAAGAAGGTCCACTGCCGCTCGCGTGTGCGCGTCACCTTGTGCAGGACACCGGCCGCATCGCGCACGTCCTCTTCGACGTCCTCCACGTACGGCACCACCAGCACCGGCCCCGCCAGCAACTGGGCACCGCCGAAGCCCGCCACCACGCTGGCCACCGCCTGCGCGCGATGCGCCTGGCGCTCGTCGATCACGCCGCGGACCATGGCCAGCGCCACCAGGATCGCCAGTGTCATCGCCGCGACCATCACCACCTTGAACCAGAGCCGCATGTCGCCCTCACCCATGGAGAAGAGAGCGGACAGGCTGCCGGCGGCGAATGGCGGCACGACGGCGCCACGATGAAGCGAGGGTGAAGCGCGCGGCCTGGCGAGCGCCCCCGCGCCACGCGCTGCACGAGCTGCAGGCGTTACCTGGCCGGCTGCAGCGGCAACAGCAGGCTGGCAACAGCACCGAGGCCTTCGCGGTTGCGAACGGCCGCGCGCCCGCCGTGCAGCGCCGCGACCTCGGCGACGAAGGTCAGGCCAAGCCCGCTGCTGCGGCCGCGGTCGCCCGGTCGCGGCAGCGAGTAGAAGCGCTCGAAGACGCGGCCCGCCGCGTAATCGGGGATACCCGGGCCGTCATCGGCAACCGCCACCTCCACGTCGCCGTCCACGTGTCTCAACGTCACCAGCACGCGGCCGCCGGCGGGCGAGAAGCCGATCGCGTTGTCGACGAGGTTGGCCAGCGCCTGGCGCAGCAGGAACGCGTCCCCCGCCACCACCGCAGGCAGCGGCGAAGCCTCGACCTGCAGCGCCAGGCCGGCCGCGGCCATCCGCAGGATCGCGTCATCGCAGACCTCGACGACCAGGGCCGCGAGGTCCACCGGCAGCGGTGCGTCCAGCTGCTGCCGATGCTCCACCGCGGCCAGCGCCAGCAGCATGTCGATCATCGTCGCCATGCGCGTGCTCTGCGTGCCGATGTGCCCGGCGAAGCGCGCACGGTCGGCATCGGGCAGCGGCGATTCCAGCAGCTCGGCCGCGCCGCGGATCGCGGCCAGCGGCGCCTTCAGTTCGTGGGTGAGCGTGTGCACGTAGCGCTCGACGTACTGGCGGTCTTCCAGCCGCAGGCGCATCGACTCGATCGCGCGGCCGAGGTCGGCGAACTCGCCGGCGGAATCGGGCAGCACCGCGCGTTCGCCGGCGGCGGCCGCGTCCGCATAACGGCGCAGGCCACCGAGCTGGCGCGCCAGCCACCACGCCGCCAGCAGGCCGACCAGCAGCGAGGTGCCCAGCAGCACCCAGCCCCAGCGCATCACCACCGCCTGGCTGCGCGCGATGAACGGTGCCATCGCCTGGTTGGGCTTGGACACGGTGAGCACGCCGGCAATCCGCGCGCCATCCATGATCGGCGCGGCGACATGCATCACCGAGCTGGCGTCGTCGGCCGGGTCGCTGCGCGTGGAGCGCGCGCCGTACTCGCCGCGCAGGGTGCGATGCACGTCGTTCCACCGCGAATAGTCGCGCCCAAGGTCGCGGCCGGCGGAATCGAACACCACGATGCCCTCGGCGTCGGTGACCGTGATCCGGTAGCTCACCGCGTGCTTGTCGAAGCCCCAGATGCGGGCGGCGGGGTCGCGTGCGGCCAGCGCGCGCACGCGCGTGGCGAAGCGGCCGCCGTCGATGCGCCCGGCCAGCAGGTCGTCGGTGGCCAGCTCCGCCAGCACGTTGGCGGTGTCGGCGAGGGTGTCCTCCATCGCCTGGCGCACGCCGGGCTTCACCTGCTGCACGAACACGCGCCCGAGCAGCAACGCGGCCAGCGCCACGATCACGAAGTAGCCGAGCAGGATCCGCAGGCCGATGCGCATGCCGGCTCAGCCGACGTCGAGCGAATAGCCCACGCCGCGATGGGTGCGCAGCGGGTCGGCCGCGGCATCCACGGCGCGCAGCTTGCCGCGCAGCGTCTTGACGTGGGTATCGATGGTGCGTTCGCCGCTTTCGCCGGCGTCGTGCCAGGCGCGGTCGAGCAGCTGGGCGCGGCTGAGGATCGCGCCGGGCCGTCGCAGCAGTTCCGCCAGCAGCGCGTATTCGTAGCGGGTGAGCTCGAGCTGCACGCCGGCGAACGCGATGCGCCGTGCCTCGGGATCGTGTTCGAAACGCCCGCTGCGCCGCACACCATCGCTGCCGTCGCGGTCCGCGACCGGATGCCGGCGCAGGCGCGCGCGCACCCTCGCCACCAGCTCGCGCGGCGAGAACGGTTTGGCGATGTAGTCGTCGGCGCCGAGCTCCAGGCCCAGCACGCGGTCGAACTCGTCGCTGCGCGCCGTCAGGAACACCACCGGCAGGGCGCTGAACGCCCGCAGCCGCCGGCACACTTCAAAGCCGCCCACGTCCGGCAGCCCGACATCCAGCAGCACCAGGTCGATGCCGCCGGCGCGCACGCGCTCCGCCACGCCGCCGCCCAGCAGGTGGTGCTCGACGGCGAAGCCCTCCGCGCGCAGCGGATAGAGGATGGTCTCCGCGATCGCCAGGTCGTCCTCGACCAGCAGCACGGTGGAGCGGATGGCGGTATCGGCGGTCATCGCGGCAAAGCATACCCGCGGCCAAGGGCCCGCCCGCGTATCCTTGGCGCGATGAACTACCGCCACGCCTTCCATGCCGGCAACCACGCGGACGTGCTCAAGCACGTCGTCCTGCTGGCGCTGTGCGACGCCCTCACCGCCAAGCCGGCGCCGCTGTTCGCGCTGGACACCCACGCCGGCCGCGGTCGCTACCGGCTGCGCGCCGACGCCGCGCTGCGCACCGGCGAGGCCGACGAAGGCATCGAGCGCCTGCTGGCCGAGGATCCGCGCGTACCCGCGGTCACGCGCTACCTGGCCGCGGTGCGCGCCTGCCGCAAGGCGCACGGCAGCGATGCCTACCCCGGGTCGCCCTGGCTGCTGGCGCACGCCCTGCGCGAGCAGGACCGCATCGCCTGCTGCGAGATCCAGCCGGCCGAGTCCACGGTGCTGGCGGAAGGCTTCGAGCACGACCGTCGCGTGCGCGTGCTGCCCACCGACGGCTATGCGGCGATGCGCTCGCTGCTGCCGCCGCGCGACGGCGACGCGCGCATCGGCCGCGGCCTGGTGCTGATCGACCCGCCCTACGAAACCCAGCTGGCCGAGTTCGACGACGCGCTGGCCGCGATCCGCGAAGGCCTGCGGCGGTTCCCGCAGGGGGTCTTCGCGCTGTGGTATCCGATCAAGCTGCGCCGCACCCTGGGGCCGTTCCAACGTCGCGCGGCGGACCTGCCGGCCAAGTCGGTGCTGGTGTCCGAGCTGCTGGTGCGGCCCGACGACTCGCCGCTGCGCATGAACGGCAGCGGCCTGGTGGTGGTCAATGCCCCCTGGAAGTTCGACGCCGCCCTGACCCCCGCGCTGGCCGCGCTGGCCGGTGCGATCGGCGGCAAGGGTGCCTCGTCGCGCGTGCAGTGGCTGCGCGGCCCGGAGTGATCGGCCGGCCGCCGCCGGCCATGTAAAAAAGGGCTTCACTTCGACCGTGCGAGCATCCGCCCATGGTCGCTCGCAACCGTCTCCCGCCCTGGCACGAGGAAGTCCGCCTCGCCAACGGCCGCAACATCGTCATCCGGCCCATCCGGCCCGACGACGCACCCGCGCTGCGCGCCGGCTTCGAGCTGCTGCAGCCGGAAGAAGTCCGCCAGCGCTTCCTCGACGACGTGCCGGAGATGACGCCCGAACTCGCCCACCGGATGACCCACCCCGACACCCGCAGCGAGTTCGCGCTGGTGGTGTCCGAGCCATTGCCCCCGGGCGAGGCATTGATCGGTGGCGTGGCCCGGGTGGCGGTGGTGCCGGGCACGCGCGATGCGGCGTTCACCGTGCTGGTCAGCAGTTACGTGGCCGGCATGGGCCTGGGCCGCCACCTGATGCGACGCGTGGTGCGCTGGGCGCGCGGCAAGAAGCTCGACAGCGTGTACGGCGAAGTGCGCGAGGACAACGCACCGATGCTGGCCCTGCTCGACTCCATGGGCTTCAGCCGCACCCCCGGCAAGACCGACGGGCTGGTGCAGGCGGTGCTGGATCTCACGCCGCCCGCCACCAACGGCGCGGCTGCCGCGCCCGCCGAGGCTGGACCCGGCGAGGGCGGAGCCGCCGACCGCGGGTAAACTGGTCGGCCTTGCGCTGGAGCGGATCGACCGCTCCGGCGCTGTCGTTGTTCTGAAGTGCCGATGACCGACAAGCCCCAGCCCAGCTCCCTCCTCCCCCTTCTTCCCGTCCCGCCGCTGCCCGGCCCCGGCCGACCGCGCGCCTGGTGGCGCGCGCCGGCGTCGCGCTCCGCGCTGGCCTGGTTCGTGGCCGGCGCCGCGCGTGCCCATGGCGGTGTGCTGCTCGCCGTGGCCCGCGACAACCACGCGGCGACCCAGCTGGAGGCCGACCTGCACACCCTGCTGGCTGGCGACGAGGGGCTGCCGGTGCTGGCGTTCCCGGACTGGGAAACCCTGCCCTACGACCGCTTCAGCCCGCACCCGGACATCATTTCCCAGCGCCTGGCGACCATGCGCCGGCTGCCGACGCTGGCGCGCGGCATCGTGGTGGTGCCGGTGCAGACGCTGATGCAGCGCCTGCCGCCGCTGTCGTACGTGGTCGGCAACAGTTTCGACCTGCGCGTCGGCCAGCGCCTCGACCTCGACGCCGAAAAGCACCGCCTGCAGGCGGCCGGCTACCGCAACGTGCCGCAGGTGTTCGACCCCGGCGACTTCGCGGTGCGCGGCGGCCTGCTCGACGTATATCCGATGGGCGCCGCCGCACCGTTCCGCATCGAGCTGTTCGACGAGGACATCGACACCATCCGCGCCTTCGATCCCGAGAGCCAGCGCTCGCTGGACAAGGTCGACGCGGTGCAGCTGATGCCCGGCCGCGAAGTGCCGCTGGACGAGGCCGCGACCACGCGCGCGATGGCCGCGCTGCGCGAGCGCTTCGACATCGACACCCGGCGCAGCGCGCTGTTCCAGGACCTGAAGGCCGGGCTGGCGCCGGCCGGCATCGAGTACTACCTGCCGCTGTTCTTCGACGAGGCCGCCACCGCCACGCTGTTCGACTACATCGGCGACAAGGCGCTGCCGCTGGTCGACGACGGCGCATCGGCGGCGGCCGATCATTTCTGGGCGCAGGTGGGCGAGCGCTATGAGCAGCGTCGCCACGACATCGAGCACCCGGTGCTGTCGCCCGACACGCTGTGGCTGCCGCCCGACGACCTGCGCGCGCGCTTCAACGCCCGCGAACGCGTCGACGTGGCCGGTGCCGGCCATGCGCGCGCCGCCGAGGCCGCGCCGCTCGGCGACCAGCCCGCGCCGGAGCTGCCGCTGTCCGGACGCCACGAGCAGCCGGCGTCGGAGCTGAAGGCGTTCCTCGGCAGCTATCCGGGTCGCGTGCTGGTGGCCGCCGATACCGCCGGCCGCCGCGAGGCGCTGCTGGAAGTGCTCGACGCCGCCGACCTGAAACCGAAGGTCGTGGCCGGCTTCGGCGAGTTCCTGGCCGCGGGCGGCCCGGCGTTCGCGATCGCGGTGGCGCCGTTCGATGACGGCTTCGCGCTTGACGGCCCCGTGGCCGGCGGCACGCCGGTCACCGTCCTCACGGAGCGCCAGCTGTTCCCCGAGCGCGCCGCGCAGCCGCGGCGCCGCAAGCGCGCCGGGCGCGAGCCCGAAGCGATCATCCGCGACCTCGGCGAACTCACGGAAGGCGCGCCGATCGTCCACGAGGACCACGGCGTCGGCCGCTACCGCGGCCTGGTGACCTTGCACGCGGGCGGCATCGCCGCCGAGTACGTCGAGATCGAATACGCCAAGGGCGACCGCCTGTACGTGCCGGTCGCGCAGCTGCACCTGATCAGCCGCTACTCCGGCGCCTCGCCGGAAACCGCGCCGCTGCATTCGCTGGGCGGCGAGCAGTGGACCAAGGCCAAGCGCAAGGCCGCCGAGAAGGTCCGCGACGTCGCCGCCGAACTGCTGGAGATCCAGGCCCGGCGCCAGGCGCGCGTGGGCCTGGCGATCGACCTCGACCGCGCGATGTACGAGCCGTTCGCGGCGAGCTTCCCGTTCGAGGAGACCCCCGACCAGCACGCGTCGATCGAGGCCGTGCTGCGCGACCTGCAGTCGGCGCAGCCGATGGACCGCGTGGTCTGCGGCGACGTCGGCTTCGGCAAGACCGAGGTCGCGGTGCGCGCGGCGTTCGCGGCCGCGGCCGGCGGCAAGCAGGTCGCGGTGCTGGTGCCGACCACGCTGCTGGCCGAGCAGCACTACCGCAACTTCCGCGACCGCTTCGCCGACTGGCCGCTGCGCGTGGAGGTGCTGTCGCGCTTCAAGACCGCCAAGGAGATCAAGGTCGAGCTGGAGAAGGTCGCCGAGGGCGGCATCGACGTCATCATCGGCACCCACCGCCTGCTGCAGAAGGACGTCGCCTTCAAGGACCTGGGGCTGGTGATCGTCGACGAGGAGCAGCGTTTCGGCGTGCGCCAGAAGGAGGCGCTGAAAGCGATGCGCGCCAACGTGCACCTGCTCACGCTCACCGCCACGCCGATCCCGCGCACGCTCAACATGGCCATGGCCGGGCTGCGCGACCTGTCGATCATCGCCACCCCGCCCGCGCACCGCCTGGCGGTGCAGACCTTCGTCGTGCCCTGGGACGACCAGCAGCTGCGCGAGGCGTTCCAGCGCGAACTCGCGCGCGGCGGCCAGCTGTACTTCCTGCACAACGACGTGGAGTCGATCGGGCGCATGGAGCGCGAGCTGCAGGAGCTCGTGCCGGACGCGCGCATCGGCATCGCCCACGGCCAGATGCCCGAGCGCGAGCTGGAGCGGGTGATGCTGGACTTCCACAAGCAGCGCACCAACGTGCTGCTGTGCTCGACCATCATCGAGTCCGGCATCGACATCCCCAATGCCAACACCATCATCATCAACCGCGCAGACCGCTTCGGCCTGGCGCAGCTGCACCAGCTGCGCGGCCGCGTCGGCCGTTCACACCACCGCTCGTATGCCTACCTGGTGGTGCCGGACAAGCGTTCGATCAGCGCGGATGCAAAGAAGCGCCTGGAGGCCATCGCGTCGATGGACGAGCTGGGCGCGGGCTTCACCCTGGCCACGCACGACCTGGAGATCCGCGGCGCCGGCGAGCTGCTCGGCGAAGACCAGAGCGGGCAGATGGCCGAGGTCGGCTTCAGCCTGTACACGGAGCTTCTGGAGCGCGCGGTGCGCTCGATCAAGCGCGGCGAGCTGCCCGATGTCGACGGCACCGCGGCGCGCGGCTCCGAGGTCGAGCTGCACCTGCCTTCGCTGATTCCCGACGACTACCTGCCCGACGTGCATACGCGGCTGACGCTGTACAAGCGCGTGAGTTCGGCGCGCTCGGTCGATGACCTGCGCGAGCTGCAGGTGGAGATGATCGACCGTTTCGGGCTGCTGCCGGATCCGGCCAAGCACCTGTTCGCGGTCGCGGAGCTGAAGCTTGCGGCGACGGCGCTCGGCATCCGCAAGATCGATCTGGGTGCGAGCGGCGGCCGCGTGCAGTTCACCGAGAAGCCGTCGGTCGATCCGATGGCGGTGATCCGCATGGTGCAGGGCCAGCCAAAGGCCTACCGGATGGACGGCCCCGACAAGCTGCGCATCACCCTGGAATTGCCGACGGCGGAAGAGCGCATCAAGGCGGCGCGCGGGTTGCTGGCGGTGCTTGCGCCCGGAGGATGACCGCGCGCCCAGCGCGCACGCATCCACTCGGATTGACGTGGCAAGCGCGCATGCGCATGATGCGCGCGCCCACGAACGGGCGACCTACTTTCAGGGAACACGGATCAACATGAAGAAGCACCTCATCCTGGCCTCCGCGCTGGCGCTGGCTGTCATTTCTCCTGCCGCCATGGCGGTCGACGGCGGCGCCGGGTTCATCCGCGCAGAAGTGGGCCAGAGCGATGTCGAACTCGACTACGCCGGCTTTTCGGAGAGCGAAACCGACACGTCGGCCACGTTCGGCGGCGGCTACTGGTTCAACCGGCACTTCGCGGTCGAAGGCCATATCGGCACGCTGTACACCGAGTACCTCGGCAACGACACCGACATCGATCTCGTGTCGATCGGCATCGGCGTGGCTGCGAAGCGCAACTTCGGTGCCGACGGGCACGGCTTCTTCGTCGGCGGCCGCGTCGGCATGGCGCGCCTGACCGCGCAGGTGCGCGAGGACGACTGGGACGTGGTGGACGACGCGCATTCCACCAAGCCGTATTTCGGCGCCAGCGTGGGCTACGACTTCAACCGCCGCTGGGGCGTGTCGCTCAACTGGGATCGCCGCCAGGCCGATTTCGAGGGCGTGGACGTGGACGTGGACACGATTGCCGTCGGCGGTGAATTCCGTTTCTGAGCCTGCCCATCGGGTCCAGCACGCGGCCGCCTCCGGGCGGCCGTTCTGTTTCCGGTCAGAAGTTGAAATGGCAGACGGTGATGTCTTCTTCGGGGTCGAAGCCCGGATAGATGCGCTGCATTTCATGCAGGAGCCCTTCGAGGGTCCGGCACTTCGGATCATGCTCGAACCGGAGGTCGCTCTCCGACAGCGCCGAGAATTTCTTCAGCGCCGTCTCAAGCGGCATCGGCGGGGAGAGGCTGCCGTCGCGCAGGCGAAGCCGGGCTTCCGGAACCGAATGCCAGCGGTCGCCGCGGCGGATCGTCGTGTTGCGCCCGGGGTGGAAGGTCGGCGTATCGAACTCGAGTATCGGAATCATTCCTGGGACCGCTTCACCGGAGCCGAGGCCTTGGCGGCGGAATCCGCGATGCGCCACAGGTACATGCCGGCGTGGGTGCGGAACGGGCCCCAGCGCTCGCCACGCGCGGCCAGCTCGCGCGGCGTCGGCATCGCGTCCGCGCGGTCGAGGAGCTGCGCGCCCTTGCGGATGCCGAGGTCGTCGACGGGGAGCACGTCGGGGCGGCCGAGGCGGAACATCAGCATCATCTCCACTGTCCAGCGCCCGATGCCGCGGATCGGCACCAGCGCCGCCACGATGCCGTCGGCGTCGAGGGTGGACATCCGCCGCAGGTCGGGGATCTCGCCGCGTGATTCGCGTTCGGCGAGGTCGCGCAGCGCACGCGCCTTGTTGCCGGACACCCCGCACGCGCGCAGTGCGGCGTCATCGATGCACGCCAGCGTGTCGCAATGGAAACGGGTACTGCCGATAGCAGCTTCGACGCGGCCGACGATCGTCGCCGCGGCCTTGCCGCTCAGCTGCTGGTAGAGGATGGCGCGCGCCAGCGCGTCGACCGGATCGAAGGACTTGCGCCAGCGCGCATCGGGCTCGATCGGACCCAGGCGGCGGATCCAGGTGCCCAGCTTGCGGTCGCGGCGCGACAGCCAGGCCTCGGCCTCGGCGGTGTCGTAGCCGCGGGCGTGTCGGGCCACGCGCTCAGTCCCGCAGCGCCGCGGTGGCGTGCAGCAGCCAGCCGGCCATCATCAGCACGCCACCGAAGGGCGCGAGGCGCGTGGGCAGGCCGTAAAAGTGCGCGCCGGCCAGCGAACCCGAGAACAGCAGCACGCCGGACAGCAGCATGCACAGCGCGGCCAGCGCCAGGCGACCGGGCGTGCGTGGCGCCAGTGCGGCCAGTGCAAGCCCGTGGCCGAACGCGAACACCGCGGCGAGCATCAGCCGCGATCCCTCTTCCGCGGCGGCGACGTGCGAGGCGTATGCGGCCAGCGCCACGGACGCCGACGCGAGGACCGCGCCACTGGCCGCGAGTGCCCGCCCCAAACGCAACGCGCCGCATCCTGGGATGCGGCGCGCGGCAAGACCATTCACTGGAACGTTCGTCCGTGCGTCAGCGCTTGAGCACCCAGCGCACCTCGAACTCGCCGTCGGCGGTGAAGGCCTGGTCGATGCCGTTCTTGTAGAGCTCGTACGGGCGGCCGATGACTTCCTCGCCCTGGGTCAGGGTCCAGGCGCGCACGGCGTTGCGTACGTTGTCCAGCTCCGCCATGTAGCCGACGTAGTCGCCGGTGGCGACGCGGGTCGCTTCGCTGTGCACATAGCTCACCGGGCCCATGAGGTTCAGGCCTTCGAGGGCTTCGGTCGCGGCGACGGCGGGAGCGGCCTCGACAGGCTCGGCGGCGGCAGCCTGGTCGGCCGCCGCGGCGTCGGCGGCAGCAGCCGGCGCGGAAGCCGCAGCGCCCGCGGCACGGCGACGCACCGGCTGGACCACGTCAAAGGTGTAGGTGTCGCGCGCGAACTCGGTGCTCACGATGCGCAGCGGACCGGCCGCGACCAAGCCGTTGGCGTCCATGGTGCGCTTGATCCACTCGGCGTTGGCCTTCATCGAGGTCTTGATGATCTCGTTGTTGCGCTCGACCGCGCCGGCGTTGACCACCAGCAGGTGCTCGGCCGGGACGTCCACGAACTCGAGGCCGCTCAGGCGGACATCCGCGGCGCGGTAGTCGATGTTGGGCACCGAAGCGAGCATGTTGCTCAGCCGGCCGAGGCCCAGCTTGATGCTGTCACCGATGTTGCGGCTGACGTACAGGCCCGCGTAGCGGCCCAGCAGGTCCCAGCCGTACTTCACGTCGTAGGTCTGGGTGATCTCGACGTTGCGGTTGTTGCGGCCCGTGGGCTTGAGGCTGAACTCGCTGCGCTTGTCATTGCCGCGCTTCTCGTCCTGGATCGCGTAGACGACCCGCTGGTCCTCGTCGGACTCCACGATTTCCCAGCTGCCGCTGGCGACTTCCGACTTGTAGTCGATCCGCGCGCCCACGCCCGAATCGGGCCCCGAACGGTTGAGCTTGACGTTGCCCAGTGCGAGGGGATGCCAGTCGTCGAAGCGACGGAAGCTGTTGAGCGTGTCGTACACGATCGAGAGCTTGCGATTGGTCTCGACGCTCTCGGAGAGGTGGCGGCTTGACGGCAGCAACACGCCGACGATCACGAACAGCACCGCGACGATCGCGATGGAAATCAGGAGCTCGAGCAAACGGGTCATACAGGGTTCTCCGGGACCAGGACCGGCCGGGGCCGGGGCGCAGACCGCCAATCCTATCAAGATTGCCCGCGCGGCTGCGAGCGATCCGCGCGGCAAATGTCAGACGAGCTGCAGTTCGAAGGCCTTGAGCACCGCGCGGGTGCGGTCGCGGACGCCCAGCTTGCTGAGGATGTTGGAGACGTGGTTCTTGATGGTGCCCTCCGCCACGCCCAGCGAATTGGCGATTTCCTTGTTGGAGAAGCCCGAGGCCATCAGTCGCAGGATCTCGGTCTCGCGGTCGGTCAGCGGGTCCGGGCGATCGAGGCTGACGAACTCGTTGCGCATGTGCTCGAGCCCCGACAGCAGCCGCTGGGTGACCGCCGGCTGCACCAGCGAGCCACCCGCGGCCACGGTGCGGATGGCGCCCACCAGCTGCTCCAGCGACACGTCCTTGAGCAGGTAGCCCTTGGCGCCGGCCTTCAGCCCGGCCAGCACCAGCTGGTCGTCGTCGAAGGTGGTCAGGATGATGGTCGGCGGCAACGTCCCGGCCGCGGACAGCGCCTGCAGGGCCTCCAGGCCGGACATCATCGGCATGCGCATGTCCATCAGCACCACGTCCGGGCGCGACTCGGGGATCACCGTGACCGCATGGCGGCCATCGATGGCCTCGGCCACCACCTCGATGCCGTCATCCAGCGCCAGCAGCGAGCGGATTCCCTGGCGGACCAGGGTCTGGTCATCGACCAGGCATACCCGGATCGGCGGCGGGCGGGTCTCGGTTTGCGTATTCATGTCGACTCCGGGAGGGTCTGGGAGGGGCCCGGCCCGGACGGGTCGAGCACTGGCCTGGCGATATCGGTGGCGTCATCGAGCGGCAGCCGCAGGCGCAGCACGAAGCCCTGGCCCGGCGATGTCTCGGCGGCGACCTCGCCACCGTACGCCGCCAGGCGCTCGCGCATCCCGCGCAGGCCGTTGCCGGCGGTAAAGCCCTCGGCCCCGCGTCCGTCGTCACGGGCTTCCAGGCGCACTGCGCCGCGCTCCACCTGGTACCTCAGGCGCAGGATGCTCGCCTGCGCATGGCGCACGGTATTGGTGATGATTTCCTGGGTGCAGCGCAGCAGCACGTGCGCGCGCTCGGGATCGTCGAGCAGGAACGGCCGCGGCAGGCTGATGTCCACCGTGAGCCCGGGCACGTTGTCTGCCAGCGGCAGCAGGGTGGCGGCCATGTCGATGGCCTCGTTGCCGCGGATCTGGCTGACCGCTTCGCGGACGTCGCTCAGCAGCAGGCGCGCCAGGGTGTGCGCCTGCCCCACGTGCTCCTGCGCCTTGCCGCTGGTGAGGTGGTTGGCCACCTCCAGGTTCAGGCTGAGCGCGGTCAGGTGGTGACCCAGCAGGTCATGGAGTTCGCGCGAGATGCGGGTGCGCTCGTTGACGCGCACGCTTTGCGCCAGCAGCGCGCGGGTGGCGCGCAGCTCGGCGTTCAGCCGCCGCTGCTCGTCCCGCGCCTGCGCCTGCTGCCGGGCCACCAGCCCGGTCACGAACGCGAAACCGGTGAACCCGACGTACAGGCTGGCCTGCAGCACCGCTTCGCCCCACGAAAAATCGAAGCCGCGCACGTACACCGGCACGATCACGAATTCGCACAGCACCAGCATGGCGACGCCCTGCCAGACCGGCAGCAGCCACGGCAGCACGCAGGCCACCACCATCAGCAGGATGCTGCCCAGGCCGCTCTGGCTGTAATAGCTGATCGCGATCGCGCTGCCGGCGAGACACGCCAGCAGCAGCTTGTCGAGCAGGGTCACCCGGCGCTGGCCGAGCGCGCGCGTCAGCCATCCGTAGCAGGCACCAAACGCCATCCACGCCAGCCAGGCCAATCCGCCGCCGGTGGCTGCCACCACCTCGCCCGCCTCCAGCGCGCCGCGGTCGGGCTGCGGCAGGGTCAGCAGCAACAGCGGCAGCCCGATCACCGCCCAGGTGAACAGGCCTGCATAGCGCAGCAGGCGATTGTGGTCGAAGCGCGCGAGCATGGCCCCATGGTAGGGGCAATCGGCCGCGCCCGAGCCGCCCGGAAGTCATGACGGACGTGGTGCGGCTCCGGTCGCCCGCCGCCGGCGCACCATGCGATAATCCCGCCGTCGGCAGCAACCGCCGTCGATGGCCCCCTCGGCCCCGGCACCGCGTTGCCAGTACATGTTTTCTTCCACGGAGTCTGGAATGTCGATTGTCATCCGCGACGTGCGCGAGCACGAGCTGGATTCCGTCCTTGCCCTCAACAATGCCGCCGGCCCTTCGATCCTGCCGCTCGATTCGGGACGGCTGCGCCGCTTCTACGAAACCGCCGAATATTTCCGGGTCGCCGAGCGTGACGGCACCCTGGCCGGGTTCCTGGTCGGCTTCGGCTCGGCCAGCGACCACGCAACCAGCAATTTCCACTGGTTCGCCGCGCATTACCCGCACTATTTCTATATCGACCGGGTGGTCGTCGCCAGCCGCCGCCGCGGCGGTGGCGTGGGCCGCGCGTTCTACGCCGACGTCCAGAGCTATGCCGAGCTCCGCTACCCGGTGCTGGCCTGCGAGGTGTTCGTGGAGCACGACAGCGACCCGGCGCGCATCTTCCACGGCAGCTTCGGCTTCCGCGAGGTCGGCCAGCACGTGATGCCCGAGACCGGCATCCGCGCGTCCATGCTCACCAAGGACCTGTGCAGCTACGCCTGGGTGCATTCGCACTACGGCGACGCCCTGCCCGACGAGCCGTGGCTGCTGCAGCCGCGCGTGGTCGGCGAGGCGCAACTGGCCACGGGTACTTGATGATGGCCCAGGCGCACGACGCGGCAGCGGCCGGATTCGAACCCGCAGGTGAACTCAAGATCGGCCAGGTCGGCATCGCCAACCTGCGCATCCGCACGCTCGACATCGACCGTCTCGCGGCGGAAATGCGCGAACGCGTGCTGCGCGCGCCCAAGCTGTTCGAACGCGGCGCCGTGGTCGTGGATTTCGGCGGCCTGCCCGGCATTCCGGATGCGGCTACCGCGCGCGCCCTGATGGACGCGCTGCGCCAGGCCGGCGCACTGCCGGTCGCACTGGCCTGGGGCAGCAGCGAGAACGAGAAACTCGCGGTGGAGCTCGGCCTGCCGGTGCTGGCCCGGTTCCGCGCCCAGTACGAATCCGCCGGCCAGGCCGGCGCGCAGGCGCCCGCCGCACCCGCGCCCGCCCCGGCACCCGCCGAGCGTGCGCCGGCGCGCAAGCGCGCAGCCGACGAGCCCGCCGCCGCTCCTGCGACCTCCGGCGGTGCCGGCCTGATGCAGACCACCGCGGTGCGTTCCGGCCAGCAGGTGTATGCCGCGGACCGCGACCTGACGGTGCTCGCCGCCGTGGGCGCGGGTGCCGAGGTCATCGCCGACGGCTCCATCCACATCTATGGCGCGTTGCGCGGGCGTGCGCTCGCGGGCGCCCAGGGCAATCCCCGCGCCCGCATCTTCTGCCGCGAGTTCCATGCCGAACTCGTCGCCGTCGCGGGCCACTACAAGGTGCTGGAAGACATCCCCGCCGAACTGCGCGGCAAGGCCGTGCAGGTCTGGCTCGATGACGACCAGCTCAAGATCGCAGCGCTCGTCTGAAGCGCGCACACATCCACAGGAGAGAGACGTTGGCCGAAATCATCGTAGTCACATCCGGCAAGGGCGGCGTCGGCAAGACGACCACCAGCGCAAGCCTCGCCTGCGGTCTCGCACGGCGCGGCAAGAAGGTCGCGGTCATCGACTTCGACGTCGGCCTGCGCAACCTCGACCTGATCATGGGCTGCGAGCGCCGCGTGGTGTACGACTTCGTCAACGTCACCCAGGGCGAGGCGACGCTGAAGCAGGCGCTGATCAAGGACAAGCGCTTCGACACGCTGTTCATCCTCGCGGCGTCGCAGACCCGCGACAAGGACGCGCTCAACAAGGAGGGCGTGGAGAAGGTGCTCAAGGACCTCGCCGCCGATGGCTTCGACTACATCGTCTGCGACTCGCCGGCCGGCATCGAGAAGGGTGCGTTCCTGGCCATGTACTACGCCGACCAGGCCGTCGTGGTGGTCAACCCGGAGGTCTCGTCCGTGCGCGACTCCGACCGCATCATCGGCCTGCTCGACTCCAAGACGCACCGCGCCGAGAACGGCGAACCGGTGAAGTCGCACCTGCTGGTCACCCGCTACAACCCGGCGCGCGTGGGCGACGGTGAAATGCTGTCGATCACCGACGTCGAAGACGTGCTGGGCCTGAAGACGGTCGGCGTGATCCCCGAATCGGGCGACGTGCTGAACGCCTCCAACAAGGGCGAGCCGGTGATCCTGGACATGGAATCGCTCGCGGGTCAGGCCTACGACGATGCCGTCGCCAGGCTGATGGGCGAGGAGCGGCCGATGCGCTTCACCCAGCTGGAGAAGAAGGGTTTCTTCAGCAAGCTGTTCGGGGGTTGAGTCATGGGCATGTTTGATTTCCTGAAGCCGAAAGCCAAGAACACCGCGTCGATCGCCAAGGAGCGATTGCGCATCATCGTCGCCCAGGAGCGCAGCACGCGCGGCGCGCCCGACTACCTGCCACTGCTGCAGCGCGAGCTGCTGGAAGTGATCCGCAAGTACGTCAGCGTCGATGTCGAAGCGGTCAAGGTGGACCTGATCAAGGACGGCGACCATGACGTGCTCGACATCTCGGTGGCGCTGACCGACGAGCGCGCCGCCGCCGGCTGAGCCCGCCGTGGCCGCTCCGCATTCCCCGCCGGAAATCCCCGCGGGGCCCTCACTCGCGGCGGACGTCCTGCGCCTCCGCGACATCGCGTTTTCCGACGCCGCCTCCCTGCTCGCACGCCACGGCCTCGCACTCGTGGCGGTCGATGACGGCGCGCCGATCCCCGGCAGCTACTGGGGCGACGACGAAGCCGGGATCATCGGCGGCACCGTGTATGCGCGCGGCGACACGCCGGTACACTCGCTTCTGCACGAAGCCTGCCACCTGGTCGTGCTGCCGCCCGAGGCCCGCACGCGGGTACATACCGACGCCACCGACTCGATCGCCGAAGAAGACGCGGTCTGCGTGCTGCAGGCGCTGTTCGGCGACGAGCTCCCGGGCGTCGGCCGCGAGCGCGTGCTCGCCGACATGGACACCTGGGGCTACACCTTCCGCCTCGGCTCGGCGCGCGCCTACTTCGAACACGATGCCGAGGCCGCCTGGGCGTGGCTGCAGGCGCGCGGCCTGGTCACCGCCACGCGTGGCCTGGCACCGGCCGGTTCCGCACTTGCGACGCCCGCGGCCGCGCTCTAGCCTCGCACCCTGCCCCACTCCGACCAGGAACCTCCGCCGTGACCACACGCCACGCCCTGCTTGCCCTCGCGGTCACCGCGAGCCTGACGCTCGCCGCGTGTTCGCGCGCCCCCGAACAGACGCCCGCCGACGGCCGGCTGTCGCAGGCCGAACTCGACAAGGAAACCGCCGACGAGTTCGTCGCCCGGGTCAACCGCGAGCTCGCGGAGCTGATGCCCGAATTCACCGCTTCGCAGTGGATCTCGTCGACCTACATAAACGACGACAGCCAGCTGCTCGCGGCCAAGGGAAACGAGCGCTTCCTCGCCCAGACCAAGGCCTGGGTGGAACAGGCGCGGCGCTTCGAGGGCAAGGAGATGTCGCCCGCGACCCAGCGCGCGATCAACCTGCTGCGCCTCGGCACGTCCATGCCGCCGCCGCGCGACCCGGCCAAGCTGTCCGAGCTCACCCGCCTGGCCAGCAAGATGGAAGGTGCCTACGGCGCCGGCACCTACTGCAAGACCAAGGGCGATGCCAAGGATTGCCGCCAGCTCGGCGCGCTCGAAGACGTGCTGCGCAACGACCGCGACTACGACGCCCAGCTCGACGCCTGGCAGGGATGGCATGGCGTAGCGGCGCCGATGCGCGGGGACTACACGCGCTTCGTGGAGCTGGTCAACGACGGTGCGCGTGACCTCGGTTTCGCCGATACCGGCGAACTGTGGCGCGCCGGCTACGACATGACGCCCGCGGAGCTGTCGGCCGAGACCGACCGCCTGTGGAACCAGGTCGAGCCGCTGTACGAACAGCTGCACTGCTACGCGCGTACGCGCCTGGAGGCGCAGTACCCGGGGCGCGGTTCGGTCGATGGCATGCTGCCCGCGCACCTGATGGGCAACATGTGGCAGCAGGACTGGAGCAACCTCTGGACCACTCTGGCGCCCTACCCGCAGGCCGGCAAGCTCGATATCAGCGGCGCGCTGGAGCGGCAGTACCAGGCCACGCTCAACGACCACCTGGTGCGCGAGAACGCGCTGATCGATACCGACCAGCGCGTCGAAGTGGCGCGTACCGCGCAGACCGAGCACGCGCGCGAGATGACCCGCCGGGCCGAGGAGTTCTACACCTCGCTGGGCATGCCCGCCCTGCCGGAGAGCTACTGGACCAAGACCCAGTTCATCAAGCCGCGCGACCGCGAAGTGGTCTGCCACGCCAGCGCCTGGCCGATGGACACCACCGGCACCGACGTGCGCACCAAGATGTGCATCAAGCCGAACGAGGAAGACTTCACCACCATCTACCACGAGCTCGGCCACGTGTATTACTACCTGGCCTACGGCAAGCAGCCGCCGCTGTTCCAGGGTGGCGCGCACGACGGCTTCCACGAGGCCATCGGCGACACGATCGTGCTGGCCATGACCCCGGGCTACCTGCAGTCGATCGGCCTGGTGGACGCGCAGCAGGCCGGCCAGGAATCGCTGATCAACGCGCAGATGCGCATGGCGCTGTCGAAGGTCGCGTTCCTGCCCTTCGGGCTGATGATCGACCGCTGGCGCTGGGGCGTATTCGACGGCTCCATCACCCCGGACAACTACAACAAGGCGTGGTGGGAGCTGAAGGCCAGGTACCAGGGCGTGGCCCCGGCGACGGCGCGCGGCGAGGAGTTCTTCGACGCGGGCGCCAAGTACCACGTGCCGGGCAATACGCCATACACGCGCTACTTCCTCTCGCACGTGCTGCAGTTCCAGTTCTACAAGGCGCTGTGCGACTCGTCGGGCTACCAGGGTCCGCTGTACGACTGCAGCTTCCACGGCAACAAGGCCGCTGGCGAGAAGTTCTGGTCGATGCTGTCGAAGGGCAGCAGCCAACCCTGGCAGCAGACCATGAAGGAGCTCACCGGCACCGAGAAGATGGATGCCAGCGCGGTGCTCGAATATTTCTCGCCGCTGCAGGAATGGCTGGTGCAGCAGAACGAAGGCAAGACCTGCGGCTGGGAAGCCGCCGCCGCGGCGCCCAAGGCGCCGACCGCGCCTGCGGCGCCCGCGCAGCAGGGCTGACGCGCCGACGCTGTTCCAGTCCCTGGCATGCCGCAGGTCGTGACCTGCGGCATGCATCCGCGCGCCGTGATCGTTTCGTGAACGCATCGCGCACGGTGAGGCCGTATCGTCCCTGAGCGGATCCAGCGATCCGGAAAACCAGGGGGACAGGACCAGTGACGCAGACAACGCAGGGGCGGCGCAGCGCCCCGGGCGGAGACATCGCCGTGGACGATGCCGGCGACCCGATGCGGATGATGCTGTCCGCCCTTCAGGCGGTCGCGCAGGGCGATTTCAGCGTCGAGTTGCCCGGCCATTGGGAAGGGCTTGAAGGCCGGCTGGCCGACGCGTTCAACGCGGTGGTGCGCGGCAATCGCGGGCTGGCGCACGAACTCGCGCGCGTGGGCCAGAAGGTCGGCCGCGAAGGCCTGACCCGGCAGCGCATCGCCCTGCCCAACCGGCACGGCTGCTGGGGCGACATGGAAGACTCGGTCAACGAACTGGTCGACGACCTTGTGCGCCCGGTCGCCACCATCACCGAGGCCATCGCCGGTGTGGCCAAGGGCGACCTCACCCGCAGCGTGCCGCTGGAAGCCGACGGCCGCCAGCTGCAGGGCGAGTTCATGCGCTCGGCGACCATCGTCAACCGCATGATCGAGCAGATGGGCGAGTTCAGCTCCGAGGTCACGCGCGTGGCGCTCGAGGTCGGCACCGCCGGCCGCCTGGGCGGCCAGGCCAAGGTGGAAGGCGTGTCCGGCGTCTGGAAGGAGCTCACCGATTCCGTCAACCAGATGGCGTCCAACCTCACCGCGCAGGTGCGCAACATTTCCGAGGTCACCATCGCGGTCGCCAACGGCGACCTGTCGCGCAAGATCACCGTGGACGTGCGCGGCGAGATCCTGCAGCTGAAGGAGGCCATCAATACGATGGTCGACCAGCTGCGCGGCTTCGCATCCGAAGTCACGCGCGTGGCGCGCGAGGTCGGCACCGAGGGCAAGCTCGGCGGCCAGGCGATCGTGCCCGGCGTCGCCGGCACCTGGAAGGACCTGACCGACTCGGTCAACGCGATGGCGTCGAACCTGACCAGCCAGGTGCGCAACATCGCCGAGGTCACGACGGCCGTGGCCCGCGGCGACCTGTCGCGCAAGATCACCGTGGACGTGCGCGGCGAGATCGCCCAGCTCAAGGACACCATCAACACGATGGTCGACCAGTTGAACGGCTTCGCCGCCGAGGTGACGCGCGTGGCGCGCGAGGTCGGCACCGAAGGCAAGCTCGGTGGCCAGGCGCAGGTACCGGACGTCGCCGGCACCTGGAAGGACCTCACCGACCACGTCAACTCGATGGCGTCCAACCTCACCAGCCAGGTGCGCAACATCGCCGAAGTGACCACCGCGGTGGCCAAGGGCGACCTGTCGCGCAAGATCACCGTGGACGTGCGCGGCGAGATCGCCGAGCTCAAGGACACCATCAACACGATGGTCGACCAGCTCAACAGCTTCGCCGCCGAGGTGACGCGCGTGGCGCGCGAGGTCGGCACCGAAGGCAAGCTCGGCGGCCAGGCGCAGGTGCCCGGCGTCGACGGCACCTGGGCCGACCTCACCGACTCCGTCAACGCCATGGCGTCCAACCTGACCAGCCAAGTGCGCAACATCGCCGAGGTCACCACGGCCGTGGCCAAGGGCGACCTGTCGCGCAAGATCGCGGTCGACGCGCAGGGCGAGATCCTGCAGCTCAAGGACACCATCAACACGATGGTCGACCAGTTGAACGGCTTCGCCGCGGAGGTGACGCGCGTCGCGCGCGAGGTCGGCACCGAGGGCAAGCTCGGTGGCCAGGCGCAGGTGCCGGGCGTGGCCGGCACCTGGAAGGACCTGACCGACAACGTCAACTCGATGGCGACCAACCTCACCACCCAGGTGCGCAACATCGCCGAGGTCACCACGGCGGTCGCCAAGGGCGACCTGTCGCGCAAGATCGCGGTGGATGCGCAGGGCGAGATCCTGCAGCTGAAGGACACCATCAACACGATGGTCGACCAGTTGAACGGCTTCGCCGCGGAGGTGACGCGCGTCGCGCGCGAGGTTGGCACCGAGGGCAAGCTCGGTGGCCAGGCGCAGGTGCCGGGCGTGGCCGGCACCTGGAAGG
Source organism: Luteimonas sp. MC1572 (assembly GCF_016615815.1). Classification (NCBI taxonomy): domain Bacteria; kingdom Pseudomonadati; phylum Pseudomonadota; class Gammaproteobacteria; order Lysobacterales; family Lysobacteraceae; genus Luteimonas; species Luteimonas sp. MC1572. The sequence continues at coordinate 966,411 of NZ_CP067112.1, read as the reverse complement.
ACCTGACCGACAACGTCAACTCGATGGCGACCAACCTCACCACCCAGGTGCGCAACATCGCCGAAGTGGCGACGTCGGTGGCGAAGGGCGACCTGTCGCGCAAGATCGCGGTGGATGCGCAGGGCGAGATCCTGCAGCTCAAGGACACGCTCAACACCATGGTGGACCAGCTCAACGGCTTCGCCGCCGAGGTGACGCGCGTGGCGCGCGAGGTCGGCACCGAGGGCAAGCTGGGCGGCCAGGCGCAGGTACCGGGCGTCGCCGGCACCTGGAAGGACCTCACCGACAACGTCAACTCGATGGCCACCAACCTGACCGCGCAGGTGCGCGGCATCGCCAAGGTCGTCACCGCGGTCGCCACCGGCGACCTGCAGCAGAAGCTGACGGTGGAAGCCAAGGGCGAGATCGCGGAGCTGGCCGACACGATCAACGGCATGACCGACACGCTGGCGATCTTCGCCGACCAGGTGACCACGGTCGCGCGCGAGGTCGGCGTCGAAGGCCGCCTCGGCGGCCAGGCCAACGTGCCGGGCACCGCCGGCATCTGGAAGAACCTCACCGCCAACGTCAACCAGCTCGCCGCCAACCTCACCACCCAGGTGCGCGCCATCGCCGAGGTCGCCACCGCGGTGACCCAGGGCGACCTCACCCGCTCGATCACGGTCGATGTCCGCGGCGAACTCGCCGATCTGAAGGACAACATGAACCTGATGATCGGCACCCTGCGCGCGACCACCGAAAGCAACAGCGAGCAGGACTGGCTGAAGACCAACCTGGCGAAGTTCAGCGGCATGATGCAGGGCCAGCGCGACCTGCTGACGCTCGGCCAGATGCTGCTGTCGGAGCTGGCGCTGCTGGTCGACGCGCAGCAGGGCCTGATCTACGTGGTCGAGGCCGACGACGCCAGCCACCATCCGCGCCTGCGCCAGCTGGCGCGCTACGCCGACGCGCCCGGCGCGCCGCATCCGGGCACGCTCGCGTTCGGTGAAGGGCTGGTGGGCCAATGCGCTGCCGAGGGCCGGCTGATCCTGATCGAGGACGTCCCGCCGGGCTCGGTGCAGATCGCATCGGGGCTGCTGAGCGCGGTGCCCAAGAGCGTGATCGTGCTGCCGGTGCTGTTCGAGAAGCAGGTCAAGGCAGTGCTGGAACTCGCTTCGCTTTCCGGGTTCACGCCGTCGCAGCGCATCTTCCTCGAGCAGCTCTCCGGCAGCATCGGCATCGTGCTCAACACCATCGAATCGACGATGCGCACCGAGCGGCTGCTGTCGCAGTCGCAGCAGCTCGCCGGCGAGCTCCAGGTGCAGCAGGACGAACTGCAGCAGACCAACGAGGAGATCGCGCTGAAGGCGCAGATGCTCGCCGAGCAGAAGGCCGAGGTGGAGCAGAAGAACCAGCAGATCGAACACGCACGCCGCGAACTCGAGGAAAAGGCGGCCGAGCTTGCCCTCACCTCGCGCTACAAGTCCGAGTTCCTGGCCAACATGTCGCACGAGCTGCGCACGCCGCTGAACTCGATCCTGATCCTCGGCCAGCAGCTGGCGGAAAACCCCGAAGCCAACCTCAGCGGACGCCAGGTGGAGTTCGCCAAGACCATCCACGCCGCCGGCACCGACCTCCTCAACCTGATCAGCGACATCCTCGACCTGTCGAAGATCGAATCGGGCACGGTCACCGTCGACAGCGAGGCCGTGCGCTTCGCACACCTGCGCGACAACCTGATGCGCGCGTTCCGCCACGAGGCCGAGCGCCGCGACCTCGAGTTCACCATCGAGCTCGACCCGGCCCTGGGCCCGGTACTGAGCACCGACCCCAAGCGCCTGCAGCAGATCCTCAAGAACCTGCTGTCCAACGCCTTCAAGTTCACCCAGCAGGGCAGCGTGCGGATGCGCGCGTACAAGGCCACGGCGGGCTGGTCGCACGAACACGACGTGCTCGTCGATGCCGGCACCGTGGTCGCGATCGAAGTCAGCGACACCGGCATCGGCATCTCCGCCGACAAGCAGCGGATCGTGTTCGAGGCCTTCCAGCAGGCCGACTCCGGCACGGCGCGGCAGTTCGGCGGCACCGGCCTCGGGCTTGCGATCAGCCGCGAGATTGCCGGCCTGCTCGGCGGCGAGCTGACGCTGCAGAGCGAACCCGGCACCGGCAGCACGTTCACCCTGTACCTGCCGCTGCACTACGCCGGTGCCGACCGCGCCCACAGCGTGCGCGCCGCGCAGGCCCTGCGCGGTCCGTCCGGCGCGGTGGAAGCCCCCGTGGCCGCGCCGGAAGCGGTCGCCGACGACCGCGACTTCGAGGCCGACGGCGCGCCGGTCCTGCTGCTGGTCGAGGACGACGCGCGCTACGCGACGGTGCTGCGCGACCTCGCCCGCAAGCAGGGTTTCCACGTGCTGGTCGCCGGGTCCGGGGCGGAAGCGCTGCAGCTGGTGCACGCCTGCCAGCCGACCGCGATCTGCCTGGACATCTTCCTGCCGGACATGCTCGGCTGGACGTTGCTGGCGCGACTGAAGCAGGATGCAGGGACCCGGCACATCCCGGTGCAGATCCTCACGATCGAGGAAGGCCGCCACCAGAGCCTCGAGCGCGGCGCCTTCGCCTACCTGGCCAAGCCCGCCACCACGCAGACGATCGACGCCTCGCTGCAACGGATGCGCGAGTACGCGCTGCCGCGCGTCAAGCGCCTGCTGGTGGTCGAGGATGACACCAACGAGCGCCTCGGCATCGAGGCCCTGATCGGCCACGACGACGTCGCCATCGACACCGTCGACAGCGGCGAGGCAGCGCTCACCGCGCTGGCCGGCGGCGCCTACGACTGCGCGGTGGTCGACCTGCGCCTGCCCGACATGGACGGCTTCGAACTGCTCGACCGCATCCAGGAGCAGCCGCAGCTGCGCGACCTGCCGATCGTGGTGTTCACCGGCAAGGAGCTTTCTGCAGAGGAGATGCAGCGGCTCCGGCACGCGGCCAAGAGCGTGGTGCTCAAGGACGTCGAGTCGCCTGAGCGGCTGCTCGACGAGACGGCGCTGTTCCTGCACCGCGTGATCGCCCACCTGCCGCCGGACAAGCGGCGCATGGTCGAGCGCCTGCACGCGTCCGACGAAGTGCTGGCCGACAAGCGCGTGCTGGTGGTCGACGACGACGTGCGCAACATCTTCGCGATGTCGAGCGTGCTCGAGCGCCACGGCATGGACGTGATCACCGCCGCCAATGGCCAGGAAGCGGTCGAAAAGGTCGCCGGCGACTCCACCATCGGCCTGGTATTGATGGACATCATGATGCCGGGCATGGACGGCTACGAGACCATGCGCGCGATCCGTCGCCTGCCCGAGTCACGCGCCCTGCCCATCGTGGCCATCACCGCCAAGGCGATGAAGGGCGATCGCGAGAAATGCCTGGAGGCCGGCGCATCGGATTACCTGGCCAAGCCGGTGGTGACCGACGAACTGCTGGGAGTGCTGCGGCAATGGCTGCATCGCTGAGCCCTCCGACCGCGCCTGCGGCGATGCGCCATGGCGCGCGCGCACCGGCCGACGAGCCGGTGCGGATCCTGCTTGTCGACGACCAGCCCGGGCGCCTGCTCACGTACGAGGCGATCCTGGAGCCGTTGGGCGAGCACCTGGTGCAGGCGAGCTCCGGCCGCGAAGCGCTGGGGCTGCTGATGCAGGACGACTACGCGCTGATCCTGCTCGACGTGAACATGCCGGACATGGACGGCTTCGAGACCGCGAGCCTGGTCCACCAGCACCCGCGCTACGAGAAGACGCCGATCATCTTCGTCACCGCGGTCAATGTCACCGACATGGACCGGCTGCAGGGCTACCAGCTGGGCGCCGTCGACTACGTGATGGTGCCGGTGATCCCCGAGATCCTGCGCAGCAAGGTCGAGGTGCTCGTCGAGCTGTACCGCAAGCGGCGCGAACTGCAGTTGCTCAACGCCAGCCTGGCCGCGCAGAACCAGGCCCTGCAGCGCGAGAAGTCGCGCGAACTGCAGGCACTGAATGAATCGCTGCGCCTGGCCAACGAAACCCTCGCCAGCCGCAACATCGAACTGCAGAACGAGGTCTCCGAGCGCGCGCGCGCCGAAGAGCGGCTGCACGACATGGCCCAGCGCAAGGATGTGTTCCTGGCGACCCTGGCGCACGAGTTGCGCAACCCGCTGGCGCCGCTGCAGAACGCCCTCGCCATCCGCCGGCTCCAGGCCGACGGCGCCGCCGACCCGCTGCACGCCACCATGGAGCGGCAGCTGGCGCTGCTGGTACGCCTGATCGACGACCTGCTCGACATCGCGCGCATCGCCCAGGGCAAGTTGACGCTGCGTCCGGCCAGCGTCGCGCTTGCCGACGTGCTCGATTCCGCGGTGGAGATCGCGCAACCGCTGCTCGATGCCGGCCAGCACCGCTTCCACGTGGCACTGCCGGCGCAGGACGTGCTGCTGCACGCCGACCGCGTGCGCCTGGCCCAGGTTTTCGCCAACCTGCTCAACAACGCCGCCAAGTATTCCGACCCGGGCAGCAGGATCGACCTCGAGGCGCGCCTGGATGATGCCCGCGACGAAGTCGTGGTCACCATCCGCGATACCGGCATCGGCCTGGCCAAGGACCAGATCGAAGCGGTCTTCGATGTGTTCCGCCAGGTCGACACCACCATCGAGCGCGCGCATGGCGGCCTCGGCATCGGCCTTACCCTGGTGGAGAAGATCACCGCCATGCACGACGGGCGGGTCGAGGTGGAAAGCGCGGGACTCGGCCAGGGCTGCACGTTTCGCGTGTGCCTGCCGCGGCAGCGGGCGGCACTGGCCGGCGCGCTGGAGGCGTCGGTGACCAACGCGGCGGCGGCCGACACCGACGTCACCGATGCCTCCCGCCGGGGCACCACCCGGATCCTGGTGGTCGACGACAACCGCGACGCCGCCGATACGCTGGCGATGATGGTGCGCGTGCTCGGCCACGAGGTGGCGCAGGTGTACGACCCGCTGCAGGTGGAGGCCGAAGTGGAGCGCTTCGCGCCCGACCTGGTCTTCCTCGACGTCGGCATGCCCGGTCGCAGTGGCTACGACATCGCCCGCAGCCTGCGGCAACGTCGCGACGCGCGGGCGCTGGGCATCGTCGCGGTCACGGGCTGGGGACAACCGGAGGACCGCGAGCGCACCCGCGCCGCCGGCTTCGACGAACACCTGGTGAAGCCGCCACAGCTGGATGCGATCCGGCGGCTGTGCGCCGGCGCCGGCCGGGATGCCGACACATGAGCGCGCCCTCCGCCAAGGCCTGGATGGACCGCCTCGCGCACGACCTGCGCGGGCCGCTGTCGCCGATGCAGACCGCGGTCTACCTGCTGCGCGATCCGGGCCTGGGCAACGAGCAGCGTGAAGAGCTGTTCGCGGTGCTGGAGCGCCAGATCCAGCGCCTGGGCGGGATGATCGACGAGTTCAGCGACCTGGGGCGCGCCGAACAGGGCCGGCTGAAGGTTCGCAGCGAGCCGATCGACCTTGAACTGCTGGTCATGGACACCGTCGCCCGCCTGCGCGAGGTGCCGCCACGCGTGGAGTTCGCCGGCGACGCGCGAACCCTGCGGATCGATGGTGACGTGCAGCGTGTCGCCCAGCTGTTCCATGCCCTGCTCGGCCTGCAGCTGTCGCGAAGCAGCCCGGTCGCCGTACAGGCGCGCATCGAGTGCCACGACAACCGCCTGCGCATGGTCTGCACGGTGCATTGCCGCGATGCGTCGGACGCCCTGATCGCGTCGCTGCTCACCGCGCCGCACCCGGACCCGCCGGACGACGCCCTCGGGCTCGGCCTGGTGATTGCCGCTGCGATCGCCGACGCGCATGGCGGCGGCCTGCACGGTCGTGCCAGCGGCGACGACACGCTGGAACTGGTGCTGGAACTGCCCGCCGCCCCCTAGGCTGGAGGTTCGCGCAAGCGACGCGCCCCGGTCAGACCGGCTCGGCCGGATCCGGCATCCCCGGCTCGCACGGCCCGGCCGGCAGCTGCTTGATGCGATGACGCTCCAACCGCCACACCAGCCAACCCGCGAGCGTGAACACCGCGGCGGCCACCGCCAGCGTCACCATCGAACCACTCACCAGCGGCGACAGCACGCCCGCCACCACCGCATTCAGCGCGAGGCTGGTGAAGGCCTGCAGCGATGACGCCGACCCGCGCTGGCGCGGGTACATGTCCAGGATCGCGAGCGTCAGCACCGGGAACACCAGCGCCACGCCGAAGGCGTTCACCGCCGCCGGCAGCACCGCCCAGGGCACCGTGGGATCGGTCACCAGCAGGCCGTAGGCGACGTTGCCCAGCGCACCCAGCCCGCAGCACACGAAGCCGAGGTTCACCTGCATCGCGTGCGGGATGCGGCCGGCCATGCGCCCGGAGGTGAAAGCGCCGAGCATCATGCCGCCGATCATCGGCGCGAAGAACCAGGCGAAGCTGCGCTCGTCGAGCTTCAACAGGTCGAGCACGAACGCCGGCGCCGAGGCGATGTACAGGAACAGCGCCGCGAAGTTCAGGGCGCCCGCCGCGGCCAGGCGCTGGAAGCGGCCGTTGGTGAAGATCGCCACGTAGTCCCGCAACAGCCGCCGCGGCAGCGGTGCGATGCGGTTCTGCGCCGGGTGCGTCTCCGGCAGCCAGGCCCAGGTTGCCGCCAGCAGCAGCACGCCGAAGCCGACCAGAAACCAGAAGATGTCGTGCCAGTGGCCCCAGCCGAGGATCCAGCCGCCGATCACCGGCGCGATCGCCGGGGCGATGCCGAAGATCATCGACACCTGGCTCATCAGCCGCTGCGCGTCGTCGCCGTGCAGCACGTCGCGGATCACCGCGCGGCCGACGATCAGGCCCACGCCCGCCGACAGCCCCTGCAGCGCGCGGAACGCCAGCATGGTCGGCAGGTCGTCGGCCAGGGCGCAGCCGACCGAGGCTGCGATGAACACCACCAAGCCGGACAGGATCACCCGCCGTCGCCCGAACGCGTCCGACATGGGGCCATGCACCAGGCTCATCAGCGCATACGCCACCAGGTAGACGCTGATGGTCTGCTGCATCGCCAGCTTGTCGGCGCCCAGGCTCGCTCCCATCGCCGGGAAGGCGGGGAAGATGGCGTCGATCGAGAACGGGCCGAACATCGACAGCCCGGCCAGCAGCAGGGCGAGCCGGCCGGTGGATTTGGGGAGATGGGGGGACATCAGGGACAGGATACCGGGGCGGAACTGCGACCGGGCTATAATCGCCGCGTGAAACCCTCCAGCGGGAGAAGCCGCCCGGTTCGACCGGTCCGGCTGCCGAAGGCGCAACGCCCGTAATCGCTCAGGCCCACGTACCGCCGGCGGGAAAAAACTCTGGAGAGACCGGTCAAACCCGGCGCCGAAGGTGCATGGATGGGGCTCGCGCCCGTCCCGAACTCTCAGGCAAAAGGACAGAGGGGCGCCCCGCGTGCATGCACGCGGCCCACCCGCGCCCGCCAGAGTCCATTGCCATGTCAAAGCCCGCTTCGCTCCGCTCGCTCGAGCACCATGACGCGTTCGTGTCGCGCCACATCGGCCCCAACGACGCCGAGGTCGCGCAGATGCTGCGCGTGGTCGGCCATGACTCGCTGGAGTCGCTGACCGACGCCATCGTGCCGGGCGCGATCCGCTCCGGGCAGGGCCTGGCGCTTTCGCCGTCGATGACCGAGGTCGACGCGCTCGCGCGCATCCGCGCCATCGCCGACCGCAACCAGGTGTTCCGCAGCTTCATCGGCCAGGGCTACTACGGCACGCACACGCCGAACGTCATCCTGCGCAACATCCTGGAAAACCCGGCCTGGTACACGGCGTACACGCCCTACCAGGCGGAGATCTCGCAGGGCCGCATGGAAGCGCTGATCAACTTCCAGACCATGGTCGCCGACCTGACCGGGATGGAAATCGCCAACGCCTCGCTGCTCGACGAGGCCACCGCCGCCGCCGAGGCGATGACGCTGGCCAAGCGCATGTCGAAGTCGAAGTCGAACGTGTTCTTCGTGTCGAAGCACGTGCATCCGCAGACGCTGGAAGTGCTGCGCACGCGCGCCGACGGCCTGGGCATCGAACTGCACGTCGGTGACGATGCCGACGCCGCCACCGTCGACAGCTACGGCGTGCTGCTGCAGTACCCGGACACCTTCGGCCGCATCGGCGACCACCGCGCCGTGGCCGACGCCGTGCACGCGCGCAACGGCGTGGTGGCGGTGGCGGCCGACCTGCTGGCGCTGACCCTGATCGCCGCCCCCGGCACCTGGGGCGCGGACATCGTGGTCGGCAACAGCCAGCGCTTCGGCGTGCCGTTCGGGTTCGGCGGCCCGCATGCCGGGTTCATGGCCTGCCGCGACGCGTTCAAGCGCTCCATGCCCGGGCGCCTGATCGGCGTGTCGGTGGACGCGGAAGGCAACCCCGCCTATCGCCTCACCCTGCAGACCCGCGAGCAGCACATCCGCCGCGAGAAGGCGACCTCGAACATCTGCACCGCGCAGGTGCTGCTGGCGGTGATGGCCTCGATGTACGCCGTCTACCACGGCCCTGAAGGACTGACCCGCATCGCGCGCCGCGTGCACCGCCTGGCCGCGATCCTGGCCGACGCGCTGCGCGGCGCCGGCGCCACCGTCGGTGGCGAATTCTTCGACACCCTGCACGTCAGCGGCATCGATGCCGCGGCCGTGCACGCCCGTGCCCGCGACGCGCGCATCAACCTGCGCGCGCTCGATGCCGGCAGCGTCGGCATCAGCCTCGACGAGACCACCACCCGCGACGACGTGGTGGCGCTGGCGGCGCTGTTCGGCGCCACGGTCGGCGACATCGACGCGCTCGACGCCGCCACGGCCGACGCCCTGCCCGCCGGGCTGGCGCGCGACACCGCGTTCATGGCGCACCCGGTGTTCAACACCCACCACAGCGAGCACGAGATGTTGCGCTACATGCGCGCGCTGGCCGACAAGGACCTGGCCATGGATCGCACCATGATCCCGCTGGGCTCGTGCACCATGAAGCTCAACGCCACCGCCGAGATGATCCCGATCACCTGGCCCGAGTTCGCCGACATCCATCCGCTGGCGCCGGCCGACCAGACCGAAGGCTACGACGAACTGATCACCGGCCTGGAAGCGATGCTGGTGGAGATCACCGGCTACGACGCGGTCAGCTTCCAGCCGAACTCCGGTGCGCAGGGCGAGTTCGCCGGCCTGCTGGCGATCCGCGCCTACCAGCAGTCGCGCGGCGAGGGTCACCGCGACATCTGCCTGATCCCCGAATCCGCGCACGGCACCAACCCGGCGTCGGCGCAGATGGTCGGCATGACCGTGGTGGTGACCCGCTGCGACAAGGACGGCAACGTCGACGTCGACGACATCCGCGCCAAGGCGGAGAAGTATTCCGACCGCCTGGTCGCGATCATGATCACCTACCCGTCCACGCACGGCGTGTTCGAGGAGGACGTGGTCGAGATCTGCGAGATCGTCCACGCCCACGGCGGCCAGGTGTACACCGATGGCGCCAACATGAACGCGCTGGTCGGCGTCGCAAGGCCCGGCAAGTGGGGTTCGGACGTCAGCCACCTCAACCTGCACAAGACCTTCTGCATCCCGCACGGCGGCGGTGGCCCCGGTGTCGGTCCCTGCGCGGTGAAGTCGCACCTTGCACCGTTCCTGCCGCGCGCGTTCAACGCGGATGCCGGCGCCACGGCGACCGGCGGCATGGTCTCCGCCGCCACGCATGGCTCGGCCTCCATCCTGCCGATCAGCTGGATGTACATCGCGATGATGGGCGCCGACGGCCTGCGCCGCGCCACCCAGGTCGCGCTGCTCAATGCCAACTACGTGGCCAGGCGGCTGGAGCCGCACTACCCCACCCTGTACACCGGCCGCAACGGCCTGGTGGCGCACGAGTGCATCCTCGACCTGCGCCCGCTCAAGGACGCCACCGGCATCGGCGCCGAGGACGTGGCCAAGCGGCTGATCGACTTCGGTTTCCACGCACCGACGTTGAGCTTCCCGGTCTCGGGCACGCTGATGGTCGAGCCCACCGAGAGCGAGTCGATGCACGAGCTCGACCGCTTCATCGACGCGATGATCCAGATCCGCGACGAGATCCGCGCGATCGAGAACGGCACGCTCGACCGCGAGGACAATCCGCTCCTCAACGCCCCGCACACCGCCGCACAGGCCAGCGCGAGCGAATGGACTCACGCCTATCCGCGCGAGCTGGCGGTGTTCCCGCTCCCCGGCCTGCGCCAGCAGAAGTACTGGCCGCCCGTGGCGCGCGTGGACAACGTGCACGGCGACAAGAACGTGTTCTGCAGCTGCATCCCGATCGGCTCGGCGGAAGACGAGCCGGAGGCGTTCAGCGAGCCCGACGTGGTCTGACCCCCGACAGCCGTGGCGGTCCTGCCGCCGCGGCGACAGGGGCAACGCGGCCATAACCCCGCTTCACACGCGTGGCGCTAGGCTGCGCGCATGCCCTCCGTCCAGGCATCCATCGCAGCCCCACCGGCCGCCATTGACGACGGCGCGCCGGACCTCCGCGCGCGCTTCGTCGCCGTGCGCGCGCGCACCTGCGCGCTGGCCGCGCCGCTGTCGGCCGAGGATGCGCAGCTGCAGAGCATGGCCGACGCCAGCCCGGCCAAATGGCACCTCGCCCACACCACCTGGTTCTTCGCGCGCTTCGTACTGGGGCGGCGCGGCGAGCCGCCCATTCCCGACGGCTGGGACTACCTGTTCAACAGCTACTACGTCGGTGCGGGCGCGCGCCATCCGCGCGCCAGCCGCGGACTGGTGTCGCGCCCGACGCTGGCCGAAGTACTGGCGTGGCGCGACGCGATCGACGAGCGCGTCATCGCGCTGCTCGACGCAGGCCACCTGGATGCGGGCGCGCGCGACGTGCTGCTGCTCGGTACCCACCACGAACAGCAGCACCAGGAGCTGCTGCTGACCGACATCAAGCACGCGTTCTGGTGCAACCCGCTGGCGCCCGCATACCACCCCGGTGCCGCGGCATCCGCACCCCGCGCACCCGCTGCAGCAGCGGGTCCAGTTCGCTGGCTTGCGCGTGACGAAGCGATCACCGAGCTCGGCGCCGCGCCGTGGCCAAGCGGGGCTTTCGCCTTCGACAACGAGACGCCGCGCCACCGCGCGCTGGTGCCCGCGCACGCGCTGGCCAGCCGTGCGGTGAGCAATGCCGAATTCGCCGCATTCGTGGACGACGGTGGCTACGCCACGCCCACGCTCTGGCTCAGCGACGGCTGGGAGCTGGCCGCCCGCGAAGGCTGGCAGCGACCGCTGTACTGGCATGCCGACGGCGCGCGCGAGTTCACGCTCGCGGGCTGGCAGGAACGCCACCCGCACGCCCCGGTGTGCCACCTGTCGCATTACGAGGCGGATGCCTTTGCGCGCTGGGCCGGGGCGCGCCTGCCCACCGAAGCCGAGTGGGAGCTCGCCGCGGCCGGCCTCGCGGTCGAAGGCGACTTCGCCGATGGCGCCGCATTTCACCCGCGCGCGCAGGACGCCCACGGCGACGGTCCGCACGGCATGTTCGGCGGCACCTGGGAATGGACGTCGAGCGCCTACGCACCCTACCCCGGCTTCCGCCCGCTCGCCGGTACGCTGGGCGAATACAACGGCAAGTTCATGAGCGGCCAGCTGGTGCTGCGTGGCGGCAGCTGCGCCACGCCGCGCGACCACGCGCGCGTCAGCTACCGCAACTTTTTCCCACCGTCCGCGCGCTGGCAGTTCAGCGGCGTGCGCCTGGCCAGGGACCCCGGGTGAGCGGCGACCTGCCAATCACCGACCTGCACCCCACGCCCGACGACATCGCCGGCGACGTGCTGCGCGGACTGGCCGCGACGCCAAAGCGGCTGCCGTCGAAATACTTCTACGACCGGCGCGGCTCCGAGCTGTTCGAAGCCATCACCCGCCAGCCGGAGTACTACCCCACGCGCATCGAGCTGGCGCTGCTGGCCGAATGTGCCACGCGGATCGCCGCCGCGGTCGGCCCGCGCGCGCACGTGGTCGAGTACGGCAGCGGCAGCGGGCGCAAGACGCGGCTGCTGCTCGACGCGCTTGATGACCCGGTGGCGTACACGCCGATCGAGATCTCGCGCTCGGCGCTCACCGCCAGCGCTGATCGCCTGGATCGTGAATTCGGCGACGTCGAAGTGTTGCCGGTACTGGCCGACTTCACCTGCCCGGTGCCGTTGCCTGCGCCGTCGCGCGCGGCCGGGCATGTGCTGGTGTTCTTCCCCGGCTCCACGCTCGGCAACTTCACCCGCGAGGAATCCGTGCGCCTGCTCGCGGCGATGCGCGACACCATGGGCGAGCGCGGCAGCGCGCTCATCGGCATTGACCTCGAGAAGGACCCGGCGGTGATCGAAGCCGCGTACAACGACGCGGCCGGCGTGACCGCGGCGTTCACCCTGAACCTGCTGGCGCGCCTCAACCGCGACATCGGCAGCGATTTCGCGCTCGACGGCTTCGCGCATCGCGCGCGCTACGTGCGCGACGAGGGCCGGATCGTGACCACGCTGGAAAGCCTGCGCCAGCAGGTGGTCACGGTGGATGGCCGACGGTTCGCGTTCGCGGCCGGCGAGCAGATGCACGTCGAGCAGAGCCAGAAGTACAGCGACGCGCGCTTCGAGGCGCTGGCGCGTGACGCCGGATTGCACGTCGTCGAACGCTGGAACGACCCGCTCGACTGGTTCGGCCTGCGCCTCCTGCGCCGCGACCGGCTGCCCGCGCAACGGCCCACGTAAATACGGGCGGGATGCGATCCCCACGTCGGCTTTACATCACGGGGCAGACCATGGCGCTCCAATCCAGCCGCGGAACGCCCCAATGGCCAGATCCAAGACGCCAACCGCCACGCCGCCCGGCAAGCAGCCCCCGACCGCACCCAAGGCGCCGGCCCCCAAGCCGGCCGGCAGCATCGGCCGCCGCGCCGGCGCGGATCCCGATGCCGATGCCCCGCGCGGACATGGCGACGAGCTCCAGCAGCAGGCCGGAGACACACATCCGCAGCTCACCACCAACCAGGGTGTGGTGGTCGCCGACAACCAGAACTCGCTGCGCGCGACGCCGAAGGGGCCGACGCTGCTGGAAGACTTCATCCTGCGCGAGAAGATCACCCACTTCGACCACGAGCGCATTCCGGAACGCATCGTGCACGCGCGCGGTTCCGCCGCGCACGGGTACTTCGAACTCACGAAATCGCTGGCGAAGTATTCGCGCGCGAAGCTGTTCACCCAGGTCGGCACGCGCACGCCGGTATTCACCCGCTTCTCCACCGTGGCCGGCGGCGCCGGCTCGGTCGACACACCGCGCGACGTGCGCGGCTTCGCGGTGAAGTTCTATACGTCCGAAGGCAACTTCGACCTGGTCGGCAACAATATCCCGGTGTTCTTCATCCAGGACGCGATGAAATTCCCGGACGTCGTGCACTCGGTGAAGATGGAGCCGGACCGCGCGTTCCCGCAGGCGGCCAGCGCGCACGACACGTTCTGGGACTTCATTTCGCTCACCCCCGAATCGATGCACATGATCATGTGGGCGATGAGCGACCGCACCATCCCGCGTTCGCTGCGCACCATCGAAGGCTTCGGCGTGCACAGCTTCCGCCTGCTCGACGAGGCCGGCAACAGCACGTTCGTGAAGTTCCACTGGCGGCCGAAGCTCGGCATCCAGTCGACCGTCTGGGACGAGGCGCTGAAGCTGCAGGCCGCCGACAACGACTTCCACCGCCGCGACCTGTTCGAGAACATCCAGGCCGGCAACTACCCCGAATGGGAGTTCGGCGTGCAGCTGTTCACCGAGGGCGACGCCGAGGCGTTCCCGTTCGACCACCTCGACCCCACCAAGATCATCCCCGAGGCGCTGGTGCCGGTGCAGATCGTAGGCCGCATGGTGCTGGACCGCTGGCCGGACAACTTCTTCGCCGAGACCGAACAGGTCGCCTTCTGCCCGGCCAACATAGTGCCCGGCATCGACTTCAGCAACGATCCGCTGCTGCAGGGCCGCCTGTTTTCCTACCTCGACACCCAGCTGATCCGCCTCGGCGGGCCCAATTTCAACCAGATCCCGATCAACCAGCCCAAGTGCCCGTTCGCCAACCACCAGCGCGACGGCCACATGCAGATGCAGGTGCACAAGGGCCGCGTGAACTACGAGCCGAGTTCGCTTGAGGACGACAGCCCGCGCGCCGATGCGCAGGCCGGCTTCCGCAGCCACGCCACGCCGCCGGATGACGGCGCCAAGGGCCGCATCCGCGCCGAGAGCTTCGCCGACCACTACACGCAGCCGCGCATGTTCTTCCGCAGCCTCGAGGCGCCGGAGCAGGCGCACCTGGCGTCGGCGCTGGTGTTCGAACTGTCCAAGGTGGAGACGCCGAAGGTGCGCGAGCGCACTGTCGGGCATCTGCGCCACATCGATGAGTCGCTCGCGCAGCGCGTGGCCGATGGCCTGGGACTCGACACCCTCCCACCGGCACCCGCCGCGGCGGTACCACCGCGCGACATGCCGCCGGCGCCGGAGGTGCGCATCATCGGCCGCATGAAGGACACCCTGCAGGCGCGCTGCGTCGGCATCCTCATCGACGACGGCAGCGATGCCGCAGCGCTGAAGGCCCTGCGCAAGGCAGCCGAATCCGCCGGCGCGACGGTCAAGATCGTTGCGCCCAAGCTCGGCGGCGCCGTGCTCTCGGACGGCAGGAAGCAGCCGGCCGATGGCCAGCTTGCCGGCACGCCTTCGCAGGTGTTCGACGCCGTCGCCGTACTGTTGTCGGCGGACGCCGGAAAGAAGCTCGCCAGGGAGTCTGCCGCCGTGGACTTCGTCGCCAACGCCTGGGTGCACCTGAAGGCGATCGCCTCCGACGCCGGGGCGGCGCCGCTGCTGAAGGCCGGCAACGTCGGCAAGGATCCCGGCATCGTGGACGCCGCCGACAGCAAGGGGTTCGTCACTGCCGCCAGCACGCGGCAGTGGGCGCGCGAGCCGAAAGTGCGGACGCTGGCCTGACCGTGGCCTACGTCGGCAGCTACGCGCCCGAAGCGAAAACCCGCGACGAGGTCGACGCGCTTGCCGGCGCGACGGTCCTCGAGTTCGGCACCGACTGGTGCGGCTTCTGCAAGGGCGCGCAGCCGGCGATCGAAGCCGCGCTGGCCGCGCATCCGGACCTGCGCCACATCAAGGTCGAGGACGGCAGCGGACGCCCCCTCGGCCGCTCCTTCCGCATCAAGCTTTGGCCGACGCTGGTGCTGCTGCGCGACGGCGAGGAAGTCGCCCGCGTGGTGCGGCCGTCGACCCGTGGCGAGGTGGACCGCGCACTCGAACTGCTGGACCCGCCGGCCTGACGCCGGCGCCCCGCAGGCAGGCGGCCCTGCTCAGGCGCTGCGGATGTGCGCGACCTGCGGCTGCAGCATGATCCGGGCGCCCTTGAAGTACAGCATGCGCAGCTGCCTGCCGCGCGGCGACCAGCCGATGAAGTGCGCGGCGGGCTCCTGCTCGTACATGTCCTGGTAGCGCACGCTCATCGCGTCGTTCTGCAGTTCGATCATCACGCCCACCGACTCCGGCTGCGGCAGCGACGCGTTGTACGCCTCCAGCGTCTCCCGCGCGCGCACCAGGAACGGCATGGTCTGCTTCATGCCGCGGTGTGAGGCCGCGAAGAACTGCCGGTACAGGTAGGTCGGCTGCCCGAACGACGGCACGATGCCCAGCACCGCGGTGCCCACGCTCCAGATCTGCCCGTCTTCGTCGCGGCCCACCAGCACGGCCTGCGTGGCGCGATCGGCCGCCTTGGTCGGATCCGGGATGGCGTTGTTGCGCGCCCAGAACGCGATCAGCTCCGATGCCAGCGCCGGCGTGACCTGCTTCCAGACCGGAATCATTTCCAGCGCCATTACGACCGGCCCCGCTGTGGTGATGCCTGTTTCATCGCGTCCACTCCCTGCGTTGGTTGGTCCCGATCATGGCGCATGCCGTCGCCGCGCCGCAATCCGATGGCGAGGGGCCGGCATGGCAAGGCCGACGCCTAGAATGTCCCGTCACCCGGGAACCCGAGGCCCGTGCCCCCGTCCATCCTTGCCAGCCTGCTGCGCGGCATGTTCGAAGTCCGCCCGATGCCGCCGGACCGCCTGCGCTTCTCGCTGCGCGCGGCCGGCTGCATGGGCACGCCGATTCTGGTCGGCTGGCTTGCCGGAGACATCCCCGCGGGCCTGATGGCCTCGATCGGCGGATTCACCGCGCTGTACGGGGGTGGTCGCGCCTACCTGCACCGGGCCGCGCAGCTGGCGTCGATCGCCCTCGCCTTCGCGCTGGCCACGTGCCTCGGCCTCTGGGCGGCACCGGACATCGCTCCCGTTGTGGCGGTGGTGGCGCTGGTGGCGATGGCGGCCACCTGGATCGGCAACGCGCTGCGCATCGGCCCGCCCGGTGCCTACATGTTCGTGCTGGCCTGCGCCGCGGGGAGCGCGATGCCTGCCGGACACCTCACGCCGTTGGACGCCGGACTGCTGGTGGGCGCAGGCGGGCTGTTCGCCTGGGTGGTTCACATGTCCGGCGCGCTGTTCGGCTTCCGCGGGCCGGAGCGCAAGGCGGTGGCCGCGGCAGGCAAGGCGGTCTCCGTGTACGTGGCCAGCATCGGCACGCCGGGCGAATCCGCGGCGCGGCAGCAGGCCGCCTTCGTGCTGCAGAACGCATGGTCGGTGCTGGTCGACCAGCAGCCCGGACAGGCCCGCGGCAGCGCCACGCTCGGGCGGCTGCGCACCGTCAACCGCGGCCTGCACCTGTGCTTTGCCGAAGCGATGGGCGCCGCCAGCCGCGGGCAGGCGCCGAGCGCCGACCTGCTGGCGCGCACCACCGAGTTGAAGGACGCCATGGCGCGGCTGGAGACGGTGGATGCGACCGCACACGATGCCGTGCCGCTCGGCCATCCGCGCGCCTGGTCGCGCCTGCGCGAGGCGCTTGCCCTCGGCTCGGACGCGCAACGCATCGTGCTGCGTGTCGGCGTGGCCGCGTTGGTCGCCGGCACGCTGGGCGCGTGGTTCCACTTCGAGCGTGCCTACTGGGCAGTGGCGGCCGCGGTGCTGATGCTGCACCAGGGCTTCGACTGGCTGCGCATGCTGCAGCGCAGCCTCGAGCGCCTGCTCGGCACCTGGGTTGGCCTGCTGCTCGCCGGCGCCCTGCTCTGGCTGCACCCGCAGGGGCTGTGGCTGGTGCTGGCGGTGATGGCGCTGCAGTTCACCATCGAGATGGTGGTGCTGCGCAATTACGCATTGGCGGTGGTGTTCATTACCGCAGCCGCGCTCACCATCGCCAGCGGCGGGCGCCCCGTCGATGCCCTCGGCAGCTACCTGCTGGCACGCGGCCTGGACACCCTTGCCGGCTGTGCGGTCGCGTTGGCCGTGTTCCGCCTGCTGCCGCCGCGGGCGGCCAGCGCCGCCATCCCCGAGCGCATCGCCGCCGCACTGGCTGCGGTCGAAGCGCTGGTCCCCATCCTCGCCAGCGGCGAGGTCACCGCTCGCAGCGCCCGCCACGCACGCGACCAGGTGCTGCAGGCGAGTTTCGCCGTGGTACGCGCGCACCAGCAGGGACTGGCCAGCTCCCGCCGCCAGCGCCGCGCCGCCGACGAGGCCTGGCCCACGGTGGCCGCCACCGAGCGCCTCTGCTACCGCGCGCTGTCGGCGTGCTGGGCGCTGGAGCGGCTGGGCGGCGAAACCGCCGGCGAGACCGCCGCCGCAATGTTCGCCGGCGGCGGCGCATCGCGGCTGCGCGCCACGCTCGACACACTTGCGGCTGCGGCGATCGCAGGCCACGCGCCGCAAGGACTCCCCCCGCTGCCGCATGTGCTGGAAGCCGAGGTGCAGGGCGTCCGGGAGTGCATGGCCCGGCAAGCCGCGCCGCCCGCGGCAGACCCGGCGAGTTGACGGCGCGCGACGTCAGCCGCGCCGGTACCAGCGCTCGACCTGCGCCGGCAGCAATGGCGTGACATCGATGCCGAGCTCCGAGTAGGCATCCAGCACGTCGCGGACGTGTGCCTGCGCCGGCGTGGATCGGGCGACGCCTTCGAGTTCATCCACCGTGAGCTGTGCCTCGGCCCAGTCGTGCAGCTGGTCGCTGCGCGCCAGCAGCGCCTCGCGCAGCCACGGCCGAAGCGCATGCACCGTGTACCCGTCGATTCCGAGCGCGGCCACCGCCGCATCAAGCTGCGCGCCCGCGCCGCGATACCACTCGGTGTGGCCTCCGGCCTCATGCCGCGCGGTCAGCGGCGCCGGGGCGTTGTGCTCGACGAGGCGCCGGCGCAACGCCAGCTCGAGGTCACGCGCGTCGCGGACGGTCTCGGTCTCCACCAGCCAGCCGCGATCCAGGTCGAAGAACTCGAACCAGCGGCGATGCAACTGGCGCAGCCTGGCCAGGGGATCGCGCGAAAATCCGAGCTTGCACTGGTCCTCCCAGTGGCAGGGAAACACATACAGATGGCAGCGGCCGGCCATCAGCGCGGGCGAACGCGGAACACCACGCTGATGCGCGCGCCCACCGGGCGCGTTGTCTTTGGGATGCCGTGCTCGTGGCTCACCTGCGAGGCGTGGCTCATCGCCAGCAGGCTGCCGTGGTCAAGCTCCACGGTCAGCCCTTCGCGCCGGCCCGCCTTGGCGCGGATGCGCATGCGCCGCGGGTCGCCCAGGGACACCAGGGCAATCGGGTGCCCGGGCACCAGGGTGTGCAGCTTGTCGCTGTGCATGGCCACGCTGTCGTGGCCGTCGCGATAGAGGTTCAGGCCAACGCCGGTATACGGCGCCGGCACTTCGGCCTGCACGCGCGCGAGGATCTCCGCCAGCGGCAGTGCCGGCGGCAAGGCGTCGGTGCGGTAGGACGCAAGCAGCCGCGGCACGTCGACCACCCGGTCGTACATCGGGCGGCTCTCGCTGTGCCAGTCGGCATCGCGCCGCAGGGCCTCGAACCAGGCATCGGCGATGTCCGCGGCGACAAAGTCCGGCCAGTACCGGATGCCGCCTTCGGCGTCGTCGATGAGCACCTGCGGCGGAGAGGCGAACAATCCCATCCCCGCAAGCATGCCAACGCCGGGTCTCACCCCGTGTGACGCTTGCACCTGCCGTCTGGACAGCGTTGTCGACTGGCAGCCGCGCGGGCGACTAGCGTAGTGGCTGGCTGGCGGTTGGTACGAGGGCGCCGGTGGCTGGCCGGCTGGCGGGTTGGTGGGTACTCCGCGGGCGACCCCCGTTTGGATCGCTGGGTGTTTCCTCGGGGCTTTGGTCGCAGCGAGGGTCTTTATGCCCACTGCGCACCCACCAACCCGCCATGGCGCGCATCAGGCGGCCGCGGTGAGAGCACAGCCGCGCAGCCCTTGCATTCGTCAGCCGCGAGAAAGACTCGATCTTCGCGACGCTTTCCCTCAAGCCGCAGCGCCGGTGGCAGCGGAGGGTGTACGGGTACGCAGCCGGCCTAAAGGGCCCGCGCTGCGAAACCGCCGCGCAGAACCCGCCAACCTCCCGACCAGGCCAAGGCCCATGCAGCGGGGACCAGCCGGCGGAGTACCCGTACACCCTCCGGACCCGCCAACCAAGAGAAGGCCCGGAGTACCCGTACACCCTCCGCCAAGACCAACCAGGAGAAGGCCCGGTCAGACGGCCCGGAACACCAGGGTCGCGTTGGTGCCACCAAAGCCGAAGCTGTTGGACATCACCGTGCGCAACGGTGCATCGCGGGTTTCGCGGACGATCGGATAGCCCTCGGCGCGCGGATCCAGCGACGTGATGTTGGCCGAAGCCGCCACGAAGCCACCCTGCAACATCAGCAGGCTGTAGATCGCCTCGTGCACGCTGGCCGCGCCGAGCGAATGCCCCGTCAGCGCCTTGGTCGACGACAGCGGCGGAACCGCATCGCCGAACGCAGCGCGCACCGCCTCCAGCTCCACGATGTCGCCCAGCGGCG
Source organism: Luteimonas sp. MC1572 (assembly GCF_016615815.1). NCBI lineage: Bacteria > Pseudomonadati > Pseudomonadota > Gammaproteobacteria > Lysobacterales > Lysobacteraceae > Luteimonas > Luteimonas sp. MC1572. Next base: position 946,470 of record NZ_CP067112.1, on the reverse strand, counting down.
TCGACGTGCCGTGCGTGTTGAGGTAGTCGATAGTCCCCACGCCCTGCCCGTCCAGGCCCGCCATCGCCATGCGCATGCAGCGCGCGGCGCCCTCGCCATTCGGCGCCACCATGTCGGCACCGTCGGAGGTCACGCCATAGCCGACCAGCTCCGCATGGATCCGCGCACCACGCGCCACCGCATGCTCGTAATCCTCGAGCACCAGCATGCCCGCGCCGGAACCGATGACGAAACCGTCGCGCGCCTCGTCGTACGGACGCGACGCCTGCTCCGGCGCCTCGTTGTGGTGCGTGGACAGCGCGCCCATGGCATCGAACTGGCTGGTCATGCCCCAGTGCAGCTCCTCGCCGCCACCGGCGAACATCACGTCCTGCACACCGTGGCGGATCATGTCGGCCGCCGCGCCGATGCAGTGCGCGGATGTCGCGCACGCCGCCGACAGCGAGTAGCTCACGCCGCGGATGCCGAACGCCGTGGCCAGGTTGGCCGACACCGTCGAGCACATCGTGCGCGGCACCATGTACGGACCGATCTTGCGCACGCCCTTGTTGCGCAGCAGGTCGCCGGTTTCGATCTGCCACTGCGGCGAACCGCCGCCGGAGCCCGCGATCAGGCCCGTGCGCGGATCGCGCACCGCCTCGTCCGACAGGCCGGCATCGGCGATCGCATCGCGCATCGCCACGTACGAATACGCCGCCGCGTCGCCCATGAAGCGCCGCAGCTTGCGGTCGATCGCGGCTTCAAGGTCGATCGTGCAGGTGCCGGCTACATGGCTGCGCAGGCCGAGCTCGACCTGCTCCGGCACCACGTGCAGGCCGCTGCGGCCCTCGCGCAGCGCGGACGCCACTGTCTCCTTGTCGTTGCCAAGCGGCGACACGATGCCCATTCCGGTAACAACCACGCGTTTCATCAGAAGCCCTCCACGGACTGGAACAGGCCGACGCGCAGTCCGTCGGCCTCATAGATCAGGCGGTCGTCGACATAGGTGCGGCCATCCGCGATGACCAGCGCCAGGCGGCCACGCATGACGCGCTTCACGTCGATCTCGTAGCGCACCACCTTGGCGGTAGGCAGCACCTGGCCGGTGAACTTCACCCCGCCGACGCCGAGCGCGCGGCCGCGGCCGGGCTCGCCGAGCCACGGCAGGTAGAAGCCGGCCAGCTGCCACATGGCGTCCAGGCCCAGGCAGCCGGGCATCACCGGGTCGCCTTCGAAATGGCAGGCGAAGAACCAGAGGTCGGGGCTGATGTCGAGCTCCGCGACGATCTGGCCCTTGCCGAAGCCACCACCGGTGTCACTGATGTGCGTGATGCGATCGAACATCAGCATCGGCGGCGAAGGGAGGCGCGCATTGCCGGGGCCGAACATTTCACCGCGGGCGCATTCGAGCAACTGGGATTTATCGAGTGAAGCAGGCCGTGACATGGACTGGACCGTGTGGGGAAACCATGTAGTTTGCCTTACTGCACGGATGTCTCGCTGACTGCGGTCAAGAAAACTCCGTCCGCTTGCGTATGGAAAGTTCGAAATCGCCCCCTAGTAGCGGTAGTCCACGCGCACCCACGCGGTGCGCCCCGGCTCGCTGATGCGCACCGGATCCGCCGGGTAGCCGAAGTCCGCGTTGCCGGCGAGGTTCAGGTGCTCGCTGAAGGCGCGGTCGAAGGCATTGTCCACGCCGGCAGTGAGCTGCAGGCTGGCACTGAAGCGGTACCCGGCATTGAGCGCGAGCGTGGCGAAGCCGCTGCTGGCGTCGAAGTCCTGGCCGACCACGTTGCCGTAACCGGGTGCCACGCGGTCCTGGCCGTCGACGGCGCGCAGCAGCGCGCCGGCCGACCACGCGCCGTTGTCCCAGGCCACGCTGGCGCGCGCCTCCAGCGGCGGCATCTGCGGCAGCGGACGGCCGCTGTCGCGGTCCTCGCCGCGCGCATGGGCGAGGCTGCCGCCGAACGTCCATTCCGCGAGCGGCCGATACTCCACGCCCAGCTCCGCGCCACGGATGTCGGCCGTGATGTTGGACACCCGGCTCATGCCGTCGTGCATGCCGCCGCTGAGGTAGCGGAACTGGATGAAGTCGTCGACGCGCCCGGCATAGGCCGACACCCAGGCGTGCAGCACCTTGCCGCGGTACTGCAGGCCGGCGTCGAGCTGCGTGGTCTTCTCCGTGTCCACGACGGCAAAGGCGTTGGCCGCGCCCATCGGCCCCATGTCCGCGGAGAACAGCTCCCAGTAGTCGGGCATGCGTCCGGTATGGCCCAGCCCGGCGAACCACGTCACCGGCGCGTCCGCCACGTCGTGCTCGAAGCGCAGGAATCCCGCCTTCAGCGCCTCGCTGCGGGTCTGTCCGGCAGTCGGGTTGGGCATCGCCATGCCGCCGTGCCCGCCGGACACCGTGGCACGTTCGTCGGTGGCTTCGGAGCGGTCGATGCGCGCGCCTGCCACCCAGCGGCTGCGATCGCCCTGGAACAGCGTGCCTTCGGCAAACGCGCCCAGCCCTTCGAAGCGCGCGTCCGTCATCCAGGGCCGGGTGGCATAGGTGCCGCGCCCTATCGCGCTGCGGCGCCGGTGGCGGCTGTCCTGCAGGTCCATGCCGGTGACCAGCTCGAAGCTGTCGCCGCGCCAGGTCGCCGCCACGCGACCGCCTTGGGTCCGGCGCTCCACGTTGGACGCCATCGCCATCGGCATCGGGCCATCCGGATTGGGCTCGCGCAGACTGTAGTTGTCCATCACATGGTCGGCGCTGTTGCGGAATGCGGTCGCCTCGAGCTTCGCGAGTCGTTCGCCGATGTCGGCCTTCTCGAAGCGCAGGTTGTAGTTGTTGCGCCTGAAGCGGGCGCCATCCATGCCGCGCGTCGCGTAGCGCGCCTGGCCGTCGCCCGTGCCCACGCCGAGCTCGAGCAACGTGACCTCGTCCGGCGTCCAGCCGAATGCCACGTCGGTGTTCCACTTCTTCCAGGCCGAGCCGACCGTGCGCCCGTCGCCATCCCGGTAATCACCCGACTCGGAGCGGTTGGCGGTCAGCCGCGCATAGCCGGGGCGCGCACCGTACAGGGCATCCAGCACCTGGTCGTTGCGTCCGAAGCTGCCGCCCAGCGCACTGGCCGACACCTTGAGCGCCGGATCGGTGAAGTGCTCGCGGTCGCGCTCGAAACGCACCGTGCCCGCCGACGCGCCCGGCCCCCACAGCACGGTCTGCGGTCCCTTGGTGACCACCAGCCGGTCGTAGGTGTCGGGCGCGATGTACGACATGGCGTTGTCCATGCGCGACGGGCACGCGCCGTGCATCGCGCCGTCGTTGGTCAGCAGGTTCAGGCGCGAACCGAACATGCCGCGCAGCACCGGGTCGCCGTTGCTGCCGCCGTTTCGCACCGCGGTGAAGCCGGGAATGGTCTTGAGGTAATCGGCGCCGTCGCTGGCCGGGATCGGCTGGCGCGGGATGCCGGGATCGGTTTCATAGGTCAGCGCGGACACCGGCGCGGCGGCGGTGACGACGACGGCATCGAAGTCGACCGTGCGCGGCGTATCCGCCGACTGGTCGGGACTGGCAAGGAGCGCGGGGCTGGCCAGCGCGGCCGCGATGGCCACGAACAGGCAGCAGGGACGGACCACACGGCAACAGGGGATCGTCATGGCAGGATTCCATGGAAACAGCAGGCTTCAGATGCGCGGCGCGGCCTGCGCCGGCGCGCGGGGGCGACGATCAGCCGTGGAGCGGCGGGCCGCGCGAGCCGAGTCCGTTGGGATGCAGCCAGCGCAACCGCAACGTGCTGCGCGGCCGGGCAGCCTCGGCTGCCACGGCGGTTGTCGCAGGCAGGCCTGCATGCGACAGGACGGCAATCGATGCCAGCAGCGTGCAGTAGTCGCAGTCCTGGTTGTCGGCCGCCGGGAGCGCGGGAGCGTCACCCTGGTCGCCTCGCGCGCGGTGCTGCGCGCCTGCCGCGTGGCGATGCGCATCGTGTGCGGCGTGCTCCGCGGCGCGGCCTGTTGCGCCGTTTGCCGCTGCCTGCAGCAGGCGTCCCGTCGTGGGCACGAGCAGCAACAACAGCGCTGCCGCCAGTCCGAACCGGGCCATCCAGGGCTGCACTGCGCGACGCTTCATGATGGTGATGATTATCCGCGGCACGCCACCGGCAACCCTGACCCAGGTCAAGGGCGTGCATCGCGGTCCGCACATTCGTGCACGGCGCAAGGCGCGCGGAGCACGCATTGCACGAAGGGGTCATCGCCCAGTCACACCGCATGCGACGACGCCGCCGACAATAGGCGCCATGCAACCGATGATCGAACTCCATCCCCGGGCCGATGCCCTCCGCGGCCTCGGCCTTCCCGCCATTCCCTACCCGGTCGCGCTGCCTGCGTTCAAGGCGGCGGTGGCCAACGACGGCGCGCTGCCGCTGGCCGACATGCTGCACGGCCTGCAGCTGCGCGCGGCGCACGCCAACGCCAACCACGACCGCCTTGAGCCCGCCATGGCACGGCTCGCCGAGCTGCTCGCAGCGGATGACGGAGGTGACGTGACCATCGCCGCCGGCGACCACTGGTGGCTCGAAGTGGGCCCCGTGGACCTGGATGGCCCGGTCGTGACCGTGCAGCGCGGTGATTCACTGCTCGCCGCACTCACGCCGCGCAGCGACGGCAGGCTGCGCGTTGCGGCCTATCGCCCGCTCGATGCGCGCGCCGCCGGCCTGCTGCTCGCGTTCGCGGCCGGCAACGGCTGGCAACGCGCACTGGACGCCGCTGCCGGCGTGGGGCAGCGCTTTGCGGGCATCGAGGGCGCGGCGTACATCGCGTACTGGGAAGGAGGTATCGGCATCGGGCCCGACGGGAGTGCGCTGCCGGAATGGCACGCCCAGCGCACGCTGCCCGCGCGCCGCGCCGCGCACGTCGCCGCCGAGTTGGACACCTGCCACGCATTCGGGCTTCGCGCCACGCGATAGCGCCTCACTGCGCCCGCAGCGCGCGCTCGATGTCTGCCAGCGGCGAATTGGTGAGCGTCTTGCCGATCTCGGCGATGAGGCGCTGCTGCACCTCCTTGTGGAGCAGCGGGCGGATGCGCCCGAGCGTGCCTGGATCGGCGATCAGCACGAGGTGCTCGAACTGCTGCTTCAGCGCGGCCTCGTTGAGGGCCAATGCCAGCTGCTTGGTGAACGTGGCCTCGTCGACCTGGCTTGCGGTGGACTCGTGCGGCATGCTGCCCGACGGCCCGTCGTCATCCATGTTCATCAGCTCCAGCATTTCAAACTGATGCAGCGCGGGCGCGCGTTCATCGCCACGATTGAGGAACACGCGCGCGCCTGCGCCGTCGGCAACGACAACCAGTGTGTCTGCGGGGATCAGGGTCATGGAGGGCTCCGTTCAAGGGGTGGCCCCACCTTCAGGCAATGCCGATCAACACAGCGTGACCCGTGCGCAGGGCACGCACCGGGGCGCCAGCGCAGGATGTGACGCCGCGTTAACGCGCCAAAACCTAACGTGCGCGGTCAGTTCAGGGGGAATCCATGTCGTCCAACCAGTCGCCCGCGCCACCCGTCGACCTGGCGGATGAACCGCGCCAGTTCGCGATGCTGCTGAATTCGGTGATCGACTACGCGATCTACATGCTCGACGCCGAGGGCTATGTGCGCACGTGGAACCCCGGCGGCACCCGCATCAAGGGCTACCAGGCGGACGAAGTCATCGGCACGCACTTCTCGCGCTTCTACACGCCGGACGATGTGCGCGAGGGTGTTCCGATGCGCAACCTGCGCACCGCTGAAACCGAGGGGCGCTTTTCCGCAGATGGCTGGCGCGTGCGCCGCGACGGCAGCCGTTTCCTGGCCAGCGTGGTCATCGATCCGATCTGGAACGAAGGCCGGCTGATCGGCTTCGCCAAGATCACCCGCGACATCACGGAAAGGCACGAAGCAGAACAGCAACTCCAGGCCACCCATGTCGCCCTGTTCCAGGCGCAGAAGATGGAAGCCATCGGCCTGCTGACGCTCGGCCTGGCCCACGACTTCAACAACCTGCTGACGGTGGTCATCAACAGCCTGGACGTCATTGGCGGCAGGACCGAGGACAAGAAGATCGCGCGCGTGCTGGAAACGGCCATGCGCGCGGCCGACCGCGGCGTGCTGCTCACCCGGCAACTGCTGACCTTCGGGCGTGGCCAGGCGCTGATGGCCGAGACCATCAACCTCAACGACCTGATCCTCGACAACCGCGACCTGCTGCGCAGGGCGGCCGCCGACCAGGTGGACTTCCACATGGACCTGGCGGCGGACCTGCCGCAGGTGGCCATCGACCGCGGCCAGTTCGAGGCGGCGATCCTCAACCTGGTGAGCAACAGCCGCGACTCGCTGCCGGACGGCGGACGCATCAGCATCCGCACCTTCCTCAGGCACACCCGGCTTCCGCAGGAGCCACCACAGGTGGAGCGCCCGTACATCTGCACCGAAGTCACCGACAACGGGCCCGGCATACCTGCCGAGCACCAGGCCCGTGTGTTCGAACCGTTCTTCACCACCAAGGACGTGGGTCGCGGCAGTGGCCTCGGGCTGAGCCAGGTGTTCGGCTTCGCATCGCAGTCCGGTGGCTTCACCGAATTGCACAGCCCGCCCGGCGGCGGCACCACTGTCTGCATCTGCCTTCCTGTCTGCGAGAACCCCTGATGCCTCCATCCCGCCTGCTGCTTGTCGAAGACGAAGACGACCTGCGCTTCCTCATCTGCGATGCACTCTCCGACCTCGGCTACGAAGTCACCACCGCGTCGAACGGCAAGGAGGCGATCGCGGAGCTCAACGGCGAATCGCGCTTCGACCACGTGGTCACCGACGTCAGCATGCCCCACGGCATTTCCGGCCTGGATGTGGCGGCGGAAGCGGCCAAGGTGCAGCCCCTCGCCAGGCTTGTGCTGGTGTCCGGCTACCAGCGCTCGCAGCTCCCGCAGATACCCGAAGGCACGCGCTTCCTGCCCAAACCGTATCGCATCCACCAGCTGCTCGGCGTGCTGCAGGATGAGGAGGCCTGACCCGGCGCTTCCTATGCGTGCTGTGTCGCTAGCGCGCCCAGCTGCTGCCGCACCGCGGCCCGCAGCTCTTCGATGGCGTAGGGCTTGCGCAGCACCGGGATATCCAGCGCCTGCGCCTCGGTTCCGGTGGATTCCGCGAATCCGCTGGTCAGCAGCACCGGCAGGTCGGGCCTGCGACGGCGTACTTCCCGCGCCAGTTCGATGCCGTTGGTGCCCCCGGGCATCATGATGTCCGAGAACACCAGGTCGATCCTGCGCCTGTCGGCGAGCGCACCCAGCGCCGCCTTCGCGCTCAGCGCGTGCACCACGTCGTAACCGATGACGCGCAGCATCTCCTCGACCAGCGTGGCTACCTCTGCATCGTCCTCCACCAGCAGCACGCAGAGGTCGGGTGCCGATGCGGAGCTGTCCGTTTCCGGCACGTGGGCGGCGTCCGCCGTCGCGGGCTGCCGCGACCTGGGCAGCAGCAGCGTGATCGCGGTGCCCTGCCCGACCGCCGAATCGATGCTCACCCGCCCACCCGACTGCTTGGCAACGCCGTAGACCTGGGCAAGCCCGAGCCCGGACCCCTTGCCGACGTCCTTGGTGGTGAAGAACGGTTCGAACACGCGCGCCTTGACCGCCTCCGACATGCCGGCGCCGCTGTCGCGCACCACCAGGCGCACCAGCTCCGTCGCAACGCCGTCGTCGTCGTGTTCCACCACGTTGTGGCCGGCAATGGTGATCCGGCCGCTGCCGTCCATCGCATCGCGCGCGTTGACCGCCAGGTTGAGGATGGCCAGCTCGAACTCGCCGGCGTCGACGAACACCGGCCACAGGTCCGCGGCCAGCTGCACGTCCACGTCGACATCGCCGCGCAGGCTGCGGTCGAGCAGCTCGCGCATGTTGCCGATCAGCTTCGCCAGATCGATGGTCTCGGGCCGCAGCGCATGGCTGCGCGAGAACGTCAGCAGCTGCCGCGTCAGCGCTGCGCCGCGCCTGGACGCGTGGCGCATGGCCACCATGAAGCGTTGCCGGCGTGCCGGATCCTGCTGCAGTTCCAGCATGTCCAGGCCGGCGGTGATCACCATCAGCAGGTTGTTGAAATCGTGCGCCACGCCGCCGGTCAGCTGGCCCAGCGCTTCCATCTTCTGCGCATGCCGCAGCGACTCCTCGACGCGCGCGCGCTCGGTCATTTCGTCGCGCAGGCGCGCGTTGAGGTGGAGCAACTCGGCCGTGCGGTCCTGCACCTGTTCTTCGAGGTTTGCCGCAGCCGCCTCGCGTGCTTCAAGCAGCGCGCGGACCTCCTGCTGGCGCTTGCGCGCGCGCAACGCGGACTGCATCACGCTCACCAGGGTGATGGGCTGCACCGGCCGTTCGATCAGCGCCACGTTGCCAAGGCGTTCGACCTGCTCCTGGCGCCACGCACCCACCTTCGGATGGCCACGCTGGCTGGTGAGCATGACGAACGGCAGGTCGGACCAGGGCGGCTGGCGCTTGACCCAGTCGGCCAGCGTGTCCAGTGGCTGCCCGATCAGGCCTTCCTCCGCTACGAACACCGCCGCCGCCGAGTCCAGCCCGGCGACGAGCGTCGCGTAGTCGGCGCAGATGCGCGTGGGGATACCCGCGCGTTGCAGCAGGTCGGCGGCGGCGCCCGCGTCGCGCCCGGTGGGCGCGAACACCAGCACGGGCTGCACGGCGGCTTCAGTTGGCGCCACTGTCGTCGCCAGGCAGGAGGGGCGCGCTGCCGCCGGTGTAGATCGGCATGCCGGACAGCACGCCGCTGAACTCCGTCAGCGGCGGGCCAAGCACCACCCCATGGCGGCCCAGCTGGAACTCGCGGATGGTCTGCTCGTGGAAGCCGCTGCGCTTCTTCACCACCGACAGCGCGCGCCGCACCCTGCCGGCGTGCTCGAAGTAGCGCAGCATCAGCACGGCATCACTCAGGTAGCTGATGTCGAGCGGCGTCTCGACCGGCCCGACCATGCCGTGCTGGGCCAGCACCAGGATGGTCACCACGCCCTGCTGGGCCAGGTAGGTGAGCAGCTCGTGCATCTGCAGGATCAGGAAGCGTCCGTCCGGCATTGCGTTGAGATAGCCGTTGAGGCTGTCGATCACCACCATCCGCGCGCCGTCACGCTCGACGCGCCTGCGCACGATGGCCGCGAACTCGCCGGGCGACATTTCCGCGGGATCGATCTGCTGGAACACGACCATGCCGCTGTCGATCGCCGACGCCAGGTCGAGGCCCAGTGCCCTGGAGCGCGCTTCGATCGTGCCGCGCCCCTCGTCGAAGGCGAAGATCGCGCTGCGCTCGCCGCGCTCTGCCGCCGTGATGGCATAGGTCAGCGCCAGCGAAGACTTGCCCACGCCGGCGGCGCCGATCAGCAGGGCATTGGTACCGCGTTCCAGGCCGCCGCCAAGCAGCTTGTCCAGCTCACCGTTGCCGCTCGGCGTGAAATGGCCGGAGAACTCGGTCTGGTGGTCGGACGCGACCAGCCTTGGATAGACCTCGATGCCGCCCCTGACGATCTTGATGTCGTGGAAGCCGCCACGGAACTCGATGCCGCGCATCTTGATCACGCGCAACCGCCGGCGCTCGGCGCCGTAATCGATGGCCAGCTGCTCCAGCAGCACCACGCCGTGCGAGATCGAGTGCAGCTGCAGGTCGTTCTGCTGCGAGGTCATGTCATCCAGCAACACCACCGTGCAGTTGCGGTTGGCGAAGAACTGTTTCAGCGCCAGCACCTGGCGCCGGTAGCGCAGCGAACTCTGCGCGAGCAGGCGCAGTTCCGACAGGCTGTCGATGACCAACCGGCTTGGATTCAACGCGCTCACCTGCTCGAGGATCAGGCGCGTGGTCTCGCCCAGTTCCAGCTCGGCGGGGTGCAGCAGGGTGATCTCCTGGCTCTGGTCGAGCATCGCTTCCGACGGCACCAGCTCGACGACCTCCACGCCGGTCAGGTCCCATCCGTGGCGGCGGGCGACGAGCTGCAGCTCGCGCTCGGTTTCCGACAGCGTGATGTACAGCACGCGCTCTCCGCGCCGTGCGCCATCGATGAGGAACTCGAGTGCCAACGTGGTCTTGCCCGCGCCGGGCCGGCCTTCGTAGAGGTACATCCGATCGGCGTCCAGCCCGCCACCGAGGATGTCGTCAAGGCCGGCGTTGCCGGTGGAGACGCGCGCGTCGTTGCAGTCGGTGGAAACTTCTGGTTTTGGCATTGACATTGACTGGCCCCGGGATTGCGAATTCCGTGTGCGCCAGACTATGAACAGGCAAGCGTGAAAACCGCATTGACCAGGAGAATGCGGGCGTGTGCGGGTTCAGCGTTGTCTACATGACGTGAGTCGGCCGGGTCTTCCATACTGGCCCTCCTCCCGACCGTCCTGCTGCAGCCCGCCTCCCTCCATGCAACCGCTCAAGTACCTCGCCGGCTACCCCCAGCACCTGCAGATCCAGGTGCGCGAGCTCATGGACCAGGACCGTCTGGGCCCCCTGCTTGCCGGCAAGTACCCCGAGCCGCACGCCGTCCGCAGCGATGGCCTGCTCTACGACTACGTGCAGGCCCTCAAGGACCGCTACCTGCGCAAGTCAGCGCCGCTGGGCAAGGTGCTCTACGACAACCGGCTGCAGGTGCTGAAGCAGGCGCTCGGCACGCACACCACCATTTCCCGCGTGCAGGGCAACCGGCTCAAGGCAAGCCGCGAGATCCGCATCGCCAGCGTGTTCCGCGATGCACCCGCGGCGTTCCTGCGCGTGATCGTGGTGCATGAGCTGGCGCATGTGAAAGAGTCCGACCACGGAAAGGCCTTTTACCAGCTGTGCATGCACATGGAGCCGGACTATCACCAGCTCGAGTTCGACATGCGGCTCTACCTCACCCACCTGGGGTCGGTGCGCGTGGCAAGGGCGTAGGATGCGTTTGGGGATCACGAAACGGACACACGGCATGCAAAGCGGGCTGGCGGACTTCATCGAACAACGCGCCGAAACCATCGTCGAGCAGGCCATCACCTTCGCCAGATCGATCGACGTGGACACTCCACTCGACAGCGTCACGTTGCGCGACCACCTCCCCGAGATCATCCAGGCCATCGTCAGCGACCTGCGGACGGCGCAGACGCGCGCCGAGGAGATCGCGAAATCCGAGGGCAATGCGCCGATGCAGGCCGGCCATTCGAGGTCGGCGGCAGCCACCCACGCGCTGCATCGCGCGCACAGCGGTTTCAGCATCTCGCAACTGGTAGCCGAATACCGCGCGATGCGCGCGTCGGTGCTGCGCTCGTGGGCCGCGGCATCCGATGACCAGTTCGCTGCGGCCGGTGAGATCACCCGCTTCAACGAGGCGATCGACGAGGCGATCGCCGAGTCGGTCAGCCATTACGCGGACGAAGTGGAACGCTGGCGCAACATCTTCCTGGGCGTGCTGGGCCACGACCTGCGCAGCCCGCTCACCGCGATCATGCTGACCTCGGAACACATCGCCGGCCTGGCGGTGGATGCCCCGCTGGCCAAGGCCGCGCAGCGCCTGATCCGCAGCGGCGAGAGCATGAACCAGCTGTTGGACAAGCTGCTGGTTTACAACCGTTCGCAGTTCGGGATCGGCTTCGAGATCACGAAAGAAGACATCGACCTCGCGCAGGCATGCCGCGACGAGATCGAACAGCTGCAGGCCGCGATGCCGGCAACGCGCATCCACTTCGATGGGCCGGACACCATGCGCGGCCTGTTCGACGCCGGCAGCATCCGCGAGGCCTTGGCCAACCTGGTGGTGAACGCCCGCAAATACGGCGCGGAAGAAGCGGAAATCCGCGTGGTACTGCGCGAGGATGGCGCCCATGCCGCGCTGGCCGTCGCCAATGCGGGCGACCCGATCCCGCGCGAGACGCTCGACCTGATGTTCGAGCCGCTGCGGCGCGGTGGCGTGTCCGGCGGCGAACTTGAACAGGCAAGCCTGGGGCTTGGGCTGTTCATCGTGAGCCAGATCGTGAAAGCCCATGCCGGCAGCATCCGCGCGGAATCCGTGGATGGAACCACCACCTTCAACCTGCAGCTGCCGCGCGGCATGCCGCAGTAGCGGCGGGACGCGCCACCGCACATAGAGAGGCCCCGCAAGCGGGGCCTCGTGGTTGCTGCGGATCGGCTGGTGAAGCCGACGCCGTGGATCAGCGGCCGTCGCCGTCCGCGTCGCCCGGGAGGGCGCGCTCGACGCGATGCCAGGCAGCACGCGTGGCGTGCTTGGCGTCGTTCCATTCCAGACGCGAGTTGCCCTTGGCCTGCTCGTACTCCGAACGCAGGTTGTTCTCGACCTGGTCGAAGCTCTGCCCGGCATAGCGCGAGCGCGCTTCATAGCCGGTGCGATAGGCGGGCTGGTAATCCTCATAGCCGTACTGCTTGTTGTTGTACGGCTCGCTGGAATAGTTCTCGCGCCAGTAGGCGTCTTCGACGGTCGGGTTCACCGCTTCACCGGCGGCCTTGCCGCCAAGTCCGCCGGCCACCGCGCCGACCGCGGCGCCCACCACGGTGCCGATGGGGCCCGCGACGGAACCGACGGCTGCGCCGGCCACACCGCCGGCTGCGGCGCCGAGGCCGGTACCGACCGGATGTGCACCGGGGGTGCCGGTGATCGGGTCACGGTTGGCATCGTGCTTTTCGTTGCTCATTTCATGCTCCTTTGGGGGGGTCGGCCGGTTGCCGGTCACCAACATGCGCCGCACTTCGTGACGCGTGCGTGTTCCAGCACGGCTGAACGCGCAGCGGAGCTGTACGGTTCATGGACGTGGAGAGCGCGTGCAGGATTCTCTAAAGGTTGGACTCGTCCGGCGGCGTGTCCAAGGCAAGCGGGGCCGCACCCGCGCTGATTGCACTGTCCGGCGGACATGTCGCGCCTACCGTATACGAGGTCATCGACAACGATCCGTACGCGGCGCCTTCCACCAGCACATCCGCGCCCTTGCCCGATGCCGCCGCGATGCCGGCGAGATACAGCAGCGGCAGGAAGTGCTCCGCCGTGGGAGCCGAAGCCGCGTAGTCCGCATGTTCGATGAGCGCAGCGGCATCACCCGGGCGCTCCGCCAGCACCTGCATCGCATCGGCGTCGAATCGCTGGTTCCAGTCAAACCCGGAGTCCGGCTGCTTCCAATCGATCGCGCGCAGGTTGTGCACCACGTTGCCGCTGCCCACCACCAGGATGCCGCTGGCGCGCAGCGCCGCCAGCTTCGCGCCGAGCGCGACATGGAACTCCGCCGGCTTCTGCGCGTTGATCGACAGCTGCACCACCGGAATGTCGGCATCGGGGAACGCGTGCACCAGCACCGACCAGGTGCCATGGTCCAGGCCCCAGCCGTCGCGGTCGGCGCCCACGTAATCGGGATGCGCCACATCGGCCACTTCCTCGGCCAGTTCCGGCAGCCCCGGCGCCGGGTACTGCACGTCGAACAGCGCCTGCGGGAAACCGAAGAAGTCGTGGATGGTGCGCGGCCGCGGCATCGCCGTCACCGCGGTGGCGTTGACGTACCAGTGCGCCGACACCACCAGGATCGCGCGCGGGCGCGGCACCGATGCGCCGAACGCGCGCCAGGCTTCGGTGAACCGGTTGCGCTCGAGCGCGTTCATCGGGCTGCCGTGGCCGAGGAAGGCGGCGGGCATCAGGGGCGCTGCGGACATGGCGGGTTCGCTCCAGGAAGGCCGGATCACCCGAGTCTATGCCTCCGCCAGGCGCCTGCGCAGGAACGCCAGCACTTCGTCGCGCGCCTCGATGGTCGGCTCGCCGGCCGCGTCGATGAGGTGCGCGGTCAGCACGCTGTGCGGGCTGCCGACGACATGCTTGAAGAACGGTGGCGGTTCGGGATTGGCCGCTGCGTCTGGCAACACGCGGGCGATGAAGCGCGGGCCGAGTGCCGACTGGTAGGCGGCGAAGCGCTCGGCGCGGCAATGGCGATCGCCCTCGAAGCGGTACGCCAGCACCGTCAGGTCGTCGCGCTCCAGGCGTTCGCGTACCGCAGCCAGTTCCGTGGCGCTGCTTTCAACGCCGGCCGGGTCATCCAGCGGCAGCGATGGTTGTGCCAGCACCGGCGCCAGCATCACCGGCTCCAGCATCATGGACAGCGCGAAGTTGCCGGTGAAGCACATGCCGATCGCGCCGACGCCCGCGCCGCCGCATTCGTCGAGCGACTGCCGCGCGAGCGCGCGCAGCCATGCCGTGACGGGGCTCGCGCCCTTACCCGCCAGCGCATGGAACTCGGCGCTGACGCAGGCCCGGCGCATGATCGCCAGGCCCTCCTCCGCCTGCGGAAAGGCGCCGTCGGTTCCGAACAGCGATGGGATGTAGACGGTGAAGCCGGCGTCGCGCACCCAGCGGGCGAAGCGCGCCACGTGCGGGCTGATGCCGGGCATTTCCGCCATGACGATGACCGCCGGGCCGGCGCCCGCGACTAGCACGCGCTTGGCGATGCCATCCAGCGTGTACATGCGTGCCTCGAAGTCCTGCAGGGCATCGTCCTGTGGCGGGTGGTCGTCGATCGACATCGTGGCTCCTTCGCGGTGGCGGTTGGTGGGCGTCCCGGAGCATTGGACCCTCGACGGCGTCGCCGGCGCAGTGTCCAATGCGTCATCTTCCGGGCGGAAACGGACATGAAGGATTTCGAGATCCTGGTGCTCGAGGGCGCGTATCCGAGCAGCGTCTCGATGAGCCGCGACATCCTCGATGCCGCCGCGCGGATGGCGGCGATGCGCGGCACGCCGGTGCCGACCTGGGGCCTGTACTCGATCGGCGGAGGCCGGGTGTCGCTGCGCGATGGCATCAGCGTGGAGACGACGCGACTGCCGCCGCGCAGGCCGGGGTCACGCGCGATCTGCGTCATCCCCGGGCTCGGCGCGGATCCGAAGGACGTGTTGGCGCAGATGCGCACGCCCGATGGCCTTGCGATCGCACGCCGCCTCGCCCGGCATGTCGCGATCGGTGGCCAGGTGGCCGCCTCGTGCTCCGCTGTCTTCGTCCTGCATGCCGCAGGGCTGCTCGATGGCCGCCGGGTGACGACCACCTGGTGGCTGGCCCCCGCCCTCGCCCGCATGGCGCCCACCACCACGGTCGACGCGGACCGCATGGTCTGCGCCGATGGCCCGGTGGTCACCGCCGGCGCGGCGTTCGCGCACGCGGACCTGATGCTGCACCTGCTGCGCGAACGCTTCGGCCCGCGGCTGAGCGAACAGGTGTCGAAGATGCTGCTGCTGGAGCCGCGGCACTCGCAGTCCACGTTCGTGGTGCCCGAGGTGCTCGCAAGCGGTCACGCCCTGGTGGCGAAGCTCACGGCGCGCCTCGAGAGGTCACTGCCCGACGTACCACCGGTGTCCGCGCTGGCCCGCGAGCTGTGCGTGTCCGAACGCACCCTGGCGCGCCATGTGCGCCACGCAACCGGCAAGAGCACCAGCAGCCTGGTGCAAAGCGTGAAAATGCGCCGCGCACGGGCGCTGCTCGAGAACAGCCGGATGACGATCGACCAGGTCGCGGCGGCGGTCGGTTACCAGGACGCGACCGCGTTGCGGCGACTGGTGCGCAAGGCCGCGGGCGTCAGCCCGGCGCATTTCCGCGCGGCGGCGAGTGCGGGCCGGTAGCAACGCTAGCGCGCGAGGCGCTCGCGCACCGCGTCTTCCAGCCCGCGCAGCCCCCAGCGGCGCCCTTCCTCCACCGCGGCGTCCGCATCGGCGCCCTGCAGCCATGCCGCGCGCAGCGCCGCCAGTGCGCCCACACGGTTGCCGCTGGCGCAGTGCACGAGCGTCGGCCCGTCGGCGGCCCGCAGCAGCTGGTCGAATGCCACCACGGCCTCGCGGTCCAGGTCAGCGGGGCCGGCGATGGGCAGGTTGTCGTAGCGCATGCCGGCGGCGCGCACTGCGTCGGCTTCGTCGAAGCCGGGTGTCTCGGAATCCTGGGTCAGGTCGATGACGTGGCGGATGCCAGCGGCGTGCAGCGCCGGCAGGTCGTCGGCGGTGATGCGGCCGCCGGCGTGGATGCCTTCGGCGGGCGTAGTGAAGCGTTCGAGCAGTGTGGATTGCATGGTCACCTCGTCTTGTGCCGGCGCGGCCGGCACGCTTTCGGTCGTGGTGCAGGCTGGGAGTGCGAGGGCGAGCGCCATCGATAGTGCGGCGGCCGCCGGCAGCATGCGGGATCGTGCGGACATGGTGGACTCCAATGGCTGCGCAGCGCGGGATCGTGGACCAGGTGGTGATGATGCGCTGTCGCGCCCCGGCGAGACGCGAAAACTATTAGCCCAACGCCTTCGCACACCGCCTTGACTACCGCGTGCTCCTGTCGGGGCCACTGGCTGGGGAACCCTGAGGAGCCCCTCAACTGCAACGGTTTGAAAGCGATACCGCACTCCGCGGGTCGACTGATCGCAGGGTGACGCGGCAGCTGCGCCCGTCGCCTCCGGTGTATCCGATGGACTCGCCGCTGCGCAGGAACTTGCGACCGGACTCCCCATCCCTCGATACCACCGACACGTAGGCGCCGTTGGAAGAGATGGACTGCACGCCCACCTCGGACTGCGCGTCCAGGGACATGCCGGCATCCGGCGTCAGGATGATGTCGAGCCCTTCCGGAAGACCGACCACCTGCGACATCCTCGCGTTCTCCGCAGTTGCCAGGGTCAGCCGCGCAATCAGTCCGCTGTTCAGATGCCTGATCTCATCCACGGCGCCCTTGACCTGGGACATCGCGTCGCGGTTTCCACTACCGACCGAAGCGGCCAGCGCGTCGAGGCTGTCCTGAAGCTTGCCGAAGGACTCCGCCTGCTGCTGCTTTATGCCCTCCAGCCCCGGATCCGACGGCACGACCATTCCGCGGACGTACTGGTAGGCCTCGGCACCCAGCACGCCTACGACGACCAGCGCCAGCGCGATGAACGTCCGGCTGACCGGATTCCCTTTTTCGCCCTCGTCCCGCTTGCCCCAGTACCAGTGGAGGCAGCGCACGATGAAATTGGGTCGGCTTGCCACCGGAGCTGCCGCATCCTGTCCGCGTGCATCCTGCTGCGTATCCATGCTCTCCCCTCATCTGGCGTCGGCCGCCCCCGCGGCCCAACGGGCCCAAGTATGCCGAACAGCTCCCGCGCGTGCGACGCGTCACATCTGGCGAGCGCACTCAGCTTCCGCACCGCCCCGCCAACGCCAGAAACGGAGAGCCCCGCTCGGGGCGGGGCTCGGTTTCCAAACGGGAGCAGGCATCAGGCAAACGGATCCTGCAGCACCATCGTGTGCTCCCGATCCGGCCCGGTGCTCACGATGCTCAGCGGGCACCCGGCCAGCTCCTCCAGCGCACGCAGGTACGCGCGCGCCGCGGGCGGCAGCTTGTCCCATTCGGTGATGCCGTGGGTGTTCTCGGTCCAGCCGGGAAATTCCAGGTACACCGGCTCGCATTCGGCCCAGCCCTGGGCATCGAGCGGGGCGTACTCGGTCTGCTTGCCGCGGTACTGGTAGCCGATGCACATCTTCAGCTTGTCCAGGCCGTCGAGCACGTCGAGCTTGGTGATGCACAGGCCGCTGATGCCGTTGATCGCCACCGCGCGCTTGAGCGCGACGATGTCGATCCAGCCGCAGCGCCGCGGGCGGCCGGTGGTGGCGCCGTATTCCTGGCCGCGGTCGCGCAGGCGCTGGCCGTCCTCGTCGTCGAGTTCGGTCGGGAACGGGCCGCCGCCGACGCGCGTGGCGTAGGCCTTGCAGATGCCCAGCACGTAGTCGATCGCGTCCGCGCCCACGCCGGTGCCGGCCATCGCGCCGCCGACGGTGGTGTTGGAGCTGGTGACGTAGGGATAGGTGCCGTGGTCGATGTCGAGCAGCGAACCCTGCGCGCCTTCGAACAGCACCTTCTTTCCCTGCTTGCGCAGGTCGTGGAGGATGCCGGCCACGTCCGACTTCATCGGCTCGACGTAGTCGCCGAAGGCCAGCGCTTCGTCGTAGGTCTGCTGGAAGTCCACCGCCTCCGCGCCCAGGTACCGGGTGAGCACGAAGTTGTGGTAATCCAGCGCGGTGCGCAGCAGCTCTTCGAGCTGCTTGGGGTAATGCAGGTCAGCGACGCGGATGCCGCGACGCGCCACCTTGTCCTCGTACGCCGGGCCGATGCCGCGCCCGGTGGTGCCGATGGCCTTGCCGCCGGCGGCCTTCTCGCGCGCCTGATCCAGGGCGATGTGGTACGGCATGATCAGCGGGGTGGCCGGGCTGATCTTCAGCCGCGAACGCACCTCGACGCCGGCTTCCTCGAGCTCGCCGATTTCCTTCATCAGCGCCGCGGGGCTGAGCACCACGCCGTTGCCGATCAGGCACAGCGCGTCATCGCGCAGGATGCCGGAGGGGATGAGGTGCAGCACGGTCTTCTTGCCGCGGATGACCAGCGTGTGGCCGGCGTTGTGGCCGCCCTGGAAGCGCACCACGGCGCCGATATCCGTCGTCAGCAGGTCGACGATCTTGCCCTTGCCCTCGTCGCCCCACTGGGCGCCCAACACCACGACCGACTGGCCCATCGCTACTTGCTCCTGAACATGGAAAAAGCCGGCGGTCCGCGCTGCGTTCAGCGGGCCCGTCCGGCTTTTGTGCATTCTCCGGGTTTCCGGCCCCCGGGGCCAGCCCGGTGATCAACCCGGCGTCGGGGATTCAGCCTTGGCGCAGGAACCAGAGCGCCATGAGACCCGCGCCGAGCACCAGACCGCCGATGACCCGCAGCTGCCGGTCAGGCGTGGCCAGCATCTGCGCCATGGCCCGCTTCCAGGCGCCGGGGGCCGCGAACAGCAGCAGCCCCTCCAGCACGGCAACCAGGCACAGTGCCGCCCACAGGTCGCTCATCGCGTGCGGCCGCGGTCAGCGGTCGCTGCGCAGGTACTGCAGGAACGGGTCGTCGCGCTCCAGCACGATCACCGCGTCGCCATCGTTGAACGAGCGCCGATAGGCCTCCAGGCTGCGCTGGAACGCGAAGAACGCCGGGTCGCGGTTGGCGGCCTGGCCATACAGGCGCGTGGCCTCGGCATCGCCTTCACCGCGCAGCTTCTGCGCGTCGCGCTCGGCCTCGGCCAGAAGCACGGTCTGCTCGCGGTCGGCCTCGGCGCGCACGATACGTGCCTGCTCCTCGCCTTCGGCGCGCAGCGCACTGGCCACCTGCTGCCGCTCGGCGCGCATGCGGTTGTAGACCTGGTCGATCACGTCGCTGTCGGTGGGCAGGTCGATCTGCTTGAAGCGGATGTCGACGATGTACATGCCCAGCGTCCGGGCGCCCTGGTTGATGCCCGGCAGCAGGCGCTCGATCACTTCGCTGCGGTTGCCCGACACCAGCTCGGTCAGCGTCTGCGTATTGATCTCGTTGCGCAGCGATTCCTTGATGATCGGCGCGAGGCGGTCGGTCACCAGCACCTCGTTGCCGCCGGTGGCGCGATAGAAATCGCCGGCGTCGACGATGAAGCCGATGGCCACGAAGTCGACGCTCACGTCCTTGCGCTCGGAGGTCAGCGAACGCTCGGGCGGGAACTCGTTGGCCTGGAAGCGGCGGTCGAACACGCGCGCGCTCTCCACCAGCGGGATCTTGAAGTGCAGGCCGGGGCCGATGTCGGTGCGCGCCACGCGGCCGAGGTTCAGCACCAGGCCGACCTGGCCTTCGCGGACCACGTACACCGAGCCAAGCAGGCCCAGCAGCACGACCACGACGATCGGGATGATCAGGTTGAGTCTCATCGGGTGGCTCCCTCGCGGGTCGGACGCGGCAGGCGGCTGGCCGCCGGTTCGCCGTTGGTGGTGGCATTGACGGTCGGCGACACGAGCTCCGGCGTCAGCAGCGGCGGCGCGGTGCCCGCACCCTGCCCGGCCATCGGCACGTAGATCAGCTGGCGGCCGTCACCACCGACGACCTTGCGGTTGTCGGCCAGCACCTGCTCCACGGTCTCGAGCCACAGGCGCTTGCGGGTGACCTCGGGGGCATTGCGGTATTCGTCGACCTGCAGCGTGAAGCGCTGCGCGTCACCGGTGGCGCGGGCGATGGCGGCGGTCTTGTAACCCTCGGCGGTGGTGCGCACGCGCGCGGCCTGGCCGCGGGCCTCGGGCACGATCTTGGCGGCATAGGCGCGGGCCTCGTTCACCAGGCGCTCGTTCATCTGCTGCGCGCTGTTGACCTCGTCGAACGCCGGCTTGACCTGCTCCGGCGGTCGCGCGTCCTGCAGGCTGAGCTCGGTGACGACCAGGCCGGTGCGGTAGGCATCCAGCGAGCCCTGCAGCGAGGTCGCGGCGGCCGCCGACAGCGGGCCGCGCGCGTTGAGCGCGGAGTCGAGGTTGGAGCGGCCGATCTGCTCGCGCACGGCGCTCTGCGCCACCTGCTCGAGCACGCGGTCGGCATCGCGCGAACCGAAGAGATACATCTGCGGGTCGCTGATGCGGTACTGCACGTTGAACGACACGGTGACGATGTTCTCGTCGCGGGTCAGCACGGGCAGGCTGTTGCTGAAGGTGCGCACGCCGGTGGTGTTGAGCTTGGTCACGCTCTCGACCGGCCACGGCGCCTTGAAGTTGGGGCCGGGCTGCATGACGCGCGCGAACTTGCCGAAGCGCAGCACCACGCCGCGCTCCTGCTCGCCGACCAGCACGAAGCAGTTGAACGCCAGCCACAGCACCAGCGCGATGCCGATCCAGCGCAGCGGATTGCCGCCACCACCGCCGAACATGCCGCGCAACTGGTCGAGGATGCCGTCGAAGGGACCACCACCACGCCCGCGCCCGTTGCCACCGCTGCGACGCGGCGGCCAGGGGTTCTTGCGCTGGTCGTCGCGGCCCGAACCGCGGTCATCGTTGTTCTTGCCGGGAATGTTCCAGGCCATGCTGGCTCCAATCGTGAGGTACGCGGCGCCGGCGGACCGGCGGCGAGCGCACATTCTACAAGGTGTGGCGTTCCATGCAGCCGCCGGTCACTCGGCGGGCAGCAACGGCCTCAGGGGTGTGCCGTCCGCGAGGGCCGCCAATCGGCGCGCATCGGCCAGGGGAATGTCGAGGTCCAGCAGCCAGCCGTCCTCGTCGTGCGACTCGCCGCGGATGGCATCGATCTGGTGCAGGCGCGCGCGAAGGCGGCCGGCTTCCGGCGGCAGGCGCAGCTCACCATGCAGGCGGCGCAGTCCTAGGCGCTGGCCCAGCGCCTCGCGCAGCAGGTCGATGCCGAGGCCGTCTCGCGCCGAGATCCACACGCGCTCGCGTGTCGCCACCTCGTCGAGGTGGTCGCCGGCATGCGGGCGGTCGTGGCGCGGCTCGACATCGAGGCGGTCGATCTTGTTGTAGACCAGCAGCTGCGGGATGTCCCCGGCGCCGATTTCGGCCAGCACGTCGTCCACCTGCGCGATGCGCTCCTCGCGCAGCGGGTCGGCGGCGTCGATCAGGTGGATCAGCAGGTCGGCCTCGCGCGCCTCGCTCAGGGTGGAGCGGAACGCGGCGACGAGTTCGTGCGGCAGGTCGCGCACGAAGCCCACGGTATCGGCCAGCACCACGTTGCCGCCGGCCAGCGCGACCTTGCGCACCGTGGGATCCAGCGTGGCGAACAGCTGGTCGGCGACGTAGGCGTCGGAGCCGGCCAGGGCGTTGAACAGCGTCGACTTGCCGGCGTTGGTGTAGCCCACCAGCGCCACGCGCGGCAGTTCGCTGCGCACGCGCGCGCGGCGCATCTGCGTGTTCTGCACTTCCACCTTGCCGAGGCGCTTCTGCAGCATGTCGACACGCTTCTGCAGCAGCCGGCGGTCGGTCTCGAGCTGGGTTTCGCCGGGGCCGCGCAGGCCGATCGAACCGCCGCGCTGGCTGTCCAGATGGCTCCAGCCGCGCACCAGGCGCGTGGCCATGTGCCGCAGCTGGGCCAGTTCGACCTGCAGCTTGCCTTCGTGGCTGCGCGCGCGCTGCGCGAAGATGTCGAGGATCAGCCCGGTGCGGTCGACCACGCGGCGCTCGAAATACTTCTCGAGGTTGCGCTCCTGGCCGGGCGACAGCGGGTGGTTCACCAGCACGAGATCCGCGCCGGTGGCTTCGGCCACGGCCTTGAGCTCCTCGAGCTTGCCCTTGCCCAGCAGCATGGCCGGGTTGGGACGGTCGATGCGCGCGGTGGCGACGTGGGCGACGGCGGCACCGGCCGAGCGCGCGAGTTCGCCGAATTCCTCAAGCACGCCTTCATCGGGCGGGCCGCCGGCGTGCGGCTGGATCAGCAGGGCGTTCTCGCCCTTGCGCGAACGTTCAAACAGCTGGGTCGGCATTCGGTCTGCGGTCTCGGGTCAGGCGTCTGACATGGGGCCGGCAGGGCGCCGTCGCAAGCCTATCCGGCGTCGTCGTCACCCTCGCCGTGCGGCCCGGACTCGGCCTCGCCGTCTTCAGGGGACTGCACGTAGCCGCCACCCGGGCCGACGCGGACGTTGCGCGCGGGGACCACGGTGGAGATGGCGTGCTTGTAGACCATCTGGCTGACGGCGTTGCGCAGCAACACCACGAACTGGTCGAACGACTCGATGGTGCCCTGCAGTTTGATGCCGTTGACGAGGTAGATCGAGACCGGCACGCGTTCGCGGCGCAGAGCGTTCAGGAAAGGATCCTGCAAAGACTGTCCCTTGGACATGGTGTTCCCCAACTGGTTCTTGTTGTTATGAGGTGCCTGGCACGCGGTGGCCAGTGTCGCCTGTCCGCTCCCCGGCGGCGACTGCCCGATCTTATACGACCCGGGACCCACCGAGGAAACCGGCGACCGCGCGTGCGATGCCGGCAGCGTCGGTCGCGGGGTCGAACCAGCGCGCGTCGAGTTCGCCGCGCAGCCAGGTGAGCTGGCGCTTGGCCAGCTGCCGGGTGGCGGCGATGCCGCGCGCGCGGAAGGCTTCGGCATCGCAGGCGCCGTCGAGGAACTCCCAGGCCTGGCGGTAGCCGACGGCGCGGATCGCCGGCAGGTCGAGCGGCGCCGGATGGGCCTGCAGCGCGGGCAGCGCGCGCAGCGCCAGCACTTCGTCGAGGAAGCCGGCGGCGAGCATGGCGTCGAAACGCGCGGCGATGCGCGCGTGCAAGGTGTCGCGCGATGCAGGCGCCACCACGATCTTCAGCACCCTGCAGGGCAGCCGCGCGGACGCGGCGGCTGGCCGCGCCTGCCACTCGCTGATCGCACGCCCGCTGGTGCGCCAGACTTCAAGCGCGCGCTGGATGCGCTGCGGATCGTTGTGGCCAATGCGCGCCGCGGCCACCGGATCCACCGCCGCGAGGTCGGCGTGCAGCGCGGGCCAGCCGCGCGACGCGGCGTCCGCCGTGATCGCCGCGCGGACATCGGGATCGGCGGGCGGCATCGGCGCCAGGCCGTCGAGCAGCGCGCGGAAGTACAGGCCGGTGCCGCCGGCGAGGATCGGCAGCCGGCCGCGCGCCACGATGTCGGCCACCGCCGCACGCGCGTCACGCGCGAAATCGGCGGCGGAATATGTTTGCCAGGGGTCACGCAGGTCGAGCATGTGGTGGCGCACGCGCGCCTGCTCGAGGGCATCGGGCTTGGCCGCGCCGATGTCGAGCCCGCGGTAGACCAGCGCCGAGTCAACGCTGACCACTTCGCCGCCGTAGCGCTCCGCCCACTCGAGCGCGAGCGCGGTCTTGCCCGAGGCGGTCGGGCCCATCAGCGCGATCGCCAGCGGTCGCGCGTCCGTCATGTCGCGCCGGGGAGCCATGGCAACCGCCTAGTGGCCATTCTCGCGCAGCGTCAGCCGCACCTGGCGGTGGGTCGCCTGCACGTCGGCCGGGGGCGCGCGCCCCAGCAGGCTCACGACCACGATCGCGATGCTGGCGGCGATGAAGCCCGGCACGATCTCGTACAGCGCGCTGCCGGTCTGCTTCCACAGCACCACCACCAGCGCGCCGGTCAGCATGCCGGCCAGCGCGCCGTTGCGGGTCATGCGCTGCCAGACCAGCGACAGCACCACCACCGGCCCGAACGCGGCGCCGAAGCCGGCCCACGCATACGCCACCAGGCCGAGCACGCGGCTCTCCGGGTTTCGCGCGATGAAGATCGCCAGCAGCGCCACCGCCAGCACCATCGCGCGGCTGAACCAGACCAGCTCCTTCTGCCCGGCCTTGGGACGCACGAATCCGCGGTACAGGTCTTCGGTGAGCGCGCTCGAACACACCAGCAGCTGGCAGGACAGCGTGCTCATGATCGCGGCGAGGATCGCCGACAAGAGCACGCCTGCCACCCACGGATTGAACAGCTGCTGCGCCAGCGCGATGAACACGCGCTCCGCATCCGCCGTCACCGGCCCGGCGGCAGCCGGATGCGCGCTGTACCAGGCAATGCCGAACAGGCCGACCGCCATCGAGCCGAACAGGCACAGCGCCATCCACGTCATGCCGATGCGCCGCGCCGCCGGGATGGTCTGCAGCGATTCCGCGGCCATGAAGCGCGCCAGGATGTGCGGCTGCCCTACGTAGCCCAGGCCCCATGCCAGCGCGGAGATCACGGCCAGCAGCCCGCCGGTGCCGACCCAGTCCAGCCGCGCTGGATCCACCTGCTCCACCAGCGCGAGGCCCTCGCCCACGCCGCCCACGCCAATCAGCACCATCACCGGCACCAGCAGCAGCGCGAAGATCATCAGCGTGGCCTGCACGGTGTCGGTCCAGCTCACCGCAAGGAAGCCGCCAATGAACGTGTAGAGGATGGTCACCGCTGCGCCCCACCACAGCGCCTCGCCGTACGGCAGCCCGAACACGCTCTCGAACAGCTTGGCGCCGGCGACGATGCCTGACGCGCAATACACCGCGAAGAACACCAGGATCACCAGCGCCGACAGCATGCGCAGCAGGCGTTGGTCATCGGCGAAACGGTGGGTGAAGTAGTCCGGCAGGGTCAGCGCGTTGCGGGTGCGCTCGGTGTAGACGCGCAGCGGGCCGGCCACGAAGCGCCAGTTCGCCCAGGCGCCGATCAGCAGGCCGAACGCGATCCACGACTGCGACACGCCGCCCAGGTAGAGCGCGCCCGGCAAACCCATCAGCAGCCAGCCGCTCATGTCCGAGGCGCCGGCCGACAGCGCGGTGACCACGCTGCCCAGCGAGCGCCCGCCGAGGATGTAGTCGTCGAACGTCTCGGTGCGGCGGTAGGCCCACAGGCCGATGCCGACCATCAGGACCAGGTAGGCGGCGAAGGTGATGACGAGCGGCGCGCTGGCGGTCATGCGGTGTCCCCGGGCCCGGACGCCGGGCCTCCCCGGGGCGCAGCTTACGCGAGCGGCCGCTTACTCGGGCCAGCTGATCGATGGTGCCTGGCCCTTCGGGCGCGGCATGGGCACCGCGTCGACCGCCAGCCACACATTGATCGCATCGATGGTCGCGGCGACGTCGTGGACACGCAGCAGCATCGCACCGCGCTGGGCGGCGATGAGGTGCGCGGCGACCGAGCCGTGCACGCGATCACGCGCCTCCTCGCGGCCGGTGATGTCGCCGATCGTGCGCTTGCGCGACAGCCCGGCCAGCACCGGCACGCCGAGCTCGGTGAAGCGCTGCAGTTGGGCAAGAAGCGCCAGGTTGTGCTCGCGCGACTTGCCGAAGCCGAAGCCCGGGTCGGCGATGATGCGCTTGCGCTCGATGCCGGCCATCTCCGCGGCGAAGATGCGCTCGGCCAGGAAGCGATGCACTTCACCGACCACGTCGTCGTAGTCCGGCGCATCCTGCATCGAACGCGGCTCGCCGAGCATGTGCATCAGCACGACCGGCACGCGCAGCTCCGCGACCGCATCGAGCGCGCCTGCGCTGCGCAGCGCATTGATGTCGTTGACCATGCCGGCGCCGGCCGCGACCGCGGCGCGCATCACCTCCGGCCGGTAGGTGTCGATGCTGATCGGCAGCGTGGTCTCGCGCGCCAGGCACTCGATCACCGGCACCACGCGGCGCAGTTCCTCTTCGACGCCGACGCTGTCGGAGCCAGGGCGCGTGGATTCGCCGCCGATGTCGAGGATGTCCGCGCCCTCGGCCGCGAGCTTCAGGCCGTGGGCGACTGCCGCATCGGTGTCGGCGTGTTCGCCGCCATCGGAGAACGAATCCGGCGTCACGTTGACGATGCCCATCACGCGCGGTCGGTCGAGCCGGAGCATGCGGCCTGCGCAGTCGAGTTGGGGCACGGTGTCGAACATGGGGCGGCTCCATCGGGCGTCCCATGATAGCGACGCCGGCTCAGTCCAGGCGCGCGAGGATCTCGCGGTAGCGCGGCAGGTCGCGCAGGTTGGCCAGGTCGGAATCGTGTTCGATCCAGTCGCGGAACCCCAGCCCGGCGGCGACCGCCCGTTCCAGCAGGTCGAGGGCACGGTCCGGCTCAAGTGCCTGGGCATAGAAGCAGGCCGCGTTGTACAGCGTGTCGAAGTCCGCCGGGCGCAGGCCGAGCGCCACCTGGATGAGGCGATGCCCGCCGTCGACATCGCCCTTGTGCAGCAGCAATCCGGCGGCCAGGTAATGCGCGCGGGCGTTGTCCGGATCGATCTCGACCTGGTGCAGGCAGGCCTCCAGCGCAGCGCGCATCAGCCGTTGCATGCGCGTGGTTTCACCGGCCGCCTCCGCCGCGTTGACCGCGAGCGCCAGCGCCTGGAATTCCCCCGGGTCGGCGGCATGCGCGGATTCGAACAGGTCGACCGCCCGCGCGAACGCGCCCTGCGCGAAGCAATGCCTGGCGAAGTAGTAGTGCGCGACATACAGCGTGGGATCCAGTTCGAGCGCACGCTCGAAGGCGGTCGTTGCGGCATCGTGCCGCCCGTCCAGCGACAGCGTGTGCGCGTAGGCGACGTGCGCTTCGGCGAGTTCCGGCGCAAGTTCCAGCGCCCGGCGAGCCGCGGCGCGGGCTTCGTCCAGCACACGATGCGGCGGTTCCAGGCGCCATAGCGCCAGTTCGACCAGCGCATCGGCCAGGCCCGCATGCGCATGCGCGTAGCCGGGATCGATCTCGATCGCCTTGCGGAACATCTGTGGCGCCTGGCGCCAGCTCAGCGTGGTGGTCCGCTGCTCCAGCTGCCGGCCGCGCAGGTAGAACTCGTAGGCGCGCATGTCGCGCGGCGCATAGCGCTGCAGGTCGAGCTCGACCGTCGGCTTCAGCGACGGGCGCATCAGCTCGACCACCTTGCGCGCGATTTCCTCCTGGATCGCGAAGATGTCCTCGAGCCGGCGATCGAAGTTGTGCGACCACAGGTGGTAGCCGGTGCCCGCGTCCACCAGCTGCGCGGTCACGCGGACCTGTTCCCCGGCCTTGCGCACGCTGCCCTCCATGATCGCGGCGACCCTGAGCTGGCGGCCGATCTCGCGGATGTCGGTGGCGCCGTCGCGGAAACGGAACGAGGACGTCCGCGATGCCACGCGCAGGCCGCTGACCCGGGTCAGCGCGTTGAGGATCTCCTCGGCCAGCCCGTCGCAGAAGAAATCCTGGTCGTGGGTCTCGCTGAGGTCGGAGAACGGCAGGATCGCCACCGAGGCTTCATCGGCTGGGACGCCCGCGGCCTCCGGGGCCGCGTTCGCGACCGCAGCGGACGCTGCCAGCGGCGATGCCGGGGCCGCACGCGTATCCCGCGACGGCTGCGGGCCGGGGCCCGGCGCGGGCAGCGAGGTGCGTTCGATGCCCCTGGGCCCGATGTCGTAGATCCACGCCAGCGCGCAGGCGAGCACGAAGCCCAGCGCGAGCAGCACGATCAGCAGCCGTGTCGACCATTCCGGCAACGCCAGCGGTTCGAACGTGGCGTCGGCCACCTGGACCAGCAGCCAGGCGACCACGAGATAGACGGCCATGACGCGGAACACGCGACGCCGCCGGAATTCGGCCAAGCCGCGCCTCAGCGATGCGGTCCAGTCGGACATGCGAGAGCGGCCTCTCCGCGCGGTTGCGGGTCGGCGCGGGTCCGGGCACGACACGGCGTGCGTGTCCGAGGCTGGCACCGCTACCCAGCAGAACGCACGCAGCGGCGACGATCGGCCGCTGCACCGGATCCGGGCCTTGGCCCGGGCGCCCGGGCCCGCCTCAGGTCTGCGCGGCGGGCCCTGCGATCGGCGGCATGGGCTGCGGGTCGCCCTTGCCGTCCTTGCCGGAACCTGCCGACTTGTCCTTGTTCCAGCCGATTGGCGGCGGCGGGTCGCGGCCTTCCATGATGGCGTCGATCTGCGGCACGTCGATGGTCTCGTACTCGAGCAGCAGTTTCGCCATGGCGTGCAGCTTGTCGATGTTCTCTGTGAGGATGGCCTTGGTGCGGTTGAACGCGTTGTCGAGGATCTCGCGAACCTCCTCGTCGATCCTGCGCGCGGTCTCGTCGGACACGCTCTTGTGCTGCGTGACCGAACGCCCGAGGAACACCTCGTCCTCCTCCTCGCCATAGGCGATCGGGCCCAGCTCGTCGGACAGACCCCACTTGGTGACCATGTTGCGCGCCATCTTGGTCGCGCGCTCGATGTCGTTGGACGCACCAGTGGTGACCTTGTCCGCGCCGAAGATCAGCTCCTCGGCGACGCGGCCGCCGTACAGCGTCGCCAGGCGGCTGTGCAGGCTTTCGCGGGTGGAGCTGTAGCGGTCGCCCTCGGGCAGGAACTGGGTCACGCCCAGCGCGCGGCCGCGCGGAATGATCGTGACCTTGTAGACCGGGTCATGATCCGGAACCAGGCGCCCGACAATGGCGTGGCCCGCCTCGTGGTAGGCGGTGTTGGTCTTCTCTTCCTCGCTCATCGCCATCGAACGGCGCTCGGCGCCCATCAGGATCTTGTCGCGCGCCTTGTCGAAGTGGTCCATGCGGACTTCCTTCGCGTTCTCGCGCGCCGCGAACAGCGCCGCCTCGTTGACCAGGTTGGCGAGGTCCGCGCCGGAGAAGCCGGGCGTGCCGCGCGCGACCACCATCGGCTCGACATCGTCGGCCCGCGGCACCTTGCGCATGTGCACCTGCAGGATCTGCTCGCGGCCGCGCACATCGGGCAGGCCCACCACGACCTGGCGGTCGAAGCGGCCCGGGCGCAGCAGCGCCGGATCGAGCACGTCGGGGCGGTTGGTGGCGGCGACCACGATCACGCCCTCGCCGCCCTCGAAGCCGTCCATCTCGACCAGCAGCTGGTTCAGCGTCTGCTCGCGCTCGTCATGCCCGCCGCCCAGGCCGGCACCGCGGTGGCGGCCGACGGCGTCGATCTCGTCGATGAAGATGATGCACGGCGCATGCTTCTTGGCCTGCTCGAACATGTCGCGCACGCGCGACGCGCCCACGCCGACGAACATCTCGACGAAGTCGGAACCGGAGATCGAGAAGAACGGCACCTTGGCCTCGCCGGCGATGGCGCGCGCCAGCAGCGTCTTGCCGGTGCCGGGCGGGCCGACCATCAGCACGCCGCGCGGGATCTTGCCGCCGAGCTTCTGGAAGCGCGACGGATCGCGCAGGAACTCGACCAGCTCGGACACTTCTTCCTTGGCCTCGTCGCAGCCGGCGACGTCGGCGAAAGTGACCTTGACCTGGTCCTCGTTGAGCAGCTTGGCGCGCGAACGGCCGAAGGACATCGCGCCCTTGCTTCCGCCCTGCTGCATCTGCCGCATCATGAAGAACCAGAAGCCGATGATCAGCAGCACCGGCAGGAAGTTGAGCAGCAGCGACCACAGCGTGACGCCCGACTCCGGCGGCGCCTGCTTGATCTCCACGTTGTGGTTGATCAGGTCGTCGACCATCTTCTCGTCGCGGCGCGGCGCGGTGGTCGCGCCCTGGCTGCCGTCCTTGCGCTCGAACTTGATGGAGCGCTCGTCGCTGGAGATGTCCACGGCCTTGATGCGGTCGTTGCGGACGTCGGTCATGAACTGCGAATAGATCACGTCCTGGTCGGCTGCCACCTTGGGGCTGAAGCTGTTGAAGACCGCCATCAGCACGACGGCGACCACCACCCACAGCATCAGATTCTTGACCAGGTCGTTCATTCTTTTTTCGCTCCGCGGCAACGCCGCTACCTTACTTGATGTGTGCCAGCTTGCCCTGCGCCAGGGCATAGACTTCCGGCGAACGCTTGCGCGATGCCGCCGGCTTGCGGATCGCCACCTTGGTGTATCGCCGACGCAGCTCGCGCACGTAGTCGTCGAATCCCACGCCGTGGAACAGCTTGATCAGCAGCGCGCCACCGGGACGCAGGTGCTGGTCGGCGAACTCCATGGCCAGCTCCGCCAGGTGCATCACCCGCGGCTGGTCGACGGCGTCCATACCACTCTTGTTGGGGGCCATGTCGGACAACACAAGGTCGACGGGCTCGCCGCCCAGCATGGATTCAAGCTGCGAGAGCACCACAGCGTCCCTGAAATCGCCATGAAGGAAGTCGACGCCGGCGAGCGGCGGCATGTCCAGGATGTCGAGGGCGACCACGCGGCCGCTGTCCCCGAGCGCCTGGCGGACCCACTGCGACCAGCCACCCGGGGCGGCGCCGAGGTCGACCACGGTCATGCCGGGCTTCAGCAGGCGGTCGCGGGCGACCAGCTCCTCGAGCTTGTACGCCGCGCGCGAGCGCATCCCCTCCGCCTGCGCCTTCTTGACGTAGGGATCGGAGAAGTGTTCCTTGAGCCAGCGCTGGCTGCTCTTGCTGCGGGTGGCCATCGCGTCGGGACTTGCGGCTGCCGGGCTGCAGCGGGCCGCCATGATACCCTGCGCCTCCCGAACTCCATGCCTCTCACATGAACGTCGACCTGACCTCCGCCCAGACCCGTTTCCTGCGCGGCCAGGCCCACGACCTGAAGGCCATGCTGCAAATCGGTGGCAAGGGCCTGACCCCTGCCGTCGTGGCCGAACTCGATGGTGCCCTCGAGCACCATGAACTGATCAAGGTGAAGGTGGCCGCTGCCGACCGCGAGTCGCGCGACGCGCTGATCGCCGACCTTGCCAGGCAGAGTGGTGCCGCGCTGGTCCAGCGCATCGGCCACGTGGCCGTGCTTTACCGCCCCAGCCGCGACAAGCGCCAGATCGTGCTGCCGCGCGGCTGAACAACACCACGTTGTAGCCGCCATGCAGATCGCCCACGAACTTCCCGATTTCGACTTCGTCCTGCGCGGCGCCGACGGCCGCTCGGCGCTGGTCAACGAGCTGCGCCTGGAGGCGAGTTTCATCATCACGCCCAGGCAGCTGATCACCGGCTGGGCGGCCACCGACGTGGCCAGCCTGGAGCCGGAGATGCTCGAGCCGCTGCTGGCGCTCGATCCCGAAGTGGTGGTGCTGGGCACCGGCGAGGCGCAGGGCTTTCCGCCGCCGCGCACGCTGGCGGCCTGCCTGCGCCGCGGCGTGGGCCTCGAGGCGATGACCAATGCCGCAGCGGCGCGCACCTACAGCGTGCTGGCCAGCGAAGGCCGCCGCGTGGTCGCGGCGTTCATCATCAACGCCTGAGCAAGCGCAGGCGCGGCAGGTCCGCCTCAGCGCGTCGGCAGGTAGCGCAGCGGGTCGACCGGCTTGCCGTTGTAGCGGATCTCGAAGTGCAGCATGTCGCGATCGGCCCCGGTACGGCCCATCTCGGCGATCTGCTGCCCGGCCTTCACGCGCTCGCCTTCGGCGACCATGCGCCGGCGGTTGTGTCCGTAGGCCGACAGCCACTGCTCGTCATGCTTGACGATCACAAGTTCGCCGTAGCCGACCAGGCCGGAACCGGAATACACCACCACGCCGTCGCCGGCGGCACGCACGGGCTGCCCCGCCCGGCCGGCAAGGTCGATGCCCTGGCGGGTGGGATCGCCGGCCACGTAGCGGGCCACGATGTTGCCGTCCGCGGGCCAGCGCCAGCCGATGGCGCTGGTCGCCGGCGCGGGGCCGGTGGGCTGCGGCGGTGCCTGGGTCGGCTCGACGCGACGGCCGCTGGCGCTGGTGGGCGGCCGCGCCACCGTGGTCGGGGTGCCGGTGGCGACGCGCGCGCCGTCCGAACCCGCGGACGGATACAGCCGCAGCCGTTGTCCGGGATAGATGGTGTAAGGCGGCTGCACGCTGTTCCACATCGCCAGGTCGAGCGGGCTGATGCCGTTGTTGAGCGCCAGCCGGTAGAGGTTGTCACCCTTTTGCACGGTGACCGACTGCCCATGCTTGGGGGCCGACACCCGCGGCGCCGACGTGCCGCCTTCGCGCACCACCTTGCTGCTGCCGCAGGCCGCGAGCACGACCGACAACACGCACGCGACGGTGATGGCGACGAGGGGGCGCGTTGCGCGGAAGTGGCTGGTCATGCGCTGTGGTGTGCTCCGTTCCGGGTCGCGGCCGCTCATCCGGCCATCCGCTGCATCAGCTCGCGGATGGCCAGGCCACCACCGCCGATCAGCACGCTGAAGTACGCGACCGTGCCGATCGTGGCCAGGTGTCCCAGCAGGACCGCGCCGCCGTCGCGCTGGATGAAGCCGACAGCGTAAAGCAGCAGCGCCAGCGCCGGCAGCGTGTTGCTGAATGGAACGAATCCGAACGGCGCCATCAGCAGCAGTGCCGCGAAGATGAAAGCAAGGTTGTTGAATGCCTCCGCCGCACGGCCGTCCACCACGCCGCGCATGCGATGCGGACGACTGACGCGTTCCAGGCGCCGCACCCAGGCCATGCCCGCGGTGAGCGCCGGGCGCAGGCGGTCGGCCGGCAGTGCACGCGTGCGCAACCGCGCCGGGATCCATAGCGGGCGCCCGGACAGGCGACTGATGCCGACCAGCAGGATCGCCGCGCCGAACACCGTGCTCACGCCGGGGATCGACACCGGGATCAGGAATACCAGGGTGAGCAGGATGGCGATCACCAGCAGGCCTTCGTCGCCCAGCACCTCGAGCAGGCTGCCGAGCGTCATCTCGCCTGCTGGCAGCCGCGCGATGACCGCGGACAGCTGCTCGCCAAGCGAGCCTGTGTCTACCGGCTCGCCGGCTTGCGGCGGACCGTACGTGCCGCCGCTCAATCGATCATCCCCGACAGCAGCGGCACGAACGCGACGTTGGCCAGCACGTCCTGCACGACATTGCCCTCGGCATCCTTGCGCAGGCGCAGCAGCGACTGCGCACCGCCCATCCCGACCGGCGCGACCAGCACGCCGCCGGGCGCAAGCTGCGCGGTCAGCGCATCGACCAGCGCCGGCGCGCCCGCGGTGACCAGGATGCCATCGAACGGCGCTTCCTCCGGCCAGCCGATGCGGCCGTCGTCATGCTTGCTGCGCACGTTGAGGCCCAGCGAGCGGAACCGCTTGCGCGCAACGCGCAGCAGCTCGCCGATGCGCTCGACCGTGAACACCTCCAGGCCAAGCGCACCGAGGATCGCCGCCTGGTAGCCGGAGCCGGTGCCGATCTCCAGCACGCGCCTGGGCTGCACGCCGTCGGCGAACAGGGCTTCGGTCATGCGCGCCACCACCCACGGCTGCGAAATGGTCTGGCCGTGGCCGATGGGCAGTGCGGTGTCCTCGTAGGCGCGGGTGGCGAGCGCCTCGTCGATGAACAGGTGTCGCGGCACCGTGCGGATCGCGTTGAGCACGCGCTCGTCGACGATGCCGTGGCCGCGCAGCCGCTCGATGAGCCGGTCACGCGCGCGCTGCGAG
This sequence comes from Luteimonas sp. MC1572, assembly GCF_016615815.1. Taxonomy (NCBI): domain Bacteria; kingdom Pseudomonadati; phylum Pseudomonadota; class Gammaproteobacteria; order Lysobacterales; family Lysobacteraceae; genus Luteimonas; species Luteimonas sp. MC1572. The sequence continues at coordinate 912,970 of NZ_CP067112.1, read as the reverse complement.
GTCATGCCGACGCCGATCGCTTCGGGCTGCAGGCGGATGCGCTGGATCATGCGCCACTCCCGTTGCGCAGCGCGGCTTCAAGCCCGCCCACCCATGCAGCCACCTGTTCCAGCGCCTGGTAGCGCGTGAGGTCGACCTGGATCGGGGTGATCGCGATGTGCCGGGTGCGCACGGCGTGGAAGTCGGTCCCGGGGCCGGAATCCTGCTCGGGACCCGCGGCGCCGATCCACCAGAACCGGCGGCCGCGCGGATCCTGCACCGGAATGCAGGGTTCGGCGCGATGGCGGTTGCCGAGCCGGGTCACCTCGAAGCCTTCCACCTCGGCCCACGGGATGTCGGGCACGTTGACGTTGAGGATGGTGTCGGCCGGCAGCGGGTCGGCCTTGAGCCGCGCCACGATCTCGACCGCGGCGCGGGCGGCGGTCTCGTAGTGGAGGCCCACGTGGTCACGCGTGGCCAGCGACACCGCCACCGCGGGCAGGCCCAGGAAGCGGCCTTCCATCGCTGCGGCCACGGTGCCGGAATAGATGACGTCGTCACCGAGGTTGGCGGTGTTGTTGATGCCGGACACCACGATGTCGGGCTCGACCTCGAGCATGCCGGTGATCGCCACGTGCACGCAGTCGGTGGGCGTGCCGTGCACGCGCCAGGTCTCCGCGTCGACCTGCACGACCTGCAGCGGCAGGTCGAGGGTCAGCGAATTGCTGGCACCGGAGCGGTCGCGGTCGGGCGCGACGACGATGACCTCGTGCCCGGCGGCGCGCAGCCCCTCGGCGAGGGCGCGGATGCCGGGTGCATCGACGCCGTCGTCGTTGCTAACGAGGACTCTCATGGCCTTCCAAGCGCGCTGAACCTTCTGATGTCGCCGCGTCGCGGTGGGCCAGACATCATAGCGGATGGCGACGCAGCCGGCCCGCGCATGCGCCGTTCGCGGACGCGTTACGCTTCCACCATGGCCAAGCGAGACCGACCCGAAGCGCCCACGCCCGACGACCACGGCGTGGTCGACGATGCCGCCCTGTTCCGCGCGGCGATCGGTGACGTGCGCGAGCTTCCGGGTGCGCCGCTGCCACCGGCCAGGCCGCGCCCACGTCCGCGCGCGCGCATGGCCGAACAGGACGAGGCGCAGGCGCGCGAGGATTTCCGGCTGGGCCGTGGCGAGGCCTTCGTGCTGGACCGCGGTGACGCGCTTTCGCATCGCCGCGACCAGGTGCCGCCGCGGACGCTCAAACGCCTGTCACAGGGCCTGTATGCCGCGCAGGACGAGCTCGACCTGCACCACAGCGACGCCGCCACCGCCGAGGCGCTGCTGCGCCGCTTCCTCGCCGAGGCGCGCGATGCGGGCTTCGGCTGCGTGCGTGTCGTGCACGGCAAAGGGCTCAACTCCAGCGACAGCCTGCCGGTGCTGAAGAACGTGGTCGACCGGATCCTTCGCCAGCGCGCGGACGTGCTGGCGTTTCATTCCGCACCCGCCGCACAGGGCGGGACGGGCGCGGTGCTGGTGTTGCTGGCAAGGCGCTGAACTACTGCGCGGAGCCGCGCGGAAGCCGCTTGAGTGGCGGAGCAATCCACTGCACGTCCACGCCACGGCGGCGCGCGACTTCTTCGACATTCGCCATGTAGGCCGTGTCGGTCACCAGGACATCGCCAGTGGGGACCGAGGCGACGCCACCACCGCTTGCGCAACCGGCAAGCGCGAGTAGCGCCAAGGCGCCAAGCCCACTCCGAAAGCAGGTATTCATGACTGTCTCCCGTCGCTGCCGCCCGGTGGCGGCGTGCAGGACCGGTGTATACCCGCCATCCGGGGCCAGCCAGTGCCGACCAGCGGTTTCCGACGGACGGCTCAGCCGCGCCGGCTGGCGTCTTCGACCACGCCCAGTTCGGCCAGCACCGTGGTCGCATACGTGCCTGGAGGAAGGTCGAAGCGCAGCTCGATGCCATCGTCGCCGAGGTCCTGCCAGGCGAGGTCGCCGGGACGCAGGCGCGTGGCGCGCCGCTCCTGTTTCAGGCCCGCCGCCTCCAGCCCCGAGCGCAGCGCCAGGCACTCATCGTCTTCGAGCGCGGCCAGCTCGACGGCGCGTGCCTCGCCTTCGCTGCGCAGCTCGCCACGCCCCCACAGCGGCGCGCTTGGATGGATATCGAAGTCCGCCAGCCGCGCGGCAAGGGTGTCGTCCCACGGCAGCGGACCGAACACGCTGCGGCTGCCATCGAGCATCCAGGCCTCGCCCTCCAGGCCGCGGTCCCAGCTGGCCGCCGCGACGCGCACGGCCAGCACGCGGTTGAACAGCGCCGAGCGCGCCGCCGACAGCAACAGCGTGCGCTCGTCGCGCCGTACCCGCTGCCCCGCGAACATGCGCAACGCCTTGTCGACGTTGCCACCGCCATAGCCGAAACGCTGTTCGCCGAAGTAGTTGGGCACGCCGCGCGCCGCGATCGCCTGCAGCCGCGCCTCGATCGCATCGCGATCGCCGGCCACGTTGCGCAGCCGCAGGACGAAGCGATTCCCGGCCAGCGCGCCACGCGGCAGCTTGCGCGAGTGCCAGGCGTGGCTGGTGACATGCAGCGATTGCCCGCTTTCCGGCTCCTGCCAGTCGAGGGCGGCGATGTCCGGCGCCTGCCTGCGCGGCAGGTGCACGGTGAAACGCTGCCGGGTCACCGCGTGGCGGTCCTTGAGCCCGGCATAGCCGATCGCCGCGATGTCCACGCCCGCCCAGTCCGCCAGCCGCTGTGCGACGTAGGCGGTGTTCATGCCGCGCTTCTCGATACCGAGCAACAGGTGCTCACCTGCCCCACTGGCCTCGAAGCCGTGCAGCTCGGTGACGTCGAAGTCCTCGGCCACGCTGCGCATCGCGGCGCGCAGCACCGGCGCGCCGTGGGCGCGCGGCGACGCCTCGCTCATGCCCTGACGAGCAGGCAGGCGACCTGGGCGGCGATGCCCTCGCCGCGGCCGATGAAACCGAGCTGCTCGCTGGTGGTGGCCTTCACGCTCACCGCGTCCAGGGCGATGCCGAGGTCGGCGGCGATCGCTTCGCGCATGGCCAGCGCATGCGGCCCGACCTTGGGCCGCTCGCAGATCACCGTGGCGTCGGTGTTGCCCACCGCCCAGCCGCGCGCGGCCGCCAGCGCCACGCAACGGCGCAGCAGCACGCGGCTGTCGGCACCCTTCCAGCGGTCGTCGGAGGGCGGAAAGTGCACGCCGATGTCGCCCAGCGCCAGCGCGCCGAGGATGGCATCGCACAACGCGTGCAGGATCACGTCGCCGTCGCTGTGCGCCACCAGGCCACGGTCGTGTGGCACGCGCACGCCGCCGAGCATCACGTGGTCGCCGTCGCCGAAGGCGTGTACGTCGTAGCCGAAGCCGATGCGCACGCTCACGCCCTGCCACCGCGCGCGCGCAGCGCGACCAGGTATTCAAAATAGGCCAGGTCCGCCGGCGTGGTCACCTTGATGTTGTCGTCGGCGCCCTCCACCAGCAGCGGACGCAGGCCCTGCTGCTCCATGGCCATGCTCTCGTCGGTCGCCTCGACGCCGGACGCGGCGACCGCTTCCAGCGCGCGGCCGAGCTGCAGGCGCCGGAACAGCTGCGGTGTCTGCGCGCGCCACAGGCGCTGGCGCGGCTCGGTGCCGTCGATGCCGCCATCGTCGCCGGCACGCTTGAGCGTGTCGCGCACCGGTGCGGCGAGGATCGCGCCCACCGGATCCTCGCGGCCGCGCTCGAGCAGTGCCTCCAGGTCGGCGAGCCGCAGGTTGGGGCGCGCCGCATCGTGCACCAGCACGAACGCATCGGGTCGCACGGTGTCGGGCAGCGCGGCCAGGCCGGCCAGCACCGATCCGGCGCGTGAATCGGCACCGGTGCAGGTGACCAGCGGACGGCCTTCGAAGTCGGTCCAGCCCGGCCAGAAGGCGTCATCAGCGGCAACCACCACCACCGCGCCCTCGACCCCGGGATGCGCGAACAGCGCGCGCAGGCTGTGCGCCAGCAGCGGCTCGCCGGCGACCTCCAGGTACTGCTTGGGGACGTCGCCGCCGAAACGCGCGCCGCGGCCGGCAGCGGGCACCACCGCCCAGGTCACGGCGTGACCCCGGCTTCGGGCTCGCGCGTGCGCGGCGGCGCGCGGTCGACCACGCGGTAGAAGGTCTCGCCGGGACGGATCATGCCGAGCTCGCCCCGGGCACGCTCCTCGATCGCCGCCTCGCCCGACTTCAGGTCGGCGACCTCGGCGGCCAGCGCCTCGTTGCGCTCGTGCAGGCCTTCGTTCTGCCGCGCCTGCTGCTCCACCTGCGCGACCAGCGCCGCGACCTCGTGGTTGCCGCCGCTTCCGAACCACAGCCGGTACTGCAGCCACGCCAGCAGCGCGACCAGCAGCACCAACACGATCCGCAGCGTGCGCATGGCGTCGGGCTCAGCGCTTCAGCGAGACGAAGGCGTCGCGGCCCGCGAAACGCGCGTCGGCACCCAGCGATTCCTCGATGCGCAGCAGCTGGTTGTACTTCGCCACGCGGTCGCTGCGGCACAGCGAGCCGGTCTTGATCTGGGTGGCGGTGGTGGCCACGGCGATGTCGGCGATGGTGGTGTCCTCGGTCTCGCCCGAGCGGTGCGACACCACCGCCGCGTAGTTGGCCGCATCGGCCATGGCAATCGCTTCCAGCGTCTCGGTCAGGGTGCCGATCTGGTTGACCTTGATCAGGATCGCGTTGGCGGTCTGCGACTCGATGCCCTGGCGGAAGATCAGCGGATTGGTCACGAACAGGTCGTCGCCGACCAGCTGCACGCGGTCGCCGAGGCGCCGGGTCAGCAGGTTCCAGCCGTCCCAGTCGCCTTCGGCCATGCCGTCCTCGATGGTGACGATCGGGTACTGGTCCGACCACGACGCCAGGAACTCGGTGAACTGCTCGCTGGAAAGGCGCTTGCCCTCGCCGACCAGATGGTACTTGCCGTTGTCGTAGAACTCGCTGGACGCGACATCGAGGCCGAGCAGCACGTCGTCACCGGCGCGGTAGCCGGCCTTGCCGATCGCCTCGAGGATGGTGTCCAGCGCCTCCACGTTGCTGCGCAGGTCGGGGGCAAAGCCGCCCTCGTCGCCCACCGCCGTGGAAAGGCCGTGGCCCTTCAGCACCGACTTAAGCGCGTGGAAGATCTCGGTGCCGGCGCGCAGGCTCTCGGCGAACGAATCGAAGCCCACCGGCAGCACCATGAATTCCTGCAGGTCGACGTTGTTGTCGGCGTGCGCACCGCCGTTGATGATGTTCATCATCGGCACCGGCAGCACCGGCGCGCGGTCGCCGGCGAGCAGCTTCCACAGCGGTTCGCGGCGCGAGGCGGCCATCGCGTGCGCGTTGGCCATCGACACGCCGAGCAGTGCATTGGCGCCCAGGCGGCCCTTGTTGTCGGTGCCGTCGAGATCGATCAGGCGGCGGTCCACGCCGGCCTGGTCCGAGGCATCCGCACCACGCAGCGCCTCGGCGATCGCGCCGTTGACGTTGGCGACCGCGTTGCGCACGCCCTTGCCCATGTAGCGCGTCTTGTCGCCGTCGCGCAGTTCCACCGCCTCGCGGGTACCGGTGGACGCGCCGGAGGGCACCATCGCCCGTCCGAAGCTGCCATCGGCCAGCGTGACCTCGGCTTCGAGCGTGGGATTGCCGCGGCTGTCGAGGATCTCGCGGGCGTGGACTTTGGCGATCGTGGTCATGGGGCTCGGTCGTAGTTGGACAAGGGTCGTGCGATTGCAGCCGGCGGATGCCGGCGATGGATCAGAGGTCGCTTTCCAGGAACCCGGCGCGCTTGGTGACGGCGTCGAGCTCGCACATGGTTTCCAGCAGCGCGCGCATGCGGTCGAGCGGCCAGGCATTGGGGCCGTCGCTGAGCGCCTTGGCGGGATCAGGATGGGTTTCCATGAACACGCCGGCCACGCCCACGGCGACGGCGGCGCGCGCCAGCACCGGAACGAACTCGCGCTGGCCGCCGCTGGAGGTGCCGTGCCCGCCCGGCAGCTGCACCGAGTGGGTCGCGTCGAACACCACCGGGCAGCCGGTGTCGCGCATCACCGCCAGCGAGCGCATGTCGCTCACCAGGTTGTTGTAGCCGAAGCTCGCACCGCGCTCGCAGACCATGATGTCGTGGTTGCCGGTGGCCTTGGCCTTCTCGACCACGGGCTTCATGTCCCACGGCGACAGGAACTGGCCCTTCTTGATGTTCACCGGCTTGCCGGCGGCGCAGACCCTGGTGATGAAGTCGGTCTGGCGCACGAGGAACGCGGGCGTCTGCAGCACGTCGACGACGCTGGCCACTTCATCCATCGGCGTGTACTCGTGCACGTCGGTCAGCACCGGCACGCCGATCTGGCGCTTCACCTCGGAGAGCACGCGCAGGCCTTCCTCCATGCCCGGGCCGCGGAACGCGGTGCCCGAGGTGCGGTTGGCCTTGTCGAAGCTGGACTTGAAGATGAAGTTGATGCCGAGCGCCGATGTGATCTCCTTCAGCTTGCCGGCGACGTCGAGCTGCAGCTGCTCGGACTCGATGACGCAGGGCCCGGCTATCAGGAAGAACGGCTGGTCGAGGCCGACGTCGAATCCACAGAGTTTCATTCAGAAGCCTTTTCTTGCCAAAAGATGCTCATGCCGTGGCGTCCTTCAGCAGCTTCCCGCCCGCCTTGCGCTCGCGCGCGGCGCGGATGAAGCCGATGAACAGCGGGTGCCCGTGGCGCGGGGTGGACAGGAACTCCGGGTGCGCCTGGCAGGCCAGGAACCACGGGTGATCCGGCAGCTCCACCATTTCCACCAGCAGGTCGTCCATCGACTTGGCGGACACCACCAGGCCGGCATCCTCGAGCTGCGTGCGATAGCGGTTGTTGAACTCGTAGCGGTGGCGGTGGCGTTCGGCCACCACGTCCTTGCCGTACAGCGCGCGCGCCAGGGTGCCGGGCTTCAGCCGCTGCTCCTGCAGGCCCAGGCGCATGGTGCCGCCGAGGTCGCCGTCTTCGCTGCGGCGCTCCACTTCGCCCGCCTGCGTGCGCCATTCGGTGATCAGGCCGATCACCGGGTGCGGGGTCTGGCGATCGTTCTCGGTGCTGTTGGCGCCGTCCAGGCCGGCCATGTGGCGGGCCACGTCGACCACCGCGGCCTGCATGCCGTAGCAGATGCCGAAATACGGCAGGCCGGTCGCGCGCGCATGCTGCGAGGTGAGCACCTTGCCTTCGAAGCCGCGGTCGCCGAAGCCGCCCGGCACCAGCACGCCATCGACGCCGGCCAGCACCGCCGCGGCACCGTCGCGCTCGATGTCCTGCGATTCCAGCCACTTCAGGGTGACCCGCGTGCGCTGGCGGATACCGCCGTGGCGCAGCGCCTCGCCGACCGACTTGTAGGCGTCCTTGTGGTCGACGTACTTGCCGACCACGGCGATGGTGACCTCGTCGATCGGGTGTTCGGTGGCGTCGACCACCGCGTCCCATTCCGCCATGTCCGGATCGGCCGAAGCCTTGCCTTCAAGGCGCAGGCGCTCGAGCACGATCTGGTCGAGGCCCTGCTCGTGCTGCCACAGCGGGATCTTGTAGATGTTGTCGAGGTCGACCACCGAGATCACGGCCTTTTCCGGCACGTTGGTGAACAGCGCGATCTTGCGGCGCTCGCTGTCGGGCAGCGGCTGCTCGCTGCGGCACAGCAGCACGTCGGGCTGGATACCGATCGAGCGCAGTTCCTTCACCGAGTGCTGGGTGGGCTTGGTCTTGAGCTCGCCGGCGGCGGCGATATACGGCACCAGGGTCAGGTGCAGGAAGATCGCCTTGTCCGGGCCGCGTTCGGTGCGGATCTGGCGGATGGCCTCGAGGAACGGCAGCGACTCGATGTCGCCCACCGTGCCGCCGATTTCCACCAGCCCGACGTCGAAACCCTGCGTGGCCGTGTCGATGCAGCGCTTGATCTCGTCGGTGATATGCGGGATCACCTGCACGGTGGCGCCGAGGTAGTCCCCGCGGCGCTCCTTGCGGATCACGTTCTCGTAGATCTTGCCGGTGGTGATGGAATTCCTGCCCGACAGGCGCACGTTGACGAAGCGCTCGTAGTGGCCCAGGTCGAGGTCGGTTTCGGCGCCGTCGTCGGTCACGTAGACCTCGCCGTGCTGGAACGGGCTCATCGTGCCGGGATCGACATTGATGTAGGGGTCGAGCTTCATCATCGTCACGCGCAGGCCGCGGGCTTCGAGGATGGCCGCCAGCGAGGCCGCGGAAATGCCCTTGCCAAGCGAGGACACCACGCCGCCGGTGACGAAAATCAGGGGAGTCATGATGGGGCTACCGCAGGAAAGCCATAGTCTACCGGTTGCCCGTGACCGCCGCGACCGCTTGACATCGACCGCCCGCGCGGCCGGGGCACCGCTCAGTGCGCGCCGCGCAGCCCCTGGACCACGCGGGCGAACAGGCCCGCGGCCGGCGGCGGGACCGGCGCGGCGGCCGCGCCGTCGCGCGCCTTGAAGGTCTCGATCACCACGGCCATCGCCTGCCGCCAGCGCGCCATCAGCGCGTCATCGGCCTCCGGGTCGGTCTCCGCGACCACCGCCAACAGGCTGTCGATCCAGCCCTGGTACATCCCGGTTGGCACCGGGCAGCGCCCGTGGCTGGCGTGCACCGCGCCCATTTCGTTGATCCCGCGCTCCACCACGGCGCTGCCACCGGCGTGGAAGATCGCCATGGTGATCCCGCGCCGCAGGGCCATGCGCTGCTTGCTGAAGTCGGTGTGCGCGAACATCGGCGGCACGTCGGGGTTGCTGGCCAGGAACACGTCGTAGAAGCGGCCGATGAAGTCCTTGTCGCGCAGGCAGCGGCCGTAGCTCTGGTGCAGGTCGGCGTAGGGGTCGGCAGCGTTCATGGCGGGTCTCCGGGTTGCGCGGCGCAGGGAGCGGGATGGTCGCCCGCGCGCGCGCCGCGCCTATTGACCGGCGTCAATGCCTGCCTTGACCGGTCCTGCCGGCGCCGCCATTCTGGCCGGCTCCCCCTTGTCCTCCCGGCCGCCCCACACATGAGTTCCCGCTACGACGCCGCCGATATCGAAGTCCTGTCCGGCCTGGATCCGGTCAAGCGCCGGCCCGGCATGTACACCGACACCACGCGCCCGAACCACCTGGCGCAGGAAGTGGTGGACAACGCCGTCGACGAGGCCCTCGCCGGGCACGCGCGCGAGATCGAGGTGACCCTCTACAAGGACGGCAGCTGCGAGGTTTCCGATGACGGCCGCGGCATGCCGGTCGACATCCACCCCGAAGAGAAGATCCCCGGCGTCGAACTGATCCTCACGCGGCTGCACGCCGGCGGCAAGTTCAGCGGCAAGAACTACACCTTCTCCGGCGGCCTGCACGGCGTCGGCGTCAGCGTGGTCAATGCGCTGTCCACCGTGCTCGAGGTCCACATCAAGCGCGACGGCAACGAATACCGCATGGGCTTCCGCGACGGCGACCGTGCCAGCGAGCTTGAAATCACCGGCACGGTTGGCAAGCGCAACACCGGCACGCGGCTGCGTTTCTGGCCCGACCCGAAGTATTTCGACACGCCCAAGTTCAGCCTGCGCGCGCTGCGCCACCTGCTGCGCGCCAAGGCGGTGCTGTGCCCGGGCCTGACCGTCACCCTGTTCGACGAAGCCACCGGCGAGCGCGACCGCTGGCACTACGCCGACGGCCTGCGTGACTACCTCGCCGGCGAGCTCGACGGCCGCGAACTGCTGCCGCCGGAGCTGTTCCTCGGCCACCTGCGCAAGGACACCGAGATCGTCGACTGGGCCGTGGCCTGGGTGCCGGACGGCGAACTGGTGCAGGAGAGCTACGTCAACCTGATCCCCACCGCGCAGCACGGCACCCACGTCAACGGCCTGCGCACCGGCTTCACCGATGCGCTGCGCGGGTTCTGCGACTTCCGCAACCTGCTGCCGCGCGGCGTGAAGCTGGCGCCGGAAGATGTCTGGGACCGGGTGTCGTTCGTGCTCAGCCTGAAGATGACCGACCCGCAGTTCAGCGGCCAGACCAAGGAGCGGCTGTCGTCGCGCCAGGCCGCGGGCTTCATCGAAGGCGCCGCGCACGACGCGTTCACGCTGTGGCTCAACCAGCATGTGGAATTGGGCGAGCGCATCGCGCAGCTGGCCATCGACCGCGCCAGCGCGCGGCTCAAGACCGAAAAGCAGATCGTCCGCAAGAAGATCACGCAGGGCCCCGCCCTGCCCGGCAAGCTGGCCGACTGCATCAGCCAGGACCTGTCGCGCACCGAGCTGTTCCTGGTCGAGGGCGACTCCGCCGGCGGCAGCGCCAAGCAGGCGCGCGACCGCGATTTCCAGGCAATCCTGCCGCTGCGCGGCAAGATCCTCAACACCTGGGAAGTCGCATCGGGCAGCGTGCTGGCCTCCGACGAAGTGCACAACCTCGCCATCGCGATCGGCTGCGACCCGGGCAAGGACGACATCAGCGGCCTGCGCTACGGCAAGGTGGTGATCCTGGCCGACGCCGACTCCGACGGCCTGCATATCGCCACGCTGCTGACGGCGCTGTTCCTGAAGCACTTCCCGGCGCTGGTCGACGCCGGCCACATCTTCGTCGCCATGCCGCCGCTGTTCCGCGTGGACGTGGGCAAGCAGGTGTTCTACGCGCTGGACGAGGAAGAAAAGCGCCTGCTGCTCGACAAGATCGCGCGCGAGAAGATGAAGGGCGCGGTCAACGTCACCCGTTTCAAGGGCCTCGGCGAGATGAATCCGTCGCAGCTGCGCGAATCCACCGTGCACCCCGATACCCGGCGCCTGGTGCAGCTGACCGTCGATGACGAGGACGGCACCTCCTCGCTGATGGACATGCTGCTGGGCAAGAAGCGCGCCGGCGACCGCAAGGCCTGGCTGGAAGACAAGGGCGACCTGGCGACGCTGGAGGTCTGAGCGGAGCGGCGGCCGGGCCGCCGCTCCGCGGTCGGTCAGGCCGGATCCTGGACCGTGAGCACCACGCGGCTGATGCCGGCACCCGGCGGCAGCTCGCAGCTGTAGGCGATCGCGCGCAGGCTCCATGCGCCGGGGGCGGGGCTTTCGAACGCCATCCAGGTGCCATAGCTGCTGGCGGGCAGCTCCATGGTTTCCGTGAAGTACATGGGTGAGTTGGCGCCGACCACCAGGGTGCAGCTCACGCTGACGGGCGCCGCCGCCACGTTGAGCAGGTACAGGCCCACCTCGGTCGGGCTTTCGTCGAAGTCGCTCTGCTGCGCGCAGCTGACGAACGCACTGGCGGATCCCTCGTTCTGGACCCCGCGCGGCCTGCTGCGGATGTTGCCGTCGAAAACCGGCAAGGCACTCTTGCATGTGCCTGCCGCCGACGTCTGGTATTCGGCCGCCGCCGTGGCGCCCATGCCGCCCAGGGCGGCGGCTCCGGTTGCCGCGGCAACCACCAGGATCCATGCCTTCATCAATGCGCTCCTCGTCCTTCCCGGGATGGGTCTGGAGGCAAACGCGGTGGGCGTGCCCGATCGGCCAGGCGCAGCTGGGCGCCTTACGCCAGGCAGGTCTCCAACAGGGTGTGGAGCACGGGCTGCAGGCGCGCGGCGGCAACCGGATTCCAAGCATGCGTCGCTTCGTCCATGTAGCAACGCTGACTGACCTCGAGCTGCACGGCATCGATGCCGAGTTCCGGACGGCCGTAGTGGCGGGTGATGTGCCCGCCCTTGAAGCGGCCGTTGGCCACCCAGCCGTACTCGCCCTGCCCGGCCAGCGCCAGGCCCAGGCGCTCCTGCAGCTCGGGCGAGCAGCTCGCGCCACCGGCGGTGCCGAGGTTGAGGTCGGGCAACAGGCCCTCGAACAGGAACGGCAGCACACCGCGGATGGAGTGCGCTTCCCACAGCACCACGCGGCCGTGGGTCGCGTGCACGCGATCGAGCTCGGCGCGCAAGGCCTGGTGATAGGGACGCCAGTAGCGTTCGACGCGTTCGCGCACGTCCTCCGGCCCCGGCTCCATGCCGTCGCGGTACACCGGACTGCCGTCGAACTGGCGCACCGGACACAGCCCGGTGGTGTTCTGCCCGGGATAGAGCGACACGTCGTCCTCGCCACGGTTGAGATCGACCACGTAGCGCGAATGCGTCGGCACCAGAACCGATGCACCGAGTTCGCGCGCGAAAGCGTACAGCCGTGCCACGTGCCAGTCGGTGTCGGGCACGCGTCGGGCGCTGTCGGTGAGGCGCGCCATGATGGCGTCGGGCACATGCGTGCCGTCGTGCGGCAGGCTGACCAGGAGCGGCGCGGTGCCGCGGTGCAGGGTGAAGGTGTCCATGGCCCGCGATGCTACATGGCGGCACGTTTCCGGCGGGAACGCCTCAGCGCAGCAGCACGATTTCTTCGGCGCTGGTGGGATGGATGGCCATCGTGTCGTGCAGGTCGGCGAGCGTTGCACCCATCTTCACCGCCACTGCGAAGCCCTGCAGGATCTCGTCGGCGGCCTCGCCCACCAGGTGCAGGCCGACCACGCGCTCGTCGGGCCCGGTGCAGACCAGCTTGAACATGCTGTGGCGCTGCACGTCCGCCAGCGCGTGCAGCATCGGCCGGAACGTCGTGCAGTGCACGGTGACGTCAGCGCCGAAGCGCGCGCGCGCCTCGGCCTCGGTGAGTCCCACCTTGCCCAGCGGCGGATGGGAGAACACCACGGTGGCGACGTTGTCGTGGTCGACGCGCGCGCCAGGCTGGCCGCCGAACAGGCGGTCCATCAGGCGGCGCGCCTCGGCGATCGCGACCGGCGTGAGCGCCAGCCGGCCGGTGACGTCGCCGACCGCGTGAACGCCTTCGGCGCTGGTGTCCTGGAACGCATCCACGACCACGTGGCCGTCCTTGCCGATGGCAACGCCTGCCTCTTCCAGGCCGAGACCCGCGGTATGGGCTGCGCGTCCGGTGGCGAAGATCACCGCATCGAAGGGATTGCCGGCATCGCCGCCCTGTTCGCGCAGGCGTACGCCCTCGCCCGCCTTTTCGAGCGCGGCAAGGCGATAGCCGAAATGAAGGGCGATGCCGTCCTGGTGCAGGTTGGCCTGCAGCCGCGCGGTGACCTCGTCGTCGAAGCCCGAGAGGAGCCGCGCGCCGCGCACGAACATCTCCACCTGGCTGCCCAGCGACTGCAGCAGCGACGCCAGTTCCACGCCGATGTAGCCGCCGCCGATCACCGCCACCCGTGCGGGCGCCGCGGTGAAGGCGAAGAAATCGTCGGAATCCAGCCCCAGCCCGGCGCCCGGGATGTCCGGCCGCTGCGGCCGCCCGCCGGTGGCCAGCAGGATGTGCGGTGCACGCAGCCGCGCGCCGTCGGCGCATTCGACCACGCCACCGCCGGCCAGGCGGCCGCGCACCGGCAGGGTCACGACGCCCGCTTCGTCCAGGCGGCGCCGGTAGCTGGCGTGGATGTTGGCGATGTAGCCCTGGCGGCTGGCCACCAGCGTCGGCCAGTCCACGGCCACCGGCGCCACGGGCAGCCCCAGTCCGTGGGCCATGCCGATGCGCCCGACCAGATCCGCGGCCAGCCACATCGCCTTCTTCGGCACGCAGCCGAGGTTGACGCAGGTGCCGCCGAACTCGCCCGGCTCCAGCAGCGCCACGCGCGCGCCGTGCTGGGCTGCGCGGAAGGCAGCCGCCAGACCTCCGGAGCCGCCGCCGACGACGATGAGGTCGAAGCCCAGCGCGCCGCCGCTCATGCGAACCGCGCCGGTGAATACGGCGCGGGATCAATGCGCGGCGCACGGCCGCACACCAGGTCCGCCATCAGCTGGCCGGTCGCCGGACTCATGCTGACGCCGAGCATGCCGTGGCCGGTGGCCACCCAGACATGCGCCTGGCCGGGCACACGACCGAGGATCGGCACGTCATCCACGCTCAGCGGCCGCCAGCCACACCATTCCTCCTGCTTCACCGCGCCGAACGGCTCGTGCAGGTACTCGGCGGCGCCGCGCTCGAGCGCGTCGAGCCGGCGGCGGTTGAGGGTGGCGTCGTAGCCGGAGAATTCCATCGTGCTGCCCAGGCGGAAACCGCTGTCCCAGACCGTAACGCAGACGCTGCGCTCGTGCAGGACCACCGGCCGCTGCGGCACCAGCCGCGGACGCTCGTAGGTCATGGAATAGCCCTTGCCCGGTTGCACCGGCAGCGCGCCCAGGCCGGCGGACTTCACCAGCGTCGGCGTCCATGCACCGGTGGCGATGACCACCTCGCCGGCCACGACGTCACCGCCGCTGCCGCGCACGCGCACGCCATCGGCCTCGCGCACGATGCCCTCGACCTTGAAGCCTTCGTCGATCACGCCGCCCAGCGCGCGCAGCGACGCGGCCAGCCCGTCGACGTAGCGATCCGGGCGCAGGCGCGCATCGCCCGGGTAGTGGATCGCCGCGAACACGCCGTCCCTGAATGCCGGATTGGCGCGCAGGTACTCGGCGCCCGGCACGGCCTCGGCGGCGATGCCCAGCGCGTGCAATGCCGGCATTTCCGCGGCCATCAGGTCGAAATCGGACTCGGTGCGGAACACGCAGTCCGCGCCCTCTTCGGCGTATTCGGCCCCGGGCGCGTGCCGCGCGACCCAGTCGGGGAACGCGGCGCGCGAGGCATTGAGGATGGTCGCGCGCGACGCCATGGCGCTGTGCCAGTCACGCGCGTTGCAGCGCCGTGCAAAGCCGAACAGCCAGCGCCACAGGGTGGGATCGAAGCGCGGTGCAACGTAGAACGGGGCATCCGGGGTCAGCATCCAGCGCATCGCCTTGGCGATGGTGCCCGGCGCGGCCAGCGGGCCGGCGTGGCTGGGCGTCAGGGTGCCGCAGTTGCCGTGCGAGCTGCCGCTGCCCATCGTGCCGGCTTCCAGCAGACGTACGCTGCGCCCGGCCTCGACCAGGCACAGCGCGGTGCACAGCCCGATGACCCCGCCACCGACCACCACCACATCGACGCGTCCACCCATCGCTGGAGTGTAGCGGCGGGGCCGTGGGTCAGTGGTCGTGACCGCCGTCGCCGTGCACGTGGCCGTGTTCGATCTCGACTTCCTGCGCCTCGCGGACCTCGATGATCTCGACGTCGAAGTGCAGCTGCTTGCCGGCCATCGGGTGGTTGAGGTCCACGTCGACCACGCTCATCCCGACCTTCTGCACGGTGACCGCGCGCGGGCCGAAATTGGTGTTCAGCACCACCTGCATGCCGGGGACCAGCTTCTGGTCCTTGAAGTGCTTCTTGGGCACGCGCTGGGTCAGGCCGTCGCTGCGCTCGCCATAGGCGTCCGCAGGCGCCACGTCCACGGCGAAGGACTCGCCGGCCTCGCGCCCGTCCATCGCCTTCTCCAGGCCCGGGATGATGTTGCCGTGGCCGATCAGGATCGCCAGCGGTTCGCCGCCATCCTTCGAGCTCTCGAGCGGCGCCTGGCCGGCCTCGGAGACGGTGTAATGGAAGCGGACGACGCGGTCTTTCTCGATCTTCATGGGCAAGGCGCTCGGTGGTGCGGCACGGGGCCGCTTGTCAGGAATCGGGGGGGTCGGCCAAGATGCCGGCCGTGAACAGTGCCGCGCATTATCCAGTCTCGACCCGCCGCACGCCAATCGCGGCGGCTGTCCTCGTGCTCCTGCTGCTGGCGACGGGGTGCGGGCGTGAGGCCGTCCGGCCCGCCGCCCAGCGCCCGGCGGTGGTCCCGCAGCGCGACTGGCCGCAGGTCGCGCCCGCCGACCCGGCGGCCGCGAACTCGGTGCTGATGCGCGCCATCAGCCTGGTCGGCACCCCGTACCGCTATGGCGGCAACACGCCCGAAGGCGGCTTCGACTGCTCCGGGCTGGTCAACTACATCTATCGCGACATGCTCGACCTGAAGCTGCCGCGCACCTCGCGCGACCTCGCCGCGTACCAGGGGCCCAGGATCGCCCCGGAGCGCCTCGCCACCGCCGACCTGGTGTTCTTCGGCAGCGGCGGCAACGTCTCGCATGTCGGCATCTATATCGGGGAAGGCCGCTTCGTGCATGCCCCGAGCAGCGGTGGAACCGTGCGCCTCGACCACCTCGACGGCAGCTACTGGCGCAAGCACTACAGCGGCGCCAGGCGCGTCCTGCAGTGAAATTTGTGAACGGAATCACGCACTTCGCTGAACCATGCTGACGCGTCCTTAACATTCCGCCGGTCGGCATCCGGCACCATCACGCCCTGCTGACACAAGTGAAAGCCGCGTGACGAAACCAGCAAACACCCATTTCGAGCCGCGCCGCGCCCTCCGGGCGTACCGCCTTCTCTTCTCCGGATTGCTCCTGGCCGCCGCCGCCCCGGCATTTTCGGCGCCGATGCTCTCCGCCGATTCCGCCGACCAGCAGCGCATGCCCTCGACCAGCCAGGCGCTGGCGGGCACCGACATCCTGGCCGAGCGCGCCATGCTTTCAGCGGCCGACGTCAACATGCTGATCGAGGCCAGTGATGCGCTGGCCGGCGGCGAGCCCGCCGCGCAGGGCCGGGTGCAGACCCTCCTGCAGCGCGCCATGACCCTGCTCGGCACCCCCTACCGCTGGGGCGGCACCTCGCCGGATTCCGGCTTCGACTGCAGCGGCCTGGTGGGCTATGTATTCCGCACCGCGCTGGGCATCGAGCTGCCGCGCGTCTCCCGCGAGATGGCCGGCAACGGCCAGAAGGTCGAGCGCGCAGCGCTGGCCGCCGGCGACCTGGTGTTCTTCGGCCGCCGCGGCAAGCGCGTCGACCACGTCGGCATCTACATGGGCAACGGCCGCTTCGTGCACGCGCCGCGCACCGGGCGCGACGTCACGGTGTCCAACCTCGACGACGGCTACTGGGCGGGCAAGTTCCTGCAGGCGCGTCGCGTCGAAGGCCTGAACGGCTGATTCGCGGGCGCCTCACGGCGCCGTGGGGTACTTCGCCAGTGCGTAGGCGCGCACCCTGCCGGCCAGCCGCACGCCGCCGTCCCAGGCGGCTTCGGCCCAGGCCTTGAATCTCGCCGCATGGCGCCTTTCGACCAGCACGTGCACCGCGTGCGACGCCACCAGCACCAGCGCCAGCGTGCCCCAGAACACGACATGCGTGTTCGCGGGCCAGGCGAGGTTGAAGAGCATGAAGCCGATGTTCTGGTGCAGCAGGTACAGCGGATAGGTCAGCGCGCCCAGCGCCACCCAGCGCCGTGCGCCGAACGCGCCGGTGAGCCGCAGCGACACCAGCAGCATGGCCACGAAGAACGCGCTGATGATCGCGACCAGCACCCGCATGTCCAGCGTCGTCCCGTAGTGCGCCTCGAACTGCGGCACCCAGCGGGCGGTCTGGAACACCGCCAGCGTCCATGACGCCAGCAGCATGGCCACCCTTCCCCGCGACGGGCCGTTCGACCACATGAGGTAACAGGCCGCACCGGCAACGAAATACGCCGCGGAGTCGGTCGCCAGCAGGCGCCGCAGCGCTTCGACGGGAAACAGGGTCAGCGCCAGCGACGCCAGCAGCCACGCCACCATGAAGGCCGGCGCCTGGTGGATGCGGCCCAGCACCAGCAGCAGTGCGACCATCGCGTAGAAGCGGATCTCCACGAACAGCGACCAGTACACGCCATCGATCGATTCGACGCCGATGAATTCGCTCATCATGGTCATGTTGGCCAGGTACTGCGGGAGCGTCACGCTGAAGCGCGTGCCGCCGATCGCCAGGGTCACCAGCACGGTGAGGGTGCAACAGGCCCAGAAGGCCGGATAGAGGCGCACCACGCGTGACACCACGAACGCGCGCAGGCTACCGCGCGCCGCCGTCATCAGGATGACGAAGCCGCTGATCATGAAGAACAGCTGCACGCCGAGGAACCCGTAGCGCGCCACCGGCGCCAGCGCGGGATATCCCATGAGCGACATGTCGTCGGCGGCAACTCCGCGGAACGCGTAGTGGAAGAACACCACCGCAAGCGCCGCGACGAACCGCATCAGGTCGATCTCGTTCAACCGGCCTTGCGACATGGCGGACCCTCTAGGCGCCGGCAACGGGCCGGCCCTTCCGGGAGCAACGGCGGCGGCTGGCGGCGTCGGCCACGCCGGCGCCCGCGCTGCTTGCCACGATGCCCGGCGTTGCGCGTGCCTGCCCGAGCGGCGATCCTGCGGCGTCCCCCGTCCGGGGCGACGCGACCCGGAGGGATGCATGGAATCGACGCTGCTGACCAGCCTGCTGCTGCCACTGGCGCTGGGCGTGATCATGCTGGGGCTCGGCCTGGCGCTCACCCCGGGCGATTTCCGGCGCGTGGCTCGCTACCCGCGAGCGGTGCTCACCGGGCTCACGCTGCAGGTGCTGGTGTTGCCCTGGGTCGCATTCGGTCTCGCCCTGGCGTTCCGGCTGCCGGCGGAGCTCGCAGTGGGCCTGATGCTGCTGGCGGCGTCACCCGGCGGCGCCACCGCCAACATCTACAGCCACCTGGCGCGCGGCGACGTTGCGCTCAACATCACCCTCACCGCGATCAACAGCCTGCTGTGCCTGCTGACCCTGCCGCTGATCCTCGACCTGGCGCTGCAGTACTTCATGGGTTCCGGGCAGTACGTGCCGCCGCCGGTGCGCAAGATCGTGGAGGTCGCGGTGATCATCGTGCTGCCGGTGGCGCTGGGCATGGTCATCCGCCGCTTCGCGCCGCGCTTCGCGGCGTGGTCGGAAAAGCCGCTGCGCATGCTGTCGGTACTGGTGCTGGCGCTGCTGGTGGTCGCGGCCGTGGTGCAGTCACGCGAGGTGCTGGTCGCCTATTTCGCGGTGGTCGGGCTGGCCTGCCTGCTGTTCAACCTTGCCAGCATGGGCATCGGCTACGCCGCGCCGCTCGGGTTGCGCCTGCCACGCCCGCAGGCGATCGCGATCGCCATGGAAATCGGCATCCACAACGGCACGCTGGCGATCTACGTCGCGCTCAACGTGCTCGGCAATCCGGCGATGTCGATCCCTGCGGCGGTGTACAGCCTGGTGATGTTCTTCACCGCGGCGGCCTTCGCCATCTGGCTCAAGCGGCCGCGCGCGGTGCCGGTGACCGCGTAGGGGACAACCCGCGGGCCGCCCCTGCCGCGCTACTGCCCGGCCTTGAACACGCCCCACGGCGCCAGCTGCTCCGAGACAGCGCCACCGTCGCCGACCACGATGATCGACTGGCGCTCCGGGGTGAAGTACTTCGCCGCCATCGCCTGCAGTTGGGCCGCGGTCACGGCACGCACCTTGGGCACGTACTCGCCGAGGTACTCCGGCGGCAGGCCGAGCAGCCAGTTGCCGGCCAGCGTCTGCGCGACGGCCGCCTGCATCTGGTTGGAGATCAGGTAGCCGCCCGCCACATAGCGCTTGGTGTCGTCGAGCTCGACCGTCGGCACCGGCTCCTTGCCGATGCGCGCGTATTCCTTGAAGAACTCGCTGAGCGCCGCGCCGGTGACCTCGTTGCGCACGTCGGCGCCGCCCTGCACGTAGCCGCCCTTGGCGGACGCGTTCAGTCCGGCCCGGGCGCCGTAGGTGTACCCCTTGTCCTCGCGCAGGTTCTGCATCACCCGGCTCGAGAAGCTGCCGCCGAGCACGGTGCCCGCCAGCTGCAGCGGGATGTAGTCGGGATCGGTCGCCGACACCGCCGGGCTGCCCAGGCGCAGCGTGGACTGCACGCTGCCGTCGCGCTGGACCAGCACGCGCTGCGCCACCGCGTCGCGCCGCGCCGGCGGCAGGTCGGGCACGTCGGCGCCGACCGCCTTCCAGTCGCCGAACGCCTGCTCGGCCATGCGGAACGCGTCCTCCGGCGCGATGCGTCCGGTCACCACCAGCAGCGCGCGGTCGGGGTGGAAGCGGCGTGCGTGCTCCTTGCGCAGGCCCTCGGGCGTCACCGCGTTGATCGAGGCCTCGGACTGCTGCGTACGTGCGTAGGGATGGTCACCGTAGGTGGCGGCGAGCAGCGCGCGGTTGGCCTTGAACGCCGGCTGCGCCTCGGCGGCCTTCAGCGCCTGCAGCGCGTTGGCCTGCGCCAGCTTGACCTCGCCATCCGGGAACGCCGGCGTGCGCGCGACCTCGGCGAGCAGCGACAGCATCGGCTCCGCGTTGGCGGCCAGCGCGTTGGCGAACACCATCGCGCCATCGTTGCTGGCGGCGGCGCCGATCGCGCCACCCTGGCCCTGCGCGAACTCGGCGATCTCGCGCGAGCTGCGCGTGGCGGTGCCCTCGCTGAGCAGGCCGGTGAAGAGCGTGGCGAAGCCCGGCATGTCCCTGGCATCGGCGGCAAGGCCGGCGTTGCGCACCGCGAGCACGAAATCGACGCGCGGCACGCCGTCGCGCGGCACCACCCAGACTTCCAGCCCGTTGGCCAGCGTCTTGCGCTCGATCTCGGGGATCGGCAGCGGCTTGTCGGCCGCGTACGGCGGCAGGTCCTTGGGCAGGTCGGCGGCTGGGCCGGCGACGGCGGCGCCGGCGGCGAGCGCGGAGACCGCCAGCGCGAGGAGCGTGTGCTTGAAGAAGATGGTCATGGTGGTGTCCTCAGTCCTGGCCAGCGGCAGGAGCAGCGGTGGGCGCCTGCAGCATCGCTTCCGGCTTGCGGTCGATGACGGTGCGGTTGGCCTGCGTCAGGTAGGTGCGCGCGGCGCGCTGGATGTCGGCCGAGGTCACGGCCTCGATCCAGCCGGGGATGCGGTTGGCGACGGCGGCATCGCCCCACATCAGCTGCAGCTTCGCCAGGTTGTCGGCGCGCGACAGGAACGACTCCATGCCGTCGTACCAGTCAGCCAGCATGCCGGTCTTGACGCGCGCGAGCGTCGCGTCGTCGACGCCGTCGGCGACCACCGTGGCGATCTCCGCGTCGATCGCCGCCAGCACTTCATCGGCCGACGAGGTCGGCTTGTACAGCGCGAACACGGTGAACAGCGTCGGGCCGTCGTACTCCCACTCGCTGGTCAGGCCGTAGAGCGAGT
This sequence comes from Luteimonas sp. MC1572, assembly GCF_016615815.1. Lineage (NCBI taxonomy): Bacteria > Pseudomonadati > Pseudomonadota > Gammaproteobacteria > Lysobacterales > Lysobacteraceae > Luteimonas > Luteimonas sp. MC1572. Next base: position 892,091 of record NZ_CP067112.1, on the reverse strand, counting down.
CGACGTTGAGCGCCAGCTCGCGGCCCTTCACCAGCCCCTGGTACAGGCGCGAGGCGTCGCCATTGGCGAGCAGCGCGCCGAGCACCGCCATCGGCGCCTGGTCCGCGCTGCCGCGGTCGGGCATCTTCCACGCCGCCGCGATCGCCGGCACCTGCGCCAGCTTGTCGCCCTGCTGCAGGCGCTTTTCCTGCGTGTTCAGGCCTTCGCTGAAGTCCGGCGCCGGCGGCGTCGGGCGCGCCGCGATGTCGCCGAAGTACTTCTCGGCCAGCGCGAAGCCCTCGGCCGGCGAGATGTCGCCGGCCAGCGACAGGATCGCGTTGTTGGGGCCGTAGTAGTCGCGATGGAAGGCCTTCACGTCGTCGAGGTCGGCGTTTTCCAGGTCCTCGAAGCTGCCGTAGCCGTCGTGGTTGTTTTCCCACTTCTGGAACGCATGCTGGCCGATGTCGATCCACATGAAGCCGCCATACGGCTGGTTCTGCACGTTGTTGCGGATCTCTTCCTTCACCACGTCCTGCTGGTTCGCAAGCGTGCTCTCGCTGAAGTCCAGCAGGCGCATGCGGTCCGCCTCGAGCCACAGGATCGGCTCGATAGCGGACGACGGCGCGATCTCGATGTAGTTGGTGAAGTCGGCGCGGGTGGAGCCGTTGTTGCGGCCGCCGCCGCCGGTGATCACGCGGTCGAACACGCCTTCGGGTGCATTGACCGAGCCCTCGAACATCAGGTGCTCGAACAGGTGCGCGAAGCCGGTGCGGTTGCGCGGCTCGAGGCGCATGCCGATGCCATACACCACGCTCACGCCCACCACCGGCGCGCTGCGGTCTTCGGAGACGACAACCGTCAGGCCGTTGTCGAGCTTCTTCACGGCCACCGGAATCTCCCAGCGGTCGGTGTCGGCGGCGAAGGCCGGCGCCACGAACAGCAGCGTCGTCAGCCATGCCAAATGTCTGTGCAGCTTCATAGGTTCCCCGTTGTCTCCGTGGACAGCGTCACACCATACCGTCTGGCCAAGCGGCCGCTGCCGGCCAGAAGTCATGGCCGCGGAGGCGGCGTGCATGCGACGCGAGCGGCGATACTTGGCCTCCCGTCTCCGGCCCGCCACCACACATGTCCGCATTCGCGCCTACCGTTTCCGCCCTCGCCTTCGCGTTCTTCGCTGCCGGCCCCGTGTCGGCCGCCGAGCCCGTGCTGCCGCAGCTCAAGGCCTATACCGTCCACGACAGCTGGCGGCAGCCGGTCGCGCCGGTGAGGATCGCCGACAACACCTGGCACATCGGCACCGCCAACCTCAGCGCGATCCTGGTGAAGACCGCGGAGGGCGCGGTGCTGATCGACGGTGGCATGCCGCAGGCGGCCGACATGCTGCTGCGCCACATGGCGGACCTGGGCGTGGCACCGGCCGACCTGAAGCTGATCCTCCTCAGCCAGGCCCACGCCGACCACGTTGGCCCGCTGGCCGAGCTGCGCCGGCGCACCGGTGCACGCGTGGCCGCCAACGCGGAATCCGCGGTGCTGCTGGCGCGCGGTGGCAGCGACGACATCCACTTCGGCGACGCCATCGTCTACCCGCCGGTGCAGGTCGATCGCCTGCTGCTGGACGGCGAAATCGTCGAGCTCGGCGGCATGCGCTTCACCGTGCACTTCATGCCCGGGCATACGCCCGGCAGCATGGCCTGGACGTGGACCGACCGCGAGGGCGCCCGCCCCGTGCGCATCGCCTACGCCGACAGCCTGACCGCGCCGGACTACCGGCTGGTGGACAACCCGCGCTACCCGCGCATCGTCGACGACTATCGCCGCAGCTTCGAGGTGGTCCGCGGCCTGCCCTGCGACGTGCTGCTGACGCCGCATCCCGGTTTCAGCGGACAGGATTACGCGAATCCGGCGGCATCAAAGCCGATCGGGTGCGCGACCTACGTCGAGCGCGCCGAGCGCAGCTTCAATGAACAGCTCGAGGCCCAGCGCAAGGCTCGCACGCCCTGACAGGGTGGCCGCATGACCGGGCTACGCCCGGCCGCTGCGCTCCGCCACCGTCGCCGTGTCCCCATCCTCGATGCCGACGTTGCTCGACGCGGCGTCGTACACCGCCTGGTCGAGGATCCCGGTCTCCTTGGCCACCAGCACCGGCACCAGCACCTGGCCGGTGACGTTGGTCATGGTGCGCATCATGTCGAGGATGCGGTCGATGGCGACCAGGTAGCCGATGCCTTCCAGCGGCAGGCCGGCCGCGCTCAGCACCAGGGTGACCATCACGATCGCGGTGCCGGGCACGCCCGCGGTGCCGAAGCTGCCGAGCACCGAGGCCAGCAGGATGATGAAGTACTGCGACACGCTCAGGTCGATGCCGAAGTACTGCGCCACGAACACCGCGGTCAGCGCCGGATAGATCGCGCCGCAGCCGTCCATCTTGACGCTGGCGCCGAGCGGCACGGCGAATGCCGCGTAGTCCTTGTCGACGCCGAGGTTGTGGGTGGCGCTGCGCAGGCTTGCGGGCAGCGCCGCGAAGCTCGACGACGCCGCGAACGCCACCTGCATCGCCGGCGCCGCGCCGCGGAAGAACTTCAGCGGGTTGAGCCCGTGCGCAAGCAGCAGCCCGCCGTACACGAACACGATGTGCAGCCCGCACGCCAGGTACAGCGCGCCGATGAAGCCGAGCAGCGGCAGCAGCTTCTCGAAGCCATACGCCCCCACCAGCGCCGCGATCAGGCCGAAGGTGCCGAGTGGCGTGAACTCCAGCACGAAGCGCGTGACCTGGATCATCGCCTCGCTGCCTTCGGCCATCAGCGCGCGCAGCCGCGTCGCCTTGTCGCCCAGCTTGACCAGCGCGAAACCGAGCAGCGCGGCGAAGAAGATCACCTGCAGGATCTTGCCTTCGGCCAGCGCGCGGAACGGATTGGACGGCACCACATCCACCAGCACCTGCACCGGGCCGGGCACATCGCGCACCACGTAGTCCGGCGCCATGGCCAGCGCGGCCACGCCCTCGCCCGGCTTGAACACCAGGCCGACCGCCAGGCCCACGCATACCGCCAGCGCAGCCGTCGCCGCGAACCAGGCGAAGGTGCGCCCGCCCAGCGACACCATCGATTTCTGCCCGTGCAGGCTGCCGATCGCGCTGGTCACGGCGAAGAACACCAGCGGTGTGGCGATCATGCGGATCAGGTTGACGTACACGTCGCCCAGCGGCTTGAACCAGATCGCCGCCGCGGGCCCCACCAGCCAGCCGGCAAGCGCGCCCAGCACGAAACCGGCCGCGACACGCTGCCAGAACGGAATGCGGAACCAGGCTTTGACGAACGTCATTGGTGAGCACGCGGGAGGGAATGAGCCACCTTAGCCGAGCAGCCAACGCGCGGCGATGCCCATGGCGGAACGCCGGCGTGTCATGGGCGGGATACCGACGAACGGCATAATTGCGCATTCACCTGACACGAAGCAGCACATGACCGGTCCGTCCCGCGCCACCCTCGCCGTCCCCCTTGCCATCGCCTGCGCCACCCTGGTCGCCTGCGCGTCCGCGCCCGCGCCACGCATCGATGCCGCGTCTGCGGCGGTGGTGGTCGACGTGCCGGCCATCGCCCGTCCCGCGGGCGAAACTCCGGCCTGGTGGTACCGCAGCGGCGCCGCGCGCGCCGCCGGCAACGGCGCCATGGGCGGGCGCGCGAAGAACGTGATCGTGTTCCTCGGCGACGGCATGAGCCTGACCACGGTGGCCGCGGCGCGGATCTTCGCCGGCCAGCAGGCAGGCAATCCCGGCGAGGAGCACCTGCTGGCGTGGGAGCACTTCCCGGCCACGGCGTTCAGCAAGACCTACAACACCGATGCCCAGACCCCGGACTCGGCCGGCACCATGACCGCAGTCGCCACCGGCGTGAAAACCCATATCGGCGCCATCGGCGTCAGCGCCGGTGGCCACAACGACTGCGCGCAATCGCGCGGCAACCGCCTGCAGGGCTGGCTCGCGCTGGCCGCCGATGCCGGCATGGGCACCGGCATCGTCACCACCGCGCGCCTGACCCACGCCACGCCCGCCGCGACCTACGCCCACGTGCCCAACCGCAACTGGGAGAGCGACGCCACGCTGCCGGACGCGGCGCGCGCGGCCGGCTGCACGGACATCGCCAGCCAGTTCATCGACTTCGTACGCGACCGCGGCGCCCCGCAAGTGGTGCTTGCCGGCGGCGCCCGTGCGTTCCTTCCCGCTGAAGAAGTGCTGCCCGGCGTGCGCGGCAAGCGCAGGGACGGCCGCAACCTGGTGGCGGAATGGCAGGCCCTGCATCCCGAGGGCGCATTCGTGCACGACACCCGGCAGTTCGAGGCGGCGCGCGGCGCCTCGCCGGTGCTCGGACTGTTCGAATCGAGCCACATGCAGTACGAGCACGATCGCGACCGCGGCCCCGAAGGCGAACCGGACCTCGAGGCCATGACCCGCTTCGCGATCGAATCGCTGGCGCGCAACGACGCGGGCTACGTGCTGCTGGTGGAGAGCGGCCGCATCGACCACGCCAACCACGAAGGCAACGCCTACCGCGCGCTCGACGAAACGGTGGCGATGTCGCGCGCGGTACAGGCCGCGGTCGACATGACCTCGGCCGACGACACGCTCATCGTGGTCACCGCCGACCATTCGCATGTGCTGAATTTCGCCGGCTATCCGCGGCGCGGCAACCCGATCCTCGGCAAGGTGCACGAGAAAGGCGACGGCCCCGCGCTGGATGCCCTCGGCCTGCCCTACACCACGCTGAGCTATGCCAACGGCCCCGGCTATCCCGGCGCCAGCGCCACCCAGCCCGAGGGTCCGAAGCGCCACTACCATGCTGCGAAGGGTGTCGTGGCCGCGGCCGGCCGCCCCGACCTCTCCAGCGTCGACACCACCCATCCGGACTACATGCAGGAAGCGTTGGTGCCGCTGGAGTCCGAGACCCACGGCGGCGAGGACGTCGGCATCTGGGCGCGCGGCCCGGGCAGCGCCGCGTTCCGCGGCACGCTGGAGCAGAACGTCATCTATCACGTGATCGTGCAGGCCACGCCGGCGCTTCGCGAGCGCCTGTGCGCCATCGGCAACTGCGACCCGGCGGGCGTACCCGTGGAGCTGCCGTCACTGGAAGCGGGGCGTCGCGGGTCCGTTCCGCGATAACGACCAAGGCATCGCAGCTTCCGGCGCCTCCGGCTCAGATGCCGAGGACGACAGGGTGCGCATCCGCGGTGACTTGATGCGCGGGTGCCCTGGACATTGCAGCCAGGCCCGGCGCCTCCAGTCCCTGCAGTCGACGCAGCGACTCGGCCGGCGACGTGGCCAAGGCGTCCGCGACGGACAACGAAATCCGGTGCTGAGCTGGATCGTCCAACCGGCCCTGCACCACGACCATGCGCGCCCCGCGCGACGCACCGGCGGCGGACTGTGCGAACAGGACATGGTCGGCCGATGAGAGGCCCTGCTGCGCCGCGCGGCCGGCCAGTGCGAGTGCCAGGCGCTCGCCGTCGGCATCGGGCATGTCACCGAGCCTGGCCCCGTTGTTCCGGAGATGGTCGCGGATCTGATCCAGCAGACGGAATTGGCCGCGCGGCAACCCGGGTGGAGACATGGAATCAAGGACAGGCGGCGGCAGCGCCGGCCTGCCCAGTGCGATGTCGAGGGCAGCGCGCCAGGTCGGCGGGTCGATGTCGCCGGTCGGTGCCAGGCTGTTGGCCTGCTGGAACGCGAGCACGGCGCCCTGCATCGACAGGCGATAGACGCCATCGACCGCAATCGGGGCGTCGCCAACCGCGCGGTAACCGCCCGCCACCAGGGCGCGCTGCACCATCGAGACCCGCTCGCCGGACTCGCCGACACGCATGACACCATCGTCCAGAACCGGGCGCGGCTCGATGCCGGCACGGTGCGCTGCCGCCACGGGCAGGCGGCCCTCCACGAGGTCGCGGACGTAGTGGTCGAACTGCTGGTAATGGCGCGTGTCCATCTCGATGTGGACATGCTTGCCCGCCGAACGCGGCAAGCCGATGTTGTTCTGCGTGCCCAGCGCTTGGCCGTAGGCGATGTGCTCGCCCACCTCGACCGCGATCGGGCCGAGATGGCGGATGCGGACAATCAACGCCCGGTCAGCCGGATCGAGGATGTCGACCACGCCGTTGCGCGCATCGACGCGGCCGACGATGCCGGCCGCCGGCGCAGGCACGTCCACGCGGCGGCTGTCGTCCACCGTGGGATCGTCGAGGATGAAGTCCTTGATCAGGAGGACCTGGTCGGGAGCCACGGAACGGTATTGCTTGTCCGTCCGCAAGGATTGCACTTCCTGCAGCTCAGCCCCGATGACGGCGTACGAGCGCTTGTCGGCGTGCTCCACGTCCTTCGGAACGCCATCCAGGAATTGGCCTCGCCTGTTGGCACGCGGGTGGTGCGTGACAAGACTCTCCAGATCCTTCACTCCGATGTTCCGGGGCGGTCCCGCGGGATCAGCCAGCGCGTACTGCGTCACCTTGTACGTCTTCGGTTCGATTGCAGGCATGCGACATCCTTGTCCGAGCCATGATCATTTGCAGCGGATATAGACCTCGGCGCGCTCGCCATTGGTGACTGCGAGCGTGTCCATCTTGAGAACATAAATGGTCGCCTCACCAACATCATCGGAAGGGTCCAGACTGGTCGTGGCGACAACCCGCCATGTCATCGGTGCCGTCGCCACCCGCTCGATCGACACGAGCGTATCGGTGTCTTCATAGTTTCCGCGGACGTGCTCGCTGATCGTGAAACGCATGTCGCTGTCGGACGGCTCATCCGCGACGCAGGGCATGGGATAGGCATCCCAAACGCCGCGGAGTTCGTGAGGAAACGTGGCCCCCGCTGCTGAATCCGTGGCTGTCGCAGGGGACAGCTGGCAGGCAGCAAGCATGGCAATGGCAACAGCGCAGGAAACTCGCATGACGTCCTCCATGACCATGAGCAGCCCGGATCCTAGCACCGCGCGACGCCCGGGAAAGTAGGAGATTGCCCACCGCCCGCCGCGATCCGCCAGCCGCCATCCGTGGCTCAGAACGGCTTCGCGAGCACCAGATACACAATGCCGAGCAGCACGAACACCGGGATCTCGTTGACCCAGCGCAGCGCGCGCGTCGACGGCAGCACGCCGCCGGCTGCGCTGCGCTTCAGCCAGCGCCCGCAGGCGATGTACAGCGCGAACAGCAGCGCGACCAGCGTGAGCTTGGCGTGCATCCAGCCGCTGCCGGCGGCGACCATGGTCGGGAACCCCGGGATCACCCGGTAGCCCAGCCACAGCACCAGGCCCAATACCGCCGCCAGCCCGAACATCACGTGGCCGAAGCGGTACAGCCGGCGGCCCATCAGCACCAGGCGCGCGTGCACCGATGGCTCGCCACCCGCCTCCACCAGGTTGATCAGGATGCGCGGCAGGTAGAACGCCGCGGCCACCCAGGCCATCACCAGCACGATGTGCGCGGACTTGATCCAGAGATAGGTTTGCATGGTCACCCCGTGTCGATTCGCCGCACAGGATCGCACGGCGCGCGCCGGAGCCGGTATCGTGCGCGCCCATGGACAACAAGACCTATGACCGCGACTACTTCGACCGCTGGTACCGGGGCGGCGGCATCGGCGGGCGCCAGCGGCTGGCGCGAAAGGTGGCGCTGGCCGTGGCCACGGCGGAGTACCACCTCGAGCGCCCGCTGCGCACGGTGCTCGACATCGGCTGCGGCGAAGGCGCATGGCGCGCGCCGCTGCTCAAGCTGCGTCCCGCGGTGGAATACCTCGGCTTCGACAGCAGCGAGTACGCGATCGCCCGCCATGGCCGCCGTCGCAACCTGCACTTCGCGCGCTTCGGCGACTTCGCCTCGCTGCGGCCGTGCGCGCCTGCCGACCTGGTGGTCTGCAGCGACGTGCTGCACTACCTCGAAGTCCGCGAGATCGATCGCGGCCTGCCCGGCCTTGCCGAGCTGTGCGGCGGCGTGGCGTTCCTGGAAACCTTCGCGCGCGAGGATGAGGCGGAAGGCGACGACCATGATTTCCGCCGCCGTCCCGGGCGCTTCTACCGCCAGCGTTTCGAGGCCGCGGGCTTCCGTGCACTGGGTTCGCACTGCTGGCTGTCGCCGGGCCTGGTGCCGGGGGCGACCGCGCTGGAGCTGGCCTAGCCCCCCCGTCCGCGGCCGCCGATCGTCGCTGGAGGGGCCTGCGGCCGGCATACCGCCCTTGCACACGGCCTGCGTTATGCTGCGTCGCAGCACTTACAGACCGGGCTTCCGACAATGCTTTACCAGCTCCACGAGCTCAACCGCACCTGGATGGCACCCTTCACCGAACTGGCGCGCGCCAACGCGCGGATCTTCGGCACCGACGGCACCTGGCTGTCGTCGCTGCCGGGTGCCGATCGCGCGTCGGCCGCCAACGAGCTGCTGTACCGCATCGGCAAGGACTACGAAAAGCCGCCGTTCGCGATCCACCAGGTGGTCAAGGACGGCCACGACGTGCCGGTGGTGGAGAAGGTCGCGCTGGACAAGCCGTTCTGCCGCCTGCTGCGCTTCAAGCGCTACACCGACGACGCCGCCAACATCCTCGGGATGAAGGACCAGCCGACCGTGCTGGTGGTGGCGCCGCTGTCCGGCCACCACGCCACGCTGCTGCGCGACACCGTGCGCACCCTGCTGCCCGACCACAAGGTGTACATCACCGACTGGGTCGACGCGCGCATGGTCCCGACCGAAGCCGGTGCGTTCACCCTGGACGACTACGTCGCCTACATCGAAGAGTTCATCCGCCACATCGGCGCCCAGCGGCTGCACGTGATCAGCGTCTGCCAGCCGACAGTGCCGGTGCTGGCAGCGGTATCGCTGATGGCGGCGCGTGGTGAACCGACGCCGCGCTCGCTGGTGATGATGGGCGGGCCGATCGACACCCGCGAATCGCCGACCGCGGTCAATACGCTGGCCACCCAGAAACCGCTGTCTTGGTTCAGCGGCAACGTCATCCACACCGTGCCGCAGGACTATCCCGGCCAGGGCCGCCGCGTCTATCCGGGCTTCCTGCAGCACACCGGCTTCGTGGCGATGAACCCGGAGCGCCATTTCATGTCGCACTGGGATTTCTACAGCAGCCTGGTGCAGGGCGACCTCGACGACGCGTCATCGCACCGCCGCTTCTACGACGAGTACAACGCCGTACTCGACATGCCGGCCGAGTACTACCTCGACACCATCAGCGTGGTGTTCCAGCAGCACCTGCTGCCGCGCGGCCTGTGGGACGTGGCCGGAGAGCGCGTCGATCCGTCGGCGATCACCGGCACCGCATTGCTGACCATCGAAGGCGAGCTCGACGACATCTCGGGCCAGGGCCAGACCCGCGCCGCGCACGTGCTGTGCACGGGCGTGGACGATGCGCACCGCGAGCACCTGACCGTCGAGGGCGCCGGTCATTACGGCATTTTCAGCGGCCGCCGCTGGCGCACCCAGGTGTATCCGCAGGTACGTGACTTCATCGCGCGGTACGCCGCGCCGCCGATGGCGCAGGCCGCGCCGTCCGCACCGGTGCCTGCGGCGCGCAAGCCGCGCTGACGCCGCGCCGGCGCCGCCCCGCGGTGGCCGGCGGGCCGCGCTCGCTCAGGCGTACTGCGCCGACTTCACCAGCAGGTGCTTCGCGAAGCGTCCGTGCAGGCGGCCGACGCCGCGCGCCAGGTGCAGCGTCGCGAACAGCAGCAGCACCCCGGCCAGCGACACCAGCGGCAGCAGCCACGGCGCTTCGGCCGGCAGGTCGATGCCGAACATCCACACATTGAGTTCAAAGCCCGGCAGCAGGGCCAGCGGGGCCGCGATGAAGCCCAGGGCCACGCTGCCCAACGTCGCCGCGACTGAGAAATACAGGATGCCAAGCGGCAGCATCAGCAGCATGTAGAGCATCGTGCTCCAGGTGCGCGGATCGCTGAACATGTCACCGATGCGCCGCCAGATGCTGCGCCCGCGCGCACTGTAGAGCGGCCGGCGCGGCATGCGCTCGCCGAGCATCACTTCCACGATCCGGCCTTCCACCAGCGACAGCACCCGTACCGAGCCGAAGAACAGGATCACGAACGGGATGCCGATGATCAGCACCGCCAGGCCCGCCGACATCGACAGGCCGGCCACCACCCAGGTGAAGTAGAAGATGCCGGTGGCCAGCGCCAGCACCATGTAGAACAGCGACGCATACGCTCGCGGGTCGGCGGCCACGCCGAAGAAGCGGCCTGCCAGCGACTTGCGCTGCGGCGGCGGCGGCGCACGCAGGGCGGTCTCCACGGTGGCCTCGGTGTCGCGGTAGATGTCGGCAACCTCGTCCGGGTCGCCATAGCTGGACGCCACCGCGGCGATCACCTCAGCCTCGGACATGCCCGGGTTTTCGGCGAGCTCCGAGCGCAGGTATTCCTCCGCGTCGTACAGCGCGTCATGCACCAGCGCGGGGTCCGCGCCCGCAAGGGAGCGGCGCAGGTGCTCCAGATAGGCGGGAATGCTTGTGGGCAGCGCGGTGTTCATGGAATCCCCTCCAGGACGGTGTCGACGGAATCGCGGGTCGCATGCCAGGCGGCGGCCCACGCGCGCAGGGCGTCGCGCCCGGCGTCGGTGATGCGGTAGTAGCGGCGTGGCGGCCCGGCCATCGACGGTTCGACGTGGCTCGCCAGCAGCCCGGTGGCCTCGAGGTTGCGCAGCACTGGATACAGCGCGCTCTGCTTGCCGCTGAGCACACCCTCGCCGAAGCGCTCCAGCGTCTTGGCGATCTGGTAGCCGTACATCGGCTCGCCGGAGCGCGACAGCACCGCGAGCAGCGCCAGCGACACCGTGCCGGCGCTCAGTTCGCGCTGGAACTTCCTCAGGGTGGCGTCGGCATCGACCATGGGCACAGACTAGTGTCCAGTTATGTATAGCGAGCGTGCCATTAGTCACCGCGCACGTCGGCAGCGCGGCGCCACTTCGGCAACAATCGGGGACACCTTCCAGGAGCCCGCCGTGCACCCGATCCGATCCTTGCCGCCCCTCGCGCTGCTTGCCGCCGCCTGCACCCTGTGGACGGCCACCGCGGCCGAACCCGTGTCCACCGATGCCGGCGCCGGCAAGCCGAAGACCACCCAGGAGCTGCTGGACGCCTCGCGGCCCGGCGACTGGCGCACGCCGGATCCCGCCAGCACCCTGTACCTCGACCTCGCTGCCGGCCGGGTGGTGATCGAACTCGCCCCCGACTTCGCGCCGGAACACGTCGCCAACATCCGCACGCTGGCGAAGGAAGGCTTCTGGAACGGGCTGACGCTGTACCGGTCGCAGGACAACTTCGTGGTCCAGTTCGGGGACATCACCGAGGAGGGCGTGCCGGGCAGGCCGATCGGCACGGCCAAGCCGAAGCTCCCGGCGGAGTTCTCGCGCGCCGCCGAAGGTCTTGCGTTCCACGCCCTGCCCGACCGCGACGGCTGGGCGCCTGAGACGGGCTTCGCCGCCGGCTTCCCGGCCGCGCGCGACCCGCACGAGGGCCAGGCCTGGCTTGCCCACTGCTACGGCACGCTGGGCGCCGGACGCGACATGGCGGCGGACTCGAGCAACGGCACGGAGCTGTACGTCGTCACCGGCCAGTCGCCGCGCCAGCTCGACCGCAACATCACCGTGGTCGGCCGCGTGCTGCAGGGCATGGAACACCTGAGCGTGCTGCCGCGCGGTACCGGTCCGCTCGGCTTCTACGAAGATCCGGCGCAGCGCACCGCGATCACCGCGATCCGGTTGGCGTCGGAGGTGCCGGCTGCCGAACGCACGGCGCTCGAGGTGCTGCGCACCGACACGCCGCTGTTCGACGCCATGGTGGAATCGCGCCGCAACCGCCGCGACGGCTGGTACCTGCGCCCGGCCGGCCACATCGACCTGTGCAACATCAGCGTGCCGGTGCGCAGCCCGCCCGCAATGTGACGCGCGGCGCACGCGCCGTCACGCGGCGTTGGCCCGCGGCTTCCTAGCCTGCGGGCATCCCCCTGCGTTCGTCCGAAGGATTTCCGATGGCACTGCTCCGCATCCTCCTCACCAGCTCCGACGCCACCGCACGCGCGGTGATCAACCTGCTGCAGAGCGTCGAAGGCATCGAGCACGTCGAGGAGGTCTCCGACCTGATGCCGAGCCTCGACGATGCCGATTCCAGCTCCGCTGGCCTGAGCGACGTTGCCGGTCCGAAGATGCACGCCATCGAGATCGAGGTCCCCAACGAGTCCACCGGGCGCAAGGTGCGCGAGGCGGTCGAGGCGCTGTCGTTCGACCTCGACGCGCTGGTGGAATTCGAGGAAGACGACGAGGCCTGACCCGCAAATTCCCGCCAGCGGCGGTCAGCCCTTGCGGCGGCGGCGCCAGCGACGCAGCAGCACCAGCAGGATCCCGAGCACGGCCACGAGTGGCAGCAGGAACGCCGCCGCGCGGATCGTCCACGCCGTGCCGGTTGCCAGGGTGGCGCCGATGTCGCGCACCGCGAGCGCGACCTCGTTGCGTCCCTGCTGGGTGCGGGTGGCCTGGAAATTGATCGTCAGCAGCTGGGTGTCGATGCGCCGGCGATGCTGTGCGGCTTGCTGCTCGATGGCTTCCAGCGCGGCCTCGGTCTCGGCCAGCCGCTGCGACAGCGCGATCATGTCGGCCACCGCCAGGTCGCGGCGCGCCTGGAACTCCTGCAGCCGCGCACGCTCGTTGCGCAGGCGCTCCGCGGCCAGCGCGTTGTCGCGCACCACCACGGCGAGATCCTCGGCGTGGGTGCTGCGATGGCCGAGCTCCGCGCCCGCGCTGGCCAGCGCGATCATCGGCTCCACGCCTTCCGGCACGATGCGCACCCCCAGGCTGGCGCTGGGATAGTCGCCGCCCTGCTGCGACAGGTTGAGCACCACGCACGCACCGAAGCGCCCGTCGTTGCATGCCGCCTGTGCCTCGCGCAGCCGCGGCTGGATCGCGTCGGGGGCCAGCGAGATGCCGGCGCTGTGCTCGTAGGCGAGGAATTCCTGCCCGCCCGCCGCGGGCGCTGCAGCATCCGCCATCGGTGCCGGTGCCGAGGCGGCGCCGTAGTCCATCGCCTCCGACCGTGACGCGTCCTGCGCACCACAAGCCGCGAGCATCGCGACCAGGGGCAACGCCAACCAGCGCACTCGCCTGGAATCAAGCAGGTTGCAGCGTGCCGTCATCGTCCTTCTCGCTCGTCCGTGGAGCCGCCACCATATGGCATCGCCGTGGCGGCCGCGCCCTCGCCGGTTGGGAGATGCTTCCCCAGGAACGCGAACACCCGGCGGTAGTACTCCCTGCGTGCGGTGTCCGAGAAGAATCCGTGCGTTTCCTCGCGCGGCAGGTACACCTCGTACGCCCTGCGGGCGTCATCCAGCGCGCGCCGCATCTCGCGCAGGTGCTGTGGCGGCACGCGTTCGTCGCGACCACCCTGCACCAGCAGCAGCGACACCTGGATCCGCGCGGCATGCTGCGTGGGCGAGTTTTCGACCAGCGCCGCGCCGTCCCGACCCAGGGTCGTTTCAAGCCGGCCCTTGCCCCAGCGCGAGCGTCGGGTATCACCCCACGCGTACATGGTCGGCAGGTTGTAGGGCCCGGAGACCCCGATGGCACAGGCGTACATGTCCGGCTGTCGCACCGTGGCCATGACCGCCGCGTACCCTCCGTAGCTCGCTCCCCAGATGCAGGCACGGCGCGGATCGATGCCCGGCTGCGACTGCGCCCACCGCGTTGAATCGCTCAGGTCGTCCTGCATGCGGCCACCCCATTGCCGGTAGCCGGACTCGATGAAGGCGCGGCCGCGACCGCCGGAGCCACGGAAATTGACCTGCAGCACGGCGTAACCGCGCGCCGCGAGCATCTGCACTTCCTCGTCGAAGCCCCAGGCGTCGGAAACGCCGAAAGGACCGCCGTGGACCAGCACCACCAGGGGCGCGTCGGCGGCGGCGAGGGGTCGCGTGAGGTAACCGTGCAACACCACGCCGTCGCGCGCCGGGATGGTGACCGGCACCTGTCGCGCGAGCGTGTCGCGCTGCAGCCAATGGCGGCTGCGTACCAGCAGGCTGAGGTCACCGGTGGCGACGTCGAGAAGGTGGAAGGTGCCCGGCTCGCGGTCGCCCGAGACGTGGACGACGGCCTTCCGACCATCGCGCGTGGCGCTGCTCACCAGCACGCGGTCTTCCGGGAATGCGCTGGCAAGCTCGCGATACAGCTGCGCGTGCGGATGCGTCTCATCGAAGAAGCGCAGCGCGGGCACGCCCGTGCCGACCTGCACGCCGATCACTTCGCTGCGGTCGAACGAATGCACCAGCATGGCCGGGGTCAGTTCTGGGTCACTGGCCACGACGTCGCGGGCCCCGGTTTGCAGGTCGATCCGCTCGATGACATCCGGCCCCGCCAAGCGCTCCGACCACAGGTAACCATGGCGCAGGTCGTGGCTGGCGCCGATCGGAAACACCTCGACCCCGGAGGTGGACTCGTCGTTGACCGCGACCCACGCATCGCCGCGACGCAGGAACGTGCGCTGGATGTCGTCATCATCGGTGGCATGGGCGAAGATCGGCCGCCCGGTCCGGTCGGTGACGAAATTCGCATCCGGCACCGGGCCATCCACGATGTCGCGCAGCTTGCCGCGGCCGGTCGTGCTGGCCTCGCGCAGGCGGGTCTGGCACGCGCCACTCAAGACCTTGACGCACTCCGCCACCAGCACGCGTTCCTGGTCGTGGACCATCGGATCGACCACGCTGCCGTGGAATGCACGACGATTGCTGCCGTCGACGTCGATGCTCTGCAACGACCACATGCTGTAGGGCTCGGCCACGTTGCCGAACTTGCGGGACCACGTGGCAAACAGTCGTTCGTCGCCCACCCAGGCGGTGGCATCGACGTAGCCCTCCTTCCCGGGGTCGATCGTGGCGGTGGTGGTGCCATCGGCGCGGCGCACGATCGCGAGCACGGTGCGGTCATCGAACGGCAGCCGCATCGCCAGGTAGTCGCCGCGCGGCGAGATCGTGACGTCGAGATATTCGGCGCGGCGCAGCAGGGCTTCGTCCGTCGGCGGTACCGCGGTGGCTGCGCCGATCGGCAGCACGACCGCCAGCACCGCGCGCCACGCCCCCGCCCGACGCCGGGCAGCGACGCGCCCGCCCCGCGATCGCCTGTTCGTTCCCCCCATGGCCGCTCCCCTTCCCTGGCGCCAGAAGGTAAACCATCGGCTGATGCGCGTCGCGGGTCGGCAGCCTTATGCTGCCCAACTTTGCCGCCCCGAGGTCCACCGCATGTCCCGTCCGCTGCTTGCCACTTCCCTCCTCGCCCTGGCGCTCGCCGCCTGCCAGGCCCCGGCGCCCTCGACGCCCATCGGCACCGACGCCGCCGCCACGCAGGCCACCAGCAACGCCCAGGACGCGGCGTTTGCCGCGCTGTCGGCGCGCTTCCTCGACGAGGGCATGGCGCTCAGCCCGATCTCGGCGACGCAGGTCGGCGACCATCGTTTCGATACCGAGGTCGACGACCTCAGCGCCGCGGGCCGCCAGAAGTCGATCGACTGGGCACGCGCGCTGCTCGCCGACCTCGACAAGGTCGATGCCTCGGCGCTGTCGCGCGAGAACCAGGTCGACGCGCTGATCCTGCGCAACGCGCTGGAAGGCACGCTGTGGGACATGGAAACCATGCAGAGCTGGGCCTGGGATCCGCAGGTGTACAGCGGCCTGGCCGGCGGCGCGATCTACAACCTGATGGCGCGCGAGTTCGCGCCGATGCCCGAGCGCCTGAAGTCCGCCGCCGTGCGCATGGAGAAGATCCCCGTGCTGCTGGCGCAGGCCCGCGAGAACCTCGACCCGGCACGCGTGCCGAAGACCCACGCGGAAACCGTGGCGAGGCAGAACAAGGGCGTGCTGACCCTGGTCGACACCTTCATCACCCCCAACGCCGACCAGCTCGCCGGTGCCGACCGTGCGCGCCTGGACGCCGGCGTCGCCACGCTGCGCAAGGCGGTGGAGGAGCACCAGAAGTGGCTCGACGGCACGCTCGTGCCGAACGCGAAGGGGGAGTTCCGCATCGGTGCGGAGCGCTACGACCAGAAGCTGAAGTTCTCGCTCAACTCCTCGCTGTCGCGGCAGGAGATCCACGACCGCGCCACGGCGGAGCTCGCACGCGTGCGCGACGAGATGTACGCCATCGCCCAGGTCGTGCTGAAGGACAAGCCCGGTGCGCCGGCCACGCCGGCCGCGCCCGATGACGACCAGCGCCAGGCCGCGATCGAGGCGGCGCTGGAGTTCGGCTACGCCGACAAGCCGGCGCGCGACGAGGTCGTGGACTTCGCCAAGTACACGCTGGATGAAGCCACGAAGTTCGTGCGCGCCAAGGACCTGGTCACGGTGCCCGACGATCCGGTGAAGATCATCCTGATGCCGGAGTTCCAGCGCGGCTTTTCGGTCGCCTACTGCGACTCGCCCGGCCCGCTCGACAAGGGCCTCGACACCTACTACGCGATCTCGCCGATCCCCGACGAGTGGAGCGACAGCCAGGTCGATTCGTTCCTGCGCGAGTACAACAAGCGCCTGATCCACGTGCTCAGCATCCACGAGGCGATGCCCGGCCATTACCTCGAGGGCGCGCACTCCGCCAACCATCCGTCGACGCTGCGCGCGGTGATGCGTTCGGGTCCGTTCGCCGAAGGCTGGGCGGTCTACACCGAGCGCGTTGTTGCCGACGCCGGCTACCTCGACAACGACCCGCTGTTCCGCCTCATGCAGCTGAAGTTCTACGCGCGCGCGGTGGCCAACGCGATCCTCGACCAGGGCGTGCACGTGGAGAACTGGACGAAGGAGCAGGCGATGGACCTGATGGTGCGCCAGACCTTCCAGCAGCAGAGCGAGGCCGACGGCAAGTGGATCCGCGCCCAGCTGTCATCCACGCAGCTGGCGACCTACTTCGTCGGCGCGCAGGAGCACTTCGACATGCGCCGCGCGGTGGAAGCGAAGGAAGGCGACGCCTTCGACCTCAAGCGCTACCACGACCGCGTGCTCGCCCAGGGCGCGCCGCCGGTGCGCTTCGCGCGGCAGCTGCTGCTGGACGAGCCGATCCAGTAACGCGATGACATCGAGTGCCCCCTGCTCCGGGGGCACTCGGCAGTGTCGTGGCCTACTTTCCCGCGACCGGCACCAGCCGCAGGTCGTGGAAGTCGAAGCTGAAATCGGTCAGCGGCGACACGGCTTCCATCCGCACCTCGCGCACCTTGCCGTCATGGTCGAGGCTGAAGTCGACGAAGGCGTCGGCGTTGAGGGCGCGGTCGTGCCAGCGCACGATGTACGTGTCGTGCTGCCAGTGCTCCAGGGTGCCGACCAGCTGCGGGGTCTTCGCGAAACGCAGCTCCAGGCCCTTGCGACCCTCCGCGACGACCACATCGCCGTACCACGGGTCGCGATACGTCGCGGCATAGCCGCGCAACGGCAGTGACGGTCTGGACGTCGCGTCCCGTGCCGCGAGATGCTTCTTCCAGTCGTCGTCCGCACCGCCGCGCGCCTTCTCCACCGCCGCGGCATACGCGGCGATCCAGTCGGTTGGTGGCGCTTCGAGGTAGGCATCCAGCACCTGCATGGTGACCGCGTTGAACGCGGCACCGACCTCCTGGCTGGTCAGCACCACCACGCCCAGGCCGAGCTCCGGCACCAGCGTCAGCCGCGACACCATCCCCGGCCAGCCGCCGGTGTGCCAGACCAGCTTGCGGCCGCGGTAGTCGCTGACGCTCCAGGCCTCGCCATAGCCGGAAAACTGCGGCGTGGCGGCGGCAAGCTCCGGCACCGCCGGCGGGCGGATGGTGATCGGCGTCACCAGCGACCACATCTCGCGCTGGCGCTTTTCACTGAACAGTCGCGTCGCGCCGTCGCCCTCGCCCGCGAGCACCCCGCCGGCAAGCTGCACGCGCATCCACTGCGCCATGTCGCGGGCGCTGGAATAGATGCCGCCGGCCGCGGAGTTGTTGGCCCACGCCATGCGCGGCACCGGCACCGGCGCACCTTCGAAGCCGGGGCGTGCGTGGCCGCTGGCGACGTTGCGGTCCGATGGCCGCAGCGCATCGCTGTTGATGCGGCTGGCGTGCATGCCCACCGGTGCGAACAGGCGCTGCTGGACGAAATCGCCATACGCCTGCCCGGACACCTCTTCGATCACCAGCTGCGCCACCGCGTACAGCACATTGTCGTAGGCGTAGCGCTCGCGGAAGCCGCCGCTGATCGGCACGTGCGCCAGGCGCTCCACCACTTCGCGCGTCGCGTACTGCGTGGGCGGCCAGAACAGCAGGTCGCCCGCGCCCAGGCCCAGGCCGCTGCGGTGCACCAGCAGGTCGCGCACGCGCATCTCGCGGGTGATGTAGGCATCGGCCATGCGGAACCACGGCAGGTGGTCGATGACGCGGTCGTCGAGCGACAGCTTGCCCTCGTCGGCCAGGATCGACAGCGCCGCGGAGGTGAAGCCCTTGGTGATCGAGGCGATCGCGAACAGGGTGTCGCCGTCGACCGGCTCCGGCTTGCCCACCTCGCGCACGCCATAGCCGCGCACCAGCACGACCTCGCCGTCCTTGACCACCGCCACCGCGATGCCCGGCACATCGAAGCGCTTGCGCACCGCTTCAACATGCGCATCCAGGCCTGCGATCGGCGCCGCCGCATCGGCGGCGTCCCGGGCGTGCGTGCCAGGCACGGAGAACAGCAGCAGCGAGAAGAGGACGATGGTGGACTTGCGCATTCATGGACACCGGCATGGACTCGCGCCAGTATCGACGCCGACGTCGCGCAAGGCCACAGGATGGACCTGTCCCCCGACAACGCGATCACGCCGGTCGACGGCATCCGCACCGGCATTGGCGGCTGGACGTACGCGCCATGGCGCGACAACTTCTACCCCAAGGGCCTGGTGCAGCGTCGCGAGCTGGAGTACGCCAGCCGCCAGCTGTCCGCCATCGAGGTCAACGGCACGTACTACGGCGCGCAGAAGCCGGCGACGTATGCGAAATGGCGCGATGAAACCCCGCCCGGGTTCGTGTTCACGGCCAAGGCGCCGATGCGCATCGTGCAGTCGCGCACGCTGGCCAAGGCGGGTCCCCAGATCGAGGATTTCATCGGCGGCATTGCCGAGCTCGGCGACCGCCTTGGCCCGCTGCTCTGGCAGTTCGACCAGGGCAAGCCCCGCGACCGCGACGATTTCGCCGCGTTCCTCGCACTGCTGCCGCGCGAAACCGGTGGCCGCACGCTGCGCCACGTGCTCGACGTGCGCGACCCGGACTTCGTCGACGACGGCTACATCGCGCTGGCGCGCGAACATGGCATGGCCACGGTGTTCACCGACTCCGAAGAACACCCCTCGTTCGCGGACGTGACCGCCGGCTTCGTCTATGCGCGATTGATGCGCGCGCGTGCGGAACTGGCCACCGGTTATCCGCGCGCCGAGCTCGTGCGCTGGGCGGCGCGCGCGCGGGAATGGGCCGCCGGCGGCGAGCCCGATGACCTTCCGCGCATCGGATCCGCGGGCGGCGCGGCGGTGCGGCGCGAGGTCTTCGTGTTCTTCATTGGCGCGGCCAAGGAACGCAATCCGGCTGCGGCGATGGCGCTGCACGCGCTGCTTGCACAAAGCTGACCCGGGCGCGCGCCTGCCGTCCGCGCGCCTGCAGTGACCGATGGGACTGGCCGCTGGATGTGATTGGCCGATCCTTTGAAAGCATCCGGGCACAGCCCGCACCGCAGGAGAAGTCGATATGCCATCCCGCCGCGAATTCCTGTCCGCCGCCTCGCTCGCCGCCACCGGCCTCGCACTTGCGCCGCTGGTCGCCTGCAGCCGCGACACCGGTGCAGGCGCAGGCACCCCGGCCAGGGGCACGGCGCAGGGCGCTGCCGCTGCAGCCGGCGCCATGCTCGCCCGCCCCATTCCGTCCACCGGCGAACTGCTCCCCGTGATCGGCGCCGGCACCTCCGGCAGCTACGAGGTGCCGCTCGCGTCGCCGGAATACAGCGCGCTCAAGGAGGTCGTGCGGATCTTCTTCGAAGGCGGCGGCAGCGTGATCGACACCTCGCCCAACTACGGCAATGCCGAAGACGTCGTGGGCGCGCTGCTCGATGAAGGCGGCTGGCGCGAGCGCTGCTTCCTCGCCACCAAGCTCGCCGCCGACACCCGCCCCGCGCTCGAAGCGCAGTGGGCGGATTCGCTGCGCCGGCTGCGCACCGGCAAGGTGGAGCTGCTTGCCATCCACAACCTGCGCAACCTGGCCGAGGCCATGCCGTTCGCACGCGAGCTCAAGGCGCAGGGCCTGGTGAAGTACATCGGACTCACCCATTTCCAGGACAACCGCCACGCCGACCTGCTGCAGGCGATGACCGCCGAGAAGCCGGACTTCATCCAGGTGAACTACTCGGTCGGCTCGCCGGCCGCGGCGTCGACGCTGCTGCCCGCGGCGCGCGACCAGGGCGTCGCGGTGATGATCAACCGCGCCTTCGAGGACGGAAAGCTGTTCGCCGAGGTGGGCGGTCGGGCGCTGCCGGGCTGGGCGGCGGAAGCCGGCGTCGACTCGTGGGCGCAGATGTTCCTCAAGTTCGTGATCAGCCATCCGGCGGTCACCGTGGTCATCCCGGCCACCGGCAAGCCCGAACGCCAGGCGGACCAGCTCAAGGCCGGGCACGGCGCGCTGCTGACGCAGGCGCAGCAGGACGAAGTGGTCGCGATCTTCATCTGATGGCGGCGCCCATCGCCCGCTGGCTGGGCCGTGCATTCGACGTGCAGGAGGACGAGGCCGGCGCGGTGATCGCCGGCTTCGCGCTGTTCTTCCTGCTGTTCGCCGGGTATTTCATGCTGCGGCCGGTGCGCGAGACCATGGGTATCGCCGGCGGCGTGCGCAACCTGCAGTGGCTGTTCACCGGCACGTTCGTGGCCACGCTTGCAGTGATGCCGCTGTTCGGCTGGATCGCGGGCCGCGTGCGGCGGCGACGCATCCTGTACTGGGTGTATGGCTTCTTCACCGCCAACCTGCTGCTGTTCGCGCTCGCGTTCGCGCTGTGGCCGGGCGATCCGTGGATCGCGCGTGCGTTCTACATCTGGCTGTCGGTGTTCAACCTGGTGGCGATTTCGGTCGGCTGGAGCGTGCTCGTCGATGTGTTCACCACCGCGCAGGCCAAGCGCCTGTTCGCGCTGATGGCCGCCGGCGCCAGCCTGGGCGGACTGGTCGGGCCGCTGGCGGGCGTGTTCCTGGTCGGCGTGCTGGGTCACTCCGGCCTGGTGCTGGTGGCCGCGCTGCTGCTGCTGGCATCGACCGTCGCGGCACGCCACCTGCATCGCTGGCGCGATGCACGCCCGCTCGACGATGCGTCGGACCTGCAGCGCCAGCGCCCGCTCGGCGGCAGCCCGCTGGCAGGCGCCACCGACGTGTTCCGGTCGCCGTACCTGCTCGGCATCGCGGTGTTCGTGGTGCTGCTGGCCAGCGTCACCACGTTCCTGTACTTCGAACAGGCGCGGCTGGTGGAAGCTCGCTTCCCCGACCCCACCGACCAGACCCGTGTGTTCGGCATCATCGACACCGTGGTGCAGGCGCTGGCGATCCTGTCGCAGCTGTTCATCACCGGCCGCGTGGCGCGCACCCTGGGCGTCGGCGCGCTGCTGGTGGCGGTGCCGGTGGTGGTGGCCTTGGGCTTCCTGTGGCTGGCCTTCGCCCCGACGTTCGCGGTGCTGGCGGTGGTGATGGTGGTGCGCCGCGCGGGCGAGTACGCGTTCGTGCGCCCTGGCCGCGAAATGCTGTACACGGTCGTGCCGGCGGAGGCCAAGTACAAGGCCAAGAACTTCAACGACACCGTGGTCTACCGCGGCGCCGATGCGGTCAGCGGCTGGGTCAAGGCGGGCATCGACATGGTCGCGCAGCAGCCGGCGGTGGCGATGGTGCTGGGCACCGTGATCGCCCTCGCCTGGAGCGCCAACGGCGCGTGGCTGGCGCGTGCGCAGCGCCGCCTCGCCAGCTGAGCACTTCTCGCGCACACTGCCCGACCCCACTCCGCCGCCCGTTTCCGATGACTCCCAGCGCCAAGGCCCACTGGCAGATCCACCTCTGTGTCCTGCTGTGGGGCTTCACCGCGATCCTCGGCAAGGTGATCACGCTGCAGGCGCTGCCGCTGGTGTGGTGGCGGATGCTGCTGGTGGCCGCGACCCTGCTGCTGGTGCCGCGCGTGTGGCGCGGGCTGCGCGCCATGCCGCGCCGGCTGCTGCTGTCGTATGCCGGGATCGGCGTGCTGGTGGCCCTGCACTGGCTCACGTTCTACGGCGCCATCAAGCTGTCGAACGCGTCGGTGGCGGCGACCTGCATGGCGTTCGCCACGGTGTTCGTGGCGATGATCGAACCGAAACTCGCACATCGGAAATTCTCGCGCGCCGAACTCGCGCTCGGCGTCGCCGTGCTGCCGGGCGTGGCGCTGGTGGTCGGCGGCATCCCCGACGACATGCGCATCGGCGTGCTGGTGGGCGCGGTGTCGGCGCTGTTCGTGGCGCTGTTCGGCTCGCTCAACAAGCGCCTGGTGGACCATGCCGACCCGCTGACCGTGACCGCGGTGGAGCTGGGTGCCGGCACCATCGCGCTGACCGTGCTGGCGCCCTTGATGCCGCTGGTGTTCCCGGCGCTGGCCGGGCCCCTGTTCGTGCTGCCCGGCGCGCACGATGCCGGCTACCTGCTGCTGCTGGCCTTCGCCTGCACGCTGTTCCCGTTCGCCCTGTCGCTGGTGGCGCTGCGCCACATGAGCGCGTTCTCGGCGCAGCTGGCGGTGAACCTGGAGCCGATCTACGCCATCATGCTGGCGATCGTGCTGCTCTCCGAGCAGCAGGAGCTGTCGACGCGCTTCTACGTGGGCGTGGCGATCATCCTGGCCGCGGTGCTGGTGCACCCGCTCATCGCGCGGCCGCGGCGGATCCGCCATGCGGAGACGCTGGCCACCGGCGAAGCGCGGGACGTGACGGAGTAGGCATGTACCTCGCGCACTACGGACTCACCGAGCCGCCGTTCTCGATCACGCCTGATCCGCGCTTCGTGTTCCTGGGCGAGCGCCACCGCGACGCGCTCGCGCACCTGATGTTCGGCATCACCCAGGGCGGCGGCGGCGGCTTCGTGCAGCTGACCGGCGAGGTCGGCACCGGCAAGACCACGCTCAGCCGGCTGCTGCTCGGGCAGCTGCCGGACAACGTGCGCGTGGCGCTGGTGCTCAATCCGCGCGTCGATCCGACGCAGCTGCTGGAAACGGTGTGCGAGGAGCTGCGCATCGACCTCGACGGGCGCCGCGGCAACGCCAAGGCGCTCATCGACGCACTCAACGCCCACCTGCTCGACGCCTACGCACAGGGCCTGCGCGTGGTGCTGGTGGTGGACGAGGCGCAGGCGCTGTCGGTGGACACGCTGGAGCAGGTGCGCCTGCTGACCAACCTCGAGACCGACACCCAGAAGCTGCTGCAGGTGATCCTGATCGGCCAGCCCGAGCTGCGCGACATGCTCGGGCGCCCGGACCTGCGCCAGCTGGCGCAGCGCATCACCGCGCGCTTCCACCTCACGCCGCTGGATGCCGCGGGCACCGCCGACTACCTGCGCCATCGCTTCCGCATCGCCGGTGGCCAGCATTTCCCGTTCGACGCCGGCGCCGTGCAGCGCATCCACCTGCGCAGCGGCGGCATCCCGCGGCTGGTGAACGTGATCGCCGAGCGTGCGCTGCTCGCCGGCTACGCGCGTGACCGCGCCACGCTCGATGCCGCGCTGGTCGAGGAAGCCGCGCGCGAAGCGTTGCCACCGCCGGTGCACGCCACAGCCCGATCGCGCCGCTGGATGCTGGCGGCCGCAGGCGTGGGCGCCGCGGCGGTGCTGGCGATCGCGCTGGGCGCGCTGCTGCCGCGCGCGGATGCACCGCGCGCGGTCAACGCGGCGGACGATGCTTCGCGTGCATCGGGCACCGTCGCCATGGCCGCCGACGTGGACGGCGCGGCGTCGCCGGCGGCAGCTGCGGGCGCCGCGGCCGTGGCGACGGGCGTCTCCGCCAACAACGCATCGGCTGCGCGAATCGCCGCGCAAGGCGCGGATGCGGCCACGCTGGCCACGTACATCGCGGATGCAGCCAGCAGGCGCGCGGCAGAAGGCGCCGACGGCGACACGGAGACAGCTGGCACCGGCAGCAGCGACGAGCGCGCGTGGCAGGCGCTGCTTGCCGCCTGGGACCTGCCCACCACGCTGGACGACGCGCGCGCGGCGTCGGCCTGCGCGCGGGTGATCGCACCCGGCACCTACTGCGTGCGTGGCAATGCACACCTCGACCGCCTGGTGGCGATCGGCCGGCCGGCACTGCTGCAGCTGGAAGCCGACGGCCGACAGGCGTGGGCGCTGCTGCAGGCGTCCGACGGCGGGAGGGCGCGCCTGCTGCTCGACGGCCGCACGCTGGATGTCGACCGCGCAACCCTGCAGCAGGCGTGGAATGGCCGCTACGCCGCGGTCTGGCGCGCGCCGGCGGCGCTTGCCGATGCGCCGGAGCAAGGCCAGCTGGGCGCCGCCGTCGACTGGCTGCGCGCACAGCTCGTGACTGAAGGCGTGGCCGCCCAGGCAGCGGACGGCGCGGCGTTCGATGCCGCCCTGGCCGCATCGGTGCTGCGCTTCCAGCGCGCGCGTGGCCTCGCAGTCGACGGCGTGGTCGGGCCCGAAACACTGTTCGCGCTGGCCGCGAACGATGCCGGCCCGCGCCTCGCGCGGACCCTGGATTGAGGGCGCGCCGATGTCGCTGATCCTCGAAGCCCTGCGCAAGTCCGAAGCCGAGCGCCGCCGCGGCGAAGTCCCCGGGCTGCGCGTCGAACTGCCGCCGCTGGCGCCGCGCGCGCGTCGCGGCATGCCGGCGTGGGCCTGGTTTGCGCTCGCCGGTGTCGCTGCCGCCGCGGCGCTGGCGTTCGTGGTGCTGCATGACGTCGATCCGGCACCCGCTGCGGAGGACCTTTTCGCCCGGGGCGATACACGCCCGGCAGCCGCTGCGGCGACGCCCGACGTCGACGCCGGCACGGACACCCTGCCCCGCGTCGAGCGCATCGTCGCGCCAGCGCCCCGGCCCGCGCCCGCACCCGTACCGGCGCAGCCACAGGCAGTCGTTGCCGCAACGCCGCCACCGGCACCGGCACCGACACCAGGCGCCACGCCACGGGCAAGCACGGCAGTAGCAGACATCCCGCGCGCTTCCGCACCACCGGTTCCGGCACCCGCGGATCCGCTGCCGCCACGCCCCGCAGCTGCAACGGCCACGCCCGCCCACGACCTGCCGCGCATCGCCGAACTCCCCGCCAGCCAGCGCGAGCGCCTGCCGGCGCTGAAGATGACCATGCACATGTGGAACGCCGATCCGGCTCGGCGCTTCGTGATCGTCGACGGCCAGCGCCTGGTGGAAGGCGACCGCGTCGGCGAGGCCACGGTGCGCACGATCGATGCCGATGGCGTGGTGCTGGACCTTGACGGACAGCCGCTGCGCCTGCCCCTGCGCTAGGGCGTGACAAACCCGACGGTGCGGCGAACCACCCCGGTGTCACGCATGATCGCGGCCGGAGCCGCACGGGAATGGACAGCATCGCCAGCACGCACGCCACCGACGCCGACGCCTTCGCCGCGCTCCTCGACCGCCACCGCGGCATCGTCTTCAAGGTTGCCGGCACCTACGCCCGCGGCGCAGACCGCGACGACCTCGCACAGGAGATCGCCGCGCAGCTGTGGCGCGCGTGGCCGCGCTACGACGCGTCGCGGTCGTTCTCCACCTGGATGTACCGGATCGCGCTGAACGTCGGCATCTCGTTCCTGCGCGGCGAGGGCCAGCGCCGCCGGCACGCCGTGCCGCTCGACGACGCGCTGCACGACGTCGCCGACGACAACGCCCACGACCCGGTGCGCGACGACGGGCTGCGCCTGCTGCACGGCTTCATCGCCGCCCTCGCGCCGCTCGATCGCGCACTCCTCCTGCTCTACCTCGAGGAGCGCGGCACGCGCGAGATGGCCGACGTGCTCGGCATCTCCGACAGCAACGTCACCACCCGCCTTTCCAGGCTGCGCCAGCGGCTGCGCGAGCACGCCGCCAACCAGGGACACCACTGACATGACCGCTACCGACATGGGCAGGACGATGGAACTCGACGACCTCAAGCAGGCCTGGCAAACGCTCGGCAGGCAGATGGAACGGCAGCAGGCGCTGGACCTGCAGCTGCTGCGCGAATCCCGGCTGGAACGCGCGCGCCGCGGCCTGCGCCCGCTGGTCATCGGCCAGCTGCTGCAGCTGCTCCTCGGCGTCGCGCTGGTGGTGCTGGGCGTCGCGTGCTGGACGCGCAACACGGAGGTCGCCGGCCTGTTCGCCAGCGGCATCACCGTCCACGCGTTCGGCGTGCTGACGGTGGCGCTGGCCGGTATCACGCTGGGCCTCGTCGCCAGCATCGACTACTCGGCGCCGGTGCTGCGCATCCAGCAGCAGATGGCACGGCTGCTGCGCTTCTATGGCGTCAACTCGAACCTTGCCGGCGCGCCGTGGTGGGTCATGTGGGTGCTGGTGGTGGTCGCCGTATCGGGGCTGGGCGCGGCCCCCGTGCAGGCCGCAACCCCGGTGTGGATCCAGGCGAGCCTCGCGATCGGCGTGCTCGGACTGCTGGGCACCTGGCTGTACGCCTGGCGCTCGCGGCGCGCGCGGGCAGCGTTGGATGTGGCGACAGATCCGGACGCACATGCCTGCGTCGCCGACGGCGGCGACGGCATCCGCCGCGGACAGCGCATCCTCGACGAGATCGCGCGCTTCGAACGCGAGTGACGCGCGCTCAGAACAGCGCGGTCAGCACCATCAGGATGCCGAGCAGCGAGATCCCCCAGATCAGGCTGCGCACATAGGGAATGCCGGCCGCGTATGCCGGGATGTAGGCGACGCGCGCCCAGAAGTAGACCTGCGCACCGAGCACGGCGCGCTCCCCGCCCTGCCCCGACACGACCACCGCCAGCACCGCGGCGGCGAACATCGGAAAGGTCTCGAGAAAGTTGCTGAAGCTGCGGTTGACGCGGCCCGCCACGCCCTCGAGCGGCGGCATCGCGCCGTCGCGGGGGCCGGTGTTCCAGGCCAGTCCGCGCTGCGAGGTCTTGAGCGTGGCGTCGAGGAACAGGTGCACAAGGCCCAGCACGATCGCCCAGCCCAGGATCTGCAGTTCGGTGGTCATCGCAGCGTCTCCTCCCCCCCGGCGGCGTGCCGCGGCTGACGGCAGGGTAACGCCGATGGCGGCCCGGTTGCGCTAGGCTCGCCACTTTCCGAAAACCAGCGCCGGACCGCACATGCCACGCATCGAATTCGAACTCCAGGGCGAGCACGTCGAGCTCAACCAGCTGCTCAAACTGGCCGGGCTGTGCGACAGCGGCGGCGCCGGCAAGGCGCTGGTGGCCGCCGGCGCGGTACGCGTGGACGGCACCGTGGAAACCCGCAAGACCGCCAAGATCCGCGCCGGCCAGTACGTGCTGCTGGGCGATACCGAGATCGCGGTGCTGGCGGGCGACGCGCCGTGACCGCCGCGGTCGTCGCGCTGCTGCTGCTGGCGGCGGCGCTGGTCGCGTGGGGGGTGTTCGCCTTCAACCGCCTCGTGCGCCTGCGCAACCAGGTGAAGACCGCCTGGGCGGATATCGACGTGCAGCTGCAGCGCCGCCACGACCTGGTGCCGCAGCTGGTCGCCGCGGTGCGCGGCTATGCCGGGCACGAGAGCGCCCTGCTCGAAGCCGTCACCGCGCTGCGCGCGCAGGCGATGGCGGTCGCCAGCCCTGCGAAGCTCGGCGCGCTCGAGCAGGCGCTCGAGCAGGCGGTCGGCCGCCTGCTGCTGCTGCGCGAGGCCTACCCCGACCTCAAGGCCAACCAGAACTTCGCGCAGCTGCAGCGCGAACTGGTCGAGGTGGAAGAGCAGCTGCAATACGCGCGGCGCTTCTACAACGGCGCGGTGCGTGACCTCAACGACGGCGTGCAGCGCGTGCCCGACCTGGTCGTGGCGCGCGCCTTCGGCTTCGGCGATGCCGAGTTCTTCCAGGCCGCCGAAGGCGGTCGCGCGGCACCGGTGGTGGAGCTGTCGCGATGAGCGGCGTGGCGTCCACGCTGCGCGCGCTGCTGGCGGCGGCGCTGCTCGTCGTCGCTGGCGCCGCGACGGCACAGGAACGCATCCTCGCCTACGACAGCGAAGTGCAGGTCAACGCCGACGGCAGCCTCGACGTGGTCGAGCGCATCCGCGTGCGTGCCGAGGGCGACAACATCCGCCGCGGCATCTACCGCGACTTCCCGACGCGCTACAAGGATCGCCACGGCAACAACGTCGTGGTCGGCTTCGACGTGGTGGACGTCGCGCGCGATGGCGCCGCCGAACCATGGTTCACGGAGCGCGTCGGCAACGGCGTGCGCATCAACACCGGCAACGACGACCTGCTGCCGGTCCCCGCCGACTACACGTACACGCTGCGCTTCCGCACCACGCGCCAGGTGGGCTTCTTCGCCGGGCATGACGAGCTGTACTGGAACGCGATCGGCCACGGCTGGGACTTCGCCATTGAAACCGGCAGCGTCGAAGTGCGGCTGCCCACGCCGGTGCCCGCGGGCGACCTGGTGGCGGAAGGCTACTCGGGCGCATACGGCACGCAGGGCGGTGATTTCGAGGCACGCATCGTCGCGCCCGGCGTCGCCCGCTGGACCTTGACCCGCCCGCTGCCGCCGCGCGAAGGGCTGACCACGGTGCTGTCGTTCCCCAAGGGCGTGGTGGCGGCGCCGACGCGTTCGGACACGCTGTGGTGGCTGCTGCGCGACAACCTGTCGCTGCTCGCGGCGTTCGCCGGGCTGTTGCTGCTGGCGGCATTCTGCTGGCGGCGCTGGAACCGCATCGGCCGCGATCCCGCGACCGGCGTGGTGATCGCCCGCTACGATCCGCCGCGCGACGAATCGCCGGCGGCGCTGCGCTACATGGTGCGCCGCAGCTACGACAACCTCTGCCTGTCGTCGGAGCTGCTGGCCTGCGCGGTCAAGGGCGCGCTGACCATCGAGCGCGAGGAGCGCACGCTTGGCGACGCCTGGACGCTGCAGCGCAATCCCGGCCCGGCACCGATCGACAACGCCGACGAGCGCCGCCTGCTCGAAGCACTGCTGCCCGGCAGCGCCGGAAGGCTCGCGCTGAAGAAGGAAAGCGCCACGCGCATCCAGGCGGCCATCGCCACCCACAGCAAGGCGTTCGCCAAGCGCTTCCAGCCGGCGATGTTCTCGCACAACGGCGGCAGCATCGCGATTGCCTGCGTCCTCTTCGCCGTCACCGTGGCGGCCACCCTGGTGCTGACCGCGATCAACGATGGCGGCGGCATGCCGTGGGCGCTGGTACCGCTGGGCCTGGCGCTGGTGGTGCTGATCACGTTCTGCATCGTGATCGGCGCGCCCACGCCCGAGGGACGCAAGCTCCTCGACGAGATCGAAGGCTTCAAGCGCTACCTGTCGGTGGCCGAACAGGACGACCTGGCGCGACTGGACGCGCCCGCGAGCGCCGGCGGTGCGGGCCCCGAGCCCCAGCTCGACGCCGCGCGCTTCGAAGCCCTGCTGCCGTATGCGGTGGCGCTGGGCGTCGAGGACGCGTGGACGCGCCGGTTCACGCTCGCGGTCGGTGCCGCGGCCGCCGCCGCCGCCACCGCGGCCATCGCCTGGTACCAGGGCGGCAACTTCGGCAGCGTCGGCAACTTCACCAAGTCGGTCGGCAGTGCCCTGGGCACGCAGATCGCGTCGGCGTCGTCACCGCCGGGCAGCGCGTCGGGTGGCGGCGGAGGCGGCTTTTCCGGCGGCGGTGGTGGCGGTGGAGGTGGCGGTGGCCGCTGACGACACGCGCCGCGGCCTGCTCGGCTGGTTCGAACGCAGGCTGGATCCGTTCCCGGACACCCCGCCGCGCCAACCGCCGCGCACGCTGATCGCGTTCTGCATGCACTACACGCGCGGCGCCGGCCCCTGGCTGGTGGCGCTCGCCCTGCTCGGCGCGGCCATCGCCGCCGCGGAGCTCGCGCTGTACGTGTACCTGGGCGCGCTGGTCGACCGGCTGGGGGCGCACACGCCGGCCACGTTCCTGGCCGTGGAAGGCCCGCGGCTGGCGTGGATGGCGGGGCTGGTGCTGGTGGGCCTGCCGCTGCTGGTGCTGCTGGATTCGATGGTGCAGTTCCAGGCGCTGCTCGGCAATTTCCCGATGCGCATCCGCTGGAACGTGCACCGTTACCTGCTGCGGCAGTCGATGGGCTACTTCCAGGACGAGTTCGCCGGGCGCATCGCCACCAAGCTGATGCAGACCTCGCTCGCGGTGCGCGAGACCGTGGTCAAGCTGCTCGACGTCGGCGTGTACATCGTGGTGTACGTCACCGGCGCGACGCTCGCCGCCGCCGCGGCCGACTGGCGGCTGATGCTGCCGTTCGCGGGCTGGATCATCGCCTACGCCCTGCTCATGCGGTACTTCGTGCCGCGCATGGAGCGCGTCTCGCGCGAGCAGGCCGACGCGCGCTCGGACATGACCGGGCGCATCGTCGACAGCTACACCAACATCGCCGTGGTCAAGCTGTTCTCGCACTCGCGTCGCGAGCAGGCCTACGCGCGCGAGGCGATGCAGGGTTTCCTCGGCACCGTGTACCGGCAGATGCGCCTGGGCACGCGGGTCAGCGTGGCCAATTACGCACTCAACATGCTGCTGCTGGCGTCGGTGGCCGGCGTGGGCGTGTGGCTGTGGCTGGGTGATGCGATCAGTGCCGGCGCGGTCGCGGTGGCGGTCGCCCTGGCGTTGCGCATGGTGGGCATGTCGCAGTGGATCATGTGGGAGCTGTCGGCGCTGTTCGAGAACATCGGCACCGTGCAGGACGGCATCAGTTCGATCTCGCTGCCGCCGACGGTCGACGACGCGCCCGGCGCGCCGGAGCTCGGCGCGGTGGCCGGCGACATCCGCTTCGAAGGCGTCGGCTTCCACTACGGCAAGGGTGCCGGCGTGATCGACCACCTCGACCTGCACGTGCGCCCGGGCGAGAAGATCGGCATCGTCGGCCGCTCGGGCGCCGGCAAGTCGACGCTGGCCAACCTGCTGCTGCGCTTCCACGACGTCGAGAGCGGCCGCATCCTGGTCGACGGCATCGACATCGCCAGCGTGCAGCAGGACACGCTGCGCGCGCGCATCGGCGTGGTCACCCAGGACACCTCGCTGCTGCACCGCTCGGTGCGCGAGAACATCCTCTATGGTCGGCCCGATGCCAGCGAGGCCGAGATGGTGGAAGCCGCGCGCCAGGCCGAGGCGCACGACTTCATCCTCGAACTCGGCGATCCCGAAGGCCGCCACGGCTACGACGCCCAGGTCGGCGAGCGCGGCGTCAAGCTGTCCGGCGGCCAGCGCCAGCGCATCGCCGTGGCGCGCGTGCTGCTGAAGGACGCGCCGATCCTGGTGCTGGACGAAGCCACGTCCGCGCTCGACTCCGAGGTCGAGGCCGCCATCCAGGGCAATCTCTACCGGCTGATGCAGGGCAAGACGGTGATCGCCATCGCCCACCGCCTGTCGACGATCGCGGCGATGGACCGGCTGGTGGTGATGGACCAGGGGCGCATCGTCGAGGAAGGCACGCATGCCGAGCTGGTCGCCAGCGGCGGCCTGTACGCGCAGCTGTGGCAGCGGCAGTCGGGTGGTTTCCTGGCCTGAAACCAGGTTCCGCGCGGGATCGCCAGCCGGCGGGCGCGCTCAGTGCGTGCCGCTGGCGCCGGTATCGGTGCTCTCGCCGCGGCGCTGGTAGAACGCGCTGCGCACGGCGTCGAACTCGCTCATCGGGCTGTCGTCGGGACAGGCCTCGTCGGGGAAGCTGAAGGAGTCGCGCAGCGCCAGGCCGCAGCTGTTGAGTTCTTCGATGTCGGTGTCGGGCGCCTTGCACTGGCGGTCGAAGGCGCGCTGGAAGCTGTCGCGGCGGCGCACGAAATCCGCGCCGCACTTGCGCATCAGCTTCAGCCGGTCGAGGTCGTCCTGGGCCGGGTTGGTGCCGTCCAGGCCGTATTCCTGCAGCTCGGTCGCGCTCAGCACGCGCAGGTTGCGGTTGGGCACCGACATCATCAGGTCGGCCACCGCCACCGCCACGCCGTTGCGCTCCAGGTATTCCTTGACCCGGCCGTAGACGGCCTGCAGTTCGGAATTGAGCTCGGCGCGCGTAGTAGCGGTGGAGCTCATGCGGATGATGCGGTGGATGCCGACCGGCCCCGAGATCATGCGCACGTCGCCGGCGCCGAGGATCAGCACGCAGGCGCTGTGGCAGGCGGCGCCCTCGCGCACCCAGACGGTCCAGCCGGAAGCGCCGATCGCGTCGCCCGCCTTGATGGCGTCTTCCACCTGGCCGCCGCTGGAATCGATGTCGAGCACGCGCTTGCCGATCTCCATGCGGTCGGCGATCACCGCCACCCGCTCCACCAGCGCGTGGAAACCGGCGTTGATCTTGCCGTCGTAGCGCAGGCGCACCAGGCCGCGCTCCTGGCAGGGCTTGAGCGTATCGACCACGTTGAAGAACGACAGGTCGGTGAGCGCGTCGCCGTCACCGGCGCCGGCATAGTCGAGCTCGCAGCTGATCGAGGCGATGCCGTCCACCAGCGCCACCTGCGGCCAGTCGGTGCCCTTGCGCACGTCGTAGGCCTTGGGCACGACTTCGACCGGGGCGGAAATGAATTCGCCGTCGTTGGCCTCGGCTTCCACTTCGATCGCCTGCTGCACGGGAACGACGTCCTGCGACGGCGCGCTGCAGGCCGCAAGCAGCAGGCACAGGACGGACGCGCGGAAGGGGAGCGACATGCAGGCGGCTGCGGGGTGTTGGACGGCTGCCCAGTCTAGTGGCTGCCCATGCCGGCGGACGAACGCGAGGTGAACCGGGCTCAGCGGAAATCGCGCGACTCCGAACGCAGGCCGCCGAGCAGGGCGGACAGGTCCTCGAGGTGGCCGGCGATCAGGTGCTCCACGCCGTCCACGCGCTCCCAGCGCCCGCGCACTTCCAGCAGCGTGGCGCCGAGCAGCGCCTTGCGCCCGCGCTCGGCCACGCGCGGCCACACGATCACGTTGACCATGCCGTCCTCGTCCTCGAGGGTGACGAAGATCGTGCCGCTGGCGGTCTGCGGCTTCTGGCGCTGGGTGACGATGCCGGCCACCCGCACCGCGCTGCCGTGGTGGCGGCCGCGCAGCTCGCGCGAGGCCAGCAGCCGCCGCGCGCGAAGCCGGTCGCGCAGCAGCGCCAGCGGGTGCGCGCCCAGGCTCAGGCCCAGCGCGCGGTAATCTGACAGCACGTCCTCGCCGGCGCCGGGCGCCGGCAGCAGCACCGCGTCCTCGTCGGGGCTGCCCGGCAGCAGCGGCCGCTGGCGTTCGATGCCGGCCACCTGCCAGCGCGCGTCGTGGCGATGCCCGGCCAGCGACGCCAGCGCCCCGGCCTCGGCCAGCGCGCTGCGCGCCTTTTCATCGAGCGCGGCGCGGCGGCAGAGGTCGGCGATGTCGCGGAACGGGCGCTGGCTGCGCGCTGCAACGATCGCCCTGGCGACGGCTTCGGAGAGACCTGCGATCTGGCGCAGGCCGAGGCGGATCGCGGGGGCCGCCATCAGCCCCGCCACGCCCTCGCCTTCCAGCGTGCAATCCCACGCGCTGCACGCCACATCCACCGGCAGGACGTCCACGCCCGCGCGCGCGCCCTTGCCGCGGCGCGCGTCCTGCACGATCTGGCTGGGCGAATAGAAGCCCATCGGCTGCGCGTTGAGCAGCGCGCAGGCGAACGCCGCCGGCTCGTGGCGCTTCAGCCAGCAGCTGGCGTACACCAGCTTGGCGAACGACGCCGCGTGGCTCTGCGGGAAGCCGTACGAGCCGAAGCCCTTGATCTGCTCGAAGATCTGGTCGATGAACTCCGACGAATAATCCTTGGCCTCCATCAGTTCGCGGATGCGCACGCGGTGCGGCTCCATGTCGCCGCCGTGGCGCCAGGCGGCCATCGAGCGGCGCAGCTTGTCGGCCTCTTCCGGGGAGTAGCCGGCGTGGATCACCAGTTCCATCACCTGCTCCTGGAACAGCGGCACGCCGAGCGTGGGCCCGAGGATCTCCTCGATGCCCGGCGACGGATACGACACCGCCTCCTGGCCCTGCCGGCGCCGCAGGTAGGGATGCACCATGCCGCCCTGGATCGGCCCCGGGCGCACGATCGCCACCTCGATCACTAGGTCGTAGAACGTCTTCGGCTTCAGCCGCGGCAGCATGGTCATCTGCGCGCGCGATTCGATCTGGAACACGCCCACGGTGTCGGCCAGCTGCACCATGTCGTAGGTGGGCGTGTCCTCGTTGGGGATGGTGGCCAGCTCCAGGTCGCGGCCGCGGTGCGCGCGCACAAGGTCGAGCGCCTTGCGGATGCAGGTCAGCATGCCCAGCGCCAGGCAGTCGACCTTCAGCAGCCCCATCGACTCCAGGTCGTCCTTCTCCCACTGGATGATGGTGCGGTCGGCCATGGCCGCGTTTTCCACCGGCACCAGCTGCCACAGCGGCGCATCGGAAATCACGAAGCCGCCGACGTGCTGCGACAGGTGCCGCGGCCGCCCGCGCAGCATGGTGGTCACCGCCAGCACGCGCGCGATAAGCGGGTTGTCGATATCGAAGCCGGCATCGGCCAGGCGCACCTCCATCGGCGTCTCGCCGTTGCCCCAGCCGAAGCAGCCGGCCAGCAGCGCCACCTGGTCGGGCGGCAGGCCGAAGGCCTTGGCGACATCGCGCACCGCGCTCCTGCCGCGGTAGCGGATCACCGTGGCGGCCAGCGCGGCGCGGCTGCGCCCGTACTTGCCGTACACGTACTGGATCACCTCCTCGCGGCGCTCGTGCTCGAAGTCGACGTCGATGTCCGGCGGCTCGTTGCGCTCCTTCGACAGGAAGCGCGCCATCAGCAGCCGGCTTTCCGCGGGATCGACCGAGGTGATGCCGAGCGCGAAGCACACCGCCGAGTTCGCCGCCGAGCCGCGCCCCTGGCAGAGGATGTCGCGGCTGCGCGCGAAGCGCACGATGTCCTCCACGGTGAGGAAGAACGCCTCGTATTTCAGCTCCGCGACCAGCGCCAGCTCGTCGTCGATCTGCCGCGCCACTTTTTCCGGCACGCCCATTGGCCAGCGCCGGCGCATGCCCGCTTCGGTGAGCTTGCGCAGGTGGCTGGTGGGCGTTTCGCCGGCGGGCACCAGCTCGGCCGGATAGTCGTAGCGCACCTCGTCGAGCGAGAACGTGCAGCGCCGCGCCAGCGCCACGGCTTCGGCCAGCAGCGCATGCGGATGGATGTTGCCCAGCGCGCGGCGGCTGCGCAGGTGGCGCTCGCCGTTGCGGAACAGCTGCGCGCCGCAGTCGGCCAGGGCCAGGCCGTGGCGGATCGCGGTCACGGTGTCCTGCAGCACGCGCTGGCGGCGCGTGGCCATATGCACGTCGCCGGTGGCGAGAGGCGTGAGCCCGGCCTGCGCGGCCAGCGCCAGCAATGCGCCGAGGCGCGCCCCGTCGTCGTGGTCGCGGTGCAGCTCCACGGCGAGGAAGGCGCGTTCGCCGAACGTTTCGCGCAGCCACGCGCCTTCTTCCGGCTGCCCCGGCAGCCAGAGGGCGAACAGGCCGGTGTTACCGGCGTCGAAGGCGTCGCGCGCCAGGTCGTCGCGGCCCAGCTGGTAGGCGCCCTTGCCCGCCGCACGGCGCGCGGTGGTGATCACCCGGCACAGCTGCGCGTAGCCGGCGCGGTTCTCGACCAGCAGCACCAGGCGCAGGCCGTCGTCGAGGGTGAACTCCGCACCGACCACCAGCTTCACCCCGGTGATGCGCGCGGCATCGCGGGCGCGCACGATGCCGGCCAGCGAGCATTCGTCGGTGATCGCCAGCGCCTCGTAGCCGCACAGCGCGGCGCGTTCGAACAGCTGCTCGGCGCTGGCCGCGCCGCGCAGGAAGCTGAAGTCGGACAGGCAGTGCAGCTCGGCATAGGCGGGCGCGTCGATGCCGTGCGGCTCGACGCCGACCGACGCATCGTTGGCCGCGCCCAGGCCGGGGACCACCAGCGCCCTGCCGCGATCCGCGCCACCCAGCGCCAGCTGCATCTGCTGCTGCATGCGCACGCTGCGTGGCGGCCGCGCACCGGGCGTGTCCGGCGCGACGCCGGGCGGCAGGCCGTGGTCGTCGTCCCAGTTCATGCGAACCAGCCGTGCAGCATCCAGTTGCCGAGCTCGCCCGGCGCGGCGAACGCCCAGGCGCGCTGGCCCTGCGCGGTTTCCAGCACGTAGTAGTCGCGGCGCGCGTCGTCGCCGTCCCACCAGCCGCTTTCCAGGCGCTCCGGCCCGGACACGATGCGCACCCGCCCGCGCAGCGGCAGCGGGCGCGGCAGCAGCCACGCCGGGCGCGCCGGGCGTGGCGGCGCGGGCTGCAGGCAGGCCGCGTCATCGCCCGCGGCCGCCACGCGTCGCCATGCGCGCTCCGGGCGCGGATCGCCGCTGGGCGCGATGCGGTGCACGGCCTCGTCGCCGAGGCGTGCACGCAGGCGTTCGCGCAGCTGCGGCCACGGCACCGCCTGCGCCGGGCGGGTATCGAACAGGTCGCGCGCGGCCGGCACGAACGGCGGCAGCTCGCGCGCCAGCAGCCGCATCGCCACCACCGGCGCCGGCAGCGCCACCTGCTCCAGTCGGTTGCGGGTGAGTTCGAACAGCAGGGTGGCCTCGCGTTCGGCGGCCAAGAGGCCCACCGCCACGTCGGTATGCGCCGGCGCCGCCACGCGCTCCATGTCGGCGGCGTGCGAGGGCAGCGCATGGCTGCGCTCGTGCTCCAGGCGCAGCGTGAAGCGCTGCACCCCGCCGTCGCGCGCCGAGAGATACGTGGCGAGGTCGGCGATCATCCGCCGCAGCGGGAACAGCAGCGCCTGGTGGCTTTCCACCTCGAAGCCGAGCTCGATGCGCGCGTCGAAATGATCCGGCGGCGCGTAGCACTCCAATGGATCGTCGACATCGCCATGCAGGCGGCCGAGGTGCTCCAGCAGCTCCACGCCGAAGCGCCGGCGCAGGCCGTCGCGCGGCAGCGCACGCAGCGCGCCCAGCGTGCGCACGCCCATCGCATGCAGGCGCGTGCCGGCGGTTCCCGGCAGCGCCGCACGGCGCACCGGCACCTGCGCCAGCGCCTCGTGCATCGCCGGCAGCGAGGTCACCGCGAATCCATCCCGCAGCCATGCGAACGCCAGCGCCGCGCGCGGCGTGGGCGCCAGCGCGATGCGGTGGTTGAAGCCGAGCCCGGCGAGTTCCTCGCGCAGCCGCGCCTCGAAGCGCGGCCACGGCCCGAACAGCCGGAAACTCGCGCGCGCCTCCAGCACGATCGCGCCCGGCCATTGCGTGCTGACCAGTGAGCTGTGGCGATACGCCCACGCCGCCAGGAACCGCTGCCAGCGCTCATCGGCGCTGGCGTCGTGTTCGACCAGCGCCACCGTGCTGCAGAGCGCGTGCGCGGCGGTCAGGCGCATGCCGGGCTTCAGCCCGGCGGCGGCGGCGGCGGCGTTGACCGCGTGCAGGCTGCGCAGCTGCGCCGGCCCGCCGACCAGCGCCAGCGGTTGCGACGGATCCGCCGTACGCCGGAGGACGGCGTCCAGCGCCAGCCGCGGCAGCGCGATGCAGGCCCAGAGCACGCCGATGCCCTAGGGAGCGACGGGGGCGAAGGCGACGCGCCCGCAGGCCGCGACGGCGTTCGCACCCGCAGGCCTGAAGCCCTGCGCCGGTGGATTGGCGCCACGGCACTTGCGGACGTACCACGCGCCCTCGCCCGCCGCGGCGAACTCCAGCCGCAGCGCCGCCGGCGACGGATTGGCCGCGTGTTTCGCATCGCGGAACGCGAAGCCCAGGCAGTCGCCGCTGTCGGCCGCCACCTGCAGCCGGCGCAGCGCCTGCGCATCCGCCTGCAGCGGCCAGCCCAGCACCGCCGCGCAGGCCGCGCTGCGCAGGCACTGCTCGAACGCCCACAGCGCACCGCGCGCATCGGCCTCGATGATTTCCAGATGGCGCAGGTCAACGCCCGCCGCCTGCCACGCCGGCGCATACGGCAGGTACGGCGGCGCCACCAGCGCCACCACGCCACCGGCCTGCGTCAGCCGCGCCAGCGTGGGCAGCAGCAGCGCCAGCTCGCCCACGCCATCGGCCGGCAGCAGCAATTCGGTGAGCGCCGCGCGCGGCCAGCCGCCCTGCGGCAGCAAAGCATCCAGCGCGGCATGCCCGCTCGGCTCGCCACCCGCGGCCACCGCCGGCGCACGCCCCGCGCGCCACACCGTCTGCGCCGAGAGCATGGCGTCGAGGCTGGGCAACACCGCGATGGACGCGACCGCGTTCATGCCGTGCGCACCAGCCCGCAGTACAGGCCCTCGATGGCGAAGTCGCTGCCCGGCGGCACCTCGATCGGCGCGTAGTCCGGATTGCGCGGCAGCAGCCGCAGCCGCGTGCGCGTGCGCTCCAGGCGCTTGATGGTGATCTCGCCGTCCACGCGGGCCACCACCACCTGGCCGTTGCGCGCGTCGCTCGCCCGCTGCACCGCCACCAGGTCGCCGTCGAAGATGCCGTCGTCGCGCATCGAATCGCCCTTCACCCGCAACAGGTAATCCGGCTTGCTGGTGAACAGCGCGCGGTCGAGCAGCACATGGCGCTCCACGCCAGCATCGGCACCGATCGGCGCACCCGCGGCCACGCGGCCGAGCACCGGCAGCTCGAGGCGGTCATCGCGCAGCTTCAGCCGCGTACCGGGCACGTGGCGCGCACGCCCTGCCCGGCCGCCGCCGGCCTGCGCCATGCCCGCGACCACGCGGATGCCGCGCGCCTCGTTGGGCCGCACTTCCAGGTAGCCCGCGGCCTGCAGCCGGCGCACGTGCTTGTGCGCCGCGCAGGCCTGGCGGAAGCCGAACGCGTCGGCGATCTGCTGCAGCGTGGGCGGCGCGCCCTCGGCCCCGGCATGGGCCTGGATGAAGCCGAGCACGTCGCGCTGTCGGGGAGTGAGGTCGTCGGTCATGGGTAAAAATCTATTTACCTTGGCGGACATAAGCAAGCCCGGCGGTCGGAAGATTCCAGCGCCGGGCGGTCTCAGGAGATGAGAGGGGGTTTCAGATCAAACGCTTGCGGCGGACTCTGCAGCCGCGTCCTGCGCTTCGCGCTCGGCCACTACGACGACGCACGCTTCACTGGCGCGCGGTCCGTGCGCGTTTTCCATCGTTGCGTTGCGTAGCCGCGCGACCTTGCGCGAACTCGGGGAATGTTTCCGCGATCGACGCCGCATCCGGCAGGATGTAGAACACCCCGCCCCGCTCGAACGTCGGACGGATGATCCGCTCGTAGAACTCGGGCGAGACGTTGATGCAGCCATGCGTGACGCGGTTGTCGTCAGGCGTGGGCGATGCAAGGCGTTCGGGGCGCCGCTCGGCCGGGACGCCGGTCGCGGTCGGGTGGATGGAGACCGCGGACTCGTAGTCCACCCACAGCACGCGCCCGGCATCGATCGACGGACCGTAACCGCCGACGAAGCGGCCAGCCGGCGTGGTGCGATCGCGGCCCGGAATCTCGCGAAGCGCGAGACCGGCGATGCCGGGGGCCGTGTGATCGCCGACCGCCGAGCCGAAGAGCCCGGGGGCCGCGCCGCGAAGCCGGCCGTCGCCACCGAACACGAAGATCTGTGCGGCGGCCTTGTCGATGACCGCGAACGGATAGCCCTGGCTGTCCTTGGCTGCGACAACCCAGCCCGCAAGCTCGATCACCGTGCCGGACACATCCTGGCCTGGTGGAAGCTGGTCGACGGGGGCGACCGGTTGCGCGGCGGCGTCCTCGGCGCTGGCCACGTCGAAGCTCGCGAACGCCAGCACAAGCGCCAGCGCACCAATGACGGCCCGGGCCGCAGGGTGTGTGCACGTAGGGATGGGAAGGTTCCTCGGAACGAAGACTGGATGGAGACAAGGAGACCGGTGGCCAGCAAGGCCACCGGGTCACGGCTCAGGCCGTTCGTCGCGGTTTGCGCAAGTAGAGATTAACCGCGCGGCGCGCGGCGCGGCGCTGCTTCAAGCTGCTGGACGCGGCTTTCCATTTGATCCAACCGCTGGTTGGCCTGCTGCGCGGACTGGTTGGCGGACTCTGCGCTCTGGGCCGCGCTCTGCACCTTCGTGTCGAGTTGATCGAGGCGTGAGTTGATCCCTGCAAACTCGTCATCGTAGGTGGCACAGGCGGCAAGGCTCAGGGTGGCGACGATCGCCAGGCCGAGCGTACGCGCCATCACCAGATGTTTTTTGGTCAGAAACATTTCAATGCTCCTTCGTCGGGGGGATATCGGGGCCAGTCTGGCGTTGGAATACGTAGATGGATTGTGAAGAGCACTTTACGAGATTTGCGGCCAGTGGATAAGCTCTCGCGACGCGTTCGCGTATTCAGGGGAAAGGGGAAGAGATGACGATTCGAAGCATGGCGCTGCCGCTCGCGGCGGCGGTTCTTGCGTGCGCGTGCGGTGCCGCGCACGCGGCGAACGAAAGGCCGCAGGGCCACGATCCGTCGCAGGACGAACTGCTCGCGGGCATGGCAGTGCATGCCGTCGCCGCGCATGACCGGCTCAAGAGCCAGATCACCTACGGGTTCATCAACGTGGGCGGCACCGTTGTCAACGCCACGAACAACCTGTACACGAGCACCCCCGGACTGTCGTACGGCAGCGCGGCTGCCGCTGGCCTCGCCGGCGGCCTGATCGCCTCGGCGCTCATCAATGCCGAGGCCAAAGCCTCAGCCAAGCGCCAGGTCCGGGATGCGAACGCGGAGTTCGAACGTGCCCAGTGCAAGCTTTCGAACACCGACGCACTGTTGGGTGCGATCGAGCGCAGCGTTGGTGGCACGCCATGGGGTGCGGGACGAAGCGTCCAACGGCATGTGCTCGCGCCAGATCGTTCGGTGGACGACCTGGTGCCGCAGGACGAGCCGCGCTACGAGCTGGTGGCGACCTACAGCATGACGCCGGACTATTCCGCGCTGGTCACCTCGGTCGCGCTGGCCGCGTATTCGGCGCAACTGCCAGGGGCGACGACGCGCTGGCAGAAGAAGCCAGCGTGGAGCAACGACCTTGTCGTGGTGTCTGACGTCGTCCCATTGGCCGGGAAAACTCCGGCGGACATTCAGGCCGCGATCTCACGCGAGACCACGCGCTACGCGGACAGTGGCGTGCACAAGCTGATCCAAGCCGCCAACGGGGGCGACCGTACAGCCCGCCGCGCCGCCAGCGCATTGCTCAGGACCCACCAGGCGCGCATGCGCGAGGCCAGGGGAACGGAGTGGACACCGCGCGAAGCAGCTGCGGCGCGCGCGCGCGCATGGACGGCCGACGACTGCAGCCTGGTTCGTTCGGCGCTCACGCAAGGCGCGACCGACATCGAGACGCTGCTGAACGGCCTGTTTGCCGGCTCACTCCCCGCCCGCGCAGAAGCGGGTGTGACGGAGGTGCCACTGCGCGACGATACCGATCGTGTCGTACAGGCGCTGCCAGATGGACAGTACGTCGCACGCGCGGTCGATGCCGACGCGCCACTCGGTTGGCGCTACTCGTGGTATCCCGAGGAAGAAACGCCGGACGAGGCGTCGGCGGAGTAAGCCGGGGGCAGGGCCCCGCACGCGCGGGGCCCTGCGTGTTCCGTCCAGGGTCGGCTCTCCGCCGATCTTGAAATCCGCTTGATATGGCAGCGCCATCCTGTCCCTCCCCGGATACGACTGGAACCGCCATGTCCCGCCTGCCCCTCACCTGCCTGCTTGCCGCCCTCCTGCTGTTGCATCTCCCGTCCGCGTTCGCCCGCGACACCGTCCTGGTCGTGCTCAGCGGTGAAGGTCGCGATGCCGGCAAGACCCGCCCCGGCTACGAGTTCGACGAACTCTCCCAGGCCTGGCTGATCTTCAAGGCCAACGACCTGGCCGTGGAGGTCGCAAGCCCGCAGGGCGGTGCGATCGAGGCCGACAAGTACAACCCCGACGAGCCCTTCAACGCCGCGCTGCTGGCCGATGCGGACGCAATGCGCCAGCTGGCCGACACGCGCCGCATCGACGCGCTGCGCGCCGAGGATTACGCCGCGGTCTACGTGGTCGGCGGCAAGGGCGCGATGTTCGACCTGCCGCGCAATACCGACCTTCAGGGCCTGCTCGCCCGGGCCTGGGACAACGGCGCGGTGCTGGCCGCGGTCTGCCACGGCCCGGCCGCCCTCGCCGACGTCCGCCTGGCCGACGGCAGCCCGCTGGTGGCCGGCCGGCGCATGACCGGCTTCAGCAACGAGGAGGAGACGGTGTTCGGCAAGAAGTGGGCATCGCAGTTCCCGTGGCTGCTGGAAGATGCGTTGCGCGCGCGCGGCGCGGCCTGGGACGAGGCGCCGCTGATGATGCCGAAGGTGGTGGTCGATGGACGCCTGGTCACCGGCCAGAACCCCTACTCCACCACCGCGGTGGCGGAAGCGATCGTGCGCGCCCTGGGCCGCACGCCGGTCGCGCGCACGCCGTGGCGCGACGAACTGAGCATGGCGTTGGTGGAACGCCTGCGCAGCGGCGACAGCGCCGGCGCGACGGCGGCGCTGCAACAGGAGCCCACGCGCTACCACGTCGAACTCATTGGCCTGCTCGGCTATTACCAGGCGCAGGTCGCCGGCGACGATGCCGCCCAGCTGCGGCCCGCGCTGCAGACGATGCAACTCGCCCTGCCGCACATGGCCGAGCCGCAGCTGAAGCTAGGTGCCGCCGAAGCCCACCTGCGCCTGGGCCAGAGCGCGCAGGCGCGCGCCCTGGTGCTCCAGGTACTGGAAGCGGCGCCACAGATGGAAGAGGCTGTCACCCTCCTGAAGCGGATCGACGGCTGAGCCATGCACCTGCCCGCGCTGCGCATCCTGGTGGTCGAGGACAACCCGGTGCTGCGCGGGAACCTGGAGGCGATGTTCGCCGACAGCGGCATTGCTGCCAGCTTCGCCGCCGACGGCCTGAGCGGGCTGCAGGCGGCGCTGGCCGATCCGCCCGACGTGCTGGTGCTCGACCTCGGCCTGCCCGGCCTCGACGGCCTGCGCGTCTGCGAGCGCCTGCGCGCGCAGGCCGATCGCCACATTCCCGTGCTGATGCTCACCGCACGCGATGCGCTGGACGACAGGCTGCTGGGCTTCCGCAGCGGTGCCGACGACTACCTGGTCAAACCGTTCGCCGGCGCCGAACTGCTGGCGCGCTGCCTGGCGCTGTCGCAACGCCACCGCGCCGGCACCCCGCACGTGCTGCGCATCGGCAGCCTGGGCATCGACCGGCGCAGCGGCGTGGTGCAGCGCGAAGGCCGCACCCTGCACCTGCAGCAGACGGCGCACCAGCTGCTGCTCGCACTTGCCGAGGCCTGGCCGCGCACGCTGACCCGCAGCGAGCTTGTCGAACACATCTGGGGCGACGCCCCGCCCGACTCCGATCCGCTGCGCACGCACCTGTACATGCTGCGCCAGGCACTGGACCGCCCGTTCGCGGTGCCGATGCTGAAGACGGTGCATGGCGTCGGCTTCCGCCTGGAGGCCGACACGTGAGCAACACGACGCGTCCGCGCCGCCGGCTGCGCCACCGGCTGATGGTCGCCTTCGGCGGATTCGCCCTGTTCGTGGCCGCGCTATACGGCTTCTACGTGGTGCTGTTCGTCTACGTGGTCGAAGACCGTTTCTTCCATGGCCTGCTGCAGCAGGAAGCGCAGGCGCAGCTGGCGCACCACGCCGCGCACGGCGAGTGGACGCGCCCGCAGCTGCACTTCATCGCGGTGCATGCCGATCCGGCCACCCTGCCCGACGGGCTCGGCACGTGGCTGGCCGAGGAGCCTTCGCGTCGCGAGTTCCCCGGCAACGACGGCCGCCACTACCACCTGCAGGTCCTGCAGCCAGCGGCGCCGGCTGCACCGGCGTGGCTGGTGGCCGAGGTCAGCCAGCAGCTGGCGGTGCGGCCGATGCGCAGCGGCATCCTGCAGTGGCTGGGCGTGTCCAGCCTGGCGGTGCTCGCGCTGGCGCTTGTGCTCGGCGCCTGGCTGGCCCGGCGGATGACCGCGCCGCTGTCGCGGCTGGCTGCACTGGTCGATGAGGCCACGCCGTCGCGGCTGCCCGCTGGATTCTCGGATGCCTTTCCCGACGACGAGGTCGGCACGCTGGCGCGCGGGCTGGAGCGCCTGATCGCGCGCATCGACGACTTCGTTGCGCGCGAACGCGAGTTCAGCCGCGACGCCAGCCACGAACTGCGCACGCCGCTGGCGGTGATCCGCAGCGCCTGCGAACGCCTGGCTGCGCGCGACGGCCTCGATGTCGAGTCACGGCTTCAGCTCGAGCATGTCCGCCAGTCCGCACACCAGCTCGAGCAGACGGTCGCCACGCTGCTGGCGCTCGCGCGCGAGGAGCACAGCGCCGAGGCCGCCAGCGATGTCGCCGTGCTGCCCCTGCTGGAGCGCGTGATCGTCGAC
The DNA here is from genome assembly GCF_016615815.1 of Luteimonas sp. MC1572. NCBI lineage: Bacteria > Pseudomonadati > Pseudomonadota > Gammaproteobacteria > Lysobacterales > Lysobacteraceae > Luteimonas > Luteimonas sp. MC1572. The sequence goes on along the minus strand of NZ_CP067112.1, from coordinate 847,604 downwards.
CAGGCGCCGCTGCTGGATGGCCGTGCGGTGGAGGTGCGGCTGGATGTAGCGACCGGCACGCGCGCGCACTTGCCGGCGACCGTGCTGCACATCGTGCTGTCGAACCTGGTGGGCAACGCCTTCGCCCACACCCGCGACGGCCAGGTCGTGATCGACGTGGACGGCGACTGGCTGCGCATCGCCAACCCCGGCGATGGCATCGCGGCAGATGCGTTCCAAGCCTTCGCCAAGGGCGAGGCCAGCGCCGGCTTCGGGCTGGGCCTGGCCATCGTGCGCCGGCTGGGCGAGCGCCACGGCATCGCCCTGCGCTTCGACACCGATGGCGAGGGCACGGTCGCCCGGCTCGCACTGACTGCTCAGCCCTCACCGCGCCCGAACGAGAACAACTCGGCCAACGGATGCCTGCGCCGCTCGATCAGCGCGCGCACCAGCCCGGCGCCGATCATCGAATAGGTGATGCCGTTGCCGCCGTAGGCCATGGCGAACTGCACGCGCGGGCCGTGCTGCGGGTGCGGACCGAAGAACGGCAGGCCGTCGCGGGTTTCGGCGAAGGTGCCGGCCCAGGAGAACGCCGGCCGCAGCGGCAGGTGCGGAAACAGGGCCGCGGTCTTGTCCAGCAGCTTGCGCGCCTTCTTCTCCACGCGTGCGTCGCGTCGCGCCGGCACGTCGACGCTGTCGTCCTCGCCGCCGACCAGCAGGCGCCCGTCGCCGGTGCTGCGCATGTACAGATAGGGGCGCGCCGTCTCCCAGACCATGGTGTCGACCAGCGGGCCCAAGGCGTCCTTGTCGATCGGGTCGGTGATCACGGCGTAGCTGCTGCGATCGGCGGCGACGCGCTTGCGCAGCCACTTCTGGCTGGCGTAACCCGCGGCGATCACGACGTGCCCGGCACGCACCGCGTGGCCCTCGGCGGTGGTGAGGAGCACGTCGCGCGAGCGCGGCTGGATGCTCTCGATGGTCGTGCGGTCGAACACCGCGCCGCCACTCTTGCGGAGCCGCGCGAACAGGCGGTAGGCCATGCGGTAGGGATCCATGCGCGCGGCCAGCCGGCTGAGGATGGCGGCAGGCGCCTCGAAGCCGAACTGCTCGCGCACCGCATCCGCCTCCAGCCACGCCACGTCGAAGCCGTGGCGCTGGCGCAGCGCGAATTCCTCGCGCAGCGCGCGTGCATCGCGGCGACGGCTGGCGTAATACAGGCTTTCGGCGCGCGCGAAATCCACGTCGCGCACCTCCGCCGCCTTTGCCTGCAGCATCGGGATGGCCTCCGCGCAGGCGCGGTAGGCGAGCACTGCGTTGTCCTCGCCGTAACGCCTGGCCAGGTCGACCATGTGCGTGTCGATCTCGTACTGCAGCAGCGCCGTGCTGGCGGCGCTGCTGCCCCAGCCCACGTCACGCTGCTCGAACACCGCCACGTCATGCCCGTGCGCGGCCAGCTCGTCGGCAAACAACGCCCCGGTGATGCCGCCACCGATCACCGCCACGTCGCAGCGATGGTCCGCCTGCAGCGGCGGGAACGCGTGCAGCAGGCCGTTCTTGACCGCCCACCAGGGGTAGCCGCTTTTCAGGTCCATCGGGGTGCAGCTCGCAGTCGGGATGCCGGGGCGTCCATGACTGCATGGCCGTGCGAGAAGAACCGGTGAACTCGATCTCCAGACCAGGCCTGCGACCCTTCCATATTGCGAGCTACCATCCGCGGATGACGGACGACCTCACTACGATGCTTCGCCAGCGCCTTGGGCTGGCCGACCCTGTCCCTGTGGAATTCCAGCGAGGCGACGCTACCGAGGCCGACGGATTCACCCGTGAAAGGATCGAATACCGCGGACTCGAAGGTGATCCCATCCCGGCGTTCCTGTTCACGCCCAACGGGCGCGGCACGCTCGGTGGCGTGGTTGTCTTCCACCAGCACAACGGCGAATTCCACTTCGGCAAGAGCGAGGTCGCCGGCGATGTGGGCGACGCGTTCCAGGCCTTCGGGCCGGCGCTCGCGCGCAGGGGCGTCGCGGTCCTGGCCCCGGACGCCATCACGTTCGAGGATCGACGGGGCGCAGTTCACGGGGTGGAGCCGGATTACTACGACTGGCTCCAGCACTACAGCGCCATGAGCTACCGGCTGCTGGATGGCGACCTGCTGATGAGGAAGTGCTTGGATGACGCCCAGCGCGCCCTGAGCGTCCTGCTCCAGGCCGCTGACGTGGACGAGCGACGCGTGGGCGTGGCTGGGCATTCGTACGGTGGCTACACGGCGCTCTACCACGCGGCCGTCGATTCGCGATGCCGGTTCGCATGCATCAGCGGTGCCGTATGCAGCTTCGAGACCCGCCGCCGGGAGAACACCGGGATCACCCTGTTCGAGGCCGTGCCCGGGCTCGCCCGCCAGCTTGAAACGCACGATCTCCTTTCAGCCATCGGACCCCGGTCGACACTGGTCGTATCGGGTACCGGCGACAAGTACTCACGCGATGCGGACCAGGTCGTGGCCAAGGTCACCGGCGACTTCATCACCGAGCTCCGCGTGGACAGCGGGCATGCGCTTGATCAGGAGAGGTTCGATGCGATCGTCGAGTGGATTTTCGAACGCGTATCCGACACCTGAAGAGAAACACCTAGCGTCCACGAGCGGACATCACGTTTCGGCACACCACAATGAGCATGTGGAACGCCAGCAATATCAGACGTTTGCGTTAGAGGCGCTCGCAGGGGTTTCGGTACAGGGCGGGGACTCGTCACCACCTGCTGCGCAAGCGAGGGGGCACGGGGGGAGGCCGCAGCGTCCGCTTGATTGATGCCGCTTCGGATTTTTGTGCGAGCTCGGGCGCCTCTTGCCCTTGAATACGTTCCAGGCGACCCCCAAAGCCACTTCTTGGGGAGTAATGCAAGAGGGGGCCGCGGCTGGCGCGACTCGCGCCAAGACTCTCGTTCAGATGCGGAAGTTGGCTTTATTCGATCATTTAGTGTTCGATGTCTTCTTTGGCCACTACATGTTGTGGTGCCTAAAATGCTAATGAACGGATTCTGTGGTAGCCTGAGATTGTGCGTTCCATTCCAGTTTGAACCTCAGAAACGAAAACGCCCTGCACATGGCAGGGCGCTCGCTACAGCTCACCAGCAATGGAGGTAGACCCGCAGACCAATCCAACTGATCACGGTGTCCGACGAATCGGACGGTGGAAGACCTTCAGAGCTGCTTTGTCTTGGCAGACGCGGAAGTATAGGCCTACTAGGGCCGCTTTCGCAAAAAGCAATCTGCGGGTCTTCCACCTCTCCGGCCTCACGGCCGCTTCCCGCTCCCTCTTTGGGTGAGGGGAGTGATTTCGTTGGAGTTGCAATGACTTCCAACAACAGAGGTAACGCCAATGGCTGACAAGAAGATCACTCAGTACCGCAGTGCCGAGTCCGGCGAGTTCGTAACCAAGCAGTACGCCGAGCAGCACAAGTCGACCACGGTCAAAGAGCGCAACAGTGCTCCGAAGCCGTCACCGTCGAAGCCAAGCGGGAAATGAGTAAGCCGGGGGGCGGCCGCGAGGCCGCCCTCCGTCCATCCGTAGATTGCTCGAAGGAAAAACAACAACCATGAGTGCGATTCCCAAGTTCCCTCCCCAGATCCACCACGACACTCCGCCTCGCCTGTCCGTGCCCACGGCCGCGCGATTCCTGCGCCTGCCTGCCGTCGAACAGTGGAACATGCTGCGCGAGCAGAAGTATCCCAAGCGGGCACCGCAAGTTTTCAAACGACAGTTCTACGGCGTTGCACGCCAGGGTATTCGTCGGATGCTCGACGATGGCATGGCGGGCTTGATCCAAGCTCGCGCCGCCGCGGAAAGCATTCCTGAGGCGCCGCGCCGAGAACATACCTTGCGGGTGCTGGAGAGCTTTGCGTCATCGGGCCACATGGCCCGTCAGTTGCGCATCGCGATCAACAGGCAGTACCAGTTCGATGTAAATGGTTTGGAGCTCAGGCTGTCTCCGGACCTTTTTGCATACGAGGGAGACGAACAGCGTTTCATCTACTTCAATCTCAAGGCGGAGCAGTACGACCCTGAGGCTGCAAAGATGACGCTAGAGATCGCGCATTGGCTGTTGGAGCAGGTGGGCGTGAAAATCGCGCCTCGGCAGATTGAGTTCGTCGACCTCTTCACCGGCGTGCTCTACAAGATCAGTCGCCGACGCAGCAGGACGATCAAGCTCTTGAGCGATAACGCGAAGTTGATTGAGCGGATGTGGCCCGCGATCGAACCTTGACCTGATCCGCGACGTCAACGCGCCCCGAAAGGAGTCGGGGCGCGTTACGTAGGTGTACTAGTCAGGTGTACTAGATGTCTTCGCCAGCACTTTCGTAAATGCGTGATTTGCAAAGCGAATCTAAGATTGGTGTCGGAAATAGGATTCGCCCATTCCCTTTCGAGCCCACCTCGGGTCGTAAGCGGACAAAGCATTCTCACGTTGCAATGCAGCGGGAAAGAAGTTGCCCCACCTCGACCGGGCCATCCCTAACCCTTGACGCACACCACCTGCCGCAAGGTATGCACCACCTCCACCAGATCCGCCTGCGCCGCCATCACCGCGTCGATGTCCTTGTAGGCCGCAGGCGACTCGTCGATCACGCCCTGGTCCTTGCGGCATTCGACATGTGCCGTGGCCTCGCGGTGCTCCTTCAGCGTGATGCTCGCGCGCGCCGCGGTCCGGCTCATCACCCGCCCGGCACCATGACTGCAGCTGTGGAAGCTGTCGTCATTACCCAGCCCGCGGACGATGAAGCTCTTCGCGCCCATGCTGCCGGGAATGATGCCGAGCTCGTCCCTGCCCGCCCGCACCGCACCCTTGCGCGTCACGAACATCTCCTCGCCCCCGTGCACTTCCTTTTGCACGTAGTTGTGGTGGCAGTTGACGGCCATCGCCTGCAGCTTGAACTTCGGAAGCTCCGCACGCATCGCGTGCAGCACGCGCTGCATCATCGCCTCGCGGTTGGCGCGGGCGTAGTCCTGCGCCCAGCCGACGGCCTCCACGTAATCGTCGAACAGCGCCTCGCCTTCCATGAAGAACGCGAGGTCCTTGTCGGGCACGTGGTAGCCGAGCACGCGCTTGCCCAGCTCCTCGCGGGCCAGCTGGATGAAGTACGTGCCGATCAGGTTGCCGGTGCCGCGTGAGCCCGAGTGCAGCATCACCCACACGGCTTCGCTCTCGTCGAGGCAGACCTCGATGAAGTGGTTGCCGCCGCCGAGCGTGCCCAGCTGCTGCTCCACCTTGTCGAGGCGGATCCGCGGATGCCTGGCCTTGATGCGCTCGAGCCGCTGCCACAGGCCGGAGCCGGCCAGCGCCGACTCGACGCTGTCGGGCGTCTTGCGGTGGTTGCCGCCCGGGCCGTTGCCGACGGGAATCGCGCGCTCGATCGCCGAGCGAAGCCGCGCAAGTGAATCCGGCAGGTCGCGCGCGTTGAGCGTGGTGCGTACCGCGGCCATGCCGCAGCCGATGTCGACGCCGACCGCGGCGGGGATGATCGCGCCGCGCGTCGGCACCACCGAGCCCACCGTGGCGCCGATGCCCAGGTGCACATCGGGCATCACCGCGACCCACGGCCCCACGAAGGGCAGGCTCGCGATGTTGCGCAGCTGCTCATGCGCCTTGTCTTCCAGCTGCACGCCGCGGACCCAGCCCTTGATGGGGGTCTCGCCTTTGCGGTGCAGCCATTGGTAATTCGAAGTGTCCATGTGGTCCATTCCTTGAAGGACCCGCGCGCCCGTCCATTGGGCGCGCGGGTGTTGTTACTTCAGCGTCACGAGTTGCTTGACGACGCCATCCAGGCCGCCGAACACGGTCAGCCGGTCGATCTTTTCCGTCACCTTTTCCAGGGCTTCCAGCTCCTTCAGGCGCATCAGCACCGGGCTTTCCTCGATCAGCTTCGCGGTGTTGAGCAGCGAGCGCGTGGCATTCGCCTCCTCGCGGCGGCGGATCACGTTGGCCTGCGCCAGCTTCTCCGCCTGCACCACACCGTTGAGGATCTCGCGCATCTCGCCCGGCAGGATCACGTCCTTGACGCCGACACCCAGCACCTCGATGCCGAGCGCCTCCACGCGGCCACGCACATGGCCGAAGATCTCCGCGTCCAGCGTGGCCTTGTCGCCGAGCAGCTCGTCGAGCGTCTTGGCGGCCACGGCCTTGCGCAGGCCGTACTGCAGCTCGCGGTACACGTAGTCGCTGTACTTGGCCACCCGCGTACGCGCGGCGACCGGGTCGGTCACGCGCAGCGAAGCAGCCAGGTTCACGCGCAGGCTCACCTTGTCACGGGTCAGCAGTTCCTGGCCGGAAACCTCCATGGACTGCACGCGCAGCTCGATGGTCTCCACCGCCACGTTCTTCTGGAAGTTCCAGAAGGCGTAGCTGCCGGCGCCGAGCACCTGCTCCAGCGTGTTGTCGACGAACACCAGGCCCGCAGACTCCACCGGCACATCGAGCACCACCGCCACGCGGCCCAGCATGCCGAGCTGGCGCAGACGGCGCGTCACGTCGGGCGCGACGCGCAGGCCTTCGGCAAGCGAAGCCTTCTCGACCTCGACCTGCACCAGGCCAAGCCAGTGCAGCTTGCGCAGGCCCGGCGGCAACACGTCCTCGAGGCGGCCGTTCCTCGACACCAGCCCGACTTCGTCCATGCCGATGTCGGCCAGCACGAAGGTCCCGTCCAGCCTGGTGCCGAGCGCGGCGATCAGCGCATCGACGTCGTCGCCGGCGTAGTCCGGCTTCCGGATGTCGTGCACGACCACGTCCAGCTGGTCGCGCCACGCGAACAGGCGATGCACGCCCGGCGCGAGGACGCGCTCGAAACGACGGTTGCGATACACCAGGCCGCGCTCAGCGTCGCCGATCACGACCCGACGGGTCCAGTACATCATGGGTTTTCTCCTTGTACGGCCGGCGGAAGAAGTGGGAACGCCCCTGGCAGGTAGCGGGCGGGCGGCCGATGCTTGCGATGGCGTCTGCCGTGGATCCATGGCCGCGCCCGTATCGGCACGCGCCCGCTTTTCCACGTTGTCTGCCACCGCCAGGACGCGGTGCCGGCGCGTTACCCGCTGCGTGCTTCGTTGCGCATCGCGATCCACTGCGACGCATGGCGGAACAGGCACGGGACGTTCCCGGTTTCGGGCTTGCGCCCTTTTGCTGATGACAATCAGCGATCGTTGGAGCGGGATTCGAACCCGCGACACGTGGAAACAAAATCCACTGCTCTACCCGTCTGAGCTATCCAGAGGTCAACGTGCGGGACTCGCACGTTGTCGCAGTCGCCTCGAACCGGCATCGGCATGCGCCACGGCAATGCCGCGCGCACCGGACGGGACACAAGCCCGTACCGCTGTCACCGATCGAGATTCGACTGCGCATTGCCGCCTCTTTCGAAACGGCAATTCATTTGCGTTGCCCCGCTACCGCGGTGCCCGCGTGTGTTGGACGTCCTTTGCGAACGCAGAAACGAAAATGCCCCCGGCATGGAGTCCGAGGGCATTCGCAGTGCCTCGGAAGATCGGGGTGACCGATCTCCCGTGGAGGAGTCGGTCAGGCCTGGTATGCGCCTTCGTACGCGAAACGCGCGCGCCGGCCCGCATCGCGCTTTGGCAGCGATGGCAGCAGGCGGTCGGCTATGCGGTTCTGCGTGGACATGATCGAAGTACGACTCGAATGAGGGAACGGGTTGCGTGGCTACGCAACGGGAGCGCACCTTACTCGCGGCAGTGCACGCGCGCAAGCGAAATGATGACATGACGACGAACGGTCACCATCCGCAACCAGGCGGTGGGCGCAGCCCGCTATGCAGACACCTCGCCATCCACATACACCCAGCGCCCATCGACGCGCTCGAAGCGGCTGACCTCGTGCATGCGGACCGCCGGCCTGCCGTGCACCTTGTAACGCGCCACGAGCTCCACGATCGCGGTGCCGTCGCCGTTGTCGACGTGGCGCTTCACGTCCAGCCCAAGCCAGCGCAGGCCGGGTGTGTCATCAAGGTCGAGTTCCGCAGGTCGCGTCTCGGGATGCCAGCTGTGCAGCAGGTAGTCGCGCAGGCCGAACACATACGCGCTGTAGCGCGATCGCATCAGGACCTCGGCGGTGGCGGCCGGCGCGCGGCCGTCGTGGATCGGCTGGCAGCAGGCCGCGTATGTGGCGCTCGGGCGGCAGGGACAGGCTTGCGACGACGCTGCACCCACATCGGCGCCCGGCTTCAAGCGTTTCATGCATCGGCCCGAACATTGGAGATGACGGAAGAATACGGCGAACACGCGCCCGCAGCCGACCGGATTCACCACGGCAAAACCCCCGCGGAGGCAGACTTCCGGCTCCCCCGCCCCAGGACTCCCCCATGGCCAAGCGCATCGCCATCCTCGCCACCAATGGCTTCGAGCAATCCGAACTCACCGGTCCGCGCGATCGCCTGTTGGCCGCCGGTTTCGACGTCGACATCGTCGCTCCCGAATCCGGCGAGATCCGCGGCTGGAAGGACAAGAACTGGGGCGACACGGTGGATGTCGATGTCACGCTCGACAAGGCCTCCCCGGACGACTACGCCGCCCTGGTCCTGCCCGGTGGCGTGATCAATCCGGACAAGCTGCGCATCAACAAGGCGGCGGTGGCTTTCGTGCGCGCCTTCGACGCCGCCGGCAAGCCGCTTGCCGCGATCTGCCATGGCCCCTGGCTGCTTGCCGAGTCCGGCGCGGCCAAGGGCCGCGAACTCACATCGTGGCCGTCGGTGCGCACCGATCTGGAAAACGCCGGCGCACGCTGGAAGGATGCGGAGGTCGTCACCGACGGCCACATCATCACCAGCCGCAAGCCCGACGACATCCCGGCCTTCAGCAATGCGGTGATCGCCGCGCTGCGTTGACCGGTTCGCCCAGGAAATCGCGCGGACGGAAGTTGTAGTCTGCCTCCGGCCCGGCTCGCCTCCAGAGCCGGCGCCTTGCGATTGACCTGCAGGCAACCCGGCAAGCGCGCCTGCTCCCAGGCCGCCCGGGATTCACCGCAAAGGAGCAATGCAATGAATCCGGACGAAACGATGGGCATGCTGCAAGCCGCCGCCGGCTTGTTCACCTTGGCGGCTCTTGGCGGCCTGGCGATGGCCGCGATCCGCTTCGGCGGCACACGCAATCCGCCGGCGTGGCTGGCGATGTTGCACGGATTGCTGGCTGCCGCAGGCATCACCTTGCTGGCCTATGCCGCGCTGATGGGCGATGTGCCTTCCTCGGCTCTCATCGCCTTGCTGCTGTTCCTGGCGGCGGCGGGTGGCGGCTCGGTGTTGAGCCTGGCCTACAAGTGGAAGCAGCTCCTGTTGCCGTCGTGGCTTGTGCTCGCGCATGCACTGCTGGCGGTGGTCGCATACGTCCTGCTGCTGCTGGCTGTATTCGGAAACGCATCGGCGACAGCAGGCAGCTGACCCCGCTGCGTGGCGGGTAGCGACGGCGCGGGGGCCGGCAATCACCGGCCCCTTACACGACGGCGCGAAAAATGGCGGCTCGGCATGTGCGCAGAGCAGTGGCCAAAGCGGCCATCCGTACTGCCCGGAGCAGACGATGAAGACCTACAACGTGGGATACCTGATCGGCAGCATCGCCAAGGACTCGATCAACCGTAAGTTCGCCAATGCGCTGTTCAAGCTGGCCCCGTCCCAGCTCAAGTTCGCGGAGATCTCCTACCGGGACCTGCCGATCTACAGCTACGACTATGACGCCGACTATCCTGAAGCCGGCCGCAAGTTCAAGCAGGCGATCAAGAGCTCGGACGCGATCCTGATCGTGACGCCGGAGTACAACCGCTCCATTCCCGGCGGCCTCAAGAACGCCATCGACTGGGCCAGCCGCCCGTGGGGCACCAACTCCTTCGCCAACATTCCGTCAGGCGTGATCGGCACCTCGCCAGGTGCGATCGGCACGGCCGTGGGCCAGCAGCACCTGCGCAGCATCCTCGGCTTTCTCAACTCGCCGCAGATGAACTCGCCGGAGGCCTACATCCAGTTCAAGGACGGGATGATCAACGACGCCGGCGAGATCGCCGATGCATCCACGGCGAAGTTCCTGGGCGACTACCTGGAGGAATTCCACCAGTTCATCGCGCGTGTGTTGACGGTACTGCCGCGCGACGCCTGACGCATCAACCGAGCAGCTGCGGATTCATGCGCCACGCGGCATGGTTGAGGAACGCAGCGAACGTGACCCATGCGAGATACGGCAGCATCAACATGCCGGCAAGCGGCCGCACGCGCCAGAACAGCCAGGTGGTGGCCGCGATCACCAGCCACAACAGCACGATGTCGGCGAACGCCAGCCCGCCCATGCGCCAGGCGAAGAAGCACCACGTCCACAACGCGTTGAGCACCAGCTGCACCAGGTACAGCGTCAACGCGACGCGCGCGCCCTGCCAGCCCGCGCGCCGCCAGACCATCCACGCCGCCAGCGCCATCAGGATGTACAGCAGCGTCCACACCGGGCCGAATACCGAGGCCGGTGGCGCCCAGGTGGGCGTCGCCAGCTGGGCGTAGAAATCGTCGGAGCGCACCGACGCCGCGCCGCCGATGGCCGCGGTGGCGAAGGTCACGGCGGCCCAGCCTGCGAGGCCGGTCCAGGGATGCTGCGTACGTTCGGTCATGGCGTGGTGGCTCCGCTGTGGTGACGCGCGACGCTACGCGATGCGCCGTGGTGCGCGGGTCAAGGCGCATTCACGGCAAGCACGCCACCGGCGCATGCCACCCAGTGGCGCGCGTCGTCCAGCCGCTGGCCGCCGGTGAACGCGGAAAACGCCGGCAGCACCGACTGGTGCGCGTCGAGCGCGAGCGCGGGATGGCGCCCCGGCAGACCCGGCAGGCGCGCCACGGGATGCACGTGCCCGCACAGCACATGTCCGGCCGCGGGCCCGGGGACGTCGAGCGGATGGTGGCGGAACCGGAACGGGCCATCGCGCACGTCGTCGGGCAGGCGCACCACGCCCACGGAATCTGCCAGCAGCGATCGGTCGTGGTTGCCGGCCACCACCGCGGCCACGCAGCCGGGGTGCGCGGCAAGCAACGCGCGCCAGGCGGCGTCGACCTGCGGCTGGTGCCGCCCATGCAGGAAATCGCCGAGGATCCACAGCTCGCGCGCCTCCGAGCGCTGCAGCAGCGCGTCGATGCGCGCGAGGTCGTGCGCGGTGCCGCCGCTGGGCACGGCGATGCCGGCCGCGCGCAGGATGTCGCCCTTGCCGAGGTGCAGGTCGGCGATCAGCAGGCGGCTGCGCGCCGGCCAGTACAGCGCGCGGTCCGCGTACAGCCGCATCGGCTCGCCGGCGATGACGAGTTCAAGCACGTCGGGCATGGCGCTTCTCGAGCTGTGCCGCGGCGCGCTGCACGCGCGTGCGCCAGTCCTCGCTGCTGAGCTGGCCGCGCATGGCGTCCGCCCACAGCGGGAACGCCAGCGGCGTCAGGCTGCGCGGGGTGCGCAGGTCGAGCGTGCGGTCGCGACAGCGGCGCAGGGTGTCGCCGAGGCGGCGCACGTCGAGCTGCGCCTCCAGCACTTCGCGTTCGGCCTGCGCCAGCAGCATGTGGCCCGGGTCGTGGCGGCGCAGCACGTCGAACAGCAGGCCGCTGGACGCCTGCAGCTGGCGCAGCGAGCGGATCGCGCGGCCCGGCAGTGACGGCGGCAGCAGGCCGGCGACGCGGGCGATGTCGCGGAACTGGCGGCGGGCCAGCTCGGCGATGTTGAGGCTGGCGTGCAGGTCCTCGAGCAGGCCATCGGGCGAGAGCATGCGCGCGAGCAGCGCAGCGTCCGGCCAGGCTTCGGCCTGCGCGCTCAGCACCAGGCCGTAGTCGTTCATCGCCCAGGCGAAGGTGTTGGGTGCCTCGCGTGACCAGCGCAGCGCCAGCAGCGGCGCCAGGCCCTCGTGCACCGCGCGGCCGGCGAACGGAAACACGAACAGGTGCCAGCCCTGCCGCGTCTTCACCGCTTCCACCAGCAGCGTGTCGGGCGTGGGCAGCGCAGAGAGACGTGTCTGCAGTGCCAGCAGCGGCGACAACGCGCGCATCTCCGGACTCGCCGGTGGCTGCGCCAGGGTCGCTTCCACCTCGGCGGCCAGTTCGCTGGACAGCGGCATGCGCCCACCCTGCCAGCGCGGCACCATGCCGTCGTTGCGCGTGGCCAGGCGCACGTAGGCGGTCATGTCCTTCAGCTGCACCAGTTCCAGCGTGCGGCCGGCGAACTGGAAGCGGTCGCGCGGCCGCAGGCGCGACACGAACGCCTCTTCCACCACGCCCAGGTGCCCGCCTTTCATGTAGCGCACCTGCACGCTGCCATCGCTGGTGATGGTGCCGATGGACAGGCGGTGGCGGAACGCGACGCGGCGGTCGTGCACGCGGTAGCTGCCGTCAGCGTCGCGCAGCACGCGGCGGTAGTCGGGGTAGTGCTCGAGCGCACCGCCGCCGCGCACGACGAAATCGAGCACCGCCTGCCAGGCCACGTCCGGCAGGTCGGCGAATGCATGCGTGCCACGCACTTCCGCCAGCAACGCGTCTGCATCGAAGCCGCCGCCCAGCGCCAGGGTGACGCAGTGCTGCGCCAGCACGTCGAGCGACAGCCGTGGCGGTGGGCGCGCTTCGATGCGGCCGCCGGCGAGCGCATCGCGTGCGGCGGCATATTCGGCGAGCTCCAGCGCATGCGTGGGCACGCACACCACGTGCCCGGCCTCGCCCGGCCGGTGCCGCGCGCGGCCGCCGCGCTGCAGCAGGCGCGCCATGCCCTTGGGGCTGCCGACCTGCAGCACCTGGTCCACGGCCGGGAAGTCGACGCCGAGGTCGAGGCTGGAGGTAGCCACCACGCAGCGCACGCTGCCGTCGCGCAGGCCGGCCTCGGCGGCGGCGCGCAGCGAGGCGTCGAGCGAGCCGTGGTGCAGCGCGAGCGTGGCCGGGTCGTCCAGCCACACCGCCTGCAGCGCGCGGTGCCAGAGCTCGGCCTGCGAGCGCGTGTTGGTGAACAGCAGGCTGCTGCGCGCGCGCTGCAGCACCGCGGCGACGCGCTGCAGCTGCGACAGGCCGAGGTGGCCGGCCCAGGGGAAGCGCTCGCCCTCGGCCGGCAACAGGGTTTCCAGCGTCATCTTCCTCGGCCTGGGCGCGGACAGGATCGCGGCGCCCGGCGCATGCGGCAGCAGCACGTCGCGCGCTTCGTCGAGGTTGCCGAGCGTGGCCGACAGCCCCCAGGTGCGCGCCGCGGGCGCCAGCGCGCGCAGCCGCGCCAGGCACAGCTGCAGCAGCACGCCGCGCTTGTTGCCGAGCAGTTCGTGCCACTCGTCCACCACCACCGCGCGCACGCCGGCCAGCAGCGCGCCGGCATCGGGATACGACAGGGCGAGCGCGAACGATTCCGGCGTGGTGACCAGCACGTCGGCGAGGCCCTGGCGCGCCAGGCGCCTGTCGCGCGCGCTGGCGTCGCCGGTGCGCATGGCCACCGTCCACGGCACGCCGAGCGCGGCGATCGGTTCGCGCACGGCGCGCACCGTGTCCACCGCCAGCGCGCGCAGCGGGGTGATCCACAGCACGCGCAGGCGCGGCGTGGCCGGCACGCCGGGGCGCGCGCGCTTCGGTGCGGTGGTGTCGCCGAGGCGCAGCGCTTCGAGCAGCGGCCCGCCGAGCGCGGCCAGCGTCTTGCCGCTGCCGGTGGGCGTGACCAGCAGGCCGGATTCCCCGGCGAGGTAACGCCGCCAGGCCTCGCGCTGGAACGCCGCCGGCCGCCAGCCCTGCGCGGCGAACCACGCCGACAGCGGCGCGTCGGCGCGGCTGCGTGCAGGCGTCTTCGCGCGCATCGGCGGCGAACGCGCTGCGTCCGCCGTCATCGCGCCAGCGCCCGCAGGCTGTCCAGGGTGTCGGCCTCGCGCGCCAGCTTGTCCTCGCGCCAGCGCAGGATGCGCGGGAAGCGCACCGCGATGCCCGACTTGTGCCGCGCCGAGCGGTTCACCCCCTCGAAGCCGAGTTCGAACACGTGCATCGCCTCCACCGAGCGCACCGGCCCGAAGCGCTCCAGCGTGTGCGCGCGGATCCAGCGGTCGAGGCGCAGGATCTCGGCGTCGTCGAGGCCCGAGTACGCCTTGGCCACCGGCACCAGCGCGTCGCCGTCCCACAGGCCGAAGGTGTAGTCCGTGAACAGCGTGCTGCGCCGGCCGTGGCCGGACTGGGCGTAGATCAGCACCGCGTCGATGGCGAGCGGATCGATCTTCCACTTCCACCAGTCGCCGCGCTTGCGGCCATGGCGGTAGGGCGAATCGGCGCGCTTGAGCATCAGGCCTTCGACGCCGCGGTCGCGCGCTTCCCCGCGCAGCGTGGCGGCATGCGTCCAGTCGTCAGCCACGACGCGCGGTGACAGCGCGAGGCGCGCCGGATCGGCGTCGGCCAGCACCCCGGCGAGCAGCCCGCGACGCTCCGCCAGCGGCCGCCCGCGCAGGTCCTCGCCCTCCAGCTCCAGCAGGTCGTACGCCAGCACCCGCGCGGGCGCGGCGGCCAGCGACTTCGGCCCCGGCTTGAGCCGCTGGATGCGGGTCTGCAGCGCACTGAACGGCATCGGCTCGGCACCGCCGGGCTGCCAGGCGAGCAGTTCGCCGTCGATCACGCAGTCGCGGCCCAGCGCGGCGGCCGCGGCCTCGATCTCGGGAAAGCGCCCGTCCATGCGCTCCTCGCCGCGCGACCACAGCGCGACCCCACTGGCGCGGCGGATCAGCTGCAGGCGGATGCCGTCCCACTTCCACTCCAGCAGCCAGTCGTCGATGACGCCAAGCGACCCGGCCTCGGCCTCCAGCGGCGACGCGAGGAAAAACGGATACGGCAGCGCGGCATCACCGGGCTGCGCGTCCGGCGACAGCAGGCCTTCGAGGAACGCCGCCGACGGCGCCCAGCGCCCGAGCATGCGCTGCGCGATGAGCGCGATGTCGACGCCGGAAAACTCCGCCAGCGCCTGCTGCACCAGCCCCTGCGACACGCCCACGCGCAGCGCGCCGGTGAGCAGCTTGTTGAACACCAGGCGCTCGCCGAAACACAGGCTGCGCCAGGCATCCACAACCACCTCGCGCCGCGCCTCCGGTGTGTCGTTGGCGATCGGTGCGAGGCGCAGCTCGATCCAGTCGGCCAGGGCGATGTCGCCGCCGCCCTGCGCGCCCGCCGGCGGATCGTCCAGCAGCAGCGCCAGCGTTTCCGCCAGGTCGCCGACCTGGTGGTGGCAGTCCTCGACCAGCCAGTCGGGCGTTCCGCTCTCCTCGCCGATCCACGCGCGCAGCTCGCCGGTGGCGGCGATCTTCGCGCGCGCGCCGCCGATCTTGCCGCCGGCCAGCAGCCAGATCGCCCATGCGGCATCGCGCGGCGGCGCATCGCGGAAGTAGTCCGCCAGCGCGCGGCGCTTGTCACCGGTGCCGGTGCTGCGGTCGAGCCGCTCGTAGAGCGCGGCGAAGCGGCGCATCAGTCGTCCTCGCCGTAGCCCGTGGCGAACACGCCGGTGTGGATGCCGCGGTCGTTGAGCACGCGCACCAGCGCGTCGGTGTCGCCGTGGGTGGCGATCACCCGGCGCGCGCCGGTCTCGTGCGCGGTGCGCAGCAGTGCCGGCCAGTCGGCGTGGTCGGATACCACGAAGCCGCGGTCGTAGTTGCGCCGCCGGCGGTTGCCGCGGATGCGCATCCAGCCCGACGCGAAGCCCTGCTGCGCGCGCTTGAAGCGTCGGATCCACGGGCTGCCCGCTGCCGACGGCGGTGCCAGCACCAGCTCGCCGGCGAACGCCGTGCCGCGCGCCTCGTCGGCCACGCGCCGGGTGTCGAGCATGGCCACGCCGGCCTCGCGGTAGACCTGCACGCCCGCATCGATCGCGCCGTGCACGAAGGCCGGGCGATCGGTGTGCGCGGCGAGTTCGGCCAGCACGCGCTGCGCCTTGCCGAGTGCGTAGCAGTACAGGATCGCGGCCTCGCCGTTGGCCGCGCACTCGTCGCGCCAGGCGACGATGTCGGCGGCGACGTCGGCGGCCGGCGTCCAGCGATAGATCGGCAGCCCGAACGTCGCCTCGGTGATGAACACATCGCACGGCACCACTTCGAACGGCAGGCAGGTCGGATCCTGGTCGCGCTTGTAGTCGCCCGAAGCGACCCAGGTTTCGCCATCGACTTCGATGCGCACCTGGGTGGAGCCGAGCACGTGGCCGGCGGGATGGAACGACACCAGCGCGTTGCCGATGCGCACGCGCTCGCCCAGTGCGTGCACGCGGTAATCCTGGTCACCCAGCCGCCAGCGCAGGATCGGCAGGCCCTGCTCGGCCACGTGGTAGGTGCCCATGCCGCTGCGCGCATGATCGCCATGGCCATGCGTGATCACCGCGCGCGGCACCGGGCGCGACGGATCGATATGGAACCCGCCGGCGGGGCAGTACAGCCCCTCCGGCGTGGAGACCACCAGGTCGCCGACCGGCATCGCGGCGCCGGCTCAGCGCAGGTCGATCTCGCCGACCTTGTCCTTGTAGTCCTTCTTGGGATCGACGCCGAGCATCATCTTGACGCCGGCCAGCATGCTGGAGGCGTCGATCCAGACTTCCGCGTCCTCGGCGTCCAGGCGCAGGAGGCGCAGCTCGGGGTCGTCCTTGCCTTCATACCAGGCGGCGACGAAGGGATTCCAGAGGCGATCGACCACGGCGCGGTCGGTGTCGACGCGCAGCGTGCCGCGGATGCTGGCGAACAGGTCATGGCCCTTGGAGGCGAAGCCGGCGATCGCGCGGCCGCCACCGTCGCCGAGCTGGCGCACCAGCGCGTTGTGGCTGGATGTGAAGAACCACAGCGGCGCGCGGCGGTTCTCGGCCTGCGCGGTCATGGGACGGGCGTGGCCGTCTTCCATGCCGTCCAGCCCCAGCATGAGCGTGCGGTCGCTCTCGAGGGCCTTCCAGAATTTTTCTTCAAGCTTGTGGGCATCGGTCACGGAGTGCTCCTTGGGTGTCGCCGGGGGATGCGTCGAGAACGCGGTTTAACACCGCGAAAGTGACAGCGGCGTATGAACGCGCACCGCTGCGCGTCGCCGGCATGACGCTGCTTGAACACCGGTGCGCGGACACTCCGCCTGTCGGTGCGCCAGCGTGCGCCGCCGCCCCCATTCCACCCCCGGAGACTCCAGACATGACTGCCAACAACAAGGCCAAGAATGAATTCAAGGCCGTCGCCCGCGAGGCGGCGCAGCTCGGCGCACGCTTCGTGGGCGTGACCCGCGACTGGTTCGACAACCGCAGGCAGGAGGCAAACCGCCCGTCCGGCTCCAGCCGCTACGTCACGCCCGGCCGCCCGGCCGATGACGACGAGCGCACCTACGGCCGCGATGAGCATGCCGGGACTGCATCGAGCGGCACCGCGGGCCGGCGCAGCGGTTTCCGCGGCATCGGGCCGCGCGGCTATACGCGCACCGACGAGCGCATCCGCGAGGACGTGTGCGAAGGCCTGTGCGACAGCGACGACATCAATGCCGCCGACATCAACGTGGATGTCAGCGGCGGCGCCGTGCGCCTGTCCGGCACCGTGCCCAACCGCGCGATGAAGCATCTTGCCGAGGACATCGCCGAATCCTGCAGCGGCGTGCGCGACATCGAGAATTCGATCCGCGTGGCCGGAGTGGACCCGGTAGGCGGATCGCATGCGTATGGCAGTAGCGGCGCGCGCGGCGCCAGCGCGGGCGCGGGCACTTCGTCCGCGAGCTACGGTGGCTCCACGGGCGCGTCGGCGTCCGGCTCCGCCGCGGCCGGCGGCGGCGGTTCGGCTGCCGGAAGCACCACGGGCCATGTCTATGGCGCGCCGGGCACCGTGACGCCCGGCCATGACACATCCCCCGGCGCTGCCGGCAGCGGCACGGCCAGTGGCGCCGGCAGCGTGGGCGGCCACCGCCCCGACCGCGCTGTCTGATCCGGGCGTGATACGACGGCGCGGCACGCATGCGAATGCGGCCGCGTCCGTCATGTCGGCGGGTGGTCGCGCGCTACCGTCGCATCGTCGGCCATCGCCTCCAGCAGGCTGCACAGACTGCGCAGGTCCTGCGCGTTGTGCAGGCCGACGCGGCGCAACTTGGCGGCACTGCCGCCGCGCAGGTACGACAGCCACGCCGCCGGCGCTTCCGAGCCGGGCAGATCGTCCTCGCGCACCACGCCCAGCAGTTCGCGCTCGATGGTGGCGAGCCTGCAGTTCGCCCACACACCACGGTAGCGGCGACGCACCGGATGCAGCAGGTCGACGTGTCCGCGACCGAGCACGGGATCGGCCAGCCGCGCCAGGCGATAGCGCGTGGACAGCAGCGGACGGTCGTAGCTCTTGCCGTTGTAGCTGACCAGCACCGTCTCCGGCGCCAGCCAGCCGGCGAACGTGCGCAGCATCGCCGCCTCCGCACCCAGCGTGGTGATGCACAGCTGGCGGATGCGCAGCCCGCCGTCGCGCCAGTCCGCGGCACCGATCATGAACGCGCGCGTCCCCGTGCCACCGGCAAGTCCCGTGGTCTCGGTGTCGAAGGCGAGCAGGTGTCCGCGTGCGATCGCCCCTTGGCCCATGCCGTGCAGCGGCAGCACGTCTTCGCCTGGCGACCATGGCGTCCACTGTTCCAGGTAACGCAGGCCCGGCGCGATCTCGTCGCCGGGCAGGCCGCGGTCGGTCGCGCGCGGCAGCATCGCGGGCGCGGGCGTGCGGATCTTCAGCAGGGTGCGCAGCTGGTTGATGGTGGCCTGGCGCGTGTCCGCGGCGCGCGGCGCGACCGCGTTGTCGCGTGCCCGTTCAACCGTCGTGCGTAGCACGCTGCCAGCAGCGCGAACCGCGACAGGGTTTGCCGGCTCTCCACCCGCTTCCCCGCGCAGCCGCGCAAGCTTCACCGCAAGCGCGCTCATTCCGCCCCGGCGAGCAGGTCGAGCACGCGCAGCGCCAGCGCGCGCGGCGCGAGGCTCGCGGTCTCGTCGGCTGCGAGGATCGGGCCCACGCAGGCCGGGCAACCGGCGCCACAGTCGCAACCTGCCACCAACGTGCGTGCCTGCGCGAGCAGCGCCGCGTGGCGCTCGAACAGCGGCGACGACAGCCCCACGCCGCCGGGGTAGTTGTCGTACAGGTAGATCGTGGGCGTGAAGCGGCCCAGCAGCTCGATGGCCGTGTCGGGCGTGCCATCCCCGCTGCGCAGCTGGCCGCGGCCGCGGCTGTCGGCGGTGGCGAACCACGCGCCATCGCCGCTGCCCACCGACTTCAGCAGGTCGCGGCTCTCGGCCATCACCGCGACCTGCGCCACCAGGTGCAGTGCGTAGGCCGCGCCCAGGAACCCATCCAGCGCCTCGTGGCGCATGGCGAACGCGTCCTCCAGCGTCGCCTGCGGCAGTTGCCACCACACCGCGCTGGTGTGCAGCTCCTGGTCGGGCAGGTTCACCGGCCCGTAGCCGATGTTCTCGTGGGTGTGGAAGCGGATTTTCTTGTAGCCGGACACGCGCCGCACCACGTGCACCTCGCCCAGGTGCGCCGAGCCCTGCCCGGCCGTGCTCTGCTCGGCGTCATCGAGCACCTTGAGCTTGGTGTAGTCGATGGCGTCGGTGTAGTAGTCGACGCGGGTGCGGGTGACGAACGCCTTGCGCCCCTCCCAGTCGAGTTTCTCCACCTGGAACGGCTCCGACTGGATCATGTGGATCGCGCCCTCGTACAGGGTGAGCGCGGCGGCGGAATAGTCGACCTCGGCCACGATCACCTGGCGGCCGTCGGTGCGGTCGACGACCACGAAGTTGCCGTCGGCCACCGAGCGCAGGTTGACCGCCTGCGCCGGGTAGCTGTCGGCGATCCATTCCCAGCGCTCGCCCTCGCGGTGCAGTACGCCGCTTTCGGCCAGCACCTCCAGCCACGCCGCCGGATCGACCGGACCGAAGCCGTCGCCGTCGTGGAACGGCAGCTCGAACGCGGCGCAGCGGATGTGGTCGAGCAGGATCACCGGCTGGTCGGCCTCGATGCGCGCGTGCTCGGGGTTGGCGTCGGCGAAGAACTCCGGGTGGCGCACCACGTACTGGTCGAGCGCGTCGGAGCCCGCCACCAGCACGCCCACAGACGGCTGCTGGCGGCGCCCGGCGCGGCCGAAGCGCTGCCACGTGGCGGAGATGCTGCCGGGATAGCCGTTGAGCACCACAACGTCGAGGCTGCCGATGTCGACGCCGAGCTCCAGCGCCGAGGTGCTGACGATGCCGTCGATGCGCCCGGCACGCATGTCGCGCTCGACCTCGCGGCGCTCGGTGGGCAGGTAGCCGCCGCGATAGCCGCGGATGCGCTTGGGCTTGCGCGGGTCGTGGTCGAAGACTTCCTTCAGGTACTTGGTGAGTACCTCGACCATCAGCCGCGACTGGCAGAACACCAGCGTCTTCAGCCCGGCGCGGATCGCCAGGCGCGCGATGCGGTTGGACTGCGAGCGGGCCGAAGCGCGGATGCCGAGGTCGACGTTGACCATCGGCGGATTCCACAGCAGCACGTGCTTGTCGCCGCGCGGCGCGCCGCTGTCGTCGACCAGCGCGATGTCCTCTTCCGCGGCCTCGATCAGCGCACGCCCGTGTGCGCCGGCGTTGCCGATGGTCGCCGAGCACAGGATGAACTGCGGGCTGACGCCGTAGAAGGCGCACACGCGCTTGAGCCTGCGGATGACGTTGGCGACGTGGCTGCCGAACACGCCGCGGTAGGTGTGGATCTCGTCGATCACCACGTAGCGCAGGTTCTCGAAGAACTGCGCCCACTTGGTGTGGTGCGGCAGGATGCCCTGGTGGAGCATGTCCGGGTTGCTGACCACGATGTCGCCGCTGAGGCGGATCGCCTGGCGCGCATCGCCCGGCGTGTCGCCGTCGAAGGTCGCCGCGCGCAGGCCGAGGCCGCCGGCGGCATTGAGCTCCAGCAGTTCGGCCACCTGGTCCTGCGCCAGCGCCTTGGTGGGAAACAGGTACAGCGCCTTGCCACGCGCCTTGAGCGCACTGGCGACCACCGGCAGCGTGTAGCAGAGCGATTTGCCCGACGCCGTGGGCGTGGCCACCACCACGTGGCGGCCGGCCTGCGTTTCCGTCCAGGCCTGCGCCTGGTGGCTGTACAGCCGGTCGATGCCGCGCGCATGCAGAGCGCGCACCAGCGGCTCGGGCAGGTCGTCGGGCAGCGGCGCGTAGCGGCCGTCCTGGCCCGGCAGCAGCAGGCTGCCGGTGACGCGCGCGGGATACTTCTCGGCGAGGCGCGCGGCGAGCGTACCGCCGGCGCCCGGGGCGACCAGCGCCTGCGCGGGCTTGGGGATGGCGTTCAGGGCGGGCTCCTGCATGGCGGGGGCCGCCAATCTGCGGGAGGGCTGTCTCACTCCATGCGACGTGGCCTGGCCGCCTCAGCCGTCGCTGGAACCGCGACTGTCGGCGGGAGGGCTGGCGTCCAGCCGTCGCAGCTCCGACTCGATCAGATTGCGGAGCGCCGGCACCTCCTGGGCCCCCATCTCGATCGCCTCCCGGTAGAGCTCGCGCGCACGAACGGGATCGACCGGCATGCCCTCGCCGTTCACATGCATGCCGGCAAGGCTGCGCAGGGCATGCGCGTTGCCGAGATCGGCGGCCTGCCGATAGAGCGTCGCCGCCCTGGCGGAATCCTGCGCCACGCCGTCGCCCGTGGCGTACATCACCGCCAGCGAGACCATGCCATCGGGCCAGCCCGACGCGGCCGACTGTGCAAACCAGAGCACGGCCTGTGCGCCATCCTGCGCGCGCTCCTCGCCGCGCACCCAGGCGATGCCTATGCGCCACTGCGCGCGGGCCTCGCCCTGTGCAGCGGCCTTCTGGTACCAGTCCAGCGCCGCGCCCATGTCGATCGGGCCGGCCCAGCCATATTCATGCGCGCGTCCCATGTCGTATTCGGCCGCGGGCTCGCCGATATCGGCCGCTTCCTGGATCATCGCGATGCCACGGGCCATGTCCGCTGGCTCACCGCACTCGCCCAGCGTGGTCGCGACGCCCATTGCATGCGAGATGTGCGGCCGCGCCTGCTGGTCACGGGCGAGCTGCCTGAAGAGTGCGCAGGCGCGATCGACATCGCGGGCCACGCCGTCCGTGCCGTAGTACAGCCGCAGTGAATAATTGAGCTGGGCGCCGGTTTCGCCCGCGTCGACGCCACGCACGAGATAGCCGATCGCGACCTCATCGTCGGCCGGAACGCCCCAGCCGTTGGCGTGGATCATCCACAGCAGGCTCCAGACATGCGGACTACCGAGCGCGGCGGCACGCTGCGCGTGTTCCAGCGCGGGCTGGATGGCTGCAGTCGCGATATCCGCGGGCTCCACGCCTTCGATCGCCAGCCGCATGTGTGCCATTGCGAGTTGGAACGCGACGTCGGGGTGGTCAGTGCCGGCGTACGGCGCCAGCACCGCGATGACCTCGCGCGGATCCCCTTCTTCGAGCATCCCGGCCCTGGACAGGGCTTCGTCGAGCCCCGCGGGAGGCGTTGCTGACGCCGGACCCGACCAGGCGAAGAACACGACAGCAAGGAAATTCAGCGCAATCCGTTTCATGGTCGAAGTCCTCTCCAATGGTCTCCGCGGGAATGTACCGTTCCTGCGGGCCCCGGGCCCACCAGGCGGATGTTGCACAAGATTGTCCACGGGCCAAAGACCGAATGCTGCGATCATGGCGGCATGGACACATCCCTCGCTTTCTCCACCCTTTCCCTCCCGCCCGCCCTGCTGCTCGGGGTGGAGGCACTCGGCTACACCGCGATGACGCCGGTGCAGGCGCAGTCGCTGCCGCCGATCCTCGAGGGCCGCGACGTCATTGCCCAGGCCCCGACCGGCAGCGGCAAGACCGCGGCGTTCGGGCTCGGCCTGCTGCAGCGGCTCGACCCGACCGCGGTGCGCACGCAGGCGCTGGTGCTGTGCCCCACGCGCGAACTGGCCGAGCAGGTCGGCGGCCAGCTGCGCAGGCTCGCGCTGGGCGTGCCCAACGTGAAGGTGTCGGTGCTGTGCGGCGGCATTCCGCTGGCGCCGCAGCTGGCCTCGCTCGCGCATGCACCACACGTGGTGGTGGGCACGCCCGGCCGCATCCAGGAGCTGCTGCGCGGCGACGCGCTGCAGCTTGGCGGCGTGCTCGGCTTCGTGCTGGACGAGGCCGACCGCATGCTCGACATGGGCTTCGAGGACCAGATCCGCGACATCGCGCGCCGCATTCCCGCCGGCAGCCAGCGCCTGCTGTTCTCGGCCACGTTCCCGGAGGCCATCCGCACCCTGGCCAAGGCCACGCTGCGCAACCCGGCGGAAGTCAGCATCCGCGGCGCCGCCGACGCGCCGGCGATCAACCAGGTGGTGGTGGAGGCCGACCCCGAGCGCAAGGCGCCGCTGCTGGCGGCGCTGCTGCTGGAGCACCGCCCCGAATCCTGCGTGGTGTTCTGCAACATGCGCCGCGACGTGGACGAAGTGGCGGCATCGCTCGCCCACTACGGCTTCGACGCGCTGGCGCTGCACGGCGACATGGAGCAGCGCGACCGCGCCGAGACCCTGATGCGCTTCGCCAACCGCAGCTGCAACGTGCTGGTGGCGAGCGATGTCGCCGCGCGCGGCCTCGACATCGAGGACCTCGCCGCGGTGGTGAACTACGACGTGCCGTCGGATCCCGACACCTACCTGCACCGCATCGGCCGCACAGGCCGCGCCGGGCGTGGCGGCATCGCCATCACCATCTGCACGCCGCGCGAGGTGCCGCGCATGAACGCGATCGAGGACCACCAGTTCCGCACCCTGCCGCGTGACCGCGCGCAGCCGGTGACCGGCAAGCCGAAGGGCGTGCCGCGCGCCGCGATGGCCACCCTGCGCATCGATGCCGGCAAGACCGACAAGCTGCGCCCGGGCGACATCGTCGGCGCGCTGACCGGCGATGCCGGGCTGGCGGTGGCCGCGATCGGCAAGATCGACGTGCTGGCCACGCGGTCCTACGTGGCCATTGCCCGCGCTCAGGCCGCCAACGCGCTGGCGCGGCTGCGCGAGGGCAAGATCAAGGGACGGAAGTTCCGGGTCAGCGCGTTGTAGTTGCGCCGTCCGGCGGTCCGAGCCCTGTGCCATGCTCCGAAGGCGCTGTCTCGTCAGGATAATCGTCCGGGTAATACCAGGAGAGAGGCTTCCCATCGAACGTGAAGTGGACGCCCGTCAAGGACAATCCCAGATCGTTCTCCACGAGCCAAAGAACGCCCGTCGCGATGACATGCAGGCGATCTTCAAGTGCGGCCGTGACATGGTTCACGCCCGTCGGCAGGAACGCAGCGGACAGATCCACGATCACCGTGTTTTCCGACCGGTCCAGGCGCAAGCCATTGAGCATCCGTGCACTGGATTCCAGTTCAAGGCGCTCGCGAACCTGATCCTCGATCAACGTCTCCAGGTCTTTACGCTGCTCGGCACCCAGCTCTGATGCCTTGACACGTTTCAGGGCAGGCGTTGCCGTCGAGCAGATCCCAGCGAGTGTTGCCGCAAGGCAGACCGCCAGGATCGTTCTCCACCAGACGTTCGACTGACTCATCGCCTCTGTCCTTCTTGTCGTGACTCCCGCTTGCGGAATCCTTCAAGAGTCATCCTAGCGTCACGCGCCGCAGTTGACGGAGACATCCGGCCCGCCCGGCAACCGCGAATCGGGCGAACTCCCGTTAGCCGGCGATGTGCAGCCGGCGTTGACGCACGCGCCGATCGGCGGGATGGTGCGGGGACGCCCAATCCGGGAACCCGCATGCGCATCCTGATTACCGGCGCCACCGGCCTCGTCGGCCAGGGCGTGCTGCGCGAATGCCTGGCCGCCGATGACGTGACCCATGTCGCGGCACTCGGCCGCCGCGCCTGCGGCGTCACCGATGCCAGGGTGGAGGACATCCTGGCGCCCGACTTCGCCGACCTCGATGCCGTGGCCGCGCGATTGCAGCCCTTCGACGGCTGCCTGTACTGCGCCGGCGCGCCACCACTGGGCACGCCGGAGGCCGAATACCGCCGGGTCACCGTCGACCTCACCCTCAACGTCGCGCGCACCCTGGCCGAACGCAACCCGGGCATGACCTTCGTGTACATCTCCGGCCTTGGCAGCGATCCGCGTAGCCGGGTCATGCAGTTGCGCGTCAAGGGCGAGGCCGAACAGGCGCTGGCCGCGTTGCCGATCCGCACCGTGATGCTGCGCACCGGCGGCATCCAGCCAGTCGGCGGCGAACACTCGCCACATGCCGCGCTGGCCGCCGTGTACCCGGTCCTTGGCCCGTTGATGGGCCTCGGCATGCGTGTCCTGCCCGGCCTGGTGACGGATACCCGACGCGTCGGGCGCGCGATGCTGGCCGTGCTGCGCGATCCGGAACCGCCGCCGGTCCTGGAGAACGCGGAGATCAACCGCCTCGGCCGCTGAAACAACACGCGTCGCGCGTACGGAGCCGGCCGCGGGCCCTGGTCAGCGCAGCACGTCGACGCGGTCGCCGCGGCGCACCGTCCCCGCCGAGCGCGGCAACAGCAGCTGCCCGAAGGCCACGCCGTCCGGCGTACGCCGGTAGCCGATCAGCGTGCGCAGCGGCTCGCCGCCGGGGTCACGCTCGCCACGCAGCGGGTCGACCGTGGTGAACACGCAACGCACGCAGGGCTCCGCCACGTCGAACTCCACCTCGCCGATGCGGATCCGCGCCCAGCCGTCCTCAGCGTGCGCGGGCACGCCATCGACCACCAGGTTGGGACGGAAGCGCTGCATCGACACCGGCGACGCCAGGCGTGCGTTGAGGCCGTCCAGCGATGCCTGCGACAGCAGCAGCACCGGAAAGGCATCGGCGAAGCTCACCACGTCGCCCGACATGGCCCGCGACGAGGTCACGGCGCGCGTCGCAGCGGCATCCATGTGCACCAGGCGCAGCGGCGTGCCGAGGAACGTCGACAGCCAGGCTTCGGCCTCCGCGCCGAGCAGCGGCGCGCGCAGCCTGCTGTCCCACACATCCACCGCGAGCGTGGCGGCGTCGACCGGCATCGCCGCATGCAGCCGCGGCATGCCGGGGGCTTCCAACACCAGGCCATCGGCCGCGGGCGTTGCGCGCACCAGGGTCAGACGCGGGAGTTCGCGACCGGTGACGCACTTGCCGGCGGCGTCGACGGCCATCCAGCGCCGGTCGTGGCGCAGGCCGCGACGCTCGACCACCGCGTCCGCGAGTTCGATCCCCGCCGCCGACTTCAGCGGATAGACGTGGATGCCGGAAAGTCGCATCGGTCCGTGCCGGTCCGCGGGCGGCGGCATGCCGCCGCTCAGCGCGCCTCGTCGACCGGCAGCTCGCCGCGCGCGCGCAGCCCGACGCGCGAGTGCCGGCGGCCATAGGCGAAGTACACCGCCGTGCCGACCAGCAGCCACACCACGAAGCGCACCCAGGTGAGCGTGGTGAGGTTGAGCATCAGGTAGAAGCACAGCACCGCCGAGACGATCGGCAGCACCGGCGAGAACGGCACCCGGAACGCGCGCGGCAGGTCCGGGCGCGTGCGCCGCAGCACCACCACCGCGATGCTGACCAGCACGAACGCCGACAGCGTGCCGATGTTGATCATCTCCTCGAGGATCTCGACCTGGGTGAAGCCGGCCAGCAGGGCGACCGCCGCGCCGCAGATCAACTGCAGCCGCACCGGCGTGCGGTGCGTCTCGGAGGTCACGCTCAGCCAGCGCGGCAGCAGGCCGTCGCGGCTCATGGCCAGCAGCACGCGCGACAGGCCCATCAGCAACACCATGATCACGGTGGTCAGGCCGATCAGGATGCCGACCGAGATCACCTGTGCCGCCCATCCCGCGCCGACCGCGACGAAGGCCGTCGCCAGCGACGGGTTCTCGGCCTCGGCCAGCACCGTGTACGGCACCATCCCGGTCAGGGCCAGCGCCACCAGCAGGTACAGCACGGTGACCAGCGCCAGGCCGCCGAAGATGCCCAGCGGCAGCGTGCGCTGCGGGTTCTTGACCTCCTCGGCGGAGGTGGCCACCACGTCGAAGCCGATGAAGGCGAAGAACACCAGCGCCGCGCCCGACAGCACGCCGGGAATGCCGTACTTCGCCGGCACGGCGCCCGTGGCCCACGAGAACAGCGACTGCGACCAGACATCCGCCGCACCGCCGCCGGTGGGCGCGGACGGCGGAACGAACGGGGTGAAATTCTCGAGCTTCAGGTAGCTCAGGCCGACCACGATCACGAACAGCACGATGCCGATCTTGATCAGGGTGAACACGTTGTTGACCCGCGCCGACATCTTGGTGCCCTGGATCAGCAGCGCGGTGAACACGCCCACGATCACCAGCGGGCCCCAGTCCATCGACAGCCCGAACAGGCTGACCGTGGTCGGGATGTGTATCTCGAACAGCTCGAACACCATGCCGAGGTAGATGCCCCAGTACTTGGCGATCACCGCACCCGCGGTGAGCAGCTCCAGGATGAGGTCCCAGCCGATGATCCACGCCAGGAACTCGCCGAGCGTGGCGTAGGTGTAGGTGTAGGCGCTGCCCGCCACCGGGATGGTGGAGGCGAACTCGGCGTAGCACATGATCGCCAGGCCGCAGGTCACCGCCGCCAGCACGAACGACAGCATCACCGCCGGGCCGGCGAAATCACCCGCTGCGCGCGCGCCGACCGAGAAGATGCCGGCGCCCACCGCCACCGCCGCGCCGAGGATCATCAGGTCCCAGGCGGTCAGCGAGCGCTTGAGCTGGCGGCCGGGTTCGGCGGCGTCGGCGATGGACTGCTCGATGGACTTGGTGCGGAGCAGGCTCCGGAACGGACTGGCCTTGGCGGCGGCTTCGCGGGACATTCGACGGCTCGTGGGGACGACCGGCCACACTACGCCGCCGCGCCGAGCCCGGGCAATGGCCCAGGTCACAAGGGCCGGGGGGTCAGGTGATCCGGAACATCTGCCGGGCGACGCGTGCATCGCGCAGCGGTCCTGGCAGGTAGTGGCTGCGGCCGTAGCCGTGGTGCGGGTCGCGACGGCGCGCCAGCGTGCCGTGGACCGGCGTGGAATGCGGCGGCGGCATGCCCGTCTGGATGCGGGTGATGCGGCTGGCGGCCTGCGCGGTGCGGGCACGCATGGACCGGCTGCGACGGTGGCCGGCGGGGATCAGGGACAGGAGCGTTTGCTTCAGGTAGTTTTTGATTGTTTCCTCCATAAATTCAATGTTTACAACGACTTGCGGTGCGCATTGTAGCACGGACGGCGATTTATGAATAGGGACATGGCGGTCGGCAGGCTGACTGCTGCGCGCTTGACCCCGATCAGGGGCACGCGCTCCATAGCGCCTAACATCCGTGTGCGATCTTTCTCCACCGGAGCCAGCCATGAGACACGTCCTTGCCGCCGCCACGTTGGCCCTCGCCCTGGGCCTGGCCCTGACTCCCGCCGCCGCCGCGGCGCAGGACCGCCACGATGGCCATGCGGCGCATGCCACGCAGGGCCGCCCCGCCGCGCACGATGCCCATGCGGCCGACGCAGCCACCGACGTCCCCGCCGGCCACGTGCAATGGACCCCGGACGCGCCGCTGATCGAAGGGATGGCACGCGTGCGCGAAGCGATGACCGGTCTCGCGCATCACGAAATGGGGCACCTGGGCGAATCCAACGTGCTCGTGCTGGCCGGCGACATCGATGACGCGATCGAATACATGTTCGCCAACTGCAAGCTGGACGCGGAGCCCGACGTTGCCCTGCACGGCATCCTGGCGCGGCTGATGGCGGGCACGCAGGCCCTGCGCGCCGACCCGGCCAGTGCCGCGCCGGTGGCCGACATGCGCGCCGCGGTGGCCGACTACGCCCGGCTGTTCGACGACCCGGAAGCCGCCGCCGACGACGGCGGGCACGGCGACGACGGCCTCGACTGAGCGCAACGCCGGCGCGCGGCGCGGGGCTTGGGTTTTGCGCGACCAAGCCCATCTCCCGGGGCTGTCTCCACATGCAGCACGGACCGCCATGACCGATACCACCGAAACCCGCCCGTTCGAAGCCGAAGTCGCCCAGGTCCTGCACCTGGTGACCCACTCGCTGTACTCGCACAAGGAAGTGTTCCTGCGCGAGCTGGTCTCCAACGCGTCGGATGCCTGCGACAAGCTGCGCTTCGAGGCGATCGCCGACCCGGACCTTGCCGCCGGCGACGGCGAGCTGCGCATCGAGGTGAGCGTTGACCGCGCGGCGCGCACCATCACCATCGCCGACAACGGCATCGGCATGGGCCGCGACGAGGTGGTCGCCAATATCGGCACCATCGCCAGCTCCGGCACGCGCCGGTTCCTGGCGGCGATGGCCGCCGAGCAGAAGGCCGACGCGCGCCTGATCGGCCAGTTCGGCGTGGGCTTCTACTCGGCGTTCGTGGTCGCCGACCGCGTCACCGTGCTGACCCGCCGCGCCGGCGCGGATGCGGGCGAAGGCGTGAAGTGGGAAAGCACCGGCCAGGGCGAGTACACGCTCGATACCGTGGAACTGCCGGCGCGTGGCACGCGCGTGGTGCTGCACCTGAAGGACGGCGAGGACGAGTTCCTCGACAGCTGGCGCATCCGCTCGCTGATCCAGCGCTACTCCGACCACGTCGCCTTCCCGATCCGCATGCCGGCGGACAAGACCGGCGACGACGCCGAGACAGCCGAAGCCACGTGGGAGACCGTCAACTCCGCGTCCGCGCTGTGGACCAAGCCCAAGGCGGAAATCAGCGATGAGGACTACCAGGGCTTCTACAAGTCGCTCGGCCACGACTTCAACGACGCGCTGGCGTGGAGCCACAACCGCGTCGAGGGCAACCAGAGCTTCACCACCCTGCTCTACCTGCCCGCGCAGCCGCCGTTCGACCTGATGATGGGCGGCCGCGACGAACGCAAGGGGCTGAAGCTCTACATCAAGCGCGTGTTCGTGATGGACGCCGCCGAAGAGCTGCTGCCGAACTACCTGCGCTTCGTGCGCGGCGTGGTCGACGCCGACGACCTGCCGCTCAATGTCAGCCGCGAGCTGCTGCAGCACAACCGCCAGTTCGAGCGCATCCGCGCCAGCTGCGTGAAGCGCGTGCTCGACCTGATCGAAGGCCTGGCGCGCACCGACGCGGCGAAGTTCGAGACCTTCATCAAGGCCTTCGGCAACACGCTCAAGGAAGGCATCGCCGAAGACCATGAAAACCGCGAGCGCATCGCGAAACTGCTGCGCTTCGCCTCGACCCGCGGCGAAGGCGCGGCGCGCAGCGTGGCGCTGGACGACTACGTCGGGCGCATGGCCGCGGGCCAGGACACCATCTGGTACGTCACCGCAGACAGCCACGCCGCCGCCGCGGGCAGCCCGCAGCTGGAGGCATTCAACGCACGCGACATCGAAGTGCTGCTGATGTCCGACCGCATCGACGAATGGATGCTCGGCTACCTGCGCGAATACGCCGGAAAGACGCTGCAGAGCGTCGCCAAGGGCGAACTGCCGCTGGACGACGCCGCCAGGAAGCAGCAGGAGGAAGCCGGCAAGGCCGCCGGTCCGCTGGTTGCGCGCATCAAGGCGCTGCTGGGCGAGCGCGTGGCCGACGTGAAGGTGTCCGCGCGCCTCACCGATTCGCCCTCATGCCTGGTGCTGTCGGATCACGAGGTGGCTCCGCATTTCGCGCGCCTGCTGCGCGAGGCGGGACAGGACGTTCCGGAGAGCAAGCCGACGCTCGAGGTGAATCCCGGACACGCGCTGCTCGCCCGCCTGGGAGCCGAGGCCGACGACGGCAAGGCCGCCGACCTCGCCAACCTGCTGCTCGAGCAGGCCGAGATCACCGCCGGCGCGCAGCTGGATGACCCGGCGGCGTTCGTGCAGCGGATGAACCGGGTGCTGCTGGGCGCGCCCGCCTGAGCGTCGCGGGCCGGGTGACTCACTGCGCCGCCGGGACCTCCGGTGGCGCCGCGGATGGCGGGGCGGAACGCAGCCACACCACGTCCACGCGGTGCGTCGCCCGGTCGTCCACCAGCGGGAAACGCAGGCCGTCCTGCGCCACGCCATCCAGCCACAGGCCGGGCGCTGCGGCCCCGGGTTCCGCATCGACCTGGCGCACGTCGATCAGATACCTGCTCTCGCCGTAGCGGTACTGGATGCGATAGCCGGGCCAGTCGGCCGGGATGCACGGGACCAGCCGGATGCTGTCTCCACTGCGCCGCAGGCCGAGCAATGATTCCACCAGCAGCCGGTACATCCAGCCCGCGGACCCGGTGTACCAGGTCCAGCCACCGCGGCCGGTGTGCGGCGCGACGCCATAGACATCGGCGGCCAGCACGTAGGGCTCCACCTTGTAGAGCGCGGCTGCTTCGGCATCCAGCGCGTGGTGGATGGGATTGATCATGCGTGCCAGTTCCCAGGCGCGCGCGCTGTCGCCAAGTTCGGCGAACGCCATCGCCGCCCAGACCGCGGCGTGCGTGTACTGGCCGCCGTTTTCGCGCACGCCGGGCACGTAGCCGCGGATGTAACCCGGATCCTTGCCGGTCTTGTCGAACGGGGGATCGAGCAG
This sequence comes from Luteimonas sp. MC1572, assembly GCF_016615815.1. Taxonomy (NCBI): domain Bacteria; kingdom Pseudomonadati; phylum Pseudomonadota; class Gammaproteobacteria; order Lysobacterales; family Lysobacteraceae; genus Luteimonas; species Luteimonas sp. MC1572. The sequence goes on along the minus strand of NZ_CP067112.1, from coordinate 816,126 downwards.
CTGGACCAGCCCGGCATCGCGCCGCACCAGGTGCCGGTCCAGCGCGTCCATCGCCTTGCGCGTGCGCGCCGCCTGCGCCGCGCCCGACAGCACCGACCAGCTCTGCGACACCGCATCGATCCTGCACTCGTCGCTCTGTGCCGAGCCGAGCGGCGTGCCGTCGTCGAACCACGCGCGGCGATACCACTCGCCATCCCAGGCGTGCAGCTCCAGGTTGTCGCGCAGGCGTTGCGATGCCGCCACGCAATCGTCGGCGAAGGCGGCGTCACCGCGCGCGCGCGCCACGCCGGCGAACTGCGCGAGCGCATCGAACAGGAAGAAGCCGAGCCACACGCTCTCGCCCTGCCCGCCGTCGCCGACGCGGTTCATGCCATCGTTCCAGTCGCCGGAGCCCATCAGCGGCAGGCCGCGCTCGCCCAGCAGGGCCATGCCGCGCCTGAGCGCGAGCACGCAGTGTTCGTAGAAGGTCTGCTGCTGGCCCGAGATCGCCGGAAGGTCGTAATACGATTCCTCGTCGGCGTTGACCAAGCGGCCTTCGACGAAGCGCACGCGCTCGTCCAGCACGGTGTGGTCGCCGGTGACCTGCAGGTAGCGGCAGGCGGCCAGTGGCAGCCAGAGGTAATCGTCAGAGCATCGCGTGCGCACGCCGCGCCCCTGCGGCGGGTGCCACCAGTGCATCACGTCGCCCTGCGGGAACTGATGGGCGGCGCTCAGCAGCAGGTGCTCGCGGGTCAGCGCCGGTGCCGCGTGCACGGTGGCCATGGTGTCCTGCAGCTGGTCGCGGAAGCCGAACGCGCCGCCGGACTGGTAATAGCCGCTGCGCGCGGTGTAGCGACAGGCCAGCGCCTGGTATGGAAGCCAGCCGTTGACCAGCGTGTCCACCTCGGGTTCCGGCGTCTCGACGCTGATCGCCCCCAAGGTGTGCCGCCAGTGCACGCGCACGGCATCGAGCGCATCGTGCGCAGGGCCGCTGCCCTGGATGCGCTTGGCCAGCTGCATCGCCGCCCGGTGGTCCGCGCCGGCGCCGAGCCGGAACACCGTTTCGAAGGCCTCGCCGGGCGCCAGTGCGACCGGGACCTGGATCGCAGCGCAGGGATCCATCCCCACACCGAGCTTCCCGGACAGCGTCACGCGTCGCATCGCCGCCGGGCTGCGCAGGCTGCCGTTGCGGCCGATGAATTCACTTCGATCGGCGGTGAACGACCGCACCCCGCCATCGACGTCGAAAAAGGCGACCAGGCCACCCCATTCGGAGTTGTAGGGATTGCGCGCGGTCAACGCCCCGCTGTCGCCGTCGAGTTCGCTGACCACGTGCATCCGCGACCTGGACCGGATATCACCCAGCACCCATTCCACGTAGCCGGTGGCGGACAGTCGCCGCGCACGCCCGGACAGGTTGCGCAGCCTGAGCACCGAGTATTTCACCGCGTCGTCGAGCGCTACATAGACCCACAGCTCGCTGGCGATGCCGTCCTCGACGTGCTCGTAGACGCTGTAGCCGAGGCCGTGCCGCGTGCGGTATGCGCCCGTGCCGCGCCATGGCAACGGCATCGGCGACCACACGCTGCCGGTGTCCTCGTCGCGCAGATAGAAGGCCTCGCCGCCGGTGTCGGACACCGGGTCGTTGTGCCAGGGCGTCAGCCGGAACTCGTGCGCGTTCTCGAACCAGGTGTATCCGGGCGCACTTTCGCTGACCACCGTGCCCAGCTGCGGATTGGCCATGACGCTGGCCCACGGCGCCGGCGTCGCTTCGCCTTCGCGCAGCAGCACCACGTACTCGCGGCCGTCCGCGGAGAAGGCGCCGGTGCCGTTGTCGAACAGGAAGGTGTCGGCCACCGGCTCGAACGGCCACGGATCCTCGCCGTGCGCCAGCGGCACGGGGGGCGGCAATCCCGCTGTCGCCGCATCGGCTTGCGGCGGCGCCGGGCGCGTTCCGTGCGCGGCCGATGCGCCAGCGGGCAGCAATGGCGCCATGCTGCGCTCGGCCGGCTCGTGCCGGGTCACCTGCGCGGCCAGCGTGCCGTGGCGGTCGCTGACGACCACGCGCGCCACCGACTGCATCAGGATGCGGTCCTCGTGCGACATCTGCTGCGACTGGCGCACGAAGATGCCGCCCGGCCGGTCGAGCACGTTGCCCTCGGGGCCCGCCGAGACCAGGCCGAGGATCTGTTCCTGCAGGTGCTGCCGGTAGCCGCCCTGCTCCTCGTTCCAGATCACCAGGTCGACATTGAGGCCTTTCAGCCGCCAGTACGCGTGCGCCTGCACCATCTGCCGCACCAGCGCGATGTTGGCGGCATCGGCGATCGTCAACAGCACGATCGGCAGGTCGCCGGAAATGGAATGCCCCCACAGCCCGGATTGCCCGCGCCGGTTCTGCAGCAGCACCGCGGCGTCCGCGCGCATGAACGGGTGCGCGTAGACCATCAGGCCCGCCAGCCGTTCGTAGAGCTGCGCATCGGCCTGCGACGCGTCGATCTGGCGCCTGACCACCTGGCTGTGCGTCCACGCCAGGTCGAACACACGGTCGGCCAGGCGCCGGTCGCGGTACTTGTCGATCAGCGCCGCGCAGGCCGCGCGGTCGCCGCCCACGCCGGTGACCATGTCGATGATCGCGGTCTGCTCGGGTGCGAGCACGATGCGGGTGCGGATCGCGATGATCGGGTCCAGCACCGAACCGGCGGTATCGGACAACGCCCCCGACCCCGCACCACGGGCGGTCATCGCCTGCGGGCTGCGCGGCGTGTTGCCGCGGCCGAGGAAGCGCGCGCGGTCGGTCTCGTATGAAATCGCGCCGATGCTGGCGTCGTGCACCGCGACCAGGTGGAACATCCACGGCGGCACCTCGTCGTGCGAGCGCGGCCGGCGCGTGCACAGCAGCGCCTGCTTGTCGCGCACGATCTCGGTCTGCACGAACAGGTTGCTGAAGGCGGGATGCAGTTCGTCGGAGAGCGATGACGCCAGCACCACCTCGGCATAGGTGGTCACCTCGATCGTGCGCTCCCGCCGCGAGCGGTTGCTGATATGCAGCCGGCGCAGCTCGATGTCGTCCTCGGCCGAGATCGCGATCTCGAGGTGGGTTTCATAGCGCTGCTTGCGGCCTCGAAACTCGGCCTTGGCGTCGGAGAAGATCGCCTCGTAGTGCTCCACCGGCACGCAGGTGGGCTGGTGGGTGGCCGACCAGAACTCGCCGCTTTCGACGTCGCGCAGGTAGCAGAAGCTGCCCCAGTGGTCGCGGGTGCCGTCCTCGCGCCAGCGCGTGATGGCCATGTCGCGCAGGCGGCTGTAGCCGCCGCCGGCGCTGGTCAGCAAGCCGTGGTACCGGCCGTTGGAGAGCAACTGCACCGGCGAGCGGCCGGCATCGGGATCGTGGAAGACGCGCAGCCGCGTTTCGGCGGCGGCCGGCGCCACGCGCGGGCCCTGCTCGGCTTCGTGCGGGTGGAATACGCCGGTGCGCGGCACGCGCTCCTGCAGCAGCAGCAATGTGGCCTGGAACTCGGCATCGGCGACGAACCGCTTCTGCATCGGCTGGTCGCGCAGCAGGTAAGCCAGCGACAGCAGGCTCATCCCCTGGTGATGCGCCATGAACGAACGCACCAGGGCGTGGCCCTGTCCGCGGGGAACGCGCGACGGCGTGTAGTCGATCGCTTCGTACAGCCCGAAGCGTCCGGCGAAACCGGCCTCGGACAGCCGCTGCAGGTTCTGGCACGCCGCTTCCGGCGCCACCATCAGCGCCATCGCGCTGGCATAGGGCGCAACCACCAGGTCCTGGCCCAGCCCGCGCTTGAGGGCAAGGCCGGGCACTCCGAACGCGCGGTACTGGTAGTTCATCCGCGCATCGACCGTGTTGTAGCCGGACTCGGAGATGCCCCACGGCACGCCATGTTCGCGACCGTGCAGGATCTGCGCGTGCACCGCGCGCCGCGCGGCCTGGTCGAGGAGCGTGTCCGGGTAGCTGGGCATGACCAGCTGCGGCATGAGGTACTCGAACATCGAGCCGCTCCAGGACAGCAGCGTTACATCGCCGTCGACCTCGGTCAGCAGGCGACCAAGTGCGAACCACGTCTCCTGCGGCAGCTGCCCCTGGGCGATCGCCACGAAGCTGCCGAGCCGCGCCTCGGATGCGAGCAGGTCGTAGTGGCCGGGGTCGATGCGGCGCTCGTCGGCGTTGTAGCCGATCGTCAGCAGGTGGCGGTCTTCGTCGTAGAGGAACCCGTATTCCATCAGCGAGAACTGGCCGGCGATATGCGCCAGGCGTTCCAGCAGATCGAGGCGCTCGCGTGCGCGTTCCTGCACCAGCCTGTCGTGCGCGGGCGAGCCCGAAACATGCTGCTGCAGCGCGCGCAGGCCCGGAATGCCGCTGGCGGCTGCATCCCCTTCCGCGCTGTCCTCGACGAACTCGGGCCCGTCCAGCCACGGCGCGAAGTGCAGCAGTTCATCCTGCGCGGAGCGGCAGGCGTCGAGCAGTGCGGTCGGCCAGTGCCAGGGGTCGGGATGCTGCAGTCCGGGCGGCTCGGGCCAGGCAGACGCGAGCGCCTGCGCCTGCACGCACAGTCCGGCCAGCGCGCGCGCGGCGTCCGCCGGCGATGCAGGCGGCTGCGCGCGAACCGCGTTCAGGTGCGCGCGGAACGCGAGCAACGCCGTTTCCACCGCGCTGTCCTGGATGCCGGTTGCGCGGTGGGCGTCGTCCGCCGCGCCGAGGGTGTCGGCAAGCCCCTCGAAGGTCGAAGGCGCGAGCACCGGGGCGTCGCCCAGCGCCAGCAGCCCCTGGCGCAGCGTCAACAGGTGTCCGGCGAGATTGCCGCTGTCGACCGTCGAGATGTAGCGCGGCGGCAGCGGCTCGAGCGTGGCGGTGTCGTACCAGTTGTAGAAGTGGCCGCGATGGCGCGGCAGCACGTCGAGCGTGTCCAGCACATTGCGGGTGCGCTCGAGCAGGCCGCCCACCTGCAGGTAGCCGAAATCGTATGCCGCCAGGTTCGCCAGCAGCGACAGGCCGATGTTGGTCGGCGACGTGCGGCGTGCCACGACGAGTGCCGGGTGCTCCTGGATGTTGTCCGGCGGCAGCCAGTGGTCTTCGGCGCGGACATGGACTTCGAAGAACGCCCAGGTACGGCGCGCCAGCCGGCCCAGGAACGCCAGCTGCGCGCGGGAAAGATCGGTGCGCCGCTGGCTGGGCGGACGCCCGAGCCACGCCATCAGCAGCGGCGACGAGGCCCACAGCAGCAGGAGCGGCGCCGCGGTCCACAACGCGCCCGGGTTGACCCGCCACAGCACGGACGCGACGGCGGCGGAAAAGGCCGGCGCGAACCACATGCCGCGCAGCTCCGCGCCGATGCCGCTGCCCAGCTGCCGCTCCACTTCGCTGGATGGATTCCATTGCAGCAGGTGACGCCGGCTGACCGCGACCCGCCACAGGCTGCGCACGATCGCGTCGAGGCTGAAGCCTGCCTCGTAGGGCAGGCAGGCCAGTGTGGAGGCCGCGCGCTGCAGCTGGCGGGTGGTGGATTTTGCCGACTGCACCAGGTGCGCCTCCGGCGTCATGTCGGCCGGCCGGGCCAGCAGGTCCCAGAGCGCCGGCACCAGCACCGGCAGCAGCCACAGGCCGAGCAGCGCCAGCGTCCACGCCAGCGGCTGTGGCAGCAGCGCCCAGCCCAGCACCAGCAGCGCGGTCGCGGCCACCGGCACCAGGCTGCGGCGCAGGTTGTCGACCAGCTTGCCGCGCGACAGCCAGGACAGCGGGTTGCGCTCCAGCCCACCGCCCGCCCGCGGCACCCAGGGCAGTACCCAGGGCAGCAGTTGCCAGTCGCCGCGGATCCAGCGGTGGCGACGCTTGACGTCGGCCGCGTAGCGCGACGGGTATTCCTCGAACAGGCGCACGTCGCTGACCAGTCCGGCGCGCGCGTAGCAGCCTTCGAGCAGGTCGTGGCTGAGGATGCGGTTCTCCGGGAAGCGCCCCTGCAGCGCGTACTCGAACGCGTCCACGTCGTAGATGCCCTTGCCGATGAACGAGCCTTCGCCGAACAGGTCCTGGTAGACATCGGACACGGTGCGCGAGTACGGATCGATGCCTTCCTCGCTGCCGTACATGCGCGCGTAACGCGTACTGCGTCCGCCACCCATGCTGTTGCCGACGCTCGGCTGCAGGATGCCGTAGCCGCGGGCGACGCGATGGCGCTGCCCATCGAAGCGCGCCGCGTTCAAGGGGTGCGCCAGGGTTCCGACCAGGCCCCGCGCGGCATCGCGTGGCAGCCGCGTGTCGGTGTCCAGGGTGATCACGTAACGCACGCCCTGCAGCACGGCGGTATCGCCCACCACCGCCAGGAACGCATCCTGCGTGCCGCCGCGCAGCAAGGCGTTCAACGCCGCCAGCTTGCCGCGCTTGCGCTCGAGCCCCATCCACGTGCGCTCGCGCGCATTCCACACGCGTGGGCGGTGGAAGAGGAAGAACAGGTCGTCACGCCCGGGCGCGTAGCGCGCGTTGAGTCCTTCCACCTGGCGCCTGGCATGCGCCAGCAGGGCTTCGTCGCCGGGCAGGACGGCCGCATCGGCGTCGAGGAAATCGGTCAACAGCGCGAAGTGCAGGTGGGGATCGCGATTGGCCAGGAAGCGCACTTCCAGCCCCTCGACCAGCGCATCCACCGCGTCCTCGCTGCCGAGCATGCCCGGCACGACCACCAGGCTGCGCGCATCGGGCGCAATGCCCTTGGAATAGTCCAGCCGGGGCAGCGGGTTGGGCGCGACCAGCCTGGTCGACGTCCAGTTGACCAACGCGATGCCCAGCTCGCTGAAGGCGATCACACCCAGTATCCCGAGCAGCCAGACGAGCGCGGACGGCAGCAGCGCGACCGGCTCCTGCGCCTGCGCCAGCAGGTACCAGGTGGACATGGCCGCAAGCACGGCGATCGGCAGCAGGTACACGGCAAGCGGTATGCGCCGCGAGCGCATCCGCACCGGCTTGCGCGCGCCGACCGACGCGGCGACCGCTGCCCGGGTACGGGCGAGGCCGTCGTCGACCAGGTAGTAGCCGACGTGCGCCTCGATGTCCGACGTGGTGGCGTGCGATCGCGCGAGCTCGAGGACCAGGCCGGCGACCACCGGTTCAGGCGCGCCGCTGAGCCGCGCGATCTTTTCCACCACGTGCCGGTAGATATCGCGCGTGCCGAAATCCATCAGCGTGTAGATGCCGGCGGGATCCTCGCGCAGCGTTCCGTCGACCACGCTCATGGCCTCGACGAACTCGCGCCAGTCCATGTTGGCGAGGAAGCGGAGGCTGCCGATGCTGTTGCTGATCGACACCTGGTCGGCGGCCTGCTGCTGGCTCTCGGCGTGCACCAGCGCCTCGATGCTGTGCCCGCCGTCCGCCACCCACTGTTCGATCCAGCCCATCGGCATGGCCAGCGCCGCGCTGCGTCCATGCAGGCCGCGCGTAAGCCCGGCCACGAACGACCCCGACAGCGGCGGCTCCGAGCGCGCCATGTCGGCGACCACCAGCACCACGTTCTTCGGATCCTTGTCGGCGGCGTCGTTGAGCAGGCGCGCCCAATCGCCGGCCAGGCGGTGGTCCTCGCCATTGCGCATCACCTGCGTGGCGACGCGCCGCAGGTTCTCGATCAGCGCCAGCCGCAGCATGATGGGGATCGCCCACAGCTCGCCGAGCTTGAGCGGCGTGAGCGACTGGTAGGCGGCGATGAAGCGGGTCATCGATTCGCCATCGATACGACCGTCGCCATGCGCGATGGCCTCCATCGCCAGCGCGTAGACGCGCGGCAGGCCGGCGGAGGGTCCCGCGCTCAGCGAGGGCAGTTCGCGGCTGTAGCCCTTCGGAAGGTGCCGCCGTGCGGTGCGGATCTGCTCTTCGACCAGGTAGTAGTTGTCGAGCAGCCACTCGCCCGCCGGGGTCACGCGCACGTCGTCCTGCACCATGCCGGTGAGCAGCGTGCTGGCGCCGTCGAGGACGCTTTCGTTTTCCCTCAGCCGGCCGAGCAGCAGGTCGGAACCACCATGCTCGTGCACGCGGTGCGCCTGCGCCAGCGACCGGCCGTGCGCCTCCATCTGTTCCGCGCTGAACAGCTGCGAACGCAGCGGCGGCTCCGCAAGCCACGGCTTGCCGGCGGCCGTGCGCCCCCAACGACCGAGCCGACGGCGCAGCCGCAGCCATTGGCCGAGAACGCGCCAAGCTGGGAGCATGCGTGACTCCGTGGCGCCCCGGGAGGCGGGACGCGGATCATTGCATCGCGACGGGTACGCGGCCGTGAAGCGCCGACAGCGGTCGCAGCGGAAACTGCTACAGCATCGGCAGCTTCAGGCCCTGTTCCCTGGCGCAGGCCCTGGCGATCTCGTAGCCGGCATCGGCGTGGCGCATCACGCCGGTGGCCGGATCGTTCCACAGCACGCGCGCGATGCGGTGATCCGCTGCCTCGCTGCCGTCGCAGACGATCACCACGCCGCTGTGCTGCGAGTAGCCCATGCCCACGCCGCCGCCGTGGTGCAGCGACACCCAGGTGGCGCCGCCGGCGACGTTGAGCATGGCGTTGAGCAGCGGCCAGTCGCTGACGGCATCGGAGCCGTCGATCATGGATTCGGTCTCGCGGTTGGGCGAGGCGACGCTGCCGCTGTCGAGGTGGTCGCGGCCGATCACCACCGGCGCCTTCAGCTCGCCGTTGCGCACCATCTCGTTGAACGCCAGGCCCAGCTTGTCGCGCAGGCCCAGGCCGACCCAGCAGATGCGTGCCGGCAGGCCCTGGAAGGCGATGCGCTCGCGCGCCATGTCCAGCCAGTTGTGCAGGTGTGCGTCGTCGGGGATCAGTTCCTTGACCTTGGCGTCCGTCTTGTAGATGTCCTCGGGATCGCCGCTCAGCGCCACCCAGCGGAACGGGCCCACGCCGCGGCAGAACAGCGGACGCACGTAGGCCGGCACGAATCCCGGGAAGTCGAACGCGTTGGCGCAGCCTTCGTCGAACGCCATCTGGCGGATGTTGTTTCCGTAATCGAAGGTCGGGATGCCCTGTGCCTCGAACGCCAGCATGGCCTCGACGTGCACGCGCATCGACTTCTTGGCTTCGTCGCGCACGCGTTGCGGATCAGCCGCCTGCGCCGCCAGCCACTGCTCCACCGTCCAGCCGATCGGCAGGTAGCCATGCACGGGGTCGTGCGCGCTGGTCTGGTCGGTGACCGCGTCCGGGCGTACGCCGCGGCGCACGAGTTCCGGCAGCACTTCGGCCGCGTTGCCGAGCAGCGCGATGGATTTCGCCACGCCGGCATTCGTGTAGTGCACGATGCGCGCCAGCGCGTCGTCGAGGTCGGTGGCCTGCTCGTCGACGTAGCGCGTGCGCAGGCGCATGTCGATGCGCGACTGCTGGCACTCGATATTGAGGCTGCTGGCACCGGCGAGCGACGCCGCCAGCGGCTGCGCGCCGCCCATGCCGCCGAGCCCCGCGGTGAGGATCCACTTGCCGGTGAGGTCGCCGGCGTAATGCTGACGCCCCATCTCCACGAAGGTCTCGTAGGTGCCCTGCACGATGCCCTGCGAGCCGATGTAGATCCACGAGCCGGCGGTCATCTGGCCGTACATCATCAGGCCCTTGCGATCGAGCGCGTTGAAGTGCTCCCAGGTGGCCCAGTGCGGCACCAGGTTGGAGTTCGCAATGAGAACGCGCGGCGCGTCGGCATGCGTGCGGAAGATGCCGACCGGCTTTCCGGACTGCACCAGCAGCGTCTCGTCGTCACCGAGCGTGCGCAGCGACTCGAGGATGGCGTCGTAGCAGTCCCAGTCGCGCGCCGCGCGGCCGATGCCGCCGTAGACGACCAGCTCCGCCGGGTTCTCGGCCACCTCGGGGTCGAGGTTGTTCTGCAGCATCCGGTACGGCGCCTCGGTGAGCCAGGAGCGGCAGGCGAGTTCGCTGCCACGTGGCGCGCGGATGTTGCGGGAGGGGTCGTTGCGGTTCGACATGGTGTGCCCGTGCTGCGTGGAATGCGCCGGATTATGGCCGCAAACGGAAACGCCCGGCACGTGGCCGGGCGTCGTTGTCGGGCAGGGTAACCGTCAGCGGATCGACGGATCGAGCTTGCGCAAGGCGTCCTTGATGTCGACCGAGCCGGTGCGGTCGATGTCCTCGCGGGTGTAGACGCGACCACCGGCCGCCACGCACTCCTTCTCGTCGGACTTCGAGCGCGCATTGCGCGCCGCGACGATGCGCGAACCGGTTTCCTGGATGCAGAACCGGTCGTCGCTCTTCTTCGGCTTGGCGCGGGACTGGCTGGCCTCTTCGGGCTCGTCCTGGGCGTGGACCAGCATCGGTGCGGACGCGAACGCCATGGCCATGAGCGCACCGGCCATCACTGTGGATTTCATCGGATCACCTCATCGGGCGGGGGACTCCACCGCGTACGATACGCTCCCGGCCGCGCACCGCGGGTCGTCTCCCGCCCGGCGTTCACCGCGTCGTCAGCTGTCCGGGAGCCGCGGCACGTCGGCCGCCGGCAGCAGCCGCGCGCGGTAGCGGCGCTCGGCGAAGTAGCGGATCTTGCGGCAGCGCACCGGGTGCGGCAGCCCCTCGTAGAGCAGGATCTCGCGCTGTGCGCCCATCGCCTTGAGCTCCTGCGGCAGCATCAGCGCGCGGCGCTCCTCCGACTCGCTGCGCGACACCTCCGCACGGCTCCGCCCACGGGTGAGGTTGCGGCGGCGCACCGTGGTGTAGCCCAGCATTTCCGAGTAGTCGTTGGCGTCGTGCTGCTCGCGCGGCGCGAACACCACCTGCATGGCGTGGTTGGTGAGGATGGCGCGCGCGACGTCCTTGCCGTAGGTGGCATCGAGCTGCGCCATGCTCTGGATCACCGGCAGCAGGCGCAGGTTGTAGCCGGCCATGTAGGCCATGGCGCTGGCGATGATGTCGATGCGGCCGATGGCGGTGAACTCGTCCATCAGCAGCAGGCACTGCTGGCGCAGGCTGGAGTCGTCCTTCGGCAGCACGCGTGTATTGAGGTTGATCAGCTGGCTGAAGAACAGGTTGAGGATCGCCCTGCCCTCCGCCAGCCGGTTGGGCTGGATGCCGACATAGATGGTCATCGGCCGGCGGCGCACGTCGTCGAGGATGAAGTCGTTGCCGCTGGTGGCCGCGTCCAGCGCCGGATCGATCCACGCATTGAGCGGCTCTCGGAAGCTGCCGAGGATCGACGCGAACGTCTCCTCGGCCTGCGACAGCAGGTTGCCGAAGGCGCGGCGCGCGTGCTCGCCGAGGAACGGCCGGTCCGCCAGGTCCTGCACGTGCGCGCGCGCCGGTTTTCCCTCCGCCGACGACAGGCGGAACAGCCTGCCGATGGTGGGAAACACGTGGTATTCCGGCGGGAAGCCCTCGCGCGCCTGCGCTTCGTAGTTGTCGAACAGGAACAGCGCAAAGGCCATGAACGCGTTGCGTGCCTGGCTTGTCCAGAACTTCTGCTCGGCGCCGGCATCCGGGTACAGCATGGCGGCGATGCCCTGCAGGTCGGAGACACGCTGCAGCGGCTCGGTGGACACATAGGCCAGCGGGTTCCAGCGATGCGTGCGCCGGTCCTCGGCAAACGGATTGAACAGGAACACCTGCTGCCCCTGCGCCGCGCGCCAGCCGCTGGTGAGCTGGAAGTTCTCCTGCTTGATGTCCAGCACCACCACCGAACCGCGGTAGTCCAGCAGGTTGGGCACCACCACCCCGACACCCTTGCCCGAGCGCGTCGGCGCGGCCAGCACCACCGACTGCTGGCCGGCCAGGCGCAGCAGGCGCCCGCGGTAACGTCCAACGACGATGCCTTCGCCGGACGACGTGAACAGGCCGTGCCGCAGCAGGTCGACAACGTTGGCGAAGCGCGCCTTGCCGTGCATCGCGCGCCGCGACGGCCGCAACAACAGGAAGACCGGCACCGTGGAGGCCAGCAGCGGGAGACCCAGCCCCAATGCGCCGGCCAGGCGTATGCGGCCTGCGAATGGCGCGAGTGCGGGGATGTCGATGGCGCGCAGGTAGGCCGGCCAGGTGTCGAGGCCTGCGCTGAGATCACCGAGACCGAGCAGCCTCAGCACCAGCCACCCCGACAGCCACAGCCCCGCGACAAGCGCGAAGCCCACGCACGAAAGCGCCAACGCGCCCCTGGTCCTGTCCATGTCCACCTTCCCTGGTGATCCGCATCCCGGCCGCAGCGCGGCTTTTGCCGCCCTGCCACGTGCCCGTCCCGGGCGCGTCCGAGCTTAGCGTAAGCTCGGGATGCTGGCCCAGCCTGGAGGTTCGGTGACGATGCACTGGCCTGGCTTCAATGCTGAAGGCGCGCTGCTGCTGCCGCTCGAAAAGCGCGAGCTCCTCCCCGCGGACATGCCGCAGCGGCTGAGGCTCGACGGCCTGGTGCTGGAGCAGAAGCACGAGCTGCACGTCACCCTGCTCAACCGCGCCACCGCCACCGCCGTGCTCGAGCGACTCGATGCCGCCGCAGTCGCTGACGCCTTCGCCGCGCTCGACTGGCAGCACATCGCCACCCGCCGCTTCGCGCTGGTGCACAAGACCAAGGACGAGTGGGACGGCCCGCTGCAGGCCTGGGCGGTAATCGAGCACCTGCAGATGCCGGCTTTCGCCGCGTTCCGCCACCGGCTGGCGCAGGCAACCCGCCTGCCGCTGGACTGCGGCATTCCGCACGTCACGCTGTATGTCGCGGGGGACCCCGCCGGCATCGGGCTGCCGGACCTGGCCACCTGGCGTGCGTGCTTCGTGCGCGAGGTCGGCGCCGATGAGGTGCGCAGGTCCGAGGTACTACCGACCGCGCCGCGCGGCCCGGCATCCTGAGCTGCGCCGGCCTGCCGCGGACACGAAAAACCCGGCACGCGGGCCGGGTTTCGTTCCTTCGCCACTGAAGTCCGTGAAATCAGGGACTTGAGTGGTGGGCGGTGAGGGTTTCGAACCCCCGACCCCTACCATGTCAAGGTAATGCTCTACCACTGAGCTAACCGCCCGAAGGGAGGCGAATTCTAGCGGCTGCCTGCGGCGGCGGCAAGCCTAGCGGAATGCGAGCATCGCCTCCTTGAGGCGATGGATCTCGTCGCGCACCCCGGCGGCGGCCTCGAACTCGAGGTCGCGGGCATGCTGGTACATCTGCTGCTCCAGCGCCTTGAGCCGGGCGGCGGCCTTGGCCGGGCCCAGGCTGGCGTAGTCCTCGGGCCGCTCGGCCACCGCGCGCACCTTGCCGCGACCACCCCGGCCGGCCTTGGATTCGGCCTGCTCGCTGCGGGCGCCTTCCATGATGTCCATCACCGGGCGCGCCACCGAACGCGGGGTGATGCCGTGTTCCAGGTTGTATTCGACCTGCTTGGCGCGGCGGCGGTCGGTCTCGTCGATCGCGCGCTTCATCGAGTCGGTGACGCGGTCGGCATACAGGATCGCCTTGCCGCGCAGGTTGCGGGCGGCGCGGCCGATGGTCTGGATCAGCGAACCGGTCGAGCGCAGGAAGCCCTCCTTGTCGGCATCGAGGATCGCCACCAGCGACACCTCGGGCATGTCCAGGCCCTCACGCAGCAGGTTGATGCCCACCAGCACGTCGAACTTGCCCAGGCGCAGGTCGCGGATGATCTCGACTCGCTCAACCGTGTCGATGTCGGAGTGCAGGTAGCGCACGCGCACATCGTGCTCGGACAGGTACTCGGTGAGGTTCTCGGCCATGCGCTTGGTGAGCGTGGTGATCAGCACCCGGTCGCCCATGGCCACGCGCGCGTGGATCTCGCCGAGCACATCGTCGACCTGGGTGGCCACCGGGCGGATCTCGACTTCCGGATCGATGAGCCCCGTGGGGCGCACCACCAGCTCCACCATCTCGCCTTCGCAATGCTCGTACTCGTACTTGCCCGGCGTGGCGGACACGAAGATCATCCGCGGCGCGCGCGCCTCCCACTCCTCGAAGCGCAGCGGCCGGTTGTCGAGCGCCGACGGCAGCCGGAAGCCGAACTCCACCAGCGTTTCCTTGCGCGCGCGGTCGCCGCGGTACATGCCGCCGATCTGCGGCACGGTGACGTGCGATTCGTCCACCACCAGCAGCGCATCGGGCGGCAGGTAGTCGAACAGCGTGGGCGGCGGCGCGCCTGGCTCGCGCCGGGTCATGTGCCGCGAATAGTTCTCGATGCCGTTGCAGTAGCCGACCTCGGCCATCATCTCCAGGTCGAACTGGGTGCGCTGCTGCAGGCGCTGCGCCTCGACCAGCTTGTTCTCCGCGTACAGCTGCTCCAGTCGCTCGCGCAGCTCGACCTTGATGGTCTCCACCGCGGTGAGGACGCTCTCGCGCGTGCTGGCGTAATGCGTCTTGGGATACACGGTGAAGCGCGGCACCTTGCGCTGCACTTCGCCGGTGAGCGGGTCGAACAGGCTGAGGTTCTCGACCTCGCCGTCGAACAGTTCGATGCGCAGGGCTTCAAGCTCCGACTCGGCCGGGTGCACGTCGATCACCTCGCCGCGCACGCGGTAGGTGCCGCGGCGCAGCTCGGTGTCGTTGCGGGTGTACTGCAGCTCGGTGAGCTGGCGGATCAGCTGGCGCTGCTCGATGCGCTCGCCGCGCGCCAGGATCAGGCGCAGCTTCAGGTAATCCTCCGGGTCGCCGAGGCCATAGATCGCCGACACCGTCGCCACGATCAGCGCATCCGGCCGCGAGAGCAGCGCCTTGGTCGCCGACAGCCTCATCTGTTCGATGTGCTCGTTCATCGCGCTGTCCTTGTCGATGAACGTGTCGGACGACGGGATGTACGCCTCGGGCTGGTAGTAGTCGTAATAGCTGACGAAGTACTCGACCGCGTTATGCGGGAAGAACGACTTGAACTCGCCGTAGAGCTGCGCCGCCAGCGTCTTGTTGGGCGCCATGACGATGGTCGGCTTCTGCACCGCCTCGACCACGTTGGCGATGGTGTAGGTCTTGCCGGAGCCGGTCACACCGAGCAGCGTCTGCCGGGCCAGGCCGGCCTCGAAGCCGTCGATGAGCCGCTTGATGGCCTGCGGCTGGTCGCCGGCGGGCTGGTAGGGCGAGACGAGCTGGAACGGCGTATGGGTGGCGGATTTCATCGCGCCATTGTAGGCGCGGGCGTCAAACGCCCTGCGAAGGCCGGCGGTTGGCTGACAGATGCGCCGGTCGCTCGCCGACCGGCACCGGCCCTCCCCGCCTACCCTGCGCCGGGTCCCCGGGCGACTGACCCGACGGACGCCATCGCCTAGCGTGGTTCGCCCGTGATACCGGCAAGGAGGCTGGGCATGGCAAGGCACGACGCGGTCGGCTTCACCCTGATCGAGGCAATGGTGGTGGTGGCCGTCGCCGCCGTCACTCTCACCCTCGGCCTGCCCTCGTTCAACGGCACGCTGGAGCGGCATCGCGTTTCGGCGAGCCTGCACCTGCTGTCGGCCGACATGGCGATGGCGCGCAACAGCGCGATCCTGCGCCGCGAACAGGTGGTGGTGTGCCCGGGCGCGGCAAATGCCGGCTGCCGCGGCGACCACGACTGGAGCACGGGATGGCTGGTGTTCCGCGACCCGGACGGCAACCGCCGGCCCGATGCCGACGGCGACCTGCTGCGCGCCACGGATGCGCCTGCAGGCGGGGCGGACCGCCTGCGGCTTGCCTCCACCCGCCCGTTCCTGCGCTACCAGGCCAGCGGCATGAGCGCGCACAGCAACCTGAGCGTGAACGCCTGCGTACGCGGCCAATTGCGCGGCAAGGTGGTCGTGAACCGGCTCGGGCGGGTGCGCGCGGAGCGCCCGACACGCGAAACCGCGTGCCCGTGAGCCGTTCTCCTTGACCGCGGCCAGTTACGCTCTAAAATACCGGTCCCCGCCCGAATAGCTCAGCCGGTTAGAGCACTTGACTGTTAATCAGGGGGTCGTTGGTTCGAGTCCAACTTCGGGCGCCATTCTTTCTGTTGCATGCGCGGACCATCGTCCGCAGTGTTCTGGCTGAGTCCACTCCAGCCCCTGTCCGCCCGCTGCGGCGGATGCTTCACTTCCCTGCGATGCCCCTGCTCCCAAGGTGTCCACACCACCCTGACCGTGTGCGCGCGGCGGTGCGACCGGACGCCGAACCGAGGGAGGCAACATGCCGCGCGGCAAGACCCTGAAGCTGGCCACGTTCAATGTCAACGGCATCGCCACCCGCCTGCCTCAGCTGCTCGCGTGGCTCGAGCAGGAAAAGCCCGACGTGGTGGCGCTGCAGGAATTGAAGGCGCTGGACGAGACCTTTCCCGTGGATGCGCTGGAGAAGGCCGGATACGGCGCGATCTGGCAGGGTCAGCGCTCCTGGAACGGCGTGGCCCTGCTCGGACGGGACACGGTGCCGGTGGAGAGCCGCCGCGGCCTGCCGGGCGACCCCGCCGACGCGCAGAGCCGCTACATCGAAGCGGCGGTCCACGGCATCGTGGTGGCGTGCATCTACCTGCCCAACGGCAATCCTCAGCCCGGCCCGAAGTTCGACTACAAGCTGGAATGGATGGCACGGCTCGCCCGGCACGCGCGGACCATGGTCGGTCTTCCGCATCCGGTCGCGATCATCGGCGACTTCAACGTGATCCCGACCGACGACGACGTCTACGACGACAAGGCCTGGCGCAAGGACGCGCTGATCCAGCCCGAAACGCGCGAGGCGTACTTCGGCCTGCTCGAACAGGGCTGGACGGACAGCCTGCGGCACGTGCATGGCGAGCAGAGGATCTACACGTTCTGGGATTATTTCCGCCAGCACGCCGAGCGCGACCGCGGGCTGCGCATCGACCACCTGCTGCTTAACCCGGTGCTCGCCAAGCGCCTGAAAGGTGCCGGCGTGGATCGCTGGGTGCGGCTGCAGGACAAGGCAAGCGACCATGCACCGACGTGGGTCGAGATCGCGGCGACGGGGTGAGGCGCGCTGCGCCTTGGGCACGCGCGCAGTCGAGCATGCTGATCGCGTCGCAGTGCTGCTCCGCGGGCTCCGAGCGTTCCGCGGCAGGCAGGGCTGCACGGGGGCAGTCCTGCCTGCATGGTGGGCGAGCATGCCGACGCAGGCGGCGACTAATTGCCGGCCTTCTTCGCCGGCACCCGGCCAGCGTCGCGGTTGGTCTCGCCCTCGGCAAGCATGCTGAGTTTCTCGTCCGTGGCTTTTTCCTCGGCCAGGGTTTCGTGCAGCAGCTTCACCGCGTCCGCGTAGCCCAGCTGCTTGCCGAGCGCACACAGCGTGCCGTAACTCGCGATCTCGTAGTGCTCGACCTTCTGCGCGGCGTTGATGAGCGCGGCATCGCGCACCGGGCCCTCTCCCACCTCGTCGATCGCCTCCTTGCCTTCCTCGACCAGGCCTTCCATGGCGGCGCACTTGATGCGCTTGAGCTTGATTTCCAGCAGCTCGACGACGCGGTCGATGCGTTCGATCTGCCCTTCCGTCTCGCCGAGATGCGTCGTGAACGCATCCGCGAGCTTCGGATTCGCGGCGGCCTTCGCCATCTTGGGCAAAGCCTTGGTCAACTGCTTCTCGGCGTTGTACATGTCGGAGAGCGCATGCACGAACAGGTCTTCGAGTGTCTTGACAGCCATTTTCTCGATCCTCAGCGTTGAATGGTGGACTTCGACGGGACTTGCCCGCGAAACGCTAGGACTGCGGAGATGCGCCCGATGTGAAAAGAACCGGCGATGTCGCCGGGGCAGTGTCTATTCAGGCACACCCCGCGCGCGGCCATGGCGCCCTGCGCATCGTCGCGACCCGCGCACGCGCGTGAGCGTTGCCTTGACGCAGCGGACGCTAGCGTAGCGCCCATGAACGACCCCTCGAGCGGCAGCCTCGCGCGCAGCGCGCGCATCCTCGGCTTTCTGATGAAGTACCGTCGCGCCGGCATATTCGCCAGCGCCGATGCCGATCCATCGCCGACCGCCCCCGACCCGGCCGTGGATGCCGACGGCGACACCGGTCCGGAAACATTTGTCCGCGACCTCGAAGCGCTTGGTCCCACCTTCATCAAACTCGGCCAGGCACTGTCCACGCGTCCCGACATGGTGCTGCCCGCCTACCTGCCCGCGCTGGAGCGGATGCAGGACGAGGTGAGCCCGATCCCGTTCGATGCCGTGCGCGGCGTGGTGGAAGCGGAGCTCGGCGTACGCCTGGGCAAGCTGTTCGCTGAGTTCGACGAACAGCCACTGGGCAACGCATCGATCGCGCAGGTGCACCGCGCGGTGATGAACGACGGCCGCGAGGTGGCGGTCAAGGTGCAGCGCCCGGACGTGGAGGCCGAGATCCGCCGCGACCTGGACATCCTCGCCGGCATCGCGGCGCGGGCCGACTTCGTGACGCGCATAGGGCGCCGCCTGCATTTCGCCGACTGGGTGCGCGAGTTCCGCAAGACCCTGCTGGCCGAGCTCGACTACCGGATCGAAGCCGACAACCTGGAACGCTTCGGCAAGCATTTCGAGGCCTACCCGTTGTTGCTGGTGCCCCAGCCGATCTGGAACCTGACCACCGGCCGCGTGCTGACCATGGATCTGGTGCGCGGCACCAAGGTTACCGCGCTCGGTGGACTGCGCCGCACCGAGCACGACTACCAGCCCCTGGCCGATGCCCTGGTGCGCGGCTACCTCGACCAGACCTTCGTGCACGGCGAGATCCACGCCGACCCGCACCCCGGCAACATGCTGGTCACCGACGACCAGCGCCTCGCGATCTTCGACCTCGGCATGGTCGCCCACGTGCCGCCAAAGCAGCGCGCCCGCCTGCTGAAGCTGCTGTTCTCCGCGGTCGACGGCAGTGGCGAGGAAGTGGCCGAGGAATCCATCGCGCTGGGCGTGCGCCTCGAGGATTTCGACGAGGACCGCTACGTCCGCGAGATCGGCCAGCTGGTGGCGCGCTATGCAGCGCACGGCTCCAAGACCATGACCGAAGGCTGGCTGATGCTGGAGCTGGCACGCATCGGTGCCGACTGCGGCCTGCGCACGCCGCCGGAACTGCAACATCTCGGCAAGACCCTGCTGCATCTGGAAGGCGTGTGCCGCGCGCTGGACCCCCAGCTGGACATGCGCCAGGTGGTCGAAGGCCACCTGCAGCAGATGCTGCGCGAGCGCCTGCGCAAGTCGTTCTCGCCGGCGAGCCTGGCCAGCGAGGCCATGGAGATGCAGGCACTGCTGCAGGACGCCCCAAGGCGCGTGTCGACCCTGCTGTCACTGCTCGCCGAGAACAAGATGCAGGTGCGGTTGACGGGATTGCAGGAGTCGCGGCTGACCGAGAACCTGCAGAAGATCGCCAACCGCGTCGCCACCGGTGTGATCGTCGCCGCGCTGATCATGGCGAGTGCCACGTTGATGCGTGGCGATGTGGTGGGGCCGCGGTTGTTCGGCTATCCCGCGATCGCGATGGGGATGTTCCTGCTCGCGTCGGCGCTGGGGCTGGGCATCGTGGCCAGTGCGTTGTTCAGTGATCACAGGTCGCAGGATCGCGGTGAGCGAGGGCCCCGTACGTGAGCGATGCGGCAACCGGTCCGTCGGCACCCGGCTCTGCAGAGGGAGCGGATTGATGTCACCCGACATCGTGGGCTGGGCGGCATCGGCGATCCTGCTGGCCACCCTGATTCGGCAGATCGCCGCGCAGATGCGCGACCCGGATGCACGCGGGGTATCGCGCTGGTTGTTCATCGGCCAGAGCGCGGCGTCGATCGGATTCATCGTCTACAGCGTAATGGTGGACAACCTGGTGTTCATCGTGACCAACAGCTGCATTCTTGCGACCGCACTTGGCGGGCAGGCGAGCCTCTGGTGGCGGCGAAGCCACCAGGGTAAAAAGACGCGCGCCTCGTAGGCGCGCGTCTATCAGGGGCCCGTCAACCCAAACCCGCACTCGGTGTCATTTCCCGTGGTGTGCCATCTCGAGCCGGCCTGGTTGATCGTGAGGACGCCGCACCGATCAGTGGCTTGCGCGGTGCCTGCCACCGGGGTTGCGGTCGCCGTGAAGGTGGCGCCACCTTCAGGCACGTTCAGGCCCAGCACATAGGACGCGGTGCCTGTCGCGGGGGAGTTTGTAGTGATGAGCGTAAAGCCCCCATACGTACTGTTGACCGTGCGATAACGCTCGGCTTGTTGCGCCACATCCACGAGATCTGCTTTCGCCTGTCCACGGCGCCCCTTCCGCACTGACTCCTGGTAGGACGGCAGCGCGATGGAAACCAGGATGGCGACGACCGCCACCACAACCATCAGTTCGATCAGGGTGAACCCGCCCAGCTGCGAGCGCGTGAGGCGTCCAGGCCTCGTCAGGCACGTATGCGAACTCATTTCAGCTGCCTCCAGGATTGGCGACCACACGGCCTCGGCAATACGAACCCGCCCGGGTAGATCACAACTTCGCATTGCTCGAACGAGGCGCAGCTCGCGCCTACGCAGGTCGGGTCGACCAGCGTGACTGGATTGATCGCCACGACGCCGGTGCCCATGACAGGCGGCTGCGCCGCCGGGGTTCCGCTTGCGCCCTGCGACCCGATGGCGACCGCGCCACATTGGCCTCCCGTGCAAACCGGAGCACCGCCTTCAGTCACGCGGACATCGGACAGGGCACCAGCCCCGGACAGCAGGTCCAGACCGTAGACGAAGTTCAGACCGCCCGGGCTGCAGCTGTCCTCCAGCGGCGTGTACGTGGTGAAGAAGACGCGCCCGCTCTGGATGCGCGGAGTCGCGATGAACCGCTCGCCTACCGCATTCAACACGGGACTGGTGGGGCCACCGGTTTCCACCGCGAGATCCATGTACCAGCCACGACGCGCGCCCGGCCCGTAATAGTTGACGACGTTGCGCGTGATGTTCCGCACGACCTGGCCGGCATCCGTGGTCAGCTGTCCCGACACAACCTGCCTTGCCAGCGACCCTCGCCCACCGACGTTGGTCTGCGACGGAATGGCGGCGTCCAGGTTGTCGAAGATGCCGTAGAGCGATTGCAGCTGGGGATTGGTGACGACGGTATTGTCCTGCTGGTACTGGTAGCGACCCGTGCCGAAGAACACCATCACACCCGAGCCCGGCCCCGCCGACACGCGGATGCCGCCCGTGACCGGCTGACGCTCTCCAGCCACCTCCGCGGTGAACAATGGCGCGCCGGCGTAAGCGACGCCCCAGTTGCTCGCATCGGCATCGGAGAGGTCGAACTTCCAGAGGTTGCCCTGCAGGTCTCCGCCATAAACCGCGTCGATCCGCCCGTCACCGTTCTTGTCGATCGCCGTGATCTGGCCAAGACCGTTGAACGGGTCGATCTTGAGCGCACACGTCAGGCCCGTGGTAGTGCAGATCCAGTCCGACACGGTGTTGACGATCGAGGCCCGATGACCGTCGTTCGCCGTGATCTTGCTGATCACTGCACCAGTGAAGGCGTCGAGGACGTATAGCGCAGGGTCACTTGTATTGCCGCCGTACCCATTCCCGAACAACACGCCCCAGCGACCATTCTGGAGCGGCACGACCAGTGGCCGTCCTTGGAGGTACCCAATGTCGCTATCGATGCTGCTGTTGCGCTCCCAGAGCACGTCTGACGCCGAGAAGCCATTTGGATCGGTCACGTCCAGCGCGAAGATCGAACGCCCGCCCGCCCCGGTGGTAGCTGCGAGAACTGTCTTCCAGGTGGTTCCCTGCTTGGCATCGCTTATCGCGATCTGCCCATCCACATGGTAGCGATGGTCAAAAAGATCGTCCGGAAGTGGCAGTTCACCGAGCTTGCCCAGCACGCCATTGGGTATGAAAGCGAAGACTTCGGAGCCCGCCCCGGATGCGGCACAAGTCTTGGTGATGTCTCCAGTGCACGGCTGCGTGTTGCCGTTGAACGCATGCAGCATGCCGTCATTGGCGCCTACATAGACGAAGGTGTTCTCCGTGGCGCGCTTCTGGGTCAGGAACGTTCCATAGCCATTAAACATCGAGTTGCTGTACATCGCGTAGCCGAAGTTCGAACGCGGGGACCCGATCACGGGTTCAGAGTTGATGATGCTGCCCAGGACCGAACTGCGCCTGCGCAGCGTGCCACCGCTTCCGGCCTCCAACTGCTGGTTGCCGCGCAGGTACTCGATGAACTGCAGCGGCGTGTAGTTGCCACCGTACCGCGAGGCGACCTGCGGCGGATTGATGCCCAGCAGCCTGAGCTTCGCGTCGCTGTCGCCAGGCAAACCGACATCGGTGAACGCGGACTTCCCGACCGTCGTGGAGGTGCCGCTGCCCATCGTGTGGATCGTGAAGATGTCGCGCGAAGCATGCCCGGGAATACCGGCAGCCGCATTCCAGATGGCGTCGCCAAGCGTTCCGTCGGCGTTGACGCCGATGGCAGCCAGGTCTCCGACCCAGTCCTTGCCGTTGCGCTCGCGCTTGAAGCTCGGCTGCAGGGTGAACGACGCACCGCCGCCACCGACGCGCGCTCCACTGATGCTCTGGCTGCCCAGTTCGAGATCCAGTGAAGCCGCGCTGTCGAATGCCTTGGCCAACTGCTCACGCATGGTGAGTGGATTGGTCACGAGGAAGTAATTGTCGGGCTCGCCATCACCGTCTTCGTCGGGATTGATGCCGGCGGGCGTGCCGTACTTCGCGGCATACCACAGCGGATCATTGAGCTTGTCACCCACGCCCGCCGTGCCGACAGTGAAGGTACGAGTTGAATTGAGTGTCAGGCCCGCATTGCATGGCGCCGAGCCTGTGACGCCGATGCAACCGCCCGCCCAGACGTTTGCAGGCGTGTTCAACTCGTAGACCGAGGTGTTCTGCGCGCTGTCGGTGTCGCGCACTTCCAGGTAAACGCCGTCGCGCGTGGTACCGGAGATCACGTAGCCGATGTTCTGGTTCGCCGAGCCGGCTGCGTATTCGGACGCCAGAGCCACGGTCACGGACTGGTTCGCATTGGCAGTGATCGTGTAGCGCACGATCGCGTCCATGTCGTGGTCGTTGCCCTGCTCGACGTCTTCGTAGTTGATGCGGAACACCGCGTACGGACGCCCGCCGTTGATATTGGCGTTGCTCGCCCCGCCCGGGAAATTCACCATCTCCTGGACGAAGAAGTCGACGATGGTGTTCACCGGCTTGCGCGCGGCACCGCCGAAGGTGCCACTCACCGTCTTGGCGAACGGCAGCAATTCAACGACGCGGTCACCGATCGGAATCTCCATCCGCGGAAGCGGCGAAGCCAAGGCGACCGAATACGTGGTGAGGTATGGATAATCGGCACGCGAGTTCAGCGCGGTCCTCGCGCCATGCCGCGCCACGGACGCGGCATAGTACGTGCCGCCCTTGGTGGGCTCTTCCGGTGCCAAGCCGCGGATGTTGCCGAAGCTCGAGGCGACCTTGGCTGTCGGCGCACCATCCGTGACGCCATTCACTTCGCCAATGAATACGCTACGGGTGCCACCAATCTCCTCGTTCCAGATCGTCTGGCCGATGGTTGCAGCATTGAAACCGGGCAATGAGGGATCTGCTGCGACGTTGGCGAACGCGCTTCCCGGCAGATCACCGTCATAGCTCGGGTTGATGTCGCTGATCACCGTCATCACCGGGCGCGAGCACGCCGGATAGCCACCACCGGCAGGTGCGCCACGATATGGGTCGCGCCATGTCGGACTCGACAGACCAAGACGCGTGTCTTCGGCCTGACCTTCCGTGCTTCCGCCGGTCGTGAAAGTAGACGTACCGCCAGTGGCGCCGGCGAAGTAGCGCACTGCTTCGAACATCATCTCGGCGATCGGGTTACCCCACATCCGGCACTCGCCGTTGCCGACCATGCGGTCGCCCTGCGATACGCAATTGCCCCCCAGCCCACCTTCGCTGTTTGCCCAGTTCCAGTTCTTTCTGGCCGAGATGTTGTCACCGCCACCGTTATATGCGCCACCGATCATGCGCAGGCGGTCGATATTGCGCACCACTCCCTCCACGTCGGTATTGAAGACGCCAGTCAGGGAGTTCACCTCGTCGGCGAAGTTCTCGACGTTGCGGCGCAGCACGCCGCCCTGCAGGTTGTTCCGCTGCGTTCCGGTAATCAGGCCGAAGTACATCTTCTGCCCCTCGCCGTAGTCGTGCAGGATCCCAACAGGCTTGAAGCTGCCGCTTGGATAGGTCTTGCACGATGTGTCGCGATGCCGCACATCGGCCGGGCACGCCTGCACGCGGACATAGCGATCGGTATCGAACGACGCACCACCGGTCGTCCGGACGAGGGAATAGACGCGCCTGCTCAGACCATGTAAACCCGTGACGTTGTTGCCACCCGATGCCGGGATCGTCTGCCAGGCGCCCCAATTGTTGTTGTTCGTGTTCTGCACGCGATAGCGCAGGACATAGCTGGCGTCGCCGTCTCCCTCTTCATGCCGGAAACTAATTGAATAGTTGCCGCCGGTGTTCAGGACGACGTTGCCGGACGCGTGGTCATTCTCACAGCCGCTACCGTTGCCATTGTTGGGCGGCGTGCAAGCGCCATGGCCACCGTACCAGCCAACCTCCCCGTTTGTGATGGAGGTTCCGTTGGTCTGCGTGATCCGGAAGTCCACTGCATCATCGCCGACTGCGGCGAATTGAAAGGTACGGGTGGCGCGGCTGCCGTCGGTCGCAACACGGAACTGGCCTGCGATGACCGTAAGGAAGTTGTCCACCTGGGTGCCACCGCAATTGGCGGTGCACTCGACGGTCGTGGGCGTATCCGCGTAAAGCTGGTTCGCTGGAAGCGCCCAGTCGGTGACGCGTTGATTGAACTCGGCGCGATCGTTCGGATGGCCCGGGAACGGCGTCGTGGTTCCGCCGCCGGTGCACGATGTCCCCTGCTGGAAGCAGTGGTCACCCGCGACAGGACCTTCCATGGCCACCCAGTTCCACACGCGCGCCGTTGTATTGCGCAGGACGCGGAACATGGGCGCCTGGTAGGCGGGGAACGTGGCGAGGTTGCCCGAACGGGTCGTCACGGCAAACAGGTGGTAGCGGTCGTTCTCCGGCAGCGACAGCGGCGTGTAGTTGCGGATGTCGTAACCGTCGCGGGCAATGCTGAAGTACTCCTTGCCCCAGCTATGCGCGTCCTGGGGGAAGAACGCGCCCTGCAGAACCGTGCGATCGGATGTATCGGTCGCGCGGAAGCCGCCGTAGAGCACGCGCCGCAGCGTGTCCATGCGCGACATCGTCGCGTAGTTCAGGAAGTCGCCACTCCACAACCCGGTACAGGTCTTGGTGGTCGTCCGATCGCCTTGCGGCACGAACTCGTTTCCATTCCACGAGTAACAAAGGAACGAGTCGAAGTAGCCGAAGTAATCGATCTTGTAGGGCGAGGCCCCATCAGTCGGCGCCGGGCTCTTGAGCTCCCAACCCCGATAACCGACATCCAGCACACCATCGCCGTTGAGGTCGGACGCGTCGTTGTACGCCTCGTAATAGATCTTGTGGTCCTTGCCCATCACCAGCATGTTGAGCGGAGGCACGGCATCGCGCATGTACAGCGGCGATTGCGCCGGCACGGGCGTATCGCCTGCGAAGAACACGGGATCTGACTTCACCGCGACCGTGGCGACAATGGCCGCAGCCGCGACTGCACCTACGGTACCGAGCCGGATCTTGGTCCTGCGATTCATGCCTTGACTCCCGTTGACGCCGTTCATGGGATGAACACCGTGTCGACCACGGACTCGGAGCTGGAGAACACCGCGCGATCTTTTGCGAATGCGGTGACCTGGTAGATCTGGTCGGTGCGCTCTGCCTCGTCGCTGGGGTAATCCATCCCACCCCAGGAGAAACAGAGGTCCAGACGCCGCACATACGGGGAGGCCGAACTCCAGCTGGCGGCGTCATGCGCCGTCGTGCAATCCGTGGGCGGGACGTTGGTGGGTGGCAACAGCTGTGCGAGCACGTCCGACTTCAGGCCCGATTCCTGCTCGCGCGCCGCACCCTCGGCATTCTGGAATGCCATGTTGGTCGCCTGATAGTTGGATGCCATGCGCTCCTGCTGACCCGCGACCTGCATCGCGACAATGCCGATCAACGTGAGGAGGATGAGCATGATCAGCGCGACGTAGAGCACGGCGCCTGACTGCTTGGCTGGATGGGATCGTGGCATGGCTTGTTTTCCAGTCAGTTGCCGAACAGTCGATTGCGAAGCGCAATCGAATCTTCGTAAACCGTGCGATAGAAGGTGTCGGATGGCGCGGTGACGGTAACGCCCAGCGCGGAGAGCGGCGGCGTGACGGCCGAAACGTCGCGCTGCCCTGCGGCGGCAGGCTCCGAACTCCTCGCAATGAGTCCGAGCTGTACCAGGCCGACGCGGCGCCAGGCGTCTTCCCAGTTCGCGCCGACCAGTTCGTCCGCGACCGCGCTCTGGCCAATATTCCCGGACGGCCGCTCACCCGCCCCGGTGAAGCTGTCCTGGCCAAACCGGAGCTGGATGGATTCGATGCCTTCCACCAGTTCCTCGTTCACGGCCTGGACCGCACCTGCGGCAGTCATCAGGTAGCGCAGGCGGTACATGGCCGGAACGTCTTGGGCGTTGAGGCCCACGTAGTACACGAGGCTGTCCGCGCGATAGAGCATCGCCTGCCCGGCCGCCAGCGGAAGCGTGCCCAACGGCGTTACGTTGCCCGCGCCGCTGGCAACCGTCATGCTCCCGGCGCCCAACGTGACGTAGTCGGCCTTGAACACCGCCGCGCCCATGCAGTCCGCCAAGGCAAGCAGGTGCGGCTCGGCCACGCCCTCGGAAAGGCGCACGGAGTGCGCGGCCTCGAAGAGGATCGTCGCGGGGTCTCCGGCGGTGAACGACGTGACCTGCGCACCCGTGGGCGAGAAATTCCGCAGGATCAGGATGTCGCTGCCCGGCACCGGCCGATTGAGGTCAGTGAACAGCTGCGCAGGCAACGCCGGCGACCACTCGCCCGACGTGAGCGCCGCGGTGAACGTCGCGGGAAGCACAAGGGTATCGCCGGTGGCGGTCCCGACGGCTTCGTACGCTTCGATCGCCTTGTCGAAGCGAAGAGCCCCGTGCAAGCCCGGTTGCGCGTAGTTGCCGGAAGCCTGGTTGGCCGCCGTCAGGAAGGTGGAGACCAGTGCCGGGCGGGAGGGCGTGATGTTCTCGGGCAGGAAGCGCGCCTGATCGTTCACACACCCCGAGTGCCCCGCCATGCGCACGTCGCGCTGCAGTAGGTCGAGGGCGAACCGCCCGTTTTCCTGCGCGCGTGCCAGGCCGGTTGACAGCTGGTAGGCGGTACGCGAAGCCGCGAATACCTGTACCAGGCCCAGGATCAACAGCGAGCCGATCGCGAGAGCGATGAGAAGTTCGATCAGCGTGACGCCCGCCTGGGGACGCTTCCAGTTCATAGCACCGTCTCCAGCGTGATCTCCGCACCATCGGCCAGCAGTGGAAGGTTGTCTTCGGACCAACGCAACTGCACCCGTACCGTCGATCCGGCCACCACGATCGCACCGGTGGCCTCCGGCCCGAGCGCCTCCTTCACTTCGCACATCCAGCGCGCGATATTGCTTGCGGCGTCAAGTGCCGCATCGCGACTGCAGCCGCCAACGGGGTCGACATCGGCGAAATCGGCGTCATCGACGACGTAGGCCGCCACCTCGCTTCGATTGGTCCGCATGGTGTCCAGAATGGCGCTGGCAAGGTTGACCGCCTTGGTGCGCTGCTCCGCACTCTTCGTGTAGCGCAGATTCATCGTCTGCAGCAATGCAAGGCCCAGCAACCCGATTGCCAGGATGACGAGCGCTATCAGGACCTCGATCAGCGAGAAGCCGCCTTGCGACTGCTGTCCCGCACGGCGGATGTGGCCGATGTGCCTCATGGGCATGCTCCCTTCAGCGTCTTGGTCTGCCCGACAACGGTCATCTGGATGCTTCGCACGAACTCGCTGCCGGTTGGGCAACTGCCGGGGGTCAGCGTCCAGGCAAGTGGCATGGCGGCGGCAATCGGCCGGCCTCGCGTATCGAACCCGACGCCAGTCACCGCCACTCCGCCGATGTCGACCAGGGCGACGTCGACCCCTTCGCGCGCATTGACGTGGCGCACGATGACGTCGGTTCCTTCGTCAAACGTGGCCGGCGTTCCGCCCTCCACGTCTTGCCAGACGATCCAGCCATTGCTCCACGTGCCATCGCATTCCGTCCCCTGCGAGCTTGCGCAGATGCCGCCCCCGCGCACGCTGCGAATCGCCTCCGAGCGGACCAGCGACAGACTTGCCAGCAGTTCGTTGTTCGTCCCCGCCACGCGATTGGTGCGCAGGGAGCCCTGGAAGCTTGGAAACGCGATGGCGATGAGGATCGCGAGGATCGCGATCGTGACCAACAACTCGACGAGCGTGAAGCCCCTGGCGCGCATGATCGACCCATCCTCCCCGGAAGGTGCCAGCCTACTGCGCCCCCCCGCTGGCGCAAGCGCCCGGCGGACCAACGGTCAGATCACGGACATGAGCGTCCGGCGGGATGGACCCGCGGGACCAACCGCGCAAATCTGTCGATGCCATTGCGTGAGGTCCGTCACGCCTGCTTTGAGCGGTCGACGCAGCCCCTCACGTCACCACCTCATAACAAGGCCGGTACTCCCCGCTGATCTTCATCCGCCGCTGCTCCACGAACGCCCGCAGCAACGCATCCAGCGACTCCATCATGTCCTTGTCGCCGTGGATCTGGAACGGCCCGAACGCCTCAATCCGCCGCATGCCGTCTTCCTTCACGTTCCCGGCGACGATGCCCGAGAACGCCCGGCGCAGGTCAGCGGCCAGCTCGTGCGGCTTGCGGCCGTGGTGCAGGTCCAGCCCCGCCATGGCCTCATGCGTCGGCACGAACGGCTGCTGGAACGGCAGCGGCACCTCCAGGCCCCAGTTGAAGTAGAACGAATCCTTGTGCGCGATGCGCGAGCTGCGCACGCGCTTGACGCCTTCGACCATGCGCCGCGCGACGGTCTGCGGGTCGCCGATGATGATCTCGTAGCGCTCGGTGGCGGCGTCGCCGAGGGTGAGGCGGATGAAGCGGTCGATCTGCTCGAAGTACGGCGCGGCGGCGACCGGGCCGGTGAGGATCAGCGGGAACGGCAGCTCCATGTTCTCTTCGCGCAACAGCAGGCCGAGCAGGTAGAGGATCTCTTCGGCGGTGCCCACGCCACCCGGGAACACGATGATGCCGTGGCCGATGCGCACGAACGCTTCGAGGCGCTTCTCGATGTCCGGCATGATCACCAGGTTGTTGACGATCGGGTTGGGCGATTCGGCGGCGATGATGCCAGGCTCGGTGATGCCGATGTAGCGCGGGCGGCGCTGGCGCTGCTTGGCATGCGCGATATTGGCGCCCTTCATCGGGCCCTTCATGGCGCCGGGGCCGCAACCGGTGCAGATATCGAGGCCGCGCAGGCCGAGCTCGTAGCCGACCAGCTTGGTGTACTCGTATTCGTCGCGTCCGATGGAGTGGCCGCCCCAACACACGACCAGGTTGGGATCGGTGGGATACAGCAGGCGCGCGTTGCGCAGCAGGCCGAACACGGCATCGGTGATGCCGGCCGACGATTCCAGGTCCTTGGCGTACTCGGGGCCGAGCTCGATCGACATGTAGGCCAGGTCGCGCACGGTGGCGAACAGCAGTTCGGCCACGCCGCGGATGATCTCGCCGTCCACGAAGGCCATGGCCGGGGCGTTGCTCAGTTCAATGCGCACGCCGCGGTCCTGCTGCGCCACCTGGATGTCGAAGTCGGGGTACATCTCCTGGGCGGCGCGCGGGTCGTCCGACGCGCTGCCGCTGGTCAGCACGGCAAGCGCGCAGCGCCGCAGCAGGTCGTGCAGGCCGCCGGCGGAGGCGTCCTTCAGGCGTGCGACTTCCTCGCGCGAGAGCACGTCGAGGCCGCCACGCGGGTAGATGCGCGCATCGACGGTGGGAAGGATGCTCTCGGGCTTCAAGGTGTCATTCATGGGACCTCTCTTTCTTATTGTTGTCGTCGTCGTTCAGGGCGAAGACTCTAGCGCAGGCGATGGCGCAAACGGAAACGGCCGGGGCAAGCCCGGCCGTTCCGAATGTCACGCGTGGTGTCGCTGGATCAGAAGTCGTACCTCAGACCCACGGTGACCGACCACTGCGAGATGCCGTTCGTCTGCGAGTCCGCATCGGTCGGGACGGCAAGCGCCGAAGCCTGGCCGAACTCCGTGCCGCTGCGGTAGCCGTAGACGTACTTGCCTTCGTGGATGCCGACCAGGGTGGCGGCGGCGACGTTGCCGTTGAAGCCGTAGTCGACGATGTGCCCCCAGTCGTCATTGATCAGGTTGCCGATGTTCTGCACGTCGACCCACAGCTGCGACTTGTGGCCCTTGAAGAAGCCCGGCAGTTCCTGGCTGAAGCGCACGTCGAACGTATTCACCCAGCCAGCGCGGAAACCGTTCTCCGGCGCATAGGTGCCGCTGTAAGCCTGCAGGCCGTCCTGCGCACCGAGCCACGACCAGAACGCAGCCTCCATGGCGGGATTCGCGGTGAAGACGCCGGTCGTGGAAAGCGCGCCGAACTTGACGTCGCCCGGGCCCGACGGCACGTAGAACAGGTCGTTGAACGTGCGGTTGTCGCCGTTGGCGTCGCCCGCGAAGATGTAGCTGTACGGGCGACCGCTGCGGCCCTCGTAGAACATGCCGACCTGCGTCTTGTAGTCGCCGAAGAACGCATGGCTCCAGTTGAGCGAGCCGCTGAAGCGGTCCTTGATCTCGTAGCGCGCGGTGGTCGCCGAGGGCTCATTGATGTTGAAGCCGTACTGGCCGCCAAAGCCGGAACTGGCGGTCGAGCTGGTCAGCGCGCCCACTTCCTCGGCATTCGTGTAGGTATAGCCCAGGCTCCACGACCAGTCGCTTTCCTCGCCGAACGGCTTGGCCAGCGACACGGTGAACTGCTGGCCACGGCCCTCGTCGGTGTTCTCGAGGAGGAAGGCATCACCGAAGAAGCTGTTGTTGTTGTAGCGCGCCGGGTTGGCCGGGTTGGCCGCAGTCGGGTTGGCGGTGTTGCCGAACGGGCGCACGCTGTTCGGGTTCCAGTACAGCGTACGGCCGTCCGGGCCGGTGAAGCCCGGACCCACGTTCAGGCTGCGGTAGAACAGGCCGTTCTTGACGCTGCTGACCAGCAGTTCCGCCGACGCCACAAGGCCGCCCCACGGCAGTTCGTGGTCGATCGCCAGGTTCGCCTTCCACACCGACGGCAGCTCGAAGTCGGGATCGATGACATTGATGTTGCGGTTGGCGCTGGCCGACGGCGGGATGGTCGGATTCAGGCCATCGGGGTTGAACGGCGACGTCAGGCACGTGGCGTTCGGGCCCGAGGGCGCCGGGCCCGTGTAGGCGCAATTGCGGTAGTTCGAATAGGCGATGTAGTTCAGGCCGGTGCTCTGGTAGGCGTTGCTCACCCACACCTGCGGCGCGTCACCCTGGAACAGGCCCACGCCACCGCGCATCTGTGTCGGGCGGTCGCTGTCGAAGGTGTAGTTGAAGCCGAAGCGCGGCTGGACGATGAAGTCGCCGTTGTAGGTGCGCGAGTTGTCGAGCCCGAAGCCGCCGGTCCAGCGACCGGTGACGGGATCGATCGTCTGCGGGCCGGCGAACACCTGATTGAAGGCCGGCTGCGGGCTGGCCGACGGCTTGTCCGCACGCACGCCAAGGGTCAGCGTGAGGTTGTGGTTCACGTACCAGGTGTCCTGCAGGAACAGACCGATGTTGCGGTTGCTGTACTGCGCCGGCACCGAGCCCGGGGCGGTCTGGTACTGGAGGTCGTAATCGAAATACTCGCCACGGATAAGCGCGCCGTAGTCACGCACGCCGGCGGCGTTGCGCGACGGCAGGTAGAAGCTGTAGTTGCCCCACGAATCCTGCAGGAAGTAGTTGTAGATCTCGTTGTCGCTGTACTCGCCGCCGAACCGGATGTCGTGGTCGCCCACCGTCCAGGTGGCCGCGCCGGAGTAATCCCAGGTGTTGGTGAGCAGCGCGTTGCCCATCGAGCTGCGCTCGGTGCCCAGGCGGATGAAGTCGCCCGCGGTCGGGAAGTTGCTCGGGTTGCCGTCCTCGAAATAGACCTGGATGGCGGGTGCCGTGGTCGGCGTGACGCGGATCGCCGAATAGTCGCGGTGCGAGACCTTGAACTCGGTCGAGAAGGTGTCGCTCCAGTCGCTGAACACCTGGCCGACGACGCTCTCGACGGTCTTGTTGTGGGTGAACCAGTTCGAGCTCAGGGCCAGCGCGGTGGAACTCGAGCCCTCGGGCCGCACCTTGCTCTGCTCCAGCTTGCTGTAGCGGACGTTGGCACGGTGGTTTTCGTTGATGTTCCAGTCGAGCTTGATCGCATATTCCTCGAGCTCGGTGTCACCGTTGCCGGTGGTGCCGCCCGGCTCGAAGCCCCAGATGTCGCGCGCGATGCGCTGCACTTCGGCCAGGTCGTCGGCGTCGAAGTCGCCGTCGGTACGCATGACCGGGTTGTTGGCGAGATCCGGGCTCGGCTTGCCGCGCTGGGACTTCTCGTAGTTCACGAAGAAGAAGAGCGTGTCCTTGACCAGCGGGCCGCCGAACGTCGCGCCGAAGGTGGATTCTTCGGAGAACTCGGAGAACTCGGCACCGGTGAGCGGGTGCTCGCCGAACCAGTCGCCGTCGCGGTAGTAGCCGTACACCGAGCCGCGGAAATCGTTGGTGCCCGACTTGGTGACGGCGTTGATGTTCGCGCCGGCGGCGCCGGACAGGCTCACGTCGTAGCTCGACAGGTTGATGTCGAGGGCTTCGATGGCTTCCATCGACACCGGCTGGCGCTGGGTCGGCATGTTGTTGCCTTCCAGGCCGAAGGTGTCGCTGGCCGACACGCCGTCGATGGTGATCTTGTTGAAGCGCGGGTTCATGCCGCCCGCGGTGATGCTGCCCGAGGCGCGGTCGGTGAACGCGATGCGCGGATCCAGGCGGATGTAGTCCTGGATGTTGCCGCTCGCCGACGGAAGGGCCTTGATCTGCTGCTGGCTGACCGAGGTGCCCGAGCCCATTTTCGAGGCGCTGAACACTTCCGAGCCGACGCCGATCGCGGTCACGGTGCCGAGCGTGGTGACGTCGCCGGTGAGCGCTGCGTTCACCGTGCCGATCTGGTTCAGCGCCAGGTAGACGTTGTCTTCCGTCTTGGTGCCGGCGCCCGCCTTGGTGATCGTGACCTCGTACGGACCACCGACGCGCAGGCCGCGCGCGTTGTAGCGGCCGCTGGCATCCGTGGTGGCACGGCTCACGGTGCCCGATTCGATATGCGTGATGACCACTTCGGCACCGACCACCGGCTGGCCGTCGCTGCTGGTGACCAGGCCGCCGACACCGGCGGACGTGCTCTGTGCGAAGACAGGTGCAGCGGCAAGCACGGCGATCAGGCCGAGCGACAGTTTCGACACACGGAAGGCATTGCGACGGGTCATGGCTGGACTCTTGGTAGGCAAGGAAATTTCGGCCCGTAGACCGGGCACGGCAGGCGAAAGATGTAGAGGGTCCCCACACGCCGAGGGCCGCTGCGGCGGCCCACGGGTTAACAACAGATTAACACGTTAGCTGGCCGTGATGACAGTCATATGACGCTTTCGCCCGGCGCGGCCGGAGCACAAGTTTCCAGCTCAAGCAATGACTTAGCCTTGGCCCGCAAGTGATTGAGCGAACGTGAGGCTCAGCCGCCCGGCAGGCTGGCCAGGTAGCTGCCCACACCGTCCAGCAGCATCTGCACCGAGATCGCCACCAGCAGCATGCCCATCAGGCGCTCGACCGCGATCAGGGCACGGATCCCCAGCAATTTGTAGAGATAGGTGGCCGAAAACAGGATCGCTGCCGTTGCCGCCCATGCAAGGAACAACGCCAGGCTCCATTCGCCAAGGCGATCGGGTTCCCGGGTGCCCATCAGCATCACCGCCGCCATGCCCGAGGGGCCGGCGACCAGGGGGATCGCCATCGGCACGATGAACGGCTCGCCGCCCGGCAGCTCCCCCATCAGTCCTTCCGGCGGCGGGAAGATCATCCGCAGGCCGATCAGGAACAGCACGATGCCGCCAGCGATCGACACCGACTCCTGGCGCAGGTGCATCAGTTCCAACGCGTACTTGCCGCCCCACAGGAACATCATCAGCACCGCCAGCGCGATCAGAAGCTCGCGCGCCAGCACCACCCGCTGGCGGTGCGGCGGGAGCGTCCGCAGCATGCTCAGGAACACCGGGATGTTGCCCAGCGGGTCGAGGATCAGGAACAGCAGCAGCGCCGCAGAGGCGATGGTCATGGCGTCGGCGCCCAGACCTGGCCGCGATGCGCGACGCCCGCGGGCGCGAGCAGGTGCACGCAGGCGTCGGCGTAACGCGCCGGATCGCGCGCCCGCAGGTCCTGGTCCTCGACGTAGGCCCGCGCGCGCAGCGGAGTGCGCATCGGGCCCGGGCGCAGGGCGGAGACCCGCACCGGTGAAGTCGCCAGCTCGGCGTGCAGCGTGGCCAGCAACGCAAGCTGGGCCTGCTGGGCGATGCCATAGGCGCCGCGATAGGCCGCGTCGGGCGCGGCATCGTCGACCACGAACACCACGGCGCTGTCGGACGCCTGGCGCAGCATCGGCAGGCAGGCCTGGGTGAGCCACCAGCGCGCGGTGAGGTCGACGTGCAGGGCGCGCGCGAATGCCGCCGGGTCGGTGTGTTCGAGCGGGGTCAGGCCGGCGAAGTCGGCGGCGCAGTGCAGCACGCCATCGAGTCGGCCGAGCTGGGCCTGGATGCGCGCGGCCAGTTCCGCGTGGTCCTCTAAGCCCGCCCCGGCAAGGTCGAAGGGGTAATTCACAGGTTCCGGAAGCCCGGCCGGGTCATTGGCGATGGCGTCGTACACGCGGTTGAGCTTCGGCACCTTGCGGCCCAGCAGCACCACGCTCGCGCCCGCGCGCGCGCAGGCGTGCGCGGCGGCCGCGCCAAGCCCACCGGCGGCGCCGGTGACCAGCACCACGCGGCCAGCCAGCGCGGCGGGCGCCCCGTCGTCGGCCGCGTGTGCGCTCACGCCTTCTGCGTTTCCGCGACCATGCGTGCCAGCTCGCCGGACTCGTGCAGTTCGAGCGTGATGTCGCAGCCGCCGATCAGCTCGCCGTGGATGAACAGCTGCGGGAAGGTCGGCCAGTTGGAGAAGCGAGGCAGGTTGGCGCGGATCTCCGGCTCTTCCAGCACATTGACCGTGTGCAGCGCCGCCATGTCCGCACCGGCTGCGCGCAGGGCGCCCACCGTGCGGCTGGAAAACCCGCACATCGGAAACTGCGGGGTGCCCTTCATGAAGAGCACGATGGGGTGGCCGTCGATTTCGGCCTGGATGCGTTCAATGATCGCCATGGTGGCTCCGGCAATGCGCTGCAGGCCGCGCGGGCCCGCATGCGGGGGACTGTGATCGCGGTATTGTAAGGCCATGCCCATCGAACTCGCCGCCCTGCCCTTCGACCGCACCGCGCTCGAGCCGCATATCTCGGGCGAAACGCTGGACCACCACCATGGTCGCCACCACCGCGCGCACGTCGATGCGGTGAACTCGCTGGCACCCGCGGCTGGCATGGCCGAAGCCACGCTCGAGGAGATCGTGCGCGGGGCGCAGGGCCGTCTGCAACAGCATGCCGCACAGGCCTGGAACCTCGCATTCCAGTGGCGCTGCATGAAACCGGCCGCGGCCGGTGGCGGCGGCGAGCCGCGCGGCGCGCTGGCCGACGCCATCCAACTGCGTTTCGGCGACGTGGCCCGCTTCCGCGAGCGCTTCGCAGCGCTTGCGACTTCCACATTCGGCTCGGGCTGGCTGTGGCTGGTGCAGCGACCGGACGGCAAGCTGGCGCTGGTGCAGACTGCCAACACCGCCTCGCCGATCACCGGTGACGACCGCCCGCTGCTCGCCTTGAGCCTCTGGGAACACGCCTATTACCTCGACTACCGCGACGCCCGCGGCAAGTACATCGAAGCGTTCTGGAACGTGGCGGATTGGGGTTTCGCGGCGTCGAACCTCAAGTAAGGAGGCGCGCGACCACCGGCGCCACCTGGGTTTCGCGACCGAGCGCCGCGCCTACGCGGATGAGCGCCTGGGCGAGGTCTTCCGTGTCATCGGAGCGCAGGGTTGCATGCCCGACCTTTCGCCCCGGGCGTGCCTGCTTGCCGTAGTCGTGCCAATGGCCGCCGGCTTCGGCCAGCACGGCCTCGCAAGGCGGCATCTCGCCGACCCAGTTGAGCATGCAGGCCTGCCCCAGCGCGCGGGTCGCGCCGAGCGGCAGCCCGAGCACGGCACGCAGGTGGTTGGCGAACTGCGAGGTCTCCGCGCCTTCGATGGTCCAGTGGCCGGAGTTGTGCACACGCGGCGCCAGCTCGTTGGCCAGCAGCACGCCGTCGCGGCAGAACAGTTCCAGCGCGAACACACCCACGTAGTCGAGCGCTTCCGCCAGTGCGCGGGCATGCGCGACGGCCAACGCCTCGATCGCCGGCGCTACCGACGCGGGCGCCAGGCTTGCCGAAAGCACGCCGTCGACGTGCCAGTTCTCGGTGAGTGGCCAGGTCGCGAAAGTGCCGTCGCGGCCGCGCACGGCGACCACGCTGAGCTCGCGTTCGAACGGCACGAAGGCCTCGAGGATCAGGCCCACGCTGGTCGCCTGCGCACCGAGCACCTGCCAGGCCGCGTCGGCATCGCTGGCGGCGCGCATCCGGTACTGGCCCTTGCCGTCATAGCCGAGGCGCCGGGTCTTCAGGATGCAGGGCGCGCCGACGGTCGCGATGGCGGCGTCAAGCTCGTCGCGGGTCGCGACAGCCACGAAGGCGGGCACCGGGATGTCCAGCGCGCGGAACAGGGTCTTTTCCGCCAAGCGGTCCTGGCTGGTGCCGAGCGCGCGCGGATTGGGGAACATCGGCACGCGCTCGCTCAGCCACTGCGCCGAGGCTGCGGGAATGTTCTCGAAATCGAAGGTGGCGACATCGATGCGCGCGGCGAACTCCGCGAGCGCGGCCTGGTCGCGGTAGTCGCCGACCACCAGCGGCGCGAACTGCCCAGCGCAGGCGTCGGCGCTGGTGTCCATCACGGAAAAGCGCAGGCCCAGCGGCGCGCCGGCCAGCGCCATCATCCGCGCCAGCTGCCCGCCGCCGAGGATGCCGACGGTGGTCATCGCGCCGGCCGCGCGGCGCCGTGGCGTCGGGCGCTCATTGCCGCGGGTCGTCGTTGGACGCGACGTCGTCGGTCTGGCGCTGGCGGAACGCGTCGAGCGCCGCCGCCACAGCGGTATCTCCGGCCGCTGCCAGCATCGCCGCCGCGAACAGCGCGGCGTTGGCGGCACCGGCGTTGCCGATGGCAAACGTCGCCACCGGAATTCCCGCCGGCATCTGCACGATCGACAGCAGCGAATCCATGCCGTTGAGCGCCTTCGACTGCACCGGAACGCCCAGCACGGGTACCGGCGTCTTGGACGCCAGCATGCCGGGCAGGTGTGCGGCGCCGCCGGCCCCGGCGATGATCGCCTTCAGGCCGCGCGCGCGCGCGCTGGCGGCGTATTCGAACAGCACGTCCGGGGTGCGGTGCGCGGACACCACGCGGACCTCGTGGGCGACGCCCAGTGCTTCGAGCCGCTGCGCGGCGTGCTGCATCGTGTCCCAGTCGGAACGCGAACCCATCACGATGCCCACGACGGGCGAGGTGTGGATGGCGGTCATGGCCGTCCCCCGTGGCAAAGACGTATTCTAGCGGGCCCACGCCGAGACGTATCGCCATGGATCGCAAGCTGCTCGACATCCTGGTCTGCCCCGCCACGCGCCAGTCGCTGGCGCTGCTGGAGCCGGCAGGCCTGGAGTCCCTGAACCGCGCCATCGCCGCCCGCGCGCTGCTGCGCGGCGACCAGTCGCCGCAGGCCGAGCCGTTGCGCGAGGCCCTGGTCACGCGCGACCGCCGCACGGTGTACCGCATCGACGACGGCATTCCGGTGCTGCTGGTCGAGGAGGCCATCGCCACCGCCCAGGCTGCGGATTTCCCGAAGGCATGAGTGCTGGCGTGCGCTTCGATCCGCCGCCGGCCGACGTGGTCGCGGCCGACGTCGCACGCGCGCTCGCCGAGGACATCGGTGCCGGCGACGTCACCGCCGCCCTGCTGCCCGACGCACCCGAAGTCGCCTACCTGCTGTGCAAGGAGGACGCCGTGGTTTGCGGGCGGCCGTGGTTCGACGCCTGCCATCGCGCGCTCGATCCCGGCGTCGCCATCGACTGGCGCGTGGCCGAAGGCGACCATGTCCGCGCCGGCACGGTGCTCGCCACGCTTGCCGGTCGGACGCGCGCACTGGTCAGTGCCGAACGCAGTTCGCTCAATTTCCTGCAGACCCTCGGCGGCACAGCGACCACGGTCGCCGCACACGTGGAGGCCGTGCGCGGCACGCGCGCGCGCATCCTCGACACCCGCAAGACGCTGCCGGGCCTTCGCCTGGCGCAGAAGTACGCCGTGCGTGTGGGCGGCGGCGAGAACCACCGCATGGGGCTGTACGACGCGGTGATGCTGAAGGAAAACCACGTGCGTGCGGCCGGCTCGATCGCCGCGGCCATCGCCGTCGCGCGCGCAAGCCAGCCACAGTTGCCATTGATCGTCGAGGTCGAGACGCTTGCCGAACTGGCTGACGCGCTGGCCGCGGGCTGCGACCGCATCCTGATCGACGATTTTGACGCCGCCACCCGCCGCGAGGCGGTGCGGATCACGGCCGGCCGGATCCCGCTGGAAGTATCAGGCGGCGTTGACCTGGCTGCGCTGCGCGCGATCGCCGAGGACGGCGTCGACTGCATCTCGATCGGTGGCCTGACCAAGCACGTACGCGCGGTCGACCTTTCGCTGAAGCTCGGGCCGCCCCCCGCCTAGCGCAGGAGCAACACCAGCGCCGCCACCGCGCCCAGCACGGCGAACACGGCCATCCACGGCCATGCCGAAGTCTTTGAGGGCGTTTTGCGCAACGGAGCCGGCTGTGCGCCAACCGCCCCCGGCGCGACCACGCGGAAGCGCAGCACGTCGAAGCCGAGCTCGTCGCCATGACGTGCCCAGGCGCGCTGCTGAACCACCTCGTTGAGCAGCCAGCCATTGGTGGAACCGAGGTCCTCCACCAGCAGTCCTTCACTGGTCGGCGTCAGCCGCACGTGCTGCCGCGACACACCCGGGTGATCGAGGTGGATTCCGCAATCGGGCGCGCGCCCCAGCACGGTCGGGCCTACCAGCGCGAATGTGCGGCCGAAGCCCGCGCCCCCGACGCCGCGCAGCACGAAGCGTGGCAGTGCCGGTCGCACCACAGTGGCAAGCGTGGAGTCGCCATCGCCGGTTGCGATCGCCAAGGAGGTGGGGGACATGTCGACTCGGCGGATGGTATTCATGGGGCGCAAACTGCGGCGTCATGCGTGAAGCCCACGCAAAGGCTTGCTCAAAGCAAGGGCTTGCCCCAGATTGCGAAGCTATGCCCAGCCTGATCCTGCTAATGATAGCCGGCGCGTTCGCCTATGCGTGGTGGAATGCCGGCCGCGCCGCCAGCGAGCGCGCCATCGACGTCGGCCGCAACGCCTGCCACGCCGCCGGCGTGCAACTGCTCGACCAGACCGTCCATGCCATCGGCCTGCGCCTGCGCAGGCGCGATGACGGACGACTGGGCCTGGAGCGGACGTTCCGCTTCGAATACTCCCACGAGGGCAGCGACCGCAATCGCGGCCGGATGGTATTCCACGGCGAACGCCTGGTGGCGTTCACCGGACCGAGCCGCGCGGTCGTGGAAACCCTGCAGCAGATGGACTGATCTGCGCCGGCCGAGCGCTCCGCCCGCGACTGGCGCGGCTACTTCACCACGCGCAGGTGGCCGCGCCGCGGTGGCGCACTTCCGCCATCGGACGGTGGACGTCCGTCGGGGTCATCGTCGGAGGTGTCGCCCTGGTCACTCGCGCCGAGGCCGTTGTCGTCCGCGTCGTCGGCCGGCGGGGTGCCGGCGACATCCTCGGGTAGTGCCATCCCCTGCCCGGTCTCGCGCGCGTAGATGGCCAGGATTGCGGAAATCGGCACCAGGACCGGATGGCTCACGCCTCCGAAGCGCGCGGTGAAACGCACTGCGTCGTTGTCCATCTCCAGGCGCGACACCGCCCGATCGGCGACATTGAGCACCACCCGACCTTCCTTGACGGTGTGCGCGGGTACGCGCACGCCCGCCTGCATGGCATCGACCAGCAGATGCGGCGTCATGCCGTTGTCGGCGATCCATTCGTAGAGCGCCCGCAGCAGGTACGGGCGGTGGCTGGTCATCACGGGTGCGTCGTTACTCATGCGCGCAGTTTACCGCGCGCCATCGACCTCAGGTCGGCAGGTCGCGCAGGTGGCGTTCCTGCGGCGTGAGGCTGCGCGCGAAACCCGGGTTGCGGAAGATGCGGTTGCCGTAATCCTCGATCGCCTTGCCATCCTTGGGCAGCGGGATGTCCAGCGCCTGCAACCGCCAGATGATCGGCGCCATCGCGCAGTCGGCGAGGCTCATCTCCGGGTTGAGGAAGAACTTGCTGGCCTGGAACAACGGCACGGACGCGGTCACCAGCTCTTTCAGGCGCTTGCGGGCGGCATCGGCCTGCGCCTTGCTTCCCACCTGGATGGCCTGCACCTGGGGGACCCAGTCGTGCTCGATGCGCAGCATCGCCAGGCGGAGCCGGGCTCGCGAAAGCGGATCCACCGGCATCAGCGGCGGGTGCGGATACCGTTCATCGAGATACTCGGTGACCACGCTGGAGGCGTACAGCACGAGGTCGCGCTCGACCAGGGTCGGGACCGAGTGGTAGGGGTTGAGGTCCAGCAGGTCCTCGGGAGGACTCTGCGGATCGACCATGATCAGGTCGTAGGCCACGCCCTTGGCCGCCATCACCAGGCGGACACGGTGGCACAGGACGTCGTCGGCGGAAGAAAACAGCGTCAGGGCGTTACGCATGCGCGGACTCGCAGCCATCATCGGATCTTCTCCCGCGACCGGATTCCGCCGGCCGCAACGACGCCGCCTGCCCCTCGCAGGCGGTCGCCCGGTTTCCTTCCCGTCAGTGCACGTCCCGCCAGTATTCCTTCTTCAGCAACCAGGCGAGGAACGTGAGCAGCGCAAGGAACAGCATCACCCATACACCGATGCTCTGGCGCTTGAGGGCGGCGGGCTCGCCGGCGTACTCGAGGAAAGCGGTGATATCGCGCACGGTCTGGTTGAACGCCACGCCATCCTGGCTGCCCGGGGTGGACACCTCCAGGCTGGCAATGGTGGGCTCGCCGGTGGCCGCGTCGCGATCGCCGTGGATGGGGCGCTGGATGCCCTGCAGCTCCCACAGCACGTTGGGCATGGACGCGTTCGGGAAGACCGTGTTGTTCCAGCCCAGCGGACGCGACTCGTCGATGTAGAACGACTTCAGGTAGCTGTAGATCCAGTCGCTGCCGCGCACGCGCGAAATCACGCTGAGGTCGGGCGGCGCGGTGCCGAACCAGCCGCCGGCTTGCGCGGCCGGCATGGCGGTCAGGATCTGCTCGCCGAACTTGGCGCCGGTGAAGTTGAGGTTTTCCATCACCTCTTCCTCGGTCAGTCCGAGGTCCTCGGCCATGCGCGAGTAGCGCATGTACTTCAGCGAGTGGCACGCGGAGCAATAGTTCATGTACAGCTTGGCGCCGCGCTGCAGAGAACCCTGGTCGCCCAGGTCGGTACCTGCCTGCTGCACCGGGCCACCGCTGGCGGCCAGCGCGGAGAACGACAGCAACATGGCGCCCGCGAACGCGGCGGCGCGCCCGAGCAGGGTGGCAATCGGCTTAGTCATGCGTCGTCACCCGTTCCGGAACCGGCCTGGTGCTGTCGATCTTGGTCCACAGCGGCATGGTGATGAAGAAAGCGAAGTAGAAGAAGGTCAGCACGCGGCCGATGATGGTTTCCACCGGGTCGGTGCCGGGACCGGCGCCGATCTTGCCGAGCCACACGAAGCTGATCGCGAACAGGCCGAGCAGGACCTTCGACATCAGCCCGCGGTAGCGGTACGACTTGACCTTGCAGCGGTCGAGCCACGGCACCAGGAACAGGATGGCGATCGCACCGAACATCACCAGCACGCCGGAAAGCTTGTGCGGCACCACGCGCAACATCGCGTAGTACGGCGTGTAGTACCAGACCGGCTTGATGTGCGCGGGCGTCACCAGGCGGTTCGCCTCGGTGAAGTTGTCATGCTCGAGGAACCAGCCGCCGAACGCCGGGGCGAAGAAGATGATGAAGGCGGCGATCATCAGGAAGAAGCCCACGCCCACCAGGTCCTTCACCGTGTAGTACGGGTGGAACGGGATGCCGTCGGCCGGCTTGTTGGGATCCCAGCGGTTGCCCTTGGGTCCCTTCTTGATGTCGACGCCGTCGGGGTTGTTGGACCCGACCTCGTGCAGCGCGCCCAGGTGCAGCACCACCAACAACAGCAGCACCAGCGGCAGGGCGATCACGTGCAGGGCGAAGAAACGGTTGAGCGTGGCATCCGAGGGCAGGTAGTCGCCCATGATCCACTCGGTCAGCCCGGTGCCGATGACGGGCACCGCGCCGAACAGCGAGATGATCACCTTGGCGCCCCAGAACGACATCTGGCCCCATGGCAGCACGTAGCCGAGGAAGGCTTCGGCCATCAGCACCAGGTAGATCAGCATGCCGAGGATCCACACCAGCTCGCGCGGCTTCTGGTAGCTGCCGTACATCAGCCCGCGGAACATGTGCAGGTAGACCACGATGAAGAACAGCGATGCGCCGGTGGAGTGCATGTAGCGGATCAGCCAGCCCCACTCCACGTCGCGCATGATGTATTCCACCGACGAGAAGGCCTCGGCGGCGGACGGCTTGTAGTGCATCGTCAGGAAGATGCCGGTGACGATCTGGTTGACCAGCACCAGCATGGCCAGCGAGCCCATGTAGTACCAGAAGTTGAAGTTCTTCGGCGCGTAGTACTCGGTCATGTGCTTGCGGTACATCGGCATCATGCCGGGCGCGCGCTCGTTGACCCAGTCCATCACGTTGTTGGCGGTGCGCGTGATCACGTTCGACATGGCTTACGCGGCCCCCTGCGGGTCGACACCGATGACGATGGTGTTGTCATCGGTGAAATGGTGCGGCGGCACCACGAGGTTGGTCGGCGCCGGGACGCCCTGGTACACGCGGCCGGCCATGTCGAACTTCGACTTGTGGCAGGGACAGAAGTAGCCGCCCTTCCAGTTGGCGTCGAACGGCGCGGGGCGGATCTCGGCGACCATTTCCGGCGAGCAGCCAAGGTGGGTACACA
The DNA here is from genome assembly GCF_016615815.1 of Luteimonas sp. MC1572. NCBI lineage: Bacteria > Pseudomonadati > Pseudomonadota > Gammaproteobacteria > Lysobacterales > Lysobacteraceae > Luteimonas > Luteimonas sp. MC1572. The sequence goes on along the minus strand of NZ_CP067112.1, from coordinate 772,911 downwards.
GGCCCACGAGCACGGAGATCTCCGGCTTGAGCGAGCGCAGCTCGGGATTGGCCGCGCGGATGTACTCCGGCTGCTGTTCCACGTTCTCCGACTGCGGGTCGCGCAGCTGGTCATCAAGGGTCGGCAGCGCGGCGAGGATGGCCTGCGAGCGCTTGACGATCCAGATGGGCTGCCCGCGCCACTCCAGGATCAGGCGCTGGCCCTCGGCGAGCGCACTGATGTCGGCGGTCACCGGCGCGCCGGCGAGCTGGGCTCGCGCGCTGGGAAACCACGACTTGATGAACGGAACCGCGGTGACGCCCGCGCCCACGGCGCCGACCACTGCAGTGGTGGCTGTCAGGAAGCGGCGACGGCCGTGATCGACCGAGCCCCCCTCGACAGGATCCAGAACCCCTTCATTGCCCATCCGCCACTCCGAAAAACCGTCTGGTCGCTGATCAATTGGCTGCCACTGCACGACGCTCCACGAAGGGAACGCCGGCCACAAAGACAGTGAAGTGTAGCGGAACGCCGATTCAGGGGACAACGCCGGCGACGGCGAAACCCGGAATCAGTTGGCCGCGTGGCCGCGATAGCGGTCGGCCAGCACCGCGACGCGTTCGACGTAGCGGCGCGTCTCGTTGTAGGGCGGCACGCCCTTGTGGCGATCCACCGCGCCCTCGCCGGCGTTGTATCCGGCCGCGGCAAGGGTCAGGTCACCCTTGAAACGCTTGAGCAGCCACGAGAGGTACTGCACGCCGCCGCGGATGTTCTGCTGGGGATCGAATGCATTGACCACGCCGAAGCGCTGCGCCGTGGCCGGCATCAGCTGCATCAGCCCCTGCGCCCCGACCCGCGACAGCGCATTGGGATTGAAGGCGGATTCGGCATGCATGATCGCGCGGATGATGGCGACCTCGACCCCGAACTCGCTGGCTGCGGCCTTGATTTCCGCGTCGAAGGCCTGGGTGTTGAGGCGCAGCGTGCCGAAGTTGACGCCCGGGGAACCGCAGGCGTAGCAGGTCTCGAAGAAGCTGTAGCGGATCGTGCGCAGCGCGGTGGCACCGGTGCTGCCCTTGGGCCTGCGACTGGTGTAATGGCGCACGCCGTCCTGCACGTAGGAGTACACCTCCCCCTGCACCAGGCGCCGCTGGCTGCTGCTGGCGGCCGGGGCCGCAGGCGCGCTGATCATGACTGGAGCGGCGGCGGCGCCTGATCCACCCATGAAGGTCGCGGGCGCATTGGCATTCAAGGACACCGGCGACCCTTCGACAACGGTGGAGGCGGTCACGCCACCCACTGCCGCGGACACCTGCGAGGGCTTGCTGGGAGATGAGGGACGGCTCGGGCGGCTGCCGCTGTAGGTCGTGGCCACCGTGCAGGCGGCGCCCTGGATGCGCTTGCTGACGTAGCTCTGCACGCCGTCGCCCACGTCGCAGCGATAGATCGTGCCGGCCACGGCAGGCGCTGCCGCCAAGAGGCAGGCAAGACCCAAGATTGCCCCGACGTGCTTCATCCCTGCCCCTCCATCGCGTCGCAGTCTCCTACCTTCAGGTGGGCTTGCCAAGGGCCCGGAACGTGACGGCCGGCGAGGATCCGCGCTCCGCGAAGCCCGCGCGGCCCCGCCGGCGCCATTTGCGTCGACGTAACAGCAAACGCGCCCGCGCGCGCGCTCCGGACGCCGGCGCTACACTTTGCCGCCCCCCCGCCCCCTCCGGCCCGGACTCATCGCCGCGCCCCGGACACGCCATGACCCAGTCCCCACCCCCGCCCGCCGCCACGACCGAAGACAGCCCTCGCCTGGCCGGCAAGCTCTTCATCGAGACCCACGGCTGCCAGATGAACGAGTACGACTCGGCCCGCATGGCCGACGTACTGGCCGCGTCGGACGGCCTGGAGCTCACCACAAATGTGGACGAAGCCGACGTGATCCTGGTCAATACCTGCTCGATCCGCGAAAAAGCGCAGGAAAAAGTGTTCAGCCAGCTGGGTCGCTGGAAGCGGCTCAAGCACGGCGACCGCCCGGTGCTGATCGGTGTCGGCGGATGCGTCGCCAGCCAGGAAGGCGCGGCGATCGTGAAGCGCGCGCCGCACGTCGATCTGGTCTTCGGCCCGCAGACCCTGCACCGCTTGCCGGACCTGATCCGCGGCCGCCGCGAGAGCGGCCTGCCACAGGTCGACATCAGCTTCCCCGAGATCGAGAAGTTCGACCGCCTGCCCGAGCCACGCGCCGAAGGACCCAGCGCCTTCGTGTCGATCATGGAAGGCTGCAGCAAGTACTGCTCGTTCTGCGTGGTGCCCTACACCCGCGGCGAGGAGGTCAGCCGGCCGTTCGAGGACGTCCTGGTCGAGGTCATGCAGCTCGCCGCGCAGGGCGTGCGCGAGGTCAACCTGCTGGGCCAGAACGTCAACGCCTACCGTGGGCCGATGGCGCCTGCCGAAGGGGATGACGGCGCGGCTGCGGGCGAGCCGCAGTTCGCGGACCTCGGGCTGCTGATCCGCACGATCGCCGAAATCGACGGCATCGACCGCATCCGCTTCACCACCTCGCATCCGCTCGAGTTCTCCGACTCGCTGGTCGAGGCCTACCGCGACGTTCCGCAGCTCGCGAACTACCTGCACCTGCCGGTGCAGTCGGGCTCGGACCGGATCCTCTCGGCAATGAAGCGTGGCTACACCGCGCTCGAGTTCAAGCAGAAGATCCGCAAGCTGCGCGCGGTGCGGCCGGACATCTCGATCTCGTCCGACTTCATCGTCGGCTTCCCGGGCGAGACCGAAGCGGACTTCGAGAAGACCATGAAGCTGATCGAGGACGTCGGTTTCGACCAGTCGTTCTCCTTCATCTACTCGCGCCGCCCGGGCACGCCGGCCGCCGACCTCGAGGACACCGTGACGGGCGAGGAGAAACATGCCCGCCTGTCGCGCCTGCAGGCGCACATCAATGACCACGCCGCCGGGATCTCGCAGGCGATGGTGGGCAGCGTGCAGAAAGTGCTGGTCACCGGCCCGTCGCGGAAGAACGCCGACGAACTCACCGGCAAGACCGAGAACATGCGTCCGGTGAATTTCGCCGGGCATCCGCGGCTGGTGGGCCAGTTCGTCGACGTGGTGATCACCGAGGCGCTCAGCAACTCGCTGCGTGGGCGCGTGGCCACCGCCGAAGCGCCTGCCGCGGCCTGACCGCGACGCGCTGCATGGAGCGCCCGCCGCCCATGGCCGCCCCCGCGCGCAGGTGCCGCGTCGACCCGCTCGGCCTGTGGTTCTGCAGCCTGGCCGCGCTCGGCCTCGCGCGCGCCTGGCTCTACCTGGTCCGCGATGGCGGCGATGCCGGTGCGGTGGGCTGGGCATGGCTCGGCGGCTCGCTGCTCCTGGCCTGCCTCGGCGTGGGGATCGTGCTGCGCGGTCTCCGGCGCCCGCGACCGGACGCCAGGCCGCAGTTCCCACCGCGCGCATAGCTCCTGCCGCTCAATCGAGCCGCTTGCGGAAACGCGCGATCGCCAGCGCCATGGTCACCGTGGTGAACACGACCAGCGCCAGCACCGCCGGCCACAGCTCCCAGAGGCTCGCGCCGCGCAGCATGATGCCGCGGATCAGGCGCAGGAACTGCGTCATCGGCAGCAGCTCCGCGCCCCACTGCACCACTTCGGGCATGCCCGCGAACGGGAACATGAAACCCGAGATCAGGATCGACGGCAGGAACACCAGCATGGCCACTTGGATCGCCTGGAACTGCGTGCGCGTATGCGTGGAGATCAGCAGGCCCATCGACAGGTTTGCGAACACCAGCAGCATCGACGCGAGATAGACGTCGAGCAGGGTGCCGCGCAGCGGCACGTCGAAGAATTCGAAGCCCAGCACCAGGATCAGCGTTGTCTGGATGAGTCCGATCGCCGCGTATGGCAACACCTTGCCGATCATCAGCGCGCTGCGGCTGAGCGGCGTGGCGATCAACAGCTCCATGTTGCCGCGCTCGCGCTCGCGCACCGCCGCCATCGCGGTGAACATCATCATGGTCATGGTGAGGATCAGGCCGATCAATCCCGGCACGATGCTGACCGCTGAACGCCGCTCCGGGTTGTAGAAGCTCACCACTTCGATCTGCGGCGCGCGCGGCGCCGCGCGCTGGCCGCCAGGCAGCTCGAGCGGCAGCTGCGCGAGCTGGTTGGCAGCCGCCTGCACCACGGTGTCGGTGCCGTCCACCATGACTTGCACAGCGGGGCGGCCATCGGCGAGCCGGCGCTCGTAATCCGGCGGTATGACGATGCCGACGCCGGCCTGGCCGCGGCGCAACATGTCCATCAGCTCCTGCGGCGTATCGGCCACGCGGCGGATGTCGATGATGCCGGTGGCAGCCATGTCCATCACCGCCGCACGCGAGGTCGAAGTCATCGCCTGGTCCGCCACGGCGGCATGCAGGTTGCGCGGGTTGTAGTTGATCGCGTAGCCGAACAGCAGCAGGTCGACCACCGGGATCGCCACGATCATCACCACGCTGATGCGGTCGCGGCGCATCTGCCTCAACTCCTTCAGCGCCACGGCCCACATGCGGCGGAGGTTCTTCATACGCGCCCCTCACGATCGCTGCGCCCGCGGGTGGCGGCGACGAACACGTCCTCGAGATTGGAGCCGACCGGAGCCACGTCGGCCTGCAGCCCGGCGCCACGCAGCGCGCGGCCGATCGCGTCGGCCGCATCCTCGCCCGGTGCGGACAGCACGCGCAGGCTGTTGCCGATCTGCGCCACGCTGAGCACGCCCGGCAATGCCGCCAGCACGCGCTGCGCCTGGCGCGGGCGTGCGGCCCGCACCTCCACACTGCGGCCGCGCAGGTCGCCTGCCAGCTCGCCGGGGGCGCCGTCGGCCACCAGCACACCCTGGTCGAGGATGGCGATGCGGTGGCAGCGTTCGGCCTCGTCCATGTAGTGCGTGGAGACCAGCAGCGTGGTGCCGGCATCGGCGAGCTCGAAGAGCTTTTCCCAGAAATCGCGGCGCGACTCCGGATCCACCGCGCTGGTGGGTTCGTCGAGGAACAGCAGCTCGGGCTTGTGGATCACCGCGCCGGCCAGCGCCAGGCGCTGCTTCTGGCCGCCGCTCATGGTGCCGGCGAGCTGCTTCTCGCGGCCTGCAAAATGATAGAGCTCGACCAGCTCATCGACGCGCGCGCGCGTTGCGCGCCGGTCCAGGCCGTAGACGGCGGCAAGGAACTCCAGGTTCTCGCGCACCGTCAGGTCCTCGAACAGGGAGAACTTCTGGGTCATGTAGCCGATGCGCAGGCGCAGGGCGTCGGCTTCATCGGGAATGCGCAGGCCGAGCACCTCGATCACGCCCGCCGTCGGCGTGAGCAGCCCGCAGAGCATGCGGATGGTGGTCGACTTGCCGGAGCCGTTCGGACCGAGGAATCCGTACACATGCGCGCGCGGCACGGTGAGGTCGACGTGGTCGACGGCAGTGAGGTCGCCGAAGCGCTTCACCATGCCGCGCGCGCGGATCGCGGGCTCGCCCTCGCCTGCCGTCGGCGACGGCGACGGCGGCTGTGGTGGATCAACGGCCGCCATCGAACACCACGCGCAGCGGCAGGCCAGCGGGCAGGTCGCCGGCGTCCTCCAGCTCGACTTCCGCCAGGTAGCTGAGACGCGCGGCGTCCTCGCCGGCCAGCGCGTAGTACGGGGTGAACGCGGGCTCGTTGCGGATCATGCGAACGCGTCCCGCATGCCGGCGTTCGCCGTTCGCGCCGACCAGCACGGTCGCGCGGTCGCCGACCTCGATGCCCGCGCGCAGCGGCTCGGGCACATGCACACGGGCGAACGGCGCCTCGCCAACCAGCATCACCGCGAGCGGCGCACCCACCGGCGCCTGGTCACCGAGGCGGTAGGGAAGGCTGTCGACGCGGCCTGCACGCGGTGCGACGACGTCCAGCCTGCCGGTGGCGAATGCCTGTGCCTGGAGCCTCGCCTCGGCCGCTACGAGCGCCGCCTCGCCTTGCGCGACCTGCTCGGGGCGCACGCCGTTGCGCAGCTCCGCCAGTGCCGCCCGCGCTGCCGCCACCTGCGCCTCGGCGTTGCCGGATGCGGCGCGTGCGCGATCGACATCCGCCGCGGACGCCAGTTGCTGGCTGCCCAGCGGCCGAAGGCGCTGGAAATAGGCGCGGGCATCGCGCGCCTGCGCTTGCGCTGCGGCCACGTTGGCGCGCGCCTGGTCGAGGGTTTCCGCGCGCGCGCCGTTGCGCAGCTCGTCCAGTGCTTCGCGCCGGTTTGCCACCTCCGCGCGCGCGGCCGCCAGCTCGGCGTCTCCGCGCACATGCTCAAGGCTCAGGATGCGGGCGCCGGCTTCGACACGCTCGCCCTCGCGCACGGCGATGTCGACGATCCGCTCGGCCGCGGGTGCGGGAAGCGTGATGCGGTCGTACTCGAGGGTGCCGAGGGCGTAGTCGGGTTCCGCGGTGCAGGCGGCAAGCAGCAACAGGAGCAGGGCCGCGATATGCGGGCGAAGCTGCAGCCGGCAAGCGCGTGTGCCGGAGCGGTCATTCATGGGATGTCTCCAGGCCGCGCTCAAGCAATGCGAGCGCATGGCGGCGGATGTCGTCGATGCCGAGGTCGTCGGCGTCCAGCAGCGGCCGCCAGATCGGCAGCCCGGCAGCGGGGAACAGGGTGAGCCCGACCAGCGACACCATCAGCAGCCGCGGGTCGAGCCCGGGGTTCAGGCGACCGGCCGCCTGCTCTTCGGCAATGCGCGCGGCCAACAGACGGGAGAGTCCTGGCGCAAGCTGGGTGCCCATCCAGTCGCGCAGGCCGCCGCCTTCGCTGACCACCTCGCGGATCCACAGCGCAGGCAGCCAGTCGTGACGCGCCACGAGCTCGCACATGCGTTCGACGAAGGCGACGAAGATGTTGCCCGGTGCCGGTTCCCCGCGCTGGACGAGCAGCGCCTGCGCCTCTTCGAACACCGGCAGCAGGCGTTCGGCCAGCACCGCGTCGCGCAAACCTGCGGCATCGATGAAGTAGTAGTGCAGCGAGGCCGGGGTGACGCCGGCATCGGCGGCGATGTCACGCAGCGAACTCGCGGCGATCCCCTGCCGTGCATAGCGCGACAGGGCGGCATCGAGCAGGTCGCCGCGGCTGCTGCCCGCGCCAGCAGTTGGGCGTCCACGCGCACGGCGTGCAGGCGCTCGTTTCGTAACCATCGCGGCCCTCCGGAGTAACAGGCGCATATTTAATTCAATGATCAATTAAAGCGGTGTGAACGGCCTGCAGGGACGCGCGCTGCCGCAGCGCGCTACCCTTGCCCACCTATGTCGAACCAACACCAGCGCGACTTCACGCTCGAGCCCGCCGACACCGAGCGCCTCGCCAACCTCAGCGGCCCCTTTGATGGCCACCTGCGCCAGGTCGAGCTCGCGCTTGGCGTGGAAATCGCAAACCGCGGGAATATCTTCCGCGTCAGCGGGGCGGACGCCGAGCGCGTCGATGAAGCCGAGCGCCTGCTTCGCGACCTCTACCTGGAAGCCGCCACCGAGACCTTCGACGGCCAGGCGATCCACCTCCGGGTCAGCGCGTCGCGCGCCGCGCGCGATGATGTCGAGGCCACGCGCCGCGTGGCGCGGCAGCGGCAGGCGGAACCGGGCTTCGTACCCCAGGACGTGGCCATCCGCGTCAAGCGCGGCACCATCCGTGGCCGCGGCGACAACCAGCAGAAATACCTGCATGCGATCGCCACCCACGACATCAACTTCGGCGTCGGCCCGGCCGGCACGGGAAAGACGTTCCTGGCCGTGGCCAGCGCCGTGGAAGCGCTCAACGAATCGCGCGTGCAGCGGCTGATCCTGGTGCGCCCCGCGGTCGAGGCCGGCGAGAAGCTCGGCTTCCTGCCCGGCGACCTGTCGCAGAAGGTCGACCCCTACCTGCGGCCGCTGTATGACGCGCTGTACGAAATGCTGGGCGTCGAGAAGGTGCTGAAGCTGCTGGAAAAAAACGTCATCGAGATCGCGCCACTGGCCTACATGCGCGGGCGCACGCTCAACGACGCCTACGTGATCCTGGACGAGGCGCAGAACACCACCATCGAGCAGATGAAGATGTTCCTGACGCGCCTGGGCTTCGGCAGCACGGCGGTGGTCACCGGCGACCTGAGCCAGATCGACCTGCCCAAGCACATGAAGTCCGGGCTGCGCGATGCGGTCGAGGTGCTGCATGAGGTGGACGGCGTCAGCTTCACGTTCTTCGAATCCCGCGACGTGGTGCGCCACCCGCTGGTCGCCAGGATCGTCAATGCCTACGAACGCCGCGATGCCGACAACGCCAATGCCGCCCCGTCGGCAAGCGAGGCATCGCCGTGACCAAAGGCCCAGTCCGCCTTGATGTCGCCGTGGGCTACGCGCTGCCGCGCGCGGGCCTGCCGGCCGCGGTGAGCTTCCGGAAATGGGTCGCCGCCGCGCTGGCCGGCCGCATCCTCGAGGCCGATCTCGCCGTCCGGATTGTCGACGAAGCCGAGGGGCGCGCACTGAACCGCCATTACCGCGGCCGCGACTACGCCACCAACGTGCTCAGCTTTCCCGCCGAACTCGATGAAGGCATCAAGCTCCCCAAGGGCGTGCGCATGCCGCTGCTCGGCGACGTGGTGCTGTGCGCTCCAGTGGTCGCACGTGAAGCCGGCGAACAGGGCAAACGGCTGGTGGCCCACTACGCCCACCTGACCGTCCACGGCACCCTGCACCTGCTTGGCTGGGACCACGGCGACGAGATCGAAGCCGAGGCCATGGAGAAGCTCGAGCGCGAGATCCTCGCCGGCCTGGGCATCGACGACCCTTACCGCGACGCCTGACAGGAGTCGCCAGCTGGCTCGCGCGCTTCACAGGCAATCGATGAGCCCGTCGTAGAGCGTCCGCGAGCTGCCCGGCAAGGCGGCATGCAGCGGTTCATCGCCCTGCAGTGCATCCAGCAATCCCTCGATGGTCGTGCCCGGCACCAGCGGCGACAGGCACAGCCACGCCGGGGTCTGCGCGGAAATGCGGCCGCTGCGTCGCGCCACCGACTCTTCGCTCGCGGCGAAACTCCATGCGCAGCTGCCGATCCGGCCACTGACGCGGTGCACCGAGCAGACATAGCGCAGCGACTGGATGTTGCTGAAGTCGCCCTCGCAGAACGTGTCGCCACAGATGGCGTCGAAATTGCGATACAGCTGGTGGCGAAGCATCAACCAGGCCTCGTAGGCGTCATCGCTCTGCAGGTAGGCCGAAACCTCGACATAACTGCCCGGCCGCAGGCCGGGGTCGCTCCTGGCAGGTGAAAGGACGGCGCAGAGGAGCAGGCCGAGGATGGATGTGGTGGCGCGGAGCAGGCTGGGGCGTGGCATAGGGGCTCTCCTTGGCTCGAGGCACTTGCGGCGGGCGGCTCGCGGTAGCGTCCTGCGACGTGTCCAGCATGTGCACCGCGCCTGGCATCTGCCGTCGGCTGACGCCACGCCGCGTCACCAGCCAAGCGTGACGCCCCGTATCGGTGCTTTCCCCTGCCAACGCGCCTTCGCGGCCGCCACGCCCCGGACGGGGTAAACTGCGGTGGCCGCCCCTCCCCCCGGGGCGACGATGCGAGCGAGATGTCCGAGGACGACAGTAGTCAAAGCCACGCGCCGGACCACCCGGAGCGGCGGCGCAGCTGGCTGGAACGCCTGAGTTGGGCGATTTCCGGCGATCCCAGTTCACGCGACGACCTGGTCGAGTTGCTGCGCGACGCGCAGGCCAACGGCCTGATCGAATCCGACACCCTGCGGATGATGGAAGGCGCGATCTCCGTGTCCGACATGACCGTCGGCGACGTGATGGTGTCGCGTGCGCAGATGGTCGCGCTGCCGGTGGCGGCGCCCTTCCTGGAGCTGCTGAAGCAGGTGGTGGAATCCGGCCACTCGCGCTTCCCGGTGCACGGCGACGACAAGGACGAGATCCTCGGGATCCTGCTGGCCAAGGACCTGCTGCGCGGCGTGGTTGCCGACAACGGCCCCGGCACGGTGCGCGAACTGCTGCGCCCGGCGGTGCTGATCCCCGAATCCAAGAAGCTCAACGTGCTGCTGCGCGAGTTCCGCCAGTCGCGCAACCACATGGCGATCGTGATCGACGAGTACGGCGGCGTGGCCGGGTTGTTGACCATCGAGGACGTACTGGAGGAGATCGTCGGCGAGATCGACGACGAGCACGACGACGCAGAAGACCCGGAGGCGCTGATCGCCGCACAGGCCGATGGCCAGTACGTGGTCGACGCGCTGACCCCGATCAGCGATTTCAACAGCCGCTTCGGCGCGGATTTCGACGATGACGAGTACGACACCGTCGGCGGCCTGGTCACAGCGGCCATCGGCCACCTGCCCGAAGCCGGCGAAGAGCTGACGCTCGGCCGCTTCTCGTTCCGCGTCGCCAGCGCCGACGCCCGCCGCCTGCACGCCCTGCACGTCGCGATCCATGCCGAATAACCCGCAGCACCCCGGCCGCCGCTGGTCGCTGGCGCTCGTCCTGCTCCTGCTGTTGTGTGCCTTCTGTGCGACTGCGGTGGCGGCGCCACGCATCGGCGTGGCCACCATGCAGCCTGGCGAAGTCTTCTTCGAGCGTTTCGGCCACAACGCGATCGTGGTCGACGACCCGGCAGCCGGGCCGCCGATCTCCTACAACTTCGGCTTCTTCGACCCCGACGAGCCGGACTTCGTGGCGCGGTTCGTGCGCGGCGACATGCGCTACCGGCTGGCCGCGCTGCCGCTCGCCGACGACCTCGCCTATTACCGCGATGTCGGACGCGGCGTGTCGATCCAGTGGCTCGACCTCGACAACACCGCGGCCACCGCCCTCGCCGCCCGCCTCGCCGACAACGCGCGCCCCGAGAACGCGCACTACGCCTACGACTACTTCACCGACAACTGCTCGACGCGGGTACGCGACGCGCTGGACGCCAGCCTTGGCGGCGCGCTGCGCCGGCAGATGCAGGGCCGCTCGCAGGGCAACACCTTCCGCAGCGAAGCCGTGCGCCTGGCGCGCCCCGCGGCGTGGATGGCGCTGGGCTTCGACCTCGGCCTCGGGCCGGCGTCCGATCGCCCGAACGCGCTCTGGGAAGACGCCTTCGTGCCGATGCGCCTGGCCAGCGCGCTGCGCGACATGCGCCATGCCGATGGCCGCCCGCTGGTGGCGTCCGAAGAGGCGCTGCTGCCGCACCGCATCGCGCCCGAGCCCGAGCCGCGCCGGGTGGCGTGGATCCCGTGGCTGGTCGCCGGGCTGGTGCTGGCGGCGCTCGCCTGGTCGCAGCGCCGGCGCCCCGGCGTCGTGGCGTGGGCGGCGATCGCGACGTGGCTGGCGTGCGCGCTGCTCGGCGGGCTGATGCTGTACCTCTGGCTGGGCACGGCGCACCGCTTTGCGTGGGCCAACCACAACCTGATCCTGTTCAATCCGCTTTGCCTGTTGCTGCTGCCGGGCGCCTGGCGCATCGCCCGCGGCGGTGACGGCGGCAAGGTGTTCCGCGTGCTGCTTGCGGGCATCGGCGTCCTGGTACTGCTGTCGCCGTTCCTGCTGTGGATGCCGCTGCAGTCGCAGCGCAACGGCCACTGGATCGCGCTGATGCTGCCGCTGCAGCTGGCGCTGGCCGCGGTGCTCTGGCGCCCGCGGCGAACAGGCGCATGATGCGGCCATGACCGCCCCCGCCCCGCCCCTTCCCGCCTGCGTCGTCAACTGCGCCGCCTACGACCGCGAAGGCCGGCGGCGCAACATCAGCCTCGACGAAATCAGCGACGTCCTCGGCGTCGACGACGGGAGCTTTGTCTGGGTGGGGTTGTTCGAGCCGGACGAGGCGGTGCTGGCCAAGCTGCAGGAGGAATTCGACCTGCACGCGCTTGCGGTCGAGGACGCACACCACGCCCACCAGCGCCCGAAGCTCGAAGCCTACGGCGACTCGCTGTTCGTGGCCGCCAACACCGCGCAGGTGGTCGACGAGCGCATCCGCTATGGCGAAACCCACGCCTTCCTGGGCGCGCGCTACCTGGTGACGGTGCGCCATGGCGCATCGGTGTCCTATGCCCCGGCCCGGGCGCGCGTGGAGCGCAATCCGGGGCTGCTCGCGCTGGGGCCCGGCTTCGCGCTGTACGCGGTGCTCGATGCCATCGTCGACGACTACGTGCCGATCGTGGACGAGTTCAAGGCCACCCTGCTGGCGCTGGAGCAGGACATCTTCCGCGACACGTTCCACCGCGGCATCGTGCGCCGGCTGTACGACCTCAAGCGCGAGCTGACCTACATGCGCGTCGCGCTCACGCCCATGCAGGACGTGCTTTCGCAGCTGCTGCGCAGCAACACCCTGCTGCTGCACGACGAGATCCGCCTGTACCTGCGCGATGTCCTGGACCATTCGGTGCGGATCAACGACAGCATCGACATGCTGCGCGACATGCTGGGCACCGCGCTGAGCGTCAACCAGGCGCTGGTGACGCTTGCCCAGGGCGAGGTGGTGAAGCGCCTGGCCGGCTGGGCTGCGCTGCTGGCCGCGCCTACCCTGATCGCCAGCTGGTACGGCATGAACTTCGTGCACATGCCGGAGCTCGCCGGCCGCTGGAGCTATCCGGTGCTGGTGGGCGTGGTGGTCGTGGTGGTGGCCGCGCTGTACGCGTACCTGCGCAAGGTGCGCTGGCTCTGAATACGGCCTGCGGCCTGCGACCAAAGTCTTAGACCGCATTTTCCCGCATTGCAGCACCTGCGATTGACCGCGCCGGGCCATGGGTAGAACCTTGGCGGAGCCGGCACACAGACGGGGAATCGCATGAAAGGTGGACTCGGGAAGGTGGCATGGGCGGCGCTCGCCCTGCTTGGCGCGTTCTGCCTTGGCACCGTGGCCCTGCGCCGCGGCGAACCGATCAACGCGCTGTGGATCGTGGTCGCGGCGGTGTCGATCTATCTGGTTGCCTACCGCTTCTACGGGCTGTACATCGCCGACAAGGTGCTGGGACTGGACCCGACGCGCGCGACGCCTGCGATCCGCCGCAACGACGGCCTCGACTTCGTCCCGACCAACAAACACGTGCTGTTCGGTCACCACTTCGCCGCGATCGCAGGCGCGGGCCCGCTGGTCGGGCCGGTGCTGGCGGCGCAGATGGGCTACCTGCCCGGCACGCTCTGGCTGATCGCCGGCGTGGTGCTGGCCGGCGCGGTGCAGGACTTCATGGTGCTGGTGGTATCCAGCCGCCGCGACGCGCGTTCGCTCGGCGACCTGGTGCGCGAGGAGATGGGCCAGGTGCCGGGCACCATCGCGCTGTTCGGTGCGTTCCTGATCATGATCATCATCCTCGCGGTGCTGGCGATGATCGTGGTGAAGGCGCTGGAAGGCAGCCCATGGGGCATGTTCACCGTCATCGCCACCATCCCGATCGCGATCATGATGGGCGTCTACATGCGCTACGTGCGCCCGGGAAAGATCGGCGAGATCTCGGTGGTGGGCATCATCCTGCTGGTCGGCGCGATCTGGATGGGCGGCAAGGTCGGCGCGCACCCCACATGGGGCCCCGCGTTCACCTTCACCGGCACGCAGATCACCTGGATGCTGATCGGCTACGGCTTCGTGGCCGCTGTGCTGCCGGTGTGGCTGCTGCTGGCGCCGCGCGACTACCTGTCGACGTTCCTCAAGATCGGCACGATCCTTGGTTTGGCGATCGGCATCTTCATCGTCATGCCGGAGCTGCGCATGCCGGCGCTGACCCAGTTCACCGACGGCACCGGCCCGGTGTGGAAGGGCAGCATGTTCCCGTTCCTGTTCATCACCATCGCCTGCGGCGCGGTGTCGGGCTTCCACGCTCTCATCGCCTCGGGCACCACGCCCAAGCTGCTCGCCAACGAGGGTCACGCACGCTACATCGGCTACGGCGGCATGCTGATGGAATCGTTCGTGGCGATCATGGCGATGGTGGCGGCATCGGTGATCGATCCCGGCGTGTACTTCGCCATGAACAGCCCGGCCGCGATCATCGGCACGGACCCGGTGGCGGTGGCGGAGATGGTGTCCAGCTGGGGCTTCGTGGTCACGCCCGACGTACTGGTCGCGACCGCCGCCGACATCGGCGAGAACTCGATCCTGTCGCGCGCCGGCGGTGCGCCGACGCTGGCGGTGGGCATCGCGCAGATCTTCCATGCGGTGATCCCGGGCGAAGGCATGATGGCGTTCTGGTACCACTTCGCCATCCTGTTCGAAGCGCTCTTCATCCTCACCGCGGTCGATGCCGGCACGCGCGCCGGGCGCTTCATGCTGCAGGACCTGCTGGGCAACTTCGTGCCGGTGATGCGCAAGACCGAATCGTGGGGGCCGAACCTCATCGCCACCGCCGGCTGCGTCGCGCTGTGGGGCTACTTCCTCTACCAGGGCGTGAACGATCCGCTGGGCGGCATCAACATGCTGTGGCCGCTCTTCGGCATCGCCAACCAGATGCTCGCCGGCATCGCGCTGATGCTGTGCACGGTGGTGCTGTTCAAGATGAAGAAGGACCGCTATGCGTGGGTGTCGATCGTGCCGACCGTGTGGCTGCTGCTGTGCACGCTGACCGCCGGCTGGATCAAGATCTTCGACCCCACCCCTGCAGTCGGCTTCATGGCCCAGGCCAACAAGTACCGCGATGCGCTGGCGGCGGGCGAGCTGATCGCGCCGTCCAAGGACTTCGGCGGGATGCAGCAGATCATGATCAACAACTACGTCAACGCCGGGCTCACCGTGCTGTTCATGCTGGTGGTCGTGGCGGTCCTGGTGTACTCGATCGGCGCGGTCCGCAAGGCGCGACGCAGCGACGTGCGCACCGATCGCGAGACGCCGTATGTCGCGCTGACGCCCGAACAGCAGAAGATGTGGCTCTGATGGCCGGCGCACTGGTCCCGCTCGAGTACTACGCCACGCACCGGCGTGTGTGGCGCAGGCTGGTGCAGACCGCGCGCCTCTGCTGCGGCATCCCGGACTACGACAACTACGTGCGCCACATGCTGGAGACGCACCCGGACCGCGACGTCATGGACTATCCGACGTTCTTCCGAGAGCGCCAGGATGCGCGCTATGGCGGGCGCGGCGGGTTCCGCTGCTGCTGAGCGGGCCCGTTCCCGCCCAGCGATGCAAGCGAGGCAATGGCCGCCAGCACTGCCAGCGGGAACGCCGGCTGCAGGTAATCGACGCGGATCGCGGCGAAGGCCGACATGTCCACCAGCGCCAACAGCCCCACCCGTGCGGCCACCAGGCACCAGGCGACCGCCGCCAGCAGATACAGAGGCGCCACCCGCCTGCTGCGCACCGCACTCGACGTTGCCCACAGGAATGCCAGCAGGCCGGCGATGGCCAGCCACGGCAGGACATACTCGTGCACGCGCCAGACGACATGCCGGGCGGCGCGCGGCCAGGCATCCTCGCGCGCGGCGCGTGGGATGCCCTCGAACACGGTGTCGATGTTCAGCGTGCCGGAACCCAGGTTCACGGCCCTCGGCGGCGCGGCGAGTGCCATGAGCGGGACGGAAGCCCCACCCGTGGTGGATTCGAACGCGCAGCCCTCGAGGGTCGGGAGCACGACATTGAAGCGGTTCATGCCCGCAGCTGGATCGCCGAAATGCAGGGCGATGTCCGGGCTCGGCTGGCGCGTGACCTCGACGCGCCCGTCCGCACCGGCGCAGCGCACCGCCAGCCAGCCCGGCCGGGTGTCGTGGAACCAGCCGACCACCTGCACGCCCAGCGCGGCGGCCGGGTCGCGCACCGGCGGACTTCCGACAAAGCGCCACATCGCGCGCACTCCGCTGGTCGCCGTGTCGCTTGGCGGCTGCCCGCCACCGATCCCCTGCCAGGTGAGCAGCGTGGTGGCCTTGGCGACGCGGGCCGGCAGGGTGCTCCACTGCGCCTGGTCCACGGGCGGGATGCTGGCGGCGAGCCGGCTCGTGCACGCAAGCCGCCCGTCGTCGCAGGCCGCGTCCACTTCATCTGCGACCTGCCGGAAATAGGCGTCGGCGGCGGGCGCGGAACGGTACTCGCCGATCGACGCGGCAGCCGCGCGGAGTGCCCAGAGGAACCAGCCGCCGCTGTAATCGCTGCACGCATGCGGAGGAAGCCGGCAGGCGTCGCCACCGCGCTGCGCGGGGTCTTCGAGATAGGGCCGCAGGCGGGCAAACGCCGGACTGGCGACGTAGACCGCTTCCCTCACGCGTTCCGGCACGGGTACCTGGGCGACCGGGGGCCCGACCCTCACCCGCTGCAGCGTCGACAGCGCGTCGCGGTACGACGTCGCCCGGGTGTCGACCGTTGTGAACACGCCGTACTGGACCAGGTTGGCGCCGGCCACCAGCGACAGCCAGGCAGCGAAGGCCAGCGCCATGAGCGCCAGCCCCACGCCGAGGCGCCGGCGGCCGGCCCGCTCGCGCCAGGCGGCCGCGGCATGCGCGAGCAGCAGCAGGGCGACGCCCGGCAGCACCCAGATCCCGTCCTCGCGCGTGGACCACAGCCATGCGAACGCGAACCCGGCAAGCAACGCCCATCGCCATCCGCGCTTGCCGGCGCGCGGGGCGTACAGGAAGTACAGCAGGCAGGCGAGCGCGATCAGGATCTGCGCGCCGCCGATGTTGTCGCGGATCACCCGGTTCCAGCCCAGCGCCGCCGGATGCCACTGCAGGGCGATCACCAGCAGCATCGCCAGCAGCGGTCGCCCGCTCATGCGGTACACGGCTCCACCCAGCAGCAGGCAGGCCAGGGCGTAGAGCACGGCCTGCATCGTCGTCGCCGGCAGGCCGAGGACGTGGCTGGCGGCAAGGAACAGCGGATAGCCGGAGCCCTTGATCAGGGTCATGTGGTCGAATGCGCCGAGCCACCGCCCGGCCGCGATGCCTTCCGCGCGCTGCCAGAACCACGCATCGTCATAGCTGGCACCAGCCAGGATCGAGACCGGCAGGTGGTGGACCAGGGCAATGAACAGGAGCGACGACAGCGCGAGGGCGACCGCGATGCCTCGCGCTTGCCAGGCGTCGATGCCAGGCCTAGCCGGCATGCGCGGCGTCTCCGCGCGGCGCAGCCATCAGCGTCGCCTGCGGCCGTCGCGCGACCAGCAGCAGGTTGCTGGGCCATCCGAGGAGCGCCACGCTGTCGATCCGCCACTCCGGCAGCCGCGCCTGCGCGCAGGCGTCGTCGAGTTCACGCCGGCCGAGCAGGTTGAGGTTCTCCTCGCGCGACAGCTCGCGATGCCCGAGGCGCCGCAGCAGCGCGCGGAACCACGGCTTCGGCAGCCAGTGCACGACCGGCAGCACGGTGTGGAACTCGACGGGGAACCAGCGGTTGGGCGTGGTGAGGAAGACTCCTTTCCTGGAGACGCGGTGCAGTTCGGCGACGAACCGTGCCTGCTCCTGCGCCGACCCGACGTGCTCCAGGACCGCGCTCGAATGCACCCAGTCGAAGCTCGCATCGGGGAACGGCAGGTCCTTGCCGTCGCCGCGTACGAACGTCATGCCCGGGTACACATCTTCCAGGAACGATGCGTCGTCGATCCCGCACGCCGTGATCAGGTCCTTGCGCGGGTGCCACGCCTCCAGGTAGTTGGACGCCAGCTGTGCGCGGTCGCTGGTCACGCCGACGTCGAGGATGCGGTCATCGTCCGCCACGCCGGCGGCCATGAAACGCGCGTACATCTTGCGCCGCATGTGGGTGGACACGCGATCGGTGAGCCCGCCACCGCGCGCCGCGTTGTACTGCGCGCCGATGCGCCGCTCGCGGCTCACCTGGGCGCGTCCGGCAGGCGCAGCGCCTCCAGGAAAAACGCCGCCAGGCCGACCTGGCCGCCCACGCCCATCAGCGTGACCGAGGGGATCACCCAGCGCATGGTGGCACTCGGGTCGAGCACGCCGAAGTCGCGCGCCGCCCACAGGTAGACGGCATGGAGCGACATCGCGATCCCGGCGAGGAACATCAGCGCCGCGGCGACCAGGCAGCGCTCGAGCGTGAACGCCGACAGCAGCCCCCTGCCCCGGCCATCGGCCGGCAACCAGCCGTGGCGGATGCCCATGGACGTGGTCAGCACGGCAAACAGCAGCATCTGCACGCCGAGCACGATGGCAGCGCCCGCGTAGGACAGGGTGTGCACGTCCAGGTTCAAGGCGCCGATGCTCACGCTGCGCACGCCGATGACGGCCATTGCCGCGCCTCCCACCGCCACCAGCACGGAACCCGGCAGCAGGAACAGCCAGCGCGGGCTGTGCACCAGCAGGAAGCGCAGGTGCCGCCAGCCGTCGCGCCAGGTCCGCAGGTGCGGTGGCCGCGAACGCCCGTCGGGCCGCAGCGTGGTCGGCACCTCGCTGATGCGACACCCGGCGAGCGATGCCTTGACGACCATCTCGCTCGCGAATTCCATCCCCGGCGCCACCAGCCCGAGCGCGGCGATGCGGTCGCGGTTGAAGCCGCGCAGCCCGCAGTGGAAGTCGCGCACCTGCACGCCGTAGAACAGCCTTCCCAGGAAACTGAGCACGGGATTGCCCAGGTAGCGGTGCAGGAACGGCATCGCACCGGGCGCGATGCCGCCGCGGAAACGATTGCCGATCACCAGGTCGCTGCCCGCGCGGAGCGCATCGAGGAACGCATCCAGGCGCGAGAAATCGTACGACGCGTCGGCATCGCCCATCACCACGTAGCGCCCGCGCGCCGCGCCAATCCCGGCCGCAAGCGCCGCGCCATAGCCGCGCTGCGCCACATCGACCACGCGCGCGCCTTCGCGCTCGGCGATCCGCTGCGAGCCGTCGGTGCTGCCGTTGTCCGCCACCAGCACCTCGCCGCGAACGCCGGATCCGGACAGGTACGCGCGTGCCATGCGGATGCACGCCGCGAGCGTCTCCGCCTCGTCGAGGCAGGGCATGAGGATGGTGAGCTCCAGCGACGCCGCGGCCGCCGAACTGCCGTCCACGTCCGGCAGCGGCCCGTGGTTCATGCGCCCGCCATCGCCCGCAGGGTGATGCCGACGATGTAGGCCAGCACGGTTCCCGTCGCATAGCCCAGCGCACCCAGCAGCGCACCGACCGGGGCCAGCGAGGGATGGAACACCGAGGCGACCACCGGCGCCGAAGCCGGGCCGCCGATGTTGCTCTGCGAGCCCATCGCGAAGTAGAAGAACGGCACCCGCAGCAGCTTCGCCAGCCCCCACAGCAGCGCGATGTGCACCAGGATCCAGATCAGCCCGAGCGCGAACAGCCACGGCCGGTCGGCGAGCGCGAGGATGTCCATCTGCATGCCGATGCAGGCGATCAGGTAGTACAGGAACAGCGTGCCGATCTTCGAAGCCCCCGCGCCGTCCAGCGTGCGCGCGCGGGTGAAGCTCAGGCCCAGGCCGATGAACGTCGACAGCACCACCACCCACACGAACGGCTCATGCAGGCTGGCCGTGCGCGCCCACGACACGTTGGCGCCGAACCACGCCGACGCGGGCCCCGCGATCGCATGCGACAGGCCGACCGCGCCGAACGCGACGCCGACGATGATCATCAGGTCGGAGAGGCTGGCGACGCGCTCATGCTCCTTCTGGTAGTCCTCCAGCCGCGTCTTGAGCGACTCGATCGCAGCCGTGTCGGCACCGCTGCGCGCGTCGATTGCATTGGCGCGACCGGCGAGGAAGATCAGCACCGCCATCCACACGTAGCCGACGCCGACGTCGATGACCACGAACTGGCCGAACGTGGTCTCGTCGACCGCGAACACCTCCTTCATCGCCATCATGTTCGCGCCGCCGCCGATCCAGCTGCCGGCGAGCGCGGCCATGCCGCCCCAGGTGTCGCCGGCGACGGTTTCCGGATGCAGCACGCCCATCAACCAGAATGCGGCGAACGCACCGAGCATGACGCTGACGGATGCCGCCGCGTACATCGCCAGCAGCTTCGGCCCCAGGCGCAGCACGCCCTTCAGGTCGATGGTCAGGGTCAGCAGCACCAGCGCCGCCGGCAGCAGCACGCGGCTCGCCACCGGGTTGTAGAGGCTGCTGTTGGCACCGTCGATCAGCCCCACGCTGTTGTAGATGCCGGGGATGAAGTAGCACAGCAGCAGCGCCGGCACGTAGGTGTAGAACTTCTTCCAGGGTCCGCTTTCCCGCGACGCGGTCCAGAACACCGCGCCCAGGGTTGCCGCGATCAGTCCGAACAGCACGATGTCGTTGCTGATCAATGCCGTCGCCGGTGCAGAGGGGTCCATCGCCATCGGTACCTCGGTCTGTTGCGCACGCGCGTCCGCGGCCGGCGAATGCCGGCCGCGCGCATGAGGTGGGTCAGTCGCCGATGTGCTGCTTGAGCCAGGCGTTGACGGTGTCGTGCCAGAGCACGCTGTTCTGCGGCTTCAGCACCCAGTGGTTCTCGTCCGGGAAGTACAGCAGCTGCGACGCGATGCCCTGGCGCTGCAGGGCGGTGAACGTCGACAGACTCTGGTCGAGGGGCACGCGGAAGTCGTTCTGGCCGGCCACCACCAGCATCGGCACGCGCCACTTGTCGATGTGCCGCGCGGGGTTGTAGCGCTCGTAGGCCTCGGGCTTCTCGAACACGGTGCCGCCGTTCTCCCACTCGCTGAACCACAGCTCCTCGGTCACCAGGCCCATCGAACGGGTGTCGAACACGCCGTTGTGGTTGACCAGGCACTTCCACGGCGCGTTCCACTGGCTGGCGATCCAGTTGACCATGTAGCCGCCGTAGCTGGCGCCCAGCGCGCAGGCATTGTCGCCGTCGAGGAAGCCGTACTGCTTCTGTGCCGCGGCCCAGCCCTTCTGCAGGTCGACCAGCGGCGCATCGCCCCAGTCGCCGCTGATGGCATCGGTGAACGCCTGGCCGTAGCCGGTGGACCCGTGGAAGTCGATCATGACCACGGCATAGCCCTGGCCGGCATAGGTCTGCGGGTTCCAGCGGTAGCTCCAGCCGTTGCCGAAGCTGCCCTGCGGCCCGCCATGGATCAGGAAAGCGACCGGATAGGTCTTGCCTTCCTCGAAGTTCCACGGCTTGACCACGTAGCCGTGCACGGTCGCGCCCTTGGCGCCCTTGAACGAGAACTGCTCGTAGGCGCCGAAGTCGACACCCGGCAGGCGCTCGGTCGCGGTCGGCGTGATGGCGCGCAGCGCCTGCGCATCCAGCGTGGTGGTGTAGATCACGTCGCCGGTCGCGATGGTGTTGCGGCCGATGGCCAAGGTGTCACCGGCGAGAGCGAACGACGACACCGTGCCATCGCCCACCAGCTTCGCGACGTCGCCGCTGGCCACGTCGATGCGGAACAGCGGGTAGTCGCCGGTGTCCTGTGCGGCCACGTAGAGCGTGCGGCCATCGGCGGAAGGCACCAGCTGGCTCGGCGAGCGGTCCCAGTTGGGGGCGATCTCGCGGCGTTCGCCGCTGGCCAGGTCGAGTGCCATCAGCGCGTAGCGGTCGGCCTCGAATCCCGGGCGCTTCATGGCGCGGTAGAACAGGGTCTTGCCATCGGCGCTGAACACCGGGCCGGCATCCCAGGCGGGGTTGTCGGCGGTGAGGTTGACCGGCGCCGCCTGGCCGTCGACGGCCAGGCGATAGAGGTCGAAGTTGGTGGTCCACGGCTCCTCGCGTCCCGCGACCTTGACGCTGGCCACGACGCTGCCGCCGTCGGGCGCCCAGCTGTAATCCTCGGCGCCGCCGAACGGCTTGCCGGGGACGTCGCCATCGAGCGCGCCGCTGATGGCCACCGCGGTCGCGACCGGGCCGGCCTTGCCGGTCGGCAGGTCGGCCACGAAGAGGCGGTTGCGGCGGCCGTCGTTCCACGTGTCCCAGTGGCGCACGAACAGCTGGTCGTAGAGCACGCCGGACGTCTTGGCCGCCTTGCGCTCGTCGAGGCGCTTCTGCGTGCAGGCGAAATCGGCCGCGCAGTCGCCGAAGGTGTCGGCGCTGAACGCGATGCGGCGGCCGTCGGGTGACACGTGGTAGGTGCCGACGTCGAGCGCGAAACCGGTGAGCTGGCGCGGCGCGCCGCCGTCCAGGCCGATCGCGTACAGCTGCTGCGACCCGTTCTTCGCGCTCAGGAAGTACACGGTGGCGCCATCCGGCGAGAAGCCCGGCGAATTGACGTTCCAGCCCTCGGGCGTGAGCCGCCGCGGCGGCGCGTTGTCACGCGTCACCAGATTGCGCGCGTACAGCGCCGTGGTCGACGTGTTGGCGGCCAGGTCGACCGAACGCTGCGCGAACACCAGCTGCGTGCCGTTGGGCGACAGCGTGGGCGAGGACACGCGATCGAGCGCGACCAGGTCGCGAGCCTCGAGCCCGCGGGCGTCGGCCACCACCGGCAACGCGGCCAGCAGGCACAGGGGCAACAGGGCGGTTCGCAGCATGGATCGGGACTCCGGAACGGAAAGGCCCGATGGTAGGCGGCGGCGGCGGCCGGCGCAAAGGCCGGACGTCGCACGCCGCGCGCACCCGTGCGGCCTGGCGCGCACCCGCCGGTGCCAGTCAGACGGGTCCGGGCTCCACCGGCGCGGCCGTGGTGTCCTGCCTGGCGCCGCTGCGGTAGAGCAGCCAGGCCACCACCGCCAGCACCGCCAGCCCCACCCACTGGTTGAAGTGCAGCGCCTCGGACACCGCCAGCACGTCCGCGCGCTCCGTGACCACGATAGGCACTGCGATGGCGATGCCCATCAGCGCCTCGCCGGTGATCAGGCCGGCGGCGAACAGCGTGCCCGGGCGGTGGATCCTGTCGCGCGCCGCCTCGTCGTGCGGATGCACGCCGTGCTTGTTCTCCACCAGCCAGGCCAGCACGCCGCCGAGGAAGATCGGCACCATCAGCTCGATCGGGAGGTAGATGCCGATGGCTGCCGCCAGCACCGGCACGCGGAAGGTCGAGGCGCGCGACTTCAGCCACTCGTCGAAGGCGATGATCGCCGCGCCGACGCCCGCGCCGATCGCGATCATGTCCCAGGGCAGCTCGCCGCCGAACATGCCCTTGGCCACCGAGGCCATCAGCGTGGCCTGCGGCGCGGCCAGCGACTGCGGCTGCTCCGGAGTGGGCGCGCCGATGCCGTAGGCCTGCGCCAGCAGGTTGAGCACCGGCGCCATGATCAGCGCGCAGGAAAACGCACCGATGCCGAGCATCAGCTGCTGCTTCCACGGCGTCGCGCCGACGATGTAACCGGCCTTGAGGTCCTGCAGGTTGTCGCCACCGACCGCCGCCGCGCAGCACACCACGGCGCCGATCATGATCGCCGCCACCGCGCCGACCGGCGAGTCGCGGCCAAGCAGGATCACCAGCACCGCCGCCGCGAACAGGATGGTGGCGATGGTGATGCCCGAGACCGGGTTGTTCGACGAACCCACCAGGCCCGCCAGGTACGCCGACACCGACACGAACAGGAAGCCGGCCACGATCATGATGATCGTCATCGGCACGCTGACGAACCAGTTGCCGACGATGGCCTGGTACAGCACCAGCAGCGGGATCACGAACAGGAGCAGCGCGATCAGCATCCACTTCATCGGCAGGTCGCGGTCAGTCTCGGCCACCGCCTCGCCACTGCCCTTGCGCGCGGCGGCGATGCCGCTCTTCACGCCCGACAGCAGCGACTTGCGCAGCGAGAACAGCGTCCAGATGCCGCCGATCAGCATCGCGCCGACGCCGAGGTAGCGGATCTTGGTCGACCAGATGGCGCCGGCCGCGTCAGCCGCCGATGCGCCCGCGAGCTGCGCGGCCAGCACCGGGTCGCTGCCCAGGAAGAACGCGTGGTAGATCGGGATCGCGATGTTCCAGGACAGGATCGCGCCCGACAGCACCACGATGCCGATGTTGAGGCCCACGATGTAGCCCACGCCCAGCAGCGCCGGCGACAGGTTGGTGCCCATGTAGCCCAGGTATTTGCCCATGAAGCCCGACGCCACCGCGTTGTCCGGGATCATGCGCATGCCGCTCTCGGCGGCGACCTTGACCAGGGCGCCGATGCCCGCGGCCATGGCGAGGATCCTGAGCCCCGGCCCCGGGTTCTCGCCGGCCTTGAGCACCTCGGCCGCGGCCTTGCCCTCGGGGAACGGCAGTGGATCCTCGACGATCATCGTGCGCCGCAGTGGCACCGAGAACAGCACGCCGAGCAGGCCGCCGAGGCCGGCGATCGCCAGCACCCACCAGTACTCGAACGTGTCCCAGTAGCCGAGGATGATCAGCGCCGGAATGGTGAAGATCACGCCCGCCGCGATCGACGAACCGGCGGAGGCGCCGGTCTGCACTATGTTGTTCTCGAGGATCGTGCCGCCACCGAGTAGGCGCAGCACGCCCATCGACACCACCGCCGCCGGGATCGCGGTGGCGATGGTCAGGCCCGCGAACAGGCCCAGGTAGGCGTTGGCGGCCGACAGCACCACGGCGAGGATGATCGCCAGAAGCACCGCGCGGAAGGTCAACTGCGGGACGGCCCCGTGCTTGTGTTCGCCCATCTGGCTGGATTCTCCATGCGAAGTCCTGCCACGCTACTAGGTGCACCGGTTCGGCGTCCAGCGGCGTCCAGCGGCGTCACTCCGCCGTTGCCACGTCCCTGCCTTCGCCGATATGCCTGTCGAGGAACGCCAACAGCCGCTCGTAGAATTCCCGGCGATGCGCCTGGACGTAGAACCCGTGACCTTCGGACTTGTAGTAGAGCGTTTCCACCGGCACGCCCGCTTGCTTCAGCGCACGCTCCATCAGCCTGGAATGTTCGATGGGCGCACGCTCGTCCTCGCCACCGGCGGCAAGGAACACCGGGATCTTGATCCTGTCGGCGAGGCGGCTCGGCGAGACCGCCGCGAGCGACTCCGGGTCACCTATCCATTCGCGCAGGTAGGTCTCGCCGGAACCGCGCCGCTGCATGTCGCCACGCGCGTGCATCATCGGCAGGTCGTAGACGCCGATGTAGCCCACCGCGCATCTGTAGAGGTCAGGCTCCTTGGCCGCACCCATGAGTGCCGCATAGCCGCCGTAGCTCGCGCCGTAGATGCAGATGCGGGCGGGGTCGGCAATGCCCTGCTGGACAGCCCAGCGGGTCGCGTCGGTGAGGTCGTCCTGCATCTTGCCGCCCCACTCGCGCGCGCCGGCCTGTTCAAACGCGCGACCGTGGTTGCCGGAACCGCGGAAGTTGATGCGCAGCACCGCGTAGCCCGCCGCGGCCAGCAACTGGCTGCCGTCGTGGAACTGCCACTCTTCATGGATGCCGAACGGACCGCCATGCGGCAGCACCACCATCGGCAGCGCGTTCCCTTCGGAACCTGGCGGCAACGTCACGTAGCCCGTGAGCCGCAGGCCATCCCGGCTGGCCAGCGTGATCGGCCTGGACTCGGCCATCGCGGCGGGATCCAGCCATTCGCGCCGGCTGATGATGCGCGCGGCGTCCTTCTTTACGGTATCGAACAGGAAGTAGTCACCCGGGTTCCGGTCGCTCACCACGCGCACAAGCGTGTAGCGGCCGTCCCGGGTCTTCGAGGTGATGATCGGCGACTCGCCCGGGAACGCCGCTTCGAGGCCTCGGTACTGCCGCGCATCGGCGCTTTGGGCGTCGAAGAATTCCGTGCGCGGCTTGCCGTCCAGGTAAAGCGCGCCGACCGGCTCGTGCGTGGCAATGCTGTAGATGATCTCTTCCGGGTCGTGCACGTCGTCCACCAGGAGCGTCTTGCGCTCCGCGGTGGCAACGTCGTAACTGACGATCCGGTCCGGCCCGGTCGGATGCTCCGCCTGCAGGAACAGTTTGCTGCCGTCATCGGAGAATCCCAGCGGGAACTCGATCCGCTGGCTGGTGGCTTCGTCGTTGAGCAGCTTCCATTCATCGCCGCTGCCGCTGCGCAGGTAGAGCTTGGAGACATTGTCGATACCTGCCCCGATGACGGCCCGTACCTGGCCCGCCTTGTCGGCCACGAAGGTGCCGCGCGGCACCGGGGCAAGTGCCACACGCACGCGCCGCCCGCTGTAGATGTCGAGGCGCTCGGCGGTCGTGAACGGGTCCTCGGTGAACTTCTGTACCGAGATCAGCACTTCCCTGGGATTGTCCAGCAACGGATCGACGAGGAACGCGGCGACATGCTCCATCTTCCGGGGCTTGATGTTGCTGCCGGTCTCCTTGACCTGGAGACTCTGGCCCACCAGGATCTCCGCGCCCTTGCCATCCGCGCTCACCGCGTACAGGTCGCCGGTGAGGCGTGGCGCGTCGTGTGCGCCGATCTTTTCCGAACCGCTGAACACGAGGCGGTCGTCGGTCGCCCACCAGAAGCCGGCGACATGCCTGTTCCGGCCCAGGTTCGCACCGCCCACGGGCTTGTGGTCGGACCGCTGGAGGATCACGAGCACGGTGCGGTCTTCCAGCGGAACCGTCGCGGCCAGGTACTCACCCGTCGGGGAGATCTTGATCTGGTGGAACGCGTCGGTGCGGACGAAGGCGTCGAGGTCGACGGCCGTCGCCGGCATGCACACGAACAACAGGGCGACCGCAACCACGGCCGTCTTCACGAATCGAATCATTGTTTCCCCCGATTTTTTTTCATCTTGCGCGCTTCCATGCGTACGCCCGGCCGCTCCACGCGGCCGGGCGTCAGCCGATTCCGCGGACTACTTCGCCCCGGCCGATGACGGTCCTGCCGTGGCACCTCCCAGGTGCGCGCCAAGGAACGCGAGCAGCCGGGTGTAGTACTCGCGCCGATTCTCCTCGACGTAGAAGCCGTGGCCCTCGGTGGCGTAATACAGGGTCTGCACTGGAACGCCTGCGGCCACCAGCGCCTTTTCCATCCTGCGGCTGTGTTCGATCGGCGCGATCTCGTCCTCGCCGCCCGCCGCCAGGAACACCGGCACCTTGATGCGGTCGGCGATGCGGTTTGGCGACGCCGCGGCCAGCGCCGCGGCATCATCGCCCACCCAGTCCTTCGACCAGTTGCCCAGCCGCTTGCTGTCGCGGCCGTCCGCGGCCTGCATCAGCGGCAGGTCGTAGACACCGACGTAGCCCGAAGCGCACCTGTACAGCGACGGTTCCTTTGCCACGCCCATCAGAGCGGCATAGCCACCGTAACTGACTCCGTGGATGCAAACGCGGTTCCCGTCGGCGATGCCCTGCGCCACGACCCAACGGGTGGCGTCGGTCAGGTCGTCCTGCATCTTGCCGCCCCATTCACGCGCGCCGGCCTGCTGGAAACTACGGCCGTGGTTGCCCGAACCCCGGTAGTTCAGGCGCAGGACGGCGTAGCCCGCGGCCGACAGCAGCTGCGTGTCGGTGTCGAAGAACCAGCTTTCGTATATGCCGTACGGACCACCATGCGGCATCACCACCATCGGCAGGTCCTTGCCGGTCGAGCCGTGCGGGATGCTGACGTAGCCGGTCAGCGCCAACCCGTCGCGTGCCTTCAGCGTGATCGGGCGCACCTCGGCCATTTGCTCCGGGTCGACCCCGGCACGACGGCTCAGGACGTGCGCGGCGGTCTTGCCCTCGGTGTCGAAGAGGTAGTAGTCACCCGGGTTGCGGTCGCTGGAGACCTGCACCAGGGTGAGCTTGCCGTCCTTGGTCTGCGACGTGACCAGCGGCGAGTGGTCGGGGAACGCGGCTTCCAGGCTGCGGTACTGGCGGGCGTCGCTCGAGGCCGGATCGAAGAACGCGGTACGCGCCTTGCCGTCCTCGTACAGCACGCCGACCGGCGCATCGTTGGTGATGCTGAAGATGATCGACGACGGATCGCGGTTGTCGTCGCGCAGCACCTCCTTGCGCGCGCCGCTGGCGACGTCGTACGCGACGATCACATCCGGGCCGTCGTCGCGCTCGGACTGCAGGTAGAGGGTGAGGTTGTCGTTCGAGAAGCCGATCGGCCAGTCGATGCGGTTGCTGGTCGTCTCGTCGTTGACCAGGGTCCACTCATCGCCCTTGCCCTTGCGCAGGTACAGGCGCCGGGCATTGTCGGTGTGCAAGCCATTCGCCACGCGCACTTCACCGGCGTGGTCGGTCAGGAAGCTTGCATTGCGCACCGGCGCCCTTGCCACCGGGGTGCGGCGCCCGGTCACGATGTTCATCCTGTCGACGCGCGTGAAGGGATCCTGTGTGAACGGCTGCACCGAGACCAGAACCTCGGTTTCGCTGTCGCGCAGCGTGTCGACCATGTGCGCTGCGACCCGCTCGATCTTCTTCGGCCTGATGTTGCTGCCGAGGCCCATCACCGCGACGCTCTGCCCGACCAGGATATCGGTCTTGCCGTTGATGCTGGTGGCATAGATGTCGC
This sequence comes from Luteimonas sp. MC1572, assembly GCF_016615815.1. Lineage (NCBI taxonomy): Bacteria > Pseudomonadati > Pseudomonadota > Gammaproteobacteria > Lysobacterales > Lysobacteraceae > Luteimonas > Luteimonas sp. MC1572. The sequence goes on along the minus strand of NZ_CP067112.1, from coordinate 744,749 downwards.
CGGTCGATTGCGGCCGGTCGAGCTCGCCGATCTTCTCGGCGCCGCTGAACAGCACGTAGCCGTCACTGGCCCACCAGAAGTTCGCCACGTGCTTGTTGCGGCCCAGGTTGGCGCTGGCAAGCAGCGCATTGTCGCTCCGGCGCAGGATTACGAGCGCGGTGCGATCGGCCATCGGCACGGTGGCGGCGAAATACTCGCCCGTCGGCGAAATCTTGATCTGGGTGAAGGCGTCGCGCTTGATGAAGCCGTCCACGTCGACGCTGCGCGTGGTGGCCCCGGCCAGCGACGACGCGGCCATCAGCGTGACCGCGATGCAAGCGGCCCTGGCGAATCTGATCATGGTGCAGTCCCCTGTGGTGTTGACCGCGCACGCCTCCGGCGCCGCGACGGCCGTGCTCCCCACGACCGCGACACATCGTCCCGCACTCAGGACGCGCTTGCCACCATTTCGTCGAGAACCGCGTCAAGCGCGTGCCTCCAGTCCGGAAGTGCGATGCCGAACGCGGCGCTGAATGCGGCCGTGTCCAGGCACGACCACGCAGGGCGGCGGGCCGGCGTCGGGTAGTCGCTGGTGGTGATCGCGGTGACGCGCGGCATGGCCTTCAGCAGGCCCCGGGCGTACGCGCCGGCCACGATCGCCTCGGCGAATCCGTGCCAGCTGGTCCGCCCCACGGCAGTGAGGTGATACAGACCCGAGCTTCCTGGCACCGCCTGGAGCGCGCGCGCGGTAGCCGCGGCGATCAGGCGCGCCGACGTCGGCGTGCCCACCTGGTCGCCAACCACGCGCAACTCATCGCGTTCGGCCGCGAGCCGCAGCATGGTGCGCATGAAATTCTGCCCGTGGGCGCCGTAGACCCACGCGGTGCGCAGCACCAGGTTCCGGCCGCCCGCGGCACGCACAGCGTGCTCGCCTGCAAGCTTGCTTTCTCCGTACACGCCCAGGGGCGAGGTGGCATCACCCTCGCGGTAGGGCTGCGTGGCGGTGCCGTCGAACACATAATCCGTGGAGTAATGGACCAGCAGTGCACCACTGCGCGCGCAGGCCTCCGCCAACGCACCCGGAGCTTCGGCATTCGCGCGGAACGCGATGGCGGGTTCCTGTTCCGCGCGATCGACCGCGGTGTAGGCCGCCGCGTTCACCACGACATCCGGCGCAAGCCGCGCGACCAGTGGCGGCAGTGACGCCGGGTCGTCGAGGTCGGCGCGTTCCGCCGGCGTTCCATCGGCAAGCGTTCCGCTGCGCGTGGTGCACACCAACTCGCCCAGCGGCGCCAGCGCGGTGCGCAGCGCATGGCCCACCTGCCCGTTGGCGCCGAGCAGCAGCAGCCTCACGGTGCGTAGACCGGGAGCCGCTCTTCGGCAACGTCCGCCAGGAACGGCGCGCGCGCGTCCTTGTCCGACAGCACGGGTTCCGACACCGGCCAGTCGATCGCGAGCGTGGCGTCGTTCCAGCGGATGCCGGCATCGGCGTCGCGGTCATAGGTGGCGGTGCACAGGTAGGTGAACACGGCGCGCTCGCTCAGCGTCACGAAGCCGTGTGCGAAGCCCTCCGGAATCCAGAAGTGGCGCCGGTTCTCCGCGCTCAGCAGCACGGCGGTCGACTGGCCGAACGTCGGCGAGCCGCGGCGGATGTCCACCGCCACGTCCCACACCTCGCCTTCGATCACCGACACGTACTTGCCCTGCGGCTTGGGCCACTGGTAATGCAGGCCGCGCAGCACGCCGCGCGTGGACGACGACACGTTGCCCTGCACGAACGCGGGCTTGAGCCCGTGCGCTGCGAGCTTGTCGCTGTTGAAGGACTCGAAGAAGAATCCGCGCTCGTCGCCGAACACCTGCGGCTCGAACACGACGCAGCCCGGCAACGGGGTCTCGATGACCTTCACCGCACTACTCCGCGCTTCGCCAGCGACAGCAGGTACTGGCCGTAGCCGTTTTTCGCCAGCGGCGCGGCAAGGCGCTCGAGGTCGGCATCGTCGATCCAGCCGTTGGTCCAGGCGATCTCCTCGGGGCAGCACACGCGCAGGCCCTGGCGCGCCTCGACGGTCTCGATGAAGTTCGAGGCCTCGATCAGCGACTGGTGGGTGCCGGTGTCGAGCCAGGCATAGCCGCGACCCAGTTGCTCCATGTGCAGGGCGCCCTCGTCGAGGTAGCAGCGGTTGAGGTCGGTGATCTCCAGCTCGCCACGCGCAGACGGCGTGAGCGACGCCGCGAAATCGCTCGCGCGGCCGTCGTAGAAGTACAGCCCGGTGACTGCGTAGTTGGAACGCGGCTTGGCCGGCTTCTCCTCCAGTCCCACGACCTTGCCGTCGGCGTCGAAATCGGCCACGCCGTAGCGCTCCGGATCGCTCACCCAGTAACCGAACACCGTGGCGCCGTGCTGGCGCGCGTCGGCGCGCTTCAGGACCTCGGTGAAGCCGTGGCCGTGGAAGATGTTGTCCCCCAGCACCAGGCAGCTCGGCTTGCCGCCGACGAAGTCGCGGCCGATCAGGTAGGCCTGCGCCAGTCCGTCCGGGCTCGGCTGCACCGCGTAGTGGATGTCCATGCCCCACTGCGAGCCGTCGCCGAGCAGCTGCTGGAACAGCGCCTGCTCGTGCGGGGTGTTGATGATCAGCACCTCGCGGATCCCGGCGAGCATCAGCGCGCTCAGCGGGTAGTAGATCATCGGCTTGTCGTACACCGGCAGCAGCTGCTTGCTGATCGCCTGGGTGATCGGATACAGCCGGGTGCCGGATCCGCCGGCCAGGATGATGCCGCGGCGCGACGTCATGCCGCGGCCCCGATGCGCTCGAGGCGGTAGCTGCCGTCGAGCACGCGCTGCACCCAGGGCTGGTTGTCGAGGTACCAGTCGACCGTTTCGGCGATGCCGCGCTCGAAGCTGTAGGCAGGCGTCCAGCCCAGTTCGTCACGCAGCTTGGAAGCATCGATCGCATAGCGGCGGTCGTGCCCGGGGCGGTCGGCGACATAGGCGATCTGTGATTCACGCGGCTCGCCGTCCGCGCGCGGGCGGCGCTGGTCGAGCAGCGCGCAGATGGTCTTCACCACCTCGATGTTCTGCTTCTCGGCATTGCCGCCGACGTTGTACGTCTCCCCCACGCGGCCCTTGGCCAGCACCGTGCGGATCGCCTCGCAGTGGTCGGTGACGAACAGCCAGTCGCGCACCTGCTTGCCGTCGCCGTACACCGGCAGCGGCTCGCCGGCCAGCGCCTTGGCGATCACCAGCGGGATCAGCTTCTCGGGGAAGTGGTACGGCCCGTAGTTGTTGCTGCAGTTGGTGGTCAGCACCGGCAGCCCGTAGGTGTGGTGGAACGCGCGCACCAGATGATCCGATGCCGCCTTGGTCGCCGAATATGGCGAATTTGGCGCGTAGGGCGTGGTCTCGGTGAAGAGCCCCGTGTCGCCCAGCGTGCCGTAGACCTCGTCGGTGGAAACGTGCAGGAAGCGGAACGCGTCCTTCGCCGGGCCGTCCAGCGCCTTCCAGTAATCACGCACCGCTTCCAGCAGCGCCAGCGTGCCGACGACATTCGTCTGCACGAAGGCGGCCGGGCCGTCGATCGAGCGGTCGACGTGGCTTTCCGCGGCGAAATTGACCACCGCGTCGGGCCGGTGCTCGGCGAGCAGGCGCGCGACCAGCGCGCCGTCGCCGATGTCACCCTGGACAAAGGTGTGTGCCGGGTTGTCGTCGAGCGACGCCAGCGTGTCGAGGTTGCCGGCATAGGTGAGGACGTCGAGGTTGACGACGCGCACGCCGGCCGCGACGGCCTCGAGCACGAAATTTCCGCCAATGAAACCGGCGCCGCCGGTGACAAGCCAAGTGGTCACGCTGGTGGTTCTCCTGGAAGCGGGCGGGGGACGCCGGACTGGTTCAGAACGGGATGTCGTCGTCCGAGAAATCGTCATTGAACGGCGCCTGCGCGCCAGCACCGGCACCGGCCGCCGCCGGCGGACCCTGGCGACGCGGTGCGTCCCCCTGCTCCTGGCGCTGCGGGCGCGGGCCACGCTCGCCACCACCGCCCTCGCCAACGCCACCCATCATCTGCATCTCGCTGGCGATGATGTCGGTGGTGTAGCGCTCGACGCCGTCCTTGCCGGTGTACTTGTCGGTGCGCAGCGAACCCTCGATGTAGACCTGGCGGCCCTTCTTGAGGTATTCGCCGGCGATCTCCGCCAGGCGGCCGAAGAACTTCACCCGGTGCCACTCGGTGCGTTCCTGCTGCTGGCCGGTCTGCTTGTCCTTCCACGCCTCGGTGGTCGCCACGCTGATGGTGGTGATGGTGGAGCCGCTCTGGGTGTACTTCACGTCGGGGTCGTTGCCGAGGTTGCCGACGATGATGACCTTGTTGATGCCGCGGGCCATGGGTCTGGTTCCTTGCGCTCTCCGCCGGGATTGGCGGACGGAAAGGGTGAGTATACCCGTGGCCCCGCGGCCATCCGACCGACCCCCGCGCCCGGGTGGGGAAACCCCGCGTGGCCGCGGCAGGGGGACGGGCCGCCTATAATGCGCGACCTCCGCAGCGCCCACGACATGGACTCCAAGCCAACCCAGGCCTCCCCCGAAAACGCCCTCCCCGCCCTGCCGTTGCCGGCCATCCAGGCCTTCGCGGCCGCGGACATGGCGGCGGTGGACGCCCTGATCCGGCGCCGGTTGGCGTCCGACGTAGTGCTGGTGAACCAGGTGGCCGAGCACATCATCGCCGCCGGCGGCAAGCGCCTGCGCCCGATGTTGCTGCTGCTCGCCGCGCGTGCCCTGGGCCACCAGGGCGCGGATGCCCACCAGCTGGCCGCGGTGGTCGAGTTCATCCACACCTCCACCCTGCTGCACGACGATGTGGTCGACGAATCCGACCTGCGCCGCGGCCGCAGCACCGCCAACGCGGTCTGGGGCAACGCCGCCAGCGTGCTGGTCGGCGATTTCCTGTACTCGCGCAGCTTCCAGCTGATGGTGGAGCTCGGCTCGATGCCGGTGCAGGAGATCCTCGCCGACACCACCAACCGCATCGCCGAGGGCGAGGTGCTGCAGCTGCTGCACGTGCGCAACCCGGACGTGGACGAAGCCGCCTACCTGCACGTGATCGAGCGCAAGACTGCGATCCTGTTCGCCGCGGCCACGCGCCTGGGCGCGTTGCTGGCCGGCACCGGCGACGACGTGCAGCAGCGCCTGCACGACTACGGCCTGAACCTCGGCCTGGCCTTCCAGATCGCCGACGACGTGCTCGACTACAGCGCCGACGAGGCCACGCTGGGCAAGCACCTGGGCGACGACCTCGCCGAAGGCAAGATGACCCTGCCACTCATCCACGCCATGGCGCATGCCGATGACGCGCTGCGCGCGCGGCTGCGCACGATCGTCGAGCACGGCGACGTGGCGGCGCTGGAAGACGTGGTCGCGGCGATCCACGCCAGCGGCGGCCTCGAGTACAGCATCGACCGCGCCCGCGTGTACGCCGCGCGCGCCGAGGCGGCGCTCGCCGGCCTCGAAGACAACGAAGCGGTCGCCGCACTGCGCGGCCTCGCCCGCTACGCGGTGGACCGCACCACCTAGGCCGCGTTGCCCGCGGCGATGCCGAGTCCCGGGATGGCGGTGATCGCATCCGGATCGAAACCCGCCAGCCGCGCGAAGTCGCGGCCACGCTCGGTGTAGTCGCGGTACGCGCCGAAGCTCGGCGCACCGGGCGACAGCAGCACCACGTCGCCACTCGCAGGCCGTGTGCTGAGCGAAAGCCCCGCGCGCGCCTGATCCATCGCGGTCGCGAGATCGGACGCCTGGCGCAGGTCGAAGCCGCCTTCCACGGCCACCTCCGCCAGCAGCGCGTGGATCCGCGGGCCGTTCGCGGCCATCGCCACGACCACCGCCGGCGCGCGCGTGCGCATCACGGCGGCGAAGTCGGACCAGTCGAGGCCGCGGTCATGGCCGCCGACCAGCAGCGCGACGCGGCGATCGCGATAGACCTCGAGCGCGGCGAGGCTTGCGTGTGGCGTGGTGCTGATCGAATCGTTGACCCAGGTGGCGCCGCCGCGCTCGCCGAGCAGCTGCAGCCGGTGCGGCAACGGGCGGAAGCCGCGCGCCGCACCGGCCAGCGCGACCGCGTCGAAGCCCAGCGCCTCGACCGCCGCCAGCGCCGCGCACAGGTTGCCGAGGTTGTGGCGGCCCGGCAGCGGCACGTCGCGCCCATCCAGAACTGCCGCCTCGCCGCGATGCACGACATCGCCGCGCAGGTGCCAGCCGTCGGCGCGCCCGTACCAGCGCACCTCGGTGGCCGGATCGAGCCGTGCGCCGACTACTGCCAGCCGCGGATCGTCGGCATTGAGCACCGCCACGCGCGGCCGCGCCTGCATGACGAGCGTCAGCTTGTCCTCGATATAGCGGTCTTCGCTGCCGTGCCAGTCGAGGTGTTCCGGAAACAGGTTGGTCACCACCGCCACATCCGGGCGCACGCCGCTGGCGGCGACGTCGCGCGTCTGGTAGCTCGACAGCTCCACCGCCCACGCGTCGGCGCGCGCGTCCAGCAGTTCCAGCAGCGGCACGCCGATGTTGCCGGCCAGCGCGGTGCGCGTGCCGCCGGCGCGCAGCAGGTGCGCGAGCAGCGCGGTGGTGGTGCTCTTGCCCTTGGTACCGGTGACGCAGGCCACGCCGCGTGCGATGCCGCTAGCGCCAGCCTGCTCACCGAACCACAGCGTGGTGCCACCGATGAAGGCGGTGCCGGCGTGCGCGGCGACCAGCGCCTCCGGACGGTAGGGGCTGATGCCGGGCGACTTCACCACGACATCAAAGGACGCGAGGCGGCCCGCACTGGCGTCGGTCTCGACCGCAAGCAACGGGTCGCCCGGCGCGGTGGCCGCAGCGACTTCGGGCGCCTCGCAGAACAGCGTCAGCGCGAGTCCGGGCAGGCGGCCGCGCAGCGCCTGGTACGCGGCGCGGCCTTCGCGGCCCCAGCCCCAGAGCGCGACGCGGCGCCCGTCAAGCTGCGAAATGCGCATGCAGGCGGCTCCAGACCGCGTCGGGAATGCCGTGCTCGCTGTCGGGCACCAGCTGCGGTTCGATGGCCAGTTCGCGCGCATCCAGCCGCGGCAGGATCTCGCTGCGGAAGCGTGCCACCACCGCGTCCTCGCGCCACTCCGGCCGCGCCGCCAGCGCCGCCATCGCCGCGCGGGACTCACGCGCCTCGCCTACGCACTCGAACGGTTTGTGGTCGTGGTATTCCATCAGCGCGTCGTAACCGGGGATCTGCGCCGGATCATCGAGCAGGTTGCGCCCGAGGATGCCGACCAGCCGCGGCTTGGGCATGAACGGCGCCAGCGCCAGGAACACGAAGTGGCACTTCGGGCACACCCCGCACCAGCGGCTGGTGGGGCGCTCGCCGAGCAGGTGGAAATTGCGGTTGCAGCTGGAGAACCAGGCGTCGTAGCGGTCGATGCGCGCGAACTGCCGCGCCACGGCCAGCTCCGACAGCGGGCGCAGCAGCGAGTAGTAGCGCAGGTCGGCGGCGACGTGTCGGGTGAGGTACGCGGCAAAGGCCTGCTCGAACGCCCAGCCCTTCGACCACTGGTGGTTCACCTCGCCGGTGCCCTCGATCAGGCTGCCGTAGCTCGCCGAGCGCTCGTTGGAGAACACTACCTGGTCGGCGTCGAGCACCAGCGCGGACAGCGCCAGGATCGCCGAGTTGATCGCGGTCACCGGGATGTGGCCGTTCCAGGCGCCCTGGCGGTTGTACTCGAACAGCTCCGGCGCCAGCTGGCGCTGGATGTTGAGCGTTGCCAGCCCGGTGCGCTCGGCGCAGGCGCGGATCAGCTGCGACCCGCCCACCCAGGACACTGTCTGTTCGACGCCGGCGGCGCGCAGCGCTTCGATGGACACCAGCGAATCCTTGCCGCCGCCGATCGCGACCAGCGCGTGGCGGCGCAGGCCGACCGCTGCCGCCGCGCCGCCGGCATCGGACGTCCGTGGAAACCGGATCCTGCCGTGCAGGTCGAGGCCGTTCCGGTACGCGAACTCGCCGAGCCCCTGCAGGTAGATCTCTTCGAGGAGGCTCGCAGTGGCGTCGTCGATGCCATAGCCGTCGATGCGGATGTCGTCCGGCACCGCGGCCTTGTAGTAGCTCACGCCGGCGACGAGGTGCAGCAGGCGCAGCGCCTTCTCCACCGCCTCCGCGCGCGCCGCGTCAAGCGCGAACGGCGCGCCCGGCAGGGTCACGGTCTCCACCAGCTCCGGACCGTCGTCGAAGGCATAGCGCAGCCTTGCGATGCCGGTGGCCGGATCGAAGCCACAGCCGACGAAGCGGAAACAGCGCACCGCTGCGCGATCGAACACGACACTCATTGCTTGCTCTCCGTCAGCACCACCTCGGTGGGCAGTGCGCGCAGGTTGTAGGTATTGGCCATCGCCATGCCGTAGGCGCCGGCATCGGACACCAGCAGGATGTCGCCGGGCGCGGTGCCGCGCGGCAGCAGGCGCCGCTCGCCGAGCACGTCGCCGGATTCGCAGATCGGCCCGACCACGTCGCACTCGACCATGTCGGCGGCGTCATCGCGCGACAGGTTGTGGATGTCGTGCCAGGCGTCGTACAGGGTGGGACGCATCAGCGCGTTCATGCCGGCGTCGGCGCCGACCCGGCGGATGCCGCCCTTCTCCACCAACTGGGTAGTGGTGAGCAGCAGCACGCCGGATTCGGCGACCAGGAACCGGCCGGGCTCGATGGCCAGGCGGTAGCCGGGGTACGCGGCCTTGACCTCGGCCAGGCCCGCGCTCCACGCGTCGAGGTCGAACGGCTCCTCGTCGTCGCGGTACGGCACCGGCAGCCCGCCACCGATGTCGATGGTGGCGATGCTGCCGATGCGCCCGGCAATGCCGCCGAGCTCGTCGCAGACCGCACGCCAGTGGCCGGCGGTGTCCACGCCGCTGCCGAGGTGCGCGTGCAGGCCGGTGACGCGCACGTCGAGCGCACGCGCCGCGGCGAGGAAGGCCTCGATGCGCTCCACCTGCAGGCCGAACTTGGAGGCGATCCCGCCGGTGCGCACCTTGGCGTGGTGGCCTTCGCCGCGCCCGAGGTCCACGCGCAGCCACAGCGCACGCCCGCGGAACACCTCCGGCCAGCGCTCCAGCGCTTCCACGTTGTCAAGGGTGACCGTGGCCCCCAGTTCGAATGCGGTCGCGTATTCCGTCACCGGCGCGAAGCTCGGCGTGAACAGCACGCGCGCCGGATCGAGCCCGGGCACCGCGGCAAACACGTGGGCCAGTTCGCCGGCCGACACGCATTCCAGGCCAAAGCCTTCCTCGACCAGCAGCCGCAGGAGCTGCGGATGCGGATTGGCCTTGATGGCGAAGTAGCGAAGGTCGACCGGCGCCACCGCGGCGAGCGCGCGGGCACGGGCGCGCACCGTGTCCGCGTCGTAGACATAGCGCGGCGTGCCCTGCGCGGCCTGCGCGAGCAGCTCGGCGCGCCGCGAAGCCCACCATGGCACCGGGCGCCGCCTCAGCGTGCCGTCGAGCTCGCGCCAGCGCGGCCCGAACACACCGGGCTCGCGCACCGGCATCGCACCGCTGGCGATCAGGGCGTCATGCAGTTCCTGCAGCAGGCCCTCGGCATCAGCCTCGTCGATGACGAAGGTCAGGTTGAGGTCGTTGGACGACTGCGAAACCAGGTGCACCCGCTCGCGGCCGAAGGTGGCCCAGACGTCCGACAGCTTGTGCAGCAGCGAACGCATGCCGCGCCCGACCAGGGTGATCGCGGTGCACGGCGCGATCACCTTCAGCCGGCAGCTGCGCGCGAGGTCTTCGGAGAGTCGCGCGATCACGTCGGTGCTGACCAGGTTCTCGCTCGGGTCCAGCGACACGGTGACGTTGGTCTCCGACGAGCCGATCAGGTCGACCGACAGGCCGTGGCGGCGGAAGCACTCGAAGATGTCGGCGAGGAAGCCGACCTGCTGCCACATGCCCATGGTTTCCATCGACACCAGCACCACGCCGTCGCGGCGGCTGATCGCCTTGACGCCCGGCACGGTGGCGGCACTGCCGTCGATGCGCGTGCCCGGGAGTTCGGGGCGCGAGGTGTCCAGGATCGCCATCGGCACGCCGGCATCGCGGCAGGGCTTGATGGCGCGCGGGTGCAGCACCTTGGCACCGGTGGTGCAGATTTCCTGCGCCTCGGCGTAGTCCAGGCGCGTGAGCAGGCGCGCATCGGGCACCTCGCGCGGATTGGCGCTGAACATGCCGGGCACGTCGGTCCAGATCTCCACGCAACTGGCGCCGAGCAGCGCGCCGAAGTGCGCGGCGGAGGTGTCCGAGCCACCGCGGCCAAGCACCGCGGTACCGCCATCCTCGTGGCGGGCGATGAATCCCTGGGTGAGCAGCATCGCGCCTGGTTGCGCGGCGAATCGCTTGCGCCAGTCGCCGCCGACCTCGCGCCGGCAGGTCACCGACAGCCGGCGCGCCCACTCGTTCTGGTTGGGCAGCGCGACCGCCTGCAGCCAGTCACGCGCATCGCACCAGCCGAAGTCCAGGCCCTGCGCGCGCAGGTAGGCCGCGCCCAGCGTCGACGACAGCAGCTCGCCCTGGGCCAGCAGCTCGGCCTGCCAGTCCAGCGGACGGGTGCTGGCACGCTGCTCGGCAACCAGCGTGCGCAGTGCGCCAAGGCGGTCGGCGAGCACGGTGTCGGGATCGAGGCCGAGCGCCACGGCGAAATCGCGGTGGCGGGCTTCCAGCGCTTCCAGTTGCGCAGCGGCGTCGGCCGTACCGTCGGCGATCGCGGCGAGCGCATTGGTCACGCCGGACAGCGCCGACACCACCACCAGCACGCGGCTGTCCGTGGCGGCGTGCTTGCTGGCCAGGCGGCCGATGGTGTCCCAGCGCTCGCGGCGCGACACCGAGGTGCCGCCGAACTTGAGCACGATCCAGCGGGCGGATTCGGGAATGTTGGGCATGGCGGTGGGCTTGCCCGGGACGGCGGGCGCGATCCGCGATTCTAGGCGTTGGTGGCGGGTGCGGCCACGCCGGCGCGGACAGGTGGTTGCACGGGGCCGCAGCTACACTGTCGCGCCCCGCGCAGGATCCACCCATGTCCGTACGCCGCTACGTCCAGCTCGACGTCTTTGCCGACCGTCCCGGTGCCGGCAATCCGCTTGCCGTCGTGCTCGACGCGGACGGCCTGGACGACGCGGACATGCAGGCCATCGCGCGCTGGACGCGGCTGCCGGAAACCACGTTCGTCTTCCCGTCGCCGTCGCCGACCGCGGACTACGGCCTGCGCATCTTCAGCCCACGCCGCGAAGTGCCGTTTGCCGGACATCCCAGCGTCGGCACCGCACACGTGCTGCTTGATGCCGGACTGGTCGCCCCACGCGACGGGCTGCTGGTGCAGGCCGGCGCCGCCGGCGAACTGCCGCTGCGCGTCGATGGCGAGGGCCCCCGGCGCACGGTCGCCGTACGCACCCCGCGCGCACGCGTGGTCGACGTGGCCGATCCCGGCGATGCGCGCCTCCATGCCGCGCTGCAAAGTCTCCCGCTCGGACCCTTGCCGCCGGTGCTGATGGATGGCGGCCGGCGCTGGTGGCTGGCCGAGCTGCGCGACGAAGCCACGCTGCGCGCCGCCGAACCCGACTGGGCGGCGATCGCCACGCTTGCCGAGGCGACCGGCAGCATGGGCCTGTGCATGTTCGCGCGCAGCGCCGATCCGGTCTACCACCTCGCGGTGCGCGCCTGGGTGGGCGCGCCCGCCCCGTTCGAGGACGCCGCATCGGGCGCGGCCAACGCCACGCTCGCGGCGTGGCTGGCCGAACGCGACGCCCTGCCCGGCGACGACGGCTTCTACCGCATCAGCCAGGGCCGCGAGGTCGGCCACGACGCGATCATCGAACTGCGCGTGGACGCGGACGGCGAGGTCTGGTCCGGCGGCCGCGCGCGCGCCATCGTCAGCGGCACGATCGACTGGTAGTTGCCGGCTTCAGTCGGCGGCGGCGCCCGTCTCCGTCGCCGACCCATGGACGGGTCGGCCGTCCACCCAGGTCGAACGCACATGGAGCGTGTCCAGCTCACTGCCGGACACCGCCAGTGGATCCTCGGCGAGGACCACGAAATCCGCGCGCAGGCCCGGAGCCAGCCGCCCCGCCTCGTCTTCGTCGAACGCTGCCCACGCGGCGCCCGCGGTGAAGCCGTGCAGCGCCTCGGCCGCGGTCAACGCCTGGTCCACACGCCAACCGCCGGGCGGTTGGCCATGCACGTCCTGTCGGGTCACCGCCGCATGCAGGCCGAGGCGCGGATCGGGCAACTCGACCGGAAAATCGGAGCCGAGCGCCAGCGGCACCCCGGCCTGTACGAAGCTGCGCCAGGCGTAGGCGCCTTCAAGGCGCGCCTCGCCCAAGCGCTCGCCGGCCCAGGGCATGTCGGAGGTGGCGTGCGTGGGCTGCATGGATGCCACCAGATGCAGGCCGGCGAAACGTTCGATGTCGGCAGGCACCAGCACTTGCGCGTGCTCGACGCGCCAGCGGTGGTCGCTGGACGCCGCATCGCCGAGCACCCGCTGGTAGGCGTCGAGCACGATGCGGTTGCCGCGGTCGCCGATGGCATGCGTCGCCACCTGCAGCCCGCAGCCCTTGGCGCGCAGCGCCGCGGCCTCGAGCGCTTCTTCGGTGAGCAGCAGCAGGCCGCGGTTGCCCGGGTCGTCGCTGTAGTCGTCGATCAGCGCCGCGCCGCGGCTGCCGAGCGCGCCGTCGACCATCAGTTTCACGCCGCGCATGTCCAGGCGCCCGGAGGCGTGGCTGTAGGCGCCATCGCGGCACCGGTCCGCAACCAGGTCGCTGTCGCCGAGCGCGTAGGCGCGCACCCGCAGGCTGAGCGCGCCGCGGTCGGCGAAGCGCTGCATCACCTCGAACTCGCTGCGCGAGGTGCCCATGTCGTGCACGCCGGTCAGGCCGAGGCTGGCGACGTGGCGCAGCGCGCGCTCCATGGCGCGGTCCTGCCAGGCGTCATCCGGGGCCGGCACGACGTCGTAGACCAGCGATGCGGCGGTATCGATGAACACCCCGGTGGGACGTCCATCCTGGCGCAGCACCAGCCCGCCCTCGGGCTGCCAGTCACCGGCGAGGTCACGCCGGGTCGCGCGCATCGCCGCGCTGTTGGCCCAGGCCGCATGGCCATCGATGCGTTCCAGCACGACCGGGCGCTGCGGGAAGGCGGCATCGAGCACCGCCGCTGTCGGGAACGCCTTGTCGGGCCAGAGGTTCTGGTCCCAGCCGCGACCGATCAGCCACGCATCCTCCGGCAGAGACTGCGCGAACGCCTGCAGCCGCTCGACGATCTCGCCTGTGCTGCGCGCGCCCACCAGGTCGGCCTGCATCAACGCATGGCCGAGATCGACGAGGTGCACGTGGGCGTCGATCAATCCCGGGATCACCGTGGCGTCGCCGGCGTCGATGCGTTCGGCGCCGGGATGGCGCGCGGCCAGCTCGCCGGCGTCGCCGACGGCGAGGATCCGGCCGTCGGCACTCCACACCATGGCGGTGGCCACCGGCATGGCCGGATCCGAGGTGTGGATGCGTGCGGCGGTCAGCAGGCGTTCGCCGTCGGCGGCGTGCGTGGCGCCGGCCAGCGCGAGCAGCACGCCGGCGGCGACCGGTGCGAAAGGATGGAAAACGATTCGGCGCATGCAGCAGGCTCCCCGTGACGGACCGTGCCGACTATGTCGGCGATCGCATCGCGGGGCAACGCCCGGGCGGTCGGCGCGCTGCCGACCTCCGGATGGCGCCCTATTCCGGACGCACGTCCACGCGCACGCGGATGGTGTCGCCAGGGTGGTAGGCGGTGCGCGTAGTGTACTGGCGCCCGCCGTACTCGTAGGTGACGTCGTACGCGTTCACGCCGCCGTAGTTGTTGTCCGAAACCTGGTAGGAGCGGTCCGGCACCGGGTCGCACACCGTCACCCGGCCATGGCGCGCGCCGCGGTTGCGTTGCGTGGCCTCGTAGATCTCGCGACCTGCCATGCCGCCGACCATCGTGCCGATCGCCGAGGTGGCGTAGCGGCCGGAGCCGCCGCCGACCTTGCTGCCCAGCACCGCGCCGACCAGCCCGCCGACCACGGTCGCGACCATCCGCCCGTTCTCGCTGCCGCCCTGGTAGCCGCCGTTGTCGCGGCCGTCGTAACCATCGCGCGCGTAGGGATCATTGCCGTAACGGTCGCCATAGCCGTAGCCATCACCGGCGTAATCGCCGGCGTAGTAGTCGTCGCGGCTGTAGCAACGCTGCTGTTCCGAGGTGGGGTAGCCGCGGGCGTTGTCGAACACCGGGTCGACGCGCAGCACGCGGGCCTCGTCGTAATAGGCGTCCTGCTCCTGGCCGTAGCGGTCGGCCTGCGGATATCCAGGGTTGTAGCCGAGCGACTGCGCGGATGCGGCGCCGGAGGCGACGGCCAGGGCGACGGCGAGGACAGTGGCGGCGGAACGACGCATGGCAGGCTCCCACGCCAGGATTGGCGCATGGGTGCAACGCTAGTGCGTTACCGTTGACGGCTTGCTGAACCCGGAGCCCCCGCAAGCGGCCACGCGCGCGGGGTTTAGCCGGCCGACAGCCTGGATGCCGACGGCCCCCGGCATCAATCCAGCAGTTCGGCTTCCAGCGTGATCGGCACGGCGCTCAGCGCCTTCGATACCGGGCAGTTCTGCTTGGCGTCATCGGCGATCGCACGGAACTTCGCCGCCTCGATGCCCGGCACCTTGGCCTTGGTGAACAAGCGGATCGCACTCAGCGTGGGTCCGCCTTCCATCGACAGGTCGACCTCGGCGCGGCTGTCGACGGACTCGGCGACATGCCCGGCTTCGGCCAGCGCATTGGCCAGTGCCATGGTGAAGCAGCCGGCGTGCGCGGCGGCGATCAGCTCCTCCGGGTTGGTGCCCTTCTCGTCGCCGAACCGGGTGTTGAAGCCGTAGCGGGTGCCATCCATGAGACCACTCGCCGGCGTGCTGATGGTGCCGCGGCCGCTCTTGAGGTCGCCCGACCAGTGTGCGGTCGCCTTGCGCGAAATACCCATATCGCCTGCTCCAGTGTGTGCATGCATCGGTGTGCACGCGGCCCAGCAGGCTAGCGCCGTGGCTGTTACGCCTGCGTGGCCGCGCCCATGCTGCGTCGCAACGCGACGGCCCGGCGCGGGCCGCGCTACTGTTCCAGTCCGCCATGACCGCCCGCCGCATGCAGGCCCGGTCGCGATACGCGACGGACAGCCATGACGTCCCTTCAACCCGACCCTGGGAGAACGGACTCATGTCCTACAGCACCCCGCAGATCCGCAACGTGGCCCTGGCGGGCCACCCTGGCGCCGGCAAGACCACGCTCTTCGAAGCCCTGCTGCATGCCGGCGGCGCGATCCAGGCGGCAGGCACGATCGAACGCGGCAGCACCGTGTCCGACACCGACCCGCTGGAGCGCCAGCGCGCGCACTCGATAGACGCCGCGATCGCCAGCCTCGACCACGCCGTGGACGGCGCCGCGCGCGTGCACGTCAACCTGCTGGACACCCCCGGCTATCCCGATTTCCGCGGCGCGACGCTGTCGGCGCTGTCGGCGGTCGAAACCGTGGCGGTGGTGGTGGATGCCGATGCCGGCATCGGCCACGGCACGCACCGGATCATGGCGCACGCCGGCGAACGCGGCCTGTGCCGCGCGATCGTGGTCAACCGCATCGACCACGAAGCGGCCGACTGCGCGCGGCTGCTGGACGAGCTGCGCGACGCCTTCGGACCGGAGGTGCTGCCGGTGAACCTGCCTGCCGACGGCGGCCGCCGCGTCGTCGACTGCTTCGCCGGCGACGGTGGCGACAGCGATGTCGGCCCCGTGGCCGACTGGCACCGGCGCATCCTCGACCAGGTGGTCGAGGTCGATGAGTCGGTGATGGACCATTACCTCGACCGCGGCGAGGCCGGCCTGAGTGGCGCCGAGCTGCACGCCGCGTTCGAACAGAGCCTGCGCGAGGGGCACCTGGTGCCGGTGTGCTTCGTGTCCGCGCGCACCGGCGTGGGCATCGCCGAACTGCTCGATGTCATCGCCACGCTGTTCCCGCACCCCGGCGAAGCCAATCCACCGCCGTTCCAGCGCGGCATCGGCGAGGCATCCACGCCGGTGACCTCGACGCCCGATCCGGACGCGCACGTGATCGCCGATGTCTTCAAGATCATCAACGATCCCTTCGTCGGCAAGCTCGGCATTTTCCGCGTCCACCAGGGCACGGTGCGCCGCGACGGCCAGCTGTTCGTCGACGACGGCCGCAAGCCGTTCAAGGTCGCGCATCTGTTCCGCATCTTCGGCAAGGACCACATGGAGATCGAGCAGGCGGTGCCGGGGGACATCGCCGCGGTGGCCAAGATCGACGCGCTGCATTTCGATGCCGTGCTGCACGACAGCCACGACGAGGACACCCTGCACCTGGCGCCGATGGCCTACCCGAAGCCGATGTTCGGGCTTGCGGTGGAGGCGGCGAGCAAGGGCCAGGAGCAGAAGCTCGCCACCGCCCTGCACAAGCTGTCGGAAGAGGATCCGTGCTTCCAGGTCGAGCACGATGCCGAGACCGGCGAGACCGTGGTGCGCGGCCTGTCGGAACTGCACCTGCGCGTCCACCTCGAGCGCCTGCGTGAGCGCCACGGCGTGGAGGTCACGAGCCGGCCGCCGCGCATCGCCTATCGCGAAACGATCGCCGCGGCGGCTGAAGGCCACCACCGCCACAAGAAGCAGACCGGTGGCGCGGGCCAGTTCGGCGAGGTGTTCCTGCGCGTGGAACCGCTGCCACGCGGCACCGGCTTCGAGTTCGTGGACGCGGTGAAGGGCGGCACCATCCCCGGCCAGTTCCTGCCCGCGGTCGAGAAGGGCGTGCGCCAGGCATTGGGTACCGGCGCCATCGCGGGCTACCCGATCCAGGACGTGCGCGTGATCGTGCATGACGGCAAGCACCATCCGGTGGACAGCAAGGAGGTCGCCTTCGTCACCGCCGGCAGGAAGGCCTTCCTCGATGCCGTGTCGAAGGCCGCGCCGCAGGTCCTCGAGCCCATCGTCGACCTGGTGGTGGTGGCGCCGGAGGACTGCATGGGTGACGTGAGCGGAGGCCTCGCAAGCCGGCGTGCGCGCATCCTGGGCACCGACAGCGCACGCGGCGGCGACATCGTGGTCAAGGCGCAACTGCCGCAGTCCGAGCTCGAGGGCTATGCACCGGAGCTCAAGTCGGCGACCGCCGGGCGCGGCCGGTATTCGCTTGATTTCAGCCATTACGAGCCGGTTCCCGCGCAGCTGCAGCACACCCTGGCGACGGCATGGAAGCCCCGCCAGGAGGACGACTGAGCTTCGCGGCGCATGCCGGTCGCGAAAAAAAGCCGGATTCCCCGTGCTTTCCACTTGGCGCGGCCCCGGGCATGCCCTACATTGCGTTTGCCGACGGGGTCGGCCCGACAACCCATCTACGAACAACGGAATCACACACACATGGCGAAGAAAGCTACCAAGGCGGTGACGAAGGCCGCCCCGAAGAAGGCCGCTGCGAAGCCGGCCGCCGCTCCGAAGCCGATCAAGGAAGCCCTGACCAAGTCGGGCCTCGTCGCACACATCGCCGAGGCGACCGGTGTTGCGGCGAAGGACGTGCGCGCAGTCATGGGCGCCCTCGAAGGCGCGGTGCACGCGTCGGTCAGCAAGAAGGGCGCGGGTGCATTCACCCTGCCTGGCCTGCTGAAGATCACCTCCGTCAAGGTTGCTGCCAAGCCGAAGCGCAAGGGCATCAACCCCTTCACCAAGGAAGAGCAGTGGTTCGCTGCAAAGCCCGCCTCGATCAAGGTCAAGGTGCGCCCGCTGAAGAAGCTGAAGGACGCCGCTGCCTGACCGGCACGCGCCATCGTGGTACCTGCTCGGGACGGCATTCGCCGTCCCGAGTCGTTTCCGGGCCGGCAACATTTTCGCAACGACCTGTCGCGCATCCTCGGCGCAGTGCCGGCGACGTGCCGGCATCCAACGACATGCACGATCCAGGGAACGACCAATGAACCTGCAAGGCTTCCTCGAACATCTCCTCAAGTCCGAATCCAGCGGCTCACCGGCCACCGGTGGCCAGTCGTCGGCCCGCAGCCTGCTCAATGCCGACTTCGGCAAGGGCGCCATCACCGGTGGTGCGCTCGGCCTGCTGCTCGGCAAGAACAAGTCCACGCGCAAGCTCGCCACCTACGGCGGACTCGCCGCCGTCGGCGTGATGGCCTACAAGGCCTATGGCGATTACAAGGCGCAGCAGGGCCCGGGACAGCCGGCGCCGCAGACCGTCGACCGCCTGCCGCCAGCGCAGGCGGCCGTGCACAGCGAGGCGATCCTGCGTGCGCTGGTGGGCGCGGCCAAGGCCGACGGCCACATCGACGAACGCGAGCGCGGCGTGATCGAAGGCGAATTCGCACGCCTCAACCCCGGCACCGAGGTGCAAGAGTGGCTGCACGCCGAGCTCGCCAAGCCGCTCGATCCCGCCGAGGTCGCGCGCGCGGCCACCACGCCGGAGATCGCGTCGGAGATGTACCTCGCCAGCCTGATGGCGGTCGACGAGCAGAACTTCATGGAGCGCGCCTACCTCGATGAACTCGCGCGGCAGCTGAAGCTCGACGACGAACTGCGCCAGCGCCTGGCAAGCGAACTCGAACGCGCCTGAGCATGCGCGCGCTGGGTCGCCTCGCCGCCTGGCTGTTCGTGCTGGCGGCGCTGGCGGCCGTGGCGCACTGGTCGTGGCAACAGCCGTTCATGGCAAAGCCGCGAACGCTGTGGGAGCTGTCGCGCATGCCGGCGCCCGAGGTGCTGGCCATGCCGGTCGCAGGCGTGCGCGCCGCGCGGGTCGCGGATACCTTCGGCGCGCCACGCGGCAGCGACCGCACGCACGCCGGGGTGGACATCTTCGCGCCACGCGGCACTGCGGTGAGCAGCGCCACGCGCGGCATCGTGGCATCGGTGCGCGAAGGCGGACTTGGCGGCCGCCAGGTCTGGGTGCTCGGCCCGGCTCGCCAACGCCACTATTACGCGCACCTCGAGGACTGGGCGCCTGGCCTTGCCGAAGGCGACATTCTGGTCGAGGGCAGCGTGCTTGGCCGTGTCGGCGATACCGGCAACGCGCTCGGCACGCCGCCGCACCTCCATTACGGCGTGTACGACAGCGAAGGGGCGATCGACCCGCTGCCCATGCTGCGCGCGGGCGAAGACGGGAAGCAGGCGGACGCCGCGGCGCGATGATCGACGCCGCGACGGCGCGGCGCTAGGCTTCGCGTGTCGCGCGGCGTCACCGCGCGGAAGGACGTAGCGACGGCATGGACAAGCGCTTCTTGATCTGCGGGATCGTGGTGGCCGCGGCCGGGCTCATCCTCGGCTTCGCCGTGCACGGGCTGCTGCTGCGCGCCGACTACCAGGCGCTGGCCCCGCTGTACCGCACCCAGGAACAGGCGAATGCGCAGGCGGTGTGGATCCTGCCCGCCTACCTGCTGCTCGGCCTGTCGATGACCTGGCTGTACCGGCGCATGCCGGCCAGCGACGGCGTCGACCTTGGCCGCGGCGCGCGCTTCGGGCTCGCGATCGCGCTGGTGTCGTACGTGCCCTGGCACATCTTCGCCTTCGTCGCACAGCCGCTGCCGATGTCGCTGATGCTGCGCCAGGTGGCGCTGGACCTCGTCGCCATGGTGCTGCTCGGCATGCTGCTGGCGTGGCTGCAGCCACACCGCCGCGTGCTCACCGATCCGCCGTGAAGCATGCTGACGGCACGTTCATCGCCGCTGCGTATGGTCGTGCGTCGCCCGCCCCCTCCGCCTCCGCCATGACCGGTTTCCGCCTGCTTTCCTGCCTCCTCGTGTTGGCCCTCGCCGCCTGCGGCGATGACAACGACGCTGCGCCCACCCGTGGGTCCACGGACGAAGACCTCGCAGCGCTGCCCACACCCGCGCAGTCCGGTGGCTCGGTCACCGGCATGCCCGACGCACCCGGTCCCGGAAACGTGCCGCTGGGCGGCCTGCGCCCGGCGGCCTCGGACGGGATCGCCATGGTCGTGCCGATCCCCGGCGCCATGCCCGGCGATGGCGGCCTGCCGCCACTCGAGGACAACCCCGAGACCGGCCTGATCGGCGTGGTCGACCTGTCGGCGACGACCGCGACGACAGCGACGGCTCCGACAGTGACGCCAGTGACGCCAGTAACGCCCGTGATGTCAGCGCTCGAACCGGCAGCCGCCGACGCCGTCGCCTTGGTCCGCGACTACTACGCCGCGATCGCGCGAGGCGATCACGCGCGCGCCTACGCGATGTGGTCGGACGGCGGCCGCAGCAGCGGCCAGACGCCGGAACAGTTCGCGGCGGGTTTCAGCGGTACGCGGACGGTGGTGCAGCCGGGTGAGCCGGGCGTGGTGAGCGGCGCAGCCGGCGCGCGCCTGGTCGAAGTGCCGGTCTCGGTCACCACCACCCGGGCCGACGGCAGCGAGCAGCGCTACGTCGGCGCCTACGTCCTCCGGCGCGCCACGGCCGACGGCAGCGGCGCATGGCGCATCACCGCGGCGGAGCTGCGCGAATACCAGCCCTGAGCGGCCTCACAGTTCGAAGCGGTAGCTCAGTTTGACCAGCAGCTGTTCGTCGTCGCGCAGGTCGAAGCTGTCGCGCAGGCCCCGCAGCGGCGTCTCCGCGAACGGTTCCTCGAGGTAGCCGCCGCGCGCATACACGACATAGAGATACGACAGCGGCGCCAGCTCGTAACGGTAGCGGACCTGGAACCCCAGCGTTCGCACACTGAAGTCGTCCACCGGGTCATCCACCGGCACGGCGCGGCCCGACTGCTCCACGCGCCAGGCCTGCCGAAGCCGCGCGTCGATGGCCAGCGCCTGCAGCTTCACCCGCAGTTCCTGGCGCGCGCCGATCGACCAGTCCAGGCCTGCGTTGAAGGCGAGCTCGCGCCCGTCGAACCCGCCAACCAGGTTGCCGCCCTGCCACAACAGCCAGTCCGGCCGATGGATGGCCGAGCCACCGGCGTGCAGCCGCAGCGCATCACTGGCGAACCAGGACGGCTCGACGCTCAGTGCATAGCCGAGCCGGTCGTTGCCCGCCAGGCCGTGGCTGAAGACTTCGGCGTCCATCTCGTACGCCCAGCGCCCCTTGCGCGGGCGTCCGTACTCGAAGTACGCGCTGAAATTCGGCGGCAGGCGGAGCACGCCGTTGCCGCGGGTCAGGCGGTCGTCCATGCCGGCGCTGTTGACGTTCACCTGTGCGTATTCGGAGCTGCCATCGCGCAGCTGGCTGTCGCGGCTCATGCGGAACTGGTGGCTCAGGCGCTGGCCGTGGTCGTTGAAGGTGGAGCTCGCGCGCCAGCGCCAGTCCTTGGATGCGTAGCGCGATTCCCCGGGCAGCGAGGTGAAGCGCCGCGAGACCTGCCAGTGGCCGTAGTTGAGGTTGTTGCGCGCCAGGTAGCCCATGTCGTTGATCTCCAGCGCGTCGCCGAAGTGCATGGCGATCCACTGCTGGCGCCAGCCGTGCTCCATCTCGTAGTCGGCCCAGACGGTGGCGCCAAGGTCCTCGCTGTCGCCGGCGGGCTGGCCGATGCGGCTGCCGAAGACGCGGCTGCGCACGTTCCAGCGCGCGCTGGGACGCCAGTTGTGGTCGACGCCCAGCACGGTGGCTTCCCGGTCCAGCCACGGCCGCTGCACGCGGGTCAGCATCATGCCGACGTCCTGGTTGCTGAAGTCGCGCACCAGCCGCAGCGCGGCGAAGCTGCGCCCGGCCTCTCCCGATTCCTCCGCGGCGAACAGGCCGTATTTCGCGGCGCCCAGGCTGCCGTTGAGCTTGAGCGCGGCGTCGATCTCGCTGGACCCCATCCCATCGTCCGCCGGGCCGCCGATGCGGCGCGTGTACAGCAGCTGGCTGTAGTCCGACGGCGTGGTGTATTCGAACAGGCCCTGGTTCTCGGTGAAGAACGGGCGCTTGTCGCTGATGAAGGTCTCGGTGGCGCTGAAGTTGACCACCAGGTCGTCGCTCTCGACCTGGCCGAAATCCGGCTTGATGGTGGCGGTGAGCTGGAACTGGCCGTTCGGCTTCCAGAAGATGTCGACGCCGGCGTTGCCGTCGCCGTGGCCGCCGACGTTGTCGTACAGCCCGGACACGAACGGCGTGACGGCGAGCAGCGACTGGCTGTACAGCGGCACCTCCAGCGCGGCGAAGTCGGACAGGAAGCGCGCGCGCTGGTAGCTCGCGGCCGGCCAGCCCACGCGCTCGCCCGTGGTGCCCACCACGCGATCCAGGTAGACCTTGAGCGTGCGCACGCCATCTGCGCCGCTGCGCATCGGCGCGATGTACCAGGGGATCAGCATCTCCACGGACCAGCTGTCGTCGTCCTCGGAGACCGCGTGCTGCCAGTGGCCGTCCCAGTCGTCATTGAACTGGTTCTGGTTGGTGATCACCGAGTCGCCGACGCCTCCGGTGGAGGCGACCACGAAGTCATAGCCGGTGCGGCCGTCGCCGTCGAAATCGACCATCAGGTTGACCCGGTCGACCTGCTCGTCGAAGTCGCGCTGGACGCGTTGCCGCGTGCGAGGAACCGAGGCGGGCTGCTGGTTGCGGAAGGCCACGGCCAGCCCCTCCGGGGTCGCCAGCACCCAGGCTTCCGTGGCCAGCGAGGCCGGCTCGCCCGACAGGGGCTGCACCTTGCGGAAGTCGGTGACATGCCGGGCACCCGCCCATTCGGCAGGATCGATGCGGCCATCGACCTCGATCGCGGCCGCCGGCGCGGCGATGACGGACAGCAGGGAAAGGAGCGCGAGGCGACAACGGGTCATGCGGAATCCGTAGCGGGTACATCCGACCCGCTTTGTACGCGGATCGGTGCCCGCCACCGACCGGCACAAGTCATGCAAACCTTCCGGCCGCTTCGCGCATCGACGCCACCCCGGGCGCCGGGCGCGGGCAGCTGCCTCAGCGCTTGGGCTGCAGCATGGTCCCGGTGCAATCGGGCGCGCCGCAGCGGCAGCCCCAGAGCTTCTTGAGCTTCGCGGTATGGCGCTCGTCCAGGACGATGCCGTAGTTGTAGGTCAGCTCTTCGCCTGGCTTGATGTCGCGCATCGCCTCGATGAGCACCTTGTCCTTGTGGCGACGGTCCCGGTCGTCTTCTTCGATCACGGCTTCGCAGTTGGGCGCGCAGCTGTGGTTGATCCAGCGCGCCACGTTGCCGTCGACGTTGCCGTCGATGACGTATTCGTCGTTGAGCGTGAACAGGAAGGTGTGGCCGTCCTCGTCGAGGTCGCCGTATGCGCTGTCGACCTCGTCATGGGTGCGCAGCGCGCCCTTGTAGCGCACCACGCGCTCGCCCTTGGCGATCGGGGCGATGGCGAACACGCCCTTGCCGTGGATCCCGGACTCGCGCGCCTCGATCTTGCGGACCTTGGCGCTGGCTTTTTCCTTCTTCGACATCTGGTCTTCGCCGGCAAAAAAACCATTGTGGTGCAAGCGCGGCGGTTCTGCCATGGCAGCTGAACGTGCCAGCTTGGACCGCGCGCGGGCAAAGAGTACAATTTCGGTCCTGATTGAGGATCGCCCATGCTCCGCGTCACCCGCCTGACCGACTACGCCACCGTGGTGCTCACCGTGCTCGCCGCGCGGCCCGGCCGCGTGCTGAGCGCCGTCGAGCTGGCCGAGCAGGCGGGTCTCGAACCGCCGACGGTCAGCAAGGTGCTGAAACCGCTGGCGCAGGCCGGCCTGGTGGACGCCTTCCGCGGCGCGCATGGCGGCTACCGCCTGTCGCGCCCGGCCTGCGACATCAGCCTGATCGCAATCGTCGAGGCCATGGAAGGTCCGCTGGCGATGACCGAATGCAGCCTCGACGACACGAGCTGCGGCATCGCCAGCCAGTGCGGCGCGCGCGCCAACTGGCGGCGCATCAACGACGTGGTCGCCGACGCGCTGCGCGGGGTAAGCCTTGCGCAGATGCTCGACACCCCGCCCCTCCCCGACACCCCACCCGGCACGTCGAGGCGCATCCCCGCGCGCCTCGCCGTGACCTGAGTCCACAGGCAGCCCCCATGGCCACCCAGATCGCACCACAGGACGAGGTTCTCGCCAACCGCGAGATCCACGAACAGCTCGGCCGTCGCTACGACGCCGGCTTCATCACCGACATCGAGTCCGATTCGCTGCCCATCGGGCTGGACGAGGGCACCGTGCGCGCGCTTTCGGCCAAGAAGGACGAGCCCGAGTGGATGACCGAATGGCGCCTGGCGGCCTACCGCCACTGGCTGACCATGCCGGTGCCGCACTGGGCCAAGCTCTCCATCGCGCCGATCGACTTCCAGGCGATCAGCTACTACTCCGCGCCCAAGGGCCCGAAGTACGCCTCGCTCGACGACGTGCCCAAGGAACTGCTCGACACCTACGACAAGCTCGGCGTGCCGCTGCACGAGCGCGCCCGGCTGGCCGGCGTGGCGGTGGACGCGGTGTTCGACTCGGTCTCGGTGGGCACCACGTTCCGCAAGGAGCTGGCCGAGAAGGGCGTGATCTTCTGCTCCATGTCGGAAGCCATCAAGGACCACCCGGAGCTGGTGAAGCAGTACCTCGGCACCGTGGTGCCGACCGGCGACAACTATTTCGCGGCGCTGAACTCGGCGGTGTTCTCCGACGGCTCGTTCGTGTTCATCCCCAAGGGCGTGCGCTGCCCGATGGAACTCAGCACCTATTTCCGCATCAACGCCGGCCACACCGGCCAGTTCGAGCGCACGCTCATCATCTGCGAGGAGCGCGCCCAGGTGTCGTACCTGGAAGGCTGCACCGCACCGATGCGCGACGAGAACCAGCTGCACGCCGCGGTGGTTGAGCTGGTGGCGCTGGACGATGCCGACATCAAGTACTCCACGGTGCAGAACTGGTACCCGGGCGACGAGAACGGCGTCGGCGGCATCTACAACTTCGTGACCAAGCGCGCCGAGTGCCGCGGCGCGCGCAGCAAGGTCACGTGGACGCAGGTCGAGACCGGCTCGGCGATCACCTGGAAGTACCCCAGCTGCGTGCTGCTGGGCGACGACTCGGTCGGCGAGTTCCACTCGGTGGCGCTCACCCACCACCGCCAGCAGGCCGATACCGGCACCAAGATGATCCACGTCGGCAAGCGCACCAAGAGCACCATCGTCAGCAAGGGCATCAGCGCCGGCCACGGCCAGAACACCTACCGCGGCCTGGTCAAGATCGCCGCCGGCGCCGACGGCGCGCGCAACCACACGCAATGCGACAGCCTGCTGATCGGCAAGACCTGCGGCGCGCACACCTTCCCCTACATCGAGGTGAAGAACCCGGGCGCCACCGTCGAGCACGAGGCCACCACGTCCAAGATCAGCGACGACCAGATGTTCTATTGCCGCAGCCGCGGCATCAGCGAGGAAGACGCGGTGAGCCTGATCGTCGACGGCTTTTGCAAGCAGGTGTTCAAGGAGCTGCCGATGGAGTTCGCGGTGGAAGCCAAGAAGCTCCTGGAAGTCAGCCTTGAAGGCTCCGTCGGCTGACCGCCGGCCCCTGCGAACCTCCCACACCGGACCACATACATGCTCAAGATCACCAACCTCCACGCCGCCATCCCCGGCGGCCGCGAAATCCTCAAGGGCCTCTCGCTCGAAGTGAAGCCCGGCGAAGTGCACGCCATCATGGGGCCCAACGGCGCCGGCAAGTCGACGCTCGGCAACATCGTCGCCGGCCGGGACGGCTATGACGTCACCGAGGGCGCGGTCGAA
Organism: Luteimonas sp. MC1572; assembly: GCF_016615815.1. NCBI lineage: Bacteria > Pseudomonadati > Pseudomonadota > Gammaproteobacteria > Lysobacterales > Lysobacteraceae > Luteimonas > Luteimonas sp. MC1572. The sequence continues at coordinate 719,031 of NZ_CP067112.1, read as the reverse complement.
TTCGAAGGCGCCGACCTGCTCGCGCTGGAGCCCGAGGCGCGCGCCGCCGCCGGCGTGTTCCTCGCGTTCCAGTACCCGGTCGAGATCCCCGGCGTAAACAACACCTACTTCCTGCGCAGCGCGCTCAACGCGCAGCGCAAGGCGCGCGGCGAGCAGGAGCTGGACTCGATGCAGTTCCTGAAGGTGGTGCGCGAGAAGCTTGGCGTGCTGCACCTCGACGACCAGCTGCTGCACCGCGGCGTCAACGAGGGCTTCAGCGGCGGCGAGAAGAAGCGCAACGAGATCTTCCAGATGGCGGTGCTGCAGCCGAAGCTGGCGATCCTGGACGAGACCGACTCCGGCCTGGACATCGATGCGCTGCGCCAGGTCGCCGACGGCGTCAACGCGCTGCGCTCGCCGGACCGCGCCTTCCTGGTGATCACCCACTACCAGCGCCTGCTCGACTACATCAAGCCGGACGTGGTGCACGTGCTCGCCGACGGCCGCATCGTGCAGAGCGGCGGCCCGGAACTGGCGCTGCAGCTCGAAGCCCAGGGCTACGAGTGGATCAAGGACCGCGTGGCGCCGGAGGCCGTCGCCTGATGGCCGCACTGCTCGACTCGCTTGCCGCCGGCTTCAGCGGCGCGGCCACGCGTCGCGCGGCGCTCGATGCCGCGCTGCGCGACGGCCTGCCGGGCGCGCGCAGCGAAGCCTGGAAGTACACCTCGCTGCGCGCGCTCGAGCGCCGCAGCTTCTCGCCGGCGCCGCTGCTCCACGACGCGATCGATCCCGCGCTGTTCGCCGACATCCCGGCGCCGCGGCTGGTGTTCGCCAACGGCCGCTACCTCGCCGCGGACTCGGACCTGACCGGATTGCCTGAAGGCGCGCGGCTGCTGCCGCTGTCCGCCGCACTCGCCGACCCCGACCCGCGCGAAAGCAACTTCCTCGACAAGGCCTACGCGCGCGCCGACGAGGTCTTCGCGCGCCTCAACGCCGCGCTCGCCGATGACGGCGCGGTGTTGCGCGTGGCCGAGGGCGTCGCGATCCCGCTGCCGGTGCACCTGGTGTTCGTGGGCGCGCCGGCCGGGGGCGACGTGGCCTGGCATTCGCGCCACTTCATCGAGCTGCGCCGCGGCGCCAGCGCAACGGTGATCGAACACCACATCGCCAGCAGCGAGCACGCCCACCTCGGCAATACGCTGAGCCACGTGCACGTCGCCACTGGCGCGGTGCTGCGCCACGCGCGCATCCAGGACGAGGCGCCGCGGGCCACGCTGTTCACCCGGACCGACGCGGTCCTCGCACGCGATGCCACCTATCGCCGCCTCGACCTCGAGCTCGGCGCCGGCCTGTCGCGACACGAGCTCAACGTGCGCCTGGAAGGCGAGAACGCTGAACTGGTCGCCAACGGCGTGATGCTGGCCTCCGCCCGCCGCCACCTCGACACCCGACTGGGCATCCAGCACATCGCCCGCGACACGCGCAGCCAGCTCGGCTGGCGCGGCATGGCGGCGGGCCGGGGCCGCTCCGTGTTCCATGGCGGCATCGAGATCCGCGAAGGCGCCGACGGCAGCGATGCGCGCCTGTCGAACAAGAACCTGCTGCTGTCCGACACCGCCGAGATCGACACCCAGCCGGTGCTGGTGATCCACGCCGAAGAGGTCCAGGCTGCGCACGGCGCCACCGTCGGCCAGCTCGATCCCGACGCGATGTTCTACCTGCGTTCGCGCGGCCTGGCCGAGCCCGAGGCGCGCGCCCTGCTGACGGCCGCGTTCGTGCGCGAGCCGCTGCTGGCCGTGGTGACCACGCCCGCGCTGCGCACGCTGCTGGAGGCGGTGCTGGACCGCGCGGTGCAGTCCCAGGCGCTGGCATGAACGGTCCAGGCCAGCCGCATCCCCATCCTGGCCCCGCCGCACGGGCGCTTGCGGCGGACGCGGTTGACTGGGCGGCGGTACGCGCCGATTTCCCGCTGCTCGCGCGCGAGGTGCACGGCAAGCCGCTGGTGTACTTCGACTCTGCAAACACCGGCCAGAAGCCGGCCGCGGTGATCGACGCGGTCGACGCGTTCTACCGCCACCACAACGCCAACGTCAGCCGCGCCGTGCACCAGCTCGGCAGCGAGGCGACCGAGGCCTATGAAGGCGCGCGGCGCAGGATCGCGCGCTTCACCAACGTGCGCCCCGACGACCTGGTGCTGTGCAGCGGCACCACGTTCGCGATCAACCTGGTGGCGTATTCGTGGGCGCTGCCGCGGCTGGGGCCGGGTGACGTGATCCTGCTCACGCGCATGGAGCACCACGCCAACATCGTGCCTTGGCAGCTGGTGGCGCAGCGCACCGGCGCGCGCATCGAGGTCGTGGAGCTGCTGCCCGACGGCAGCCTCGACCTCGACATGCTGCGCGACAAGATGACCGGTGCCGTCAAGCTGCTGGCCGTTACCCACGTCAGCAACGTGCTGGGCACCGTGAACCCGGTGGCCGGGATCTGCCGCGAAGCGCGGCGCCGCGGCATCACCACCGTGGTCGACGGCTCGCAGGCCTTGCCGCACCGTCCGGTCGACATCGCCGCGATCGGCTGCGATTTCTACGCCTTCACCGGCCACAAGATGTGCGGGCCGACCGGCACCGGCGCGCTGTGGGCGCGCCGCGAGCACCTGGCAGCCATGCCGCCGTTCCTCGGCGGCGGCGAGATGATCACCGAGGTGCGCCTGGACGGCACGGTGTTCGCCGACCCGCCGCGCAGGTTCGAGGCCGGCACGCCCAACATCGCCGGCTTCATCGGCCTCGGCGCGGCGGTGGACTATCTGGACGCGCTCGGCATGGCCAACGTGGAAGCGCGCGAGCAGGAGTTGCTGGCCCACTTCAATGAAGAGCTGCGCAAGGTCGACGGCCTGCGCATCCTCGGCGCCGCGCCGGGCAAGGCCGCCGTGGTGTCGTTCGTGGTCGATGGCGTGCATGCCCATGACCTGGCCACCCTGCTCGACCTCCAGGGCGTCGCGATCCGCTCAGGCCAGCACTGCGCGCATCCGCTGCTGCAGTGGCTGGGCGTCACCGCCACCTGCCGCGCCTCGCTGGCGTTCTACAACACGCACGACGAGATCGAGGCCTTCGTGGCCGCGCTCGGCAAGGTCCGCCGCCTGCTGGCCTGAGCGTGCCCGCGCGCCGACGGACAGGCGGTGCTGCCAAAATGCCGGCATGGACACCACCGCGCCCGCCCTCCGCTTCCGCCCCGCCACCGACGACGACGTCGATGCCCTCGTCGCGCTGGTGACCTCCGCCTACCGCGGTGACGCCAGCCGCGCCGGCTGGACCACCGAGGCCGACCTGCTCGATGGCGAGCGCATCGACGCCGGCGTGCTGCGCGGCGACATCGGCCGCGCGCGCAGCCAGGTCGTGCTCGCCGAACATGCGGGCCGGCTGCTCGCCTGCGCGCACGTCGCCGACGACGACGGTCGCGGCTACTTCGGCATGTTCGCGGTCGATCCGCGGCAGCAGGGCGGCGGCATCGGCCGCGCGCTGCTGGCCGAATGCGAGCGCATCGCGCGCGAGCGCTGGGGCCTGGCGACGATGCGGATGACGGTGATCGACGCCCGCGACGAGCTGATCGCGTGGTACGAGCGCCGCGGCTATCGGCGCACCGGCGAGCACAGCCCGTTCCCGTATGGCGACACCCGGTTCGGCATCCCCCGGCGCGATGACCTGCGCTTCGAATACCTGGAGAAGGCGCTGTGACCGACACCTGGACGTTTGTCTGCGCCACCGGCGCGCTGCTGCCCGGCGAAATGCACACCGTGTTCGACGAGGTGACCGGCACGCCGATCCTGGTGGTGAACCTGGATGGCGAGCTGTACGCGCTGGAGGACCAGTGCAGCCACGAGGACTTCGAGCTGTCCGCAGGCACGCTCGACGCCGGCGAGGCGACCATCGAATGCGTCCTGCACGGCGCGAAGTTCGACCTCCGCGACGGGCGCGCGCTGTGCGCCCCGGCATACGAACCGGTGGCCAAGTTCCCGGTGAAGCGGGACGGCGACGGAATCTGGACCCGCGACGACCGGGACTGAGATCCGCGTAACGGGCCGGCTTCGCCGATCGCGGAGGCCTGGCCGCCAGTGTTTACAAATGCCAATCACTCTCATTAACATTCGCATCCGGTCCGGCCCCACGCCTTGACGAGCCCCTCTGATGCGCTTTCCGTCGCTCCCCCCACGCCCCCTCGCCATCGCGCTTCTTGCCGCCCTCGCCCCTCCTGTGCTCGCCTCCGGCGGCGCCGGGGCACAGTCCACGCCCACCGACCTGGACCGCATCGAGGTGCATGGCGAGCGCCCTGCGCCCTACGCAGTCGAAGCGACCACCAGCGCCACCCGCACCAGCACCCCGCTGCTCGAGACGCCGCAGGCGATCAGCATCGTCACCCGCGAGCTGATGCTCGACCAGGGCATGAACTCGCTGGCCGACACCGTCCGCTACCTGCCCGGCGTGACCATGGCCCAGGGCGAGGGCAACCGCGACACCACGGTGATGCGCGGCAACAGCTCGACCGGCGACTTCTTCGTCGACGGCTTGCGCGACGACGTGCAGTACATCCGCGACGTCTACAACATCGAACGCGTCGAAGCGCTCAAGGGCCCGAACGCGATGATCTTCGGCCGCGGCGGGTCCGGCGGCGTCCTCAACCGCGTCACCCGCAAGGCCGACTGGGGCGAGCACCACGAGCTCACGGTGCAGGCCGGCTCCTGGAACCGCAGCCGCTTCACCATCGACCAGGGCCAAGCGCTGGGCGACGGCGCGGCGTACCGGGTCACTGCCATGGCCGAGGACTCGGACAGCTATCGCGACGGCATGACCGTCGAGCGCTACGGCATCAACCCCACCCTGGCCCTGCGCCTGGGCGAAGCCACCACCGCCACGTTCGGCTACGAACACTTCCGCGACGACCGTGTCGCCGATCGCGGCGTGCCCTCGCGCGGTGGCCGGCCGCTGGCGACCGATCCGGAAACGTTCTTCGGCAGTCCCGAGCTGAGCCCGGTGTGGGCGCGGGTCAACGCCTTCGATGCGGTCCTGCAGCACGACTTCGCCGGCGGTGCCTGGCTGCGCAACGCCACCCGCTACGCGGTGTACGACAAGTTCTACCAGAACGTGTTTCCCGGCAGCCTGCGCGGCGACCTGGTTTCGCTGGGCGCCTACAACCACCGCACCGACCGCGAGAACCTCTTCAACCGCACCGACCTCGGCTTCACCGTCCAGGCCGGCGGTACCACCCACGCACTGCTGGCCGGCATCGAACTCGGTCGCCAGGTAACGGACACCTTCCGCCAGACCGGCATCTTCCCGGCCAACAGCAGCTGCCTGCCGGGGACGCCGGCGGTGACCAGTTCGTTCTGCGTGCCTTTGGACGACCCGCGCTACCGCGGGCCCATCGGGTTCGCGCAAAGCGCGAGCGATGCCGACAACCACAGCGTGGCCAAGGCCTCCGCGCTCTACCTGCAGGACCAGATCGAGTTCTCGCCACGCTGGCAGGCGATTCTTGGCTTGCGCCTGGACCGCTTCGAGATGGACCTGCGCAACCTCCGCAATGGCGAGCGCTTCGGTGCCGAGGACAACCTGCTGTCGCCGCGCGCCGGCCTGGTCTACAAGCCCGCCGAAACGGTGTCGCTGTACGCGAGCTATTCGGTCACCCACGTGCCGCGCTCGGGCGACCAGCTGTCCTCGCTCAACGCCGACAACCGCGCCCTGGATCCGGAAGAATTCCGCAACAAGGAGGTGGGCGTGAAGTGGGATATCCGTCCCGGCCTCGCGCTGACTGCCGCCGCGTATCGCCTCGACCGCACCAACGTGGCGGTCGCCAACCCGGCCTACGACCCGGTCACCAATCCCGATGCCCCGACTTCGATCCTGGTCGACGGCCAGCGCAGCGAAGGGCTCGAACTGGGCATCGCCGGCAACGTTTCCGAGCGCTGGCAGGTGATGGGCGGCTACGCCTGGCAGGACGGCGAGAACCGTGTGGATGGCCGCGACCTGGCCAACCTGCCCCGCCACACCGTGTCGCTCTGGAACCGCTACGACTTCACGCCCGCCTTCGGCATCGGCCTGGGCGCGGTGTACCGCGACGACATGTACGCAGCCGCGGACAACGCGGTGGTCCTGCCGGGCTACACGCGCCTGGATGCGGCGGCGTTCTACACCGTCAACGAGCGCTTGCGGCTGCAGCTCAACGTCGAGAACCTGACCGACCGCGAGCACTTCGCTTCGGCCCACAACAACAACAACATCACCCCGGGCACCCCGCGGGCCTGGTACGTCGGCCTGCGCCTGGCGTTCTGATCAGCGGGCAAGGCGGCACGTGCCGGAGCCGCACGCGGCCTGCCGTACTGGTCGATGCCCCCTGCAAATGCGAACCAGTTGCGATATGGAAATGGTTCTCATTACAATTGATGGGCAAGCGGCCACCTGGCCACCGGACAGCCAAGCGAAGCGAGCCCTCCGGCACCCGCCCCTCTTCCAGAGACTCCATGCAGCCGCAGCCCTCCCCGCGCGCCCGTTCGCGCCTTGTCCCGCTCGCCCTCGCCCTCTCCGCCATCCTCTCCTCCCCAGCCCTGTACGCCGGAACGGCCGCGGTCGGTGACCCGGTGGACCTCGACCGCGTCGTGGTGACCGCGACCGGCTTCGAGCAGAAGCTCGCCGAAGCGCCGGCCAGCATCAGCGTGATCACCCGCGAAGAGCTTGCCGCGCGCCCCTACACCACGCTGGTCGACGCGCTGCGCGACGTCGAGGGCATCGACGTGGGCATGGAAACCACCGACAAGAACGGCCAGGGCAGCATCAGCATGCGTGGCCTGCCCTCGGAGTACACCCTGGTGCTGATCGACGGCCGCCGCCAGAGCAATGTCGGCCAGCTGTACCCGAACAACTTCGGCGGCGGGCAGTTCAGCTTCATGCCGCCGCTGGACGCGATCGACCGCATCGAAGTGGTGCGCGGGCCGATGTCCACGCTGTACGGCTCCGACGCCATGGGCGGCGTGATCAACATCATCACCCGCCGCATCGGCCGGGAATGGACCGGCTCCTTCACCCAGGGCTTCACCCTGCAGCAGGAGGACGAGTTCGGCGATGCGCGCACCACGGACGTGTACCTCAGCGGCCCGCTGGTGGAGGACGTGCTGGGACTCACCGTGCGCGGCAGCTGGTACGACATCGACGAGTCGATGCCCGAATGGGATCCGCTGCCGCTGCCCGACGGCAGCCTTTGGGAGCGCACCCTGGGCTTCGGTGGCGGCGGCAAGCAGGTCGCCAACACCAGCTGGAACTCCGGCATCCGCCTGTCGCTGACCGCCGATGAAAACCACGACCTGTGGCTCGACTACGACATCGCGCGCCAGAAGCACGACAACACCCGCGGCCAGACCGGCACGCTCGACGGCATCGACAGCTTGTGGCGCAGCGGCAACGCGACGCTCGCCGACGGCAGCAGCCGCCGCGTCGTGCAGCCGCGCGTCGGCTACACGCCGTACCAGCGCTACGAACGTGACCAGCTCGCGCTGACCCACGTCGGCCGCTGGGCGTTCGGCAGCAGCCAGACCAGCCTGACGCGGCATACCACCAGCAACCTCGGCCGTTCACTGCCGTTGACCATCGCCGAGCGCGGCGAGCTGCAGGACCTGTGGAACGATGTCTGCGCGCGACGCGCCCAGGCCGCGTACTGCAACAACGGCACCGGCGCGGCGGGCATCGCCTCGAGCGGCCTGACCGCCGAGGAGCGCGCGCGGCTCGAGGCGTTCCTGCCGCGGCCGATGCGCGTCATGGAGCTGGACGGCCACGTGCTCGACACCCGCCTGGACATGGGCTTCGGCGACCACCAGGTCACCGTCGGCGGCCAGTACAACGACACCGATATGGAGGACGGCGTGTTCGGCATGGACGGCGCCGGCTTCCGCGACGGCACCACCCAGACCCATCGCCAATGGGCGCTGTTCGCCGAGGACAACTGGGCGCTGACCGACCGGCTCACCGCCACCCTCGGCGTGCGCTACGACCGCCACAACATGTTCGGCAGCCAGGTCAGCCCGCGCGCCTACCTGGTGTGGGCCGCCAACGAGCGCTGGACGGTCAAGGGCGGCGTGAGCACCGGTTACAAGACCCCGCGCCCGGACCAGCTGTTCCCCGGCATCACCGGCTTCGGCGGCCAGGGCGTGAGCCCGTTCGTGGGCAGCCCGGACCTGCAGCCCGAGACCAGCCGCAACTACGAACTGGCCGTGTACCACGACGCCGGCCGCTACGGCTTCGACGCCACGCTGTTCTTCAACCGCTTCGAGGACAAGATCGCCAGCGGCGACAACATCCCCAACTGCGAAGTGGCCCCTGCGGGAGGCGGCTACTGCGTGGACATCGGCCCCGGCTGGGCGGCGCTCGGCTACAACACCTTCAGCCAGTCGATCAACATCGCGTCCGCCGAGACGCGCGGCGTGGAACTGGCGGGCCGCGTGGACCTGTCCGAGCGCTGGCTGCTGCGCGGCAACTACACCTGGACCAGGAGCGAGCAGACCAGCGGCGACGACCGCGGCAATCCGATCGCGGGCAACCCGGCCGAGCACATGCTCAACGCCAACCTGGGCTGGCGCGCAACCGACGCCCTGACGCTGTCGCTGATCGGCGAAGGCCGCTACGACCGTTATCGCGACACCCTGCTGCCCGGCGTCACCAGCGTGTCCGAGCGCACCGTGCGCCATTACGACAACTACACCGTGTTCCACCTCGGCGCCAACTGGAAGGCCACCGATGCGCTCACCTTCAACGCGCGCATCAACAACCTGACCGACAAGGACTTCGTTTCGCAGAGCTGCCTGCTGGCCACCAGCCAGGCCGAATACACCTGCGTCGACGACTACGCGGTCAAGGAAAAGCGCCGCAGCCTCTGGCTGTCGGTGAACTACCGCTTCTGATGCGACCGCCGATGACCGCACCCGCCGAACGCTCCATCGCCCAGGCGCAGCGCCGTGGCTTCTGGTTGCGCACGCTGCACCAGTGGCACTGGATCAGTTCGGCGGCGTGCCTGGTCGGCATGCTGCTGTTCGCGGTCACCGGCATCACGCTCAACCACGCCAGCAGCATCGAGGGCAGCCCGACGGTGGACAACCGCCAGGTGGCGCTGCCGTCGACGCTCTTGCCGCTGCTCGCCACGCAGGAAGACGGCAAGGCGGCATTGCCCGCCGGGCTCGCCGCGTGGCTCGGCGATGAACTCGACATGCCGGTCGCCGGCCGCGAAGCAGAATGGTCTGCGGACGAGGTCTACCTGTCGCTGCCGGGGCCGGGCCGCGATGCCTGGCTTGCAATCGACAAGACCAGCGGCGAGGTCGAGTACGAGCGCACCGACCGCGGCTGGATCTCATACCTCAACGACCTGCACAAGGGCCGCAACGCCGGGCCCGCGTGGGGCTGGTTCATCGACGTGTTCGCGATCGCCTGCATCGTGTTCACCGTCACCGGGCTGTTCCTGCTGCAGATGCACGCGCGCCAGCGGCCCGGAACCTGGCCATGGGTCGGCCTGGGGCTCGTGGTCCCGGTGCTGCTCGCGCTGCTCTTCATCCACTGATCCCGATTGCGCGAGGCCTTCCCATGCGCATGACCCTCACCATCGCCCTCGGCGGCCTGCTCGCCATGCCTCTGCACGCGGCGGAGATGACCGTCGACATAGAGATCCCGCAGATCAAGGTCGCCGAATACCACCGCCCCTACGTCGCGGTGTTCGTGGAAGGCCCCGATGGCAAGGCCGCGGCCACGCTCGCGGCCTGGTACATGATGAAGGACACCGACGAAGGCCATGGCACCAAGTGGCTGCCCGACCTGCGCCAGTGGTGGCGCAAGGCCGGCCGCACGCTCGATGTGCCGGTGGACGGCGTGACCGGACCGACGCGCCCTGCCGGCCGCCACGCGCTCAAGGTCGATGCGCGCGATCCGCGCCTGGCTGCGCTCAAGCCCGGCCGCTACACGCTGGTGGTCGAGGCGGCGCGCGAAGTCGGCGGACGCGAACTGCTGAAGATTCCCTTCCAGTGGCCGGCGACGTCGGCGCAGTCCGGGAAGGCACAGGGCATGAGCGAACTCGGCGCCGTCGCGCTGGCCGTCAAGCCCTGAGCCACCCGACCCCATTCCCGACATCCCGGAGACCGTCCCGATGAAGAACACCCTCGCGCTTGCCCTCGCGCTCGCCGCCGCCCTGCCGCTCACCGCCCACGCCCACAAGGCGTGGCTGCAGCCGTCGCAGACGGTGATCGCCGGCACCAACCCGTGGATCACGGTCGACGCCGCGGTCTCCAACGACCTGTTCCATTTCAACCACGTGCCGTTGCGCACCGAGAACCTCGCGATCACCGCGCCTGACGGCAGCCGCGCGGAGGCGCAGAACCCGGCCGCCGGCAAGTACCGCAGCGTGTTCGACCTGGAACTCACGCAGCAGGGCACGTACCGCATCGCCGTGGTCAACGCGGGACTCACCGCGAGCTGGCAGCAAGAAGGCAAGCCCAGGCGCTGGCGCGGCAACGCCGCGAGCTTCGCCGCCGAAGTACCGAAGGACGCCGCGGAGCTGAAGGTCACGCAGACCGTGAGCCGCGTGGAGACCTTCGTCACCAACGGCTCGCCCAACGACACCGCGCTGCAGCCGTCGAACGAAGGCCTCGAGCTCGTCGCCATCACCCACCCCAACGACCTGTTCGCCGGTGAAGAGGCGCGCTTCCGCATGCTCGCCGACGGCAAGCCGGCCGCCGGCATCGAGTTCGAGATCACCCGCGGCGGCACGCGCTACCGCAATGCGCAGGAAGAGATCCTGGTGACCACCGACGCCAACGGCGAGTTCGCGGTCACCTGGCCGCAGGCCGGCATGTACTGGCTGGAAACCTCGCTGCAGGACGACAAGCCGAGCCTCCCGCAGGCCGGCGCGCGCCGCCTCGGCTATGTGGCCACGCTGGAAGTGCTGCCGCAGTAATGACGGTCGCGGGCACCGTGGCCGCACCCGCGTCGGGCCTGGTGGTCCACGCGCTGGGTGGCGAGAGCATGGGCACGCGCTGGCAGGTCAGCCTGGCGGCCGCGGCCGGTGCCGACCTGCATCCCCTGCACGCCGGCATCCAGGCGACGCTGGACCGGGTGGTGGCGCAGATGAGCAGCTGGGAATTCGACTCGGACCTCTGCCGCTACAACCGTGCGCCGGCCGGCAGCTGGCAAACGCTGCCACAGCCGTTCTTCGAGGTGCTGCGCGCATCACTGCGCGTGGCCGAAGCCAGCGACGGCGCCTGTGATCCGACCGTCGCGCCACTGGTCGACCTGTGGGGCTTCGGCCCGTCGGGCGGCGCCGGCCGAATCCCGGATGCGGCCGCGGTCGCTGCCGCGCGCACGCGCGTCGGCTGGCGACGCGTGGTGCTGGATGAAACCGGGCAGCGCGCGCTGCAGGCGGGCGGCGTGGCGCTCGACCTGTCGGGCATCGCCAAGGGCCATGGCGTGGACGCGGTGGCCGCCTGGCTGCGCGCGCAGGGTGTGCCCGCGGCGCTGGTCGAAGTCGGCGGCGAACTGTACGGCTATGGCCGCAAGCCCGATGGCCGCCCGTGGCGCGTGCTGGTTGAAGCCTGGCCCGACGAGGGCGACTGCGACGACGACCGCGACGCCCTGCCTCCCTGCGTGCTCGCGCTCGACGGCCGCGCAGTCGCCACATCGGGCGACCACTGGCATCGCTTCGCCCACGACGGCCGCGTGTTCGCGCACAGCATCGATCCACGCAGCGGGGCGCCGGTGGCGCACGCACCGGCTGCCGTCACCGTGGTGGCCGATGACGCCCTGCACGCCGACGCCTGGGCGACGGCGCTGACGGTCATGGGTGCAGACGCCGGCTTCGACTTCGCCACGGCACGCGGCATCGCCGCGCGCTTCGTCATCAGTGGTGGCGATGACGCCGGCGGCTCCGGTGCGGCTGGCGGCAACACGGCAAGCGTCCGCGCCACCGCAAGCTTCCTCGCGGTGCTCGCGCAGTGAGCGCGCGGGGCGCAATGCAAGGCGCGACACGCGACCGAGGCCGCCTCGGCAACTGGCTCGCGCTGTTCGTGCTTGCCGGCATCGCGCTGGCGCTGCTGCCGCTTCACGACGACCGTTGGTGGATCGCCGCGCCGTCCACGGCACGCGGCTGGCTGGCCGTGCTCGCGGCGGTGGCCTACGTCGGGGCCACGGCGGGCATCCTGTGGCGCGCGCGACGCACGGCACGCACGCGCCAGGCAGCCGATGCCGCGTCGGAGGCAAGCGCCGGCGACAGCGACTGGCTGGTGCTGCACGCCAGCCAGACCGGATATGCGGAGGAGCTCGCTGCCCGCACCGCCGCTGCGTTGCGCAGCGCCGGCCAGGGCGCGCGCCTGCGTGGACTCGCGCAGGTGGACCTGGCCATGCTCGCGGCCGCGCAGCGCGTGCTGTTCATCGCCAGCACCACCGGTGAAGGTGATCCGCCCGACCCGGCGCTTGCCTTCGTCCGCGACGTGATGCAGCGCGCGGCCGCCCTGCCCGGCCTGCAATACGCCGTGCTCGCGCTGGGCGACCGCAGCTATCGCCAGTACTGCGGCTTCGGCCACCAACTGGAGCGCTGGCTGCGCGCCGCCGGCGCCAGCCCCCTGTTCGACCTGGTGGAAGTCGACAACGGCGATACCGCCGCGCTGCGCCACTGGCAGCACCACCTGGGCGTCGCAGCGGACGCCACCGGACTCCCGGACTGGTCGCCCGTCAAATATCAGGCCTGGACACTGGCGGGGCGCGCCGAACTCAACCCCGGCAGCATCGGCGCGAGCGTGTACGAAGTGCGCCTCGCTCCGCGCGCCGGCGCACCGCCGTCGTGGCGCGCGGGCGACATTGCCGAAGTCGGGCCGCGCCAGTCGCCTGCGAAGGTAGCGGCGTTGCTGGCGGCGCTGGATCTCGACCCGACCGCCGAGGTCCACGCCTCCGCGACCGCAGGCACGGCGGATGCCACCGGGACCACCGGCACTGCCGACACCACCTCGGTTGCCGACCTGCTGTCCCGCTCGCACCTGCCCGAGCCCGCCGACGTGGCCGGCCTCGACGCCGCCGCGTTGGCGGCACTGCTGCAGCCGCTCCCGCACCGCGAATACTCGATCGCCTCGATCCCCGCAGAGGGCGACATGCGCCTGTTGCTGCGGCGCATGCTGCAGCCGGACGGCACGCCGGGCATCGGCAGCGGCTGGCTCTGCGACCACGCAGCGATCGGTGGCCCGGTCGCGCTGCGTATCCGCACCAACCGCAACTTCCGCGGCCCCGGCACGACGCGGCCGCTGCTGCTGATCGGCAACGGCACCGGCATTGCCGGCCTGCGCGCGCACCTCGCCGAGCGCATCGCAGCTGGCACGCAACGCAACTGGCTTCTGTTCGGCGAACGCCACGCCGATCGCGATTTCCACTTCGGCGAGGAGATCGCCGCGTGGCTCGAGGCCGGTGACCTGGCGCACCTGGACCTGGCGTTCTCGCGCGCCAGCAACGGCGCCGCGCCCGTATTGCCCGCCGGCGCGCTGGAAGACGGCCGCGCCGACGTGCACGACGGCTATGTGCAGCATGCGCTGCAGGCACAAGCGGCGCGGCTTCGCGCATGGGTCGACGAAGGTGCAGCGGTGTACGTGTGCGGCAGCCTGCCCGGCATGGCCCCCGGGGTGGATGGCGTGTTGCGCGAGGTCATCGGCAGCGCCGGCGTGGACGCCATGCTTGCCGACGGACGCTATCGCCGCGACGTCTACTGAGCGTCGGCTGGCGGCTCGAACCGCACCAGCAGCACCTCGCCGCCACCGTCCAGCACATGCCGGCCGCGCTGCGCGCCGGCGCCAAGCAAGACCGTGTCGCCCATCGACAGCCGCAGCGGCGCCCCCACGCTGCCCGACACCGTGGCCTGGCCGGCAATCAGGTAGACCACCCAGCAGCTGCCGGGATCGACGAACACCACCATCGGGCCCACCAGCGGCCGATGCCACAGCTGCGCGCTCACCGCCTGCGGGCGCCACATCAGGTTGAAGACTTCGGCACGCGTGCCCAACAACCTGCAGTGCGCCAACCGCCCACCGGAAAAGCGCAGGCGACCATGCGGCGGCAACAGCACATGCGGACCCGGGTCGCTGCCGTCGAACGCCAGCTGCAGGCCGTCGCCGGACAGCAGCACCTGCTCGCGCTCGACGCCGGGAAACACCGAGTAATCGCCGTCGGCCGCGATCTCGGCGATCGACAGCCGCCAGTCCCATGCTTCGGATGCCTCGCCGCCACCGCGCCCCGTGGCGTGGATCTCGCGCGTCCAGCCTGCGCCGTTGTGCCAGCGCACACGGCGGTACTCGTTGGCGGGGAGATGCCGCGCGTGCGCTGCTGGGGGCTGCATGGGCGCAGTGTAATCGCCGCGCCCGCCACTGGCCGCCGCCCGGCGCGCGTCCCTGCGGCCGGGTGGCGGAACCGCGTGCAGGCAGCGCGCCTGCCGGCGGGGTGACGCGTGCCCCGCCGCCGCCACATCGCGTCCCTGCGATGCGGGCAGTGCTTGCCGCGCCGATCAGCGCTGCGCGGCCGCCGGCTTGGCTGCGACGGGCCTGGCTGCAGCTGCAGGCTTGGCGGCCGAGGCGGCCGTGGCGGCCGGCTTGGCTGCGGCGCCGCCACCCACCACGATGCGGTCGCGGTTCTTCTCGATGGTCTTCAGGCCCACGCCCTTGACGTTGGCGAGCTCGTCGGCGCTCTTGAACGCGCCGTGCGCCTTGCGGTGGGCGACGATGGCCTCGGCCTTGGCCATGCCGATGTTGACCAGCACGCGTTCGATGGTGGCGGCGTCGGCGGTGTTGATGTTCACCTTGTCGCTTGCGAAGGCGCCGCCGGCCAGCAGCAGCGACAGCAGGACCGGGGCAAGCACGTTTTTCAGCAGGATCATGGCGTTCTCCTTGGGTGTTGGAATCCGTTCCGCCGGGCCTTCCTGGCACCGGCAGCCGCAGTGTCGGGGGCCGCGGACGTGCGTTCCCATCGCCCGGAGGCACGCGCGGCTGCGGGGCGGCCTCCCGCCGTGGCGTGCGGAAAGTCCCACCCGGCGCGCGGGAGTAGAATCGTGGTTTTCCACCGCAAGGCCCGAAATGGACGCCAGCAGGTTCGACCCCGCGCTCGTCGAGCGCCATGTCTCCGCCAAGTGGGATGACGAAATCGTCCCGCAGCTCGTCGAGTACATCCGCATCCCCAACAAGTCGCCGATGTTCGACACCGACTGGGTGAAGAACGGTTTCATGGACGATGCGGTGAAGCTGATGGAAGGCTGGGCGCGTCGCCAGGACATCCCCGGCATGCAGCTCGAAGTGGTGCGCCTGGAAGGCCGCACGCCGCTGATCTTCGTCGAGATCCCGGCGTCCAACGGCGGCAATGCCGACGACTGCGTGCTGCTCTACGGCCACCTCGACAAGCAGCCTGAAATGACCGGCTGGGACGACGACCTCGGCCCGTGGAAGCCGGTGCTGCGCGACGGCAAGCTCTACGGCCGCGGCGGCGCCGACGACGGCTATGCGATCTATGGTTCGCTGACCGCGATCCTGGCGCTGCACGAGCAGAAGATCCCGCATGCGCGCTGCGTGATCCTGATCGAGGCCTGCGAGGAATCGGGCAGCTACGACCTGCCGGCGTACGTCGATCATCTCGCCGACCGTATCGGCAAGCCGTCGCTGGTGGTCTGCCTGGATTCCGGCTGCGGCAACTACGAGCAGCTGTGGTGCACCACCTCGCTGCGCGGCCTGGCCGGCGGCAACTTCTCCGTCCAGGTACTGGACGAAGGCGTGCACTCCGGCGACGCCTCGGGCGTGGTGCCGTCCAGCTTCCGGCTGCTGCGCCAGCTGCTGTCGCGCATCGAGGACGAGGACACCGGCCGCATCCTGCTCGACGGCCTGCACGCCGACATCCCCGCCGACCGCCTGGCGCAGGCGCGCAAGTGCGCCGAGGTGCTGGATACCGCGGTGTTCGACAAGTTCCCGTTCCTGCCCGGCATGACGCCGATGAACGACGACCTCACCGAGCTCGTGCTCAACCGCACCTGGCGCCCGGCGCTGTCGGTGACCGGCGTCGACGGCATGCCGCCACTGGCTTCGGCCGGCAACGTGCTGCGCCCGCACACCGCGGTGAAGCTCTCGCTGCGCCTGCCGCCCACGCTCGACGGCAAGCGCGCCGGCGAACTGCTGCAGGAGGCCTTGCTGCGCGATCCGCCAAACGGTGCCAAGGTGACCCTGGACCTGGAGAAGGCCTCGACCGGCTGGAACGCACCGGCCATGGCGCCGTGGCTTGAAAGCGCGATCGATGCCGCCAGCCAGGCCTTCTTCAAGCGCCCGGCGATGTACATGGGCGAAGGCGGCTCGATCCCGTTCATGGGCATGCTCGGCGAGAAGTTCCCGGGGGCGCAGTTCATGATCACCGGCGTGCTCGGCCCGCACTCCAATGCCCACGGCCCGAACGAGTTCCTGCACATCGAGATGGGCAAGCGCGTCACCGCCTGCGTCGCGCGGGTGATCGCCGAACACCAGGCCGCCAGCGCGCGTGGCGAGACCACCGGCGGCGCGGCCATCGCCGACAGCGGCACGCGCCACGGCGACCACGGCTGCTGCTGAGGGCAGGACGACACCCGCATGGCGGGGCTGGCGCACCGCCGCCGGCCCTGCCAAGCTCGCCATTCATCCACCAGGTAAAGGGGAGCTCATGGAAGGTGTATTCGGCGGCGACAGCTGGCTTTGGATCATCCTCGTCGGACTGGTCGTTGGCGTGCTCGCGCGCCTGATCAAGCCCGGCAAGCAGAACATCGGCATCATCCTGACCATCGTGCTGGGCATCGTCGGCGCGCTGCTCGCCGGCTGGGTCGGCCGCATGCTGGGCTGGTACGGCGAAGGCGAGAAGGTCGGCTTCATCGCGTCGCTGATCGGCGCGGTGGTGCTGCTGTTCATCGCGGAATTCATCAACGGCAGGCGCCGCAGGCGCTGACGCCACGCACCCAGGCATGAAGAAGAAAGCCGGGCACATGCCCGGCTTTTTTCATGTCAGTCCAGCAGCATCGCGATCACCCGCTCGGCCAGGCGCTCGGGCGGTTCGGCCATGGTGTCGAGCACCAGCTCCGCGTGCTCCGGCGGCTCGTAGGCGGAGTCGATGCCGGTGAAGTGCGGCAGCTCGCCGCGGCGCGCCTTGGCATACAGGCCCTTGACGTCGCGACGCTCGGCTTCGGCCATCGGCGTGTCCACGAACACCTCGATGAACTCGCCTTCGGCGAACAGCTCGCGCGCCGAGCGGCGCTCGGAGCGGAACGGCGAGATGAAGCTCACCAGCACGATCAGGCCGGCATCGGTCATCAGCTTGGCCACGTGTGCCACGCGGCGCAGGTTCTCCACTCGATCCTCGTCGGTGAAGCCGAGGTTGCGGTTGAGACCATGGCGCACGTTGTCGCCATCGAGCAGGTAGGTGTGGCAGCCGCGCGCCAGCAGGCCGCGCTCGACCAGGTTGGCGATGGTCGACTTGCCGGCGCCAGACAGTCCTGTGAACCACACGCAGCGCGGATGCTGGCCCTTGAGTGCGGCGCGCGCGTCACGGTCCACGTCCAGCAGCTGCCAGTGGATGTTGTCGGCGCGGCGCAGGCCATGGCGGATCATGCCGGCACCGACCGTGGCGTTTGTGAGCGGGTCGGCCAGCACGAATGCGCCGAGCACCGGCTCCTCGGCGTAGGGCGCGAAGGCGGCCATCGCGTCCAGCGACAGAGTCACCTCGCCGATGTCGTTGGCCTGCAGGCGCTTGGCGGCCAGCGGCTGCAGCGACTCCGGATCCGACAGGTGCCGGATCTCGCCGATGCGGGCGCCGAGCACGCGGGTGCCCAGCTTGATCAGATAGCGGCGGCCGGGCAGCAGCGGCGCCGTGTCGAACCACAGCAGGTCGGCGCCGAACTGGTCGCTGACCGCGAGTGGCACCGCCGCCGCGCTGAGCACGTCGCCACGCGCGGCGTCGACATCCTCGGCCAGGCGCACGGAGATGGCGTCGCCGGCATGGGCGACGGTCGCCGCGACGCCGGCGCGATGCAGCGCCGCCACCGTCGCCGCAACGCCCGCGGGCTGGACGCTCAGCGCGTCACCGACCCGCAGCGTGCCGGACGCCAGCGTGCCGGCGAGCCAGCGTTCGCCACCGTGACCGCGCAGCACCACCTGCACGGGGAGCCTTGCCGGCAGCTGCGCGCCGCGCTGCGGCACGTCGACGTTGTGCAGGTGCTCGAGCACCGTGGGGCCGTCGTACCACGGCATGCTGGCCGCTGGCGTGGCGACGTTCTCGCCGCTCGCGGCGGCCAGCGGGATCGCGGTGACGCCGGTGATCCCGAGCTTCGCCGCATGCGCGCGGTACGCGGCGGCGATCGCCTCGAACACCGCGCGGTCGTGGCCGACGCGGTCCATCTTGTTGACCGCCAGCAACACATGGCGGATGCCGAACAGCGCCGCGATCGCGGTGTGGCGCAGGGTCTGCGGCAGCAGCCCGCGGGTGGCATCCACCAGCACGATGGCGAGGTCCGCGCGCGAGGCGCCGGTGGCCATGTTGCGCGTGTACTGCACGTGGCCCGGGCAGTCGGCGATCAGGAAGCGGCGACGCGCGGTCTCAAGGTGCCGCCAGGCGACATCGATGGTGATGCCCTGCTCGCGCTCGGCGTCCAGTCCGTCGAGCAGCAGCGCGTAGTCGATGTCGTCGCCGCGAGTGCCGTGGGTCGCGCTGGCGCGTGCAAGCGCGGCGCGTTCGTCGTCGGGCACGCGGCCCGCTTCAGCCAGCAGGCGTCCGATGAGCGTGCTCTTGCCGTCGTCGACGCTGCCGCAGGCGACGATGCGCAGGACGTCATGCGCCATCAGAAATAGCCCTCGCGCTTCTTCTTTTCCATCGAATCCCCGTCGGCGTGGTCGATCAGTCGCCCGGCCCGCTCGGACTGCGTGCCCGCCTCCATCTCGGCGATGATCGCGTCCAGGTCACCGGCGTCGGATTCCACCGCGCCGGTCAGCGGATAGCAACCAAGCGTGCGGAAGCGCACGCGGCGCAACACCGCGTGCTCGCCGGGTGCCAGCGCGAAGCGTTCGTCGTCGACCATCAGCAGCGCGCCATCGCGCTCGACGATCGGACGCTCGGCGGCGAAGTACAGCGATACCACCGGGATCGCCTCGCGGCGGATGTAGCGCCACACATCGAGTTCGGTCCAGTTGGACAGCGGGAACACCCGCATGCTCTCGCCCGGGCCGACGCGGGCGTTGTACAGGTCCCACAACTCCGGGCGCTGGCGGCGCGGATCCCAGCGCTGGTTGGCGTCGCGGAACGAGAACACGCGCTCCTTGGCGCGCGACTTCTCCTCGTCGCGCCGCGCGCCGCCGATCGCGGCGTCATAGCCGCCGGCGGCCAGCGCCTGCTTGAGCGCGAGGGTCTTCATCACCTCGGTGTGGCGGCTGGCGCCATGGCTCTGCGGGCCGATGCCCTCGCGCAGGCCGTCGGGGTTCACGTGCACGCGCAGCTCGACGCCGGTCTCGGCCGCGCGCCGGTCGCGGAACGCGATCATCTCGCGGAACTTCCACGTGGTGTCCACGTGCAGCAGCGGGATCGACGGCCGCGCCGGCGCGAACGCCTTCAGCAGCAGGTGCAGCAGCACCGAGCTGTCCTTGCCGATCGAATACATCATCACCGGGTTGCGGCACTGGGCCGCAACCTCGCGGAGGATGTGCAGGCTCTCCGCCTCGAGGCGGTCGAGGTCGCGGTCTTGGCTTGCCGTGCTCATGAGCGCCCGTAGACATCCTCGTAGCGGACGATGTCGTCCTCGCCCAGGTAGTCGCCGGACTGCACTTCGATCAGCTCGAGCATCTCGGTGCCCGGGTTCTCGAGGCGGTGCTTCGCACCGAGCGGGATGTACGTCGACTGGTTGGCGTGCAGTTCGAACACGTCGTTGTCGCGGGTCACGCGCGCGGTGCCGCGCACCACGATCCAGTGCTCGGCGCGGCGCGTATGCGACTGCAGCGACAGACGTCCGCCCGGCTTGACCTTGATGCGCTTGACCTGGAAACCGGCGTCCTGGTCGATCGAGTCGTAGCTGCCCCATGGGCGGTGCACCTCGCGGTGCAGCACGGCGTGGCTGCGCTGCTCCGCCTTGAGCAGGGCCACCACGTCCTTGACCTGTTGCACGCGGTCCTTGTGCGCCACCAACACCGCGTCGTCGGTCTCCACCACCACCAGGTCATCCACGCCGACCAGCGCCACCAGCCGCCGCGCATAGGCATAGCTGTTGCGGCTGTCGACGGCGATGACGTCGCCATGGTGGGCGTTGCCTTCGGCATCCTGCTCGCTCACCTGCCACAGCGCCGACCACGAGCCGACATCGTTCCAGCCGATGTCGACCGGCAGCACCATCGCGCGGTCGGTGTTCTCGAACACCGCGTAGTCGATCGAATCCGACGGACTCGCCGCGAACGCCTCCCTGTCGAGGCGCACGAAATCGCCGTCACGGGCGGCGCCGGCAAACGCCTTGCGCACGGCCGCGAGGATGTCGGGGCGGAAACGGCCCAGTTCCTCCAGGTAACGCGAGGCGCGGAACAGGAACATGCCGCTGTTCCAGTAGTAGCCGCCCGCGTCCAGGTACTGCTGCGCGGTGGCGGCGTCGGGTTTCTCGACGAAGCGCCGCACCTGGCGCACGCCGTCGCCGGCCTCGGCCTGGATGTAGCCGAACCCGGTTTCCGGTGCCTCGGGCACGATGCCGAAGGTGACCAGCGCGCCGGCTTCGGCGGCCGGCATGGCGGCCTGCACCGCGGCGCGGAACGCCTCCGCATCGCGCACCACATGATCGGAAGGCAGCACGAGGAGCAGCGGATCGTCGCCGCCTTCGCTCGCCTGCAGCGCGGCGGCGGCGATCGCCGGCGCGGTGTTGCGCCCGATGGGCTCGAGCATGATCGCGGCCTCGGCCATGCCGACCAGGCGCAGCTGTTCGCCGGCCAGGAAGCGGTGCTCCTCGTTGGCGACCACGATCGGCGCGCGGCTGGCGAGCGGCGCGACCCGCAGCCAGGTGTCCTGCAGCATGGTGTGCTCGCCGGCCAGGGCCAGGAACTGCTTGGGATAGGCCTCGCGCGACAGCGGCCAGAGTCGCGTCCCGGAACCACCGGACAGGAGCACGGGTTGCAGCTGGGTCATCTCGCCTCGATTCGCATGCTGTCGGACTGGAAGCGCGGAGTTTACCCTGTGGGCCCCGCCGCCCTGGACCTCCCCGAGCCCGCATGACCCTCGATCCCGACGACCTTCGCGCAGCGCAGCGCCTGGACTGGGCGCGCGCCGCCAGCGGCGATCCCGCCCTGCGCCTGGAGCGCGCCTCCACCGATGCCGGCTTCCGCAGCTATTGGCGCGCGACCGGCGCCGACGGCGCGACCACCATCGTCATGGACTCGCCGCCGGACAAGGAAGACGTGCGGCCGTGGCTGCGCGTGCTGGCGCTGCTGGTCGGCGGCGGCGTGCGCGTGCCGGTGGTGCTCGCACGCGACCCGGAGCAGGGTTTCCTGCTGCTCGAGGACCTCGGCGCGGACACCCTGCTGCAGGTGGTCGACGCCGGCAATGCCGACGCGCACTTCGACGCCGCCATCGAACAGTTGCTCAAGCTGCAGGCGATCCCGGTCCCCGACGAGCTGCCGCGCTACGACGAAGCGCTGCTGCGGCGCGAGCTGCGGCTGTTCGACGAATGGTTCCTGACCCGCCATCTCGGCGCGGCACTTGGCGACAACGACCTCCGGGCGCTGGACCGCATCTACGCGCTGCTCGTCGCCAGCGCGCTGGCGCAACCGCAGGTCCTGGTGCACCGCGACTACATGCCGCGCAACCTGATGCCGGTCGAGGACGGCCCGGCGGTGCTGGATTTCCAGGACGCGGTCGCAGGCCCGGTGGCGTACGACGCGACCAGCCTGTTCAAGGATGCGTTCCTGAGCTGGCCGCCCACGCGCGTGGATGCATGGCTGGCCGATTACCACGCGCGCGCGCGCGCCGCCGGCGTGCCGGTGCCCGCCTCGCTCGCGCAGTTCCGCCGCGATGCCGACCTGATCGGCGTACAGCGGCATCTCAAGGTCCTGGGCATCTTCGCGCGGCTGAAGCATCGCGATGCCAAGCCGAAGTACATCGCCGATGCGCCGCGCTTCCTCGCCTACCTCGACGAGGTCATTCCGCGCTACCCGGAACTCGCGCCGCTGGCGGGCGTGCTCGAGCGCCACGTGCGTCCGGCGCTGGCAGCCGCCGTGCAGCCATGAGCGGCGCGCGATGAAGGCGCTGGTGCTGTGCGCCGGCCTCGGCGAGCGCATGCGCCCGCTGACGGACACGACCCCCAAGCCGCTGCTCGCCGCCGGCGGCAAGCCGCTGGTCGCCTGGCACCTGGAAAAACTGGCCGCCGCCGGCGTGCGCGACGTCGTCATCAATACCTCGTGGCTGGCGCCGCGCTTCCCCGAGATGCTCGGCGACGGTGCGCAGTGGGGCCTGCGCATCGCGTATGCCTACGAGGGCGCGGTGCCGCTGGAGACCGGCGGCGGCATGCTGCACGCGCTGCCGCTGCTGGGCGACGCGCCGTTCATCGCGGTCAATGGCGACATCTGGTGCGACCACGACTTCGCGCGCCTGCCTGCGGAACCCGCGGGCGAGGCGCATCTGGTGCTGGTCGACAACCCCACGCACCATCCGGGTGGCGACTTCACGCTAGCCGGCGACGGCCGGCTCGTTGCCGGCGGCGGGCACGCGTTGACCTTTGCCGGCATCGGCGTTTACCGGCCTTCCCTGTTTGCCGACTGGCGCGCCGCCATCGGCGACGAGGCCGGTGCCGACAGCGTGCCGCCGCGCTTCAAGATGGCGCCCCTGCTGCGTGCCGCAATGGCACGCGGTGGGGTGAGCGGCGAACACCACCGCGGGCGCTGGACCGATGTCGGCACGCCCGCGCGGCTCGCCGCGCTGTCGGACGCGCTGTCGGACACACCAGGCGACGCGGCCCACGGCAGCGACCCGTAGCGGAGCATTTCCACGCCGGATCGGGCCCGGCGTGGCGAGTGCGCTCGCGCAGGCTGCGACGCGTATGCTGCCGGCGTCTTCCGCAGGTCTCCGCCCCCATGCAGCTGCCCCCTTCTCCTGCGCCGCGCGCTCGCGGCGCGGCCATGGCCTTGGCATTCGTCGCGACGGCGTGCCTGCTGGCCGCCTGCGCGGGTACCGATGTCGTCGATACCGCTGCAGGCGCGGCCGCGCCGCTTGCCTTCATCGTGGTGCGCCACGCGGAAAAGGTGGATGACTCGCGCGACCCGGACCTCTCCGCCATTGGCAAGGCCCGGGCCGATGCCCTGGCGGCGCAGCTGCGCGACGTACCGCTGGTGGCGGCCTGGACCAGCGCATTCGCGCGCACGCGCCAGACCGGACTCGCCGCGGCGACGGCGCACGGGCTCCAACTGCACGAGTACGACGCCGCGATGCCCGCCGCCGACCTGGCGGCGATGCTGCGCGACGCGCACAGCCACGGCACGGTGCTGGTGGTCGGACACAGCAACACCGTTCCCGGCATCGTCGCCGCACTGTGCGACTGCCACGTCGATCCCATCGACGACACCATCTACGGCGGCCGCTACGACATCGACCACGACGCCGACGGGCGGCCGCACCTGCGCATCGGCGCGTTCTGATGGCAATGCCCACGGACCACGAGGATCCCCCGGACCTGGCGTCGCTGCCATCCGCGGCCGCCGGAGAGCTTGAGCTGCGCGACCGTTTCACGAAGCCGCTGCGCACCATCGCAGGCTTCCATGCCCGCGCCGAGGACGATGGCGCCACCGTGCGCGGGGCCGCGGTGCTGCTCGACGCCGACACGCTGGAACTCATGGCCGGCGAGGTCGTGAGCCTCGGGTTGCCGGGAGGTGCGGACCGAGCGTCCTTCGACGCGCTGCCCGTCCTGCTTGCGGCGCTCAAGGCGCTGCCACGCCCTCCCGATCTCGCATTCATCCATGGCCACGGCGGCGCCCATCCGGACCACGCGGGCATCGCCACGCGTTTTGGCGTCACCGCCGACCTGCCCTGCATCGGCGTGGCCGACACGATCGTCGCCGGCGGCGGTCCGGAGCCACATGAGACGCGCGGCGCCTACACCGCCCTGCGCAGCCAGGTACGCGGTCCGCAGATCGGCTGGCTGCTGCGCAGCAAGCCCGGCAGCGCGCCACTGGTAGTCTCCGCCGGGCACCGGGTGGCGATGGCGTCGGCCGCCGACCTGGTGATGCGCTTCACCACCACGCATCGGCAGCCCGAGCCCACCCGGCTGGCGGAGCGACTGGTGGCGCGCCACCCGCCAAGCTGACGCGCGTACGCTGCGTTGCAGCGGCGAGGCGGCCGGCGCCGTGGCAACCTGCGATGCTGGCACCAGTCGATTGCCATGGAGGCACTGCATGACCCTCGTCATCCGTCCGCGCGAACACGACCTTGGTGGCGGATTCACCGTGCGGCGCGCCGTTCCGACGATCGAAGCGCGCAGCGTCGGGCCGTTCGTGTTCGCCGACCACATGGGCCCGGCCGTGTTCGAGCGCGGCACCGGCCTCGACGTGCGCCCGCATCCGCACATCGGGCTGGCCACGGTGACCTACCTCTGGTCCGGTGCCATCAACCACCGCGACACGCTCGGCTTCAACCAGGACATCCTTCCCGGCGACGTCAACTGGATGACGGCGGGGCGCGGCATCGCGCATTCCGAGCGCACGCCGCGGGCAGTGCGCCAGGCCGCCCACCCGATCCACGGCATGCAGACCTGGGTGGCCCTGCCGAAGTCGGACGAGGAAGCGCCGCCGGCCTTCCACCACCACTCGGCGGCCAGCCTGCCCACGATCACGCTGCCCGGCGCACGGCTGCGGGTGATCGCGGGCCGCGCCTGGGGAGAGGTGTCGCCGGTGCATGTGTTCAGCGAGATCCTCAACGTCGCGATCGATCTCGCGCCGGATGCGGAGCTGCGCATCGCGGCCGACCAGCCTGAGCGCGCGCTCTACATCCTCGAAGGGGACGCACAGCTGGACGGCGTCGACATACCCGCACGGCACCTGGTGGTGCCCGATCCAGGCCGCGCCGCGGTGCTGCGCGCAAAGACGCCGCTGAAGGCGATGCTCCTGGGTGGCGAGCCGCTCGACGGCCGCCGGCACCTCTGGTGGAACTTCGTGTCTTCGTCAAGAGAACGCATCGAACAGGCCAAGGCCGACTGGCTGGCAGGGCGCTTCGGCGAGATCGAGGGCGACAACGAGTTCATCCCCCTGCCAGAACGGTGACGCAAGTCACAGAATGACAAGTCCCCCCCAAGGGAGTATCCAGAGGCTGCAGCGCCTTGTCCTGCGCTGCCCGGGGGGGACCACCATGAAAACGATCTTGCTGGCTTCGGCGTGCCTGCTGATGTCCGGTGCCGTGCACGCGCAATCCGGCGGGGGCTGTCCGGCCCTGCCAGCCGACAGCGGACTGGCCTGGGAAAAGCTCGAGGGCAGCGGTTACACCTTCTGCAAGGCCATCCGGGCCAGCGACGGTGGCCAGGTGCTGGCGGTGATGCTCAGCGCGGAGGCGCCGTTCAAGCCACGCCGTGGTGATCGCGTGCAAGAGACCGTGATCGACGGGCAGTCGATCTGGTGGTACCGGGGCGAGCTGTCCAGCACGGCCGGCGTCGAAGTCAGGGAAACGATCGTCGAGCTGGGTCGCAACCAGGTTGCCCACATCTCGCTGCGCGCGGGCAACGCCCAGGAAATGTCGCAGGCGATGTCGGTGGCCGAGTTGCTGCACTTCGGCGACGTGCGAATTTCCAGCAACTGACCCCGCCGGGCGCCTTAACAAAGGGCGAACACACCCGGGCGTGCGCGCGGTTAGCGTGCACGTCGGGGGCGCGGCCGCCACGGCCGCCCGATGTGAGGGGACGACATGATCAAGAAACTCGCGGCCGAGTTCCTCGGCACGTTCTGGCTGGTGCTTGGCGGTTGTGGCAGCGCGGTGCTGGCCGCGCATTTCGGCGGTGATGGCAATTCGCTGGGGATCGGGTTTCACGGCGTCGCACTGGCGTTCGGCCTGACGGTGCTCACCGGTGCGTACGCGTTCGGCCACATCTCTGGAGCGCATTTCAACCCGGCGGTCAGCGTGGGACTGTGGGCCGGCGGCCGCTTCCCGATCTCCGAACTGGTGCCGTACATCGTCGCCCAGGTGGCGGGTGGCATCCTCGCGGCCTGGATCCTGCTGCTGATCGCCAGCGGCAGCGCCGGCTTCGCGATCGACCCGACTGCCGCCGGTGCCTTCGCGACCAACGGCTTCGACGCGCTGTCGCCCGGCGGCTATTCGATGGCCGCGGCCTTGCTGTGCGAAGTGGTGCTGACCGCGATGTTCGTGGTGGTGATCATGGGCGCAACCCATGGTCGCGCACCGGCAGGCTTCGCACCGATCGCGATCGGCCTGGCGTTGACCCTGATCCACCTGATCAGCATCCCGGTCACCAACACCTCGGTGAACCCGGCGCGTTCGACCGCAGTGGCGCTGTTCGCCGGGTCCGGCGCACTCGGCCAGCTGTGGCTGTTCTGGGTGGCGCCGATCGTCGGCGCGATCATCGGCGGCGGCCTTTACGGCTGGCTGGGCCGCGAGGACGCGCCGGTCACCGGCACGCCCTGAGCATCCGCGCGGGGCGACGCTCGGCGCCGCCCCGCGCGTGTCTCAGAAGCGGCCTTCCTGCAGGTCCACGAAGGCCTGCATCAGCTCCTCGCGGGTGTTCATCACGAACGGCCCGTGGCGCGCGACGGGCTCGCGCAGCGGGCGGCCGGATACCAGCAGCAGGCGCGTGCCCGCCGCGCCGGCCTGCACGCGCAGCAGGTCGCCGCCGCCGAGGATGCCGAGTTCGTGCGCGACGAGCTGGCGCGCCTCGTCGCCGCTGCCGAGCAGCGCATCGCCCTCGAACACATAGGCGAAGGCGTTGTGGCCTTCCGGCAGGCGGTGTTCCCAGGCGGCACCAGGCGCCAGCGACGCATCGAGGTACATCGGATCGGTCGCCGGCTGCTCGATCGGGCCACGCACGCGCACGCCATCGTCGCCGCTGACCTCACCAGCCACCACGCGCACCTCCACGCCCTCGGCAACCGCCACCAGCGGGATGCGCTCGGGCGCGAACTCCTGGTAGCGCGGCGCGGTCATCTTGTCCTTCGCCGGCAGGTTCACCCACAGCTGGAAACCGCGCATGCGGCCCTCCTGCTGCTCGGGCATCTCCGAGTGCACCAGGCCGCGGCCCGCGGTCATCCACTGCACGCTGCCGGGCACCAGCAGGCCTTCGTTGCCGTGGTTGTCGCGATGGCGCATGCGCCCGTCGAGCATGTAGGTGACGGTCTCGAAGCCGCGATGCGGATGGTCGGGAAACCCGGCCAGGTAATCCTCGGGGCGATCGGTGCCGAACTCGTCGAGCAGCAGGAACGGGTCGAGGTCCGGGAGCTCCTGGCCGCCGATCACGCGCGTGAGCCTGACGCCCGCGCCGTCGGACGCGGCGCGGCCGCGCACCTTGCGGACGACGCGGGTGGAATCGAAAGGGGTGGCCGGGGACATGGCGTGGCTCCTGGATGTGTCTGCCCACATCATCGGGGCGGCGCGCGCGCATGACAGCACCGCTGTTGCAACGCTGCGATGCCCGCGCTCCGCATCCCTGCGGGGGACTCCCTGCGGCGGCCAGGGCCGCTCCCGTGCCTGCCCGGATTACACCGTCCTACGAACGCCGCCGCAGCCGCCACGCGCGATGGATGCGCGGATTGCGGGCGAAGTCCTGCGGGATGGTCGCGGCACTGATGTCCTCGCACTCCGCAAATGCGGCCACCGCTTCGTCGTCGAGGCGGAAGCGCCGGTAGTTGTTCGAGAAATACAGCACGCCCTCGTCCGACAGCCGCTCCACCGCCGCGCGCAGCAGGCGCACGTGCTGCGCCTGCATGTCGAAATCGTCGGCGCGCGCGGAGTTGGAGAACGTCGGCGGGTCGCAGAACACCAGGTCGTACAGGCCGTCGTCGGCTTCGAGCCAGGCGACGGCATCGGCCTGCACCATGCGGTGGCGGCTGCCGCCCAGCGGGCGGCCGTCGACACTGTTGCCGCGCAGGTTGTCCGCGGCCCACTGCAGGTAGGTGGCCGACAGGTCGACGCTGGTGGTGCTGGCCGCGCCGCCGACGGCCGCCTGCACGGTGGCCGCGCCGGTGTAGCAGAACAGGTTGAGGAAATGCTTGCCGCGGGCTTCCTGGTACAGGCGTCGGCGCAGCGGACGGTGGTCGAGGAACAGGCCGGTGTCGAGGTAGTCGAACAGGTTCACGCGCAGCCGCGCGACGCCTTCGCGCACCTGCAGGAACTCGCCGCGGCGGTCGAAGCCATCGGCGTACTTGCTGCCGCCCTTGCCGCGCGCCCGCACCTTGGTGGCCACGCGCTCGCGCGGCACGCCGAACACTTCGCGGGCCGCGGCCAGCACCTCGCCGAAGCGGCGGCGCACGTCGGCCTCGGGAATGTCGGCCGGCGCGGCGTACTCCTGCACGTGCAGCCAGGTGGCATCCGGGTCGTCGGCTTCGGTGTAGACATCGATCGCCACGGCGTACTCGGGCAGGTCGGCATCGTAGGCGCGGAAGCAGTCCACGTCCTCGCGCGCGCGCCACGCCTTCAGCGCGCGCAGGTTCTTGCGCAGGCGGTTGGCGAGCATCTGCGCGCCGGGTGTCAGCGCGCGCGGCGTGGCGTCCTCGCGTACCGGCGGCAACACGGGGTCGCTGACCAGCAGGCTGCATTCCAGCGCGCCGTTGAACAGCTGGTAGACCTTCTGCGCGCGCAGGTTGGTGGCGCGGGCGAGATCGGCGCTGCCGCAGAGCAGGCTCGCGCGCCAGCCCGGCGCGATCCGTCGCAGGCTGTCACCCAGGGTGCGATAGAGCTGGGCATCCGCGAACAGGCGCGCGTCGTACGGCGGATTGCAGACCACCAGTCCGCGTGGCTGCGCCATCGGCTGCAGCGCGGCGACCTGGCGCTCGTCGAAGGCGATGGCGTCGCGGAATCCGGCGGCGGTGGCGTTCTCGCGCGCCGCGCGCAGCGCCGCGGGATCGAAATCACTGCCGAAGAACACCTGGCGCAGCGCGCCGCGGCCGGCGCGTTCGCGCTCAAGGGCATCGGTGCGCAGGGTCGCCCAAGCCGCGGTGTCGAAACCGCTCCAGCGCGACGGCAGCGCATCGCCGTGGCGCAGCAGGCCCGGAGCCACGTCGGCGGCCATCGCGGCGCCTTCGACCAGCAGCGTGCCGCTGCCGCACATCGGATCCAGCAGCGCGCCGCCGTCGGCATACACCTGCGGCCAGTGGCCGCGCAGCAGTACCGCCGCGGCCAGGGTTTCCTTCAGTGGCGCCTCGCCCTGTGCGCGGCGCCAGCCGCGGCGATGCATCGGCCCGCCGCCAAGGTCGACGGACAGCACCGCGCGGCCCTTGCGCACCACCAGGTTCAGGCGCAGGTCGGGTGCATCGAGGTCGACGTCGGGGCGGTCGCCGGTGTCGGCGCGCAGGCTGTCGACCACGCCGTCCTTGACCCGCTGCGCGGCGAAGCGTGCGTGGGTGATGCCGGTACCCGACACATGCGCATCCACGGCCAGCGTGAGCCCGGGTGCGAGATGGCTGGCCCACGGCAGCGCAACCACGTTGCGATACAGGGTGTCCTCGTCATCGCAGGGGAACTCGATCAGCGGCCAGAGCACACGGCTGGCGAGGCGCGACCAGAGCACCGCGCGCTGCGCGTCGACCAGGTCACCGTCGACGTGCGCCCCGGCCATCGTCGCGGTGGCACGCGCGCAGCCGAGCGCGACCAGCTCGTCGGCGAGCAGGTATTCGAGACCCTTGCCGCAGCTGGCGAAGAACCTCACGGCGCCACCGCGGCGAGCAGGTCGAAAAACAGCGCGGCCGACGCCTCGACGTGCGAGGACAGGCGATGGCCGTCGTCGACCAGCAGCAGGCGATCGTGGCGCTCGCCGGCCCAGCCGACGACATCGGCGACCGGGATGAGTTCGTCGTGCCAGCCGTGGATGATCGCGGTGGGCACGCGCGCCGCATCCAGCGGATATTCGGCGTTCAACCGCACCGGTGGCGCCATCAGGAACAGCGCGCGCACGGGCACCCGCAGCGACACCTGCCCGGAAATCCACGCACCCAGGCTCGAGCCGGCCAGCACCAGCGGGCCCTGCGTCGCGCGCGCTTCGGCCAGCGCCTGCAGCCGCGCAAGGCGTTGTGCCACGTCGCCAAGCCGGCCGAGTTCGCTGCGTGCATCGAGATCGGTGTAGTCCGGACGCTCGTGGCTCCAGCCCAGGCGCTCCGCGGCCTCGGCGAGGGCGGTGACCTTGGTGGCATCGGGGCCGCTCTCGAAGCCGTGCGAGAGGATGCAGTGGCCGCGTACGGTCATGGGAGGCGAAGGATCGGCGGCGACATGCGTGAATGCTAGCATCGCCGCGACCTCGCCCTTGGCCATGACGTGCGCCTGGACCCGCTGCCCTACGAGCACCTGCTGGACACGCGCCCGCTGTCGCAGGTCGATCTTGTCGTGATCCACTGCACCGAACTTCCCGACCTCGCCACCGCGCGCACGTACGGCGAACGCGTGCTGTATCCGGCGTCGGGCACCGGCAACAGCGGCCACTGGTACATCGACCGCGACGGCGACACCGTCCGGTACGTCGCCCACGACCGCATCGCCCACCACGTGCGTGGTTACAACGCGCGCGCGGTCGGGATCGAGCTGGTCAACACCGGGCGCTGGCCACACTGGCTCGATTCACGGCACCAGGCCATGGACGAGGCGTATCCCGAGGCGCAGCTCGCCGCGCTCGACGTGCTGCTCGCCACGCTGGTGGCCGACCTGCCCGCGCTGCGCTGGATCGCCGGCCACGAAGAGCTTGATGCCGGAACGGTGGTGGCGAGCGACGATCCCGCCGTACTGGTGCAGCGCAAACGCGACCCCGGGCCGTTGTTCCCGTGGGCGCGCGTGCTGCGCGCCACGCGGCTGCAGCGCCTGCCGCAGTCCTGATGCCGGGGCGGCGGCCCGTATAATCCGCGGATGCCCAACCGCCCTGCCCCCGCCTCCGAACTCGTCGACCTCCTGTCCCTGGAGCGCCTCGAGGACAACCTGTTCCGCGGCCAGAGCCGCGACATCGGCACCAAGTACGTGTTTGGCGGCCAGGTGCTGGGCCAGGCGCTGTCGGCGGCCCACGCCACGCTCGAGCAGCCGCGCGATGCGAACTCGCTGCACGCCTATTTCCTGCGCGCCGGCGACGTGGATTCGCCGATCGTCTATGACGTCGACCGCACCCGCGACGGCGGCAGCTTTTCGGTGCGCCGGGTCACCGCGATCCAGCACGGCAAGGTGATCTTCTTCTGCGCCGCGTCGTTCCAGCAGCACGAGGACGGCGCCGAACACCAGCTGTCCATGCCCGAGGTGCCGGATCCCGACGACATCGAGCCGGCGCCCGGCGTACCGCCCGCGGTGCTGGCCACGCTGTCCACCAAGGTGCAGCGCTGGCTCGACCGCAGCGGCCCGTTCGAATTCCGCCACGTGTACCCGCGCGACGAACTCAACCCGCCCAAGCGCCCGCCCTACCAGCAGGTCTGGTTCCGGCTGGCGGAAAAAGTCGGCGACGCGCCGGAACTGCACCGCGCGCTGCTCGCCTATGCGTCCGACTTCCACCTGCTCGGCACCGCCACCTTCCCGCACGGCATCAGCTACTACCAGCCGAACGTGCAGATGGCCTCCCTCGACCACGCGCTCTGGTTCCACCGCCCGTTCCGCGCCGACGACTGGCTGCTGTATTCCATCGACAGCCCCAGCGCGCAGGGCGCCCGGGGCCTGGCGCGCGGCCTGATCTACGACCGCGCAGGCCGGCTGGTCGCCAGCACCGCGCAGGAAGGCATGATCCGGGTGGTGGCCGACGATCGCGCGGGCCCCCTGCGGGCCAAGGACTGACCCCGTGCGCCAGCTGTTTTCCAGCCCGCGCATCGAGAATGTCGAGGCGGTCGCCAGGCTGCTCGAGGAGGCCGGCATCGAGGTGCGGATCAGCAATGGCCGCTCCTACCGCGGCGCGATCCGCGGCAATTTCAGCTACCGCGACGGCAGCGACAGCGCGCCGCGGCCGGCAGTGTGGGTGCTGCGCTCCGACCAGCAGCCCGAGGCGCGGCAGCTGCTGCGCGATGCCGGCCTGCTGCAGGCCGCGCCAGTGCGCGGTGAAAGCTTCCTGCCGCCCGCAGCCATCGCCGGCGGCGATCGCAGCCCGCTGTCCGCGCGCGGCGGCGGGCGCTTCCGCTACGGCCTGCTGATGGGAATCGCGGTGATCGCGGCGGTGGTGATCGTCAATTTCAGCAGCGGCGACAAGCCGCTGCCGGCGGATCCAGCGCCCACGGTCGCGGCTGCGCCTGATGCCGGACACGCATCCGCGTCTACCGCGACCGGCGCCCCGGGTGCGGCCGGCCTGGACATGCTCGCCACGCTTCCGGAAGAGGTCCATCGCGTTCCCACGCCGCCGCTCCTGGCCGCGACCCTGGTGCGCGACGTGCTCGACGACCGCGCAGGCAGGCGTGCCTGCCTCGCGATCGATGACGCCGACCCGGCGGCCAGCCTGATCGAAACCCTGGCCGCCGACGGCCTGGACGTGGTTCCCGCATCGTCGGCACGCTGCGACGAAGCGGACCGGACCCGGGTCGAGGTGCGGGACTACCGCACCGATGGTTCGGGCTCGGGCAGCGTCCAGCTGGCGGTGGCCGGCGAGGCGGCGCGTGAGCTCGCGGTCAGGCGCGACGGCAGCGACTGGCAGCGCGTCGACGGACCCTGAGTCGCCGCCCGGTCACATCCGGGTGCCTGCGCGCGTCCCGGTACCATTGATGCGGCCCCGATGCGCCGCCATGAGCCGCCCATGTCCACCACCGCGATCGACGCCCTCATCCACCGCGACCTTCCGGCCGCCGCGAACGGCTGCGAGCACGCCTACGGTCGGATCATCGTCGCCAGCCAGAACACCGTGACCGCGGTGGCGCTGGCGATCACCCGCGACGTGACCGCCAGCGAGGACATCGCCCAAGAGGCGTTCCTGTCCGCCTGGCAGAACCTGAAGCGCCTGCAGAACCCGGCGAGTTTCCTGCCGTGGCTGCGGCAGATCACCCGCAACCTGGCCTATGACCACCTGCGCAGCCAGCGCAACCGCAACGTCCATGGTGAAGCCGCCGAGCTGGCCATCGCGCATGCCGCCGATCCCTCCGCACTGCCAGACGAGCGCCTGCTCGACGCCGAACGCGAGCAGCTTGCCGCCGACCTGATCTCGGAACTGCCCGAGGAAAGCCGCGAAGTCCTGCTGCTGTACTACCGCGAGGGCCAGAATTCGCGCCAGGTCGCGTCGCTGCTCGGCCTGTCCGACGCCGCGGTCCGCAAGCGCCTGTCCCGGGCACGCAAGAGCGTGCGCGCAGACCTCATCGGCCGCTTCAGCGAGTTCGCGCGCGGCAGCGCGCCAGGCACGGCGTTCGCCGTCGGCGTGGTGGCGCTGCTGGGCGTGGCGCGGCCGGCGGCTGCGACGGGGTTCGCCAAGGCGGCGCCCGCGGTGCTCGGCGGCCTGCTCGGCAAGAGCGTGCTCGGCACCGCCGGCGCGCTCGGTGGCGGCCTTCTGGCCACGCTGATCACCGCCTGGCTGTGCCGTCGGATGCTGCTCGGCTATGCCGAGAACGAAGCCGAGCGCGAGGAGGTCATCCGCGTCTACCACAGCTATCTCTGGACATCGCTGGTCGCGGTGGGCGCCACGCTCGTCGCGGCGCTCGCGTTCGACAGCATGGTGCCGGCGTCGGCATTGGCACTGGCGGCGATCGCGGTGCTGAACTACCAGCTGCTCGGCCCGATGCAGAAGACCATGGCGCCGCTGCTGCGCCGCGATGCGCAACGCCATCCGGGCGGGGCGAAATGGCGGCAGCTCGGCTACCGCCTCACCTTCGGCACCAGCGGCGTGCTGGTCAGCAACATCGCGATCATCGGCGGCATCGTGCTGCTGTACCTGCACGGCTGACGCGACGTGACGCGGGGCGCCGGGTACCAAGGCCCTTGAGGGCTCATGTCCCCCGGCGATGGCCTGCGGCCATCACCTCCTCCTTGACTTCCCCCTCAAGGGCCTTGGCACCCGGTACGCCGCAGTACGCGGTGGTTCAAAGGCATACCCCGCGATCTGGTGCTTGGTTCTCCGGTGCCTGCAGCCGCGGCCCAGCCCCGAAGTGGCCGGGAGGCCTTCGCGGGGAAGTAAAGGAGGAGGCATCCGCCGCCAGGCGGATCCGGGGGACATGAGCCGCGAAGGCCTCCCGGCCACCACAGGGGCCTCCCGGCCCAAAAAATGGCCCGCGCCTTGCAGCGCGGGCCACCGGCGCCGGGCATCCCGGCGCCACCCCGTCAGCGGTTCAGCGGTGCGAGCCGGCCTGCAGTTCGGCCTTGCCCAGGAATCCGTCGCGGTTGTCGTCCATCCACGCGAAGCGCTTCGCCAGGCGCGGCATCTTCTCGTCCACCTCGACACGGCTCAGCTTGCCGTCCTTGTTGAGGTCGGCGGCCGTGAACGACTCGCTGAAATGGCGCTCGCGTTCGCTGCGCATCTGCGCCTGCATGCGCTCGCCGTGCGCCATCGCCTCGGTGCGCACGATCTGGCCGTCCTTGTTGGTATCGACGGCGTCGAAATCGATCGCCATGCGCGGGCCGCGGAGCTTGCCCGCCTGCGGTGCGGAGCCATCATGACCATCGTGGCGCGATCCGCGACGCGACGACCCGGCCTTTTCGGCCTCCGGTTTCGCGGCGGCACGCGCTTCACGTGCAGCGGCGCGCGCGGCCTGGCCCGCGTCGAATTCGGCGCGGCTGACGCGGCCATCGCCATCACTGTCGAATCGTTCGATGCCGCCTCCGAAGCCCATGCCCGGACCGTGTCCACGACGCGCGTGGTGGCCGTGGCCGCCGCGCTGCGGACGCTTGCCGGCATCGGCCGGTTTGGCGCCGTCGGACTGCGCCTGGGTGCTGCGCGCCGGAGCGTCGGCCTGCGCGCTGGCGACGGACGCCGCGCCCAGGGCAGCGACGGAGAGGGCGGTAGCGAGAAACAGGGCATGACGCTTCATGCGTGACTCCTTTGCGCGCAGCGACATTGCTGCATGTGCACCGGTCAACGCCCGGCGCGCCGCCGGGTTGACGCCGCGCCCGGCGCGTTCAGCCGCCGGTCGGTTCGCAGCCACTGCGACGCGCGGCGGTATCCTGCACGCATGCACCGCGCCCGCCATGCACCGCCGCAGCCGGCCCGCCACCATGGTTGAGTCGGCATCCATGCGCCTGTTCCACACCGCGGAACATCCTTGCGGCTACTGGCCCGAGCGCGAAGCGCGCGACCTGGTGCTCGACCCGGGCGATCCGCGCCTGCCCGCGGCCTATCCCCGAGCGCTGGAACGCGGCTTCCGGCGCTCCGGTGATCTGGTCTATCGCCCGCACTGCCACGGCTGCCGCGCCTGCGTCGCGGTGCGGATTCCGGTGGCCGGGTTCACGCCCGATCGCAGCCAGCGGCGCTGCTGGACGCGCAACGCCGACGTCGAGGCACGCATCACCACGCCGGGCGAGACCGACGAGCGCTTCGCGCTGTACCGCCGCTATCTCACCGGACGCCATGCCGGCGGCGGCATGGATGCGCACGGCAAGACCGAGTTCGACCAGTTCCTGGTCGGCAGCTGGTCGCAGGGGCGCTTCCTCGAACTGCGCATCGACCATCGGCTTGTCGCCGTGGCGGTCACGGACCTGGCCGATGATGCGCTGTCCGCGGTGTACACCTTCTACGACCCCGACGAGGCCGCGCGCGGCCTCGGCACGCTGGCGGTCCTGCACCAGCTGGACTGGGCGCGCCGCGACGGCCGCCGCCACCTTTACCTTGGCTATTGGATATCGGGACACCGGAAGATGGATTACAAGCGCAGGTTCCAACCCCTCGAACGCTTCGACGGCCGTGGCTGGCAGGCGTTTCCGCAGGAAGGCGGCGCATGAGCGCGTGCGTGCCTGCGCGACCGTGGGCCATGCTGCTGTGCTGCGCGCTGATTGCCGGCTGCGTGCGCGTGAACGTCCACGGCGACCCCGGACAGGCCATGACCCGACCCGACACCCTGCGCATCGCCAGCTACAACGCCTCGCTGTATTCCGACGACGCCGGTGGCCTGCAGCGGCGGCTCGCGGCCGGCGACGCCGATGCGCGCAAGGTGGCCGCGGTGCTGCAGCGCGTACGCCCGGACATCGTGCTGCTCAACGAGTTCGACCATGACCCCGATGGCCATGCGGCCGACCTGTTCCAGCGCGATTACCTCGAGCAGCCGCAGGCCGGCGGCGGCGAAGCGCTGCGTTACCCGTACCGCTATTTCGCACCGGTCAACACCGGCGTGCCCAGCGGCCTGGACCTCGACCGCAGCGGCACGGTCGGCGCAGCGTCCGCGGTGCCCGGCGAAAGCCCGGCCGCGCGCCGCGAGCGGGGCAATGACGCCTGGGGCTACGGCCTGCACCCGGGCCAGTACGGCATGCTGCTGCTGTCGATGCATCCGATCGACGCCGCCGCGGCGCGCACGTTCCAGCTGCTGCGCTGGAGCGCCATGCCGGGTGCGGCACGGCCGCTCGACCCGGCAACCGGCCTGTCCTGGCATCCCGACGCCATCTGGAGCCAGCTGCGGCTGTCATCCAAGTCGCACTGGGACGTGCCGGTGCGCACGCCGCTGGGCGTGGTGCACGTGCTGGCCTCGCATCCCACGCCGCCGGTGTTCGACGGCGCCGAGCGCCGCAACAGCGCGCGCAACCACGACGAGATCCGCCTGTGGAGCGAATACCTCTCGGCAGGCAACGCGGACTGGCTTTGCGATGACCAGGGGCGCTGCGGCGGGCTGGCGGCCGGCGCGCGCTTCGCCATCCTCGGCGACCTCAACAACGATCCTGTCGACGGCGACGGCCGCCACGAGGCAATCGTCGAACTGCTTGAGCATCCGCGGGTGCTGCGCATGGCCACGCCGCGCGGCGATGGCGCCCCTTACGCCGCGGGTGCCGACAAGCCCGGGCGGCGCGGTGCGGTCGTGCATGCCACCGGCGATTTCGGCGCGCGGGTCGGGCCGCTGCGGCTGGATTACGTGCTGCCGTCGACCGGGTTCCGCGCGGTCGACAGCGGCGTGTTCTGGCCCGCGCCAGGCACGCCCGATGCCGCGATCATCGACGGCAGCGACCACCGCCTGGTGTGGGTGGATCTCGCGGAGTAGATCCGGCGCTGCGCGCGTGCCGACGCGCGGAGCGTCTCAGGGAGACGGCTTGTTGGCCGCGGTGCTGCCTGTGGCATCCGCCGGCGCGCCTGCCACGTCGGTGCCGACATCGGGACCCGTCGTCGCTGTCGCCTCTACCGCACCGACGTCCGGACCGGCATCGGGCACCGCATGCGCGGGAGCCGCGGCAGGCGGGGCCGGCGCCGCAATAACCGGCAGCACGGTAGTCGCCTCGTCGTACGTGCGCGGTCCGAAGCCGAACAGGCCGCCGCTCTGGCGCGACACGACCATACGCACCATCGACGCCGGCACCATCATTTCCA
Source organism: Luteimonas sp. MC1572 (assembly GCF_016615815.1). Classification (NCBI taxonomy): domain Bacteria; kingdom Pseudomonadati; phylum Pseudomonadota; class Gammaproteobacteria; order Lysobacterales; family Lysobacteraceae; genus Luteimonas; species Luteimonas sp. MC1572. The sequence goes on along the minus strand of NZ_CP067112.1, from coordinate 681,426 downwards.
GCGTCACGTCCTCGCCGGTGGGCATGCGGCCCTTCATCGTCATTTCGATCAGGCCGCCGCCGGTGTCGATCTCGTCGCAGGACAGATGCTGGCCAACCACCGGGTTGTCCTGGATGTAGGGCTTGATGGCCTCGCCAAGCGCTTCGAGCGCCTGCGGGAAGAAGAACACGGCATAGCCGTCACGGCCTTTCATCGCGGGTCGGTTCCTGTCGGTTGCCTGGTGGCCATCATCGCAGCTCGACGGTGAGCGCCGCAGCAGCGTCGCGCGCGGTCGCACGGGCGGTGTCGATGTCGGCTGCGCGCGCCAGGGTCACCGCGACGCGGCGCTGTCCCTCGACGCGCGGCTTGCCGAACAGGCGCAGCGCGGTGTCGGGCGCACGCAGCGCGGCATCGACGTTGCCGAACTCCGGCACGCCATGGCCTTCGGCCAGCACCGCGCACGACGCCGACGCCCCCCACTGGCGGATCACCGGAACGGGCAGCCCGAGGATCGCGCGCGCATGCAGCGCGAACTGGCTGAGCTCCTGCGAGACCAGGGTGACCAGGCCGGTGTCGTGCGGTCGCGGCGAGACTTCCGAGAACCAGACGTCGTCGCCCTTCACGAACAGCTCCACGCCGAACACGCCCCAGCCGCCAAGATCGTCGGTGACCGCGCGCGCGATCGCCTGCGAGCGCGCCAGCGCCGCGGGCGTCATCCGCGGCTCCGGTTGCCAGCTTTCGCGGTAGTCGCCGTCGCGCTGCAGGTGCCCGATCGGCTCGCAGAACGTGGTGCCGGCCGCGTGGCGAACGGTCAGCAGGGTGATCTCGTAGTCGAAGTCGACGAAGCCCTCGACGATCACGCGGCCGGCGCCGGCGCGGCCGCCGCGCTGCGCGTAGTCCCAGGCGGCATCGATATCGGCCTCCACGCGCAGCGTGCTCTGGCCCTTGCCGGACGACGACATCACCGGCTTGACCACGCAGGGCAGGCCGATCGCGGCCACGGCCTCGCGGTACTCGGCGTGGGTGTCGACGAAGCGGTACGGCGATGTCGCAAGGCCCAGCGTTTCGGCGGCCAGCCGGCGGATGCCTTCGCGGTCCATCGTCAGCCAGGCCGCGCGCGCCGTCGGCACGACGCGCAGGGCGCCGGCCTCGCCCACCGCGGCGGCGGATTCGCGCTCCAGCTCGACCAGCGTCCGGGTGGCGATAGCCTCGAGCTCCGGCACCACGATGTGCGGCCGCTCGCGGTCGATCAGCTTGCGCACCGCGTCGCCATCGAGCATGTCCAGCACGTAGCTGCGGTGGGCGACCTGCATGGCCGGCGCGTCGGCGTAGCGGTCGGCGGCGATCACTTCCACCCCCAGCCGCTGCAGTTCGATGGCGACTTCCTTGCCGAGTTCGCCCGAACCGAGCAGCAGGACGCGGGTGGCATGGGCGGACAGCGGCGTACCGAGGCGGATCATCCGGATTCCTGGCTGGGAGGGGACGATAGTGTATGGGGCACAATCGACCCCTGATCGCCGCATCCCCACGCCAGAGGATCCAGATGACCTCCATCGACGCCCGCCGCCCTGCCCGTCTCCGCCGCGCTGCACGCTTCGCCGTCGCCGGCTTCGTTGCCAGCCTGCTGTTGGCCACCACGGCCTGCGCGAAGCCCGCCGCGCCCGTGAGCGACGACGAGGCGGTCGCCATCGCCACGCGCTTCCTCGACCTGTTCGATGCCGGCCAGGTGGAAGAGGCGCACGAAGCATTCTCGGTGGAGCTGCGCAACACACTGAGCGTGGAGGACCTGCAGGCGACGCACGCCGCCTACGCGCGCCGCGCGCCAGAAAGCACGCGCGGGGAGCCGCGGGTCGAGCGGATCGGGGACGCCGCGGTGGTGGAAGTACCCGTCCAGCGCGGCCAGCTGGTGATGCAGGCCTCGATCACCGTGGGGCCCGACCGCCGCATCGAAGGCCTGTTCTACAGCCTCGATGAAGGCCCGCAGGCCAAACCTGCGCCCGCCGCGGACGATGCCGACGCGCCGCATGCCGACCCCGAAGCCGCGCCCGACGCGCTGCCCGATGTCGACACCGACGCCGACGCCGGCGTCGCCGCCTAGGCCGCACGCATGCGCCGCGGCAGCGACCGGATCCTGCTCAATACCCCGGATATCGAACTCTGGCCCGGCGGGGTGCTGCGTGCGCGCGGCAATCGCGACGCCCGCGCACTGGCCGGCGCGCGCACCGTGCTGCGCCGCAAGCGTGATGGTGCCCTGCTTGCCGCGGAGCTTCCCGAAGGCCTGCTCGCGCTGGTGCCGCGGCTGGCGCGCGAACCCGGCATCGATGCCGCCCTGGATGCCCTCGCGCATCCTGTCCACCATGAGCGCGCCGGCCTGGATGCGGTCGCCACGCTCCCCGTGCAGCGGATCGAGGCAAGGCTGGAGGCGCTCGGCATCGACGGCCACGCCTACGCCGCGCGCACCGGCCTGGCGCTGGTGCCGGAACCCGCGTGGCTGGCCCACGCCGGCCACGACCGCTATCGCCGCGCGCTGTGGCTGCGCGCCGACGCTGCCCGCGCCTGGCGCAGCATGGCCGCCGCCGCGCTGCGCGACGGGATCGTGCTGGAAGCGATCTCCGGCTACCGCAGCCACGATTACCAGCTCGGCATCCTCGAGCGGAAGCTGGCGCGCGGGCTGGCGCTCGACGCGATCCTTGCGGTAAACGCCGCACCCGGCTGGTCCGAGCACCACTCAGGCCAGGCGCTCGACATTTCCGCCCCCGGTGAGCCCGCTGCCGAGGAATCCTTCGAAGCCACCCCGGCGTTCGCCTGGCTGGCGACCAACGCGGGCGGACACGGCTTCACCATGAGTTATCCGCGCGACAACCCGCACGGGATCGTCCACGAACCCTGGCACTGGTGCTTCCAGGGCTGAGCGGCACCGATTGAGCTCGCCGCCGGCTCCCGCTACAGTGGAGTCCAAGGAAATCATTGCCGCCGACCATTCCGCGCCCCGGGGCCGACGCCAGTCGACCCGGGGCGTCTTGCTGGCGGCAGGCCCACATGCAGGAGAAGCACGCGTGGAAACCCGACCCAAGATCATCATGTCCAGCCTGGACGCCGAGCGCCTGGAAAGCCTGCTCGAATCCCTCCCGGACGGCACCTTCCCCGGCCGCGCGGCGCTCGAGGCCGAGCTGCTGCGCGCCGAAGTGGTCGGCCCGAAGGACGTGCCGCCGACCGTTGTCACCATGAATTCCACCGTGCGCTTCCGCGTCGGCCCGGAAGAAGACTTCAAGCTGACCCTGGTCTATCCGCGCGATGCCGACGGCAGCGCCGACCGCATTTCGGTGCTGGCCCCGGTGGGCAGCGCCCTGCTCGGCCTGTCGCAGGGCGACGAGATGGAATGGCCCAAGCCCGGCGGCGGCACGGTCAAGGTGCGCATCGAAGAAGTCACCTACCAGCCCGAACGGGCCGGCGAGTACCACCGCTGAGCGGCACCGGCGCCTAGGCGGCGTCGGGACCCAGCACCTGGCGCAGGAACGGCACCGTCACCCGCCGCTGCGCCGCCAGCGATGCCCGGTCCAGGGCATCGAGCTGCGCCGTCAGCCCGACCAGGTCACGCCCGGTCCGCCTCAGCAGCCACGCGATCGCCGCCTCGTCGAACTGCAGCCCGCGTCGCCGGGCGCGCAGCCGCAGCACTTCGGCACGCCCATCGTCATCCAGCGGCTGCAGCGTGATGCGCACGCACTGCGACAGCCGCGACCGCAGGTCCGGCAGCCCCGGTGGCAGCGCATCCGGCGCGGCGCGCGCGGCATAGAGCACCTGGCTGCCGGCGGCGCGCGCGCGATTGTGGAAATCGAACAGCGCGATCTCGTCGTCTCGCCCGCCGGCGACGGCTTCCAGGCCGTCCAGCGCGACCAGCGCCATGCCGTCCAGCGCCTCCAGCGCGTCGCCCACGCGACCCGCGGCCGCGGCCAGCGGCAGATACGCGGTGCGTCGGCCCTGCGCTTCGGCTTCGGCGCAAGCCGCAAGCGCGAGATGCGTCTTGCCGGTGCCGGCGGCGCCGGAGAGGTACAGCCAACCGCCGTCGCCCAAGGCCAGCGCGCGCACCTGGTCGAGCGCACCGGCCGGCGCGCCGACGAATGTGTCGAATCGCTGGTCCGGCGGATAGCGCAGCGCCAGCGGCAACTGCCTGGTCACGCGCCGCCGCTGTCCTTTCCGGCCTGGCCGTCGGGCGACACGATCACCGACCTTGCCGGCGCAACCACGATCGCAGGTGCCTGGCCCGCGTACAGGCGGCTTGCCGTGTAGCGCTCATGGGCAAAACGCAGCAGCACGTTCGCCACCGCCGCGGCGGGCAGCGCCAGCAGCATGCCCAGGAACCCGAACAGCTGGCCGCCGGCCAGCACCGCGAAGATCACCGCCACCGGGTGCAGGCCGATGCGGTCGCCCACCAGCTTGGGCGTCAGCCAGTAGCTTTCGATCACCTGGCCGATGCCGAACACCACCAGCACCCCGGCCACGTGCTGCCAGTCGCCGAACTGCACCAGCGCCGCGATCACGCCGAGCACGATGCCGCTGGCCGGGCCGAGGTACGGCACGAAGGTGAGCAGGCCGGCGATCAGGCCAATCAACACGCCAAGCTCCAGGCCGACGCCCCACAGCCCGACGCCGTACATCACGCCGAGGATCAGCATCACCAGGAACTGTCCGCGCAGGAAACCGCCCAGCACCTCGCTGGAGTCGCGCGCGAGCCGTGACACCGTATCGAGATGGTCGCGCGGGATCATCGCCGCCACGCGCTCGACCATGCGGTCCCAGTCGCGCAGGAAAAAGAACGTGATCACCGGCAGCAGCACCAGGTTGGTCACCCAGCCGAGCACCGCGAAGCCCGACCGCGACACGTAACCCAGCGCGGTGGCAGCGATCCCGCCGGCGCGCTCCCAGTGCTCGCGGACGTAGGCCGCCAGGCGCTCCGGGTCGAGCCAGCCGAGGATGTCCAGCCCGGTGCGCGCTTCAACCCAGGGCAAGGCGGTCTGCAGGATCCAGTCGCCGTAGCCGGGCAGCGAGTCCACCAGCGTGGACACCTGCCGCACGATCATCGGCACCAGGATCACCAGCGCCAGCACCAGTACCAGCAGCATCGCGGAGAACACCAGCAGTACCGCCACGTTGCGCGAGCGTCCGCGCGCCTCGAGCCGGTCGACCAGCGGATCGCCCAGCCAGGCCAGCATCGCGGCGAGCACGAACGGGGTCAGCACCGGCGCGAGCAGCCAGACCAGCCAACCCAGCGCAAGCAGCAGTGCCGCCCGCTGCAGGCGCACCAGGAAACGCGAGATCACCGCATCGGGCCCGTCGGGCGAGGAAGGATTCATCGCAGGATGAACACCGGCGGCGCGCCTTCGATGTTGTCCGGAGACTCGGCCAGCACGTCGCCGTCCAGCACGCGCCGGAAGCCGGGCAGCCCGGTCAGCAGGTCGAGCTCAAGCTCGAGCGAGTTGGCCGTGGCGCGCACCGGGCGCATGCCGCGCACCACCGAGTTCGACTGCAGCCACGACGACAGGCGCACGAAATCATTGGCGCCGTTGATCCCGGTGATCACCACGTGCTGCACGCCCGGCTCGCCGACGGCATTGGCCTTGGCGTAGCGCCGGACGAGCGCATCGGCGGCGCCGTCGGCACCGCCAGCAATCGCGCGGCGGGCGCTGGCTTCCTCGGTGGTCCACTTCGACAGCACGCGACCGCCGTCCACGAATACCCAGTCGGCCTTCCAGCCGCCGGCACCGCGGTAGAGCTTGCCGATCAGCTGCATCGGCGGGTTGTAGCGCGCGGAAAGGCGTGCGATCGCCGCGGTGTCGCCACGCCAGATGGCGCCGACCGCGGCCTGTTCGGCGGCGCTGCCGTTGGGCAGGCCGAGGCGGTAGCCGCGCTCGATGGCGCGGTCGAGCACCGGCCGCGCCACGGTGTTCTGCGCCAGCGCCACCAGCCGCGGGCCGCTGCCGTCGTCGATCGCCAGCCACAGCACCGGCTTCGGGCGCGGCTCGGGCCACATCGGCAGCCCCAGCGCCCCGGCGATGGCGTTGACATCGTCCTCGCGGAACCGGACCACCAGGGTGGTGGTGTAGGTGGGCGCGCCCGCGGCGGAACGGCCCTCGTCCTGGCGGTAGTCGTAGCCGGCCACGAAATCCCCGGCACGGCGCAGTTCGCGCGCCACGCCCGGGCGGCTGGCGACGCTGCGGTCGCCGGAAAGTTTGCCCAGCACCTGGGCCAGGGCGCGCGAATACGCCGACTGGCGCGCGCCTTCAGCCTGGCTGGCAACCGTCACCTCGGCCTCGTAAAGCCCTTGCGCGCCGGCGCGATCGCCTTCCATGCGCTGCGCCTGCGCCCATCCGGGAACCAGCAGTGCGACCAGCAACACCAGCAGCCACGCCTTCGACATCGTCGTTTCCAGGATCCGGTTCATGGCGAAATGGTGCCGCAGTGGGCGCGTGGCGTCCATGAAGGCCTGTCCGGGACTGCTAAAATCGCCGTTTCCCCGTTCCGGCGAGCCATCGTGACCACCCCTACCCCGCTGACCTACCGCGACGCAGGCGTCGATATCGATGCCGGCAATGAAGTCGTCGAGCGCATCAAGCCGCTGGTGAAGCGCAGCTTCCGTCCCGAGGTGATGGGCGGGCTGGGTGGCTTCGGCGCGCTGTTCGACCTGTCCGGCAAGTACCGCGAGCCGGTGCTGGTCTCGGGCACCGACGGCGTGGGCACCAAGCTGAAGCTCGCGCAGCAACTCGGCCGCCACGACACCATCGGCATCGACCTGGTGGGCATGTGCGTCAACGACGTGCTGGTGCAGGGCGCGGAACCGCTGTTCTTCCTCGATTACTTCGCCACCGGCAAGCTCGACATCGACACCACGGTGGCGGTGGTCGGCGGCATCGCGCGCGGCTGCGAGATGGCCGGCTGCGCATTGATCGGCGGCGAGACGGCGGAAATGCCCGACATGTACGCGCCGGGCGACTACGACCTGGCCGGGTTCACCGTCGGCGCGGTGGAGAAATCCGAACTGCGCGACGGCGGCCGCGTCCAGGCCGGCGACCTGCTGATCGGCATCGCGTCCAGCGGCCCGCATTCCAACGGCTATTCGCTGGTGCGGCGCATCTACGACCGCGCCGGCCGTCCCGGCGACCTCGACCTCGGCGGCACCCGCCTCGACGATGCGCTGATGGCACCGACCGCGCTGTACGTGAAGCCGATCCTCGAACTGCTGCGCGGCGCCGAGGGTGATGCCGTGCACGCCATGGCGCACATCACCGGCGGCGGACTGACCGAGAACATCATCCGCGTGGTGCCCGACGGCCTGGGCCTGCGGATCGACGCGTCCAGCTGGACGATGCCCGCGGTGTTCGACTGGCTGCAGCGCGAAGGCGCGGTGGCGCGCGAAGAGATGTGGCGCACGTTCAATTGCGGCATCGGTTTCGTGCTGGTGGTGTCGCCGGGGCGCGCCGCGGCGATCGAGGCGCAGCTCGACGGCCTTGCACTCGCCCACTGGCGCATCGGCGAAGTCGTTGCCGCCGGCGATGCGCCGCGCGTGCTCATCGGCTGACGCCCCATGGCCGCGGCCACGCCGGATGCAGCGGCCGCGCCACCGCGACTGGTGGTCCTGGCATCGGGACGCGGCAGCAACCTGCAGGCGCTGCTGGACGCCATCGCCGACGGTCGCCTGCACGCACGCATCGTGGGCGTGCTGGGTGATCGGCCGAAGGCACCTGCGCTGGCGCGCGCGCGCGACGCCGGCATTGCGGCACTCGCCCTGCGACCACGCGACTTCGCATCGCGTGACGCCTTCGATGCCGCGCTGTTCGCCGAGGTCGCCGCGCTGCAGCCGGACTTCATCGTCTGCGCCGGCTACATGCGCCTGCTGGGAGCCGACGTACTGGCGCCGTGGGCAGGCCGCATCGTCAACATCCACCCCTCGCTGCTGCCGGCCTTCAAGGGCCTGGACACGCACGCACGCGCGATTACGGCCGGCGTGGCCGAGCACGGCGCAAGCGTGCATTTCGTCACCGCCGACCTCGACGGCGGCCCGGTGATCGCGCAGGCGCGGGTCGCGGTTCAGCCGGATGACGACCCCGCGAATCTCGCCGCACGCGTCCTGGTGGTCGAATACCCCCTGCTGGTGGCGACTTTGGAGCTGCTCTGCAGAGGCCGTCTCACGCTGCAGGGCAATGTTGTCCGCCTCGACGGCGTACCGCTGGACACACCGCTTCAGCTGGCAGCCAACCGCCTGACAGCATGATGGCCGCCCGATGAAGACCTCTCCCGCCCTGTTGGCGATGTGCCTGTTCCCGCTGCTGCTTTCGGCCGCGTCGGTCGAAGCGCGGCGCGTGCAGGATGCGGGCCCCGTTGAAGCGCCCGTTGACGGCGAGCGCCCGGCACTGTCGCCTTTTGTCGCGACCTACGACGCGCGCAACGCCGGCAAGCCCGCAGGCACCGCCAGCATGCGTCTGGCGCGCGAGCCTGGGCACTGGCGCGTCGAACTCGACATCACCGGCAACCGAGGCATGGCGCGCCTGGTGCAGCTCGACATCGACCAGGAAACGCTGTTCGACGAACGCGACGGGCAGTACCGACCGCTGAGCCAGAGCACGGTGCGCAAGGCGCTGTTCTTCGGCCGCAAGGTGCATGGCAGCTACGACTGGGGCAAGCGCGAGGCGCGCTGGACGGGCGACATCAAGGAGGAGCGCCGCGCGCCGGTGGCGCTGCACGAGGGCGACATGAGCGGGTTGCTGATCAACCTGGCGATCGTCCGCGATGCCGCGCCGGGCCGCACGCTGCATTACCGCTTCGTCGACGGCGGGCGCGTGCGCGATCACGAGTACGCCGTTTCCACCGACACCGAAAACGTCGTGGTCGACGGCCTCGCATACGACACCATGCGTGTTTCACGCACCAATGGCGGCAATGATGAAACGATCTTCTGGGTGGCACGTGGCGTTCCCACGCCCGTGCGCATCCTGCAGCGGCAGGATGGCGAAGACGCCATCGACCTGCAGCTGACCGCTTACCAAGGAGTGCAATAGATGCCGATGTCCAACCGCCGAAAGCCCCTCGTCGCGGTCGCTGCCGCGCTGGTCGCCATGGCCAGTGCGCCGGCACTCGCGATCAAGCCGTTCTCCGCCGACTACGCGGCCAACTACATGGGCATGGAAGCCAAGGCGACGATGAGCCTCGCCAGCAAGGGCAACGAACGCTGGGAGTACCGCCTCGACCTCGCCGGCATGGGCGCCGAACTCGCGCAGAGCACCGTGTTCGAAGTGCATGACGGACAGTGGCGGCCGATCTCCAGCACTGACAGCCAGCGCGGCACCAACGGCCTGGCGGCCATGCTGGTGAAGCGCAAGGCCGTCACCGCGAATTACGACTGGAACCAAGGCGTCGCGCGCTGGACCGGCGACGTCAAGCCCGAGCGTGCGGGGCCGGTGGCGCTGCAGGCGGGCGACCTGGACGGCATGCTGATGAACCTGGTGCTCGTACGCGACGTGGCCGCCGGCAAGCCGCTCGACTATCGGCTGGTCGAGGACGGGCGCGCCAGGCGCCAGCAGTTCACGGTTGCCGGCGAGGAGACGATTGCGATTGCCGGCAAGTCGCACAAGGCGACGCGCGTGGTGCGCAAGGACGGCAAGCGCGAGATCATCGCCTGGGTGGTCGACGGGCTTCCGGTCCCGGCGCGCGTGCTGCAGCGCCGCGACGGCAAGGACGACATCGACCTGCGGCTGACCGCGGTGAAGTGAAGCTCTTTTGGCGCCAACACGAAGCCCCGCATTGCGGGGCTTTTTTTTTGGGCCCAGCGCGCCCTGCGGCGTACCGGGTGGTACCCGGCACGAGCGGGAAAGGACCCTGCTGTCGTGCCGTCAGTCGATCCGGCGGATCCGCGCGCCAAGCCCGGACAGCTTGCGCTCGATGTGTTCGTAGCCGCGATCGAGGTGGTAGATGCGGTCGATGAGCGTCTCGCCGTCGGCCACCAGGCCGGCCAGGATCAGCGAGGCCGACGCGCGCAGGTCGGTGGCCATCACCGGTGCGCCGCTCAGCCGCTCGACCCCGGTGACGGTGGCGCGGTGGCCTTCGATATGGATTTCCGCGCCGAGCCGCATGAGCTCGTTCACGTGCATGAAGCGGTTCTCGAAGATCGTCTCGTCGATCGTCGCCACGCCTTCGGCGATGCAGTCCATGGCCATGAACTGTGCCTGCATGTCCGTGGGGAACGCCGGATGCGGCGCCGTGATGATGTCGACCGCGCGCGGGCGCCGGCCACGCATGTCCACGCAGATGCGGTCGCCGTCGATGCCGATGTCGGCGCCGGCCTCGGCAAGCTTGGCCAGCACCGCATCCATGGTGTCGGCGCGCGCGTTGGTGGCGGTGACGCGGCCACCGGTCATCGCCGCGGCCACCAGGAAGGTGCCGGCCTCGATGCGGTCCGCGACCACGTCGTGGTGCGCGCCATGCAGGCGCTCCACGCCGCGCACGACGATCCGCGACGTGCCCTCGCCTTCGATGTCGGCACCCATCGCGCGCAGGCACACGGCCAGGTCGACGATCTCCGGCTCGCGCGCCGCGTTGTCGATCACCGTGGTGCCATGGGCGAGCGTGGCCGCCATCAGCACGTTCTCGGTGGCGCCGACGCTGACCATGTCGAACGCCACGTTGCCGCCGCGCAGGCGGCCGGCATTTGCCTTGATGAAGCCGTGCTCGACCACGATCTCGGCACCCAGCGCCTCCAGCGCGCGGATGTGCAGGTCGACCGGACGCGAACCGATCGCGCAGCCGCCGGGCAGGGACACCTCCGCGGCACCGTAACGCGCCACCAGCGGACCCAGCACCAGCACCGAGGCACGCATGGTGCGCACCAGCTCGTAGGGCGCGACATGGCTGTCGACGCTGCGCGGGTCGACGACGATATGGCTGCCGTCGGAATCGTGCGTCACGCCGGCGCCCAGCCCCGCCAGTACGCGGGTGGTGGTGACCACGTCGTGCAGGTGCGGCACGTTGCCGATCGTCACCGGCTCGTCGGCCAGCAGCGTGGCGCACAGGATCGGCAACACGGCGTTCTTCGCCCCGGAAATGCGGACGTCACCCTCGAGGGCCACGCCGCCGGTCACTTCGATCTTCTGCATCAGGCGGTCCGCTGTTCGTCCGGGGTATGGGTGCGCAGGGCGAGCGCATGGATCTCGTTGCCCATCAGTGCGCCGAGCGTGGCATAGACCATGCGGTGGCGGGCCAGCGGCATGCGGCCGGCGAAGTCCGGATGTATCACCACGGCTTCGAAATGCACGCCGTCGTCGCCGCGGACGTCGACCTGGGCACCAGGGAGACCCTGCTCGATCAGCTTGCGGATGGTCTCTGCGTCCAAGGCGGTCGCTCCGGTAATGAAGGGCACGTGAGTCGGTTGCCGGAGGCAGGCGCGGCGTGTCGCCGGCCGCGGGGCAATCCGCGTAATATGAACACGATAGCGTAGCGGAAAAGGCCCCGCCCCGGAAATGCCCGACAGCAGCAACCAGACTCCCGGCGCGCTGGCTGCGCACGGCTTCGCAGCGAGCGGACGGCGCGTGTTCGCCATCGAACGCGATGGCCTGGCGGCGGTCGCCGCGCGCATCGACGGCGAGTTCTCGCGCGCCTGCGCGCTGCTGCTTGCCTGCCGCGGCCGCGTGGTCTGCACCGGCATGGGCAAGTCCGGCCACATCGCGCGCAAGATCGCCGCCACCCTCGCCTCCACCGGTACGCCTGCCTTCTTCCTGCACCCGGGCGAGGCCGGCCACGGGGACTTGGGCATGGTCACCGATGTCGACGTGCTGCTCGCCCTGTCCTACTCCGGCGAGTCCGACGAAGTGTTGATGCTGCTGCCGGTCCTGAAGCGCCAGGGCAACGCACTGGTGTGCATGACCGGGCGCCCGCAGTCCACCTTGGCGCTGGCCGCCAACGTGCACCTCGACGTCAGCGTGCCGGACGAGGCCTGCCCGCTGCACCTGGCGCCGACCGCGAGCACCACCGCTTCGCTGGCGATGGGTGACGCGCTGGCGGTCGCCCTGCTCGAGGCGCGCGGTTTCACCGCGGACGACTTCGCACGCTCGCACCCGGCCGGAGCGCTCGGACGGCGCCTGCTGCTGCATATCGCCGATGTGATGCATGCCGGCGACGACGTGCCGCGCGTGCACGGCGACGCCACCCTCGGCGACGTGCTGGTAGAGATGAGCCGCAAGCGCCTGGGCATGAGCGCGGTGGTCGACGACGACGGCCGCCTGCTGGGCCTGTACACCGACGGCGACCTGCGCCGCACGCTCGCCGCTCCCGGCATCGACGTGCACGGCACGCGCATCGCCGAAGTCATGACGCGTTCGCCGGTGACCATCGATGCCGACGCGCTCGCGGTCGAAGCGGCGCGATTGATGGAGACCCACAAGATCAGCGGACTCATGGTGGTCGACCGCGAAGGCCGAGTGGTTGGCGCCTTGAATATTCACGACCTGTTGCGCGCGCGCGTGGTCTGATCCGGCGCCCATGCCTCCCGCGTCCCCCGCCCCTGTGTCCACCGAAGTGCTCGCACGCGCCGCACGTGTGCGCCTGGCGTGCTTCGACGTGGACGGCACCCTGACCGATGGCCGCCTGTACATCGGCGACGACGGCCGCGAGACCAAGGCCTTCCACGTGCACGATGGCATGGGCCTGTCGCTGCTGCGCCGCGCCGGCATCGCGGTCGCGTTCGTCACCGCGCGCGACAGCCGCGCCGCGGAACACCGCGCGCGCGACCTCGGCGTCGACGTCCATGTGGGCGTGAAGGACAAGCGCGCCTGCATCGAATCGATGCGCGAGCGGCTGGGCCTGGCTGCGGACCAGGTGGCGTTCATGGGCGACGACCTGACCGACCTCGAGGTGCTGGCCGCGGTCGGCTTCGCGGCGGCGCCGGGCAACGCCCATCCGTCCATCCTCGGCCATGTCCACTGGCAGGCCATGCGGCGCGGCGGCGAAGGTGCGGCGCGCGAGTTCTGCGACCTGGTGCTTTCCGCGATCGGTGCCGGCGGTGGCGCTGCCGGCGACATGCCGCAATGACCTGGCGCACGCCCGTCACCCTGGTGCTGCTGGTGGCCGCGCTGCTGAGTGGCTGGTCCGCCTGGCGCCAGCGCGCCGGCGACGCACCCACGTCCGTCGCCAGCCACCGTCCCGACTATGTGCTGCAGGATTTCGAACTGGTCTCGCTCGACAACGCCGGCAAGGAGGCCTTCACGCTGCGCGCGCCCTCGCTCAAGCGCGACCCGCGCGACGAGACCATGGCGCTCGAGTCGCCGGTGTTCCTGCTGCCCGAACGCGACGGCCTGTACTGGGACCTGCGCGCGCGCACCGGCTGGATCAGCGCCGACAGCGAGGAAATGCGCCTGCGCGGCGACGTGGTGGCGGTCACCGACCCGGCCGGCGCGCGCGACATGCGCCTGGAAACCGAAGAACTCGATGTCTTCCCGGGCACGCGCCGGGCCCGCTCCAACGTTGCCGTGACCGTCAGCCAGCCCGGCACTACAATGCGCGGCACCGGTATGGAAGCCGACCTGGCCGGGAAGCGCTTCCAGCTCACCTCCAAGGTAAAGACCCGCTATGTCCCCACGCGCCGCTAGCCTCCTGACGGTCCTCGCCTTCGCGTGCGCGGGCTCCGCTTGGGCGAAATCCACCGACCGCAACCAGCCGATGGACATCGATTCCAGCAGCATGGACTGCTCGGTCGAAGATACCGGCGGCCCCTGCGTGTTCACCGGCAACGTGCGCATCGTCCAGGGCACGCTCGACATCCGCGCCAGCAAGGCCGACGTGCGCCGCGGCGGCGACGACATCCAGAAGGTCATCCTCACCGGTGGGCCGGTGCGGCTCAAGCAGCAACTCGACAGCGGTGGCGCGATCGACGCCAGCGCCCAGAACGTCGACTACGACCTGCGCACCGAGACCGTGGTCTTCACCGGCAACGTCGAACTCGTGCAGCCCGGGCGCGGCACGATGAGCGGCGCGCGCATCACCTACAACATGCGCACCGGCCATGTGCAGGGCGCGGGCAGCGCGACCGGCGGCCAGATCCGCACGCGCATCCTGCCCAAGGCTGCGCAACCCGCGCCGGGCGGCGGCTGATGCTGGTCGCCGAGGGCCTGCGCAAGCGCTACGGCCAGCGCGAGGTCGTGCGCGAGTTCGGCCTGACCCTCGACGCCGGCGAAGTCGTCGGCCTGCTCGGGCCGAACGGCGCCGGCAAGACCACCTGCTTCTACATGATCGTCGGCCTGGTGCCGGCCGACGCCGGACGCATCGTCCTCGACGGCCGCGACATCACCGGTGAGCCGATGCACCGGCGCGCGCGCCTCGGCGTCGGCTACCTGCCGCAGGAACCGTCGGTGTTCCGCAAGTTGAGCGTCGCCGACAACATCATGCTGGTGCTCGAGCTGCGCGACGACCTCGACCGCCAGGGCCGCGAGGCCGAGCTGGCGAAGCTGATGGACGAACTGCAGGTGGGCCACGTTGCCGGCCAGACCGGCGCCAGCCTGTCGGGCGGCGAGCGCCGCCGCGTCGAGATCGCGCGGGCGCTGGCCGCCAAGCCCCGGCTGATGCTGCTCGACGAACCGTTCGCCGGCGTCGATCCGATCTCGGTCGGCGAGATCCAGCGCATCGTGCGCCACCTCAAGAACCGCGGCATCGGCGTGCTCATCACCGACCACAACGTCCGCGAGACCTTGGGCATTTGCGACCGCGCGTATATCCTCAGTGATGGTGGCGTGCTCGCGCAGGGGGCTCCGGACGCGCTGCTGGCAAATCCCGACGTGCGCCGGGTCTATCTGGGGGATGCGTTCCGCCTGTAGCCGTCGCGCGTCGCCCGCCATGAACCGGGGACGCCGTGAAGCCTCGCCTGCAGACATCGTTGGGACAACAGCTGGTGCTCACGCCCCAGCTCCGCCAGGCGTTGCACCTGCTGCAGTTGGCGACGCCCGAGCTCGAAGCCGAGATCAACGCGGCTGTCGAAAGCAATCCGCTGCTCGACTGGGAAGAGCCCGCCGCGACCGGCGATGGCGATAGCGATGGCGGCGAGCAGCACCACGACTCCCCTGGCAACGACACCGAAGCCGCGCGCGATGACGACCGCGGCGACGACTCCTGGCAGGACGATGGCGACGGCGCGTGGTCCGGGAGCGGCGGCAGCGGCGGCAACGATGACGGCGATGGCGACGGCGACGCGTCCGAGCGCATCGCCCAGTCGGAAACGCTGCGCGACCACCTGTCCTGGCAACTCAACCTGAGCCACCTGTCGCCGCGCGAAGTCGCGGTCGGCGAAGCGATCGTCGATGCCATCGACGATGACGGCTACCTGCGCGAGCCGCTGGCCGCGATCGCGCAGGGCCTGGCACCCGAGATCGAGTGCAGCGAAGCCGAGGTCGCCTGCGTGCTGGGCAAGGTCCAGCGCCTGGATCCCACCGGCGTGGGCGCGCGCGACCTCGGCGAATGCCTGCTGCTGCAGCTGGCCGTCCTGCCCGCCGACACGCCAGGCCTGGACGGCGCGCGCCGTGTCGTGTCCACGCTGATCGACCGCCTCCCGCGGCTCGGCGTGTCCGGGCTGGCAGATGCATTGGGGTGCGACGCGGCGGACGCCGAAACCGTCCTGCACCTCATCCGCAGCCTCGACCCGCGCCCGGGCGCACAGGTGGGCGGCATGCCGCAGGACACCTACGTGGTACCCGACTGCAGCATCGTGCGCCGCAACGGCATGTGGCGCGTGGTGCTGGCCGGTGGCAGCCACTCGCGGCTCACCATCCACCGCGGCTACGAGCAGATGCTGCAGCACGCCGCCGGCGCCGATGCCGGCTACCTGCGCGGCCGCCTGCAGGAGGCGCGCTGGCTGCTGAAGAACATCGAGGCGCGCGGCGAAACCCTGCTCAAGGTGGTGCGCTGTCTGGTGCGCGAGCAGTCCGGCTTCCTCGAGTTCGGCGCCCAGGCGCTGCGTCCGCTCACCCTGCGCGAAGTGGCGGCGCAGATCGGCATGCACGAGTCGACGGTCTCGCGCGCGGTATCGCGCAAATACGTGCACACGCCGCGCGGCACCTTGCCGCTGCGGGCGTTCTTCGCATCCGGCATCGACACCGGCTCCGGAGGCGAAGCGTCCAGCACCGCCATCCAGGACATGATCCGCCGGCTGGTGGAAGCCGAGGACCCGCGCAAACCGCTGTCCGACGCGCGCCTGGCGGCAAGCCTGAAGGCCAGCGGCGTGCCTGTGGCCCGGCGCACCGTGGCCAAGTACCGCGAGGCGCTCCACATCGCCTCTTCGCACGAGCGCGTGCGTATCGCCTGAACCGCGATGCAACCTTTCCGGCCCTCCGGCCGTGGGTTAACCTGTCCATGACCACCGCGCCATCGACTTGCGCGATGCTGGGTTCCCACCGAACGAGGAGGTTGCCGATGCGTATCGAGACCCATGGCCAGCAGATGGATGTCACACCTGCCCTGCGCGACTACGTCGAGACCAAGCTCGGGAGGCTGTCGAGACTCTACGATCCGCCGCTGGAGATGCGCACCCAGCTCAGCATCGACAAGCCCGACCACCTCGCCGAGGTCACCGTCTCGGTGTCCGGCAAGATGCTCCACGCCGACGCCCGCGCGGTCGACATGTACGCGGCGATCGATCTCCTGGCCGACAAGCTCGACCGCATGCTCGTCAAGGAGAAGAAAAAGCTCATCGACCAGCACCGCCGTGGCGGCAACCCGCTGCGCGAAGAAGCCGGCTGACGCCGAGACAGGAAGGACCCGGGGGGCATGCCTTACACCGACCTGCTGGCCGCGGAGCGCATCGTGCTGCTGGCCGCGCCCGGCAGCCGCGACCAGGTGCTCGACGCCGCCGCGCGCCTGCTCTGCGACGCCGACCCCGGGTCCCGCGCGGCGCTGGCCGCAGGCCTGCGTGAACGCGAGGCGGTCGGCAGCACCGCGATCGGCCACGGGGTGGCCATCCCGCACTGCCGCAGCGGTGCCCACGCCGCCAGCGCGGCGTTCCTGAAACTGTCGCCCGCCGTGGACTTCGGCGCGCTGGATGGCGCACCGGTCGACCTGGTGTTCGCCATGGGCGTACCGGTCGGCAGCGCGCAGCAGCACCTGGACACCTTGTCCGAACTCGCCGCGCGCTTTGCCGACGCCGAATTCCGCGACGCGCTGCGCGCCGCGCCCGACCTGCCCGCCCTGCGCAGCGTATTGCTGCGCGACGCCGCAGCGCCCGGGAGCGGCAGCGCATGAATGCCGCGATCACCGCGCGGGAGCTGTTCGAGCAGCTGCGCGAACGCCTCGGCCTGCGCTGGCTGGCAGGCCAGGGGGGCGCGGCCCGACAGCTGGAGACGGTCGACACCGTCGCGCGGCGCCCGTCGCTCGCCGGCTATCTCAACATCATCTACCCCAACAAGGTGCAGATCCTGGGCTCGGAGGAGCTCGCCTGGCTCGACGGCCTTGACTCGCGGGCGCGCTGGGAGACGCTCGAGCGGATCCTGCAGTACCGACCGCTGGCGCTGGTGGTGAGCAAGGACCAGTCCTGCCCCGAAGACCTGCGCAAGATGGCCGAGGAATCGGGCACGCCGCTGTGGTCCTCGCCGCGTCGCGGCCACGAACTGCTCAACATGCTGCAGTACCACCTCGCCGGCGCCCTCGCGCCGCAGGTGACGCTGCATGGCGTATTCATGGAAATCTATTCGGTCGGCGTGCTGATCACCGGCGAGTCCGGCACCGGCAAGAGCGAGCTGGCGCTCGAGCTGGTCACCCGCGGGCACCGCCTGGTCGCCGACGACGCCCCGCAGTTCGCCCAGATCGCGCCCGATGTGCTCGACGGCACCTGCCCCGAACTCCTCCAGGACCTGCTCGAACTGCGCGGCCTGGGCGTGCTTAACATCCGCGAGATGTTCGGCGACACCGCGGTCAAGCGGAACAAGTACCTGCGCCTGGTCGTGCACCTGGCGCGTCCGGACGCCGCCGCCGAGGCGCAGGACGCCAGTGGCATGGTGCGCCTCACCGGCGACCTCGGTTTCCGCCGCGTGCTCGACCTGGACGTACCGATGATCACCCTGCCGGTAATGCCCGGCCGCAACCTCGCGGTGCTGACCGAAGCGGCGACCCGCACGCACATGCTGCGTGCCAAGGGTGCCGACCCGGCGGTGGCATTCCTCGCACGCCATTCCAGGTTCCTCGAGGGCTCGTCATGAACGATGCCGGCCACTCGCTGCTGATCGTCAGCGGCATGTCGGGCAGCGGCAAGACCGTCGCGCTGAATACCTTCGAGGACATCGACTTCTACTGCGTCGACAACCTTCCGGCCGAACTGCTGCCGGATTTCGTGCGCAGCGCCACCCATCCTGAACGCGCCTCGCAGAAGCTTGCGGTGGGCATCGACGTGCGCAGCCGCGGCGACCTCGCCAATCTCCCCGAGTGGCTGTCGGCGGTCGGGGCGATGGGCCTCGACCCGCGCCTGGTGTTCTTCGATACCCGAAACGAGGTGTTGCTCAAGCGCTACTCCGACACCCGCCGCCGCCATCCGTTGACCCGCCTGGGGCTGGCGCTGAACGACGCCATCTCGCTCGAGCGCCAGGTCCTGAAGCCGCTGCGCACGCAGGCCGACGTGATCATCGACACCAGCGAACTCAACGTGCACCAGCTGCGCCGGCGCGTGCTGACCGAGCTCGGGCTGGCCATGGATTCGTCGCTGTCGCTGCTGTTCGAATCCTTCGCCTACCGCCACGGCGTTCCGCCGGACGCGGACTTCGTGTTCGACGCGCGCGCCCTGCCCAACCCGCACTGGGACGCGCGCCTGCGCCCGCTGTCCGGGCGCGACGGCGGCGTGCGCGAGTACCTGGAGGCGCAGCCTGACGTGTTGGAGTACCGCAAGCACGTCTCCGATTTCCTCGACATCTGGCTGCCGCGCATGCGCTCGTCGACGCGCAGCTACGTCACCATCGCGTTCGGATGCACCGGCGGCCGCCACCGCTCGGTCTACCTGGCCGAGGCGATGGCCGCGCACGCCCGGGCGCAGGGCTGGCACGAGGTCGCCACCCACCACCGCGAGCTGGATTGAGTCGTCCGGCGAGCTATCGGCCCGCCGGCGCTTCCTGACGGTCATCCGCCTCTGTTAATTTGTGCCGATGGCTGTCGGCATACTCCTGGTCACCCACGAAGGCATCGGTACCGCGCTCGCCGCGGTGGCGACCACCCTCTTGCGCACCCTGCCGTTGCGCGTCGAGGCGTTCGAGGTGCCGTTCGAGGCCGATCCGGACGTGTTGCTGCCGCAGGCGAGTGCGGCGCTGCGCCGGGCCGACGGCGGCGACGGCGTGCTGGTGCTGACCGATGTCTACGGCGCCACGCCCAGCAACATCGCCGCGCGCCTGGCGCGCCTGGGCACGCCCGTGCGCCGTGTGTCCGCGCTGAGCCTGCCGATGCTGCTGCGCGTGCTCAACTATCCCGAGCTCGCGCTCGACGACCTGCCCGCGGTGGCCGCCGCCGGCGCGCGCAATGGAGTGGTCCACGATGACGCATGAGGCAAGGCAGCCATGATCGAGCGCGAACTCCTGGTCGCCAACAAGCTGGGGCTGCACGCCCGTGCCACCGCCAAGCTGGTGCAGGCGCTGTCGGGCTACGGCTGCAACGTCACCCTCACCGCCAAGGGGCGCGAGGTCAACGCGAAGAGCATCATGGGCGTGATGCTGCTCGCAGCCGGCCCCGGCACCACCGTGGTGCTGCGCACCGACGGCGTTGACGAGGAAGCGGCGGCAGATGATGTCGCCGCCCTGTTCGAGCGGCGTTTCGACGAGGACAGCTGATGCGCAGGGAGTTGCCCGGGCACGGTGCATCCAGGGGCAACGCCCTCGGCCGCGCCCGGGTCCGCCAGCCGCACGCGCTGGAAGTCGCCGAAGAACACATCCGCCTGGCCGACGTGCCCGGCGAGCTCGCGCGCCTGCACCAGGCGCTCGACGCGGTGCGCGAGGAGCTGCGCATGATGCGCTCGCGCCTGCACGGCGCGCTGGCCCAGGAAGTCGGCGAGTTCCTCGACCTGCACGCGCTGCTGCTCGACGACCCCGAGCTCCTGCAGGGCCTCGACGACCTGATCGCCAAGGGACTGTACGGCGCCGACTATGCCTTGCGCCTGCAGCGCGACCGCCTGGCCGCGGTGTTCGAGGGGATGGACGACCCCTACTTCCGCAGCCGCATCGAGGACATCGACCACGTCATCCGCCGTGTGCACGCCGTGCTGCACCAGCACGATGCCACCGTCGAGGGCGTGGCCGGCGAGATCCTGGTCAGCGACACGCTCGCGCCGTCGGAAGTCGCGCGCCTGCAGTCGCAGGGCGTGCTCGGCATCGTCACCTCGGGTGGCAGCACGCTGTCGCACAGCGCCATCCTCGCCCGCAGCCTGCACCTGCCGCTGGTGGTGGGCGCGGCGCATGCACTTGGCCAGGTGAACGACGGCGACGTGCTGCTCATCGACGGCACCACCGGCCAGGTCATCGTGGACCCGGATGGCGACGACCTGCTCGCCCATCGCGCACGCGTGCGCGAGGGCAAGCGCGAGCGGCGCCAGCTGCACCGCCTGCGCCGCGAGCCCACGCGCACCCGCGACGGCATGGACGTGCGCCTGTTCGCCAACGCCGAATCGCGCGAGGACGTGGCCGAGGCGCATGCGCTCGGCGCGGCCGGCGTGGGCCTGTACCGCACCGAGTTCCTGTTCCTGCAGCGCAACGAACTCCCCGACGAGGACGAGCAGTTCCTCGCCTACCGCGACCTCGTACTCGGCATGACAGGGCGCATGGTCACCATCCGCACGCTCGATGTCGGCGCCGACAAGGCCGACCGCAGCGGACTGGCGCTGGTCAACGAGCCCAACCCGGCCATGGGCGTGCGCGGCGTGCGCCTGGCGCTGCGCCGGCCCGAGGTGATGGAGACGCAGCTGCGCGCGATCCTGCGCGCGTCCGCCTACGGCCCGCTGCGCATCCTCGTGCCGATGGTGACCTGTCGCGAGGAGGTCATCGCGGTGCGGCGCGCGGTACGCCAGGCCACCCTGCGCCTGCGCCGCGAAGGCCACGTGGTGGCCGACGGCATCGCGCTCGGCGCGATGATCGAGGTCCCGGCTGCGGCATTGGCGCTGCCGTCGCTGATCGACAAGCTCGACTTCATCTCCATCGGCACCAACGACCTGGTGCAGTACCTGCTGGCCGCCGATCGTGGCAACGACGCGCTCGACGCGCTGCACAGCCCGCTGCATCCCGCGGTGCTGCAGCTGCTGCAGGCCGTGATCGCCACCGCGCGCGCGCACGACACGCCGGTAGCGGTGTGCGGCGAGATGGCCGGCGATGCGATATTCACCCCGCTGCTGCTCGCGCTCGGGCTCGAGGAGTTCAGCCTGCATCCGGGCACCCTGCTCGAAGTCCGCCGCGCGGTGCGCGCGCATGACCTGGGCGACCTGCAGCGACGCGCGCCGGCGTTGCTGCGCGCGCGCGACCGCGCCGGCATCGTCCGGTGGCTCAGGCAGTGCGAAGGCGGCATGTGAGCGACGGCGCGGTACCACCTGCGATCGTGGCACCGGCCGTGGCCGAAGCGGCGGATGCGGTGCGCGCGCGGTTCACCGCCGCACGACCGTTCGCGCACTGCGTCATCGACGGCTTCTTCGATGCCGCGTTCGCCAATGCGCTGCTGCGCGACTTTCCCGCCTTCGAACGGGGCAACCACCTCAACGAGCATGGCACCGCGGGTGGAAAGTCCGTGGTCGAGCGCATCCGCGGCCTGGGCGACGCCTGGCGCGCGCTCGACGACTGCGTGCAGTCCGCCGGATTCCTCGGCCTGGTCGGTCGCATGACCGGCATCCCGGACCTGCTGTATGACCGCGATTACTTCGGTGGCGGCAGCCACGACAACCGCGATGGCCAGAGCCTCGACGTCCATATCGACTTCAACCACCACCCCGGCACCGGCTGGCACCGTCGGCTCAACCTCATCGTGTACCTCAACCACGAGTGGGAGGCGGGCTGGGGTGGCGCGCTCGAGCTGCATCGCGATCCGCGCGATCCGGCACGCGACGAGGTCGTGTCGGTACTGCCGCTGTTCAACCGCTGCGTGATCTTCGAGACCACGGAGCACAGCTGGCATGGCTTTTCTGAAATCCACCTGCCTGCCGAGCGGGCCGCTCTGTCACGGAAATCCGTGGCGCTGTATTTCTATACCCGCGAGCGCCCTGCCGATGAGACCGCGCCGCGCCACTCGACGGTCTACGTGGACCGGCCGCTGCCGGCACACCTGCAGCCCGGGCATGTGCTGCACGCGGACGACGTCACCGCACTGCATGAACTCCTCGCGCGACGCGACCAGCACAACCTGCGCCTGTACCGGGAACTCGAGGCGTTGCAGGCTAGGCTGGACCAGTCCGCTGTCGGGCGGCTGGCCGGTCTCGCCCGGCGCGCCGCCGGACGCCTGCGACGCACGCGCGGATAACGCACGCACACGGCGGTGGGCAAGGCCCGCCATGCGGGCGATAATGCGCGCATGAACGCCTGACCCTGTCGCGCACTCCGTCGCGCGACGCTCCCCGGAAGCCCGCCATGGCCGAAGCCGTCCGCCACGACAAGACCGCGCGCCAGCTGCGCCTGCTGTCGGACGCCATCGACAGCGGCCGCCTGGGCCCGGTGCGGCGGCTGGTCAACACGCTGGCGCCGGCCGAGATCGGCAACCTCCTCGAATCCCTGCCTCCGGGCCGCCGCATGGTGGTCTGGGGCCTGGTCGATCCCGAAGACGACGGTGAAGTGCTGGTCCACGTCGGCGACGAAGTGCGCGAAAGCCTGCTCGCCGACATGGACACCGATGAAATCGTGGCCGCGGTCGAGGACCTCGACATCGACGACCTCGCCGACCTGGTGGGCGACCTGCCCGGCACGGTCATCGAGGAAGTCCTCAAGTCGATGGACCGGGAGAACCGCGAGCGCCTCGAACAGGTGCTGTCCTATCCCGAGGACACCGCCGGCCGCCTGATGAACCCGGACGTGGTGACGGTGCGCGCCGACACCACGGTGGACGTGGTGCTGCGCTTCCTGCGCCTGCGCGGCGAGCTGCCCGAGCACACCGACCACCTGTACGTGGTCAACCGCCGCCACCAGCTGATCGGCTGGGTGGCGCTGCAGGACCTCGTGACCCATGAGCCTGCGAGCCCGATCAACCGCCTGATCGATGATGCGTTGACGGCGATCCACGTCGACGAATCCGCCGAATCGGTGGCGCGCCAGTTCTCCGACCATGACTGGGTCTCGGCGCCGGTGGTCGACGAGGGCAACGTGCTGCTTGGCCGCATCACCATCGACGACGTGGTCGACATCATCCGCGACCAGGCCGAGCACCAGGCGCTCGGCGCCGCCGGCCTGGACGAGGACGAGGACCTGTTCTCGCCGGTGCGACGCGCGGTGCGCGGGCGCATCGTGTGGCTCACGGTCAACCTCGCCACGGCGTTCCTCGCCGCCTGGGTGATCGGCCGCTTCGAAGGCACCATCGAGCGGATCGTGGCGTTGGCGGTGCTGATGCCGATCGTGGCCGGCATTGGCGGCAACGCCGCCATGCAGGTGCTGACGCTGATCGTGCGCGGCCTGGCGCTCGGCCAGGTGGGCGCGAGCAACGCGCGCGTGTTGCTGTGGAAGGAGCTGCGCGTGGCGCTGATCAACGGGCTGCTCATCGGCTCGTTCGTGGGCCTGGTGGCGTTCGCGTGGTTCCACGACTGGTTGCTCGGCGTGGTGATCGCCGTCGCGCTGGTCATCAATTTCTGCGCCGCGGCGCTGGCCGGCGTGCTGGTCCCGCTGGCCATGAAGCGCGCCAACATCGATCCGGCCGTCGCCGGCGGCGTGGTCGTCACCGCCGTCACCGACGTGATGGGCTTCTTCAGCTTCCTCGGCCTGGCGACGGTGATCCTGCTGCGCTGAGGCGCGGCACCGCTCAGGCGAGCAGCGCTTCCAGCACGGCCATGCGGATCGCCACGCCATTGCCGACCTGGCGCAGGATCAGCGACTGCGCGCCGTCGGCGACCGCGTCGTCGATCTCCACGCCGCGGTTCATCGGCCCGGGGTGCAGGACCACTGCATCTGGAGCGGCGCGCAGCAGGCGTGCCGTGGTCAGCCCGAAGTCGCGGTGGTAGGCCTCGAGCGACGGCACCAGGCCTTCGACCATGCGCTCGCGCTGCAGGCGCAGCATCATCACCGCGTCCACGCCGTCGAGCGCGGCGTCGAGGTCGTCGCCGACCACGCAGCCGGCGAGCGTGTCGTCATCCGGGAGCAGCGCGCGTGGGCCGCAGGCGCGGATCTCGCCGATGCCGAGCGTGCGCAGCGCATGCAGGTCGGAGCGCGCGACGCGCGAATGCCTGATGTCGCCGACGATCGCCACCTTGAGCCGCGCGAAATCGGCGCCCTTGGCCTGGCGCAGGGTCAGCATGTCGAGCAGCCCTTGCGTGGGATGCGCGCTACGGCCGTCGCCGGCGTTGACCACAGCGGTGCCGGGCTGCGCGGCGGCGGCAAGCGCAGCGGCAGCGCCGTCGGCGTGGTGGCGCACGATGAAGCCGCGCACACCCATCGCCTCGATGTTGCGCAACGTGTCGAGTGCGGTCTCGCCCTTGCTGGTCGACGAGGTGGACGCGTCGAAATCCAGCACGTCGGCCGCCAGGCGCTGCGCGGCACGCTGGAACGACAGCCGCGTGCGCGTGGACGGCTCGAAGAACAGCGTGCACACGGCGCTGCCTGCGAGCGCGCGCGGGTCCGCCGCGCCCTGGCCGTCGACGAACGCCTGCGCGCGGTCGAGCAGGGCCACCAGCGTCGGGCGCGTCAGCCCTTCCAGGGTCAACAGGTGGCGCAGCCGGCCGTCGTCTTGGGTCTGTACGGGCAGGGGCGGCCGCGCGACCGGTTGCTGCGATGCGGTCATGGCGTCACCGCCACCGCATCCTGCGGCGCCGCCAGCCAGCGTTCGATGATCACCGCAGCCGCCACCGCATCCAGCGCCGCGGCATCGCGCCGGCGACGGCGGCCCTCTGCACGGTCGAGGGCGAACCGCTGCGCGGCCTCGATCGAACTCGAACGCTCGTCAACCAGCACCACCGGGATCCCGTAGCGCACCGCCAGCGCGTGCGCGAACGCGTGGGCGCGTGCGCGGATCGGCTGGTCGCCGCCCTCCAGGGTCAGCGGATCACCGACCACGCAGCCGTCCGGGCCCCACTCCTTCCTGATCCGGTCGATCGCCGACCAGTCCACCGCGTCGCCGTGCACGTCGACCACTTCCAGCGCGCGTGCGCCGTGGCCGAACGCGCTGCCAACGGCCACCCCGATGCGGCGCGAGCCGACATCGAAGCCGAGCACCGTGCCGTCGCTGCGGATCGTGCTCATCAGGCGTGCCCGGAGTAGTCCGCCATGCGCGCCATGTCGACGCCGATGCGGGCGGCGGCGGCCTGCCAGCGCGATTCCAATGGTTCTTCGAACAGCAGCGCGGCGTCGGCGGGCACGGTGAGCCAGCTGTTCTCGGTGAGTTCGTGCTCCAGCTGCCCGGCGCCCCAGCCCGCGCAGCCCAGCGCCATCGTCACGTTCGCCGGGCCTTCGCCAACGGCCATCGCCTCGAGCACGTCGCGCGAGGTGGTGACGAACAGGCCGTCGGCGATCGCCAGGCTGGAATCCCAGCCACGATCGCCGTCATGCACCACGAACCCGCGCTCCGGGTGCACCGGCCCGCCGGCGAGCACCGGCACCGCGCACAGCGCCTCGTCGGCGCAGGCGATGCCCATCTGCGAGAACACGTCGCCGAGCGCGTAATCGGACACCCGATTGACCACGATGCCCATCGCACCCTGGGCATCGTGCTGGCACACCAGCGCCACGCTGCGCGCGAAATGCGGATCGGAAAGCGCGGGCAGCGCGACCAGCAGCTGGTTGGCGAGCGGGGACATCGACATGCCGCCATTCTAGCCAGTGGCGGCCGACCTCGCCTGTACCCGCGCAGGCATACTCGCCGCACCGACGACCGCAGGATGCAAGCCGATGACCGTGGACACCCCGCTGCCCAGGAACGAACGCGCGTTCATCGTGCTGCTGGCCGTCCTGCAGGGCGGACTGATGTTCATGGCGCAGAAGGGCGACGCCGCGGGCTGGTGGCCGTTCGACGCCCTCGGCGGGCGCGTCTGCTGGTACACGCTGGTCCTCTCGGTGCCGACGATGATGGCGCTGAGCGTACGGCGCCTGCGCGACGCGCGGTTCTGGCAGCACGCGATCGCGACCACGGTGGTGGTCGCCGCGCTCGCGGCCTGGGCGGCCTGGAACGCCACCGGCGGGCCCGGTATCCGCGCCTCCGAGGTGCTGGCGCCGTTTGGCGTGTCGATGGCCATCGGCCTGTTCGTGATCCTGCCCTGGCTGCAGTGCCGGCTGGCAGACGGGCACTGGCGCGCCGCCTACCCGGCGCTGGTCGAACACGCCTGGCAGAACGCGCTGACCCTGGCGCTGGCCGCGCTGTTCACCGCCATCTGCTGGGCGGTGCTTTACCTGTGGGCGGCGCTGTTCGCGCTGGTCAAGATCACCTTCTTCCGCGAGCTGTTCCGCGAGGACGCGTTCGTCTATCTCGCCACCGGCGCCATGGCCGGGCTCGGCGTGCTGATCGGCCGCACCCAGGCGCGCGCGGTGCAGGTCGCGCGCCAGGTGCTGTTCGCGATCTTCACCGGCCTGCTGCCGCTGCTGGCCTTCATCGCCGTGCTGTTCGTGGTGAGCCTGCCGTTCACCGGGCTCGCGCCGCTGTGGGAGCGGGCGTCGGCGGCGACGATCCTGGTCAGCGTGGTCGCCCTGCTGGTGGTGTTCACCAATGCCGTGTTCCAGGACGGCGAAGGCACGCCGCCATACCCGGCCTGGCTGCGCCGCGTCGTGGACGCCGGGCTGCTGGTGCTGCCGCTGTACGCCGTGCTCGCGCTCTACGCCCTTTGGCTGCGCATCGCGCAGCATGGCTGGACCAGCGCACGCGTCTGGGCGGTGCTGCTGGTGGTCGTGGTCGCGGCTCACGCGTTCGGTTACGCATTCGCCGCGCTGCGCGGGCGCGGCCACTGGCTGGGGCCGGTGCGCGGCGTGAACCGGGTGATGTCCTGGGTGGTGGTGGCGCTGGTGGTGCTGGCGAATTCGCCGGTGATCGACGGCCAGCGCATCGGCGTGGCGAGCCAGATGCAGCGCCTCGCCGATGGCCGCACCGCGCCCGACGACTTCGACCTGGCGTGGCTGCGCTTCGACAGCGGACGCCGCGGCTACACGGCCGCGCTGTCGCTGCGCGACGATCCGGCGTTCAACGGCGACCCCGCGCGCCTCGCCGAACTCGAGCGGGTGCTGGCCCGGCCATCACGCTGGGGCGGGTTGGAGCCGGGCGATGACAACAGCAAGCGCGACGCGGGCGCGCTGCGCGCCGGCCTGCAATTGGCAAGCAACGCCGTCGCGCCCGAGGACGGCTGGTGGCAGGCGCTCGCCACCGGGCGCCTGGGGGCCGAAGAATGCCTGCGCGAGGGCTCGGACTGCATCCTGCTCACCCCGGACCTGGACGGCGATGGCACGCGCGAAACCCTGTTGTGCGTGATGCGCGAGGACATGGGCGGCGACTGCACGCACGCCACGCCCGGTGCCGATGGCGCCTGGCGCGTGACCGGCAGCCTGGGCCTGTGGCAGCAAGCCGATGGCGGGCGCGCGGGCCGGCGGGAACTGCGCGCCGACCTGCTTGCCGGGCGCATCGCCCCCCAGCCGCGCCACTGGCCGGACGTGCGCATCGGTGATGGCCCGGTACGTGAATTCCACGACACCCGGAACGAGGCCACGGTCGAGGCCGACGCCAGCACGGGGCCGTGCATCGACTGCGGCCTCTGAGCGCTCGCTGCCGCTCGGCGCAACCTGGGTTCGTTTGCCTCAGCCGAGACCGAACTGCACCTCGTCCGGCGTAGGCACGCGCACCGAAAGCACTTCGACTTCGGCGCGGAACGCGCGCCCGGCCAGCGGGTGGTTGCCGTCGACGGTGATGCCGTCAGCGGACACCGCGGTCACCACCACTTCGAGCGGTCCGCTGGCGGTGGTGGTCTCGAGCTTGTCGCCGACCCTGGGCTCCGATGACGCGCGCCACATCGCGCGCGGCAGGGTCTGCACCAGCGCGTCGTGGCGCTGACCGAAGCCATCCTCCGGCGCCACCACCACCTCTAAGCGCTCCCCGGCCTTGCGTCCCTCGAGCGCCTGCTCCAGCCCGCGCGCGATGCCGCCGCTGCCGTGCATATAGGTCAGCGGTTCGTGGCCGCGTGTGCTGGTGATCGCCTGGCCGCTGGCTGCGTCAGTGAGCGTGAAGTGCACGGTGGCAATGCGGCGGTCTGCGATATCCATCGGCGGCGCGGTCCTGGAAGGGTGTCGCCGCAATCCTCGCCAGCGTGGCGCCGTGGCGCAACCCCGGGCGCGCCCGGGCGTGATGAGCAACTGTCGTGATTCCTCACAATGGAGGAAGAGCGTTGCGCTGATGCGGGCGCCGGGTACCAAGGCCCTTGAGGGCTCATGTCCCCCGGCAATGGCCTTGCGGCCATCGCATCCTCCTTGACTTCCCCCTCAAGGGCCTTGGCACCCGGTACGCCGCAGTACGCGGTGGTTCCCGGAGCACAGCCCGCGATCCCGTGCATTTGCTCTCCGGCACCAGCGACGCGCGCAGAGCACCAGAGTGGCCGGGAGGCCTTCGCGGGGAAGTAAAGGAGGAGGCAGCCGCCGCAAGGCGGATGCCGGGGGACATGAGCCGCGAAGGCCTCACGGCCACCACGGGGCCCTCGAGGCCAAACAAGAAAAACCCCGCATTGCTGCGGGGTCTGTCGGTTCGGAGCCACTATCCCCGGCACTGCCGGGGAAGCGCGCGCGGCTCAGCCCGCGATGGCTTCCTGGTAACGGCGCTCGACTTCGTTCCAGTCGACCACGTTGTAGAACGCGCCGATGTAGTCCGGGCGGCGGTTCTGGTACTTCAGGTAGTACGCGTGCTCCCACACGTCCAGGCCCAGGATCGGGGTGTTGCCGGAACCGATGCCCTTCATGAGCGGGCTGTCCTGGTTGGCGCTGCTTTCAACCAGCAGCTTGCCGGCCTTGTCGGTGGACAGCCACGCCCAGCCGCTGCCGAAACGGGTCAGTGCGGCCTTGGTGAAGGCTTCCTTGAACGCGTCGAAGCCGCCGAGGTCGCTGTCGATGCGCTTGGCCACATCGCCCACCGGATTGCCGCCACCCTCATGCGACATCACCGTCCAGAACAGCGAATGATTGGCGTGGCCGCCGGCGTTGTTGCGCAGCGGGACGCGCTTGTCCTCGGGCAGCTTGTCGAGGTTGGCGATGATCTCTTCGGCGCTCTTGTCGGCCCACTCCGTGCCTTCCAGCGCGGCGTTGGCGTTGTTGATGTAGGTCTGGTGGTGCTTGGTATGGTGGATTTCCATCGTCTGCGCGTCGATGTGCGGCTCGAGCGCGTCGTAGGCGTAGGGCAGCTTCGGCAGGGTGAAGGCCATGGGGATCTCCGGAAGGTTGGAACGGCCGATCATTGTCGCCGCTGGAAGGTAAAAAGTGCGCAAACGCGAAGGGCGCCACCAGGCGCCCTTCGCGGAACACGTGAAATGCTGCGTTTCAACGCACCTCGGCGACCTCGACCCCGTCCAGCCCCTGCGACAGCGTGCGCGCGTCGCCACCCTGCGCCAGCTTGATGCGCAGGCGCACCTCGTTGGCGGAGTCGGCGTAGCGCAGCGCATCCTCGTAGGAGATCTCGCCGGCCTGGTAAAGCTCGAACAGCGCCTGGTCGAAGGTCTTCATGCCGAGGTTGGTCGACTCCTTCATCACTTCCTTGAGCTTGTGGATCTCGCCGTCGCGGATGTAGTCCTGCACCAGCGGCGTGCCGAGCATGATTTCCATCGCCACGCGCCGCCCCTTGCCGTCCGGCGTGGGAATCAGCTGCTGCGCCACCACGCCCTTGAGGTTCAGCGACAGGTCCATCAGCAGCTGGCCGCGACGGTCCTCGGGGAAGAAGTTGATGATGCGGTCCATCGCCTGGTTGGCGTTGTTGGCGTGCAGCGTGCACAGCACCAGGTGGCCGGTTTCGGCGAAGGAGATGGCGTGGTCCATGCCCTCGCGGGTACGCACCTCGCCGATCATGATCACGTCGGGCGCCTGGCGCAGGGTGTTCTTGAGCGCGTTCTCCCAGCTGTCGGTGTCGATGCCGACTTCACGCTGGGTGATGATGCAGCCCTCGTGCTTGTGCACGAACTCGATCGGGTCCTCGATGGTGATGATGTGCCCGGTGGAGTTCTGGTTGCGGTAGCCGATCATCGCCGCCAGCGAGGTCGACTTGCCGGTGCCGGTGGCGCCAACGAACAGGATGATGCCGCGCTTGGTCATCGCCAGGGTCTTGATGATCGGCGGGAGGTTGAGCTCCTCGACGGTCGGGATCCTGGTTTCGATGCGGCGCAAGACCATGCCCACCTGGTTGCGCTGGTAGAAGCACGACACACGGAAACGGCCCACGCCCGAGACGCCGATGGCGAAGTTGCATTCGTGCGTGCGCTCGAACTCCTCGCGCTGCGGCGGCGACATCACGTTGAGCACCAGGTCGCGCGCCTGCTGCGGCGTGAGCGGGTTCTGGGTGATGGGCGAGATCTTGCCGTGGACCTTCATCGACGGCGGCATGCCGGCGGTGATGAACAGGTCCGAGGCCTTCTGGTGGGCCATCAGTTTGAGGAACGAGGTGAAATCGATGGCGCTCATGTGGTGCTCCGGTTACTCGAACAGCCGCTTGTCCTTGGCGTAATCCTTGGCCTGCGGCCGCGTGACCATGCCGCGCTTCACCAGGTCCTGGAGATGCTGGTCGAGGGTCATCATGCCGTGCTGCTGGCCGGTCTGGATGGCTGAATACATCTGCGCCACCTTGTCCTCGCGGATCAGGTTGCGGATGGCCGGGATGCCGACCATGATCTCCCAGGCCGCCGTGCGCCCGCCGCCCACCTTCTTCAGCAGCGCCTGCGAGATCACCGCGCGCAGCGATTCCGACAGCATCGAACGCACCATCGGCTTCTCGCCGGCGGGGAACACGTCGATGATGCGGTCGATGGTCTTGGCCGCCGAGCTGGTGTGCAGCGTGCCGAACACGAGATGCCCGGTTTCCGCGGCGGTCAACGCCAGGCGGATGGTCTCCAGGTCGCGCAGCTCGCCGACCAGGATGTAGTCCGGGTCCTCGCGCAGCGCCGAGCGCAGCGCCTCGTTGAAGCCGTGGGTGTCGCGATGCACCTCGCGCTGGTTGATCAGGCACTTCTGCGCGGTGTGCACGAACTCGATCGGGTCCTCGATGGTGAGGAGGTGCCCGTATTCGGTCTTGTTGATGTGGTCGACCATGGCCGCAAGCGTGGTGGACTTGCCGGAGCCGGTGGGACCGGTGACCAGGATCAGGCCCTGCGGCTGGTCGATGAGCTCCTTGAAGATCCGCGGCGTGCCGAGGTCTTCGAGCGTCAGCACCTCGGAGGGCACCGTGCGGAACACCGCGCCCGCGCCGCGGTTCTGGTTGAAGGCGTTGACGCGGAAGCGCGCCAGGCCGGGAATCTCGAACGAGAAGTCGACCTCGAGGAATTCCTCGTAATCGCGGCGCTGCTTGTCCGACATGATGTCGTACACCAGCGAATGGACCTGTTTGTGGTCCAACGCCGGGATGTTGATCCGGCGGACGTCGCCGTCGACGCGGATCATCGGCGGCAGGCCCGCGGACAGGTGCAGGTCGGACGCCTTGTTCTTGACCGAGAATGCCAGCAGTTCAGCGATATCCATGCATGCTCCCCAGCGGCATTGCATCAGTAAAAAATCGAGTGGCCACGCCACCCCGCGGCTGGCGCCAGACTACTCCCCGCAGGCAGTATAGCCCCGTATCCGCGTCACAAATCCACGGTGGCCAGGGAGGCGGACCGATGTCATCCGGACGGCTCGAACGCGTACTTCGCGACATTGAAAACGCATCCCGCGACGCCGGAAGGCCATGCGCGCGGCTGGTCGCGGTGGGCAAGACCCGCGACGCCGCCGAGCTTGCCGCGCTCGCTGCGGACTGGGCGCGGGCGAAGCCGGGCGTGGTGCCCGCGTTCGGCGAGAACTACGTCCAGGAGGCCGCGGCCAAGATTGCGGCGCTGGAAGGTGCCGGGATCGAATGGCATCTCATCGGCCACCTGCAGTCCAACAAGGCCACGCAGGCCGCCGCGCTGTTCGACTGGGTGCAGTCGGTGGACCGCCTGAAACTGGTCGACGCGCTGGCCGCTGCGCGCCCGGCCGACCGGGCTCCGCTTTCGGTGCTGGTGCAGGTGAACATCGACGACGAGGACAGCAAGCACGGCTGCGCCCCGGGCGACGTGCCCGCGCTGGCCGATGCGATCGCCGCCCGTCCGCGGCTCGCGCTGCGCGGATTGATGGCCATCCCGGCGCCGCGCCCCGACGCCGGTGCGCGCCGCGCGGCATTCGTCGCGATGCGTGGGCTGTTCGACACCTTGGCTGCGCGCCATCCCGGCGTGGACACGCTGTCGATGGGCATGAGCGCGGACTTCGCGGAGGCGATCGCCGAGGGCGCGACGATGGTCCGTGTCGGCACCGCGCTGTTCGGCGCGCGCACCTGACACCGCCTCGGCGACAATGCCGCCGTCCCTCGCCATCCGAGACCGCTGCCATGCCCGCACACGCACCCGCTCCCGCCGACATCGGCACCACCGCCTTCATCGGCGGCGGCAACATGGCGCGCAGCCTGGTCGGTGGCCTGGTCGCGCGCGGTGTCGATCCCGCGCAGATCCGCGTCGGCGAACCGGTCGTGGCGCTGCGTGATGCGCTGGCGCGCGACTTCGGCGTGCAGGTGTTCGAGCACGCGCGCGATGCGGTGGCGGGTGCCGGCACCTGGCTGCTGGCGGTCAAGCCGCAGGTGATGCGCGAAGTCTGCGAGGACCTGGCCGCCACCGCGCGCGCCGCGCGCCCGCTTGCGATCTCGATCGCCGCCGGCATCACCGCGGCACAGCTGGAGCGCTGGCTGGGCGGCGATGCGGCCGTGGTCCGCGCCATGCCCAACACCCCGGCGCTGCTCGGTGCCGGCGTGACCGGACTGCACGCCAACCACCATGTCGATGGCGAGGGCCGCACGCGCGCCGAAACGCTGCTGGCCAGCGCCGGCGCCACCGTGTGGATCGACGACGAAATGCTGATGGACGCGGTCACCGCGGTGTCGGGCAGTGGCCCGGCGTACGTCTTCCTGCTCGCCGAAGCCATGGAAGATGCCGCGCTTGCGCAGGGCCTGCCCGCGGACGCCGCCCGCACCCTGGTGCTGCAGACCATCCTCGGCGCCGCGCGCATGCTGGCCGAGTCCGGCGAGGCGCCGGCCGAACTGCGCCGCCGCGTCACGTCGCCCGGCGGCACCACCCAGGCAGCGGTCGAAGCCTTCGAGTCCGGCGGACTGCGCCCGCTGGTGGCCGCCGCCATCGACCGCGCCACCGTGCGTGGGCGCGAACTGTCCGCCGCCAATGACTGATCACGCCATGACCCCGCGTCTGCGCCTCTCCGCCCTGTTGGCCGTTTCGCTGGCAGCCGCGCTGGCCGCCTGCGGCAACGGCCCCGCGCCGTCAGCGCCGCCGAATGCGGTCGAACCTCCCGCCGAACTCCGCGTCGGCGACCGCGTGTTGCGCGCCAGCCTGGTGCCCGCGGGTGCAGTGGGTGCGGCGATGGCCCGGGAATACGGCGTCGATCGCGAAGCCGGCGGCATGGTGCTGGTGATCGGCCTGCGCACCGGCGCGGACGAGACATCGCTGCCGGCGCGCGTGGAGGCGCGCGCCAGCGACCTGCTCGGCCGCGGCCAGCCGATCGCGCTGCGCGAGGTGCGCAGCAATGGCTACATCGACTACGTCGGCACCCTGCGCGTGAAGCCGCCCGAGACGCTCAGCTTCGACATCAGCGTGGAGGCCGCGGGCGCCGCGCCGATGACCCTGCGCTTCAGCCGCGACATCCTGCCCTGAGCGCGGCGATCAGCGCTCGTTGATGCCGTAGCGGCCGGGGCCCAGCAGCATGATCGCCACCGCGGTGGCGAGGAACATGCCCTGCAGCTCCAGCGCCCAGCCGCCCTCGCCGTTGAGCTGGCCGAGCTGCCCCATGTGCGCCAGCACGATGGCGAACAGCATGTTGATGGCGACCAGCGCCGCACCGAGGCGTGCATGGAAGCCGAGCAACACCATCAGCGGCGCCAGCACCTCGCCGACGAGCACGCCGTAGGCCAGCACGCCCGGCAGGCCGTTGGCCTCGACCAGGCGCTCGATGCCGGACATGCCTCCGCGCAGCTTGGCCACGCCGTGCAGCAACACGAGCACGCCGAGCGTGATGCGCAGCAGGAGGCGGGCGGCATCGTGCATGGCGGCCTGGTTCATCTCGGTTCTCCTCGGTGGTGGCGGATCATCGCAGAGCGCGCGCCGCGCGTCAGCCCCGGCCGCGCGCGCGTTCGCGCTGCGACCAGCCATGCACGATCGCGGCCAGCGCGCGCACGCCGTCGGTCAGCGCGGCCGGACCCGGCTGCAGGATCAGCGGCGACTTCACCTCGTGCAGCTCGCCGTCGCGGACCGCCGGGATCGCGTCCCAGCCGGGCCGTGCGGCGACCCTGTCGGGGCGGAACTTCTTGCCGCACCACGAGCCGATGATGATGCCCGGCGCCCGGCGCACCACCTCGCCGGCGTCGGCGAGGATGCGCTGCTTGGCCAGCGGCTCGGCGGCGAGCTCCGGGAACACGTCGTCGCCGCCGGCGATGCGCAGCAGCTCGGCGACCCAGCGGATGCCGGTGATCGGCGGGTCGTCCCATTCCTCGAAGTACACGCGCGGGCGGCGCGGCAGCGTGGCCGCCCGCGCCGCGACCTCGTCGAGACCGCGCTGCAGGCTGTCGGCATACGTGTTCGCGCGCGCGGGCACGCCGACCAGCGCGCCGAGCCGGCGCACGTAATCGACGATGCCGTCGACGCTGCGGTGGTTGCTGATCCACACCTCCACGCCGTTGCGCACGAGCTCGGCGGCGATGTCGGCCTGGATGTCGGAAAAACCGATCGCCATGTCGGGGCGCAGCGCCAGGATCGCGCCGATCTTCGCACTGGTGAACGCGCTCACCTTCGGCTTTTCGCGACGCGCCTCGGGCGGCCGCACGGTGAAGCCGCTGATGCCGACGATCCGGTCCTGCTCGCCCAGGGCGTACAGCGTTTCAGTGGGCTCCTCGGTCAGGCAAACGATCCGCCGTGGTCCATGCAAGGTGACCGCGTCGCTCACGGGTACAGCATCCGCTTGCTGCAATCGCCGGCGTGGTCGCATTCGTACAGCCAGCGTTCGTGCAGGCGATAGTCGGCGCCGTACCAGAACTCGATGCGGTCGGCGCGCACGCGCAGGCCGTTCCAGCGCGGCGGACGCGGCACCTCGCGGCCGTCGAACTGCTGCGCATACTCTGCCAGCCGGCGCTCGAAGTCCTCGCGCGCGTCCAGCGTCTCGGACTGCAGCGACGCCCAGGCGCCGAGCTGGCTGCCGCGCGGCCGCGTGGCGAAGTAGGCGTCGGCCTCGGCCTCGTCGATGATCGCCACGGGGCCTTCGATGCGCACCTGCACGCCCTGGCGCACCCGCGGCCAGTGGAACAGCAGCGCGGCACGCGGATTGGACTTCAGCTCACGACCCTTGCGCCCGTCGAGGTGGGTGTAGAACACGAAGCCGCGCGCGTCGTGCGCCTTCAGCAGCACGGTGCGCGCGGAAGGCCGGCCGTCGGGCGTGGCGGTGGCGAGGGTCATCGCGGTGCGGTCGGGCTCACCGGCATCGCGCGCCTCGTCGAACAGCGTGTCGAAGGTGGCCAGGGCCTCGGCGTACAGGTCGGTCATCGCGGCGGAACTCCACATGGTCGGCGCGCGCACGGCACGCGCCGGCGCTGCGCTATCGTTGCACGCATGGCGACGCCCTTGCATCCGCGCAGCGGTTTCAGCGACGACGTGGTGGCCGCGGTGCTGGCCGACGTGGTGGCGTCCGGCGCGCGCGTGTTCGCGATCAGCGGCGTGCAGGGCAGCGGCAAGTCCACGCTGGCCGCGCAGCTGGCGCAGGCCGCCGACGCCCACGGCCTGCGCACCGCGGTGCTGTCGATCGACGACGTCTACCTCGACCGCGACATGCGCCAGGCGCTGGCGCGCGATGTGCATCCGCTGCTCGCCACCCGCGGCCCGCCCGGCACGCACGACCTGCCGCTCGCGTTCGCCACGCTCGACGCGCTGCGCGACAGCGGAGCAGCCCATCTGCCGCGCTTCGACAAGCTCGGCGACCAGCGACGGCCGCGCCGCGAGTGGCCCCGGGTCTCCGGCATCGACCTGGTAGTGCTGGAAGGCTGGTTCATCGGCACGCCCGCCGAGGACGAGACCGCGCTCCGCGCCCCGATCAACGCGCTTGAACGCGACGAGGACCGCGACGCCACCTGGCGCCGCTGGTGCAATGCTGCGCTCGCCCGCGATTATCCGGCGCTGTGGGCGCGCATCGACCGGCTGCTGTTCCTGCAGCCGCCGGGATTCGACATCGTGCCGGAGTGGCGCTGGCAGGCGGAACGCGCGCTGCACGCCGACACGCCATCAGCCACCGCGATGGACCGCGCCGGGATCGACCGTTTCGTGCAGCACTACGAGCGCGTCAGCCGCCAGGCGCTGCGCACGCTGCCGGCAATCGCCGACACGGTGCTCGCCCTCGATGCCGCGCGGCGGCCGACCACGCCGGCGCCGGTTGCTACTCGACCACGAACGTCACCCGCAGGTTGACGCGCCACTCGGTGATGTTGCCGCCGCCGTCGGTGACCACCTTGATCTCGTTGATCCAGGCGCCACGGATGTTCTTGACCGATTCCGCGCATTTGGCGAGGCCACTGCGCACGGCATCCTCGACGCTGGTGGGCGAGGAGGCGTTGACTTCGATGATCTTGGCGACGGTCATGGCTTGCATCCCGGTGGGCGGCGACAGTGCCGCTGCCTGCATCCTGGGAGGGGGGATGTTAAGGGCGCGCCGTGGGCCACCGGCTGCTAGCATCGCGAGGCATGAATCCAGCCCCCAACCTCGTGCTCGTGGGTCCCATGGGCGCCGGCAAATCCGCGATCGGCCGCCGCCTCGCCGAGCGCTTCGCGCTGCCCTTCGTCGATGCCGACCGCGAGATCGAGCTGCGCACCGGCACCAGCGTGGCGACGATCTTCGAGTGTGAGGGCGAAAGCGGTTTCCGTGCGCGTGAACGCGAGGTGCTCGCCACCCTGCTGGCCGCCACGGGCTGTGTCGTCTCCACCGGCGGCGGGGCCGTGCTCGACGCCGGCACCCGCGAACTGCTGCGCGGCCGCGGCTACGTGGTGCACCTGCTGGTCGACGTGGAGGCGCAGCTGGCGCGGCTGGCCCGCGACCGCAGCCGCCCTTTGCTGGCCGGCGGCGATCGCGAAGCGGTGCTGCGACGGCTGGCCGAAGTGCGTGACCCGCTGTACGCCGCCGTTGCCGACATGCAGTTCGACACGCGCGCGCTGAGCGCTGCCGACGCGGCCGTACGCCTCGGACACGCGCTCGACGCGGCCTGGCAACGCGGCCTGGAGCTGGCGTCGTGAGCGCGGTGCGCCACGTCGACGTTGGCGGTGACGCCCCGTATCGCATCGTCATCGGCAAGGGGCTGCTCAGCGACGGCGCCGCCCTCACCGCCACGCTGCGCGGCCGCCAGGTACTGCTGGCCAGCGACAGCAACGTCGCGCCGCTGCACGCGCAGGGCGTGGAAGACGCGCTGCTGGCCGCGCGCCCGGATCTCCGGATCGCGCGTTTCGTGCTGCCCGCCGGTGAAGCGTCGAAAACCCTGCAGGGTTTCGCCGGCGCCATCGACGCGCTGGCGGCACTTGGCGCCACCCGCGACGCCTGCGTGTTCGCGCTCGGCGGCGGCGTGGTCGGCGATCTCGCGGGTTTTGCCGCGGCCTGCTGGATGCGCGGCATCGACTGCGTGCAGCTGCCGACCACGCTGCTGGCGATGGTGGACTCCTCGGTGGGCGGCAAGACCGCCGTCGACCTGCCCGCCGGCAAGAACCTGGTCGGCGCCTTCCACCCGCCGCGCGCGGTGCTGGCCGATACCGCCGTGCTCCGCACCCTCCCCGATCGCGAGCTGCGCGCGGGGCTGGCCGAAGTGGTGAAGTACGGCGCGATCGTCGACGCGCCCTTCCTCGACTGGCTGGCCGGACACGCCGGCGCGCTGCTCGAACGCGAGGACGCGCCGCTCGCCGAGGCCATCGCCCGCAGCTGCGCGCACAAGGCGGCAATCGTCACCCGAGACCCGTTCGAGCGCGGCGAGCGCGCCCTGCTCAACTTCGGCCACACCTTTGCCCATGCCATCGAGACCGAACAGGGCTACGACGGCCTGAACCACGGCGAGGCGGTGGCGGTGGGCATGGTGCTGGCCGCGCGGCTGTCCACGGTGCTCGGCATGGCCGGCAGCGACGATGCCGACGGCCTGCGCAGGCTGCTGGCGCGCTTCGGGCTGCCGGTCGACCTGCCGCGCGGGCTGCAGCCCGCCGCCCTGCTGGAACGCATGCGCCTGGACAAGAAGGCCCAAGCCAGCGGCCTGCGTTTCGTGCTCTGGGAGGGCGCTGGCCGCGCGTGCGTCGTGTCCGACGTACCCGAAGCCGCGGTACTGGACGTCCTGCGCGGGTAGGCGGCCGGCGGCGCCCGCGACCCGCTGCCGGCTACAATCGCGGGATGCGCCTGCTCCTGCAACAACGCCCCGAAGGCCGCGAACCGCCGCGCTTCGTGCAACTCATGCTCCAGCCCGACCTCCTCGGCGGCTGGGCGCTGGTGCGCGAAACCGGGCAGATCGGCGGCCGCAGCACGGTGCGGCGCGAGCAGTTCCTCGACCAGACCAGCGCCATGAACGCGCTGGAGCAGGCCCGCGACCAGCAGATCAAGCGCGGTTTCCAGCTGATGTTCGCGCAGGGCGCGGACATGCCGAAGCCGTGACCCTGCCCCGCGGGCCGTTACCAGGACCCAAGACGTGCCCCAGCCCCTGAAGAACGACCGTTTCCTGCGTGCCCTGCGCCGCGAGCCCGTGGACCACACCCCGGTGTGGCTGATGCGCCAGGCGGGCCGCTACCTGCCCGAGTACCGCGCCACGCGCGCGAAGGCCGGCAGCTTCATGGGCCTGGCCACCAACCCGGAGCTGGCCTGCGAGGTGACCCTGCAGCCGCTGGCGCGTTTCGAGCTCGACGCCGCGATCCTGTTCTCGGACATCCTCACCATCCCGGACGCGATGGGCCTCGGCCTGTATTTCGTCGATGGCGAAGGTCCGAAGTTCAAGCACCCGGTGCGCGACGCCGCGGCGATCGCGAAACTCGGCGTGCCGGACATGGAAACCGACCTGCGTTACGTGATGGACGCGGTGCGCGTGATCCGCCGCGAACTCGACGGCAGCGTGCCGCTGATCGGCTTCTCCGGAAGCCCGTGGACCCTGGCCTGCTACATGGTGGAAGGCGGCGGCAGCAAGGACTTCGCGCGCATCAAGGCGATGGCGCACAACGACCCCAAGGCGCTGCACGCGCTGCTCGACGTCAACACCCGCGCGGTGATCGCCTACCTCGCCGCGCAGCGCGCGGCCGGCGCGCAGGCGCTGCAGGTGTTCGACACCTGGGGCGGCACGCTGTCGCCGGCGATGTACCGCGAGTTCTCGCTGCCGTACATGGCGCGCATCGCCAGCGAACTGGACCGCGGCGAAGGCGCCGAACGCACGCCGCTGATCCTGTTCGGCAAGGGCAATGCGAGCCACCTGGAGGCACTCGCCGACACCGGCGCAGAAGGCATTGGCGTGGACTGGCTGATCGAGCTCGGCGACGCCGCGCGCCGCATCGGCGACAAGGTCGCCATCCAGGGCAACCTCGACCCGACCACCCTGTTCGGCAGTCCCGATGCGATCCGTGGCGAAGTGCGCCGCGCGCTCGACAGCTACCGCGACGGCAACGGTGGCTCGCGCGAGGGCCACGTGTTCAACCTCGGCCACGGCATGTCGCCGGGCATGGACCCCGAACACGTGCGCGTTCTGGTGGACGAAGTGCACGCCTACAGCAGGCGCTGACCTTCGGCCGCGGCCTGCTCAGCCCAGGCCGTCCCGCGACGGCGCCAGGCGGCCACCGCGATCACTGGGCGCGCCTGCAGGCGCGCGGTACTCGAAGCGGATTTCACGATGTCCCGCGGGCACCTCGGGATTGTGCGGCTCGGCACCCACGCAGCCTGGATGGAGGCGGTTGTCCAGGCTCATCGCAAGCAAGGCCAGGGCCTGCGCCGCGGCGCTCGACGGATCGCGTGCCAGCACGCGGTCGGCCACCAGGTAGGCGCTGTCGCCGGCATCGGATTCGATCGCAGCCCGCGACTCCCCCGGCGCTGCGGCGCCAGCGGGCAGCGCTTCGATCCGCGCCGGCGACCAGCAGCGTCCGGTGCTGCCGATGTAGGTGCCGCGGACCAGTTCCGCGACGAAACTTTCCAGCTCGCTGCGGACCTTGCCGCGGCGCATCGCCGTGGCGGCCACGCTGTAACGGCCCTTCACGTAGTACATCCGGTCGACCAGCAGCGTCATTGCCGAGTGCCAGGCGCCGCCTTCGCGCAGCAGGCGCATGTCGGCCGATCGCGCGGAGAGCGGTTTTTCGTCGTCCCCATCGCCTGTCACCACGTGGAAGCTGCGCAAGGCCCCGAATTCGGCCGACGTGTAGCCTCCGGGGACGCCAACGCCCGATCCGATCTCCTGCAGCGTGGCCCGGGCGGCCTCGTCGAGGTGCGAGTCCGGTACCACGCCGACGGGATAGAAATAGATGTCGATCCAGCGATCGAGGCTGCCCCCGGATCGATACCGCACCGACGCTCCGAGCTCGGCGACGTCATAGAGCTTTTCACCAACGGCTTCCCAATCGCCGACGCGCAATGGGTAGACGATGCGCGTCTCTGCCAGGAATCCGCCGAGGAACGGCTGCGGCGCGTTGTCCCCGCCCTGGCCTGCATCCGGGACATCGGCCGCCGCGGCCCCGCCCGTTGATACCAGCAGCACCGCCGCCATGACCGCCGCCCAACGCCCACTGCCTGTTGTCGCCATCACTCGTCCTCCCTGGATTGCAGCGCAGCGATCGCATCGGCCAGCAATGTGCCGGTCACCGGCTTGCGCAGGAACAGGTCAAACCCGGCCGCGCGCGCCGCGGGCTCGGCGTCGGCATCCGCGCGCGCGGTGACCGCCATCAGCGGCGCGGTGAATCCCCGCGCATGCAGCTGGCGCGCCAGCGCCAGGCCGTCGATGCCGGGCAGATCGAGGTCGAGCATGGCGAGATCGAAGCGGCTGGTGGTGGTTTCGGCCAACGCGGCGAGCCCGTGCGGCACGTGCACCACGCTGTGCCCCTGCGCATGCAGCAACCCCACGATCACCTCGGCAACGGTGGCATCGTCCTCCACCAGCAGGATGCTGCGCGGCCGCTGTGCCGGGCGCGGCGGGCGGATGTCCACGGGCCGCGCCTCGGGTGCCTGCGCGCCGGGCAGCGGCAGGTCGACGGTGAAGTCGGTGCCGTGCCCGGGCGTGCTGTCGAGCTCGATGCGGCCGCGCATCGCCACGGCAAGCTCCTGGCAGATCGCCAGGCCCAGGCCGCTGCCGCCGTAACGTGACGCGGTGCGGATGCCTTCGGCCTGCTCGAAGCGCCGGAACAGGTACGCCTTCTGCTCATCGTTGAGCCCGGGCCCCGTATCGGACACCACCAGGCGCACGCCCGCGCCGGCCATGGGTGCCGCCTGCAGCGTCACGCTGCCCGCCTCCGTGAACTTGATGGCGTTGCCGAGCAGGTTGAGCAGGATCTGCCGGACGCGCCCGGCATCACCCAGCAGCCAGCGCGGGGTCTCGACATCGATGTGCCGCCGGAACGCCAGGCCACGCTGGCGGGCCATCGGCTCCACCATCCCGGCGACCTCGTCGAGCAGCGCCACCAGGTCGAATGGCTGCGCATCGAGCTCCAGCTTGCCGGCTTCGATGCGCGCGAGGTCGAGCGCGTCGTTGACCAGGCGCATGAGGTGTTCGCCGGCGCGGCGGATGGCGTCGGCATAGCCGCGCTGGCGGGGCTCCAGCTCCGTGCCCAGCAGCAGCTCGCTCATGCCCAGCACGCCGGTCATCGGCGTGCGCACTTCGTGGCCCAACGTGGCCAGGAACCTGGTCTTGGCCAGCGACGCCTGTTCGGCCAGTTCGCGTTTCTGCTCGCTGAGCTGCCACGCGTGGCGACGCTTCAGGCGGCCCCGGTACGCATGCCCGATCCACAGCACGCACAGCGCCGCCAGCGCGATGAACAGCAGTTGCGCCCAGATGGCCTGCCACCACGGCGGCTGCACATCCAGCACCAGCTGCTGCGATGGCGACCACGCGTCGTCGGCGGTCCGCGCCTGCACCTGCAGCCGATACCGGCCAGGTGCAAGTTTCGGGAAGACCCGCTCCCCGGCGGCGCCGGTTTCCACCCACCCGGCATCGTCGCCTTCCAGCAGGAAGCGGTAGCGATGCGCGTGCGCATCGGTGAACGACAGCAGCCGCGCCACCACGCGCAGGTCGCGGTCGTCGTGGCGCAGCCGCAGCTCGGTGGCCAGCGGCGACAT
The DNA here is from genome assembly GCF_016615815.1 of Luteimonas sp. MC1572. Classification (NCBI taxonomy): domain Bacteria; kingdom Pseudomonadati; phylum Pseudomonadota; class Gammaproteobacteria; order Lysobacterales; family Lysobacteraceae; genus Luteimonas; species Luteimonas sp. MC1572. The sequence continues at coordinate 638,764 of NZ_CP067112.1, read as the reverse complement.
CGACACGCGCTCGTCGCCGCGGCGCAGGTCGACCGACTCCACCGCCAGCGTCGGCGTGCCCTGCGTCCATTGCACCTGCCGCGGATGGAACAGCAACAGTCCGTCGGCGGTGCCGGCCGCCACGTAGCCCAGCGGCGACATCTGCATCGGGTATTCGCTGAACTCATGGCTGGGCAGGCCATCGCGCACGCCGTACAGACGCAGCCGGCGCGTGTCCGGGTCGAACCGGACCAGCCCGCGTGCCGTGGTCATCCACACCACGCCGACGTCGTCCACCAGCACGCCTCCGGGAGCGACAGTCGGCAGGCCCTGGGCGGCGTCGACCGTGTCGAGGTGATGCAGCGTGGCTCCATCCCAGCGATACGCCGACAGCACACCGTTGCCCGCCAGCCAGATCCGGTGGCCGTCGGGCGCGGGCTCGATGGCCACGCCATGCAGCGCGATCCCGGGCGCGCCGGGAATCGGCTCGAACCTCCGCAGGCCGGCATTCCACGCGCGCAGCCCGCCGCTTCCGACCAGCCACAGGCCGCCATCCGGCGCGCGCGCGAGTTGTTCGACCGAGTCGGTGAACCCGAGGCCACGGCCGTCGCCGCGGTGCAGGGTGTCCAGCACGCGACCGCCGGCGTCGCGGAGCTGGACGCTGTGCAGCGTGGCCAACCAGAGCGTGTCGTCCTGCAGCTGGACGAAATGTGCGATCCGCCCGGCTGGCGCGGCGTCCGCATTGCCATCCGCATGCCAGCGGCGCGCCGCCCGGGTCACCGGATCGAACCGCACCAGCTGGTCCTGGCAGCCGAGCCACACGCCGCCGTCGCGCGTCTCGAGCACGCCGGTGACCAGCAGCGAACCGCAGATTTCAGTGAAGCGGTGCTCGATGCTGCCCGTTTCCGGATCCATCCAGTCGAGCACGCCGCCGCTGCCGACCAGCCACAATCCCCGTCCGCCGCCGGCGGTGGCCGGTGCCACGCCATAGACGAACGCGTTGGCCGGCGACGACGGATCGTTGAGGCGCCGCTGCAGCACGGTGAAATTCCGCCAGTTGGCTGGCAGGTGCCAGAGGCCGGCGTCGGAGCTGGCGAACCACAGGCCGCCCTCGCGGTCTTCGTAGGCGCTGGACCAGGCGGGACGCACCAGGCCGCGGCTGGTGGTGCTGTACAGCGGCACGTTGTCGACGCGGCCATCGCGCTCCCAGGCCAGGCCGCTGCGCGTATCCAGCCAGCGGGCGCCCTGCGAATCCTCCAGCAGCATGTGCAGCGCCGGCTGGCCGAGCACCGGGTCCATCCACGGCAGCCGTTCGATGCGGCCATCCGCGCGGCGCACCATGCCGGCGCCATGCATGCCCATCCACACGTCACCGCCGTCGTCCACGGTCAGCCCGTCGATCAGCAGCGACTCCAGCGCATCGCCCGGCAGGCGGGCGAAACCCGACCCGGTCCAGCGCGCCACGCCGCCCTTGGTGCCGACCCACAGCGTGCCGTCGCGCGGGTCCACGCCGAGGTGCGACACCCCGTTGGACGGCAGGCTGTCGGCCCTGCCGGGCTCGTATGCGTAGTGGCGCACGCGGCCGTCGGGCGACAGCCGGTGCAGGCCTGACTCGGCGGTACCGAACCAGACGTCGCCATCGGGCGTACTGGTGACCGACCAGACGTCGTGGCCGGCGATCGCCGCATGCGAGTTCCGGTCGTACCAGGTGAACGCTTCGCGCTCCACGTCGAGCATCGCCAGGCCGGCGGTCTGGGTGCCGATCCAGACACGGTCCTGTGCATCGACATGCACGGACCAGATGAAGTTGTCGCGCAAGCCGTCGCCCACACGCCAGATGCGGAAACCCACGCCGTCATAGCGCGCCAGGCCGTCACGGGTGGCGATCCACAGGTAACCCTGGCGGTCCTCGGCGAGCGCGTTGACGCGATTTGACGGCAGTCCGTCGAAGACGCTGATCTGGCGCGGCTGTGGCAGCTGCGGCACCGCGGCCACGGCGACGCCCGCCAGCAGCCCGCACAGGCAGAGGCCGATCCATCTCGCCAAACCTCGCATGTATCTCCCCGGACATCCGCGGCGGGCACGTGCCCACCCACCCCCGCGCATCCTCGCAACGCACCGTATCGGGCGCAAGTTGCGTGGGGCCCGCGGCCTGCGCCTAGAATCCCGCATCGGCGCAGGGCGTCGTTCGCAGGGAGCCGCTGGACGCCATGGCGCGAACATTCCGCTTGCCGCAACTCTTGGTGCCCGCGCTGGCGATGTTGCTGGCGATGCTGGTGGCCGCCTGCATGCCGGCGGTGTCGCGCGACGCGGCGGACGTGGCCGATGCCGCGGGCGCGATACCGCCTGCGGCACAGGCCGACACCGCCAGCGGAATCGAAGGCGATGCCGACAGCTATGCGCTCGACCCGGTGCATACCCGCGTTGCGCTGGCCGTCGACCACGCCGGCTTTTCGCGCGCCATCGGCACCGTGTCCGGGACCACCGGCCAGCTGCGCTTCGCTCCGGGCGACTGGAGCGGCGCATCGGTGGTCGCCGAAGTTCCGCTGGCCAGGCTGGACTTCGGCGATGCGGACTGGAATCGCGCCGTCGCCGCGCGCGGCCTGCTCGACAGCGAACGCCACCCGGTGGCGCGCTTCGCATCCACGCGCATCGAGACCGTCGACGATCGACATGCACGCATCCACGGCACGCTGTCGCTGCGCGGCGTGACCCGGGACGTGGTGCTCGACGCCACCCTCAACGGCCATCGCCGCCACCCGCTGCCGCCGTTCCGCCGCACGATCGGCTTTTCCGCCACCACCACGCTCAGCCGCGCCGACTTCGGCAGCACCGCGTGGGGCTCGGTGATCGGCGATGCGGTCGAGCTGCGCATTGAACTTGAAGCCGTGCGCTCGCGCGACGACACGCCCCCGCCCGCCACCGCCACGCCGCAAGACGAGGACACCACCCCGCCATGACCCTCAAGAACATCACCCGCTGGGGCGCCGTCAGCCAGGCCTTCCACTGGATCATCGTGCTGCTGCTGCTGGTGGTCGCCGTGGTCGGCCTGACCATGGGCGAACTGCCGCGCACGCCGAAGTATTTCTGGGTCTACACCGCGCACAAGTCGATCGGACTCACGATCCTGGCGCTGGCGCTGCTGCGCCTCGGCTGGCGCCTGTACGCCGGCGCACCACCGCCGGTCGCGGGCACCCCGCGCTTGCAGGCGATGGTCGCTTCGGTGACCCACTGGGCGCTGTATGCGCTGATCTTCGCGATGCCGCTCAGCGGCTGGCTGTACGACTCGGCCAGCGGTCTGCGTCCGTTCCGCTGGTTCGGCCTGGCCGAGGTGCCCAAGCTGTCGCCGCCGAACGAAGGCCTGGCCGACCTGGCCAACGACGCGCACGAAACCATGTTCTGGGTGCTGGTGCTGCTGGTGGCGGCGCATGCCGGCGCCGCGCTCTACCACCACATCTTCCGGCGCGACGACACCCTGCGACGCATGCTGCCCGGCCGACGCGCGCGCGGCTGAGCGGAGCCCCGGTCAGGGCGCGAGGAATCGCCGCAGCGCCGCGGCGTCGAACGGCCAGTCGAGCTCGCGCCCTCCGGCGGCATCGCGCAGCACCGGCACGCGCACGCCGTAGCGCTCCTCCAGCGCGTCGTCGCCATCGATGAACACGCTGTCGAACTCCGGCGCGCGCGCCTCCGCCAGCACCGCGATGGCGAGGTCGCAGAGGTGGCAGTCGTCGCGCTGGAACAGGGTGAACGGCATCGATCGGGGCCTTGGAACGGGCGGCCCGCGCAGGGGTGGCGCACCGGCGCGGCTATGATAGCGGGCATCCGCGCGCGCCTTTCGCGCCGCCTGGACCCGGCAGCCTCCGGGACACCCGGATCACCATGGCCGTCAGCACCTTCGACCTCTACAAGATCGGCATCGGGCCGAGTTCGTCGCACACCGTGGGCCCGATGCGCGCCGCGGCGCGCTTCGTCGAGCACCACCTGGCCGACGCCGGCAAGCTGCAGGACGTCGTGCGCGTGCGCGCCGAAGTGTTCGGCTCGCTCGCACTGACCGGACGCGGCCACGGCACCGACAAGGCCGTGCTGATGGGCCTGGAAGGCAACGTGCCCAACCTGATCGACCCCGACATCATCCCCGGCGCGCTGCTGCGCATCCGTAGCGAACACCGCGTCAACCTGGCCGGCCGCCATTCGGTGGCGTTCGAGGAAAAGCGCGACCTGGTGATGAACAAGCGCCAGAAGCTGCCGTTCCACACCAACGGCATGCGCTTCACCGCGTACGACGCCAACGAGGAAGTCGTCGCCAGCCGTGACTATTACTCGGTCGGTGGCGGGTTCGTGGTCAACCAGGACGAAGCCGCGGAGGACCGCATCGTGGCCGACACGACGCCGGTGCCCTACCCGTTCTCCAGCGGCGATGCGCTGCTCGCGCAGGCGCGCGAACACGGCCTCAGCATCGCGCAGATGATGATGGCCAACGAGACCTCGTGGCGCAGCGGCGACGAGGTGAAGGCCGGCCTGCGCGAGATCTGGCAGGCCATGCAGTCCTGCATCCAGCGCGGCATCGCCAATGGCGGCACCCTGCCCGGCGGCCTGCACGTGTCGCGACGCGCGCCTGCGCTGTACGCGGAGCTGTCGTCGAGGCCGGAAGCCGGCATGCGCGACCCGCTGACGACGCTCGACTGGGTCAACCTGTACGCGCTCGCGGTCAACGAGGAAAACGCCGCCGGTGGCCGCGTGGTCACCGCGCCCACCAACGGCGCGGCCGGCATCATGCCCGCGGTGCTGCGCTACTACGAACGCTTCTGCCCCGGCAGCACCGAACAGGGAATCTTCGACTTCCTGCTCACCGCGGCCGCGGTCGGCATCCTCTACAAGGAGAACGCCTCGATCTCCGGCGCCGAAGTCGGCTGCCAGGGTGAAGTGGGCGTGGCCTGCTCCATGGCCGCGGCAGGCTTGACCGCCGCGCTCGGCGGCACCCCCAGCCAGATCGAGAACGCCGCCGAGATCGGCATGGAGCACAACCTCGGCCTGACCTGCGACCCGATCGGCGGCCTGGTGCAGATCCCCTGCATCGAACGCAACGCGATGGGCGCGGTCAAGGCCATCAACGCCTCGCGCATGGCAATGCGCGGCGACGGCAAGCACAAGGTCAGCCTGGACAAGGTCATCAAGACCATGCGCGACACCGGCCGCGACATGCAGGACAAGTACAAGGAAACCTCGCGCGGCGGCCTGGCGGTGAACGTCATCGAGTGTTGAGCGGCCCGCAACGCCGAAGGGAGTTCCCCATGCCGAAGCCATCGACCCCGGCCATCGTTGCCGCCGCGCTCGCCTGCGCCTGGAGCGCATGCGCCGGCGCCACCGACCACCCCGTCTACGGTCCACGGCTGCAAGGCTTCGATTACCCGCATCCCGTGCAGACGTTCGCCTTCGACAGCCAGCGCCAGGCACTGCAGATGGCCTACCTCGACGTCGCGCCGACAGGCGCGCCGAATGGCCGCACCGTCGTCCTGCTCCACGGCAAGAATTTCTGTGCCGCGACCTGGGACGCGGCGATCGCGGCGCTTGCCGGGGCCGGGTGGCGCGTCGTCGCTCCCGACCAGGTCGGCTTCTGCAAATCCGACAAACCCGCGCACTACCAGTTCTCGTTCGCGCAACTGGCCGCCAACACGCATGCACTGCTGGCTTCGCTCGACGTCGAGCGCAGCGTGGTGGTGGGACATTCCATGGGCGGGATGCTGGCGACCCGCTACGCACTGCAATATCCCGACGCGGTCGAGCAGCTGGTGCTGGTGAACCCGATCGGCCTGGAGGACTGGAAGGCCCTTGGCGTGCCGTGGCGCGACGCCGCCGACTGGTATGCCGGCGAGCTCAGGACGTCGTTTGATTCCATCCGCGCATACCAGCTCGATGTCTACTACGGCGGCCAGTGGAAACCCGCATACACACGCTGGGTGACCATGCTCGCCGGCATGTACGCAGGGCCGGGCGGCGAGCGCGTGGCCTGGAACCAGGCACTGGCCTCCGACATGGTCTTCAACCAGCCGGTCGTGCACGAGTTCGGCGACATCGCGGTGCCGGCCACGCTGTTCATCGGCCAGAAGGACCGCACCGCCATCGGCCGCGACCGCGCGCCGGAAGGCCTCAAGGCCCGGCTCGGCGACTACCCGGCGTTGGGCCGGCGCGCCGCGGCCGCCATTCCGGGCGCAACCCTGGTCGAGTTCGACGATCTCGGCCACTCGCCGCAGGTCGAGGCCCCGGAACGCTTCAACGCCGCACTGCTCCAGGCGCTGTCGACGACGCCAGCCGGCAAGGCGGACTGACCTCGCCCTGCCCCGACGCCGGCGCACCCAGCGCCGAGCGCAGGATCGCGTCGATGCGCTGACCTCCCTTCAGGAACGCATCGTGGCCGTGCGGAGAGCGCAGCACGCGCAGGCGTGCCGGGCCGCCGATGGCTTCGACCAGGTCGACCGCGTCGGAAAGGGGGACCAGCTGATCGCCATCCACCGCGACCACGGTGGTGGGCACGCGCACCGATGCGGGATCAAGACGATGCAGCTCGGTCGACTCCGAGAGTCGCTGCTGGCCCGCGGGATACGCGCGATGCGCTCCGCTCACCGCTACCAGGCATGCGAGGCGACCGCCGTGGCGCACGGCGAACTGCAGGCCCACCATCGCGCCGTACGAATAGCCGACGAACGCGTGCAGGCGCGCGATGCCGAGGGCGTCGAGCAGCAGCGCCGAGGCATCGGCCTGGTCGGCGGCGTCGATCGGGGCGTCCAGGCGGCCATCGGCACCGACATGGTCGAACGCGAGCAGGCGCATCCGCGCGGGGTCAAGCGCGGTTCCGGCACCGGCTACCGCGTCGGCCCAGCCACGCGCGGGGAACGTCGCGCAGGACACCAGGTGGCGATCGGCGGAGACGCCGCCGGCCACCAGCACGACCGGCGCGTCCACCGCCCCCTGTAGTTCGTAGGCCAGCCGCAGCCGGCGCGGGTCGGCGTGGCGCATCGGCAGCACCACCTCCACTTCGCCACGGACGGCGACGCAGCGCGTGGCCGTATCCGCTGCAGGCGGCGCGGCATCCGCCGCGTCGTGGTGCGAAGGCGTGGATGCGAAGGCGGGCGTGGTGCGTTCGACGAGGCTCATGGCAAATCCGGAAGGGGACAAGGCCATCGACGCCAACGGGGCATGCCGGAGATGTGCCGCGCGCTTCGCAGCGCGCAACGCCACGGATGCCGCATGGGCGATCCGCAACCATCTTCCGGTGGACACACAGGTCCCCGCAGGACTTGGCACAGCGGACGGAGCTTGCGCTCCATCCAGTTGCCCCGGCGTCTTCGGGCCTGTCCCTCGGCCGGTCACGATGGATGGCGCGCAGGTTGCCAGCGCCCGCGCGGCTTGTCAATCGCTTCATGCGGATAGAGAGATGGATATATTCGCCCGCAATGCGTGGCGAGCGATCGCCGGTCGCGCGCCGCTGCCGCATAATCCCGCGATGCGAAACACACTCCTCGCCGGCGCGTTCGCCGTGCTCCTGTCCGCCTGCGCCACACAGGCCCCGCAGCCCCGGATGCAGCCCCCCGTGGCGCGTACCACCGCCGCACCCGCAGCCGCGGGCGTCGTGCTGGTCCAGGAAGCGTGGGTTTCCGCCGAAGTGCGCGGCGAGGAGCTGGACTCGCTGGCAACGTGGAGCTCGGAAGACGGCCGCGTCTGGCTGTTCGCCACCGGCAAGTCGAGCCATCGCCTGTCGCTGTTCGACGGCGACAGCGGTGCCGTGCTGCGCACCGTCGGCGAACGCGGCGACCGGCCCGGCGCCTTCAACCGCCCCAACGGTGTCAGCGTGTTCGGCGACCTGCTGTTCGTGGTGGAGCGCGACAACCGCCGCGTCCAGGTGCTCTCGCTGCCCGGCTTCGAGCCGATTGGCGCCTTCGGCCAGGACCAACTGCGCAGCCCCTACGGCATCTGGCTGAACGAAGTCGCCCCCGGCGAACTCGACGCCTACGTCACCGACAGCTTCATGTATGGCGCGCGTTTCGACGAGCTGCCTGCCGACCAGGAACTCGACCAGCGCGTGCGCCGCTACCGCCTGGATGTCGGCGACGACGGCCTGGACGCGCGCTACCTGGGCGCCTTTGGCGCCACCAGCGGCGCCGGCAAGCTGCACATGGTCGAGTCGATCGCCGGCGACGCCGCGCATGATCGCCTGCTGATCGCGGAGGAAGACCGCAACCGCCCGTCCAACCTGCGCGAATACGACCTCGCCGGCCGCTTTGCCGGGCGCAGCCTGCCGGAGGGCACGTTCGACGGGGAGGCCGAAGGCGTGGTGCTGTGGACCTGTGGCGTGGACAGCGGCTACTGGATCGCCGTGGACCAGCAGGCGCCGCGGACGCACTTCCATGTCTTCGAGCGCGCTGGCCTGGTGCCCGTCGGCAGCTTCCACGGTGCCAGCGTCGCGCGTACCGACGGCATCGCCCTGCACGCCGCGGCCACCGCGCGCTTCCCGGCGGGTGCGTTCTACGCGGTCCACGACGACCTGGCGGTGGCGGCGTTCGATCTCGGCGACCTGGTGCAGGCGCTGCAGCTGGACCCGGCCTGCCTGCACTGACCACGATGCGCGCGTTCGCCGCCTGCCTGCTGCTGCTGGCGACCGCCAGCGCATCGCCCCAGACGCCGGCAGCGCTGGCCCGCCTGGTCATCGAGGATCGCGGCGCCGGCCACGAAGCCTGGGCCGAGAACCTGCTCGCGGGCCCGATCGAGGTGGTGCTGCGTGTCGACGGCGGGCCTGCACCCGCGGCCCGACCTGCCCTGCCGGCGCGCGCGACCGTGCCCGCCCGCGGCCGCGTGCTGGTGGCCCGCGTGGCCGCCGCCGATGCGCGCCTGCGCCTGGAGGCGGTGCCCGGCCATCCGGCGGCGCAGGTGCGCGACATCGAGTACGCCTGGCCGCTGGCGACCGCATCGCTGCGCATCGAACAGGCCTGGGGCGGTCGCTTCAGCCACGCCGACGACGAGAATCGGCACGCTGTCGACTTCGCGACGCCCGTCGGTACCCCGGTGCTCGCCGCACGCGAGGGCGTGGTGATGCAGCTCGAAGGTGGATTCGCCGAAGGCGGACTCGACCGCCCGGAGGACATGGCGCGTGCCAACTTCATCCGCATCCTCCACGACGACGGCACGATGGCCGTGTACGCGCACCTCGCCGCCGACGGTACGGAGGTCCGGCCGGGCGAACGGGTCCGCCGTGGCCAGCGCATCGGCCGCTCCGGCAATACCGGCTACAGCGGCGGCCCTCACCTGCACTTCGTGGTCCAGGCCAACCGCGGCATGCGTCTGGTGTCGCTGCCGTTCCGCATGTTCGGCCCGGGCGGCATCCTCCGCTTCACCGAGGCTGCCGCCGGCGACTGAAAGGCCGGACCTTGAGGGCCCGCGGTGGCCGGTACCGCGACCGTGCGCCAGATCGCGGGCTGTGGCTTTGCTCCTCAAACCACCGCGCAGTGCGGCGTACCGGGTGCCAAGGCCCTTGAGAGCGAAGTCAAGGAGGAGGTGATGGCCGCAGGCCATCGCCGGGGGACATGAGCACTCAAGGGCCTTGGCACCCGGCGCCCCCGCGCGCACAGCCACCGCACCGTATAATCGCCGGCTTCCCGCACACTCCCGGCGCCAGCGCGGCGCGTATCGCCATGCCTGACGTTTCCACCGAAGCCGCCCGCCGCCGCACGTTCGCGATCATCTCGCACCCCGACGCCGGCAAGACCACGCTCACCGAGAAGCTGCTGCTGTTCGGCGGCGCCATCCAGATGGCCGGCTCGGTGAAGTCACGCAAGACCACCCGCCATGCGACGTCCGACTGGATGGCGCTGGAGAAGGAGCGCGGCATCTCGGTGACCAGCTCGGTGATGCAGTTCCCCTATGAGGGCTGCGTCATCAACCTGCTCGACACCCCCGGCCACGCCGACTTCGGCGAGGACACCTACCGCGTGCTGACCGCAGTGGACAGCGCGCTGATGGTGATCGACGTCGCCAAGGGCGTGGAGGAACGCACCATCAAGCTGATGGAGGTGTGCCGCATGCGCGACACGCCGATCATGACCTTCATCAACAAGCTCGACCGCGAAGGCAAGGACCCGATCGACCTGCTGGACGAGGTCGAGACCGTGCTCGGCATCCAGTGCGCGCCGGTGACCTGGCCGATCGGCATGGGCAAGCGCCTGAAGGGCGTGGTGCACCTGATCACCGGCGAAGTGCACCTGTACGAGCAGGGCCGCAACTTCACCCGCCAGGATTCCACCATCTACTCCTCGCTCGATGCACCGGGGCTCGCCGAGCGCATCGGCGCGGACATGCTGGCGCATGTGCGGGACGAGCTGGAGCTGGTGCAGGGCGCCAGCCATGCCTTCGACCTCCAGGAATACCGCGCCGGCCGGCAGACCCCGGTGTTCTTCGGCTCCGGCGTGAACAACTTCGGCGTGCAGCCGCTGCTGGATTTCTTCATCAAGCACGCGCCGTCGCCGCAGCCGCAGCCCACCACGACGCGCCCGGTCGCGCCATCCGAACCCAAACTCACCGGCTTCGTGTTCAAGATCCAGGCCAACATGGATCCGCTGCACCGCGACCGCGTGGCGTTCATGCGCGTGTGCTCGGGCCGCTTCGAAGCCGGCATGAAGGTGTTCCAGGCGCGCACCGGCAAGGAACTCAAGCTCGCCAACGCGCTGACGTTCCTCGCCAGCGACCGCGAGATCGCCGCCGAGGCCTGGCCGGGCGACGTGATCGGCATCCACAACCACGGCACGATCTCGATCGGCGACACCTTCACCGAAGGCGAGCAGCTCGCGTTCACCGGCATCCCCAACTTCGCGCCGGAGCTGTTCCGCCGCGCGCGCCTGCGCGACCCGCTCAAGCTCAAGCAGCTGCAGAAGGGCCTGGCGCAGCTGTCGGAGGAAGGCGCCACGCAGTTCTTCAAGCCGATGATGTCCAACGACATGGTGCTGGGCGCGGTCGGCGTGCTGCAGTTCGACGTGGTCGCGTACCGGCTGAAGGACGAGTACGGCGTCGACGCGATGTTCGAGCCGGTCGGCGTGGCCACGGCGCGCTGGGTGCGCTGCAAGGACGCAAAGAAGCTCGAGGAATTCCGCGAGAAGAACGCCACCAACCTCGCCATCGACGGCGCCGGCGAACTGGTTTACCTGGCGCCCACGCGGATCAACCTGCAGCTCACCACCGAGCGCTGGCCCGGGGTCGAACTGCTCGCCACGCGCGAACACGCCACGGCCCGCACCGACGGCTGACAGGCACGCGACATGGCGGGGGATTAAGATCGTGGCCTCGCCGCCACGGTCGCCCGCCATGACACCTCGCACTGCCCACCCGACCGTGCTCGCGGTCGCCATCACCCTGATGTGCGTGCTTGCGGCCTGCGGCCCGCGTTCCACCGGGGACGACGACAAGCAGGTGGCCGCCGCCGACGCGCCGGACTCGCCGGGCGAGGTCGCGGGCCCGAATGCAGGCGGTGCCCCAGGCGACGCGGCCGCCACCCCGCCGGCCGCGGGAGACGACGACGTGCTGAGCGGCGTTCCGCAGTCCATTCCCCTGCCCGCGCGCACGACCCCCACTCCACCGCTGCCGGACGACACCGAGGTCACCTACCTGTGCGCCGACGGCAGCGACCTGCGCGTCCGCTATGCCGCAGGCCTGGCCAGCGTGACCCTGGGCGTCGACAAGGTCGCGACCCTCGCGCTTTCGCCCGAAGCCAGTGCCGAGCACGGCGGCGAGGTCTACGTGGGGCAAGGCCAGGGACTGCGCAGGATCGGTGGCGTGGTGGAATTCGACCCCGGCAAGGGCGAAGACGCGATCCGCCGCTGCGGCGAGGCGTCCAGCACCGCCTGAGCCGCCACGCCGCGTCTGGTGGGAGGCGGCGTGCAGGCATGTGCATGTCATCATCACCCCTCGGACCTGTCCCCCGGAGGCCGCGTTGAACACGATGAGCCTGCGCCAGAAGCGCGAAGAACTGGCCAGTGCGCTGACCCACGGCCTCGGCGCCTCGGCGGCGCTCGCCGGTGGTGCGGTGCTGGTGACGCTGGCGGCGATGCGTGGCGACGGTTGGCAGCTCGGCGCCGCCATCGTCTTCGGCACTTCGCTGCTGCTGCTCTACGTCGCGTCGACCCTCTACCACGCGTTCCGCGATCCGGTGCTGAAGGGTCGGCTCAAGGTGTTCGACCACTGCGCGATCTACCTGCTGATCGCCGGGACCTACACACCGTTCACCCTGATCGGCCTGCGCGGGCCGCTGGGATGGTGGATGTTCGCCGCGATCTGGACGCTGGCACTGGCCGGCGTGGTGTTCAAGCTGTTCTACACCGGGCGTTTCAAGCGCCTGTCCACGCTCGTCTACGTGGCCATGGGCTGGATGGTGCTGGTCGCGATCAAGCCGGTGCTGGCGGCGCTGGACACGTGGACCTTCGCCTGGCTGGTGGCCGGGGGCGTGGCCTACACGCTGGGAACGTTGTTCTACCACCGCGAGTCGCTGCCTTACTCGCACGCGATCTGGCACATGTTCTGCGTCACCGGGAGCGCCTGCCATTACATCGCGGTCATGGCCCAGGTGGCGGTTCCGGTCGCCTGAACATGAAGGCCGTGTGCACCGGCAGTGGGAGATTCACTCCCGTTTGATGTTCCTCGGCGGAAGGTGGCGGCCTGACCGCAACCGGGCCGCGCATGCCTCCTGAAACCCCGCCACCTGCCGCGTCGCCCCCGCGGGCGCCACGGCCGCGTGCGCTCGACGCGGTCATCGCGCACCCGTGGAGGAGCGCTGCCACCGCACTTGCGGTGGCGATCGTGGTCCTGGTGCTGCTCTGGGACTGGAACTGGTTCAAGGGACCGGTGGAGCGGATCGTCTCCGCGAAGACCGGTCGCAGCTTCGACATCGGTGGCGACCTCGATGTCGATCTCGGGCGCATCACGGTGGTCCGCGCCGGCAAGCTGCGGCTAGGCAACGCCGACTGGTCGGACGAACCGATGATGGCCAGCGCCGACCAGCTTGAACTGCACGTGCGCCCGTTCACGCTGCTGCCCGGGCGCCAGGCGCGCATTCCCGAACTGCGCCTTTCGCGGCCCGACCTGCTGCTGGAGAAGGGCGACGCGGGCGGCAACTGGGTGTTCCCCGGCATGGATGGCGATGGGCCGGGCCCGGTGTTCGAGCGCCTGTGGGTGGATGACGGCCGCCTGCGCTTCATCGATGCCGCCGGGGGCACCGACATCGATCTCGCGGTGGCCAGCCGCGCGCCCAAGGACACCACCACCGCACCGCCGATCACCGTCAAGGGCAGCGGCCACTGGCGCGGCGAAGCATTCACCCTGTCGGGTGCCGCGGCGTCGCCGCTGGCCTTGCAGGCGAGCGAGCGCCCCTACGCCATCGACCTGCGCGCCTCGGCGGGCCCCACCCGTGCCCACGCACGCGGCACGGTGACGGACCCCATCCGGCTGGCCGACTTCGACCTGCGCATGGCGCTGTCCGGTCGCAACCTGGACGACCTCTATCCGCTGATCGGCGTGGCCCTGCCGCCCACCGCGCCGTATTCGCTCGACGGCCGCTTCACCCGCGATGGCGCCACCTGGAACTACGACGATTTCACCGGCAAGGTCGGCGACAGCGACCTGGCCGGCTCGGCCAGCGTCACGACCGGCGGAGAGCGGCTCATGTTGCGCGGCAACCTGCATTCCGCGCGCCTGGATTTCGATGACCTCGCGGGCTTTGTCGGCGCTGCACCGCAGTCCGGCGGCGACGAGACCAGCAACCCCGAGCTCAAGGCGCAGGCCGCAAGGCAGGCGGCGAGCGGGCGCCTGCTGCCGGACACTCCCTACGAACTGCACAAGTTGCGGGCGATGGACGCCGACGTGCGCTGGAAGGCCGCGCACATCGAGGCACCGGGCTGGCCGCTCGATGACATGGACGCGCACATCAAGCTGCAGGCGGGCCTGCTGCGACTGGACCCGCTCGATTTCGGCGTGGCCGACGGCACCATCCGCTCGACGATCCGCATGGACGCGCGCAAGGATGTCATCCGCACCGACGCGGACATCCAGGCGCGGCGCCTGGACCTGGCGAAGCTGTTCCCAAAGGTCGCACTTACCCGCGACGCCGTGGGTCGCGTCGGCGGCAACATCAACATCGCCGGCAACGGCAATTCCATCGCGAAGATGCTCGGCTCCGCCGACGGCGACATCGCACTCGGCATGGGCCGCGGCCAGATAAGCAACCTGCTGATGGAACTGGCGGGCATCGACATCTACGAGGCGCTGAAGTTCCTGATCGGCAAGGACCGCAAGGTCGCCATCCGCTGCGCGTTCGGTGACTTCGGCGTCAAGGACGGATTGATGACGTCGCGCGCGCTGGCGTTCGACACCAGCGACACGATCATCATCGGCGAAGGCACCATCGACCTCGGCGATGAGCGCCTGGACCTGCTGCTGAAGCCACGGCCCAAGGATCGCAGCATCCTGTCGCTGCGCTCGCCGCTGGTGCTCGACGGCACGTTCCGCGACCCCCGATTCCGCCCCGACATGGGCCGGCTCGGGCTGCGCGGTGCCATCGCCCTGGCGCTCGGCAGCATCGCGCCGCCGGCGGCATTGCTGGCGACGCTGGAACTCGGCGGCGGCGAGGACAGCGGCTGCGGCGGCGACTACGCGAAGTAGCCGTCAGGACGTGATGTAGCGCTGCAACTGGTCGAGTTCTTCCTGTTGTTCCTCGATCACCGCCTTCACCAGGTCGCCGATCGACACCACGCCCAGCACCGCGTCGCCATCGACCACCGGCAGGTGGCGGATGCGGCGCTCGGTGACCATGCGCATGCACGCCGAGGCGTCGTCTCCGAGGCCGACGGTCACCACGTCGGCGGTCATGATGTCGCGCACAGGCGTGTCCTTCGACGAGCGCCCGGCCAGCACCACCTTGCGTGCGTAGTCGCGCTCCGAGAGGATCCCGACCAGCCTGCCACCGTTGCCGAGCACCAGCAGCGCGCCGATGCTCTTTTCCGACATCAGGCGGATCGCATCGATCACCGGCGCGTCCGGGCCGATGGCGTGGACTTCAGGTGCCTTGGACTCCAGCAGATGCCTCACCGTGCGCATGGCGGCTTCCCTCGATGTTGGATGGCACGCCCGAGCATACCCCGCCCGCCGGATGCCAGGCGTCGACCAGGTACAGCGGACGCTGCTTGGACTCTTCGTAAAGCCGGCCCAGGTATTCACCGATCAGCCCCAGCGCCACCAGCTGCACCCCACCCAGGAACAGGATGATCGCCATCATCGTCGGCCAGCCTGCGACCGGGTCACTCCACAACAACGCCTTGATGATGATCCACAGGCCATAGGAAAAGGCGACCAGCGCGGTGGCCACGCCAAGGTAGGTCGCCAACCGCAACGGCGCGGTGGAGAAGCTGGTGATGCCCTCCAGCGCGAAGTTCCAAAGCTGCCACAGGTTGAACTTGCTCTTGCCCGACAGCCGCGCGTCGCGCAGGTACGGCACGCTGATGCGGTTGAAGCCGATCCAGCCGAACAGGCCCTTCATGAAGCGGTGGCGCTCACGCAGTTCACGCAGGGCAGCGAGCGCCCGCGGCGACAGCAGGCGGAAGTCGCCGGTGTCGGCCGGCACCGGCGTCTTCGACAGGTGCTGCATCACGCGATAGAACGCATGCGCCGACCCGCGCTTGATCCAGCCTTCGCCCTCGCGCGCCAGGCGCGTGCCGTGGACATCGTCGTAGCCCTCGCGCCAGCGCGCGACGAACTCGGGGATCAGCTCAGGCGGATCCTGGCCATCGGCGTCGAGGATGAGCGCGGCACCCTGCGTCACCCGGTCCAGGCCCGCGGTCAACGCCGCCTCCTTGCCGAAATTGCGCGACAGGCGCAGCAGCGACACCCGCGCATCGGCGGCCGCCAGCGCCTGCATCACCTGCCAGGTGCCGTCGCTGCTGCCGTCGTCGACATACAGCACGCGACCCTCGACGCCGCTGGTCGCGGGCAGCGCGTCCAGCACCACGGCCAGGCGGCGGTGCAGCACAGGCAGCGGCTCCGCCTCGTTGAAGGCGGCCACCACCACGGTCAGGCGATCGGGTTCCATGGCGGCATCGTAACGCGCGGGCTTACTTCAGCGCCTCGCGCCACGCCGGGCCATCGAGGTTGCGCATGTTGCGTTCGATCCAGCGTGCGCGACGCTGCACGTAGGGTCCCGGCCGGTGCGCGCTGTAGCGCTTCGGGCTGGGCAGCACGGCCGCCAGCCGCGCGCTCTCCGACGGCCCGAGGCGAGCCGCATCCTTGCCCCAGTAGCTGCGCGCCGCCGCCTGCGCGCCGTAGATGCCGTCGCCGAACTCGGCGACGTTGGCGTACACCTCGATGATCCGGCGCTTGGGCCAGAGGGCCTCGATCAGCAGCGTGTACCAGGCCTCGGCGCCCTTGCGCACCCAACTGCGCCCGCTCCACAGGAACAGGTTCTTGGCCAGCTGCTGGCTGATGGTGCTGGCACCGCGCGTGCGCCCGCCGCGGGCGTTGTGCGCGCGCGCCTGCTCGATGGCCTTGAGGTCGAAGCCGCGGTGGGCGAGGAAGTTCTGGTCCTCGGCGGCGACCAGCGCCAGCGGCAGCGTCGGCGCGAGCTGCTCGAGGTCGCGCCAGTCGTAGGCGATGCGGAAGCCGGTGTCGCCCGCGCGCAACGCGTCGAACTGGCGGATCGCCATGAACGCCGTGAACGGCGGATCGACGAAGCGCAGCGCCAGCACCTGCACGACGCTGAGCACGACCAGCAGGAGCGGCAACTTCCACAGCCAGTGCCAGCGGCTGCGGCGCCGCGCCGGCTCCGTCGGTGGCGGTGACAGCCTGTCCTTGTCACGCGAAGCGATCATCCCCATCTCCCCCGGTCTCCCGCAGCGGGCCGGAACCGGCGATTATCCGCCCCCGACCACGCCCGGCAATGCACCGGAACCCCCATGACCCATCCAGACCGCGACCATCTCACCCGTTTCCTCCTGCCGCGCGCCGGCGTGCGCGGCGTGCACGTGCACCTCGATGCCACCTGGCAGTCGATCGCCTCGAGCGACGACTACCCACCGATGGTGCGCGCCATGCTGGGCGAATCCGCCGCGGCCTCGGCGCTGTTCACCGGGCACACCAAGGTCGACGGGCGGCTTTCCGTGCAGCTGCGCGGCACCGCCGGGCTGCGCACGCTGTTCGCCGAGTGCACTGCCGCCGGCACGCTGCGCGGGATCGCCCGCGTGGCTGACGGCGCGGGTGACATCGCCGGCCTGCATGCCATCGGCGAGGACGCGCTCCTGGCGATCACCATCGAGAACCCGGGTATCGGCGACCGCGAGCCGGTGCGCTACCAGAGCCTGGTGTCTCTGGATGCGGCCGACCTCTCGGCCGCCTTCGAGGCGTACTTCGTGCAGTCCGAGCAGTTGCCGACGCGTCTCCTGCTGGCCGCCGACAGTGACGCCGCCGTGGGACTCATGCTGCAGAAGCTGCCGGGCGACAGCGTCGCCGACGTCGACGGCTGGGACCGGGCCAGCGCACTTTTCGCCACCCTGCGCGCCGGGGAACTCCTCGAGACCGGCGTCGCCGAGCTCCTGCACCGCCTGTTCCACGAGGAAGATCCGCAGATCGTGGGTGGCAGGCCGTTGGAGTTCGCCTGCTCATGCTCGCGCGGGCGGGTGGAGGCCATGCTCGCCTCCCTCGGGCGGGTCGAAGCCGAAGCCGCGTTGGCCGATGGCGTCGCCTCGGTGCGTTGCGAGTTCTGTGGCCAGGCCTATACGTTTGACACGGCCGGAATACACGCGATCTTCACGGAAGACAGGCGCCCAATGGATGCCCCGCCCCGTCTGCAATGAGACGTGGCGCGGTATTCAGGGGATTGTTAAGGAAACATAAATCCACTAGAGTCCGGCTTGAACGGGCAGGGAACTTCCGCCCGGAATTAGGGGTCGAAAGCGGGCCATGAAGCTGCGCATTGCACAACTGTCGCTGTCCCTGCTGCTCGCCTTCGGCGTGGCGGCTGGCGCGCATGCCCAGTCGTCCAAGCGCGACCAGGCGGTGCTTCCGGTCTGGAACCAGTCCAGCGGCAAGGTCGAGGCGGTGTTGCTGCTCGAGCCCACCAACAACGAGGCGGGATCACGGCTGCGCTTCGGCGACAGCACGCTGGACGCCGCGTTCGGCATCGAAGCCGGGAACTCGCTGGGCGTGTTCTGCGACCGCGAAACCGGCCTGGCAAGCGCGCTCGGCAACCTGGCCAACAATTGCATGCTGGCCAGCTTTGGCGACGGTGAAAGCCGTCGCGCCAGTGGAACCGCCGCGTTCAATGCCGGCAACAGCCGGGTCGGCCTGACCGCGGGCACTGGCACCGGCACCCTGCCCGGCTGGCTCAGCCCCGGAACCCGCGTCGGCGCCAGCAAGATCGATGTCAACGACCTGACGGTGTTTGCACAGCGCAACATCGGCCGCGAGGGCGTGGTGTCGATTGCCGGCACCATGGCAAAGGCCACCCTGATGACTCCCGCCGAAGCCACGAGCCTCGGCCTGTCGGACCAGTGGACGTCGCGAACCCTGAGCATCGGCGGCGGTTTCGGCCGCTTCGGAGCCAACATCGTCGGTCACGTGGTCGACACGCCCGGCCAGCCGAAGTGGGAAGGCCTCGGCCTCGGCCTCACCTGGCGCACGCCGTGGAGCGGCCAGCTCACCGTGGGCGCGGACAACCTCGTGACCCGCGGCAAGAATCCCTTTACCCCGACCATCGACGGGCGTGAAGACGAGGGCACAGTGCCCTATGTGCGCTACGAGCAGGATCTCTAAGCGCCTGATTTCATTACGCTTCCTGCAACGAAGCACTCGGCTTTTAACAACACTTTAATTTTCTCTCCGTCGGGACTACTATCGGTCCCGGCCTTGCTGGCATTGGCGTCTCCTTGACGTCACCGGTGGGGTTCCCATGGGATTTACCCAAGACTCACTTGGAGAGAGAGAGATGACCCTTAAGACCACAAGGCTCCGCGACGCGATTACTTTCGCGATCGCAACGGGCGCCACGGCCCTCGCGGGCACTGGCATCGCATATGCCCAGGACGCCACCGACCAGACCACAACGCTTGACCGCATCGAAGTGACCGGCTCGCGCATCAAGCGCACCGAAGTCGAGACCTCGCAGCCGGTCTTCACCCTCAGCCGCGAAGAGATCCAGGCCCAGGGCCTGACCTCGGTCGGCGACGTGATCCAGAACCTGTCCGCCAACGGCTCGGCGCTCAACAGCACGTTCAACAACGGCGGCAACGGCGAGACCCGCGTCAGCCTGCGCAACCTCGGCTCGGCCCGCACCCTGGTGCTGGTCAACGGCCGTCGCTGGGTTGGCGGCACCGGCCTGGGTGGCGCGGTCGACCTCAACACCATTCCGACCGCCGCGGTCGAGCGCATCGAAGTCCTGAAGGCCGGCGCGTCGTCGATCTACGGCTCCGACGCGATCGCCGGCGTGGTCAACCTGATCCTGCGCACCGATTTCCAGGGTGCCGAAGGCAATGCGTTCCTCGGTGGCTACGACAAGGGCGACGGCTTCCGCGAGTCGTACGACCTGACCATCGGCACCTCCGATGATCGCTTCACCGCGATGTTCGGCGTCGGCTACGTCAAGGAAGAGCCCGTGATGGCGGGCGACCGCCCCGAATCCGCCGAGCCCTACTACAAGACCGGCAACCTGCTCGGCAGCTCGACCACCCCGAACGGCCGTTTCGCGATCTGTACCGGCGTGATCAACCCGATCAGCGGCGCGTGCTCGGTCACGGAAACGCGTCCGAACGGCACCGGTGGCCAGTTCACCTACGACCCCGGCCAGTCCGGCACCAACTGGCGCAACTACGCCGGTACCGATGCCTACAACTTCGCCCCGCTGAACTACCTGGTCACGCCGCAGGAGCGCAAGTCGATCTTCGGTCGCGCCAGCCTGGCGCTCACCGACAACACGTCGGCGTTCGTCACCGCGACCTACAACAACCGTCGCTCCGAGCAGCTGCTCGCCGCGATGCCGATCGTCCTCGGCACCGGCCCTGGCGCCGGCGTGCAGGCGCGTACCGTCAGCATCAGCGAGTTCAGCCTGTACAACCCGTTCGGCGAGCCGGTGAGCCGCATCCAGCGTCGCGCCAACGAGACCGGTGGCCGCTCGTTCGCCCAGAACGTCGACACCTTCGGCTTCAACGGCGGCCTGGAAGGCAGCCTGGAGCGTTGGGGCAAGTTCATCACCTGGGATGCCGGCTTCAACTACGCCCGCAACGACCAGAACGACACCACCAACGGCCTGTTCAACATCCCGGCTCTTCGCCAGGCGCTCGGCCCGTCCGAGCTCCGCAACGGCATTCCGGTCTGCGTGACTGCCCCGGGTGGCGCGGTCATCGCCGGTTGCGTGCCGATGAACCTCCTCGGTGCGCAGGGTTCGATCACGCCGGAGATGCTCGCGTTCTCGAGCTTCGTCGCGCATGACGAGTTCGGCTACAAGATGAAGCAGTACTACGTCAACGGCTCGATGGAGCTGTTCGACCTGCAGGGCGGCACCGTCGCGATCGCTGCGGGCCTCGAGCACCGCGAAGAGTCTGGCTTCGACCAGCCGGACGCGCTGATCAACTCCGGCAACACCACGGGCAACGCGCGTACCGCCACCAATGGTGCCTACAAGGTCGACGAGGCCTACGTCGAGCTCGCGATCCCGGTGCTGTCCGACCTGCCGTTCGCCGACCTGCTGGAATTCAACCTCGCCTCGCGCGTGTCGGATTACAGCAACTTCGGTGACACGGTCAACTCGAGCTTCGGCTTCAAGTGGCAGCCGATCGAGGACCTGCTGGTCCGCGGCAACTGGGCCCAGGGCTTCCGCGGTCCGTCCATCGCCGAGCTGTTCCAGGGCGTCTCGGATTCGTTCCCGAGCATCTCGGACCCCTGCTCGACCACGTTCGGCGGCGTGTACAACCAGCTGACCCCCGAACAGCAGGCGCGCTGCCATGCGCAGGGCGTCCCGGTCGGTGGGTATGACCAGGGCAACACGCAGATCCGCATCAGCGTGGGTGGCAACACCGAGCTGATGCCGGAGACCTCGGTCACCAAGACCCTGGGCATGGTGTGGAACCCGGGCATGATCGAAGGCTTCGACGTGTCGCTCGACTGGTGGAAGATCGATCTCGAGAACACCATCACGTCGTTCAGCGGCCAGTTCATCCTCGACCAGTGCATCGAGGAAGGCATCAGCGCGTTCTGCAACTACACCCGCTCTGCTGGCGGCAACATCGACACGCTGCTGTCGGGCGGCCTGAACGTCGGCGCCGCCGAAGTCGAAGGCTGGGACCTCACGCTGAACTACCGCATGCCGGAAACCGCATGGGGCAAGTTCTCGTTCACGTGGGACACCACGTACATGTCCAGCTTCAAGACGGACAACGATGCCGACGGCGACATCGACCAGGATGACGGCGGCAGCGTGGTGGGCGAATACTTCGACCGCGACAACAACTGGCGCATCCGCAGCAACCTCATGACGCGCTGGGAAATGGGCGACATGGGCGCGACGCTGTTCACGCGCTACTACTCGCGCCAGGAAGAGGATTGCCCGTTCTATTACAACGACTACGGCTTTGGCGAGCTCTGCAATGACGCCATCACCGACGTCGACGGCATCAACCAGGCGGGCTCGCAGAACCAGATCGGCAGCCGCATCTATCATGATGCGACCGTCTACTGGAACGCTCCGTGGAACGCCAAGATCACCCTGGGCGTGAACAACCTGGCCGACAAGACCCCGCCGCTGGCCTACACGGCCTTCGCCAACAGCTTCGATCCGCAGTACGAGATCGGCGGCCGGTTCTTCTACCTGCAGTACAACCAGCGCTTCTGATCGTTTCACCGCTGGTTTGAAATCGACTACGGCCCCTCACGGGGCCGTAGTTTTTTGTGGATCGTCGTCGGGACAGCCGCTTCAGGCGCTCTGGCAACCACCGTCCGCAAGTGCGTCAACCAACGGCTGCAGTTCGCGCGCATATGGCGTCCATGCCCGGCCACGGTCGCGCCGGAACCCTTGCCGGGCAACGTTCGCGCTCGGAGTGGACACCACGCCGGTGCTGCGCTCGATGTCGACCATCGCCGGCTCGAACACCAGGCCACAATGCGCGGCCACGCGCCTGGCCATCGCCTCCGGCTGTTCGACGAGGGCGTCGTAGGACACATCGAGCACGCGACCGGGCAGCACGTCGTGCCAGTGGGCCATCATGCGGCGGTACAGCAGGTAGAAGCCCGCGAGCTCCGCCTGGTCATACGAGTAAAGCGCCGCGCCGGAGAACAAGGTGCGCAGGTTGGAGAAGCAGGTGTCCACCGGGTCGCGGACCAGATGCAGGAACCGCGCCTGTGGCAGTGCCTTCGCGATGAACCCGACGTTGAAGAAGTTCTGCGGCAGTTTCTCGGTGAACCATGGGCGCCCGCGCGACAACCAGCGCGCGCTCTCGGCATAGCCCCGCGCCACGTCATCGAACCCGACCCCTGCGGCGGCCCGCACGAAGTCCGCGTTCGGCCCGGCAGGCGAGGCGATATCCGTGGCGAGTTCCATCTGTGCATGGAACGCGGACGTTTCACCGGCATCGCCGACGTCGCGGTGGCCGGCGAGCATGCGTTCCAGCAGGGTGGTCCCCGAGCGATGCATACCGACGATGAAGATCGGCACGGCAGGCTGCTCGATCGCGCTGGTTTCCGCCAGGAACGCGGGGGTGCAGATCCCCTCCAGGTTCGCGACCAGCCGCGAGTCGTCGTCCAGTTTGTAGTTCACCTGCCCGCGCTTCGTTCGGCAGGCCCGCTGCAGCGCGGCCCAGGCGCCCGCATGGTCCTTCAGGTCGTGCAGCTCCTTGAACAGGGCGTAGGCAAGGTAGACCTCGCCTGGGCCGCCCGGCCGCGCCTGGGAGAGTTGCTGCCGCAGCCTGGGGACATGATTGCGCTCTGGCGTCTGGGTCCGCATGTTGGCGAGCATCAGCGCGTTCTGGAACAACAGCGGATCCTTGCGCAGCGACGCTTCGTAGTGCGGTTCGGCGGCGTCGGGGTCACCGCGAAAAACCTGGAAGTTCCCCCAGACATGGAGCAGCGCCGCATTGTCGGGCGTGCGCTCCAGGCCGCGCTCGACAAGATCGCTTGCCTGCTGGTGGGCGCCGATGGAGCTCAGCATGACGGCCGCGCGCGCCAGTACGTCCGCAGGCGCGCCGTCGGCGAATTCGGGCCAGGCCAGGCACTCGGTCAAGCGGCGGAACTCGTGGAAGTAGCGCAGCCGTTGCGCCACGGCATAGACCAGCGGCGGCTGCACGGGCCGGGCATCGAACGCGCGCAACGCCGCCGCATGGGCGTCCCGGTGTGCGCGACGCCGCGTCAGCATCGTGGACAGACCGATCAGTGACGCGGCATGCGTGGGCTGCGCACTGAGCGCCTCGCGGTACAACGCCTCGGCCGCAGCGAACTCCTTGCGGTCGGCAGCCGCCTCCGCGCGCAACCAGAGCTGGTCGGGTATCAAGGGCATCTCCTGCAGGTGGTCATGGGCGGCGCGATGCCGTGCTGGCAGCGGCCATCAACCGCCTATATTGCGCGATGGTGGGCCTCGAGTGCCCACGCTTCGTCTGCCAGCGCAGGGCGGACGAAGCGCTGGAACCAGTCCAAGGCCTGCCCGACTTCCCGCTCGTGTGCCTGGCGCAGCGCCGCGGCATCCCGGCGGCGGCGGTCCGGCCCGTAGCCATGGGCCACGGCCTTGGCATTCTGGCGCACGACGCGTTCGACGCGGCCCGCCAGCAGGTCCGGCGGTATCCCCAGCCGCAACCATGCGTTGCAGCGCAATGCGACGCCCGCGACGTCGGCAAGGAAGGCGGACGCATCCAGCACCCGCAACTGTTCGCCACGGGTGTCGAGGACCCGCGTGCAGAGGTCGCGCTGCGCGGCCCACTGCAGCGTGGCCGCCGCCGAGAGATCGGGAGGCTGCAGCGCGGCGGCGGGCAGGCGCGACGCCAGGCCTCCCGCACGCAGGGCGCGTTCCGCGAGCTCCGGGATCTTGAGCCGGGTCTCCGTGGTCTTCTTGAGGTTCGAGACCACGAAATCCTCGAGCGACGACGTCAGCACGATGCCGCGGCTTGCGGGCGCGCTCGCCATGAGGTCTTCGGCGACGTTCAGTGCGGCGTGTGTCGGTTTCACGACCACCGCGGCGCCCGGGAACCAGGGCCGCGACAGCAGTGCGACCGATGCCTCGAGCAGTCCGTCCAGCGGCCACCCCGCATGACGGGCGTCCGCCAGGCGACGCAATACCAGCGGCTCCTTCAGGGACGTCGAATACGGCGGGACATGCAGCGCCCTCGCCAGCAGGGTCGAACAACAGAACGACGTGTGGAACAACCACGCCAGCGCGGGCGCCACAGCCGGACGCGGCAACGTGTCGGCACGCACGGCGAGGGCCTCGCCGAGCGGCGCAGGGATGCGACTGTCCAGGAACACGGCATCCTCGAGGCACGCCACGTCCAGCGGGAGGAACCCGAAGCTGCGCTCGGGCACGTGCAGGTCGACCGGGAACCAGCGGGCATCCGACAGGTCCGGCGACGGCCGGGACTGCGGAGCAGCGGGTTCGATCATGGCGCTGGCGCGCCCCGCGGGCCAGCCGGCTCCAGCCTCGACACGGTTTCCTGGTGCGCTGCAGTCAGCCGCGGCGGCATGCGCTCGCCGAACGTCGCGAGGAAGTCGCCGATCGTTCGCATCTCCTCCCGCCAACCGGCGCGGTCGACCGCGAGCAACTCATGCATCGTGTCGGCGTCGACGCCGACGCCCGCGAACGCGTGGCCCTGCGCCAGCGGCAAGCGACCGATGGCCGTGTCTTCCGCATCGGCCCGTCCTTCCACTCGCGCGACGATCCACTCCAGGACCCGCATGTTCTCTCCGAAGCCCGGCCACATGAAGCGGCCATCGGCGTCCTTGCGGAACCAGTTGACGTGGAACACCTTCGGCAGCTTCGCACCCGGCGTGTCGAACGACAGCCAGTGCGCGAAATAGTCGGCGAAGTTGTAGCCGCAGAAGGGCTTCATCGCCATCGGGTCGCGGCGCATCACGCCCACCTGCCCGGTGGCCGCGGCGGTGGTCTCGGAGCCCATCGATGCACCGACCAGCACGCCATGCGCCCAGTCGCGGGCCTCGAACACCAGCGGCACGAGCGAGGCGCGGCGACCGCCGAAGACGATGGCACTGATCGGCACGCCCTGCGCATCCTCCGCGTGCGGCGACCAGCTCGGGCACTGCTTCGCGCTTACCGTGAAGCGTGAGTTCGGGTGCGCGGCCGGTCCGTTCGCGGGCTCGTAGGGACGCCCCTGCCAGTCGAGCGCCGGCACGCGATCGTCCAGGCCCTCCCACCACGGCTGGTTGTCAGCGGTGACCGCGACATTGGTGAAAATGGTGTCGTGCTGGAGGCTGGCCAGGGCGTTGGGATTCGACTTTTCCGACGTGCCCGGGGCCACGCCGAAGTAGCCGGCTTCGGGATTGATCGCCCACAGCCGTCCGTCCTCGCCAGGCCGCATCCAGCAGATGTCGTCGCCGACCGTCCACACCTTCCAGCCTTTTTCTCGATAGGCCTCGGGCGGGACCAGCATCGCCAGGTTGGTCTTGCCGCAGGCGCTGGGGAACGCGGCGGCGATGTAATGCACTTCGCCCGCGGGATTCTCGATGCCGACGATCAGCATGTGCTCCGCCAGCCAGCCTTCGTTGCGCGCCTGGTGCGAGGCGATGCGCAGCGCATGGCACTTCTTGCCGAGCAGGGCGTTGCCGCCGTAGCCGGAGCCGTAGGACTTGATCGCGAGCTCTTCGGGGAAATGCATGATGTAGCGGCGCGCCGGGTCGAGCTCGCCGGTGGAGTGCAGGCCGCGTACGAAGATGTCGCCCTGCTCGCCACGCGCAGCCCGCTCGCTGCCCTCGCGCTCGATGCGCGCCAGCGCGGCGGCGCCCATGCGCGTCATCATCCGCATGTTGACGACCACGTACGGCGAGTCGGTGAGCTCCACGCCGCAGCGCGCCAGCGGCGAATCGATCGGGCCCATGCAGTACGGCACCACGTACATCGTGCGCCCGCGCATGCAGCCGTCGAACAGGGCGTCGACCTTGGCATGCGCCTCGGCCGGGGCCATCCAGTGGTTGTTCGGGCCGGCATCGGCCTCGTCCTGGTGGCAGACGAACGTGAGGTGCTCCACGCGGGCCACGTCTTCCGGGTGCGAGCGGTGCAGCACGCAGCCGGGGTGGCTGTCCTGGTCGAGTTCCAGCAGGGTGCCATCGGCGAGCATTCCGGCCACCAGCGCGTCGCGCTCGGCTTCGCTGCCATCGCACCAGTGCACGCGGTCGGGACGGGTGAGCGCGGCCATGTCGTCGACCCACTGCTGCAGCACGGCCAGACGGGAACCTGAGATAGGCGCCTTGGCCTGCTGGGGAACTGCGTTCATTGGCTTGCGACTCCGGGCTGCGCCAGTACTGGAAAGACCGCGCATTTTAGCCGTCGGAAGCGGGTGACGCGTGCCGCAGTGCCGCATCGTCCACCGCGCGCGCGGCGAATACGTACCTCAGCCCGGTACCAGCGTCCTGGCAAGGTGTTCCACGTAGTCCTCGAACTCGTCCTGCGGCATGCGCGGCTGCTGCAACTGCAGGTTGAGCTGCAGGAAGCCGACGTAGGCCGCATAGGTCAGGCGTGCGCGATGGCGTGCTTCGTTGCGGCCGAGCCCAGTCTGGCGGAACGACGCGGTCAGGTATTCCAGGCGGCGCGCGGAGACGCGGTTGATCACCGGCTGCACCGCGGGATGGTCGAGCGACTTCAGCAGCGCGCTGTAGACCACGTGCGACTTGAACTCGTGCGCCACCAGCTGGAACAGCGCGCGCAGCCGTGCGCGGGGGTCAGGCACCGCTTCGAGCTTGCCGAACACGTCTTCCTGTTCGACCGCCTCCCAGCGTTCCAGTGCCGCCTGCAGCAACGCGTCGCGGGACGGGAAATGCCAGTAGAAACTGCCTTTCGTAACGCCCAGGCGGCGCGCCAGCGGCTCGACCGCCACGGCGGACACTCCCTGCTCGGCGATCATGTCGAGCGCGGCTTCCGCCCAGTCATCGGCGCTGAGGCGGGTGCGTTCGGTCTTTGCGGGGGGGCTGTCCATCCTCCGAGTGTATCCATACGCCCGGGTGCGGAACAGTATCTGCAGACGCGTTGACACGCGCTCGCGGCAGTGTCCATACTGCAAAGTATGGTCAATGTTCCGGCGCCGTCATGGCCGGTGCACACTGGCCTCGTCCCGACCCCAGGCGAGCCACGCGCTCGCGGAGCCCACGCCATGAGTATCCTCGCACCGTTCCTGGTCCTGCTTCTGGCCGGCGCCATTGCCGCCTATCACCGCCTGCGCCTCGCCACCTGGGTGGCGATCACCGCCGCCGGACTGGTGGCCTGCGCCCTGCTCGGCGCCAGCACCGCAGCGACGGTGATCGCAGCGCTTCTGCTGGCCCTGGTCGCGGTACCGCTGCTGGTGCCGCAGATCCGCAAGCCGTTCATCACGGCACCCGCGCTGAAGTTCTATCGCAGGATCCTGCCGCCGCTGTCGCAGACCGAGCGCATCGCGCTGGAGTCGGGCTCGGTCGGGTTCGAAGGCGAACTGTTTTCGGGCAAGCCGGCGTGGGACATGTTGCTGTCGCAGCCGAAGCCGCAGCTGACCGCCGAGGAGCAGGCGTTCCTCGACGGGCCGGTGGAAGAGCTGTGCCGGATGACCAACGACTGGCAGATCACCCACGTCGATGCCGACCTGTCGCCGGAGCTGTGGCAGTTCATCAAGGCCAACAGGTTCTTCGGCATGATCATTCCCAAGGCCTACGGCGGCCTCGGCTTCTCGGCGCTCGCCCACCACAAGGTCATCCAGAAGGTCTCCTCGATCTCGTCGGTGGTCAGCTCCACCGTCGGCGTGCCCAATTCGCTCGGTCCCGGCGAGCTGCTCATGCATTACGGCACCGAGCAGCAGAAGGATTACTACCTGCCGCGCCTTGCCGACGGCACCGAAGTCCCGTGCTTCGGCCTGACCGGGCCGTTCGCGGGCTCGGACGCCACCTCGATTCCCGATTTCGGCATCGTCTGCAAGGGCGATTGGGGCGGCGCGCAGGTGCTCGGCGTCAGGCTCACCTTCGACAAGCGCTACATCACGCTGGCACCGGTCGCCACGCTGATCGGCCTGGCGTTCCGCATGTACGACCCGGACGGGCTGCTCGGCGACACCCGCGATATCGGCATCACCCTGGCGCTGGTGCCGCGCGACGTCGAAGGCATGGAAATCGGCCGTCGCCACTTCCCGCTCAACTCGCCGTTCCAGAACGGCCCGCTCCGCGGCAAGGACGTGTTCGTGCCGCTCAGCCAGATCATCGGCGAGGAAAACGGCTTCGGCGAGGGCTGGCGCATGCTCAGCGAGTGCCTGTCGATCGGCCGCTCGATCACGCTGCCGTCCACCGCCAGTGGCGGCGCCAAGATGGGCGCGATCACCACCGGCGCCTATGCGCGCATCCGCAAGCAGTTCGGCCTGTCGATCGGCCGCTTCGAGGGCGTGGAGGAGGCGCTCGCACGCATCGGTGGCAAGGCCTATGCGATCAGCGCGCTCTCGCAGGCGACGGCGGCGGCAGTCGACCGCGGCGACGTGCCCGCGGTGCCGTCGGCAATCGCCAAGTACCACTGCACCGAAATGGGCCGCCAGGTTGCCAAGGACGTCATGGACGTGATCGGCGGCAAGGGCATCATCCTCGGCCCGCGCAACTTCGCCGGCCGCTCCTGGCAGGCGTCGCCGATCGCGATCACGGTGGAAGGCGCCAACATCATGACGCGCAGCCTGTTGATCTTCGGCCAGGGCGCGATCCTCTGCCATCCTTGGGTGATGAAGGAAATGAAGGCGGCTCAGGATCCCGACGTGCAGGCCGGGCTGGACGCGTTCGACCGCAGCCTGTTCGGCCATGTCGGCTTCGCGATCTCCAATGCCGTGCGCTCGCTGTGGTACGGGGTGACCGCGGCGCGCTTCGGCAAGGCGCCGGGCGACGACTACACGCGGCGTTTCTTCCGCAAGCTCGATCGCCACTCAGCCAACCTCGCGCTGATGGCCGACGTTTCGATGCTGATGCTGGGCGGCAAGCTCAAGTTCAAGGAGTCGCTGTCCGGGCGCCTGGGCGACGTGCTCAGCCACCTGTACATGACCAGCGCGATGCTCAAGCGCTACCACGACGATGGCGCGCCGGTGGCCGACCAGCCGCTGCTCGCGTGGGCCTTCCACGACAGCATCCACCAGATCGAGACCGCGCTGTCGGCCGCGCTGCGCAACTTCCCGATCCGCCCGGTGGGCTGGCTGATGTGGGCGCTGATCTTCCCGCTCGGCCGTCGCGCCGAAGCGCCCGGCGACCGCCTCGGCCATCGCGTCGCCGCGCTGCTGATGACGCCCAACGAGGCGCGCGACCGCATCGCGCACGGCGTGTTCACCACGCCCTGCGAGAACAACCCCGCGGGCCGCATCAATGCGAGCCTCGCGGCGGCGGTCGCGGCCGAACCGGTGGAGCGCAAGTTCCTCAAGGCCCTGAAGAACAAGGGCATCGAGGCGCTGGACTTCGCGTCCCAGCTCGACGAGGGCGTGCGCGAGGGCTGGATCAGTGCCGAAGAGCGCACCCAGCTGGAGGAGTTGCGCGAGCTGACGCTCGACGCGATCACCGTCGACGACTTCGACGTCCATGAGCTGCGCGCGGCGACCTATCGCGACGCCTCGCAGCCGGCGTCATCGCGCGAAGCCGCCTGACGCAGCAACAGCCCCGTCGCGCCTGCGCAACGTCGCAGGCGCGGGAGACGCGCATGCAAAACCGCCTCATCGCGCTGCATCGCCGCTTCAGCCGCTGGCCGGGCGGGCGCTGGCTGTTCTCGCGCCTGGTGTGCCTGAAGGCGCCCTACTTCGCCAGCATCTCGCCGCTGGTGGAACGCCTCGAGCCCGGTCGCTGTGAAGCGACGTTGCGCCACCGCCGGCGCGTGAGCAACCACATCGACACCGTGCACGCGATCGCGCTTTGCAACCTCGCCGAACTCAGCGGCGGGCTGGTGACCGACGCCAGCCTGCCGCCATCGATGCGCTGGATTCCCAAGGGCATGCAGGTGGAATACCTGAAGAAGGCGGTGGGCACGATGCGCGCGGTGGCAACACCGGCGCAGCCGGTGGTGGGCGCGGACCAGGGCTATGCGCTGCCGGTGGACGTGGTGGTCAGCGATGCCGCGGGCGACCCGGTATTCCGTGCGCGGATCTCGATGTGGCTTTCGCCACGCCCGATGGGCGCGCCGAATCCCTGAGCGCGCGCCTCAGCGGTGTGCGTGCCAAGCCTGGAGTACCTCGGCCTCGCGTTGCGGCGACAGCCCGGCCTTGGGCTGCGCCTTGCGCTCGTCCGGCAGCGAGTGCCAGTACTCCAGTGTCGCGGCCACCGTGTCGTCCAGCGGACGCGTGCGCAATCCCAGCGCCTGCGCGCGTGCCGTGCTGATGCGTCCGAAACCGGCGTAGTCGCCTTCCGCGGGAATCCACGCCGGCATGTCCTGCCAGGCGGACACGCCCTGCGCCTCGAGGAATTCGGCCGCCACCCAGGTCAGCGTCGAATCGTGGCCCGGCGGCTGCGGACACGGCGCGCGCACGCACTGGATGGTGTTCATGCGACGCGATACCTCCTGGCAGGTCGCCAGCAGCCGGCCCATGGTGATCGAACCCGCGGGCGCGTCGGCGTTGACGATGCCCGTGTGGCGCTGCTCGAGCGCCAGCAGCAGGAAATCGGCCAGGTCGCGCACGTCGATGAACTGCGTCGGATCGTCGGTCGAACCCGGCGCGAGGATTTCGCCGCCGCGATCGGCGCGCGCCGGCCAGTAAGTGAAACGATCGGTGGTGTCGCCGGGACCGACGATCAGGCCGGGGCGCACCACCATCGTGCGGCCCGGCAGCTCGGCTTCCGCTGCGCGCTCGCACAACGCCTTCAGCGCGCCGTAGGTCTCACCGCTCACTTCGGTCACCGTCGGGTCGGCGAGCGTCGCCAGCGGCGCGTCTTCGCCCTGCCCCGGCGTGTCGGTCTTCGCGTACACCGAGATCGAAGAGACGACCAGGTAGCGGTCCACCCGCTTCGCCAGCAGTCGCGCCGACCGCGTGACGTCGCCCGGTATGTAGGCCGAAGTGTCGAGTACCGCGTCCCAGCGGCGCGTGTCGCCAAGCGCCGACAGGTCGACCTTGCGGTCGCCGCGCAGCTGTTCGATATCGGCGAACTCTTCACCCTCGAAACGGCCCGGGTTGCTCTTGCCGCGATTGAACAGGGTCAGCGCATGGCCGCGCGCACGTGCGGCGGCGACGAAATGCGGGCCGAGGAAGCCTGTCCCACCCAGCACCAGGATCTTCAGCGGCGTGCCGCCGGCGGGCGCGGCATCCCTGGCCGCGGTACGCGCGCACGCCGGCAAGGCGGCGGCTACGGCACAGGCCAGGCCTGCCTTCAACAGTTCACGTCGACTTGCCATGCTCGGGCTCCACGCGGGTGTCCTGCGGGAGACTGCGCTCGGCGCGCACCACGCGCCATGCGCCGTAGGTCATGCCCAGGGCGATGCCCAGGCCGGCCATGAACACCACGTGCGACCCCAGCGCCGACAGCGCCTTGTGCGCCCAGACGAAGGTCAGGTCACCGCCCCGGTAGATCGCCGTGTCGATCACCGCCTTCGCCTTGTAGCGCTCCTCGCGGTCGACGCGCGTGTACACGGTCTCCCGTGCCGGCTTGGCGAGCGAGAACTCGCTCGCCCGGGTGACGATCTGCACCATCGCCACCAGCACCGGCAGCGGCGACGCCGACAGCAGCGCGAAACCCAGCACGATCGCCAGCGCCGGCAGAAGCAGCAGCGGTGCGATGCCGTAGCGCTGCAGCAGGAACCGGGTCAACAGCAGCTGCACCAGGATGGTCAGCAGGTTGATCGCGCCGTCGATCATCGAGTAGTACGCGGTGCGCGCCTCGGCGGTCGCGAACGCGGCGCGCGCGATCGCCGCCTGCTCGTTGTAGAGGATCGTGCCCACGCCGACCCCGAAGAACATCAGCACGGCCAGCGCGCGCAGCAGCGGACGCTGCCAGACCAGGCGCAGGCCGGCGAGCACGGACCCGCCCATCGGCCGGCCGTCGCCGTTGCCCTGCGCCTGCTCGCGCCGCTTCGCCCACGGCCGCAGCTTGTAGATGCACAACAGGCACACGCAGAGGAAGCCGGCGGAGACCAGCAGCAGGTTGGCCACGCCCACCGGCTCCACCAGTACCCGGGTGATCGCCGGACCGAGCAGCGCGCCCACCGTGCCGCCGGCACCGATGTAGCCGTAGACCTGCTTGGCGTGTGCGTTGTCGAACACGTCGGCCATGAAGCTCCAGAACACCGTGACCGCGAACAGGTTGAACACCGCCACCCAGACGAAGAACAGCGCGCCACGACCGGCGGCGCCGCTGTCGAACGCCCACCAGAATCCGAGCAGGCAGCCGATGAAGACCAGGTACACCGCCGGCAGGAACACGCGGCGCGGGAAGCGCGACACCAGCGCGCCGTACAGCGGCTGCAGCAGGACCATCGCGATGAACGTGGCGGTGAACAGCAGCTGCAGGGTGAAGTCGCCGACCGCGAAGCCGTGCCGTTCGCCAAGCGCGATCAGTCCGCGCGGGAACACCGCCGCCGCATCGGCGGACGATCCCATGGCGTCGCGCACCGGGCGCAGCACGTAGTAGCCGCAGAGCAGGCAGAAGAAATACAGCATCGCCCACCACAGCTGCGGCGATGCTCCCAGCTCGGCGCGGAAACGCCCAAACCGCCGGGTGTCCCCGGCCGTCACCTTGCTCATTGTTGTGCTGCCATCTGGCGGATCGCTCAGCCGTGCTCGAGCATCGGTGGCAGCGGGCAGTGCAGCACCGCGCAGATCGTGCGCAGCAGCTCCGCCTCGGCCACCGAGATGCGGCCATCGTGGCTGGCCGCCGCGGTCACCGCCTCGACCATCATCTGCTTGGCAAGCGGCTCCAGTCCGTCCAGCGCCGGCCAGACGTCATCCAGGGCCAGCACGCCATCGGCCGGTGGCGCGTACGGCAGGTGGTCACGCGGCAGCACGCGCTGCAGGCCGGCGAGATAGGCGCGCTGGGCCTCGGCGCGATCGTCGGGATTGCCGGCCTGCGCGACAACCGCGAGCAGCGTGGCGAACTCCTCGCGCAGGCTGTCCGGCTTGCGGCGGCCGAAGCGCGCGTGGCGGCGCGGATCCAGGGACTCGCGCAGCTGCACTTCGAGCAGTCGCGCCATGCAGTATTCGAACAGCGACACGCGTCCATCGCAGTGGACCATGGCGTGCACGGTATCGAGGATCGACTCCAGCTCCGGGCGCGGCCTGCGGCGCAGCACGGGGAAGGCGATCGCGGCCAGCGGCAGGCGCAACATCGGGTGCAGGCCGGCCAGCTCGCCGCGCTGCAGCGCCATGGCGGCATCGGCCACGACGTGGCCCAGGCGCGCGCTGGCCTCGGTGGCCTGGCGCGTGCGGATCGTGTCATCGGCATCGAGCAGCAGCCCGATCAGCAGCGGCACCACGGTTTCGCGCGACTGCGCCAGCGCGCGCAGCGGCGCCGGCAGGCTGCGCGCGATCGCGTCGGCGCGCAGGTAGTCGCCGGGCTCGGGGTTGGCGACCTGGGCGGCCACCATGGGCGGGGTGATGTTGATGCGCGCGTCGCGCGCCGGAAGCCCACCGGCCTGGCTGTCGAAGCCCAGCCGCACGTCTTCTTCCAGCCCCGACGGCGGCGCGACCATCCACTGCGCGCGCAGGTGTTCGAGCTGGTCGGCGCGGAACGACGGCTCCAGCGCCTGGATCCGCTCGAGCAGCGGCGGATGCGTGGCGAACAGTCCGCTCAACCCCACGCCGTCACCGAACAGCATGTGGCTGGCCTCCTCGGCGTCGGCGCGGTCGTTGAGGCGCGCGCCGGCCGGCAGCCCGGCGATCTTCTTCAGCGCACCGGCGAGGCCGGAGGTCTGGCGCGTGAACTGCACCGCCGAGGCATCGGCCAGGCGTTCGCGCGTGCGGCTGACGCTGGCCTTGATCATGCGGCCGAACAGCAGGCCGATGCTGCCGACCGCCAGCGCCACCAGCGCGGCGACCATGATCGCGGCGCCGTTGCGGCTGCGGCCGCCACCGAGCCACAGGATCTTGCGGCCGATCAGGCTGATCATGAGGATGCCGAACAGCACGCCGATCAGGCGGATGCTGAGGCGCATGTCGCCGTTGAGCACGTGGCTGAACTCATGCGCGATGACGCCCTGAAGCTCGTCGCGGTTGAGGCGGTCGAGCGCACCGCGCGTGACCGCGATCGCGGCGTCGGACGGCGAGTAGCCGGCGGCGAAGGCGTTGATCGCCGTTTCGTCCTCGAGCACGTAGAGCTTGGGGACCGGCACGCCGGAGGCGATCGCGATCTCCTCGAC
Source organism: Luteimonas sp. MC1572 (assembly GCF_016615815.1). Lineage (NCBI taxonomy): Bacteria > Pseudomonadati > Pseudomonadota > Gammaproteobacteria > Lysobacterales > Lysobacteraceae > Luteimonas > Luteimonas sp. MC1572. The sequence continues at coordinate 604,257 of NZ_CP067112.1, read as the reverse complement.
CACGTTGCGCAGCCGCCTGAGGTTGCGGTCGCTGGTGTCCTCCGGCACGGGCACGCCACCGAACTGCAGCGCGACCGCGTCTCCCCCGCCGCGCAGCGACGCCATCCGGTACAGCGAACCGAGACCGATCACCGCCAGCGTCGCCAGGGTGGTGAACCCCAGCACGCCCCAGTGCGCGCCGAAGAACACGAGCACCGCCAGATCGACGGCCAGCACGATGCCGGCCACTGCCAGCGCGAACAGGATGACCAGGCGGCTACTGGTGCGCCTGGCCCGGGCCTGCTGCTCGAAGAAGTTCATCCCGCGTCAGAACTGGACCTTCGGCGCCTCGCGGACCTCGGCCTTGTCGGCCGGGATCTCGAGCAGCGCCGCGTGCTGGAAGTTGAACATCCCGGCCAGGATGTTGGACGGGAACACCTCGCGCCTGTTGTTGTAGGCCATCACCGAATCGTTGAAGGCCTGGCGCGCGAAGGCGACGCGGTTCTCGGTCGACGTCAGCTCTTCGGTGAGCTGCATCATGTTCTGGTTGGCCTTGAGGTCCGGGTAGGCCTCGGCGACCATCAGCAGGCGACCAAGCGCGCCGTTCAGCGCGCCCTGCGACTGCGCCAGCTCGGCCATCGCCGCCGCGTCGCCGGGATTGGCCTTGGCCGCCGCGAGCCCCGACACTGCCGCGCCACGCGCCGCGATCACCGCTTCCAGCGTCTCGCGCTCATGCGTCAGGTAGCCCTTGGCGGTCTCCACCAGGTTGGGGATCAGGTCGAAGCGGCGCTGCAGCTGGACATCGATCTGCGCGAAGGCGTTCTTGAAGGCGTTGCGGGCCGCGATCAGGCCGTTGTAGATGCCCACGCCCCACATCAGCGCGACCACGACCAGGCCGACAATTACCAGCAGGATCAGCAAGCTGGACATCAAAGCTCCCCTTGTTCATGCAATCGCGGAAGCAGGCGAATATGATCGGCCTGCCGTCGCAGCATACGCAGGGGATTCGCCCGATGAAAGGCATAGCACGCAGCCCGCGCCGACTGATCGCCGGGGCCGGCCTGCTCGCCGCACTGGTCCCGGTCGCAGTGGGTTCGGCCGCACAACCACTGGCCTGGAACGCGGCCTCGCCGCCCGCCACCACACCCACCACGACCGCGGTGGCCAACAACGTCGCGCCGCTGCTCCCGCCCGGCGTCAAGGCGATGCCGCTGGCCACCGATTTCGACGTCGCCCGCTTCGAGGCGATGGCGCAGGCGATCGTCGCCAACCAGCGCGTGCCGGGCCTGGCGATGGCGATCGTCCACGACGGCAAGGTGCTGAGCGCGCGCGGCTATGGGATCACCGACGTGCGCGCCGCCGAACCGGTCGACGCACATACCGTGTTCCGCCTGGCCTCGCTGTCCAAGGCCTTTGCCGGCACCGTCACCGGGCTGCTGGTCGCCGAGGGTGCGCTGCGCTGGGACAGCCACGTGGCCGACTACATGCCGTCGCTGCGGTTCTCCGATCCGCAGGCGGCAAGCCAGCTCACCGTGGCGGACGTGCTGAGCCATCGTGTCGGCCTCGGCCGCAACACCTTCGACCGCGACCTCGAGCGCAATGCCGACTACCGCACCCTGGTGCAGCAGCTGGCCAGCGCGCCGATGACCTGCGGCGTCGGTGACTGTTACAGCTACCAGAACATCGCCTTCAGCCTGGTCGGCGACGTGGTGTTCGGTGCCACCGGCCAGTTCTTCAGCGAAGCGGTGGCCGGGCGGATCTTCAAGCCGTTGGGCATGAACGATGCCAGCTACGGCCTCGAAGGCATCCAGGCGAGCCCGCGCTGGGCACGCCCGCACGTGCGCGCCGGCGGCGGCTGGACTTCGCTCACACCCAAGCCCACCTACTATCGCGTCGCGCCGGCTGCGGGCGTCAACGCCAGCATCAGCGACATGGCGCAATGGCTGCTCGCGCAATCCGGGCGGCGCCCCGACGTGCTGCCGGCGCCGCTGCTTGCCACGCTGCAGCAGTCGCTGGTGTCCACGCCCGGCGAACTGCGCAGTTCGTCATGGCGGCGCCAGCGCCTGAACGAAGCCGGCTACGCGCTCGGCTGGCGGGTCTACGACTATTCCGGCCATCGCGTGGTCTTCCACGGTGGCGCCGTGCAGGGTTACCGCGGACTGATGGCGATGATTCCCGAGCGCGACCTCGGCGTGGTGCTGCTGTGGAACAGCGACAGCAGCGTGCCATCGGGGCTGCTGCCGACGATCCTCGACAGCGCCATCGGGCTGGCGCCGCAGCGCTGGCTGGACGTCGACTTCGAGGCGGTGGACGAACTGCTGCAGGCGGCGACCGACACCGGCAGGCCCGCGCAGCCTCACGCTGCGACTGGGGACGTGCGTCCCGGCAGTGGCGGCGCGGCGGCATCGGTCGCCCGCCCCGAATAAGGCGCGGCACCGGCGCAGCGCGCTCCGCCACACCCCGCAAATGAAAAACCCCTCCCCCGCCTGGGCTACGGGAGAGGGGTCGCGTCTTACGACAATCGGATTGCTTACATCAGGGGCGCGGGCGCCGCGGGGATCGCGACAACCGGAGCTTTGGCCTTGCGGGCCGGCTTCGCCTTCTTGGTGCTGGCCTTCTTCGCGGCCTTCTTTGCAGGTGCCTTCTTCGCCGCCTTCTTGGCCGGGCGCTTGGCAACCTTGGTCGCCGCCTTCTTCGCGGTCTTCCTGGTGGCCTTCTTCGCCGTCTTCTTGGCCGCCTTCTTGGCGGTCTTCTTCACCGCCTTCTTGGCGGTCTTCTTGGCGGCCTTCTTCGCCGTCTTCTTCACCGCCTTCTTGGCGGTCTTCTTGGCGGCCTTCTTCGCGGTCTTCTTCACTGCCTTCTTGGCGGTCTTCTTGGTGGCCTTCTTGGCGACCTTCCTGGTGGCCTTCTTCGCGGTCTTCTTGGCGACCTTCTTGGCTACCTTCTTCTTGGCGACCTTCTTCGCGACCTTCTTGGCAGCCTTGCGCGCCGGTGCCGCCTTGCGGACGGCCTTCTTGGTCGCCTTCTTGGCGGTTTTCTTCTTCGCGACTTTCTTCGTGGCCATGAGATGGCTCTCCTCGTCAGTGGGTCTTGCAGGTACTACTGCCCAGTACGAAACACACCGCGGGTATCGGACCCGCGGTCAACCGCCGACGCGCTTGGCGCGTCGGGACGGATCACATCGACCGGCCATCGCTGGCCCGGTCCCGCGACGTGGACATGTCGTCCCGTCGCATCGAAAGCTGTTGGCGCGACACGAAAAAACCCGCTGCGCTTGGCGCCGCGGGTCGCGTGTCGTTGCCCACCTGGAGGTTTCGCGAGGGAGACAACTCCTGAGTCCACCATGACATCCTTGCGGGCGGAGGACTGTGTTGTGTTGCATGTTGTCGCCGGGTTCGCACTCACTCGCTGATGTGGCCAACTGTTGTTGTGGCGAAACCTAATCACGGTTTTTTTCGCTGTCAACACCCTGATCGCGGCCGCATCAGGCGAACGCACCGCGCCGAGGGAAGGCGCGAGGCCGACAAGCTGCAGCCGGGACCATGTCGTTCCCGTCGCGCGGAGTTGACGCATGCATCGTGCTGTCACGAAAGCACTTGTTTTAAGCGCTATTGCGATTGACTCAAGAGTGTCGCCCGACCCTGCGCGGGGAACGCGTGCGATACGGACCTGCCATCGGGCAGCGCAGTGACACGGGTGAACGCGGCGTGCACGCGCACCTACCCTGATCGCCGTGCGAGGTAGCGCGGATGTCCGATTGCGCCAAAGTGCGCAAACTTCCTGCCGCGTCCGGCGACCTGCGAGAGCCAAAAAAAACGCCGGGCGATCGCCCGGCGCTGTGTCGACCTGGCATCGCCGGCATGCCGCCGGCGCGCCGTGGACAACCGTTACTCGTCGGCTTCGATCAGCTCTGCGTACTCGTCGGGGCCGAGCAGCTCCTTGAGCTGCTCCGGCTCGTCCATCTCGATCACGAACAGCCAGCCTTCTCCGAACGCATCCTCGTTGATGGTCTCGGGCTTGTCGGCCAACGCGGTGTTGACCGCGACGATGGTGCCCGACACCGGCGCATACACATCGGACGCCGCCTTCACCGACTCGACCACCGCCGCGGCGGTACCGGCTTCGGCACGGTCACCGACACCCGGAAGATCGACGTACACCAGGTCACCGAGCAGGCCCTGGGCATGATCCGAGATGCCGACGGTCACCTTGCCGTCGCCCTCGATGCGGGTCCATTCGTGGGACTTCATGAACATGAGGTCGCCTGGGATATCGGTCATGGCTAGTACTCCGGATGCGGCGTGACAGGGGAATGGGGGGCTAGTTTAGCGAAGCCGGGCGTGCGCGCATCAAATCCCGTCGCGCGCCTTGCCGTCGCGGACGAACGGGAACTGCACCACCCGCACGGGCACCTCGCGGCCGCGGATGTCGACGCGCACCTCGCCCGGCTCGCCCGCCGGCACCCGTGCGAACGCGATCGCCTTGCCCAGCGTCGGGGCGAACGTGCCGGACAGGATCTCGCCCTCGCCGTTGCCGGCGACCACCTTCTGGCCGTGGCGCAGCACGCCCTTGTCGTCCATCACCACGGCGATCATCTGGCGGGCGTCGCCGGCGTCGCGCTGCGCCTCGAGCGCGGCGCGGCCGATGAAGTCGCGGCCCTCGTCGAACGACACGGTCCACGCCAGCGCTGCTTCCAGCGGGGTGACCGATTCGTCCATGTCCTGGCCATACAGGCCCATGCCCGCTTCAAGGCGCAGCGTGTCGCGGGCGCCGAGCCCGGCCGGCGCCACGCCCGCGGCGAGCAGCGCGTCCCAGAGCGCCACCGCGTGCTCCTGCGCCGTCACCACTTCAAAGCCGTCCTCGCCGGTGTAGCCGGTGCGTGCAACGAACAACCGCGCACCCGACGCCGCGCGCACGTTGCGCGCCGCGAACTTGGCAAGCTTGGCGACCGCCGCGCGGTCCGCCTCGTCGATGAGCCCCAGCACCTTGTCGCGCGCGTTCGGGCCCTGCACCGCGATCATCGCCAGGTCGTCGCGCTCGCGGACCTCGACGGCGAACGGCTCGGCCTGGCTGCCGATCCACGCCAGGTCCTTGTCGCGGGTCGAGGCGTTGACCACCAGGCGATAGAAGTCGTCGCCGAGGTAATAGATGATCAGGTCGTCGATCACCCCGCCCTGGGGGTTGAGCATGCAGGTGTAGAGCGCCTTGCCGGTCACCTTGAGCTTGTCGACCGAGTTGGCCACCAGGTGGCGCAGGAATTCCTTGACGCGGGCACCGTGCAGGTCGACCACGGTCATGTGCGAGACGTCGAACATGCCGGCGTCGCGCCGCACCTGGTGATGCTCGTCGATCTGCGAGCCGTAGTTGAGCGGCATGTCCCAGCCGCCGAAGTCCACCATCCGCGCACCGGCGTCACGGTGGCTCTGGTTGAGGATCGTCTTGCGGGTCATGGCGCGGCTCCTGGACAGTGGTCGGCCATTATCCCCGCCCCGGCTGGATAGTTCACTCCGCCAGCAGCACCTCGAGCACCATTCCGTCGCTGCCGACCACCCGCACCATCGTGCCCGCGGGCAGCTCAACGCCGCGGACGACCCAGTAGGCATCGTCGATCTTGACCCGCCCGCGGCCACCGACGATGGCGTGGTCGAGCGGCACCACGCGGCCGACCAGCTGGTCGGCGCGCCGGTTGAGCAGCGGGCGGTCGCTCGGGCGCTCGCGACGGCGGAACCATTTCCGGTACGCCAGCACCGCGACCACGCTGAGCGCGACGAACAGGATCACCTGGGCCAGGACGCTAAGTCCCGGCACCAGCAGCACGACCAGCCAGACCAGCGCCGCGGCGATGCCCATCCACAGCAGGAACGCGCCCGGCATGAGGGTCTCGGCGGCAATCAGCACCAGCGCGATCGCGGCCCAGACGGTGGCATCGGCAGCCCAGCGCATGGCTCAGGCCCCGCCGCGCTTGGCGTCGATCCGCGCACGCGTATCGACCTGCTGCTTGCCCAGCGCCTCCTTGCCCAGTTCGGCGATGCCGGCGATCGAGCCGATGATCCCGCTGGTCTCCATCGGCATCATCACGAACTTGGCGTTGGGCGCGGTGGCGAGCTCGCGGAACGCCTCCACGTACTTCTGCGCGATGAAGTAGTTGATCGCCTGCACGTCGCCGGCGGCGATCGCGTTGGACACCATCTCGGTGGCCTTGGCCTCCGCCTCGGCCAGGCGCTCGCGCGCCTCGGCCTCGCGGTAGGCAGCCTCGCGCTCGCCCTCGGCCTGCAGGATCGCCGCCTGCTTCTCGCCCTCGGCGCGCAGGATCGCCGAGCTGCGATGGCCTTCGGCTTCCAGGATCACGGCGCGCCGGTCGCGCTCGGCCTTCATCTGCCGGCCCATGGAATCGATCAGGTCACGGGGCGGCTGGATGTCGCGGATCTCGATGCGGGTGACCTTGATGCCCCAGGGGTTGGTGGCGTGGTCGACCACATTGAGCAGCTGCGCATTGATGGTCTCGCGGTTGGACAGCGACTCGTCGAGGTCCATCGAGCCGATCACGGTGCGGATGTTGGTCTGCACCAGCGCGATCGTGGCGACCTCGAGGTTGGACACCTCATAAGCGGCCTTGGCGGCATCGAGCACCTGGAAGAACACCACGCCATCGACCTTCACCACGGCGTTGTCCTTGGTGATGACCTCCTGGGATGGCACATCGAGAACCTGTTCCATCACGTTGACCTTGCGGCCGATCGCCTGCATCACCGGGATCAGCAGGTGCAGGCCCGGCGACAGCGTGTGCGTGTACTTGCCGAAGCGCTCGACCGTCCACTCGAAGCCCTGCGGCACGATGCGGACCATCTTGAAGAAGAAGACGATGAACGCGACCGCCAGTACCGCGGCGATGAAGGTCCCTCCAGCCATTGCACACACTCCCCAGTTGTTGATCTGGAGTATAGACGGCGCCTGGAGACCACCTGTGACCCTTACTTGGTGAGGATCAGCTTGTCGTTGCGGGTGTGGCGCAGGCGATAGACCTCGTTGCCATGGCGGATCAGCACTTCGCGCTGGCCATGCAGCAGTTGCACGCTTTCGAGCGACTGTATTGCCATGGGTGCGGCATACGGCGCGTGCGCGGACAGCGTGTCCACGACCTGGGACGTGTTGGGCTCGTACTGGGAGGCAAGCATTGCAGGGCTCCGTCGCGATGTGAGCCAGCAATGCTAATGATTCTCATTTGCGTGTCAACAGGAAGATCAGCGCGCGGTGACCGCCTCGGCACGCGCGAACGCGGCGTCGTCGAGTTCACGGGCCAGTGCCAGTGCACCCAGGTTCTCGAGCAGCTGCGCAACCCGGCTCGCCCCCAGCAGCACCGTGGACACGTGCGGGTTGCGCAGGCACCAGGCGATCGCCAGCGCGGCTGGCGCCACGCCCAGCTCCGCGGCGAGCGCTGCGAACCGCTGCGCACGCGCGACTCGATCACCCTCGCCTTCCTCGCCCTCGATGACCATCCGCGCCAGGTCGGCATCGCGCCCCAGCCGACTGTCCGCCGGGATGCCGGCGCCATACTTTCCGGTCAGCAGCCCCGAGGCGAGCGGCGACCACACCGTGGTGCCCATGCCGAACTCGGCGTACAGCGGTGCGTACTCCAGCTCCACGCGGCGGCGGTGCAGCAGGTTGTACTGCGGCTGCTCCATGGAAGGCGGGTGCCAGTGGTGGGCACGCGCTACCGCATGCGCCTCGCGCACCAGCGCGGCCGGCCACTCCGACGTCCCCCAGTACAGCACCTTGCCCTGGCGGATCAGCGCGTCCATCGCCGCGACCGTCTCCGCCACGGGCACATCGGGATCCGGGCGATGGCAGAAATAAAGGTCGAGGTAATCGACGCGCAGGCGCCTGAGCGCGCCATGGCATGCGTCGTGCACGTGCTTGCGCGACAGCCCGCGCTGCATGGGCAGCGGATCGGCGGCGGATCCGAACATCACCTTGCTCGATACCGCGAACCCGTCGCGCGGCAGGCGCAGGTCGGCGATCACATCGCCCATCACGCGCTCGGCCTCGCCGTTGGCGTAGCCCTCGGCGTTGTCGAAGAAGTTGATGCCGTGGTCCCAGGCGGCGGCCACCAGGTCCCGCGCCGCACCACGTCCGATGCCGGAACCGAACGTCGTCCACGCGCCCAGCGACAGCGCCGACAGCGCCAGTCCGGACGCGCCAAGCCTTCGGTAGTCCACCCGCCTGCTCCAGTCCTTGTCGAGCGCCGCAGTGTACGCGCGGCGCGGCGCGCTATCCTGCGGGCCGGACGTGGGGACACAGACCGATGCACGCCAGTGAAGGCCGGATCCGCGACACGCTGCAGCGCCTGCTGGCGCCGCCGGACGAACTCATGCGCGAACTCGGCGCATCGGGTGAGCGCCTGGTGGCCAAGGTACGCGCGGTGCTGTCGGCGCTGATCCTGCTGCTGCCGCTGGTGGCGGCGATCACCGGGGCCGGTACGCCACAGGTCCTGCTTGGACTCGGCGCGGCCGTGCTCGCCAATGCCATGGCGATGCTGTGGCTTGCGCTGGCGCGGCACGCGCGCCGCTGGCCGTGGCTGCCCTACGCCACCGGCGCCTGGGACGTGACCCTGACCACCGCGGCGCTCGTGCTGCTGGCGCTCGATGACCCCATGGCCGGCCTCCACACCGTGGTGGCCTGGTGCTTCTACCTCATCGCCATCTGGTTCACGGCACTGCGCAACAACGGGCGCGTGACGCTGTTCGTCGGCGCGCTGGCGATCGTGCAGTACGCGGTGCTGGTGGGGGTGCTGCTGGCCACCGCGCCGGTGCACGACGCGCTGCTGTCGCCGGAACACGGTGCGGTCGGCATCGGCGGACAGGTCTCGCGGATGGCGCTGCTGGTGCTCGCCACCGGCCTGGCGGCCACCCTGGTCCACCGCATGCAGCGGCTGGTCGAACTGTCCGGGCACGACGGCCTGACCGGCCTGCCCAACCGCTCGTGGCTGCTGCAGCGCATGCCCCACGTGTTCGCCACCGCACGCAACGCGGGCGCGTCGCTGACGCTGGTGCTGCTGGACATCGACCGCTTCAAGCGCGTCAACGACGAGGCCGGGCCGCAGGTGGGCGATCGCGCCCTGCGCCACATCGCCGCGACGATGAGCGGCGTCCTGGCCGCCGACGAACACCTCGCGCGGATCGGCGGCCAGGAATTCGTGATCGTGTTGCAGTGCCCGGTGGGCAGCGCCTGGGAGCGCCTCGACCGCCTGCGGCGTGACCTGGCGGAGCGCCCGTTCCTGCCGGAGCGCGGCTCCGACGCCTTCGCGTTCACGTTCAGCGCCGGGCTGGCTGCGTGGCCGCACGACGGCGGCAACACGTCCGCGCTGCTGGGCTGCGCCGACCGCCGGCTCAAGCAGGCCAAGGCCGCCGGCGGCAACCGTATCGCCGCCCGCGACGCGTGACCGCGGTTGCCGGCACCGCCGGCGTGCACTAGTCTGCCCCGTCGCCGCGCACCCGCGGCTGTCCGGGGAACGGGGTCAGGATGGAAGTATTGTCGCGCATCGGCTTCGGCCTGTTCGGACTGGTCGTGCTGATCGCGGTCACCTGGCTGTTTTCCAACAACCGCGGACGGGTCGACTGGAAACTGGTGGTGACCGGCGTGACGCTGCAGATCGCGTTCGCCGCGCTCGTGCTGCTGGTACCGGGCGGGCGCGAGGTCTTCGACTGGCTCGGCCAGCTGTTCGTGCGTGTCCTCGGCTTCGTGAACGCCGGCTCCGCCTTCATCTTCGGCAGCCTGATGGACACCCAGACCTACGGCTTCATCTTCGCCTTCCAGGTGCTGCCGACGATCATCTTCTTCGCCTCGCTGATGGCGGTGATGTACCACCTCGGCATCATGCAGTTCGTCGTCCGCATCATGGCGCTGGCCATCACCAAGGTGATGCGCGTGTCGGGCGCCGAGACCACCAGCGTCTGCGCCAGCGTGTTCATCGGCCAGACCGAGGCGCCGCTTACCGTGCGCCCCTACATCTCGCGTATGACCGAGTCCGAGCTGATCACCATGATGATCGGCGGCATGGCGCACATCGCCGGCGGCGTGCTCGCGGCCTACGTGGGCATGCTCGGCGCGGGCGACCCGGCGCAGCAGGCGTTCTACGCCAAGCACCTGCTCGCGGCATCCATCATGGCCGCACCGGCCACGCTGGTGATCGCCAAGATCCTGATCCCCGAGACCGGCGAGCCGCTGACCCGCGGCACGGTGAAGATGGAGGTCGAGAAGACCACCAGCAACGTCATCGACGCCGCCGCCGCTGGCGCGGGCGACGGCCTGAAGCTGGCGCTCAACATCGGCGCGATGCTGCTCGCCTTCATCGCCCTGATCGCGATGATCAATGCCCCGCTCACCTGGATCGGCGAGATCACCGGCCTGCAGGGCGCGATCGGCAAGCCGACCGACCTGGCGGCGATCTTCGGCTACGTGCTGGCGCCGGTGGCCTGGCTGATCGGCGTGCCGTGGGCCGATGCCGGCACCGTCGGCTCGCTGATCGGACAGAAGGTGGTGATCAACGAGTTCGTCGCCTACCTGCAGCTCGCCGACATCGTCAACGGCCGCGTCGAAGGCGTTTCGCTCAGCGGCGAAGGCCGGCTGATCGCGACCTACGCGCTGTGCGGCTTCGCCAACTTCAGCTCGATCGCGATCCAGATCGGCGGCATCGGCGGCCTGGCCCCGGATCGCCGCCACGACCTGGCGCGGTTCGGCCTGCGCGCGGTGCTCGGCGGCACGGTGGCCACGCTCATGACCGCCACGATCGCCGGCGTGCTGACCCACATCGGCGCCTGAGGACGCGGCCGTGGCGAGCGTCGTCGTCGTCGTCGGCTCGTTCAACGTCGACCACGTCTGGACCTGCGACGCCCTGCCGAGGCCGGGCGAGACCCGCGCCGGCGCCTACGCCAGCGGCCCAGGCGGCAAGGGATTCAACCAGGCCACGGCCAGCGCGCGCGCCGGCGCAGCCACCACCTTCATCTGCGCGCTCGGCGACGATCCGGGCGGCGCGCTCGCGCGCGGCCTGGCCGCCGGCGACGGCATCGACCTGCGCGCACAACACGCGGCTGCGCCTACCGGCACCGCCGGCATCTACGTCGACCGCGATGGCCGCAACAGCATCGTCATCGGCGCCGGCGCCAACGGCGAGCTTTCGGCCGCGTTCGTCTCCGCGCAGGGCGCGGCGATCGCGGCCGCCGCGGTGGTGCTGGCGCAGCTGGAGTCCCCGGTCGACAGCGTGCTCGAAGCGCTGCGCATCGCACGCGCGGCGCGCGCCACCACCCTGCTCAACCCCGCGCCGGCGAATGTATCGGCGCCACGCGAACTGCTGGCGGCGGCCGATGTGCTGACGCCGAACGAGACCGAGTTCGCCGCCCTGCTCGCCCGCCACTGCGACGACGACATCGACGCCGACGCGGTGGTGCGCAGCGACGACGCGCAGCTCCATCGCCTGTGCCGCGCGCTGCTGCCGCGCGGCACCGTGGTGGTCACGCTGGGCGCCGCCGGCGCCTTCGTCTCGCACCGCGAAGACCAGCTGCGTGGCGACGCGCTGGCCTTCTACCGTTGCCCCGCCACGCGCGTCGAGGTGGTCGACACCACCGGCGCCGGCGACGCGTTCAACGGCGCGTTGGCGGCATCGCTGGCGCGTGGCGCCGCGACGCCGTTCGCCGCCCACGTGGCCTTCGCCTGTCGCTACGCCGGCGAGGCCACCCGCCTCCCGGGCGCGGCATCGGCCATGCCGCGCCTGCCCGCGGACGCCTGAACGCACACGAGCGCGCGCCTGCCGCCGCGGCGGCAATCGGCGACAATGCCCGCATGCGCATCGGGCCCTACAGCATCGCCCCGAACGTGGTCCTGGCGCCGATGGCGGGGGTCACCGACAAGCCGTTCCGGCTGCTCTGCAAGCGCCTGGGCGCGGGCCTGGCGATGTCGGAGATGACCATCTCCGACCCGCGCTTCTGGAGCACGGAAAAATCTCTGCGGCGCATGGACCACGCCGGCGAGCCGGATCCGGTCGGCGTGCAGATCGCCGGCACCGAACCCGCGCAGCTGGCCGACGCCGCGCGCTACAACGTCGACCACGGCGCGCAGATCATCGACATCAACATGGGCTGCCCGGCGAAGAAGGTGTGCAACGCCTGGGCCGGCTCCGCGTTGATGCGTGACGAGGCGCTGGTGGCGCGCATCCTCGCGGCCGTGGTCGCCGCGGTCGACGTGCCGGTGACGCTGAAGATCCGCACCGGCTGGGCCGCGGGCCAGCGCAACGCCGTGGCCATCGCGCGCATCGCCGAGGACGCCGGCATCGCCGCGCTCGCCGTGCACGGGCGCACCCGTGACCAGCAATACACCGGCACCGCCGAGTACGACACCATCGCCGAGGTGAAGTCGCGGCTGGCCATTCCAGTGCTGGCCAATGGCGATATCGACTCCCCTGAAAAGGCCGCCGCGGTCCTCGCGCACACCGGATGCGATGCGGTGATGGTCGGGCGCGCGGCGCAGGGCCGGCCGTGGATCTTCCGCGAGATCGCGCATTTCCTGGCGACCGGCGAACATCTTCCGCCACCCACGTTGGCCGAGGTCGGCCGCATCCTCATCGGCCACCTCGAAGCCCTGCATGCCTTCTACGGCGAGCCGTCGGGCGTGCGCATCGCGCGCAAGCACCTCGGCTGGTATGCCAAGGACCGCCCGGAGAACGCCGCCTTCCGCGCTGTGGTGAACCGCGCCGAGACCGCAGCCGCGCAGCTGGCGCTGACGCGCGACTACTTCGACGCGCTGTCCGCTGGGAGCACGCCCTCGCTGTACGAAGCGGCCTGACACGGCGGCGCGCACGCGCCGGGGTCCTGCCAGATGCGCTGCCACGTGGCGCCCCAGGTGCCACCCAGATCCCGCGGCGCGCGCAGCTGGCGCGGCGGGATGGCATGCCAGGGACTGCCACGGCGCGCGACGGCGAAGTTGAAGAAGTAGTCAGGGTCGTTGCCCATGCGCAGGTCGCTGAGCACCAGCTCGCCGTCGACGTCGCGCGCGCGCATGAAGCCGTGGTTGAACCAGGCGAGTCGCGCCACGGCCGGGATATGCGACGCCTCGGCCAGCGCCTGCACGTTGGAAGCATGTCCTTCGAAGCGCATCGCGCCGTCATCCGCGGCCAGCGAACGGAAGCCTTCGACATAGCCCGACGGCGTCATCGCCACCACCCGCCACAGCAGCGTGGTGAACGGCATCGGCACCGAGAAGCGCGGTGCGTCGCCCAGGCCCATCGCCGCAAGCGCGCGGTCGGCTTCGCGTTCGACCATCGCCTTGGCGGCCAGCGACCAGCCGAGGTAGGCGGTGCTCAGCACCAGCCCGGCGACCAGCGCGCGCTGCGCCGCCGCGCGCTCGCGCAGGAAGAACGCCGCGACGCAGGCCAGCAGCAACCAGACCGTATACAGCGGGTCGATGATGAACACGCTCGACCACATCACCGGGGGCGTCGCCAGTGGCCACAGCAGCTGCGTGCCGTACACGGTGAAGGCATCCAGCAATGGATGGGTGACCAGCGCCAGCTGCATCGCCCAGAACCAGCGCGCCGGTGACTCCGCCACGCGGCCGCCGCGGTGCTTGAACAACGCCCAGATCGCCCAGCCCAGCAGCGGCAGGATGAACAGCGAATGGCTGGCGCCGCGGTGCAGGGTCATCAGTGCGACCGGATCGTCGGTGAGCAGCGCGATCGGCAGCGAGTCGAGGTCCGGCAAGGTGCCGAGCGCGGCGCCGGCAAGCAGCGCCGCGCGACGGTGGCGCGCAGGCGCGACGGCGGCAGCGACAGCGGCGCCAAGAACGATCTGGGTCAGCGAATCCATTGCCGGATGCTAGCAGCGCAACAGGCTTGACCTCGTCGCCCGACATGCCGGCAGAATGCCGCGGACGCTTCCGGCGTGTATCATGCCGGCCATCTTTTCATCCGAATCAAGGGATATAAGCGATGTCGAGCACCCTGTTCACCTCCGAATCGGTCTCCGAAGGCCATCCCGACAAGATCGCCGACCAGATTTCCGACGCGGTCCTCGACGCCATCATCGGCCAGGACAAGGGCGCCCGCGTCGCCTGCGAGACGATGGTCAAGACCGGCGTGGCCATCGTGGCCGGCGAGATCACCACCACCGCGTGGATCGACCTGGAAGCGCTGACCCGCAAGGTGATCCTGGACATCGGCTACGACTCCAGCGACGTCGGCTTCGACGGCGCCACCTGCGGCGTGCTGAACCTGATCGGCAAGCAGAGCCCGCACATCGCGCAGGGCGTGGACCGCAAGAAGCCCGAGGAAATGGGTGCCGGCGACCAGGGCCTGATGTTCGGCTACGCCACCAACGAGACCGACAGCTTCATGCCGGCGGCGATCCACCTGTCGCACCGCCTGGTCGAGCAGCAGGCCAAGATCCGCAAGAAGAAGAACTCGCCGCTGCCGTGGCTGCGCCCCGACGCCAAGAGCCAGGTCACCCTGCGCTATGACGATGGCAAGGCGACGGCGATCGACGCCGTGGTGCTGTCGACCCAGCACGCGCCGGGCATCAAGCAGAAGGACCTGATCGAAGCCGTGCGCGAGGAGATCCTGAAGCCGGTGCTGCCGGCCAAGTGGCTGCACAAGGGCACCAAGTTCCACATTAACCCGACCGGCCGCTTCGAGATCGGCGGCCCGGTGGGCGACTGCGGCCTGACCGGCCGCAAGATCATCGTCGACACCTACGGCGGCTGGGCCCGCCACGGCGGCGGCGCGTTCTCGGGCAAGGATCCGTCCAAGGTCGACCGCTCGGCCGCGTACGCCGCGCGCTATGTCGCCAAGAACGTCGTGGCCGCGGGCCTGTCGGACCGCTGCGAAGTGCAGCTGAGCTACGCCATCGGCGTGGCCGAGCCGACCTCGATCTCGGTGACCACGTTCGGCACCGGCAAGGTCGGCGACGACGTGATCGAGAAGCTGATCCGCAAGCACTTCGACCTGCGCCCGTACGGCATCATCAAGATGCTCGACCTGATCCACCCGATCTACCAGCGCACCGCCAGCTACGGCCACTTCGGCCGCAAGCCGCAGGAAGTCAGCTACACCGGCCCCGACGGCAAGCTGCAGAAGGCCACGGCGTTCTCCTGGGAGAAGACCGACAAGGCGGACGAACTGCGCCGGGCCGCGAAGCTGAAGTAATCCGCGACAACGCGTGCGACAGGAAAACGGGCCGCAATCGCGGCCCGTTCTTTTTTCGGTTCCTCTCCCCGGCGCCGGATGCCAAGGCCCTTGAGGACTCATGTCCCCCGGCGATGGCCTGCGGCCATCGCCTCCTCCTTGACTTCGCCCTCAAGGGCCTTGGCACCCGGTGTGCCGGCTTACGCGTTGGCCCGGGAGCACACAGCTCACAGCCCAAAGCCCGGTCTCGCGAATGCTTGCGCTACCCGCGGCGAGCACTAAGCCCCGAAGTGGCCGGGAGGCCGTCGCGGGGAAGTCAAGGAGGAGGCATCCGTCGCAAGCGGATCCGGGGGACATGAGCCGCGACGGCCTCCCGGCCACCACAGGGCAGGTCTCGTTACGGACTTGCCGCAGCCTCCACTTCGCTCCCCGCCGAACGCGGCGGCGCGTTGCGCACGTACGTCTCCAGCCAGTCATTGGTCTCCGCCAGCATGTGCAGGATCGACTCGCGCGCCCGGTAGCCGTGCGACTCGTTGGGCAGCATCACCAGCCGCGCCTGGCCACCGAGCCCCTTGATCGCCGAGAACAGCCGCTCGCTCTGCATCGGGAAGGTGCCGGAGTTGTTGTCCTGCTCGCCGTGGATGATCAGCACCGGCTCGTCGATGCGGTCGGCGTGGTCGAACGGCGACATCGCCTGGTAGGTGGCGGTGGCCTGCCAGTAGCTGCGCTCCTCGGCCTGGAAGCCGAACGGCGTGAGCGAGCGGTTGTAGGCGCCGCTGCGCGCGATGCCGGCGCGGAACAGGTCCGAATGCGCCAGCAGGTTGGCGGTCATGAACGCACCGTACGAATGTCCGCCGATGGCGATGCGGTCGCGGTCGGCCACGCCACGCTTCACCACTTCATCCACCGCGGCCTGGGCGCTGGCCACCAGCTGGGCGATGTAGCTGTCGTTGGGCTCGGCGTCGCCCTCGCCGACGATCGGCATGGTCGGACCGTCGAGCACCGCATAGCCCTGCGCCAGGTAGGCCAGCGGCCCCCAGTAGCTGATGCGGTTGAAGCGGTACGGCGAACCGGTGACCTGGCCCGCGGCATCGGCGGACTTGAACTCGCGCGGGTAGGCCCAGGCCAGCATCGGCAGCGGACCGTCGCGATCGGCCTGGTAGCCCGGCGGCAGGTACAGGTTGGCGGTCATCTCCACGCCGTCGGCGCGGGTGTAGCGGATCTGCTCCTTGCTGACATCGCGCAGTTCCGGCGTGGGATGCGCGATGTCGGTCAGCGCAACCGGCGCCGCGCCGTTGCCGAGCGCGCGCAGGTGCACGTTGGGCGGCGATGTCGGCGACTCGCGCGTGGTCAGGATGCGCGCGCCCGCGGCGTCGAGCACCGCGATCGGCACCTCGTACCCCGGCGCTTCCGACTGGAACAGGCGCTCCGTGCCGGCGCGAACGCCGAGTTGCTGGCGATCGAGGAACGGACGGTCGCCTTCTGGCGAGGCCCCTTCGCCGATGCGGTAGATGCCTTCGCCATCCGCGGTGGTCAGCAGCCGCTGGAATCCGCGCGCGTCCGCATGCGTCACCGGCTCACCCGGGTCGGCGTAGCGGTCTTCGCGCGAACCCTCGCGCAGCAGCACCGGCGCGCTTCCGGCATCCGGCGCCAGCCGCCATTCGCGCAGCTGGCGGCTCTTCCACCAGGACTCGGTGAGCAGCGCCAGGTCGCCGCTGCCCCAGTGCACGCCGGCATAGCGCATCGACAGGTCGGCCAGCACCTGCGGCTTGCCCTTGAACGGCGCCGCGTGGGCGAACACGCGGTCGCGCACCGCGGCCGCGCGGGCGGGATCACCGCCGTCCTGCGCCTCCGCCCAGACCAGGGTCGCGGGCGCGTCGGCGCGCCATGCGATGCGGCGCACGCCCGGAGCCACCGCGTCGTTGCCGGTGGGCAGGCCTTCGACCAGCGGCAGCGTGGCCACGGTGTGCAGCAGGCGACCATCAAGGTCGATCACGTCGATCCGGCGCGGGAAGCGCGAATACGGCACCAGGTACGAGAACGGGCGTTCGATGCGCTGGCGCAGCAGATGGCGTCCGTCGGGTGAGACCGCGGCGCCGACGTGCATGCCCGGCGCGGCGATCGGCGTCACGCGACCGTCGAGCCCGACGCGCGCCAGTTGCGTGGTCATGTAGTGCGCGAACACCTCGGTGTCCTGCGGATTGCGCAACAGGTCCTGGTAGGTGCGCAGGCTCTGCACGCGGCCACCGCCGTCGGTTTCCTGGATGCTCGGGCCGCGCGGCACGCCGTCGCTGGCGGGCGCCGCGCCCTGCTCCTGCGGCCGCAGCGTGGCGAGCAGGCCGGACCCGCCCGGCAGCCAGTCGAAGCCTTCACCGACCACCGTGCCAAGCGCCTGTTCGGTCAGCCGCCGTGCACGGCCCGCGGCCACGTCGACCAGCCACAGCTCCACGCGCCCGGCGCGCGTGTCGACGTGGCTGAAGGCGATATGGCGCTGGTCGGGCGACCACTGCATCGCGGCCAGCGCCAGCGGCTGCGGAAGGCCGGCAATGCGGCGCTCCGCACCGCCATCCACTGCCTGCAGCCAGAGGTCGTCGACGAAGCTGAAGGCGCTGGAGGAATGGGTGCGCGGATGGATGCGCAGCCCGCCGAGCCTGAGCTCCGGCTGGGCCACCACGTCGATGCCCGGCAGCGACGGCACCTGCATGTAGGCGATCAGGTCGCGCCGTGGCGACAGCGACAGCCGCGGTGCCTGCGGCGCGTCGACCAGCGCGCGCAGCGCCGGCGGGGGCAGGCGGTAGCCCGATTCGGCGGCGGCTGCCGCGGCAACCGGGGTGTCGCGCGCGTCGGCGGGCACGGGTGCCCACAGCAGCGTAGCGACCAGCAATGGAGCGGCGAGATGCCTGAGGGCGAGTGTGGCCAATGCGGGGATCCTGTACAGATGCGACCCACCAGCCTAGCCCGCCCCGAGGCGCCCGTACCGTGGCGAGGGTCATGGAGATATAATCCGCGGCTCCGCCGAGGGGCGCTGCGACCGTGGAACCAGCACGGCCAGGCTCGGCGGAATACACCCCAACGGCGCCCGGTTCCCCACCCACCCTCTCCCCGAGCGGGACAGGGAGCAGAAACCGGAGCTTCCGCATGAACGCACAGGTCAAGACCAGCTCTCAGAGAGCATTCTCCCAGGAAGGCGACTACAAGGTCGCCGACATTTCGCTGGCCGACTGGGGCCGCAAGGAACTCGACATCGCCGAGCACGAGATGCCCGGCCTGATGTCCATCCGCCGCAAGCACGCCGCCGACGCCCCGCTCAAGGGCGTGCGCGTGACCGGCTCGCTGCACATGACCATCCAGACCGCGGTGCTGATCGAGACGCTGAAGGACATTGGCGCCGACGTGCGCTGGGCCTCGTGCAACATCTTCTCCACGCAGGACCACGCCGCGGCCGCGATCGCCGCCACCGGCACCCCCGTGTTCGCCTGGAAGGGCGAGACGCTGGAGGAGTACTGGGACTGCACGCTCGAGGCGCTCTCCTTCCCCGACGGCAAGGGCGGCTTCCTCGGCCCGCAGATGGTGGTCGACGACGGCGGCGACGTGACGCTGCTGATCCACAAGGGCTACGAGCTGGAACAGGGCGACGCGTCCTGGGTCAACGGTCCGGCCTCGAGCCATGAGGAGCAGGTCATCAAGAACCTGCTCAAGCGCGTCGCCACCGAGCGCCCGGGCTTCTGGACCATCGTGGTCCGCGACTGGAAGGGCGTCTCGGAAGAGACCACCACGGGCGTGCACCGCCTGTACCAGCTGGCCGAAGCCGGCCAGCTGCTGGTGCCGGCGATCAACGTCAACGACTCGGTCACCAAGTCGAAGTTCGACAACCTGTACGGCTGCCGCGAGTCGCTGGCCGATGGCCTGAAGCGCGCGCTCGACGTGATGCTGGCCGGCAAGGTGGCCGTGGTCTGCGGCTACGGCGACGTCGGCAAGGGTTCGGCGGCGTCGCTGCGTGCCTACGGCGCGCGCGTGATCGTCACCGAGATCGACCCGATCTGCGCGCTGCAGGCGGCGATGGAAGGCTACGAGGTGACCACGATCGAGGACACCCTCGGCCGCGGCGACATCTACGTCACCACCACCGGCAACAAGGACATCATCACCGTCGCGCACATGCAGGCGATGAAGGACCAGGCGATCGTCTGCAACATCGGCCACTTCGACAACGAGATCCAGGTCGACGCGCTGTACTCGCTCGCCGGCGTGGAGAAGACCAACATCAAGCCGCAGGTCGACAAGTTCACCTTCGGCAACGGCAACAGCATCTTCCTGCTCGCCGAAGGCCGCCTGGTCAACCTGGGCTGCGCCACCGGCCACCCGAGCTTCGTGATGTCGAACTCGTTCGCCAACCAGACGCTCGCGCAGATCGACCTGTGGGCGAACAAGGACAGCTACGAGAACAAGGTCTACATCCTGCCGAAGAAGCTCGACGAGGAAGTCGCGCGCCTGCACCTGGAGAAGATCGGCGTGAAGCTCACGAGGCTCACCACGGAACAGGCCGATTACCTCGGCGTGTCGCCGGACGGCCCGTACAAGGCGGAGCACTACCGCTACTGATCGGCCGCGCCGATCGATGCAGCAGCAACGGGCGCCGCGAGGCGCCCGTTCTGTTTGGCGGCGACGACGTCAGCTCGCTATTTCGATGCAGTGCCCGCGTCCAGCCGAGCCAATACCGTGGCGGTCATGCGATCGCAGCGCGGCCCCAGGAAGGGGAATGCATCGGACAGGGTTGCCGACAGCGTGTCGTGCAATGCCGTGCGCAACAGCCGGCGCGCACGGTGCAGGCGCGTCTTCACGGTCTCCGCGCGCAGGTCCAGGGCCTGCGCGGTCTCTTCGACGGAACACTCTTCGAGCTCGCGCATGATGAACACGACGCGGAAGGGCTCGGGCAGCTGTTCGATGGCGTGTTCCACCACCCTGCGGATCTGCGCGCGCGCGGCGGCCGCGGCGGGATCCTCGCTGCCGAACTTCGAAGGAAACGCGAGCACGCGGTTGGCCTCCGGCGCCGCCGCGTCGACCCGGTCGACATCGACCGTTGGGCGTCGCCGGCGCAGCCGGCCGTAGGCTTCGTTGAGCACGATCCGCGTCAGCCAGGTGAGCAGCGACGCGTCGCCGCGGAACGCGGTGAGTTTTTCGTATGCGTGCACATAGGCCTCCTGGACCACGTCCTCGGCCTCCGCTTCATCGTTGAGGACCGCCCGCGCCACGCGGAACAGGCGCTGGTTGCTGCGCTGCATGACGTGGCGGAACGCTTCGCGATCGCCATGCAGCACCTCGTGGACCAAGGCAGCCTCGTCCAGCGCTGCGTAGTCACGGGCCGGGGAATGGTCGGAACGGATCATGGTGTCCCCGACAATACCGCGAGCACGTCGCGCCGCCAGGGCTCCTGCGCGAACTGCCCCAGCGTGTGCCGCGTCACCATCGCCACGCCCTGCATGCCGATCCCGCGCGATGCGATGCAGTCGTGCGTGGCGCGGATGACCACCGCGACGCCGCGCGGCCGCAGCACCTGCTGCAGCGTTTCGGCGATCTCGGCGGTCAGTCGCTCCTGGATCTGCAGGCGCCGGGCGTAGGCGTCGACCAGGCGCGCGAGCTTGGAAATGCCGACGACGCGCTGGTCCGGCAGGTACGCCACGTGGGCCACGCCGCGGATCGCCGCCATGTGGTGCTCGCACACCGAGCGCACGGGGATGTCGCGCAGCAGCACCATGTCGTCATAGCCGGCGGGGTCGAAGCTGCGCCCGAGGATCCGCCCGGGATCGAGCGCGTAGCCACCAAACCACTCCTCGTACGCGCGCACCACGCGCGCCGGCGTGTCCTCGAGCCCTTCGCGCGCGGGCGTGTCACCGGCCCAGCGGATCAGGGTGCGCACCGCGGCCTCCGCGTCCTGCCGGCTTGGGCGGGCATCGCCGGGTTCGGGATGGGGCACCGATGGCAAGGGCGAAGGTGGCGGGATGCATTCGACGAGTGGCCGGCGGGCGTCAAGCATGGCGTGGTCTCCAGTCAGGGCACCACTACAGATGCAGCAGTGCGCCCGAGGTTCCCGCGGCCGCCGATCGGGACACGACGCCGGGCAGGAACCTGCACGTGCCCGCCTGCATCCAATGCCTGCGCGCAGGGTGACCATGCACTCGCGGCCGCGCCACAGGAGTCGCACGAGATGGCACAGACCGATACCCCACCCCCCGGCCCCGACCTGGCCAGGGGCGTTCCATTGGCCAGCGTTCCCGACGGCGGCATGCTCGCCGGCCACGTCGATGGTGCGCCGGTCCTGCTGTCGCGGTTCGAGGACGGCGTGCATGCGGTCGGCGGCAGCTGCAGCCACTACGGCGCCCCCCTGGGCGAAGGGCTCGCAGTGGATGGCGAAGTCCACTGCCCCTGGCACCACGCCTGCTTCAGCCTGCGCACCGGCGCCGTGCTGCGCGCGCCCGCATTCGCGGCGCTGCCGAGATGGCACACGGAGATCGTGGGCGGCATGGTGTTCGTCCGCGCGCAGGACACCACCGCGCTCCCGCCACCGTCCGCGCCGCGCGGGCAGCCCGGACGCATCGTGATCATCGGCGGCGGCGCCGCGGGATTCGCCGCGGCCGAACGCCTGCGCGGCCTCGGGTTTGCAGGCGCGCTGTCGGTGCTGAGCGCCGACGACGCCGCGCCATGCGATCGGCCCAACCTGTCCAAGGACTACCTGGCGGGCACGGCGTCCGAGGACTGGATCCCGCTGCAGGGGCCCGACTTCTACGCGAGGCACGCCATCGACCTGCGGCTGGGCTGCGACGTGGCGGCGATCGACATCCGGGCACGCCATGTGCTGACCGCCACCGGCGAACGCGTCGCCTGGGACGCCCTGCTCATCGCCACCGGCGCGGAGCCGCGGCGGCTGTCCCTGCCCGGGTTCGATCATCCGAAGGTGTTCGCCCTGCGTTCCCTGGCGGATGCGCGCGCGATCATCGCCGCGTGCGCGGATGCGTCGTCGGTCGCGTTCATCGGCGCCGGCTTCATCGGCCTGGAGGCCGCCGGCGCGCTGCGTACGCGTGGACTGGAGGTGCACGTGATCGCGCCGGAGGCGGTGCCGATGGGGCGCGCCCTCGGACCCGTGGTCGGCGGATTCATCGTCGGCCTGCATCGCGAGCAGGGCGTCGTGTTCCACCTGCGCGCCGGCGCAAAAGCTTTCGACGGCCGCGCGATCATCCTGGAGGACGGCCGCCGGATCCATGCCGACGTCGTGGTGGTGGGCGTCGGCGTCTCGCCGCGCACCCGGCTCGCCGCGGACGCCGGGATCAACGTCAAGGACGGCATCGTGGTGGATGCGTGCCTGCGGACTTCGGTCGCCGGCATCCACGCTGCCGGCGACGTCGCGCGCTATCCGCATGGCGGCGGCCACATCCGCGTCGAGCACTGGGTGCACGCGCAGCGGCAGGGCCAGGTGGCGGCGACGAACATGCTCGGCGGCATGCACGCGTTCACCGACGTGCCGTTCTTCTGGACCCACCACCAGGGCGTGGACCTGCGCTTCACCGGGGTCGCGCAGGGCTGGGACGGCATCCGCATCGACGGCGAACCCGCGCGGCGAAACTTCACCGCGCGCTACTACCGCGGCGACGAGCTCATCGCCGCGGCGTCGGTCGGCCGCGATCTGGAGAACCTCACCATCGAGGCCGGGCTGCGGCGCCGGGAACACGCCGGCCGCGGGCACGTCGCGCATCCGGAAAGCGCATGAACCCGCAGCCCGCCGCGAAGACCGCGTTCGTGCTCGCCGGCGGCGGCAGCCTCGGCGCGGTGCAGGTGGGCATGCTCCAGGCGCTGGCGCAACACGGCGTGGTGCCCGACTTCGTGGTCGGGGCGTCGGTGGGCGCGCTCAATGGCGCCTGCTATGCGGCCGACCCCGGCGAGGCTGGCATCGCACGGCTTGAACGCATCTGGCTGCGGCTGCGCCGCGTCGACATCTTCCCGTTGACGCTGCGTGGCATGGCCCTGGGCCTGTTGGGCCGGCGCGATCACCTCGCCCGACCGGACCGGCTGCGCGCACTGATCGGATCCGGGCTTCCCTGCCAACGGCTGGAGGACACGCGCCTGCCGTGCCACGTCGTCGCCACCGACGTGCTCGACGGCACCGAGGTGGTGCTGTCCTCGGGCGACGCCACTGCGGCGCTGCAGGCGAGCACGGCACTACCGGCGGTCTTCCCGCCGGTCACCATCGCCGCGCGCGCGCTGATGGACGGCGGCATCGCCAGCAACACACCGATCGCCGCGGCGCTGGCGCTGGGCGCCACGAAGATGTTCGTGCTCCCGACCGGATCCTCCTGCGCGCTGCCGGCACCGCCGCCGGGCGCGCTCGCCATGGCCCTGCATGCGCTGAACCTTCTGGCGATGCGCCAGCTGCTTGCGGACATCGACCGGTTCGCCGACCGCTGCGAGCTGGTCGTCATCCCGCCGCTGTGTCCGCTCGCCGTCCATGCCTACGATTTCTCGCAGACCGCCACGCTGATCGCCCGGGCCGAAGCGGCGACCCGCGAGTGGCTGGCCGCCGGGACACGCCATGAGGATCCGCGCTGGGCGCTGCTGCCCCATCGCCACCACCCGGCAGCGGCGACCGGCTGATGCCGCGTGCGCGATGCACGTCCGCCGGCGCGGTCTTACCATCCATCGCGATATAGAGATACACTCCGCCATCCTTGCCGGAGCGGTTTTCGATGACCCCGATCAGCTTCGAGTTCTACCCGCCGAAGAACGACGAGCAGCGCGCGCAGCTCGAACGCACCGCCGCCAGGCTCGCGCCGCATGCGCCGGAATACGTGTCCTGCACGTTCGGTGCCGGCGGCTCCACGTTGAGCTACACCGGCGACACCATCCGCGGGCTGCTGGCGCAGGGCTTCGACGCGGCGCCGCACCTGTCCTGCGTCGGCGGCACCCGCGATGAAATCGCCGCACTGCTTGTCGAGTACCGGAGCGCCGGCTGCCGCCGCATCGTCGCGCTGCGCGGTGACCTGCCTTCGGGCATGGGCCATCCCGGCGACCTTCGCTATGCGTCGGACCTGGTGGAGTTCATCCGCGCCGAGCACGGCGACCATTTCCGCGTCGACGTCGCCTGCTATCCGGAGACCCACCCGCAGGCCGAGGATGCGCTGGCCGACCTGCGCCACTTCAAGGCCAAGGTCGATGCCGGCGCCGACGGCGCGATCAGCCAGTATTTCTACAACGCCGATGCCTACTTCCGCTTCGTCGATGCGGTGCGCAAGCTGGGCGTGGAGGTGCCGGTGGCGGCCGGCATCATGCCGATCTCGAACTTCAGCCAGCTGCGGCGCTTCTCGGAATCCTGCGGCGCGGAGATCCCGCGCTGGCTGGCCAAGCGCATGGTGGCCTATGGCGACGACGCCGAGAGCGTGCGCGCGCTGGGCGCGGACTTCGTCGCCGACCTGTGCCGGCGGCTGGTGGACGGCGGCGCGCCATCGCTGCATTTCTATACGCTCAACCTGGCGCGGCCCACGCTGGCCGTCCTCGACGCCATGGCCTGAACGGCAGGCGACGCGCAAGACGTCGCGCACCGCTCCGTGACCTCCTGCGCTATCGGCGCGGGCCGCGGCGGCGGTAGGCTTGGGGCATGTCGTATCCGATCCAACGCGTGGCCGCCGGCGCGCTGTCCGTCGCCTTCGTCCTGGCGCTGGGCCCCACGCTCCCGGCCATCGCGCAGGTGCACCGCTGCACCACCGAAGACGGCGGCACGCTCTACAGCGACCGCCCCTGCGCCGCCTTCGGCGCGACCGAGAACATCGCACCGGCCGCAGGCGCGGCGGCGCCCGGCACACGCTACCGCGGCGGCTGTTCGCGTCGCCTGCAGGACCTGGTGTTCGAGGTGACCACCGCCATCGAATCCGGCGACACCAACCGCCTCGCGGCCAGCTACCACTGGCCCGGCCATTCCACCCGCGGCGGCAACGCCACGATCGACCGCCTCGATGCCATCGTCCGCCGCCCGCTGCTCAACATCACCGCGCTGCGGCCGGCCGAAACCGTGGTCGTGGCCGACCCCGCGACGATGGCGCACGCCGGCACCGGTCCGGCCGCGACCGGCTGGTCGCTGTCCGGCACGTCCGCCGACGCGGCCGCGGCCGAAGCGGCGCGCCTCGCGGCCGACCACGCCACGCTGCGCGCCCCGCAACGCCCGGTGGCGCTGCGCATCGACCAGGTGCTGGCGGACGGCATCACGCCATCGCGCACCACGTTCGGGCTGCGCCGGCACATGGACTGCTGGTGGGTGACGCTGTGAGCGCGCCACGCCGCGGGTTTGCGGCAAAATGAACGCCCAAGCGCAGCGGAGCAGCGGCATGCAGCAGTACCCCGAATGGATCTGGCAGAACGGCGCCATCAAGCGCTGGGCCGACGCCACCACCCACGTCATGTCGCACGCCCTGCACTACGGCTCGTCGGTGTTCGAAGGCATCCGCGCGTACAGCACGCCGTCGGGTACGGCGATCTTCCGCCTGAACGACCACACCCGCCGCCTGCACGCGTCGGCACGGATCTACGAGATGGCCATCCCCTACACCGCCGACGAGATCAACGCCGCCTGCCACGAGGTGATCAACCGCAACAATCTGGAGCGCGCCTACCTGCGCCCGGTGGCGTGGCGCGGGCTGGGCGGGTTCGGCCTGTCGGCGGAAACGCCGATCGACGTCGCGGTCGCCGCCTGGCACATGGGTCCCTACCTCGGCGAGGGCGCGCTCACCGAGGGCATCGATGCCTGCGTGTCCAGCTGGCAGCGCTTCGCGCCCAACACCATTCCGGCCGGTGCCAAGGCCGGCGGCAACTACCTGTCCGGGCAGCTGGTGGCGCGCGAGGCGCGGCGTCTCGGCTTCGGCGAAGGCATCGCGCTGGCGTCCACCGGGCTGCTGAGCGAGGGCGCCGGCGAGAACCTGTTCCTGGTGTTCGACGGCGCGCTGCACACCACCCCGGTGAGCGCCGCGCTGCTCAACGGCATCACCCGCGACTCGATCATCCGCCTGGCGCGCGATGCCGGCATCGAGGTGATCGAACGCGACCTGCCGCGCGAATACCTGTACCTGTGCGACGAGCTGTTCATGTGCGGCACCGCCGCCGAAATCACCCCCATCCGCTCGGTCGACGGCCGCCAGATCGGTGCCGGTCGCGCCGGCCCGGTCACGCTGCGCCTGCAGGAGCTGTTCTTCGGCCTGTTCGACGGCCGCACCCCGGACCGCCACGGCTGGCTGCAGCCGCTGCAGTCCTGAGCCACGGCGTGGGCGCACTCAGGCGCGGGCGTCCTCGCCGCTGTCGTCGCTGAAGCGCAGCGTGGCGACCACGCCGCGCTCCGCGCCCGGCACCACCCGCACCTGCCAGCCATAGAGCCGGCACAGGCGGCGCACGATCGAAAGACCGATGCCGCCGCCGTGCGTGTGTTCGGCATGGCTGCCGCGGTAGCCGCGCTCGAACAGCCGTGCCGCATCCTCGGCGCTGAGGCCGGGGCCGGAATCGATGACGTCGATCGCGTCGTCGTGCAGCCGCGCGACCACCTCGCCGGAGTTGGTGTACTTGATGGCGTTGCCGATCAGGTTGCCCAGCGCCACCGACACCGCGGACTCGGGTGCGTCGACCACCAGGCGCCCCGGCCCGCCCTCAAGCCGCAGCACCAGGTCCTTGCCGCCGAGCTGCGCGCGGTGCGCATCGAGCAGTTGCTCGGCGACGCGGCAGACATCGGTGGTGCCGTGGCCGCGCTCGGCGCGCGACAGCAGCAGCAGGGCGCTGATCAGGTCGGTGCACTGCTGCTCGGCGCGCTGGATGCGCTGCAGGCGCGCCCGGGTCTTGTCGTCCAGGTCAGGGCGTGACAGCAGCAGTTCGATCGCGCCGCGGATCACCGCCAGCGGCGTGCGCAGCTCGTGGCTGACGTCGGCATTGAACTCGCGGTCGCGCTGCACGACCTCGGTGAGGCGCGCAGCGTAGTCGTCGAGCGCGGTGGCGAGTTCGCCGACCTCGTCATCGGGAAAGTGCGGCGCCAGCGGCCCGGGCCGCGCGCTGTCGCCGGACACGTTGAGCCGGTTCGCCAGCTCCGACACCGGCCGCATCACCCGCGACGCCGACCACCAGCCGATCAGTCCGGCCAGGATGGTGAACGCGATCACCGCGGCGATCAGGATCAGCTTGATCCGCGCGCGCACCTCGGCGGTGTTGGTCATGTCCTGGGCGAGGAAGAACCAGTAGTCGGCATCCTTCTTCACCACCAGGCGGTAGACGAAGGACTCGCCGCCCTCCTCGCCGGTGATGTTGTACACGCCGGTCTCGAGTTCGGCCCAGTCCGGCGGCACGTTCTGCAGCTTGCCGGGCCCGTAGACGATGGCGCGCACGTTGCTGAGCGGCGCCCATTCGGCGGAGCGGTCGACGTAGAAGCGCTGCGCGTATTCGTCGACGTTGCTCTTCAGCACGCTGCCGACCGCCTGGTCTTCGACCACCGCGCCGACGTAGGCGGCGGCGATCGCGAACATCGCCGTCAGCGCCAGCCCGAGCAGCGCGAACGACAGGATGATGCGGCTGCGCAGGCGGCGGCGATAGCGCCGCGGACCGCCCGCCGCCGGCGCCTGTACGGCGCCCTCAGGTTGCGACATCGGGCGCGGCGATCCGGTAGCCGATGCCGTGGCGCGTCTGCACCAGCTGGGTGGGGAACGGCTTGTCGATCACCGCGCGCAGGCCGTGGATGTGCACGCGCAGGCTGTCCGAATCCGGAAGCTCCTCGCCCCAGACACGGGTCTCCAGCTCCTGGCGGGTGACCACCGCCGGCGCGGCCTCCATCAGCGACTGCAGGATCTTCAGCGCGGTGGGGTTGAGCTGCAGCAGCTTGCCGCCGCGACGGACTTCGAGAGTATCGAGGTTGTATTCCAGGTCGGCGACGTCGAGCACGCGCGTCTGCACGCCCTTGCCGCGGCGCGCCAGCGCGTTCAGGCGCACCTCGACCTCCTGCAGCGCGAACGGCTTGACCAGGTAGTCGTCGGCGCCCGAATCGAAGCCGGCCAGCTTGTTGTCGAGCGTGTCGCGGGCGGTGAGCATCAGCACCGGGGTCTGCTTGCGCGCCTCGTTGCGCAGCTTGCGGCAGACCTCCAGCCCGTCCATGCCCGGCAGGTTGAGGTCGAGCACCACCGCGTCGAAATCGTGCACCACCGCCAGATGCAGGCCGGTGACGCCGTCGGCGGCGAAATCGACCGTATGCCCGCGGTCCTCGAGGTAGTCGCCGAGATTGGCGGCGATGTCCTGGTTGTCTTCGATCACGAGGATGCGCATGCGTGGGTCCTGTACTGGGCTGTGCTTCGACCGCCCGGATGCGTGGGCGTTCCCGGGGCAGCGGCGCTGGGACCCGGATTCTTGCACAGGGAAGCGTGAACCCCGCGCGTCGGCCGTGCCGCCGCGGGAAAGAAAACAGCCCGGGCAAGGAGATTGCCCGGGCCGAACTGTGTTGCCCCAATGACCGCGATCCACGACTGACGACTGGAGGTATCCAACGCACGCACAAGGATTCTGGCCAGCCCACGCTACCCGCGGCGCGATTAAAGAGGCGTTAAACCATCCGCTAAGCTTCCGTTAAATGACCCTTCGGACGGCGGCGTGGCGAAGGCGCAGGCCGGTCCGAGGCCGCCGCTGCTGCAACGAATTCGATGATCCGACCCGCGACATCAACACCACTGGAACGTTCGATGCCTTCGAGGCCCGGCGAGGCGTTGACCTCGAGCACCAGCGGGCCGCGTGCCGACAGCACCAGGTCCACCCCGGCCACCCCAAGTCCCAGCCCCTGCGCGGCACGCACCGCCACGTCGGCCTGCTCGGCGGTGACCTCGACCGCCTCGGCCTCGCCGCCGCGGTGCAGGTTGGCGCGGAAGTCGCCGACGGGCGCCTGGCGGCGCATGGCCGCGACCACCTCGTTGCCCACCACGAAGCAGCGCAGGTCGGCGCCCTCGGCCTCGGCGATGAATTCCTGCACCAGGAAGTTCGCGTACAGGCCACGCAGCGCCTCGACCACGCTGCGCGAGGCCGACGGCTTCTCGGTAAGCATCACGCCCGCACCCTGGGTGCCTTCGTTGAGCTTGATGACGTGCGGCGGCGGGCCGAGCATGGCGAGCAGGTCGACGGTGTCGTCCGGGTTGTCGCCGAACACGGTGACCGGCATGTCGATGCCCTTGGCCGCCAGCAGCTGGTGGCAGCGCAGCTTGTCGCGCGCGGCCATGTTGGCGGCCGACGGATTGGGCGTGTGGCAGCCCATCAGTTCGAACTGGTGCAGTACGGCGTTGCCGTAGCGGTTGATCGAGGTGCCGATGCGCGGGATCACCGCGCCGTAACCGGCCAGCGGCCGGCCCTTGTAGTGCATGGTGAAGCCGTCCACGCCGATGCGCATGTAGCAGCGCAGCGGATCGAGCACGCGCACGCTGTGGCCGCGCAGGCGCGCGGCCTCGACCAGCCTGCGCGTCGAGTACAGCTTGCCGTTGCGCGAAAGGATGGCGAATTTCATGGGGGTGGCCGGAGCGGCCCGGGACTGGAGCGCGGGATTGGAGCGGGTGAAGGGAATCGAACCCTCGTCAGTTGCTTGGGAAGCAACAGCTCTGCCATTGAGCTACACCCGCAGGGCGCCCAGTCTAGGACTCCGGTCGCGTCATTGGCAACGCCGCGCGACATGGCCGCGCGGCATGGAGCCGGTTGCTCAGAAGCCCGCGCCGACCGTGGCGAACACCATCGCGTGCTTGCCGCCCTTCTGGCCGATGTTCAGGCTGCTGCCGATGTTGGCATCGAGGCCGAACAGTTGCGTGCGCGCACCGAATGTCAGCGTGCTGTAACTCTGGTCGTAGTCCACGCCGGGCACGGCATACGCCAGCGAACCGGCGATCGACTGCGAGCGCGCGAACGCCTGGGCCGCGGCGTCTTCGAACTCGCGGTCCACGGTGAAGCGCGCATACGGCTGCAGGTGGTTGGTGATCGCGTAGGAGACCTGCCACCCGGCGCTGCCGACCAGCGAATCGAACGACTGGTCGGGGTACGCCAGCGAGGTCGACAGGCCGGGGTCGCTTTCGGCGAAACCGTCGATGTCGATGCGCTGCGCGGTCACGCCCAGCACCGGGCCGTGGCGCAGCGCGCCTTCGCCGAATTCCCAGCCGCCGTGCACGGCGAGCGTGAGGTTGCTGCCATCGGTCGACGCCGTGTGCGTGCGCAGCGCCGGGCCGAGCGGCACCTGGCGCTCGATGTCGAAATCGATGCGCGTGTAGCTGAGCTGGCCGTTGACCCAGGCGCCGGACTCGCCGAACCAGCCGGCAAACCCGCCCAGGCTGGCTTCGGACTGGTCCCACTCGCCGCGGCGGCCGCCCCAGTCGTTGCCCTGCGCGCCGTAGCCCGCGAACGCGCCATACACCAGGTTGCCGCGCGTCCAGTCCAGCCCCACCGTCAGCGCCGGGCCGGTGCCGTCGTAATGGTCACCGTGGCCGTAGCGCTGGAAGTCGCCGCGCAGGTCGGTCCACCAGCGGCTGCCGTCGCCCTCGGGCTTCACGCCGATCTGCGCCGCCACGCGCTCCGCGCGGTTGCGGCCGGTGCCGGCGGCCGAATGCGGCAGCACGGCCATCTGGCGCGGGCCTTCGATCGCGGCGACAGCGAGGTCGGCGATCGCGCGGTGCGCGCCGCTGGCCGGATGCACGCCGTCGGCGAACAGGTAGCTGTTGGGCGCATCCGGGCTGACCAGGCTGGTCGGGTTGCAGGTCAGCGACTGCGCGGTGATCTGCGGCATGCACGCGGTGCCGGTGACATTGCTGATGCCGAACATGGCCGGGTTGGCGACCACTTCGCGCAGGAAATTGAAGCTGTCGACCGGGATCACGCTCAGGTTGTTGGCCGCGAGCGTGGAGAACAGCGCATCGTTGTACATCGTTGCCAGCGCGGTGCCCTGCGCCTGCGCGGCGGGCCCCTGCGCACGCTGCGCGGGGGTCAGGCCGAGGTCGGGGATGGTGGGTACCAGGATGTAGCGCGCACCCGCCGCCTGCAGCGTGCCGATGATGCCGACCTGCGCGGCGACCGCGCCGCCGATGATCGCCTGGGCATTGCCGGGGTTTGCGGCCACGGCGAACAGGTCGTTGGCGCCACCCCACACCGTGTACAGGGCGTTCGGATCGGCGCGCCCGCCATTGGCGGCAAGGTAGCGGTTGGTCTGGGTGGCCAGCGACGGGATGAAGCCGAGCGCGCCGGTCACGTCCACGCCGTTGCGGGCGCCGCCTGCCGCGTAGTTGCTGCCGCTCTGTCCGTTGCCATTGGCGCCTGCGCTGGTGCCGTAGAAATCGGCCAGCCACTGCGACCAGACCAGGCCCGGGTTGGTGGTGAACTGGCCGGTCACGGCCTGCACGTTGGCGGGCAGCAGCGGCCGGAAGTAGCCGGCGTCGGTCAGGCTGTCGCCGAAGAACACGGTCTGCGAGAACGGCTGGTCGTGTGCAAGGGCGGGCAACGCCGCCAGGGCGAGCGCAGCGGCGAGGACGGTGCGGGCGGGGCGGGTCAGCGACATGGAGTCCTCCGGAGGACGTGGCGTGCCGAGGCCCGTGGGAATCGGCAAAGGGCGCGCATCGTTCCATGAACGGCGGTTCCGGCTCAAGCTGCAACGCCGCACGGCGCGGTGCGGGACATGCATTCAGGGCCACTCTTGGCGACAATGGCGCCATGGACATCCTGTTGAACGGCGCCCCCTGCGCACTGCCCGGCCCGGCCACGGTGCTGGAACTCCTCGAACGCGAAGCACTCGCCGGCCGCAAGGTCGCGGTGGAGGTGAACGGCGAGATCGTGCCGCGCAGCCTGCACCCCACGCACCTGCTGGAGGCCGGCGACCGCGTCGAGGTCGTGCACGCGCTGGGCGGAGGCTAAGCCGCCGCAGTTGCGCGATAATGCGGCGATGACAAGCCCAGACACTTTTGGCGACGACGCCCTCGTCATCGCCGGCAAGCGCTACCGCTCACGCCTGCTCACCGGCACCGGCAAGTTCGTCGACCTCGACGAGACGCGTCGCGCCACCGAGGCCGCCGCCGCGGAAATCGTCACCGTCGCCATCCGCCGCACGAACATCGGGCAGTCGCCCGGCGAGCCGAACCTGCTCGACGTGCTGCCGCCCGACCGCTACACCATCCTGCCCAACACCGCCGGCTGCTACACCGCCGAAGAGGCGGTGCGCACCTGCCGCCTGGCGCGCGAGCTGCTCGACGGCCACAACCTCACCAAACTCGAGGTGCTGGGCGACCAGCGCACGCTGTTCCCTGACGTGGTGCAGACGCTCAAGGCCGCCGAACAGCTGGTCGCCGACGGCTTCGACGTGATGGTCTACACCAGCGACGACCCGATCCTGGCCAAGCGCCTGGAGGAAATCGGCTGCGTGGCGGTGATGCCGCTGGCCGCACCGATCGGCTCGGGTCTCGGCATCCAGAACCGCTGGAACCTGCTGGAGATCGTCGAGAACGCCAAGGTGCCGATCATCGTCGACGCCGGGGTGGGCACCGCGTCCGATGCCGCGATCGCCATGGAACTCGGCTGCCATGGCGTGCTGATGAACACCGCCATCGCCGGCGCGCGCGAACCGGTGCGCATGGCCACGGCGATGCGCCTGGCCGTCGAGGCCGGGCGCCACGCGTTCCTCGCCGGGCGCATCCCGCGCAAGCGCTACGCCAGCGCCTCGTCGCCGGTCGACGGCCTCGTCGGCTGACCGGTGGATCCGTTCTCGAGCCCGGGCGCCAAGGCGCCGCCGAAACCGTTCACCGTGGAGGACGGCAACCGCCGCGTGCGCAGCTTCGTGCTGCGCCAGGGGCGGTTCACGCCGGCACAGCAGCGCGCGTTCGACGCGCTGTGGCCGCGCTTCGGGCTTGACTACAGCGCGGCACCGCGCGACTTCGATGCCGTGTTCGGGCGCAAGGCGCCGCGCATCCTCGAGATCGGCTTCGGCAACGGCGAGGCGCTGCGCTACTCGGTGGCCCACGATCCGGCGCGCGACCACATCGGCATCGAGGTGCACGCCCCGGGCGTGGGCCGCCTGCTCAACGCGCTCGCCGGGGACGGCAACGGCAACGTGCGCCTCTACCACCACGACGCGGTCGAGGTGCTCGAGAACGAGATCGCCGACGGCAGCCTCGACGAAGTGCGCATCTACTTTCCCGACCCCTGGCACAAGAAGCGCCACAACAAGCGTCGCCTGGTGAACCCCGAGTTCGCCGCACTGCTCGTGCGCAAGCTTGCGGGCAACGGTCGCTTGCACCTCGCGACCGATTGGCAGGACTATGCCGAGCAGATGTGGGACGTGCTCGACGCCACCGTGGGACTGCACAACCGCGCCGGTCCACGCGGCCACGTGCCGCGTCCGGAGTGGCGCCCGCAGACCCATTTCGAGACTCGCGGCCAGCGCCTGGGACACGGCGTCTGGGACTTGCTGTACGACAGGGACGGGAGCTGACGCCGGCACATGGAAACCCTCGCCCTCACCACGGACATGAAGCTCGTCCTCGGGCTGGTCGCGATGGTGATGGTGCTGTTCCTGTTCGAGCGCGTGCGCGTCGACCTGGTGGCGCTGGTGGCGCTGGTGGTACTCGGCCTGACCGGACTGGTGGCGCCCGAGGACATCTTCAACGGCTTCTCGTCCAACGCGGTCATCAGCATCATCGCGACGATGATCCTCGGCACCGGCCTGGACCGCACCGGCGCGCTCAACCGCCTCGCCGCCTGGCTGCTGCGGCGCTCCAAGGGCGTCGAGAAGAAGCTGCTGCTGTACACGTCGGCGGTCGCCGGCCTGAACTCGTCCTTCATGCAGAACCCGTCGGTGATGGCGCTGTACCTGCCGGTCGCGTCCCGGCTGGCGTCGCGCACCGGGCTCGGCCTGTCGCGCTTCCTGCTGCCGATCGCCGCCGCCATCGTGATGGGCGGCGCACTCACCATGGTCGGCAACTCGCCGCTGATCCTGTTGAACGACCTGCTGGTCGCGGCCAACGCCAACCTGCCGTCCGGCGTGGCCACGCTGGAGCCGCTGCCGATGTTCGCGCCGCTGCCGATCGGCCTGGCGCTGCTGCTGATCGCGCTGGCCTACTTCCATTTCTTCGGCGATCGCCTGCTTGGCGACAGCATCAAGGGCGACGGCAGCGTCACGCCGGCGCGCACCGAGAGTTACTTCGCCCGCGCCTACGGCATCGAGGGCGACGTGTTCGAACTCACCGTCAGCGCCGACAGCCCGCTGGTCGGCATGGCGCTGGGCGAGGCCGAGACCGTGCACGGCGCGCCGCTGCTGCTCGCCCTGAAGACCGGCAACGATTCGCGGCTGGCGCCGCCGGCCGACGCGCGCATCTGGGTGGGCAGCGTGATCGGCGCGATGGGCGCGCGCCAGCAGGTCGCGGACTTCGCGCAGAACAACATGCTGCGCATGTCCACGCGGCTGCGCGAGTTCGGGGACCTGTTCAACCCGAGCCGAGCCGGCATCTCCGAAGCGGTGGTTCCGCCAACGTCGAAGTTCATCGGCAAGACCCAGGCCGAGCTCGCGCTGCGCAAGAACTACGGCATCAGCCTGCTGGCGGTGAACCGCGACAAGGACGTGCTTCGCGACAACATCCGCAACCTGCCGCTGCGCGCCGGCGACATGCTGGTGCTGCACAGCATCTGGCAGGACCTGGCGCAGACCGCGGCCAACCGCGACTTCGTGGTGGTCACCGACTATCCGAAGGGCGAGCAGCGCCCGCACAAGTTCAAGATCGCGATGGCGATCTTCGCGGTGACCATGCTGATCGCGCTGGGCTCGAAGCTTCCCACTTCGATCGCGCTGATGACCGGCGTGGCCGGCATGCTGGTCTGCGGCGTGCTGAAGATGGACGAGGCCTACAGCGCCATCAACTGGAAGACCGTGTTCCTGATGGCCTGCCTGATCCCGCTGGGCTGGGCGATGGACTCCAGCGGCACCGCGGCGTGGATTGCCGGCCACACCATCGAACAGCTGCCGGAAGGACTTCCGGTGTGGACCATCCAGCTCACCGTCGCGCTGCTGACGGCGGCGTTCTCGCTGGTCATCAGCCACGTCGGCGCGACCATCGTGATGGTGCCGCTGGCGATCAACCTGGCGCTGGCGGCGGGCGGCGACCCGACCGCGTTCGCATTGATCGTGGCCCTGTCGGCCTCCAACAACCTGGTCACCCAGTCCAACCCGGTGATGTCGATGATCGCCGGCCCCGCCAACTACACCGCGCGCGACCTGTGGCGCGTGGGCGCCCCGCTCTCGCTGGCGTACATCGCGGTGGTGGTGGTGATGGTGAACCTGATCTTCTGACCACGCGTCCCGCCGCCGGCTCAGTCGGCGAGATGGACCATGCCGTCGCGCACCACCACGGCCACCGCGCGCAGCGATTCGCCTCGGCAGGGCCCGGCAGTACATGCGCCGCGGACGGTCTCGAACGTGGCGCCATGCACCGCGCACACCAGCTGTCCGTCCTTCGCCTTGAGGAACTGCCCCGGCGCCCAGTCGAGCCGGCGGCCGGCGTGCGGGCAGATATTGAGCCAGGCGCGCACGCCGTCGGCGTCATCGCGGTGGAGGATGATCGAATCCATCTCGCCGTCCACCAAGCCCTCGCCCTCGGCAAAGCCGCCTGGCGCGATCGAGGCCAGCGTGCGCAGCGCGGTGGCGTGCCCTGCAGCGGATCCGATTAACGCTTCGCTTACATCTTTCGACATCGTGCCGCCGATACTCGTCGCATCTTCATCGCATCGCATTCTGGCATTACCGCATGATCAACAGCACCTTCCGCAGCGCCCACGCCCGTTTCGACGCCAGCCAGTTCCGCGACCTGTTCGCACCGCGCAAGCCCAGGCATCCCCTGCTGCGCGTGGCGCTCGGGCTGCTCGGCGTGGCATTGCTGCTGGTCCTGCTGGCGGTGGGCGTGGTGGTCGGTGGCGCCATGCTCGCCATCGGGCTGGCACGCCGGGTCTGGCTGCAGCGCGGCAAGCCACAGGCCCGTGGCGGCCGCGTGGTGGATGCCGAATACCGCGTGATCGACAAGCCCGCCTGAGCCCGGCCGCCGGCCGCTGGCTCGCCACCCACTGACGGATATCCCATGACCGACGTGATTCCCGCGCCTGCCCAGGCGCGCTTGGCCGTGCGCGGCGGCGGCACTTTCCCGGTGCGGCGCGTGTACTGCGTCGGCCGCAATTTCGCCGACCACGCCCGCGAGATGGGCGCCGCGGTGGCCGCCTCGAAAGCCACGCGCGGCCAGCCGGTGTTCTTCATGAAGCCGGCCGATGCACTGGTCACCGGCGAGGTGGTGCACTACCCGCCCGCCACCGCCGACCTGCACCACGAGGTGGAGCTGGTGGTGGCGCTGGCCCGCGACGCCCCGCCTGGCATCCTCGATCGCGAGCAGGCCGCACAGCTCGTGTTCGGCTACGGCGTTGGCCTGGACCTCACGCGCCGCGACCTGCAGTCCGCGGCCAAGCAGGCCGGGCTGCCGTGGGATACGGGCAAGGCCTTCGACGAGTCCGCACCGGTCAGCGAACTGGTGCCCGCGGCTGCGATCGGCGAGCTCGCGTCGCGCCGGCTGTCGCTCGCCGTCAACGGCGAAGAGCGCCAGGCAGGGCTGCTGTCCGACCTGGTCTGGGACGTGCCGGACATCCTCCACGAGCTCTCGCGCCTCAACGCGCTGCGCGCCGGCGACCTGGTGTTCATGGGGACGCCCGCGGGCGTGGCCGCGCTGCACCCCGGCGACGTATGCGAGGCGCGCCTGGACGACGCCATCGTGCTGCGCTGCCGCATCGCCGCGGCGCGTGTACCCTGATCGCGGCACCCGCCGTAACCATCAGGAGACCGCAATGGGGATGATGTCCGAGTTCAAGGAATTCGCGATGCGCGGCAACGTGATCGACCTCGCCGTCGGCGTGGTGATCGGCGCGGCGTTCGGCAAGATCGTGACCGTGCTGGTCGAGGACGTGATCATGCCGCCCATCGGCCTGCTGATCGGTGGTGTCGACTTCTCCAGCATTGCGATCACGTTGAAAGCCGCCACGGTCGACGCGGCCGGCGAGGTGGTGCCCGCGGTGCAGATCGGCATCGGCAATTTCATCAATGCGCTGATCACCTTCGTGATCATCGCGTTCGCGATCTTCATGGTGGTCAAGGCGATCAACCGCATGAGCCGCAAGCCGGAAGCCGCGCCGGCGGAGCCGAGCGAGGAGATCCTGCTGCTGCGCGAGATCCGCAACTCACTGCAGAGGTAGCCAGCGCGGCGCAGGCCGGTACCTGCGGCACATCGGCACGGGGCCACGGGTTGCTAAGCTCGTGGCCCTGTTGTTTTCACGATGTGGAGCGCCATGCGCCTGGTTCCGTTGTTGCTCGCCGCGGCCATCACCGCGGTCACCGCCCTGCCCGCCGGGGCCACCACCGGGCCCGTGCCGACACCCGCCACGACGCGTATCGACGACGCGGCGATGGCCGTCGCCGCACAGCTGCGCGCGCAGGCGCTGCAGAGCACCCTGTCGTGGGACATCACCGAGTCGTTGACCACCGAGATCGGTCCGCGCCTGGCTGGCAGCGAGGCCGACGCGCGCGCGGTGGAGTGGGCGAAGGCGAAATTCGCCGAGCTCGGCTATGACCGCGTCTGGACCGAGCCCGTGACCTTCCCGAAGTGGGAGCGGCGCAGCGAGCGCGCCGAGGTTCTGGGCGCCAGCGCGCAGCCGCTCACCATCACCGCGCTCGGCGGCAGCCCGGCGGGCACCGTGGATGCCGAGGTGGTGCGCTTCGCCGACCTGGCCGCGCTGGAGGCCGCGCCCGCCGGCTCGCTCGCCGGCAAGCTGGCGTTCGTCGACTACCGCATGGAGCGCGCGCGCGACGGCAGCGGCTACGGCCCGGGCGGACGCGTGCGCAGCCGCGGGCCTTCGGCCGCGATCCGCGCCGGCGCCGTGGGCTTCCTGATGCGTTCGGCCGGCACCGATTCGCACCGCAACCCGCATACCGGCATCACCCGCTTCGACGACGGCCTGGCACCGGTGCCCGCCGCCGCGCTGTCGGTGCCCGACGCCGACCAGCTCGCCCGCCTGCTGGCTCGCGGCCCGGTGCGCCTGCGCCTGGCGCTGGACTGCGGCTGGGACGGCGAATACACCTCGCAGAACGTGATCGGCGAGATCACCGGGCGCAGCCTGCCTGATGAAGTGGTGCTGCTTGGCGCGCACCTGGACTCGTGGGACCTGGGCACAGGCGCCGTCGACGACGCCGCGGGCATCGGCATCACCATGGCCGCGGCGAAGCTGATCGCGGGCCTCGGGCAGCGTCCGGCGCGCAGCATCCGCGTGGTGGCCTTTGCCAACGAGGAGCAGGGCCTGCACGGCGGCAAGGCCTATGCCACGGCGCATGCCGCAGACATCGCGCGCCACCAGCTGGTGGCCGAAAGCGACTTCGGCGCCGGCCGCATCTACGCCTTCAACACCGGCGCCCCGGCGCACGCCGACGCCGCCGAGGCGCGCATCGCCGAAGCGCTGGCGCCGCTGGGCATCGAACGCTCCGACAAGGGCAGCCCCGGCCCCGACGTAGGCCCGATCGCGGCGCAGGGCGCAGCGTGGGCGTGGCTCGGGCAGGACGGCAGCGACTACTTCGACTACCACCACACGCCCGACGACACGCTCGACAAGATCGATCCCGCGGCACTGGCGCAGAACACCGCGGCATGGGCGGTGATGGCCTACCTCGCAGCCGAGGCGGAGGGTGGTTTCGGCAGCGCGCCCAGGGTGCCCTGATCGGCCCCGCCCGCGCCGGCGACAACGCGCTGTCGCCGGTGCAGCCGGCTCAGCGTGACTGCCACCAGCGTGCCAGCAACACCGCGGTCGCCGCCGACACGTTGAGGCTTTCCACCGCCGCCGTGCCCGCGATCGACAGGCGCTGGTCGCAAGCCGCGGCGAGTGCCGGCGACATGCCCTCGCCTTCCGCACCGATGACGAATACCAGGCGCTGCGGCAGCGTCGCCTTGAAGACATCATCGCCACCGCGCACGACGGTCGCCGCCAGCGCGAAGCCGGCGCCGCGCAGTTGCGCGATCGCGTTGTCGTCGCGACCCAGGCGCACGAACGGCACCGCCTCGGCCCCGCCTTCGGCGACGCGCGCGGCGGCACCGGACAGCGCCAGCGGCGAGGTTTTCGGCAGCAGCACGCCGGCCACGCCGAAATGCGCCGCCGAGCGCAGGATCGCGCCGAGGTTGTGCGGGTTGCCCACGCCGTCCAGCCACAGCGCGCACTGCGGACCGGCAGGCAGCGTCTCGAGCCACGCGGCCAGCGACAGCGGCGGCTCACGCAGCACGTCGGCCACCACGCCCTCGTGGTGGGCGCTTGCGGCCAGCCGGCGCAGGTCGTCCTCGGCGACGATCCGGTAGCCGATGCGTTGCGCCGCGCACCATTTCAGCAGCGGCTGCAGGCGCGGGATCATCGCTTCGGCCAGGTAGACCTTGCGGATCGCGTCGGGGCGACGCGCGAACGCCGCCTGCACGGCATTGAAGCCGTAAAGGCGCAGCTCGCCGGTGGCTTCCGGCGGCGGCGCGGACGCATCGTCGCCGGTAGCTGCCGGGATTGCGGGCGCACGCTCCTCGCGCGGGCCGCCACCCTTCCCGGGCTTCGGCTCCGCGCGCCAGGGGCTGTTGCGCCCCGGGGGTCCGCTCCCGCCAGGCCAGCGACTCGTCATGTCAGCTCCTGTTGCGCCAGAAATCGGCGTTGGCGATGCCGACGGCGTCCGGGTCGAACACCGGATCGAGGCCGAGCTTCTTCTGCCGCTCGTAGTCGCGCAGCGCGATCAGCGCCGGCTTCTGCAGCAGCAGGATGGCGATGATGTTGAGCCAGGCCATGATCCCCACGCCGATGTCGCCGAAGGTCCACGCCAGGTCCGCGCTGCGCACCGCGCCGAACACCACCATGCCGAGGATCGCCACCCGCAGCAGCCCGGTGGCCCACGGCCGCGTGCGGTGGCCGTTGAGGTAGGTGAGGTTGGTTTCGGCCATGTAGTAGTAGGCCATGATGGTGGTGAAGGCGAAGAAGAACAGCGCCATCGCCACGAAGCCCGCGCCCCAGCCGGGCAGCACCGACTCGATGCCGTGCTGCGCGTATCCCGCGCCGGCCTCGATCCCGGGCAGCGCCTCGTGCAGCATGCCGCCGTTCGGGTCGACCACGTTGTACATGCCGGTCGCGAGGATCAGGAACGCGGTCGACGTGCACACCAGCATGGTGTCGAAGTAGATCGCGAACGCCTGCACGTAACCCTGCTTGGCCGGGTGCGAGACCTCGGCCGCGGCCGCCGCGTGCGGGCCGGTGCCCTGGCCGGCCTCGTTGGCGTACACGCCGCGCTTGACGCCCCACTCCACCGCCAGGCCGAGCATCGCGCCGAACCCGGCATGCATGCCGAAGGCACTGCTGAAGATCGTGCGGAACATGCCCGGCACGAGCTCGTGGTTGATGATCATCACCACGACGGCCATGAGGATGTAGGCCATCGCCATGAACGGCACCACGATCTCGGCGAACATCGCGATGCGCTTCACGCCGCCGAAGATGATCACGCCCAGCAGCAGCGCGACCACCACGCCGATGCCGCCCTTGAGCGCGAGGCGCGAGTCCATGCCGAACCAGGTGCCCGTCAGGTCACCGCAGAGCGCGCCGCCCTGGCAGGCATTGGCGATGCTGTCGGCAATGGCATTCGCCTGCACGCCCGGCATCAGCAGGCCGGCGGCGATGAGCGTGGCCAGCGCGAAGGCCAGCGCGTACCACTTCATGCCCAGGCCTTTCTCGATGTAGTAGGCCGGGCCGCCGCGGTAGCGTCCCTCGTTGTCCTTTTCCTTGTAGATCTGCGCCAGCGTCGACTCGATGTACGAGGTCGAGGCGCCCAGGAAGCCCATCACCCACATCCAGAAGATCGCGCCGGGCCCGCCGAAGGCGATCGCGGTGGCCACGCCGGCGATGTTGCCGATGCCGATGCGCCCGGCCATCGACATCGACAGCGCCTGGAACGACGACACGCCGGCCTGCGAACTCTTGCCGCTGAAGGTCAGCTTGACCATCTCGGTGAAGCCGCGGATCTGCATGAAGCGCGTGCGGATGGTGAAGTACAGCCCGGCGCCCAGGCAAAGGATGATCAGCAGCGGGCTCCAGACCAGCCCGTTGATGGTGGTGACGATCTGTTCCACTCGCGACTCCCCGGTTCGATTGTCGGCCCGCCGGAAAGCGGGCACCCGGGGATTCTCACTGATTACGCGTCGATCGCGAAACGCTCCGTCACGCGTGCCCGCCCACCGGCGGCACCTGCGACTGTTCGCGCTCGAGCTGGCGCGTGACGGCATCCGGCGAGCGCGTGTACGGCGCCAGCAGCGAGTAGAACGCCGGCACCACGTACAGCGACAGCAGGGTGGAGAACGCGACGCCGGCAATCACCACCACGCCGATGGTGGCGCGGCTGGCCGAGCCAGGGCCGCCGGCCAGCACCAGCGGCAGCGCGCCCATCATGGTCGAGATCGCGGTCATCAGGATCGGCCGCAGGCGCACCACCGACGATTCCACGATCGCCTCGGCGATGCTGCGCCCGGAGTCGCGCAGCTGGTTGGCGAACTCGACGATCAGGATGCCGTTCTTCGCCGCCAGCCCGACCAGCATCACCACGCCGATCTGGCTGAACAGGTTCAAGGTGCCGCCGGTCACGGCAAGCCCGATGAACGCGCCGAGCACGCCCAGCGGCACGGTGAGCATGATCACGAACGGATGTACGAAGCTCTCGAACTGCGCCGCCAGCACCAGGTACACCACCAGCAGTGCAAGGGCGAACGTCAGCAGCACCGCACCGCCGGCCCTCTGGTACTCGCGCGACTCGCCCTTCCAGTCGACCTGCGCGTAGTCCGGAAGCTCCGTGCGCACCACCTCGTCCAGGAACGTGAGCGCCTCGCCCATGCTGTAGCCCGGCGCGAGGCCGGCGGTGATGGTGATGGC
The DNA here is from genome assembly GCF_016615815.1 of Luteimonas sp. MC1572. NCBI lineage: Bacteria > Pseudomonadati > Pseudomonadota > Gammaproteobacteria > Lysobacterales > Lysobacteraceae > Luteimonas > Luteimonas sp. MC1572. The sequence continues at coordinate 562,100 of NZ_CP067112.1, read as the reverse complement.
GCGCATGCGGTTGAAGCGGTTGAGGCTGCCGGCTTCGGCCAGCTCGCTGAGCGTGACCACGTTGGACAGCGGCACCAGCGCGCCGTCGCGCGTGCGCACCTGGATCGCGGTGAGGTCGGCGGGCGCGGCGCGCCCGGCGCGGCCGGCCTGCACCAGCACGTCGTATTCCTCGCCTTCCTGCACGAAGGTGGTGACCTGGCGGCTGCCCATCATGGTCTCGAGCGCACGCCCGATCGAGGTCACGCTGATGCCGAGGTCGGCGGCGCGCTCGCGGTTGATGTTGACGCGCATCTGCGGGCGCGTCTCCTTGTAGTCCGAGTCGACCGAGAACATGCCCGGGTTGGCTTCCATGCGCTGCATGACGAGGTCGCGCCAGCGCGCGATCTCCGCGTATTCCGGCCCGCCGAGGACCAGCTGGATCGGCTGCCCGCGGCTGCCCACCAGGCCACCGCCGACGCGCGGCTGCGCGCGCACGCCGCTGAGCTGGTCGAGCTCGGTGCGCAGCGACTCGGCGACCTGGGCCGTGGACTGGTCGCGTTTGTCCCAGTCCTCGAGGAACACGATCACGTTGCCGGTGTGCATCTCCTCGCCCGCGCCCCAGCCACCGGGCACGCGGCTGTTGAAACGGCGGATGGCGTTGTCCTCGCCGGCCACGCGTGCGGCGAACACCTTCTCCACCTCGCGGATCTGCTCCACGGTGTAGTCGTAGCCCGCGCCCTCGGGGCCGACGATCGACACGAAGAACGAGCCGCGGTCCTCGGCGGGTGCGAGTTCCGACGGCACCAGCTGGCCGAGGCCGACGATCGCGCCCACGCACAGCGCCATGACCGCGAGCATCAGGCCCAACGTCGACCGCGGACGCATGCCGCCGAGCCGCTGCAGCTGGCGCTGGTAGCCACTGCTGACCGCCTCGAGGCGACGGTTGAACCAGCGGTTCACGGGGTTCGACTTTTCTTCCGAATGCGGCCGGACCATCTTCGAGGCCATCATCGGCGTCAGGGTGAGCGCCACGAACGCCGACAGCGCCACCGCGCCGGCCAGCGCCACCGACAGCTCGCGGAACAGGCGCCCGGTGTTGCCTTCCATGAACCCGACCGGCAGGAACACCGCGACCAGCACCGTGGTCGTCGCGATCACCGCGAACGCCACCTGTTTCGTGCCGCGCACCGAGGCGACCAGCCGCGGCTCGCCCAGGTCGACGCGGCGCTGGATGTTCTCCAGCACCACGATCGCATCGTCCACCACCAGGCCGATCGCGAGCACCAGCGCCAGCAGCGTCAGCAGGTTGATCGAGTAGCCGAACAGCAGCAGCGGGATGAACGCCGCCAGCAGGCACACCGGCACCGTGACCGCGGGAATCAGCGCCGCGCGGAAACTGCCGAGGAACAGCCAGATGACCAGCAGCACCAGCGCGATCGCTTCGGCCAGCGTCCAGTACACGCGCTTGATCGATTCCTCGATGAAGACCGTGTCGTCGTAGGCCACGAAGATGTCGGTGCCCTCGGGCAGCGACTTCTGGATCTCGACTGCCATCGCGCGCGCCGCGCGGGTCACGTCCAGCGCGTTCGCGGTCGAGGTCTTGATGATCCCCAGGCCGATGTTGGGCGCGCCGTTGCTTTGGTAATACGCGCGCCGCTCGGCCGAGGCCAGCTCGATCTCGGCCACATCGCCCAGCCGCACCACGTAGCCGTCGTCGCCCTTGCGCAGCGGGATCGCGGCGAAGTCCTTGGGCTCGGTGTAGCCGCGTTCGACGCGCAGCGTGAAGTCGCGGGTCTCGGACTCGATGCGTCCCGCCGGCAGCTCCACGTTCTCCGCGCGCAGCACGGTCTCGACGTCGGCCGGGGTGATGCCGCGCGCCGCCATCGCCGCGCTGTCCAGCCAGACGCGCATGGCATAGCGCTGGCGCCCGCCGATGCGCACCTGGGCCACGCCGTCCAGGCTCGACAGCCGGTCGACGATGTAGCGGTCGGCGTAGTCCGACAGCTCCAGCGTGTCCATCTTGCTGGAGCTCATGTTGAGCCAGATGATCGTGTCCGAATCGCTGTCGGCCTTCTCGACCTCGGGCGGGTCGGCTTCGTCCGGCAGGCGGTCGGCGACGCCGCTGATCGCGTCGCGCACGTCGTTGGCCGCGGCCTCGATGTCGCGCTGCAGGGTGAACTCCAGCGTCACCGCGGAGCGCCCGTTGACGCTGCGCGACTGGATGGTCTCGATGCCCTCGATGCCGGACAGCGCGTCTTCCAGCACCTGGGTGATGCGCGTCTCCACCACCGCCGCCGAGGCGCCGGGATAGGTGACATCCACCGAGACGATCGGCGGGTCGATCGCCGGCAGCTCGCGCAGGGTCAGGCGCGAGAACGCCAGCACGCCCAGCACCATCAGCATCAGGCTCATCACCGTGGCGAACACGGGGCGGCGGATCGACAGTTCGGACAGGCTCATCGCGCTTAGGTCCCGGCCGGTGCCGCGGCGGCGGGATCGCCGGCTTCCGTGGATCCAGCGGGCTCGGCGGCGCGTGCCGGCGTGGCGGACGCCGGCGCCGCCTCGCGGACGGCGAGCCCGGGGCGCAGCTTGCCGGTGCCGTCGACGACGATGCGGTCGCCGGCGGCCAGCCCGCTGGTGACTTCGGCGTAGCCGGCGTCGCGCGCGCCGATCCCGACGATGACCTGCTCGACGGTGTCATCCGCCTTCACCCGATACACGAACGAGTCGCGACCCACCTGGACGATGGCGATCTCGGGGACCAGCAGTGCATCGCGCGACGGTCGCTCCAGCTCCACCTGCAGCAGCATGCCGGGGCGCAGCAGGCGTTCGGCATTGGCGAAGTCGGCGCGCACGGTGACGGCGCGCGTCGCCGCGTCGACGCGCGAATCGACGATGCTCACCGCACCTTCGAACGCGCGGCCAGGCCATGCGCTGCTGGTGCCGGTGACGCGCTGTCCTGCCGCCACGTGCCCAAGCTGCGCCTCGGGCACCGGGAAGTCGACGTGGACCCGCGCGATGTCATCCAGCGTGGCGATCACCGTACCGGGCGTCACCAGCGCGCCGGGGCTGACCCGGCGGATGCCGAGCACGCCGGCGAACGGCGCGCGGATCACGCGGTCGCGCAGGTTGGCTTCGATCTGCCGCACCTGGGCACGCGCGCTGTCGCGCGTGGCGCCCTGGGTATCGAGCGAGGCGCGCGCGATGAGCTGCTGCGCGGCGAGTTCCTGCTGGCGGCGGTACAGGCGGTCGGCCTCGTTGGCGGTGGCGCGCGCGGCTGCCAGCGCGGCGTCCTGCTGTTGCCCGCTCAGCGTCGCCAGTGGCGCACCGGCGGCCACTTCATCGCCGCTCTCGAAATGCACGCGGTCGACCGTCTCGCTGACCTTGGCGGTGACGTCCACCGATTCACGCGCATTGACGGTGGCAAGCGCACGGATGCGGTCGTTGAACGGCCGGATCGCCACGGTCGCCGTGGTGACCATGACGGCGGCCTCGGTGCGCGCCGCCGGGGCATCCTGCCCTCCGCAGGCAGCGAGGGCGAGTGCGAGCGCGGCCGGCAGCCAGCGCAGGAACGGCTTGGAAATCGGGGAACAGGGCATCTTCACGCACGACGGTGGGTCAATCGCGGGATTCTACGGGGTGCCGATGACCGGGACGTGTGCCATCAGACTTTCGCGCGGGCCGCGCTGTCGCTGTCAACCGCTGGCACGCCCGTGCGTTAGGGCGCACTCTGTGGCTGCATCGCGGGCCAGCGCTGCCGGCCCCGTCCCCTCCCCTCCAGGACGACGCCATGATCCACGACAGCATCCTCGACACCATCGGCAGCACTCCGGTCGTGCGGCTCAACCGCATCGCGCCTGGCAACGTCGACATCTACGCGAAAATCGAATCGTTCAATCCCGGCGGCTCGGTCAAGGACCGGCTGGCGATCGCCATCATCCTGGACGCCGAGAAGCGCGGCGTGCTCAAGCCCGGCGACACCGTGGTCGAAGCGACCTCGGGCAACACCGGCGTGGCCCTGGCGATGGTCTGCGCCGCGCGTGGCTACAAGTTCGTGGCCACCATGGCGGATTCGTTCTCGATCGAGCGCCGCAAGCTGATGCGCGCGTATGGCGCCAAGCTCATTCTCACGCCGGCCGCCGAGCGCGGCAGCGGCATGGTGCGCCGCGCCCGGGAACTCGCCGAAAAACACGGCTGGTTCCTTGCCAGCCAGTTCACCAACCCGGCAAACCCCGCCTGGCACCGCAACACCACCGCGGCCGAGATCCTGCAGGACTTCGCCGGCCGCCGGCTCGACCATTTCGTCACCGGCTGGGGCACCGGCGGCACGCTCACCGGCGTCGGCGAGATGCTGCGGCTCGCACGCCCTGAAGTGAAGGTCACCGCTTGCGAGCCGGAAGTGGCGGCGCTGCTGCAGGGCAAGGAATTCTCGCCGCACAAGATCCAGGGCTGGACGCCGGACTTCGTGCCCGAGGTGCTCAACCGCGATGTCGCCGACCAGGTGCTGTCGGTCGCCGACGCCGATGCCATCGCCACCGCGCGCCGGCTCGCCGCCGAGGAAGGCATCTTCGTCGGCATCTCGGCCGGCGCAACCGTGTCCGCGGCGCTCGAGGTGGCGAAGACCGCGCGCGACGGCGACGTGATCCTGGCGATGCTGCCCGACACCGGCGAGCGCTACTTCTCCACGCCTCTGTTCGAGGGCGTCAGCGAAGGATCGGATGACGAGTGGCTGGCGGGGCTGCCCTGAGCTCTCCTGCTCGACATATCCCGCGAAGCGTTTTCGCGATTCGAGCGAAAGCGCGGCGCTGATATGGGTGCCGGCTACCAAGGCCCTTGAGGACTCATGTCCCCCGGCGATGGCCTGGCGGCCATCGCCTCCTCCTTGACTTCGCCCTCAAGGGCCTTGGCACCCGGTACGCCGCAGTACGCGGTGGCTCAAAGGCACACCCCGCGATCCAGTGCAGTGCGCTTCGGCCTGGCCTTTGCTCTCCGGCGCCCACAGCGCCACCCAGCCCCGCAGTGGCCGGGAGGCCGTGGCGGGGAAGTCAAGGAGGAGGCATCCGCCGCCAGGCGGATGCCGGGGGACATGAGCCGCCACGGCCTCACGGCCACCACAGGGCCCAAGAAAAACGCCGGCGTGAGCCGGCGTTTTCTTTGAGCGAATGACGACCGGCGTCAGTCGTTGTCGCCCCACTGGCCCAGCGCCGCCAGGCCGTTGTCGCGGGCGCGGGCGAATACCGTCTGCTGGGCACTGGCGTAGTTGCCGGTGAGGTCCTTCGACCACAGCTGCAGCGCCGCCGACTGCATCGCGCGGCCGTAGGAGAACGACAGCGGCCACGGGTTCGGGCCCAGGCGGTTCATCGCGTCGAGGTGCGCGGTGGCGTCCTCGTCGCTCTGGCCGCCCGACAGGAACACGATGCCCGGAAGGATGGCCGGCACCGACGACTTCAGGCACATCAGGGTGGCTTCGGCGACATCCTCGACCGACGCCTGCTCTTCGCAATCCTTGCCCGGCAGCACCATCGACGCCTTGAGGATGGTGCCCTCGAGCGCGACGTTCTGGTTGTACAGCGCATCGAACAGCGCGCGCAGCGTGACCTCGCTCACCTCGTAGCAGGTCTCGATGTCGTGGTTGCCGTCCATGATCACTTCCGGCTCGACCATCGGCACCAGGCCCTGCTCCTGGCACAGCGCGGCGTAGCGCGCCAGCGCGTGGGCGTTGGCCTCGATGCAGGTGCCGGACGGGACGTCCTCGCCGATGTTGATCACCGCGCGCCACTTGGCGAAGCGCGCGCCGAGCTTGTAGTACTCCTCGAGGCGCGCGCGCAGGCCGTCGAGGCCCTCGGTGACCACTTCGCCCGGGAAACCGGCCAGCGCGTGGGTGCCCTTGTCGACCTTGATGCCCGGGATCATGCCGTTGTCGGACATGTACTTCGCGAACGGCACGCCGCTCTTGGTCGACTGGCGGATGGTCTCGTCGAACAGGATCGCGCCGCTGATGTGCTCGGACAGGCGCGGCGTGGTGAGCAGCAGCTCGCGGTAGGCGCGGCGGTTCTCTTCGGTGTTCTCGATGCCCACGCCGGCGAAACGCTTGGCGATGGTGGCGGTGGATTCGTCGATCGCGATGATGCCCTTGCCGGGGGCGACCATGGCGAGGGCGGTTTCGGCAAGCTGTTCGATGCTCATGGTGTTGGCGTCCTGCACGGGAAGGGCCGGCGATTATAGCCGTTCGCCACCCGCGGGGCCGCCGCGCGCGGCCTCAGAGCTCGCCCAGGCCCTCGGCGTGGCCCTGCTCGCCGACCTTCAGCAGGCGCAGGGTGTTGGTGGCGCCGTGCGTCTCCATGTGCTGGCCGCTGGTGAACACCACGCGCTCGCCCACCGACAGCAGGCCGGCCTCGACCAGCGCGCGCACGCTGCCGCGGCCGGCTTCGAGCGCGGTCTGGCCGCGGCTGTCGTAGCCCATCGGGAACACGTCGCGCATCAGGGTCATGCGCCGGCGCGCGCCATCGTGGCGCGAGAACGCGTAGATCGGCGCACCGGAGCGGTAGCGCGACAGGTAGCGCGCGGTACCGCCGGATTCGGTCATCGCCACGATCGCGCGCACGCCGATGTGCTCGGACAGGAACATCGCCGCCATCGCGATCGCCTGGTCGGCGCGTTCGAGGTTGCGCTGCGCCGCCTCGAAGTCGGTGTCGTGCGCGAACTGGCGCTCGGCGCCCACGCAGATCCGCGCCATCGCTTCCACCGCACGCACCGGGAAACTGCCGGCCGCGGTCTCGGCCGACAGCATCACCGCGTCGGTGCCGTCGATCACCGCGTTGGCGACGTCGAGCACTTCCGCGCGCGTCGGCATCGGGCTGTCGACCATCGACTGCAGCATCTGCGTGGCGGTGATCACGACTTTTCCGCGCGCCAGCGACTCGCGGATGATCTTCTTCTGCAGGCCCGGCAGCTCGGCGTCGCCGATCTCCACGCCCAGGTCGCCGCGCGCCACCATCACCACGTCGCTGGCATCGATCACTTCGCCGAGGTTCTCGATCGCCTCGGCGCGCTCCACCTTCGACACCATCGCCGCATCCGAGCCGTGCGCGCGCGCGATCGCACGCGCCTCGTCCATGTCGGCGGCGTTGCGGCAGAACGACACCGCGATGAAATCCACGCCGATGCCCGCGGCGACGGCGATCAGCTCGCGGTCGCGCTCGGTGAGCGCGCCCAGCGACAGGCCGCCGCCCAGCTTGTTCAGCCCCTTGCGGTCCGACAGCACGCTGTCGTTGAGCACCACGGTGACGATGCGCGGACCCTGGATGCGCTCCACGCGCAGCTGCACCATGCCGTCGTCGAGCATCAGCACGTCGCCGGGCGCAAGGTCGCCGGGCAGGCCGAGGTAGCTGACGCCGACCTCGTGCTGCGTGCCGAGGGGCGCGTCCACGCTGGCCAGCAGGTCGAAACGCGCGCCGGCAACCAGCGCCACGCGACCTTCGGCGAAACGCTCGACGCGGATCTTCGGCCCGGGCAGGTCGGCGAGGATGCCGACCTCGACGCCGGCACGCTGCGCGGCCTCGCGCACCGCCTGCGCACGCGCGGCCTGGTCGGCCGGATCGCCGTGCGAGAAATTCAGGCGCACCGCGTTCACCCCGGCCTGCAGCAGCGCGTCCAGGACACCGGGCGCGTCGGTCGCGGGCCCGAGGGTGGCGAGGATGCGGGTACGGCGGCGGTGGTCGGACATGCGGGCCTCTCGGGATGGATGGCACGGAACGCGTGCCGTCGCCCATCCTAGCCGAGCGGCGCGGCAGCCGGCCCGGCGTCAGGGATCCTCGACTTCGACATACGCCCGCCCTGCGCGGTACAGCGCCAGCCTGTCGCCGTAGCCGCTGCGGTCATCGGGCTGCCCGTCGTCGCGCTTGGGCAGCCCGTCGATCGCGCGCTGCTGGAGCACGACGGCCTGCGCGTGGTCGCCTGCGGCCGCGTGGCACGCGGCGAAGGTATCGACGAGGCCCGGGCGGGCGTCGGCAATCCGCGCCTCCAGTGCGCGCGCGACCTCGAGTCCGCGCCGGGCATCCTGCACGTCCGCGTGGCGCGACGTGCAGAACGCCCAGGCCAGGTTGTTGGCGGCCATGTCGTTGCCGGCCTCCAGCCCCTTCGTCCACCACGCGATCCCTTCCGCGCGTTCGGCGGCGGTTTCGCCGCCGTAGTACAGACCGCTGCCGAACTCCGCGTACGCGTCCGGGTCACCGGTGGCGACCGCGCGCTCCATCCACGCGCGACCGGCCGCCACGTCGCGCGTACCGAACACGCCGCGCAGGTAGCCACTGCCGAGGTAGGCCATCGACGTCACGTCGCCCGTCTCGGCGTCCACGAGCAGGAGCGCCTCGGCCTCGGCCGGCGCCTTGTCGGTGCCGATGCCGTCGATGAGCACCTCCGCGAGCATCTGGCGCGCCTCGGCCAGACCACCTGCTTCGCTGGCAAGCTCGCGGAGCATGTCGAGGGTGGCCGCGATGGTGATCCGGGTCACCGGCTCCGGCTGCGTCAGCACCATCCGCGCCAGGTCCAGCGCAGCCGGGGCGGAACCGCGGCGCATGGCCGGCAGCAACCAGGTCTCGGCCTCGCGCACCCGCCCCTGCCGGGCGGACACCATCGCGCTGTAGCGCGCGCCGCCGATGTCGCCACCGTGCGCCGCTTCGCGCAGCAGGGCCTCGGCGCGCGCCTGCCGCGCGTCGTCCAGCGGCACCTCGTCAACCAGTGCAAAGCCCAGTTCGGACTGCGCCTGCGCATCCCCGAGCGCCGCAGCCCGCTCGAGCCACGCGTCCGCGTCGCTTGCCCTGCTGGCCTGGCGATGATGCTGCGCCAGCAGGCGCGCAGCGCTGCCGGAGCTCTTGAAGGACGAGGCGGCAAGCCGCTCGGCAAGCCCTGCGGGCCACGTTTCGATCGCGGGCCCGTCGGCCAGGAAGGCCAGCACGGCCGCTGGCTGTCCTTCGCCCGCGAGCGCGCGGAGGCGTGCGCGCGACGCCTCCGCGACGTCCCCGTCCCGTGCGAGCGCACGCAGCGAGAGGTATTCGACCAGCGCGTCACCTGGGCGCGAACGACGATCTGCCGCGGCAAGCAGCGCATCCGCGGCGCCCTGGTCGGGCTCCATGCCGAGGCCCTCGGCGTAGGCCACGGCCAGGTGCACCATCGACAGCGACCGGGTGGCTTCGGCATGCGGGAGGATCGCGTCGACCAGGCCCTCGCCACAGCCGGGGATGTCCGCCTGCAGGCAGAGCACGATCCAGGTGCGGGTCGACTGGATGCCGCCGGCCGCCGCCGCGTCACGCACCGCCACAAGTTTTTCCGCCACGCCTGCTGCCTGCGACGCCAGCAGCAATGCCCGATGGTCGCGGGCGGCGACCTCGGCGGGTGCCAGTGCCTCGATCCACGCCTCCGCCAGCTCGACCCGCAGCAGCGGGAAACCGGCGTGCTCCGCCGCGCGGTCGATGTGGTAGCCGACGTCGATGAAATCGAAGACGAAATTCCGCTCGCGGCCCGCGGCTGCATCCCACGCCGCGACCCGCAGCGGGAAGTGGCGGCCGGGGACGAGGTCCTGGAAATAGGCATGGCGCACGTCCATGCCGGCGGTCTGGAACAGCGCGTAGGCGTCCTCGATGCGCACGATGCGGATCGGTGGCGACCAGTCGGCATCGCCCGCACTCGCGAAGGCCCGGCGCGCAAGCGCCGAGAGAGCGTCGGCGGCCACATCGGCGGCCTGGCTGTCACCGACGGCCTCGGCGCACAGCAGCGCGACGCGCTGCAAGGCGATGCCGACCGGCGCCGCCACGAGCGCGGCGTCCAATGCCTGCGCTTCGCGGCCGCATGCCTCCGCATCGACATGCTGACCGTCGTACGCAACTGCGGACAGGACCCCGTACGCGGGATGCACGACCGCAGCGTCACCCTCGGCGAGGAAGCGAACCCACGCCGCTTCGACGTCACGGGCAACAACGGCGGAAGGCGACTCCGCCGCCACCATCGGCGGCGAGGCGACCAGCGCCAGGAGTGCGGCGCACGCGCCGCGGCGAAGACTGCGCACCGGTGCCGACCTCATTGCCCGTCCTTCTTCATGGTGTCCTTCAACAGGGCCTCCAGCCTGCGGCGCCGCTCCGCCGACGCCTGCGCGGCCGGCGGCTGGAAGCGCAGGCGCGCCGACAGTCCGTCGCGCACCTTGCGCAGGCTGCCCACGTGCGTGCGCACCTCGCCGGGTTCGACATCGCGCCCGGCGACGTCGAGCTGGTAACGCAGGGCCGCCACGCCATCCAGCACGTCGACCTCGCGGCTGTACGCGAATCCTTCGACGGCCTGCACGTCCCGCTCCTGGCCGAAGCGCGCGCTCCAGCCTTCCGGCATGTGGAATTCGATGTCATGGCGATAGCGGCCGCGCTGGCTGGCGGCCAGTGGCCCGTGGCGCTGCATCACCGACGGCAGGCGGCTCGGCGAGTCCAGCGAGTCCGCATAGGTATCCATGGCGCGCGCGGCGCCTTCGGCTTGAAGCGCGTCCCTGAGCAGGTAGGTCTCGGTGACCGTGATGCGGTTCCGGTCGCGGTCATCGAGGATCACCGGCAGCGACACCGCGTCGAGCTCGCCGAAGCGCTTGCGGTAGTAGTCGGCATAGCGCCGGCCCCGCTCCTCGCGACGCTCCGTGGCGGCCCCGCGGCGCGCGCCATCCGCGGCATCGCCGCTGTAGACGGTCGCCACTTCGAGCGTGACGTGGGCGGCATCGGCGGCCGGGGCGTAGCGTTCGGTGACGTGCACGCCACCCGGGCCGACGGCGGGCGCCGCGATCTCGACCATCGCCGCGGAGCCGGCCACCAGCGGCAGCACCATGCCGTAGCCGCTCAGGTCGGCATCGCCCGCGGCACCGCCGCGGTAGGTCTGCGTGGGATCCACCCAGCGCACCTCGCGACCGAGGCGGACGCGCACGATGACGTGGTCGAAGTCGGACGCCGAGGGCACGAAGCCGGCGACCGCGCGGCCCCGGCCGACAGAAGCCAGCGCCGGTTCGGCGTGGATGTCGAGTCGGCGCAACAGCGTGACCAGCAGGTAGGACTTGTCCTTGCAGTCGCCGAAGCGGCGCTCCCATGTGACCCCGGGCGCGCTCGGCCTGTGGGTGTTCTCGCCCATCTCGACGCCGAAATAGCGGACTTCATCCTGGACCGCCCGCGCCACCGCGGTCAGCCGCTCCAGCGGGCTGCGGATCCTGGCCCACTCGCGCAGGCGCGCCTCCAGGTCCGCCGGCAGCGGCGGCGGCGGCGGATACAGCGGCAGGGCCCAGGCCACGACGTCCGCCCAGCTGCGCGCCGGTGCCACCTGCACCTGCGGAAACGGCTGGTGCCAGGCGGGGTAGTCGCCTTCGTCGAGCACGGCGGCCATCGCCGCGCTGGCCACGACCACTTCCACGCCGTCATCGCGCCGGGTGACCACGGCTTCGGCATCGGTGTGTTCGCGGTGGACGGCGGGCTCGGTGCCCGGGTCGTACAGCACGCGCAGGCGGTTGCCGAGCACGGGGTTGCGCCAGCCGAGCTGCGACCAGTCCGACACCTGCCCGGCGAGCACCGGATTGCTGCCCTTGATCGAATACGAGACACGCACCACGTCGCCCACGCGCACGTCGTCCAGCACCACCAGCGCCGACACCAGGCCGTCGGCGAGATCCTGTTCGAACCCGCGCTCGCGGCGCGCCAGCGAGATCCGCTCCGGCACCAGGCGGTCGACCCAGCGGCCGTCGCGGCGCAGCTCCACGCGGTGGAACGCCAGCGTCTGGTAGTCGGGGTTGAACGACACCTGGAACCGCCCCGCCTCCCCCAGCACCGAGGTGGCACGCGGTTCGAACACATGCTCCGCGTACTGGTGGTCGGCAGCGCCACGGCGGTCGGTCTGCGCGTCATGCCACCAGTAGCGCCAACGCGGCTCGTCGTGGCCGGGCGCGGCCGGGTCCCACTCCAGCGGAACTTCAACGCGCTGCACGAAGCCGGGCTCCGCTTCGATCGCGAACGCGAACTCGCCCCTCGCGTGCGTCACCTGCGCTGTCGCGGCAACAGGCAACAGCAGGCACGCCAATACGATCAGCCAACGCATCATCCATGCTCCCCCGGCCGGCCCCCCCGACCCCGTCCGGGAGCCTACACGAAGGCCACGGGGCGGCGAACGCTGCTCAGCCCGCGCGCTGCTCCAGCGCGGCAACCGCCGGCAGCACCTTGCCTTCCAGGAACTCCAGGAACGCGCCGCCGCCGGTGGAGATGTAGGAGATGTCGCCGGCAATGCCGTACTTGTCGACCGCCGCCAGGGTGTCGCCGCCGCCGGCGATCGAGAACGCAGGCGACGCCGCGATCGCGCGCGCCAGCGTCTCGGTGCCCTTGCCGAACGCATCGAACTCGAACACGCCGACAGGCCCGTTCCACAACACCGTGCCGGCCTTGGCGATCATCTCCGCGTAACGCGCGGCGGTCTCCGGGCCGATGTCGAGCACCATCTCGCCGTCGGCGATCGCGTCGACCGGCTTCACCGTCGCCGGCGCATCGGCCTTGAACGCCGGCGCCACCACGACGTCGGTCGGCACCGGTATCTCGGCGCCACGCGCGCGCGCCTTGGCCATGATGTCGCGCGCGGTGCCGAGCAGGTCGACTTCGTGCAGCGATGCACCGACACCGTGGCCTTCCGCGGCAATGAAGGTGTTGGCGATGCCGCCGCCGACGATCAGCTGGTCGACCTTGCCGACCAGCGACGACAGCAGCTCGAGCTTGGTGGACACCTTGGAGCCGGCGACGATTGCCAGCAGCGGACGCGCCGGCTGGTGCAGCGCCTTGGCCAGCGCATCCAGTTCGGCCATCAGCAGCGGGCCGCCAACCGCCTGCGCGGCATGGTGGATCACGCCGTGGGTGGACGCCTGCGCGCGGTGCGCGGTGCCGAACGCGTCCATCACGAACACGTCGCACAGCGCGGCATACCGCTTCGCGAGCGCTTCGTCGTCGGCCTTCTCGCCGACGTTCATGCGGCAGTTCTCGAGCAGCACCAGCTGGCCAGGGGCCACGTCGACGCCATCGAGGTAGTCGCGCACCAGCGGCACGTCGCGGCCGAGCAGCTCGGACAGGCGCAGGGCGACCGGCGCGAGCGAATCCGCTTCGCTCCAGCTGCCCTCCGTGGGGCGCCCGAGGTGCGACATGACCATCACCGCGGCGCCGGCGTCGAGCAGCGCGCGCAGCGTCGGCAACGACGCGGTGATGCGCTGGTCGGAGGTGACGCGGCCGGCGGCCACGGGCACGTTGAGGTCCTGGCGGACCAGGACGCGCTTGCCGGCGAGGTCGAGGTCGGTCATGCGGAGGATGGTCATGCGTGGCTGCCGTGGTTCCGGGGGCCGGTATTGTCGACGGGCCCTTCGGAGGATTCAAACTGTGGAAAAGCCCGTGGGCCCTGTGGTGGCCGGGAGGCGACTTTGGGTCACCCGAGAGCAAAGACCAAGCCGAGGAGCAAAGCCCAAGCCGGAGCGCAATGCCCGGGATCGCTGGGTGTGCCTTTGAGCCACCGCGTAGTGGGGCGTACCGGGTGGTACCCGGCACGGCCACAAAGAAAAACCCCGCTTTCGCGGGGTCTCCGGTCACGACGTCAGTGACGCTCAGCGATAGCCCGAGTCGTCCTTGTTGTGGATGATCCAGATCAGGTTGCCGCCGGTGCCCATCGACTCGCCGGCGAACACCAGCCGGCCCTGGCCCTTGTAGGCCATCTCGTAGCGGTAGCGGTCGCCGCCGAAGAAGAACGGGATGAACGCCTTGCCAGTGACATAGGCGCCCTGGTCGGTGGGATCGCCCACCAGATCGGTCACCTGCTTCATCGGCATGCCGATCTCGAGCTTGGTGAACTTGCTGCCCGCCGCCGGCTTGCCGGTGATCTCGCCTTCCCAGTCGCCCAGGCCGGTGACGGTCTCGCCATAACCCGCCTCGACCTTGGTCGAGTCGATGACTTCACCGTTTTCGTTCATCCACGCCGGCGTGCCCTTCTCCTTGCCGCCACGACGTGCTTCGGCGTCCCCCATGCCCAACAGGCCGACGCCCACGATCATGGCGACGGCCGCGGCCATACGCATGCTGCTCTGCATCTTCTGCTTCTCCGTCTGGTAGTTGCGCCCCGGTGTCTCGGCATCCCCTGCTGCGGGCGCGGCGCGCCACCCGGAGTCATGGATCAACTGTGTACCTGCCGGCACGCGCCACCGCAACCTGGGATTTCACCCACTCCGGCGTCGGAAAAGCAGCCAGGACACGAACAACATGACCGCCGGCGGTACCGCGTACGCGAGCCGGTAATCGAAGCGGTACACCGCCGCCAGCTTCACCGCCTGGGCCTGGAGCAGCCAGAACCCGAGCGCGAACACGATGCCGATGAACAGCCGCCTCCCCAGCCCGCCGCTGCGCAGCGAACCGAAGGCGAACGGAATCGCCGCCAGGCACAGCGCCAGCACGTTGAACGGATAGAACCAGCGACCCCAGTAGTGCTCCTGGAACTCGCTGGCATCCAGGCGGTTGCGCCGGCGGTACTCGATGCCTTCCGCCAGGTCGCGGGCGGGCATGTAGCGCGGGCGGAACGCGCTGCCGGCGCTGGCGGCGAGCGCGGCGGCGTCGAGCTGCGATTCCCAGTGCTCCTCGCCGATGCTCGTCGCGCTGACCTCGCGCGGCTCGAAGTACACGCGGCGCACGTCGCGCAGCAGCCAGCCACTGGCGCGATGTTCGGCCACGGCGGCGTCGGCGATCGATTCCAGTCGTCCGTCGTCGTCGAACTCGAACAGGCGGACGCCGTTGAGTTCCAGCCACGCATCCTTGCCGTCGCTGCGCTCCTGGCCGGTGCGGGCGTTGAGGAAGGTGTTGCCCTCGCGTGCCCACAGGCCCGAGTACTGCGCCACGATCATGTCCTTGGAGCGCGCCGCCGACTTCATGGCGTCGGCGCTGCGCTGGGCGCCCGGCGCGAGGGTCTCGCCGTTGAGCATCATCGCCACCGTCAGCAAGACCAGCGGCGCCGCGACCGAGAGGCTCAAGCGTCGCCGCGACACGCCCAGCGCGCGCAGCGCGGTGAGTTCGGTGGTGGCCGCCAGCTGGCCCAGGCCCATCAGCGTGCCGATCACCGCCGCGGTCGGGAACATCACGTAGGCGCGTCGCGGCACGGTATAGGCGACATAGGTGACCACGCTGACGAAGCCGTAGTCGCCATCGCCCATGTGCTTGATCTCCTGCACGCCGGCCAGCACCGCATCCAGGCCGACCAGCACCATCCAGGTCAGCAGCACGGTGACCGCCACGGTGCGCGCGGCATACAGGTCGTGGATCTTCGGGAACGGCATCATCGCGCCGCCTCCGCTGCCCGCGCCCGGCGCCGCGGCGCGGCCACGCTGCCGTCGCGGAAGTACATCCACGTGCCCAGCGCCAGCAGCGGCAGCACCAGCCACCACAGGCCCAGCGCCACCGGGATCTTGCCGTCGGCGATCCATTCGGTGCCCAGCAGCATCAGGTTGATGCCGATCACATACGCCAGGAAGCCGAGCACGATGCGGCCGTAGCGGGCCTGGCGCGGCGGGCTGCGCGCCAGCGGCACCGCGAGCAAGGCGAATGCCAGCGCCAGCAGCGGTGGCGCGATGCGCGCATGCAACTGCGCGCGCGCCTCGGGCCTGGCGTCGCCGAGCAGCGCCAGGGTGGAGTCGTATTCCGGGTTTTCGCTGGCCGGCCGGGTCTCGGCGTCGGGCAGGCGCATCTCGTTGCCGGCGTAGCGCATCATGCGGAAATCCAGGCCTTCGGCGAGCGGACCTTCGACGCGGAAGCCCTGGTCCAGCTTCAGGTAGCGCTCGGCGCCGTCGACCGAGAGTTGCCCGGTGCGCGCGGTCGTGACGTCCATGCGCTCCTCGTCCGAGCGGTAGACGAACACCCGCGCCAGCGCCGAGCCGTCATCGGACATCGCGCCCACGTAGACCACGCCGCCGCCGCCGGGCAGCTCGACGAAGCGCCCGGCCTCCAGCCCGGCCAGCAGCAGGCTGCGGTTGCCCTCCGCCACCATCCGCTGCGAATAGTCGTTGGCCCACGGGCCCAGCCACAGCGAACAGGCGCCGATGAAGCTGGCCACCGGCAGCACCAGCATCATCAGCGGGCGCAGCAGGCGCCGCGGGCCGACGCCGGTGGCGATCAGCACCGGCATCTCGGAATCGCGGTACAGCCGCCCGACGCCCAGCAGCAGACCCAGCATCAGCCCCAGCGGCAGGATCAGCGGCAGGTAATTCAGCACCTGCAGGCCCAACTGCGACAGCATCAGCCCGGCCGGCACCCGCCCGCGCGCGATGTCGCCCAGCACGTCCGCGAAAACCCCGCCGAGGCTGACGATCAGCAGCACGACCAGCGCCGCGAAGGTGGCCTGGGCGAATTCGCGGAACAGGTAGGTGTCGAGCTTCGGCATCCGGCAGCGGCCTTGCATTAGAATCGGGGGTTCGTCCATACACCGCATCGGCCGCGCCAGGACCTGGCGCTGCGGCGCATCCGCCGCATTCTAGAAGCGCCGATTGTAAGGAACACTTCACGAGAACCGCAGAACAGGATCCCATGAGCCTTCAACTTGCCCTGAACCAGACCCCACCCGCCGCCGCCCAGGTCGACTGCGTGGTCGTTGGCGCCTTTGCCGACAAGACCCTTGCGCCGTCCGCGCGCGCGCTCGACGAGGCCAGTGGTGGCCGCCTGTCGGCGCTGGCCGCCCGTGGCGACCTCGACGGCGCCACCGGCCGCAGCACGCTGCTCCTGGACCTGCCGGGCGTGGCCGCGCCGCGGGTGCTGGTGATCGGCCTGGGCGAGGCGGGCAAGTTCGCGGTGCCGCAGTACCTGAAGGCCGTGGCCGATGCCGCGCGCGCGCTGAAGACCGGTCCGGCGCGTTCGGCGCTGCTGACGCTGTCCGAGCTCGAGGTTGCCGGCCGCGACGCCGCCTGGGCGATCCGCCAGGCCGCCATCGCCGCCAGCCACGCCAGCTACCGCTACGTCGCCACGCTGGGCGAAAAGAACAAGAAGCGCGACGAGAAGGGCCTCGAGCGCCTGGAGATCACCGGCAGCGATGCCGCCGCGCTGGCCCAGGGCCAGGCGATCGCCGCCGGCGTCGAGTTCACGCGAGAACTCGGCCACCTGCCACCCAACATCTGCAACCCGGCCTACCTGGCGCAGCAGGCCGGCGATTTCGCGTCGCGCTTCGACAAGGCCAGCTGCGAGGTCCTCGAGCGCGAGGACATGGAGAAGCTCGGCATGGGCTCGCTGCTGGCGGTCGCCCGCGGCTCGGCCAATGCGCCGAAGCTGATCGTCCTGAAGTGGAACAACGGCGGCGACGCCAAGCCCTACGTACTGGTCGGCAAGGGCATCACCTTCGACACCGGCGGCGTGAACCTGAAGACCCAGGGCGGCATCGAGGAGATGAAGTACGACATGCTCGGCGCCGGTTCGGTGATGGGCACGTTCGTCGCGGCCGCGGGCATGGATCTCCCGATCAACCTGGTGGTGGTGGTGCCGGCGGTCGAGAACGCCATCGACGGCAACGCCTACCGCCCCTCCGACATCCTCACCAGCATGTCCGGCAAGACCATCGAGGTCGGCAACACCGATGCCGAGGGCCGCCTGATCCTGTGCGACGCGCTGACCTATGCGCAGCGCTTCGAGCCGCAGGCGCTGGTCGACGTGGCCACCCTCACCGGCGCCTGCATGGTCGCCCTGGGCAGCTTCGCCACGGGGCTGATGAGCAAGCACGACGACCTGTCGCAGGAACTGCTGGCCGCCGGCGAGCACGTGTTCGACCGCGCCTGGCGCCTGCCGCTGTGGGACGAGTACCAGACCATGCTCGATTCCACCTTCGCCGACGTCTACAACATCGGCGGCCGCTGGGCCGGCGCGGTGACGGCGGGCTGCTTCCTGGCGCGCTTCACCGAAGGCCAGCGCTGGGCGCACCTCGACATCGCCGGCAGCGCCAGCCACAGCGGCAAGAGCGGGCTGGCCACCGGCCGCCCGGTCGGCCTGCTGTCGCAATGGCTGCTGGACCAGGCGGGCTGAGCCCGCCCGTGGCCCGCGCCGACTTCTACCTGATCGCCAAACCGCGGTTCCGCGACGAACCGCTGCTGCTGGTCTGCGAGCTGGCGAAGAAGGCGCAGGCCGCCGGCCAGCCGATGCTGGTGCTGGCCCGCGACGCCGACCAGGCCGAACGGCTCGACGACCTGCTGTGGTCGTTCGACCCCGACGCCTACGTGCCGCACCAGATCGCCGGCGCCGGGTTCGACGATGACGACGACGGCGGCGAGGATGAAGCCGACGTGCTCATCGCCGCGCCCGGCAGCGACGTGCCGCTGCGCGCGCTGGTGCTCAACCTGCGCGATGCGCCGGTGGAAGGCGACTTCGAGCGCGTGCTCGAGGTGGTACCCGCCGACGACTCCGCGCGTGGCCCGCTGCGCGAGCGCTGGACGCAGTACAAGGCGCGCGGCCTGGACCTGAAGAAATACGACATGTGACGCGGGGGTCCGCCCCCGCCCTGCCCCGACCACGAGCCCCTGAATGACCCTCGCCACCGGCTACGACCCCAAGTCCTTCGAATCCCGCCTGTACGCGCAGTGGGAAGCCAGTGGCGTGTTCGCGCCCTGCGGCGACGGCCCCGCGTACTCGATCCTGCTGCCGCCGCCGAACGTCACCGGCACCCTGCACATGGGCCATGCGTTCCAGCACACGCTGCAGGACGCGCTGGTGCGCTACCACCGCATGCGCGGCTTCCGCACGCTGTGGCAGATGGGCACCGACCATGCCGGCATCGCCACCGAGATGGTGGTCGCGCGCAACCTAGACCGCGAGGGCCAGGGAGAAACCCGCGACTCGCTCGGGCGCGAGCGCTTCATCGACAAGGTCTGGGAGTGGAAGGGCCAGTCCGGCGACACCATCGCGCAGCAGATGCGCCGCGTCGGCACCTCCGGCGACTGGTCGCGCAGCGTGTTCACCATGGATCCCATCGCCTCCACGGCGGTGGTCGAAGCCTTCGTGCGCATGCATGCCGACGGCCTCATCTACCGCGGCCAGCGCCTGGTCAACTGGGATCCGGTGCTGAAGACCGCGATCTCCGACCTGGAAGTGGTGAGCGAGGAAGAGGACGGCTTCCTGTGGTCGATCGCCTATCCGCTCGCGGATGGCGCGCACTACGAGCACGTCGAGCACGATGCCGACGGCAACGAGACCCTGCGCGAGACCCGCGACTACCTGGTGGTCGCCACCACGCGCCCGGAAACCATGCTCGGCGACAGCGCGGTGATGGTGCACCCCGACGACACGCGCTATGCGCACCTGGTGGGCCGCAGCGTGACCCTGCCGCTCACCGGGCGCGAGATCCCGGTGATCGCCGACGCGTACGTGGACCGCGCGTTCGGCACCGGCGTGGTGAAGGTGACGCCGGCGCACGACTTCAACGACTACGCGGTGGGGCAGCGCCATGGCCTTCCGCTGCGCAACATCCTCACCGCCGACGCGCAGGTGGTGTCCGGCGATGACGCGATCCCGGCCGCGTACCGCGGCCTGGACCGCTACGACGCGCGCAAGGCCGTGCTCGCCGACCTCGAAGCTGCGGGCCTCATGGTCGAAACCCGCGCGCACAAGCTGCAGGTGCCGCGCGGCGACCGCACCGGCCAGGTCATCGAGCCGTGGCTCACCGACCAGTGGTTCGTGAAGATGGACGGCCTGGCGCAGCGCGGCCTGGCGCTGGTCGAAGGCGCGGACGGCGCGCCGGGCGATGTGAAGTTCGTGCCCGGCAACTGGATCAACACCTACCGCCACTGGATGGAGAACATCCAGGACTGGTGCATCAGCCGCCAGCTGTGGTGGGGCCACCGCATTCCGGCGTGGTACGCCGACGACGGCCGCATCTTCGTCGGCCGCGACGAGGCCGAGGCGCGCGCGCACGCCACCGAAGCCGGCTACAGCGGCACGCTCAGCCAGGACAGCGACGTGCTGGAGACCTGGTTCTCCTCGGCGCTGTGGCCGTTCAGCACCATGGGCTGGCCCGATGCCGACGCCATGCGCGAGCGCGGTTTCGAGCAGTTCATGCCGTCCAGCGTGCTGGTCACCGGCTTCGACATCATCTTCTTCTGGGTCGCCAGGATGATCATGATGACCGACCATCTCACTGGCCAGGTGCCGTTCCACGACGTCTATGTCACCGGCCTGGTCCGCGACAAGGACGGCCAGAAGATGTCCAAGTCGAAGGGCAACATCCTCGACCCGCTGGACCTGATCGACGGCATCAGCATCGATGCGCTGGTGGCCAAGCGCACCGCGGGGCTGATGCAGCCGAAGATGGCGGAGAAGATCGCGAAGGCCACGCGCAAGGAGTTCCCGGACGGCATTCCCGCGTTCGGCGCCGATGCGCTGCGCTTCACCATGGCCGCGCTCGCCGGCCCCGGCCGCGACATCAAGTTCGACCTCGCCCGCGCCGAGGGCTACAAGAATTTCTGCAACAAGCTGTGGAACGCCACGCGCTTCGTGCTGATGAACACCGAAGGCATGGCGGATGCGAGCGTCGTTGCGGCGGGCGACATGGCGGAACTTCCCCTCGCCCCGGTCACCGATCCCGAGAAGTGGATCCTTGCCCGCCTCGCCGCCGTCACCGCGCAGGCCGAAACGCACTTCGCCAGCTACCGCTTCGACCTGCTGGCGCAGGCGCTGTACGAATTCGCGTGGAACGAGTTCTGCGACTGGTTCGTCGAACTGGCCAAGCCCGCGCTGCAGGGCGACACCGGCACGGTCGAGGGCCGCGCCGCCGCCGACAGCACGCGCCGCACGCTGCTGCTGGTGCTCGAGCGCCTGCTGCGCCTGCTGCACCCGCTGGTGCCATTCGTCACCGAGGAGCTGTGGCTGCAGGTTGCACCGCGCCTGGGCATCCCCGCCGACACCATCATGCTGCAGCGCTATCCGCAGGCGGGCGATTTCGCCGGCCTGGACGTGGCGCGTGCCGAGGCCGACGTGGAATGGCTGAAGGCGATGGTGTCCGCGCTGCGCCGCATCCGCAGCGAGCTCGGCGTGTCGCCGGCCAAGTCGATCCGCCTGCTGCTGGCCGGCGGCAGCGCCGACGACGCCGCACGTGCGCTGCGCTTCGCGCCCGAGCTCAGGTTCCTCAACCGGATCGACGCGATCGAGGCGATCGCCGACGAGCCGCCACCGTCCGCCGCGGCCATGGTCGGCGAGCTGTGCCTGTACGTGCCGCTGGAAGGCCTGGTGGACCTCGACGCCGAGCGCACCCGGCTCGACAAGGAGTTGAAGCGCGTGGCGGGCGAGCTGGCGAAGTCGCAGGCCAAGCTGGCCAGCGAGACCTTCGTCAGCAACGCGCCGGCGGCGGTGGTCGAACAGGAGCGCACGCGCCTGGCCGACTGGAACGCGCAGCGCGACACGCTGTCGGCACAGCGCGCGCGGCTCTAGCGCCGCGCGTCAATCACTCCATCGGGTCGAACAGCTCGATCGCCATCACGATGGCGTCCTCGCGGCCCTGGTCGGCGGGGTAATAGCGCGGGCGGCGGCCGATCTCGTTGAAGCCCTCGTCCTCGTAGAGGGCGATGGCGTTCGGATTGGACGGACGCACTTCCAGGAACACGCGGCAGGCGCCGCGGCCGCGCGCCTCGCGCAGCAGCGCACGCAGCAGGTGCCGGCCGTAGCCGCGGCCCTGGCGGTCGGGGTCCACGCAGACGTTGAGCACGTGCGCCTCGTCGGCGGCGATGCTGAGCACGCCGTGGCCGATCAGCACGCCATCCAGCGCCAGCACCCAGGCGGGATAGCCCGAGCGCAGGCAGTCGCGGAAGATCCCCGCCGTCCACGGATAGGGGTAGGCGCGGCGCTCCACCACCATCACCGCGTCCAGGTCGGCCTCGCGCATCGGCCGCATGGTCGGCTGCAGCGCGGGCTCGACCGCGGCGCTCATCCCGGCGCGCCACCGCGCAGCGCGCGCAGCCGCGGCCACAGCGCGCGCTTGGCGCGCGGATCACCACGCAGCAATGCCAGTGGCGGCAGCGCACGCAGCAGCGCCGCGGCGCCCGGATCATCGATCGCCCGGCGCGCGGCGCGCAGCAGGGCGTGCGCGAGTGCATCGTCCGGGACTTCGTCACCCGGCACCGGCGCGCGCGCATAGACCTGGTGGCCGAGCGCCTCCAGCACCTCGCGCTGCCAGGGGTCCCAGCTCACGCCACGCCACCGCCGGTGCGCGTGCGGCGCAGGCGCCACAGCCACAGCGCCGGGCCGGACAGTGCGTACACGCCCAGCACCGCGAGCAGGGTCTTGGGCGGGTCGATCCACAGCGCGATCAGCGCTGCGACGATGAGCAGCAGCGAGAAGAACGGCACCCGGTCCGAGCCGGGTCCGCTGCCGCGGCCCTTGAAGCTGGTGTAGCGGAACTGGCTGACCATCAGCAGGCCGCAGACCACGGTGATCGCCAGCGCCGCATAGCGCATGGCCTCGCCGCTGAGGTCGAGCGTGTGGAAGGTCCACACCGAGCTGGCCATCACCCCGGCCGCGGCCGGGCTGGCCAGGCCGATGAACCAGCGGCTGTCGACCTTGCCCACCTGGCTGTTGAACCGCGCCAGGCGCAGCGCCGCGCAGGCGGCATACAGGAACGCGGCCAGCCAGCCGACCTTGCCCAGCGTGGTGCCGTCGAGCTTCATCGCCACCAGCGACCAGTGGTACATCACCAGCGCCGGCGCCATGCCGAAGCTCACCAGGTCGGAAAGCGAGTCGTACTGCACGCCGAAATCGCTCTGGGTATTGGTGAGCCGTGCCACGCGGCCGTCGAGGCCATCGAGGATCGCGGCCACGAAGATCGCGATGCACGCGGCTTCGATACGCCCCTGCGAGGCGGCGATGATGGCGAAGAACCCGCCGAACAACCCACCCGTGGTGAACAGGTTGGGCAGCAGGTAGATGCCGCGCGCGCGGCGCGGCTGGGGCGTCTGGTCATCCATGGGGGCAAGTGTACCCGCGGGGCGACCGGCACCGCCGCGCGCGCCGGTCACGGAACAGCGCCGCCGCGCTTGCGCCCGCCGCCGGCCGGTGCTGCAATCGCGGGCCAACGCCTTGACAGGCAGGAGACCCCGCATGAACCGCATTGTTCTCGGCATCGCCATCGCACTGGCCGCGATTCCCGCCGCCCACGCGCAGCAGACTGCCGGCGAGGTCTACCAGTGGAAGGACGCCAATGGCGTGACCCACTATTCGCAGACGCCGCCGGCCAACGGCCGCTACGAACAGCGCCTGATCAACTCGGCCGGCAGCGCCGCCCCGGTCGCCCAGGCAGCCGTCGCAGCACCGGAAAACGCACAGTGCAGCGCCGCGCGCGCCAACATGGCCGCCCTGCAGAGCGCCGGCGACGTGCAGCAGGACACGGACGGTGACGGCAAGCCCGACCAGGTGCTCGACCCCACCCAGCGCGCCAACCAGATGGAACTGGCGCAGGCGGCGATCAAGGCCTACTGCACGCCCTGACGGACACGCCGGCATGGACACCCGCTGGGCCGTGGTTGCAGGCATCGCCGCCGGGATCGCGGTGGCCTGGTGGGTTTCGCGCGAGCCCGAAGCGGCCCACGACGCACGCCGCGCACGTGCCGAGCAGGCCGCGGCCGCCAATGCCGAAGACGCACGCCCGGTGCTCTACCGCTGGACGGACGATGCCGGTGTTGTGCAGGTGACGCAGGAGCCACCGCCGCGCGGCCGGCGCTTCGAGAAAGTCGATATCCAGCCGCGCGACGGCATCGAAGTCGACGGCCGACGTCTCTGACGCCGCGCGCCGCGGCGCGCCGGATGCGGCCATGCCCGTGCTGCATGGCACAATCAGCGGCCTCGCCACGACCACAAGCCGCCAATGCGCCTGTCGCAGTTCCATCTCCGCACCGAAAAGGAAACCCCGGCCGAAGCCGAGCTGGTCAGCCACAAGCTGATGCTCAAGGCGGGGATGATCCGCAAGCTCGCAGCCGGCATCTACACCTGGTCGCCACTCGGCCTGCGCGTGCTGCGCCGCGTGGAAGCGGTGGTGCGCGAGGAAATGGACGCCGCCGGCGCGCTCGAGATGCTGATGCCCTCGATCCAGCCGCGCGAGCTGTGGGAAGAGACCGGGCGCTGGGAGAAGTTCGGCGGCCAGCTGCTGAAGATCCGCGACCGCAAGGACGCCGAGTACGCCTACGGCCCCACGCATGAGGAGGTCATCACCGACTTCGCACGCCAGGAGCTGGCCAGCTACAAGCAGCTGCCGGTGACCTTGTACCAGGTGCAGACCAAGTTCCGCGACGAGATCCGCCCCCGTTTCGGCGTGATGCGCGCGCGCGAGTTCCTGATGAAGGACGCCTATTCGTTCGACGTCGACGCCGAGGGCATGGCGCAGTCGTATGCGCGCATGCATGCCGCCTACACGCGCATCTTCAGCCGCCTCGGGCTGCGCTTCCGCGCGGTGCTGGCGGACTCGGGCGCGATCGGCGGCGACGCCTCGCAGGAGTTCCACGTGCTCGCCGATTCCGGCGAGGACGCCATCGCGTGGTCGGACACCGGACACAACGACGCGGCCGGCTACGCCGCCAACGTCGAGGCCGCGCGCGCCGCGGATCCGGCGCCGCGACCGGCCGCGTCCGAAGACATGCACGCGATCGCAACGCCCGTGCAGAAGACCTGCGCCGACGTCGCCACGCTGATGGGCATCGCCCTGCAGCGCACCGTGAAATCGGTGGCGGTGATGGGCGAGGACAGCGAAGGCCAGCCGCAGTTCGTGCTGGTGCTGGTGCGCGGTGACCACGACGCCAACGACATCAAGCTGGCCAAGGTGCCCGGCCTCGGTGCCTACCGCCTGGCCACCGAAGCCGAGATCCTCGAACACCTCGGCTGCGAGCCCGGCTTCCTCGGGCCGGTGGCGCCGGCGCGCCCGGTCCGCGTGGTCGCCGACCGCGACGTCGCGGCGATGGCCGACTTCGTGGTTGGCGCCAACCGCCCCGGCGAGCACCTCGCCGGCGTCAACTGGGGCCGCGACCTGCCGGAGCCGGAGACGGTCGCCGACGTGCGCAGCGTGGTCGACGGCGATCGCGCCGAAGACGGCGGCGTGCTGCGCATCGTCCGCGGCATCGAGGTCGGCCACATCTTCCAGCTCGGCGACACCTACGCGCGCGCCATGGATTGCAAGGTGCTCGACGACACCGGCAAGGCGGTGGTGCCGATGATGGGCTGCTACGGCATCGGCGTGTCGCGCATCGTCGCCGCCGCCATCGAACAGAACCACGATGCCGCCGGGATCATCTGGCCGGAAGCGATGGCGCCGTGGGCGGTCGCGGTGTGCGTGATCAATCCGAAGAACGACCCGGCCGTGCTGGCGGCGGCGACGGCGCTGCATGACGAGCTGGCCGCGGCCGGCGTCGACGTGGTCCTCGACGATCGCGGCCTGCGCCCGGGCCCGATGTTCGCCGACATGGAACTGCTCGGCATCCCGCATCGCGTGGTGGTCTCTGCGCGCGGGCTGGAGTCGGGCACGTTCGAATACCGCGCGCGCACCGCCGCCGAGGCCGAAAGCCTCGAACGCGAGGCGCTGTTCGCACGCGTGGCCGCGCGCCCGCACTGAACTGAAACCGGGCCGGCGCTGCGCCGCCCTCCGCTGCATTACAACCGGAGCACACGATGGCAATCGACCTGCAGAACCTTTCCGCAAAGGAACTGGACACCCTCATCAACAAGGCCAAGGCGCGCAAGACCACGCTGAAGAAGCGCAAGCCGATCACCACGGTGCGCGCGCGCATCAAGGCCGCTGCGGCCGCCGAGGGCTACACCATCGCGGAGCTGTTCGGCACCGGCGCTGCCGGCGCGGCACCTGCCGCCACGCGCAAGACCGGCAAGGCCGCCAAGCCTGCCAAGGCCGGCCGCACCCTCGGCAAGGTCGCGCCGAAGTACCGCAACCCGGAAAACCCGGCGGAAACCTGGACCGGCCGCGGCATGAAGCCGCGCTGGCTGGCCGCACAGCTGGCCGCCGGCAAGTCCGCCGAAGAGTTCCTGATCGCCAGCGAGTAGGCGTCCACGGGAGTTGCCGCGACCTGCCCCTCGGGCAGCTTCCCCCGCACGCGGGGGAAGGCGGCTACAGGTTGCGACGCGCCGGCAGCGCCAGGTTGCCGAAGATCAGGCCGGCGACGATCGCCAGCAGGATGTTGACCACGGCGAGTGCCGCGTCCTGGCCGGCCACCAGGTCCTGCTGCTGGATCGAGGTCATCAGCGTGCGCACGCTGGAGCTTCCGGGGACCATCAGGATGATGCCCGGCACGCGCACCACCGCGCCCGGGCGCTTGGCCCAGCGCGCGTAGCCGTTGCCGGCGACGGTCACCAGCAGGGCGGCCAGGAAGATCCCGACCTCGCTGCCCCAGGCGCCGCCCGCCAGCCGCGACACCAGGTACGCGCCCACCGCAGACACCATCACCAGCCAGTAATCGCGCGGCTTGGCGCGGAACAGCACGGCGAACGCGAACGACGCCAGCGCCAGCGCGCACCACTCGACCCAGTCGGGCTGCGGCCGCCACGCGCGCACCTGCGGCTCGATCCCGACCAGGTCGGCCGCGCCCAGCGCGATCATCGTGCCGACGGTGAGCATGATCATGGTCGCGACCGCGCCGGCGAACCGCGCGGTGCCGGACATCAGGTGCTGGCTGGTCAGTTCGTTGATCGCGTTGGTCAGCGCCAGCCCGGGCATCAGCACGATCAATGCCGAAATGATCACGGTATTGAGGTTGAGCGGCACCACCCAGGCGGCCACCAGGATGGTGATCGCAGCGGCGACCATGGCACTGACCGCATCGCCGGCTTCGCGCAGGCGCGGGCGGGTGCGCGCGGCCTTGTGCAGCATGCCGATCACCAGCCCGATTGCCGCCGTGAGCGCGATTTCGAGCCACGGCAGGCGCAGCAGCCCGGCCACGCCGGCCGCGGCGAGGCTGAAGCCCAGGACCTGCAGCGCGTTGCCGCGCTTGCCGGCCGGACGGTCGAGCGCGCGCAGCGCGGCATGGCCTGCGGCCACGTCGATGTCACCGGCGAGGACCTCCTCCGCGATGCGGTCGACGTCGCACAGCCGCGACAGGTCGGTCTCGCCGGGCGGCATGCGGATCACGCGCGTGGTGTCGCTGTCGCCGGGCGGCCGCATCGGATCGCTGAACGACAGCACCATGCCGGTGGGGTTGGCCGAGGGCTCGCATTCCAGCCCCAGGCGCTGCGCAACCTGCACCAGTGCGCCTTCCAGGCGCGGCGACGTGGTGCCGTAGGCATGCAGGTGCTCGGCCAGTTCGACCATGAAGGCGATGCGGGCGGCGTAGGCCTGCTGGGGAAACGGTCGGGACATGGCGTGAAGGATCGCATGCGCCGTCTTCACGGTGTTCGGTATCCTCCGTGCAACTTCGCGACGGCCCGCCCACGCACGATGCCAGCCCCCGCCACCACCGCGCCCAGCATGGCACCCGATCCGGACGACGCCGGGCGCTGGCGGCTTGCCGGACGCTGGACGCTGCGCAACGCCGAAATATTCACCGCCGCGTTGCGCGCGGCACCCGACGGCATTGCGGGCATCGACGCACGCGGCGTGGAGCGGCTCGACACCGTGGGCGTGCTGCAGCTGATGCGCTTCGCGCGCGCGCGCGGGCTGGAGCTCGAGGCCCTCGAATTCCACCAGGACCACCACGCGCTGGTGGCGGCGATCGAGGACGTGGTGGACGACCGCCCGCGCAAGCGCCGCGAATACGGCGTTGCCGCGGCCCTCGGGCGCCTCGGGTTCGCCGTGCAGGACAACTGGAACGAGATCGTCGCGCTGGTGAGCTTCCTCGGCGAGAACCTCGCCAAGATGCTGCGCATGGTGAAGGAGCCGCGCCGCTTCCGCGTCACCGCCACCGTGCACCACATGGAGCAGGTCGGCCTGGACGCGGTGCCGCTGGTGATCCTGCTGTCGTTCCTGGTCGGCGCGGTGATCGCCTTCCTGGGCGCCAACATCCTCGTCGACTTCGGCGCCACCATCTTCGTGGTGGAGCTGGTGTCGATCGCCTTCCTGCGCGAGTTCGGCGTGCTGCTGACCGCGATCCTGCTGGCCGGCCGCACCGCCAGCGCGTTCACCGCGCAGATCGGCGCGATGGTCAGCCGCGAGGAGATCGACGCCATGCGCACGCTGGGCCTGGACCCGGTCGACGTGCTGGTCATCCCGCGGCTGCTGGCGCTGCTGGTGATGCTGCCGCTGCTGACGTTCATCGCCATGATCGCAGGCCTGCTCGGCGGCATGGCGGTGGGTGCGTTCGAGCTGGGCATCCCGCCGCAGGCCTACCTGGCGCGCATGCACGACGAGATGGAGATCCGCCACTTCCTGGTCGGCATGTCCAAGGCGCCGCTGTTCGCGATGGTGATCGGCCTGATCGGCTGCCTGGAGGGGCTGCAGGTCAAGGGCACCGCGCAGTCGGTCGGCGAGCGCACCACCTCCAGCGTGGTGCAGACGATCTCGCTGGTGATCATCTTCGACGCGCTGGCCGCGATCTGGTTCATGCAGGTGGGCTGGTGAACGCCGACGAGCCGATCATCCGCGTGCGCGGGCTGTGCACCCGGTTCGGCGACCAGGTGGTGCACGACAACCTGGACCTCGACGTGCGCCGCGGAGAGATCCTCGGCGTGGTGGGTGGCTCGGGCAGCGGCAAGTCGGTGCTGATGCGCTCGATCATCGGCCTGCGCAAGCCCGATGCCGGTGACATCGAGGTGATGGGTGTCGACAGCGCGTCCGACGATCCCGCCGACCGGATCCATGTCGAGCGCCGTACCGGCGTGCTGTTCCAGGACGGTGCGCTGTTCTCGTCGTTGACTGTCGGCGAAAACGTCGAGGTGCCGCTGAAGGAGCACTACCCGGGCCTCTCCGACTCGCTGCGCTACGAGCTCGCGCTGCTCAAGATCAAGCTTGCCGGCCTGCCTGCCGACGCACTCGGCAAGCTGCCGTCGCAGCTGTCCGGCGGCATGCGCAAGCGTGCCGGCCTTGCGCGCGCGCTGGCGCTGGACCCGCCGCTGCTGTTCCTCGACGAACCCACGGCGGGGCTGGATCCGATCGGCGCGTCGGCCTTCGACCACCTCATCCGCACCCTGCAGCAGGCGCTGGGGCTCACGGTGTTCCTCATCACCCACGACCTGGACACCCTGTACGCTATCTGCGACCGCGTGGCGGTGCTTGCCGACCGCAAGGTGGTGGCGGTGGGGCCGCTGGCCGAGATCGAGCGCCTCGAGCACCCGTGGGTGCAGGAATACTTCAATGGTCCGCGCGGTCGCGCGGCGCAACGGGCGACACAGCGCGCCGCCGAGGACAATTGACGATGGAAACCAGGGCCAACTACGTGCTGATCGGCGCCTTCACCCTGGCC
This sequence comes from Luteimonas sp. MC1572, assembly GCF_016615815.1. NCBI lineage: Bacteria > Pseudomonadati > Pseudomonadota > Gammaproteobacteria > Lysobacterales > Lysobacteraceae > Luteimonas > Luteimonas sp. MC1572. The sequence continues at coordinate 532,705 of NZ_CP067112.1, read as the reverse complement.
GCGGCGCTTGCGTTGCTGCTGTTCGGGCTGTGGGCCGCCAAGTTCTCCACCGACCGCAACTGGCGGAGCTACCACGTGGTGTTCAACGAGCCTGTCACCGGCCTGCTCGAAGGCAGCGTGGTGCAGTACAACGGCATCGCGGTGGGCACGGTCGACGCGCTGTCGCTCGCCCCGCAGGATCCGCGGCGCGTGGTGGCGCGCATCCGGGTGGAGGCCGACGTACCGGTGAAGATCGACACCCGCGCCAAGCTCTCGGTGACCGGGCTGACCGGCTCGACCTTCATCCAGCTGACCGGCGGCAGCCCGGACGCCCCGCACCTGGAGGCGCGCGAGAACGGTGCGATCCCGGTGATCCTCACCGAGGCCTCGGCGCTGCAGAACATCGCCGACACCGCCAACCGCCTGGTGGCGCGCCTGGACCTGGTGCTGAGCGAGGAGAACGTGGAGCGCATCGCGCGCACGCTGGAGAACATCGAAGGCATGACCGGCGCCGTGGCCGGCCAGCGCGAGGACCTGGCCGCGCTGATCGTCAATGCGCGCCAGGCCAGCGAAGACCTGGTGGTGGTGGTGGAGACCTCCAACCGCGCGATGACCGGACTGGAACGCGACTTCGTGGCCAAGCTGCCCGGGCTGGTGGCCGACCTGGAATCGACGCTGGCCAAGATGGATTCCGCCGCCAACAGCGCCGACCTGATCCTTGGCGAGAACCGCAACGCCATCAACAGTTTCGCCAACGACGGCCTGGCGCAGCTCGGCCCGACGCTGTCGGAGCTGCGCTCGCTGGTGCGCGACCTGCGCCGCATCGGCGACCGCTTCGATGCCAACCCCACGCGCTACCTGCTCGGCCGTGACGCGCCGAAGGAGTTCGAACCCGAATGAAACCGATCACCGCATCCGCGCGCCTGGCCATCGTGGCCGCTGCGCTGGCGCTCGGCGCCTGTTCGATCCTGGGCGGCGCCGGCGAGCGCGAACGCGCGGCCATCTACTCGCCCGACCCGCGCGTGGCCGCCGATCCCGCCTGGCCGCACGTCGACTGGCAGCTCGCGATCAATGCGCCGAGCGCCGCGCGCACCGTCGACACGTTCCGCATCGCGGTGCGTCCGTCGCCGGGCGAGCTGCAGGTGTATTCGGGCGCCAGCTGGGCGCGCTCGCCCACCGACATGGTCGAAGAAGTGGTGCTGCGCACGCTCGAGGATTCCGGGCACATCGCCGGTGTCGCACGCCGCGGCAGCGGCGTGGCGCCCGACTACCGCCTGCTGCTCGACCTGCGCCGCTTCGAGGCCGACTACGCCGGCCGCGCGACGCCGGCGGCCACCATCGAGCTGCACGCCAAGCTGCTGCACGCACGCTCGCAGGGGATCGTGGCGTCACGCACGTTCACCGTGTCCGAACTGGCGGCGGGCACCGATGTCAGCACGGTCGCGGCCACCTTCACGACCGCGCTGGAAACGCTCGGTCGCGACGTCGCTGGCTGGACCCTGGCCACCGGTGCCGAACACGCCCGCACCGCGCCCGCTCCGTCCACCGCTTCAAGGCGCTGAGCGGATCCTGCGAAACGTCAGGTTGATGCGCGGCCCCACCGCGCGCGCGGTGCGCGGCAGCGCATGGCGGTAATGGCGCTGGGTGTCGCCGGCCATGCACAGCAGGCTGCCGTGGCCGAGTTCCAGCGCCAGCTTCGACGGCACGGCACCCGAACCCGCGGCCACCGCCTCCTTCAGCACGAAGCGCCGCGTGGCCCCGAGGCTCAGCGATGCGATCACCGGCCTTGCGCCGAGCTCGGGCTCGTCATCGCGGTGCCAGCCCATGGCGTCGCGGCCGTCGCGGTAGAGGTTGGCGAGCACGCTGTTGAACTCCTCGCCGCAGGTTTCCGCAACGCGCGCGCGCAGGTCCGCCAGCGCCGGTGGCCACGGCTGCGGCTCGAACCGCGTGCCGGAATAGGTGTAGCCGGCGCCGGCGTCGCCGATCCAGCACGACAGCCGCGGCGAATCGACCAGGCGCCCGAACATGCGGATGCGGTGCATCGTCCAGGGCACGTCGGCGCGCAGCCGCTCGAACAGTGCGTCCGCTTCCGCGCGCGCGAGCCAGGCCGGATCGAACGCGAGATCTGCCCCTTCGAGCGTGACCGGGATGAGCGCCATGGCGCGCACGCTAGCACGCGGCTTCACGTCGGTTTGCCGCGCACCGCGCGAGCCGCGACAATCTACGCACTGCAACACGGGCCGCCCGCATGAACCAGCCAGCCGAACCTGCCACCACCATCGACGTGCCCGAGCCCGAGCGCGACGTCATGGAATACGACGTCGTGACAGTGGGGGCCGGCCCCGCCGGCCTGGCCTTCGCGATCCGCCTCAAGCAGCTGAATCCCGACATCTCGGTCTGCGTGATCGAGAAGTCGAGCACCATCGGCGCGCACATCCTGTCCGGCGCGGTGATCGAGCCCGGCCCGCTTGATGCCCTGCTGCCGGGCTGGCGCGACAACCCGCCGCCGATCTGCGTGCCGGCCGGCGAGGACGAGCTCTGGTACCTGACGAAGGACGGCGGCCGCAAGTTCCCGATCGTGCCGCCGGGCATGCGCAACCACGGCAACTTCATCGTCAGCCTCGGCGCGATGTGCGCGTGGCTGGCGCCGCAGGCCGAGGCGCTGGGCGTGGAGATCTATCCGGGCTTCGCCGCCGCGCAGACGCTGCACGCTGCCGACGGCCGCGTCACCGGGGTACGCATCGGCGACATGGGCGTCGCCCGCGACGGCTCCGAGAAGCCGGGCTACACCGCCGGCATCGACATCCACGCCAAGGTCACCGTGCTCGCCGAAGGTGCGCGCGGACACCTCACCAAGCGCCTGGTAAAGCGCTTCGAACTCGATGCCGACAGCGACCCGCAGGCGTATTCGATCGGCATCAAGGAGCTGTGGCAGCTGCCCGCCGGCCGCGTGACGCCGGGCAAGATCGTGCACTCGCTCGGCTGGCCGGCCGACAACGACACCTACGGCGGCAGCTTCCTCTACCACCTGGAGAACGACCAGGTGGCGCTGGGCTATGTCAGCGGCCTCGACTACAGCGATCCCGAATACCGGCCGTGGGAGGCCTTCCAGCAATGGAAGAACCATCCGACGGTCAAGCCGCTGCTCGAGGGCGGCACCATCCTCTCCGCCGGCGCGCGCGCCATCGTCACCGGCGGCTGGCAGTCGCTGCCCAAGGTGGAGATGCCCGGCGCGCTGCTGATCGGCGACACGGCGGGGCTCCTCAACGTGCCCAAGATCAAGGGCACCCACCAGGCGATCCGCTCCGGCATGCTCGCCGCCGAGCACCTCGCGGCCGCTGGGCTTGCGCCCGAGGGCTACGACGCGAAGCTGCGCGATTCCGATGCCATGCGCGAGCTGCGCGCGGTGCGCAACATCAAGCCCGGCTTCAAGAAGGGCCTGTGGTTCGGGCTGCTCAACGCCGCCTGGGAAACCGCTGTCGGCGGGCACTCGCCGTGGACGCTCAAGGTCAAGGCGGACTGGTCGTCGCTGGACAGGCTGGGCGGCCAGGGGCAGCCGGAACGCGACTACGTGAAGCGCGAGCTCGCCCCGCGCGACCGCCTCGCCGGCGTGTACTTCGCCGCCACCGAGCATGACGAGGACCAGCCCGTGCACCTGCTGGTGCACGACACCGAGGTCTGCGTGACCCGCTGCGCCGAGGAATACGGCAATCCCTGCACGCGCTTCTGCCCGGCCGGCGTGTACGAGATCGTCGAAGACGCGGCGGCCGCGCACGGCAAGCGGCTGCAAATCAATTCCGCCAACTGCGTGCACTGCAAGACCTGCGACATCAAGGATCCCTACGAGATCATCACCTGGGTGACGCCGGAGGGCGGCGCGGGGCCGAACTACCAGAACCTGTAGCCGACGCGCGCGTTCATTCGGCAGGTGCTGCGGACTGCGGAAGCAGCCCGGCGGCGCGGGCCAGTTCGGGATGGCGCGCCTGGAACCGCGGCGAGAACAGGTTCAAGCGGTGCTCGACGAGCATCGCCATCAGCGCCACGCGCGTGGCTTCCGGGCGCACGCAGACGTCGATGCCGACCGCGCAGCCCGCGGGCGGATGCAGCGGGTCGCGCGCCATCGCGGCCATGTCGCGTGCCATGTGCGCATAGGCGTCGCGGTGGCCCGGCACCTGTTGCCAGGCGTGCAGCGCCAGCGGCAGCTGCAGCAGGAACAACGCCGCACCGGCACCCCAGGCAAGCGCTCGCGCGCGGCCGCTGGCCAGCGCGCCTTCGGCAAGTGCCATCAACAGCAGCGCGACGATCCCGACCTGGTAGAACACCGAATAGCGCCCCTGGTCGAGGAATGCGGTGCCGCGCACGAACACGCGGCCGTAGAGGACCCCGGCGACCATCGCGTAGAACAGCAGCATCAGCGCGACCGCGAGGAACCAGGTGGCGCCCGGACGCAGGCGCCACGCCCGCCACCAGAACCATGCATGCAGGCCACCGACCAGGAGCGCCAGCGCGATGCGCGCGGCCAGCCAGCCATCGCCGAAGGTCGCGCGCAGCGCTGCGCCCGACGCCAGCCCCGCGCTGAGCGGCGTTGCCAGCCACGCCCATGCGTCGCGCCACTGCGCGGCCAGGCCGGCCACGCGCGCGGCCATGCCGACGTTGAAGTCGGGACTGGTGCTGCCGCGGATCTCGCCGAACAGCGCGTAGGCGCCACGGCAGGCAAGCAGCACCAGCACCAGCAGCGCAAGGATCCGCCATGCGCTGCGCACGCGTTGTTCGCGCAACCCGGCCAGCAGCAGCGCAGGCGCGGCCGCCGCGACCAGCAGGATCGCGGAATCGTCGCCGACGATGCCGCAGGCGGCCATCGCCAGCACCAGCGGCCACGCGCGCCCGCCGCGGTAGGCGTGCCAGGCCGCGGCCAGCACGACGAAGGCGAGCAGGTAGAACGCGTGCGCCATCAGCACCATCGGGTAGGCGTAGACATCCACGCTCGCCGGCGCCAGCTGCACCACCAGCACGGCAGCCATGAGGAACACGACCAGCGGCGTCACCGGCACTTCGCCCCGCTCGCGCAGCACCACCACGCAGAGCAGCGCCCAGCCGGCCACCACGCAGCCCAGCGCGACGCGGGCTTCGAACATGAAGTCGAGCCCGGCCCAGCGCGCGTTGGCCAGCATGAGCAGCTTGCCCAGCGGTTGCGCGTGGTCGACGCCCGCGCGCTTGACCAGGAAGTCGCCGAAGCCGGCGCCATCCTCCAGCGCCACCTTCAGGAAGGTTTCGATGAACGTCCAGTTGTCGGAGTACACCAGCGGATTGGCGATGCTGCCTGCGAGCGCGACGGCATGTACGGCCGCCAGCAGCGCGGGCAGCGCCAGCAGCCAGGCCAGGTGATGCGCGTGGTGCGGTGCGCCGGGTGCGCGCGCGGGGCTCGGGACCATGCATTCGGGGTCGGTGTTCGCCGCCCGCGAGTATAGCGGCGCGCACTGCCGCAGCCGGCGGCACGATGTCCATTGCCCGCGGCTTGCGGCACTATTGCCCGGCCCCTCCGCAGCGCCGCGACCCGATGCCCACCGCTCCGCCATCGCCACCCACGCTCAGCATCGTCACTCCGGTCTACGGCTGTGCGGGCTGCGTGGAGGAGCTGGTGGAGCGTTGCCTGCGCGCATTCGATGGCCACGAGCGCATCGAGATCCTGCTGGTTGACGACGCCAGCCCGGACGGCGCGTGGGCGCGCATCGAAGAACTCGCGCTGCGCCATCCGCAGGTGCGCGGACTGCGGCTGTCGCGCAACTTCGGCCAGCACGCGGCGATCTACGCCGGCCTCGAACACGCACGCGGCGCGCACGTCGCGGTGATGGACTGCGACCTGCAGGACGCGCCGGAGGCCATCCCGTCGCTGCTGGCGCGCGCGCGCGAGGGCGTCGACATCGTCCATGCGCAGCGCACCGGGCGCCGCGACACGCTCGGCAAGCGCTTGAGCTCGTGGTGCTTCTACCGCCTGCTGGGCTGGCTGTCCGGTGTGCCGCAGGACCACCGCGTCGCCAACTTCGGCGTGTATTCGCGCCGCGTGGTGGAACTGCTGCTGCGCATGCCGGAAAGCGAGCGCTGCTTTCCGCTGATGGTGCGCTGGACCGGGCTGCCATCCGATTCGCTGCCGGTGGTGCACGCCGAACGTGCGGTCGGCCGCAGTGCCTACGACCTGCGCAAGGCCGCCCGCCTCGCGCTCTCGATCGTGCTGTCGCACTCCGACAAGCCGCTGCGCCTGGTGGTCAAGCTGGGCATGGGTGTGTCGCTGTTTTCGTTCGCCGTGGTGCTGGCGGCGGTGTGGCTGTATTTCAGCGGGCGCACCGGGGTCGCCGGTTACACCAGCATCATCGCGTCGATCTGGCTGCTGTGCGGGATCCTCATGTTCTGCGTCGGCGTGGTCGGCCTGTACGTCGGCCAGGTCTTCAAGGACAGCAAGCGCCGGCCGGCCTTCGTGGTGGAGCGGGAAACCGGCGCGGAAGGATCCCTGGCCGATGCTTGAGCACGCCGGCCTCGCGCGCTCGGCGCCCGACAGCGCGCGCTTCGGTCTCGAGGTCTGGCGGGCCACGCGGCTTGACGGCGACCCCCTGCCGGCGCTGCTGGCCAGCGCCGCCGACGTCGCCATCTATCGCCTGCCGGTCGGCGACTCGCAGCGCGTCCGCGCGCTTGCCGGCCTCGGCTTCGAGGTGATCGACGCCGGCGTGCTGGTGTATTACACGGTCGACCTGCAGCGCCACGTGCCGCATGCATCGACGAATGCCGACGTCGACATCAGCCCGGCCACGCCGGCCGACGACGACGCCTTGGCCGCGCTGGTCGATGCCAGCTTCAAAGGCTATGCCAGCCACTACTTCGCCAACCCGCTGTTCGCACCCGATCTTGCCCTGGCCGGCTATCGCGAATGGGCGCTGGCCCACCGTGGCGGCGCGCGCACCTCGAGTTGGGTGGCGCGACGCGCCGGGCGCATCGTCGCGTTCGCCTGCTGCGAGGCCGACGCCGCGGCCGGCATCGCCAACGGCGGCATCTACGGCGTGCTGCCTTCGGAGTCGGGCAGCGGCCTGTTCGGCGAACTGATCCGCCACACGCAGCGCCACTACCGGGCGCTCGGCTTCGCGGAAATGCGCATGTCCACCAAGGTCGACAACTTCGCGGTGCAGAAGGTCTGGGCGCGCGAGGGTTATCACCTGTATGCCGCCTACGACACCCTGCACGTCAACGCGATGCTCGGTGCGCCGGGCGTGCGCACGGTATCGCGCGACTACGCCGCCGGCGCGCTGCGCGACCAGGCCGGCGGCTGGCCGCTGCCGGTCGCCGACATTGCCGCCCTGCTTGCCGACGCCTGCGGCGCGCATGTGCAGATCGACATGCTGGCGCAGCTGCCGCTCGCGGCGCTGGATGCACGCCGCGCGCATACGCTCGAACTCCAGAAGGGTTGGGCGTCGACGGCCGGCCTGCGCCGCGCCAATGCCTGGCTGCGCGACGATGCCGGACGCGCCTGCGCGCTGGTGCAGGCCGGGTTCCGTACGTGATGGGCGCACGCAGCGGCGGCTATGACGCGGCGTTCTTTCCGAAGCTCGCGGCGCTCGAAGCCGGCAACTTCTGGTTCCGCGCGCGCAACCGCCTGCTGCTGCGACTGCTCGCCCGCCACGGCAGCCACGTGCGTGATTACCTCGAGGTCGGCTGCGGCACCGGATTCGTGCTGGCGGCGGTGGCCGAGCGCTTTCCCGGCTGGTGCATCAGTGGCAGCGAGTTCCTCGCCGACAGCCTGCCCTACGCACGCGCACGCGTGCCGCGCGCCCACCTGCTGCAGCTCGATGCCCGCGCCCTGCCGTTCACCGCAGCCTTCGATGCAATAGGCGCCTACGACGTGCTCGAGCACATCGACGACGACGGCGCGGCGCTGCGCAGCATCCACCAGGCGCTGCGCGCGGACGGCATCGTGGCGCTCACCGTTCCGCAGCACCCGTGGCTGTGGAGCGAGCAGGACGTCGCCGCGCACCACGTGCGCCGCTATGCGCGCGGCGAGCTGGAGGCGAAGCTGCGCGCCGCCGGCTTCGCGATCACCTGGAGCGGCAGCTTCACCAGCGTGCTGCTGCCGCTGATGATGCTGTCGCGGCTGCGGTCGCGGCGCCCCGACACCGCCTACGACCCGCTCGCCGAACTGGCGCTGCCACGGCCGGTCGATGCGCTCCTCGACCTGGCGATGCGCATCGAAGGCGCGCTCGTGGCGTGCGGGATCCGCCTGCCGGTGGGCGGCAGCCGGGTCGTGATCGCACGCAAGGCGGTGCACGCATGAGCGCGTCCGGCATGATCCCCTTCAACCGCCCGCACATGACCGGCGGCGAGCTGGCCAACATCGCCGAGGCGCATGCCGCGGGCCACCTCTCCGGCGACGGCGCGTTCACCCGCCGCTGCCACGCCTGGCTGGAGCGCGAAACCGGCGCCAGGCGCGCACTGCTCACGCACTCCTGCACCGCGGCGCTGGAGATGTCGGCGCTGCTCGCCAACGTCGGCCCCGGCGACGAGGTGATCCTGCCCTCGTACACGTTCGTCTCCACCGCCAACGCCTTCGTGCTGCGCGGCGCCACGCCGGTGTTCGTCGACGTGCGCGCGGACACGCTCAACATCGACGAGCGCCTGGTCGAGGCGGCGGTGACGCCGCGCACGCGCGCGATCTGCGTGGTGCATTACGCCGGCGTCGGCTGCGAGATGGACGTGATCCTGGCCATCGCCGCACGCCACGGCCTGGTGGTGGTGGAGGACGCCGCGCAGGGGATCATGTCGCGTTGGCGCGGCCAGCCGCTGGGCAGCATCGGCGCGCTCGGCACGCTCAGTTTCCACGAGACCAAGAACGTGATCTGCGGCGAAGGCGGCGCGCTGCTGGTCAATGACCCCGCGCTGGTCGCGCGCGCCGAGATCATCCGCGAGAAGGGCACCGACCGCGGCCGCTTCTTCCGCGGCGAGGTCGATCGCTACACCTGGTGCGACCTCGGCTCGTCGTTCCTGCCGGGCGAGATCACCGCGGCGTTCCTGGCGGCGCAGCTCGATCACGCACGCGCGCTCACCGACGGCCGCCTGGCCCTGTGGGCGCGCTACCACGCGTGGGCACAGGCGCACGAGCAGGCCGGACGCGTGCGCCGGCCGGTGGTGCCGGCGCATTGCGAACACAACGCGCACATGTACTACCTGCTGGCGCCGGACCTGGCGTCGCGCACGCGCATCCTCGAGTCGCTGCGCGCCGACGGCGTGCTGTCGGTGTTCCATTACGTGCCGCTGCATTCCTCGCCCGCCGGGACTCGCCTCGGGCGCACGCACGGGTCGCTCGACGTGACCGATGACGTCTCCGCGCGCCTGTTCCGGCTGCCGATGTGGATCGGCCTGGACGCGCACATGGACCGCGTGCTCGAGGCCGCAGACCGCGCGCTGCATGCGCTTGGCTGACGTGCGGCAGCCGCAGGCTCGCCACTGGTCGATGCGCGCGCTGCGCGAGTTCGCACTGCTGCTCGCGGTCATGGCGGCGGTGTTCGCGATCGCCCGCGTGCACTACGCAGGCGAAACCCTGGCGCGCGGCCCGGACCAGGCCGACATGCTGCTGGCGTTCTTCAACGAGGCCAGCCACGCCATCGCCGAGGAAGGCGTGCTGGCGGCGATGTACAGCGAAAGCGTGAGGGCCGGCGAGTCGAACTGGTCCAACCCCAATTACCACATGCTCTACCCGCTGTACTTCAACTGGGCGGGCGCCGACGCCTCGCCGGCGGCCACGCTGGACCGGCTGAACTTCATCGCCATGCTGCACCTCGCGCTGCTCGGCGCGGGCGCCTGCGCGCTGGCCCGCGCCCTGGGCGTGCGCACGGCGCTGGCGTTGGCCGTTGGCCTTGCGCTGCCATGGTTTCCCGCGGTGCGCAGCGCGGCCGGCTGGCCACACATCATCGCCGGCATGGCGTGGCTGCCGTGGGTGCTGGCCGCGCAGGCGCGACTGTATGCGGGGGGATGGAGGGCGCAGGCACCGATGGCGGTCGCGCTGGCGCTGGCGGCAACGCTGCTGGTGTACGCGCATCCCGCGCAGAACCTGGTGTTCGCAGCGTGGGCGTCGGGCGTGGCCTGGCTGCTGGTCGCGGCGCAGACGGTGCTTGCGCGCGACAAGGACGGGCTGCGCGCGCTCGCAAACACCAGCGCCTGGCTTGCAGCTGCCGCGCTGCTGGTATTCGCCGCGACCTGGCCCTACCTCTCCGAGATCCTCGCCTTCCACGCGCGCGCGATCCGCTGGCTTGGCGAGGTCGGCGGCCACGTCACCGGCAACCAGGCCGTGCCGGTGGCAGCGCTGCGCCAGCACGCCTTGGCGCCGGCGGATGCCGGGCTGGTGCTGGGATTCGAGTATCGGCGCGGCATCGGCAATGCCTACCTGGGTGCCGCGATCCTGGTTGCCGCGCTGGCCGTGCTGGGCCGCTCGCTCCCGGCGCTGCCGGCAAGCCGTTTCGCGCGGGCGCTGCTCGCGGTCGCGCTGTTCGCGCTGCTGTCGTGTTTCGCAGCCATGGCACCGCTGCTGGCGGTCGTGCCGCTGGCGAACAAGGTGCGCGAACTGACCTGGTGGTCGTGCCTGGCGGTGGTGCTGCTGCTGCCGCTGGCCGCGCTCGGCCTGCAGTCGCTGCGGCTGCGCACGCCGCCGCCGCTCCTGCGCGATCCGTGGGCATGGCTGGGTGTGCTGGGGCTTGTGGCGATGATCATCGCCACGCTGGCGTCCACCGGCGCGTACCGCCCCGGCGCCCTGCTGGCCGCGCTGGCGGCATTCGCGGCACTGGGCTGGTGCATGCGTGCGCCGCGCGGCGGCTCCGGCGTGCTTGCGCTCGCCTGCGTGGCGCTGTTGGCGGGCAGTGCGTGGGCACCGTTCATGCACAACAAGCGCTTTGCCCACGACGACGCGATGCTGTTCCATGCCGACCGGGTGCAGGCGCACGCCGACGCCGCCGCCCTTGCGGAACGTCTGCCGGAGCGCGACCGGTACCGTTTCATGCTTGGCGGCAGCGTCGACAACGCGCACCTCCTCACCCACGCGTGGACGACGCACGGCTTCCGCTCGATCCACGGCGGCATCGGCCCCGCCGAGCACGCGAAGTACCGCCTGCTGTCGCAGGCGAGCCCGATGGTCGCCGCGTTGTATGGCGTTCGCTGGTCGCTGTGGCCCGAGGCCGATGCGCAACCGGGCGACGAGATCCTGCGACCCGGGCTGGTGTTGCGCACGCACGTGGACGCACTGCCGCGGCTGTACCAGCTGGTGGGCGGCATGGCCGTGGTCGCGGATCCGGTCGAGTCACTCCTCGCGCACGGCCAGGCGTCTCCGCTGCGCGCCCTGGTGCGCGCGGGTGACCTGCCCGCCGCGGTCGATGCCGCGCGTCACGCCGGCACGGGACGCCTGGATGGCGAGGTCACGCTGCACCACAACGCGCGCACGCTGCTGCTGGCGACGGTGGACGCGACAGGCCCCGGCCTGCTGATCCTCAACGAAGACCCGGCGGCGCGCTGGCGCGCGACTGTCGACGGACGCGCCACGCCGATGTTCCGCGTCAACGGCTACCAGGTGGCGCTGGAGATTCCGGCGCGCGGACGCCACGCCGTGCGCATCGAACGTCCCGGGCGGCTCCTCGGCCGGGGTGATGCGCTGCCGACGCCCTAGGGCCCGGCCGCTGCACCGCGGCTGGCGGCACACAGGTCACGGCCTGACATGCGCGTGCCGCGACCCTCGGCATCGAACGCCAGCACCGGCAGCGTCGGCTGCGCACAGGCATGGGCGGGCGGCGCCACCGTGACCCGCAGATCGTGCCGCGGCTTGCGGCCGCCCTGCGCGGGATTCCGGTAGCACGCCGTCTCGCCCGGGGCCAACACCAGCCAGCGCTGCTCGAAGCCGCGTTTGCGGGACAGATACACCGTGCCGTTGCCGCACCAGGGCGAGTTCTCGCCCAGCCCGTACAGTGCGACCAGCGGTGCTTCCTCCAGCCCGGCGCGCTGCTGCTCGAGGAATTCGAGCATGTGGCGGTTGACGGACTCGCCAGCCGCGTAGCGCCCGGCAAGCTCGAGCCGTGCGTCGTGGTGGAGCAGCGCCGCGCCCAGCGCAACCGCGGTCGCGGCGAGCGCGGGCACGGAGCGACGCACCATCGTCGTCGCGTGCAATGGAGCGCGCTGCGCCAGGTACGCCAGCGCGACCGCGACGATCGCGGCCATCCACGGCAGCCACGCATACGCGCGATACACCGGCATGTTGTTGGGGATGAGCGCGTACGGCACCGCGAGCGAGACCACGGTCGCCACCAGCCAGCACAGGCGAAGACGCAGCGCCGGCGCCGCGAACCACAGGGCGGCACAGGCCGCAGCCGCCAGCAGCGTCGCCACCCAGGTGTAGCCCAGGAACAACGTGGCAAAGGCGCGCAGCAGTGCCGCGGGCGCCAGCTCCACCGCATACGACGCACTGCTGCTGTCGGGCGTGAACAGCCCGGCGACGAAGGGGTTCCGGTCATAGGCCTGCCACGCCATCGAGCCGACGGCGATCGCGACGAACAGCATCGATACCGCGATCCGCGACGCACGCGACCACGGCATCGCGGCCGGCGGCACGCGCATCGCCGTGGCCCCGCTCGCCCACAACAGCGCGGCGAGCAGCAGCGGCGGCAGCACGAAGTCCTCCTTCGCGAACGCGCTGGCCACGTAGGCCAGTGCCGCCAGTGCGCAACGCCAGGCACTGGCGCGTCGCCAGCCGTGCCAGAGCAGCAGCAGGCAGGCCAGGCCGAAGCCATGCGACACCAGGTTGGTCATCAGCCCGAGGTACTTGCCGTGCTGCAGCGCGGCCGGATGGCTCGACAGCACGACGCCGCAGGCGACCGCCGCGAGCACGCCGGGGCGCACGCCGAACACGTCGCGCACCAGCAGCAGCGCAAGCCACGCCACCAGCACGGCCGACGCGTTGAGCACGACGTAGGACGCCAGCTGGCCGCAGGCGGCGACCAGGAAGATCACGTTGGTCGACACCGGGCGCTTCCAGTCCCAGCCCATGTCGGCGAGCGTGCCGGCGAGGAACGAGAAGTCGTCGGGGTGGTTCGGGAACGGGCTGTTCGGCGTCAGCAGGAAGTTGAACACCAGGTGCGTCGCCGACAGCACGAGCAGCAGCATCGCCGCGTGCGCGCCGTGGCGCCCGCGCGGGTCGGGACTGCGTAGCTCGATCGTCATCGTGGTGGTCCTGGCCTGCCCCGTGCGGCGGCCGATCATAGCGTGGCGCCGCCGCCGCCCGCCGCGGCGGGCGCCCGGCCGCGTTCTGGCAGAATGCAGGCCAACCGGTACCGCCGTGACGCATGCGCCCACCCCTTGTTCCCGTCAATTCGCTGGTGCGCCACGTGGCCGCGCTGCGCGTCGAGCTCGCCGCGGCGCTGGCCGACGTGGTGGACAGCGGGCATTACGTGTTGGGTCCGGGCGTCGCGGCGTTCGAGTCCGCCTTTGCGACGTACTGCGGCGTGGCCCACTGCGTCGGCGTCGCAAACGGCAGTGACGCACTGGAGCTTGCACTGAAGTCCGTCGGCGTCGTGCAGGGCGACCGCGTCGCCGTGCCCGCCAACGCCGCCATGTACGCCGCCACGGCCGCGCTGGCCTGTGGCGCGGAGCCGGTGTTCGTCGATGTCGACGCCGACGCCACGCTGGACCCGGCGCAGCTGGCGCGCGCCTGCGACAGCGACGGCCCGCTGCGCGCGGTGGTGGCCACGCACCTGTACGGCCGCCTCGCGCGGATCGACGCCATTGCCGACACCTGCCGCGCGCATGGTGTCGCGCTCGTCGAGGATTGCGCGCAGGCGCATGGCGCGCGCACCCCGGACGGTCGCCGCGCAGGCGCATTCGGCGATGCCGCCGCCTTCAGCTTCTATCCCACCAAGAACCTCGGCGCGCTCGGCGACGCCGGCGCCGTGGTCACCCGCGACGCCGCAGTGGCCGCGCGCGTGCGCGCGCTGCGCCAGTACGGGTGGGAACAGAAGTACGTCAACACCCTGCAAGGTGGCCGCAACAGCCGTCTCGACGAGCTGCAGGCGCGCGTGCTGTCGCTCAAGCTGCCGCTGCTGGACGGCTGGAACGGGCGCCGCCGCGACATCGCCAACCGCTATTCGCAGGGCATCCGCAATGCGCGCATCGCGGTGCCACCGGTCGCCGGCGACGAGTACGTGGCGCATCTCTATGTGGTGCACAGCGAGTCCCGCGATGCGCTGCGCGCGCACCTGGACGCGGCCGGCATCGCCAGTGACATCCACTACCCGCTGCCCGACCACCAGCAGCCCTGCTTCGGCGGGCGCTACGCGGGCCGGTCGCTGCCGATGACCGAACGCCATGCGCGCACCGCGCTGACGCTGCCATGCTTCCCGGAGCTGACCGATGACGAAGCCGAGAGGGTGATCGCCGCATGCAACCGCTTCTGACCCCCGCGCTTTCGGTGGTGGTGCCGGTGTACCGCAATGCCGGCTCCATCGCGCCGCTGCTCGACGCGCTGCGCGGGCTCGCGAGCGCGACGGAAGGCGGCTTCGAGGCCGTGCTGGTGGTCGACGGCAGCCCCGACGACAGCCACGCGCTGCTGCGCGACGCGCTGCCGACCGCGGGCTTCCCCGCGCAGTTGGTCGAGCTGACGCGCAACTTCGGTGCCTTCCCGGCGATCCGCGTCGGCCTGGAGCGGGCGCGAGGCCAGGTGATCGCGGTGATGGCGGCGGACCTGCAGGAGCCACCGGAACTTGCGCTGCGCTTCCTCGCCGCGCTGCGCGACGGCCGTGCCGACGTCGGCTTCGGCGTGCGCGACGGGCGCGACGACCCGTTCTTCGGCAAGCTGCTGTCCACGCTGTTCTGGTCGCTGTACCGGCGCCTGGTGATGCCCGACATCCCGCGCGGCGGCGTGGACATCTTCGCGGTCAGCGCCGATTTCCGCGACCGCCTGGTGGCCCTGCGCGAGTCCAACACCAGCCTGCTTGCACAGCTGTTCTGGCTGGGCGGGCGCCGCGTGTTCCTGCCCTACCAGCGCCGCCGGCGCGAGCACGGCCGCAGCGCGTGGACGCTCGGCAAGAAGCTCAAATACTTCTCCGACAGCGTGTTCGCCTTCAGCGACCTGCCGGTGCGCATCCTGTTCGCGACCGGCGCGCTGGCGCTGGTGGTGGCGGTGGCGCTCGCGGTGGTGGTGGTGGTGGCCAAGGTGTCGGGCCTGGTGACCGTACCGGGCTACGCGGCCACGGTGTTCACCATTCTGTTCTTCGGCGCCATCAACACGCTCGGCCTGGGCGTGGTGGGCAGCTATGCCTGGCGCGCGTTCGAGAACACCAAGGCGCGCCCGCTGGCGCTTGTGCACAGCGAACAGACCTTCGAGGGCGAGGCACCATGAGCCACTACGTGCATCCCAATGCGCTGTGCGAGAGCGACAGCATCGGCGCCGGCACGCGGGTGTGGGCATTCGCGCACGTGCTGCCGGGCGCGCGCATCGGCCGCGACTGCAACGTCTGCGACGGCGTGTTCATCGAGGGCGACGTGGTGGTGGGCGACCGCACCACCATCAAGTGCGGCGTGCAACTGTGGGACGGCGTGCGCCTGGGCGACGACGTCTTCGTCGGCCCGAATGCCACCTTCAGCAACGACATCTTCCCGCGCAGCCGGCAGCGCCCGGAGCGCTACGCGGAAACCGTGGTCGAGGACGGCGCGTCGATCGGCGCCAACGCCACCTTGCTGCCCGGCGTGCGCATCGGCCGCGGCGCGATGATCGGCGCCGGCGCGGTGATCACCCGTTCGGTACCGGCGAACGCCATCGTGGTCGGCAACCCGGCGCGCATCGTCGGCTATGTCACCGATGACGACGCCGGCCAGGTGCTCGCCGGCGATACGCGCGATGCCCCGCGCGAGTCCGCATCCCTGACGCCTGCCGGTACCGGCAGCGATCCGCTGCCAGGCACCGGCGGCGCGCGCCTGGTGCGGCTGCCGCGCTTCATCGACCTGCGTGGTTCGCTGGCGGTTGGCGAGTTCGCGCGCGACCTGCCGTTCGCGCCGGCGCGGTACTTCCTGGTGTTCGACGTGCCCTCGCGCGAGACCCGCGGCGAACACGCGCATCGCGAATGCCACCAGTTCCTGGTCTGCGTGCACGGCTCGGTGCGCGTGCTGGCCGACGACGGCCGCCACCGCCGCGAGTTCACCCTCGACGCACCCGAACTGGGCCTGCACCTGCCGCCGATGACCTGGGGCACGCAGTACCGCTATTCGCCCGATGCGGTGCTGCTGGTGTTCGCATCGCACGCCTACGACGCCGCCGATTACATCCGCGACTACGACACCTTTCTGGCGCTGGCTGCCGCCGCGCCCGGCGCATGAACAGGCTGCTGGCCGCGCTGCGCCACGACGGCACCGCCGCCACCTTCGTGCGTTTCGTCGCGGCCGGAGGCACCAACACGGTCGCCTGCCTGATCGTGTACTGGCTGCTGCTGCCGTGGATGGCGCCGCAGGCGGCGTACGCGGTGTGCTTCGTGGTCGGCGTGGGCCTCGGCTACCTGCTGCACACCCGCTACGCGTTCCGTGCGCGGCGTGGATGGCGCAGTTTCGCCGCCTGGCCGCTGGTGTGCCTGGCCGGCTGGGCGGTGGGCGCCAGCGTGCTGGAACTGGCCATCGGACCGCTCGGCATCGACCCGCGGCTGGCGCCGTTCCTCTCGGTTGCGGCCAGCATGCCGGTGACGTTCCTGCTCGGGCGGCGCGTGCTGCGGCCAGCCGCCGGGGCATGATGGCCGCCCCACCGCGGCGGCCAAGTTCGCGCCGCGGCCTCCGGCCCGCTAAAATCGCGGGTTTCCGCTCTACCCCCAAGGACGCACCGCAACGATGAAAATCCTCGTCGGCTACAAGCGCGTGGTGGACTACAACGTCCGCATCCAGGTCAAGCCGGACGGTACCGGCGTGATCACCGACGGCGTCAAGCTGTCGGCCAACCCCTTCGACGAGATCGCGCTGGAAGAAGCCCTGCGCCTGCGCGACAAGGGCATTGCCACCGAAGTCGTGGTCGCGACCATCGCGCCTGCCGACGCGCAGCCGCACCTGCGCAACGGCCTGGCCATGGGCGCCAACCGCGCCATCCACGTGGTCATCGACGCCGGCCAGGACGTGCAGCCGCTGGCCGCCGCGCGTGCGTTCCTGAAGCTGGTGGAAAAGGAACAGCCGGACCTGGTGATCCTCGGCAAGCAGGCGATCGACGACGACGCCAACCAGACCGGCCAGATGCTGGCCACGCTCTGGGGCCGCCCGCAGGCGACGTTCGCGTCGAAGCTCGAGGTTGCCGACGGCCGTGCCACGGTCACCCGCGAGGTCGACGCCGGCCTGGAAACGCTGGAAGTGGACCTGCCGGCGGTCATCACCACCGACCTGCGCCTCAACGAGCCGCGCTTCATCAAGCTGCCCGACATCATGAAGGCCAAGTCCAAGCCGCTGGAATCGATCCCGTACGCCGACCTCGGCGTCGAGGGCGGCGGCGCGCTCAAGGCCACGCAGTACGCCGCGCCGGCAAAGCGCAGCAAGGGCGTGATGGTCAAGGACGCGGCCGAGCTGGTTGCCGCACTGAAGGAAAAGGGGTTGCTCTGATGACCAAGGTCCTGATCGTCGCCGAACACCTCGGCGGCAAGCTCAACGCATCCACCGCCAAGTGCGTCACCGCCGCGCAGGCACTGTCGCCGGACGCCATCGACATCGTGGTGCTGGCGTCCGATCCCGCCGCCGTCGCCGCGGAAGCCGCGCAGATCGCCGGCGTGGCGCGCGTGCTCACCGTGGCCAACGCCGCCAACGAGCACGCCATCGCCCAGGTGCTGGCGCCGCAGGTGGCCGCGCTGGCCGCCGGCTACACGCACGTGTTCGGCCCCTCGACCACGTTCGGCAAGGACCTGATGCCGTGCGTGGCCGCGCTGCTCGGCACCGCGCAGGTGTCCGATGTCATGGCGGTCGAAGGCAGCCACGTGTTCAAGCGCCCGATCTACGCAGGCAACGCCATCGTCACCGTCGAAGCGGCCGCCGACCAGGTCGTGGTCGCCACCGTGCGCACCGCGTCGTGGAAGGAAGCAGGCAAGGGCGGCAGCGCCGCCATCGAGGCGGCCAGCGTCGACGCAACCCTGCCAGGCCATACCCGCTTCGTCGGGCTCGCCGCAGGCTCCACCGATCGCCCCGACCTGCAGTCGGCGCGCCGCGTGGTGTCCGGCGGCCGTGGCGTGGGCTCGAAGGAGAACTTCGAGGTGATCTACAAGTTCGCCGACAAGCTCGGCGCGGCGGTGGGCGCATCGCGCGCCGCGGTCGACGCCGGCTACTGCCCCAACGAGATGCAGGTCGGCCAGACCGGCAAGATCATCGCGCCGGAGCTGTATGTCGCGATCGGCATCTCCGGCGCGATCCAGCACCTCACCGGCATCAAGGACGCCGGCACCATCGTCGCCATCAACAAGGATGCCGACTCGGCGATCTTCGAAGTGGCCGACATCGGCCTGGTCGGCGACCTGTTCCAGGTGCTGCCGGAGCTGGAGGCGGCGCTCGGCGGTTGAGTCCGCCCGGCGGCGCGGCGCGGCCGCCAGCAGCAACGAAAGAGGCCGCGATTGCGGCCTCTTTCTTTTACGCCTTGCGGAACGGCACGCCGGTTTTCGCGCGCAGCGTGTCCTCGTCCACGCCCTCCGCGGCCTCGACGAGCCGCAGCCCGTCCGCCGTGACGTCGAACACCGCCAGCTCGGTGATGATGCGGCTCACGACGCCCACCCCGGTCAGCGGCAGCGTGCACTCGGGCAGGATCTTCGGCTCGCCATTCTTCGTGCAGTGCTCCATCAGCACCACCACGCGCTTCACGCCGGCCACCAGGTCCATCGCGCCGCCCATGCCCTTGACCATCTTGCCGGGCACCATCCAGTTGGCCAGGTCCCCCTTGTCGGTGACCTCCATCGCGCCGAGGATCGCCAGGTCGATGTGCCCGCCGCGGATCATCGCGAAGGAGTCATGGCTGCCGAAGTAGCTGGCGCCGGCGCGCGCGGTGACGGTCTGCTTGCCGGCGTTGATGAGGTCGGCGTCGAGCTCGTCCTCGGTCGGGAACGGGCCGATGCCGAGCAGGCCGTTCTCGGACTGCAGCCACACGTCCACGCCGTCAGGGATGTGGTTGGCCACCATGGTGGGCAGGCCGATGCCGAGGTTGACGTACATGCCGTCGGTGAGCTCGCGCGCGGCGCGCTGCGCCATCTGGTCTCGCGTCCAGGCCATCACTTGCCTCCTTCGCGCACGGTACGCTGTTCGATGCGCTTCTCAGGCGTGGCGTTGACCACGATGCGGTCCACATAGATACCGGGCAGGTGCACCTGGTCGGGATCGATGTCGCCCACCTCCACCAGCTCCTCCACTTCCGCCACGCACACATTTCCGGCCATCGCGCAGGCGGGGTTGAAGTTGCGCGCGGTCTTGCGGAACACCAGGTTGCCGGCGCGGTCGGCCTTCCAGGCCTTGACCAGCGACACGTCGGCGACCAGCGCGGTTTCCATCACGTAATGCTTGCCGCCGAACTCGCGGGTCTCCTTGCCATCGGCGACGATGGTGCCGTAGCCGGTGGCGGTGAAGAACGCCGGGATGCCTGCGCCACCGGCGCGCAGGCGCTCGGCCAGCGTGCCCTGGGGGTTGAACTCGAGCTCGAGTTCGCCGCCCAGGTACTGGCGCTCGAACTCCTTGTTTTCGCCCACGTAGGACGAAATCATCTTGCGGATCTGGCGCGTGGCCAACAGCTGGCCGAGGCCGAAGCCGTCGACGCCGGCATTGTTGGAGATCGCGGTCAGGCCCTTGGCGCCCGAATCACGCAGCGCGGCGATCAGCGCCTCGGGAATGCCGCACAGGCCGAAACCACCCACGGCGAGCGTCTGGTTGTCGGCAACGAGTCCGTGCAGGGCCGCTTCGGCGGAGGGAAACACCTTCCCCGACGGCGATCCAGCGGGCGGCGATGCGGTGCCGGCGTCCGGCGTGGCGGGATGGGACATGTCTGGCTGCTCCAGGGTCGTATCCCGCAAGTCTAGCGGGCACCCATGGGACGACAAGCGTCCTTTAGGACAGTCGGGCCTTTCGCACGACGTGTTCTTGACAGTCCCGCCCATTTGTCACAAACGCCCAGCTCTTTCCGCCCCCGGTATACTTCGCGGCCGTCATGCTTGACCGCGCCCTGCCTCGCTGAGAGATCGGGGACAGGATGCGCGAGGGACACCGGAAAGCGTTGTCGCACACCGAGGGAGTTTCCTGTGCCTGCGAGTCCTTCCAACCCCGAACCCACCTTCCGGGCCGGGCAGATCGCGTCCCTCGCAGCATCGTTGCATGCGCGGGTTGCCACGCGCCGCTGGCGCCTGGCGACGGTATTGCTGCTGGCATTTGCCGCGACCACTGTGTTCGCGGCCGCCTGGCTGCATACGCGCTCGACCGTGAAGTTCGAAGCAGAGGTTTCGGAGCCGACAAAGCTCCAGGTCTTCCATTCGGCGGATGGTGGTTTCACGGAGGACTCATCGGAGGTCGTCGGAATCCGGTCACGGAAGGAGAAGATCCGGCTGCGGCTCCCTTCAGGTGACGCAACGCACCTGAGAATCGACCCTGCCCCGGGGAGCGCTCCTCTGCGGCTCTGTGAACTCCGGGGCCGCGACGGCGCGAAGTTCCTCTACGACGTCATCGCTGCCAACGATGTGGAGATCCGGCACGAAGAGACCTGCATGGCGCTCGAGTTCTCCCGGCTCGCACCAGATCCTTTCGTGGTCCTCAAAGCACGGATACAGCCAGTCGCCCGCACATCCGCACTGTGGATTGCGGCAATGTCGCTCGCCGCGCTGACCGCACTGGCTGCACTTTCCGCGGCGCTGCGCATCGTGGACGGCGCACCGGGTGTATCGCGGGTCGCGACATCAACGTTTGCATGGTGCTGGCGTCGCGCGCATTGGCTCGCTTTGGTGCTCATGCTGGTGCTCGGTACGCTCATCCTCCAGGCACTGCCACCCAATGGCGTACCCGACGAAGCGGCCCATCTCAGCAAGATCGCCAAGATCGATGGCGGCGTTTGGCTGGGAGACTCGGGCTCCGTGCCGGTCGTCGATGTCTATGCGATGTACGGGACGCTCCGGGGCCGCGTCGAGCGACCCGGTGTGCTCGACGACGCAGAACTGCAACGGCTTCTGGAGCAGCCGCTGGCGTGCAATCGCGCGCCTCGGGCGCTGCCTACGTCCGCCGACCAGTACGCTCCGCACCTGTATGCCGTCCCGTCGCTGGTTCTGGCCGCCTCCTGCAGCGTCGGCACCACCTTTGACACGTTCCTGGACCTGGCCCGTTTCTTCAACCTGCTCATCGGGGCTTGCCTGGTCGCTTACGGCATCCGGCATGCGGCGTTCGGCAAATGGGCATTGTTCGCGATCGCGTTGCTGCCGATGACCCTCAGCCAGGTGGCGTCGATCAGTGCGGATTCGCTGGTGTTGTCGCTGAGTTTCTGCTTCCTGGGCGTGGTGTCCGGCGTTGCTGGCGGAACGTTTGCGCCGGAACGGGCGCGCCTGGTCCTTCCGGCGCTGGCCTTGATGCTGGCCCTTGCGAAGCCGGGTGCGGCGTGGATCCTGGCCGCCGTGCTGTTCTGCTACCCGGCATATCGCGTCGCTCGCGCCCGCTACGCCGAGCTTGCCATGACCGCGATGATCCTTCCCTGGATTTTGCACATCGCATGGACGATCTGGTCGGCAGGCAAAGTGCATCCGAGATCAGGCGTGGAGCCGGAAGCGAATCTCGCGATGCTGACTGAGCAGCCGATGATGGTCGCACGCATGGCTTACAACACGTTCTTCGGCGACGGCATGCTTGGGCTTTACCAATCCATGATCGGCCGACTCGGGTGGCTGGACATACCGCTCTCGAGTTGGGCCTATTCGGTCGCCGGAGGCATCCTGCTTGCAAGCCTGTGGACGAACCCTGATGGCACGCGCATCCCGGTGCTGACCCGGGTAGTCGCCATTGGAGCCGCGCTTGGCTCGCTGGCGTTGTTGGCCTTCCCCCTGTTCCTGGCATGGACGCTGCCGGACGCGTCGATGATCGAAGGATTGCAGGGTCGCTACTTCCTTCCCACGCTCGCCTTCGTGCTGGTCTTCTGCGCGCTGCGCGCGGGACCCGCCCTCAGATTGCTGCTGCTCGCCTGCGTGCTGTGCATGCCAGCGTTGACGTTTGATGCGCTCGCCAACATCCAGATGCGCTATCACGGATCGGCGTGGTGACGTTCGAGTCCCGCCTCGTATCAGGGTGCCCGGATCAAGGCGCCTGAATCAGGGCGAGTCGCGATGCCACGTCGGCGTGGGGCGTGGCGTCGACAAGCTCCGCGATCGCATCCCATACCGCCTGCGGTGAGAAGTTCGCGCGGATGAACGCCTGCCCGGCGCCCGATGCCTGCATCCATGCGTCGGCGTCGGTGGCCAGGCGGACGATCGCGGCGGCCATCTCGGCCGGCTGCGCGGCCACCACCAGGCCATCGGCGTCGCTCAAGCCCTGCGCACCGACCGGCGTGGTGACGCAGGGCACGCCGGCGTGCATGGCTTCCAGCACCTTGCCCTTGACGCCCGCACCGAACCGCAACGGGGCGACCGCGACCCGTGCGCGGCCGTAGGCGGCCAGGAGTTCGTCCTCGGTCACGGCCCCGGCGATATCGACGCCGTCGCCTGCAAGCGCGCGGATCGGCTCGCCGGGATCGGCGCCGACCACCACCAGCCGCAGCGCAGGCAGCCGCCTGTGCACCAGCGGCCAGACCTCGTCGGCAAACCAGAGGATGCCGTCGGCGTTGGGAGCGTGGGCGAAGCCACCCACGAACAGCACGCTGTCGCGCCCCGCGACGGCCTGCTCCGCGGTTCCGGGCAACGCCGGCGGCGGCTCATAGGCGAACAGCGGCACGGTGCGGGCGCGCCCTGGCGCGTGGTTGGCCCCTTGCCACTCGCTGACGCGTGCCGTCTCGTCCCGCGACGGGTAGAGAACCAGGTCGGCGGCACTCCAGATGTGCTGCTCCGTCGCCTGCAACGAGTCCGCCTGGATGGCGTCGTCATCCGTTCCGAGGACCGCATGCGCACCCTGCAGCCGCAGGTGATGCACATCGTGGCCGTAGTAAATGACCTTTGCCGCGGAATGCCGGCGCACGGCATCCAGCGCCTCCATGGCCACGTGCGGACGGCTGAGCACGACATAGTCGAGGTAGCGGCCGTTGTCCTGCATCCACGCATCGAACGCGCGACCGCCGTCGCCGTTGCCGACCATTTCGATGGCATGCATCGCCAGCAGGTCCAGGTAGCCCTGCTCATGCTCCGTGCGATGGCTCCAGAACTTGACGTCCAGGCCACGCATCCAGAGCAACCGCATCAACTGCCACATCGCCCGCGAGCCCGCGTCGCGATCGGTGTGCGGTGGAAGGTCATCCACCACCAACACCATCTTTTTCAGCTGTGCACGGCTACGCGCGAGGAACACGTGTTCGCCCGGAGGCAGCTGCGCGCGCGCCAGCTCGTGTGCCCAACGCTCGCGGAAGACCTCGCGGTTGCGCGCCTGCCACGCCTTGCCGCCAGCGTCCTCATCGGTTCCGTGCGACAGGCCTTCCTGGTGCACCACGACCGACCCGGGCTGGAAGTAGCTCACCAGCCCGCGCTCGCGCAGGCGGAATGCGAGATCGGTGTCTTCGTAATAGGCCGGCGTGTAGCGCTCGTCGAAGCCGCCGATGTCCCGGAACACCCGGGTGTGCAGCATCACCGATGCGCCCGACACATAGTCGACCTCGCGCACCGCGGCGAACTGTGGCCCGGATGGATCGCCGCCGCGCCCGAAATTGCAGCCCGATGCATCGGACCACACGATTGCCCCCGCTTCCTGCAGGCGGCCGTCGGGGTACACCAGCATCGAGCCCGCGATCCCGCAGTCGTGATAGATCGTGAATGTCCGGAGCAGTGCGTCCAGCCATCCCGGGGTGACAACGGTGTCGTTGTTGAGGAGGTGCAGGAAGCTGCCGCGCACCAGCGGCAAGGCGGCGTTGACCGAGCGCAGGAAGCCCAGGTTGGTGGCGTTGCGCGTGTAGACCAGGCCCGGGACGTGGGCGAACCGGTCCATCTCCACCTCGCCCGACGCGTCTTCGACGAGGATCACTTCGAACGCTACCTCCGCGCCGGCGTCGCGGATCGACTCAAGGCAGCGGCGGGTCTGTTCGAAGTGGCCGTAGGACGTGACCAGGATGGACACCAGCGGAGTGTCGTGCACGGGGAACGCGAGGCCGGCCACCGGCAGGTCCGCACGCGAAACGCGCTGAGCGAGCGCAGCCCTGCCGCCGGTACTCGCAGCGTCCGTCCCCGATACCAGCGCCGACCACAGGCGCTCCACTTCGGCTTCGAGCATGCCCGCCCAGGCGGCGTCTTCGCGGTCCTGCGCCTCCGCCGCGACCAGGAGCCTACGGACTTCCTCCAGCTCGCGGGACGTCGTCGCGGCCTGGGCATCGAGTTCCGCGATCCGCAGGTTGGCAGCGTGGTGGATCGTGGACAGATCCCTGAGCGCGTCGGTGACCTCCGCCGCAGCGCGGTTGCGGGCGTCGACGAGCGTGTCGTACTCGGCAACCGCATCGGCGAAGGCAGCCGTGCGCAGGTCCTCGAGGGCCGCCGGTGGCACCACCACGATGTCGTAGACCTCGTCGACCGGCAGCGACACGCGCGTGAGCTCGCGCATGCTGTCCACGTCGAAGACGACCACGCAGGCCGACGCGATGCCACCGGGCTCCGCGTTGCGGCTGCGGCTGAGGCCGGCATGCAGCCGGCCGCCGGGGCCGAACGCGAGCCCGCGGACATAGCCATCGAGCAGGAACGCGGCGTCCTCGCGAAAATCGCGGTAACACCGCAACGTGCGGGCTTCCGAATCACAGAGCCAGAGGCGACCTTCGTGCGACACCAGCGAGTGCGGTTGCGACAGTCCGTCGATCACGACTTCGCCCGACTCGACATCGAACACTTCACCGGCGCCAAGCGTCGCGCCCTTGTAGCCCCTGTGCGTGGCAAAGCGGCCGAACCGCGATGCGAGCAGTCGGCCCTCGTGCATGCACACGGAATTGATGTGCTGCGAATCCTCGTCACCGGGGAACGACCATTGGCGCAGCAGCGCGAAGTCGGGGCCCAGCTCGCGGATCACGTTGTGCTGCGTCGCGACGACATACAGGTGACCTGCGTGCCATTTGACGTCGTGGAGATCCAGCGACTCGGCCGCGAGGTTCACGCGCACGACTTCCCGGCCACGCAGCCAGCGCAGCTCCGCCAGGCCTTCGGCCTGGCGGGCCAGCACGGCGCCGGTCGGCACCAGCGCGACGCCGGTCGTATCCACCTTCGACCAGCGCTCGACCCCGTCCGGCCCGAGCAGGAACACTCCGCCCCCGTTCACCGACGACACCAGCAGCTGATCCATGGGCCCGGTCATCATCTCGTCATCCCATCGACTGGATCGCGCCGGCCTGCGCCTCCAGCGTGAATCCCGCTTCCATGTCGGCCACGCCTTCTGCGTGGTTCAGCTCGCCGGTGACGGTCAGGATCAACACGTCGGCCCTGCGGTCGATCGCATGGATCTCGTGGCCGTCCTCGTCGAGCTGCGAAACGCCCACGGTCACGAAGTACTGGCCCCGCAACAACGAGCAACGCAGGTCGAACTCCGCCACGGTCGTGGTGCCGGCATCGCACCGGTAGAGCTCGCCCTTCGACACCAGGGTGTTCGAGCTGTACACCACCGCGCCGGTGACGGTGCAGACGCGCAGGCCGAAGATCAGCCGGTCGAGCGCCAGCGGCGCGTGATAGCGGACGAGCAGCCGGAACGGCGAGCGCGCGGGCACCAGTGGCCCGTTGCCGTGATCGCCGACCACCATGCAATCAACGGTGCGCGCGCGGCCGTCGCCGAGCCGCGTCTCGTCGCGGTTGTAGCCGGGCCGCGTGGCCAGCAGCTCGCGCGCGCCGCCGGCCATGAATTCCGCGATCTCGTTGCGGTCCTGCGCGGCTTCGGCTTCGGCATCGGCTTCGGCGTCCGCACCGGCGGGCCCGGGTGGCGCGTCGGCGGGTTCCGGTTCCTGCTGCAGCTCGCCGAACACCACCTTGAGGTACTGCTTCACCGCCGGTTGCGCGTCGCCGTCGAACACCACGCGCCCGCCATCGAGGACGATGCCGCGGTCACAGAGCTGCAGCACCGAATCGATCGCGTGCGTGACGAACAGCAGCGTGCAGCCGTCCTGGCGCATCTGCTCGATGCGCTTGAAGCACTTGCGCTGGAAGTAGATGTCGCCGACCGACAGCGCCTCGTCCACGATCAGGACGTCCGGGTCGGTATGCACGGCGACCGCGAACGCCAGGCGCATGAACATGCCGCTGGAATACGTCTTGACCTGCTGGTCGACGTGGCTGCCGATCTCGGCGAACGCGAGGATGCCGCCCATGCGTTCGTCGATCTGGCGCTGGCTCAGGCCAAGAAGCGACGCGTTCATGCGCACGTTCTCGCGCCCGGTGAATTCGGGGTTGAAGCCCGCACCCAGTTCGAGCAAGGCCGCGATGCGCGCCGAGACCATCAGCTCGCCGGTCGTGGGTTGCAGGATGCCGGCAATGATCTGCAGCAGCGTGGATTTCCCCGAGCCGTTGCGCCCGATCACGCCGATGCTCTCGCCGCGGCGGATGTCCAGGCTGACGTCCCTCAGCGCATGGAACTCCTCGACGGGCCGCAGCCTGGGTGCCAGCACATGCAGCAGCTGCTGGTACGGCTTGTTGAACATGGGGAAGGCTTTGCCGACCCCACGCAGGCGGATGACCGGTTCAGAGGACATCGGCGAATCCACGGCTGGTGGCCCGGAACCAGGCATAGGAGGCGTACAGGATCACGATGCTGGCAACGCCGCGCCACGCCCACCCGATCCAGTCCGGCGGCCTGCCCCACAGCGCGACCTCACGCACCTGGTCGATGAAGAACGTCAGCGGGTTGAGCTTGAAGACCAGCTGGTACTGCTCGGAAAGCGCCTCCACGGGCACGATTGCCGATGACAGGAACAACAGCGCCGTCACGATCGCCGGGATCGCCTGGCTCAGGTCACGGAGATACACGCCCAGCGATGACGCCAGCCAGCCCACCGCCACCGCCAGCAACGCGAGCGGCAGCATCACCACCGGAACCAGCACGATGTATGGGGAAAACGTGCCCGCCAGCAGCTTTGCCAGCAGTGCGAACACCACCAGGTTGGCCAGCAGGGTGAAGCCGGCCGCGAGCATCACCGTCCACGGCAGGATATGCAGCGGGAACACCACGCGCTTGACGTAGTTGCTGTTGTCGACCATCAGCCGCGGCGCGCGTCCAAGGCATTCGGCGAAGAAGCCGTGCACCATGATGCCGAGGAACAGCACCACGCCAAACGGTGCGTCGGCGTTCGTTGCCTGGTTCCACCGGCTGCCGAGGATCTGGCCGAACGCGACCGTGTAGATCACCAGCATCATCAGCGGCCCGAGCAGCGACCAGAACAGGCCGAACGTGGCGCCGCGGTACCGCCCGAGGATGTCGCGCAGCACCAGCTCGCGGGTGAGGTCGGCATGGCGCCCGATCGCCGAAAACGGCGCGAGCAGCCTCCGCAACCGCTGCGCGCCCATCGCGCGCGCAGCCGTCTCAGGCACCATCGTTGCGGCCTTCGATCACTCGAGCACCAGCCGGGTGCCGAGGTCGCAGTACGCCGAGGTCGCCTGGTCCAGCACGATCACCAGGCCATAGCTGCCCGCGGGAACGGCGGCGAGGTCGATCTCCAGGTTGTAACCGGCCTGCGCGAGCGCCTCGCTGGCCAGGGCGGCGGCGACGTCAGGACGCTCCGCGCCTGCGACCAGCGGTACGGCATGGCTGTCGGCGCCGTTGGCCAGCACGAACAACGCATCCACCGGCACCTGGATCTCCGGGCTGGCGGCCCAGCCGCCGAACATCGCCTTGCTGCCCACCGGCACGGTCACCGACGGGGCATGGATCCCGTTCACCACGTCCAGCGCGCAATGGCCGACCGTGGGTGCGCCCGCCATCATCGCGTAAGGGACGGTGGCGGCGGCGACCGGGGCGACGACGCTTGCCTCTGGCGCAGACGCTGGAGCCGAAGCAGCCGGATCGGCCACCGCCGTGCTGTCGGCAGGGCGCTCGCCGCAGCCGGCAACGAGCATGCCCGCAATCAGGGCGGGTGCCATCAGGATCATCTTGTTCATGGTGTCTCCAGTCGTTGGAAGATCGTGGATAGGTCGTTGGGATTTCGGAATCGCGTGGGTCGCGCGTCTGTCTCAGCGGTCGAGCGCCCGCAGCGGCGGACCCGGCCACTGATCACGCGGCGGGTAGGCCAACTGGTACAGCTCGTCGTTGATGCTCAGGTTGCGGTTGTAGGCGGGATCGTACTGCAAGGCTTCGCCCCACCGATTACGCATGAAAACCACCTCGCCGTTGAAGCGTTCCATCTTCTCGGGGGATGTTTCGTAGCCACGCGTCGCGGATTCGTGGTGGTACAGCTCTGCGTACGGCGTCCACACATTGCGATAGCCCGCCTCGCGCAGCCGCAGGCAGAAGTCGACATCGTTGAACGCGACGCTCAGCAGCGGGTCGAGGCCACCGACGCATTCGTAGGACTCGCGGGTCACCACCAAGCACGCGGCCGTGACGGCGCTGAGCTCCTGGATCAGGCGTGCCCGGCTCATGTGCCCCGGGTAGCCACGCCCGTGGCCCGAATACGCATGCGCCGCAATGCCATGCGCGCCCAGGATGACGCCAGCGTGCTGGATGGTGTTGTTTGGGTAGTACAGCATGGTGCCCACCGCGCCGATGCCGGGCCGGCACGCGTGACCCACCATTTCCTCGAGCCAGTCCGGACTGATCACGGTGATGTCGTTGTTCATCAGGCACAGCACTGTGCCGCGCGCCGCGGCCACCGCGTGGTTGTTGATGCGCGAATAGTTGAACGGCGCGTCATACGCGATGACCTTCACCCGCGGATCGCCCCGCAGCGACGCGAGGTAGTCCAGCGCATCCTGCTGCGATGACTGGTTGTCGACCACGACGATCTCGTACGCCGGGTACGTGGTCTTTTCCACGATGGAGTCGATGCATGCCTTCAGCAGCTCGACCTTGTCGCGGGTCGGGATGATGATGCTGACCAGCGGCGCCGGGTCGGGTACGGCATAGCGGACGCGGTAGTTGCCATGCTGTCCCGGGATTTCCTCCACGCGACCCGAGGACGAGGTGCGCTCCAGGTGCCCGGCGATCGCGCGCAGCCCGGCGTGGTGCGCATAGCCCTTCTCCTGTGGCGCGAGCGCGGTGGATCCCTTGATCGCGCGCCAGTGGTACAGGACCTTGGGGATGTGCCCCACCTGGTCAGGGCGGATGCGCTCGATGCAGCGCAGTGCGAGGTCCCAGTCCTGGCTGCCCTCGATCCCCACGCGGAAACCACCCACTTCGCGCACCATGGCCGCGTCGTACGCGCCGAGGTGGCTGATGCAGTTATGCGACAGGAACAGGTCGTAGTTCCAGTCCGACTTCATGTAAGGGTCGAAGCGGACGCCGTTCTCGTCGATCTTGTCCTCGTCGCTGAAAATCAGCTTCCAGTGCGGGAAACGGTTGATCGCACCCGCCAGTTCGGCCAGCGCGCGCGGATGCAGTTCGTCGTCATGGTCGAGGAGCACCAGCCAGTCGCCCGAGGCCTCTTCGATGGCGCTGTTGGACGCGGCGGAAATATGCCCATTGCTGTCACGGTGGACCACCTTGATGCGCGAATCCTCGGCCGACAGTTCCGCGAGCAGCCTGCGCACGTGGGGTGAGGGCGAGGCATCGTCGGCCAGGCACAGCTCCCAGTTGCCATACACCTGCTGGCGGACGCTGGCCACGCACTTGCGCAGCCAGTGTTCCGCGGTGTCGTAGACCGGCACGATGATCGAAAACAGCGGCTGCACCACGAGCGCCGCGGCCTCGCGGCCAGCCGCTTCGAGCACTTCGGGCGAGCACGGATCGTAGAGGTCGATCCAGGTCTGGTAGCCGACGTTGGCGCTGCCCTCCGGGGCGCGCGAATACAGGGAGTACAGGCGCCCGGCAAACGCCGAGGCGCCGCCGGACAGCAACTGCCGCGCCAGGCTGGCCACTTGCCGCAGCTTCTCGCCGGCGCCGGTTGCCGGACTTCGGAGCACGTCGCGCAGCATCCCCCCGGCCGCTTCGCGCCGCCCCATCCGGCGCAGGCGCAAGTCGCCGAGGCGGAACTTGCACACCGCTACCGCCGGATCGAAGCGCAGGCGGTGGACATGGTTCGTGAAGAGGACGATCGCGCGCTGCCTCCCGTCACCGACGTCGCGCAGTGGCACGAACACCTTGTGGCGCTCAAGGTCCGGATCGCCGTAGTCGGGATAAAAATAGCTCCACAGCTGCGGGCCCTGCAGCAGGTCCAGCACCATGTCCACTTCGTACCAGCCGGGTGCGAGCCCTCCGGCAGGCAGCGCGCAGTGAAAGGCGGGGTCGTTGCCGACCGCTTCCCAGGTGTTGACGTCGGCGCACATGCGCAGGTGGCTGCTCGGCTGCAGCGGCAGCGTCACAATCGCACTCGCGGAGCTGCGAGCGTCGTCAGGTTCCATCATCGGGTTGTCCAGGATCGTTCAATGGCGGTCGCCGCCGGCCGGGCCGCGAGCACGTGCCCGAGCCAATGCCGCAGTCCGCGGCGGGGTGGGAACGCGAGTTCGTTCGCCGCCCCGTGGCCGAGCGAGAGGTTGGGGTTGTAGGCCGCATCGTCGTCGAGCATTCCGTTCCAGCGCTCGATCATGAACGCGACCTCGGAGTGGAACCTGCGCAGCTTCTCCTCCGTGTCCTCGCTGCCGCGGCTCGCGGACTCGTGGTGGTAGAGCTCGGCATGCGGCGTCCACAGGTTGCGGAGGCCGGCGCGGTGCAGGCGCAGGCAGAAATCGATGTCGTTGAACGCCACCATCAGCGATTCGTCCAGGCCGCCGACCCCTTCCCACGCGGACCTGGTCACCACCAGGCAGGCGGCCGTCACCGCGGTCATGTCCTGGACGAGTGCGGCACGGGCTTCCTCGCCCCTGCTGCCGCGCGGCTGGCGGGAATAGACGTGGCCGGCAACGCCGCCCAGACCCACCACCACGCCGGCGTGCTGGATGGTGTCGTCCGGGTAGTACAGCATCGCGCCGACCGCACCGATGCCGGGGCGCAGCGCATGCGCGACCATCTCGTCGAGCCAGTGCGGCGAGATCACCTCGATGTCGTTGTTGAGCAACGCCACGACTTCGCCCGCGGCCTGCCCGACGGCGAAGTTGTTGATCGCCGAATAGTTGAACGGCAGGCTGTAGCGCAGCACCCGCACCCGCGGCCGCGATTCCAGCGATGCGAGGTACTCGAGCGCTTCGGCGTCGCTGGAGCCGTTGTCGACCACCAGCAGCTCGAAATCCGGGTAGGTCGTCAGCGACAGGATGCTTTCGACGCAGAGGCGCAACAGGTCCACGCGGTCGCGCGTGGGAATGATGATGCTGACACGGGGCGGTTGCGCGGGCAGCGGCCAGCGCAGGCGCGCACCGTCCACCGCCGGTTCGACCGCAAGCACGCGGTCGCCGAGGTGCTCGCGCAGCGCGTTGCGGCGCGCCTCGGCATGGGTGGCCTGGTCGACGCCCGCGACGTCGGGCCAGTGCGACAGCACCATCGGCACGTGGACCGGCGTGGCATCGGCATGGCCAAGGCAACGCAGCGCCAGGTCGGCGACGAGGGCGGGGGCATGGTCGGCGCGGAAGCCACCGGCGGCGCGCGCCAGGCTGGCATCGAGGAGCAACGCACTGCCAAGGTAGTCACGCGCCAGGAAGAGGTCAGGGTTCCAGTCGGGGCGGAGGCTCGGCGAGTGGCGGCGCCCCGCGGCGTCGATCCGGTCGCAGTCGGAATACACGATGCCGGCCGCTGGATCGCTTGCCACCGCATGCGCAAGCGCCAGCAGTGCGTGCGGAGCGAATACGGGTGCGCCTTCGATCACGCCGATCCAGGCGCCCGCGGCGGACGCGAGCGCCAGGTTCCAGGCCGCGACATCGTCCGCTCGCCCCTCGATCAGGCGGACACGGCTGCTGGCTGCGACCGCCGCTGCGACGGTGTCGCGCATCGGGGCCGACAGCGCCTCTTCGTCGCAGACCAGCAGGAGCTCCCAGTCCGGGTAACACTGCCCGAGAAGTGATGCGATCGAGGCCCGCACGAGGTCGTGGCGCTCACCCGACAGCGGAAGCAGCAGGGACAGCAGGGGCCGCGCCGGCATCGTGCGCACGGCCGAGCGCAGGGCATCCAGCTCGGCCGAACCAAGCGAATCGTGCAGGCGGACCCACGCGGCATAGGACCCCGGCGGCTCGCGCAGGCGATCGGGGCCAGCGGCGAGCAACCATTCGCAGGCGTGCCGGTGGCCGGCCTCATCCGCCAGCGCCATGGCATGCGCGAGCACGGCGGCAGCCGAATCGGGGTGTATCGCCGCGTCGCGTGCGAGCAGCTCGAGCAGCAGGTCAGCCGGGGCGACACGCTCAAGCGCGACTGCGCCGAGGCGGAAGCGGCCGGCGCACTCGCTGGGGTCGAAGCGTGCCGGGCCCGCCAGCGCGTCCACGGATGCGACCGCGGCCCAGTGCCCGGGGCCGTCGAGCAGGAGCTCGACCCGTCCGGACTCGGTCCAGCCATTGCCGGAATCCAGGTAGATGCAGGGGCGCTGCAGATGCTCGCCGTCCAGCTCGACGCTGATGCGCAAGGTGCCGCCGTCGCGCGCCGCGGCGGGAAGCTGCACAAGGAAATACGGGTCATCGCCCAGGGCCAACCAGGCGCCGTCGTCGAGCGCCTGCAGCTGGTTGAGCGGCGCATACGCAAGCGGCAGCGGGCAATCCGCCTGCATGTCCGGCACTGCGTCCGTCACTGGCCGCCTCCGCGCAGGCGACGCAACCAGCGACGCCAGAACACGTTTTCGACCGAATGGGTCACGCGTTCCACCTGGCCCTGGAGCGTGAGCAGCAGTTGGCGAAGGCCCTCGTAATCGCTCGCGGTCGTCTCGCGGTCGGTCGCGGCGGCGGTGTCGCTCGCGGCCCGGACTGCGGTGGCGCGCTCGATGACAGGCACTAGCGCGGCCAGAGACTGTTCCGATCGCGCCAACGCGTCGACCAACGGGGCGAGCTGCAGCTCCATGGCGGCGACCCGCGCATCGCGCGCCGCGTCGGCGGCGGCGAACGCTTCGACGCGCTCAGCCAGGTTCGGGCCGGCCGCCCCGTCAACAGGCGTACCGATGGCGGCCGAAATGCCTTCGATGCGTGCGGACACCGTGGCAAGCGTGCGCGTCACCCGCGCGAAGTCCGCCCGGGTGGCGTCGCGCTCGCGGGCGATGGACGCCTGGACCTGCGCCAGCGCATCCGCCGCGACAGCGCCATCGGCGTCGCGACACAGCACCAGCTCAACGTGGCGCCCGGACGTGTCGCCTGCCAGGCCGCGCACGTCCAATTCCACCGCGGGACGACCTTCCATGCTCGTGAAGCGGATGCCGCCCCCGGCCGGCGCTTCGCCGAGGCAGGCATGTGCGGCGATCACGCGACGGCCAAGATCGTCGACCTCCCGGCCCGCGTAAACCATGCGCGGAATGCAGTAGTGCCCCGGGACGGCGGCAGGCTCGACCAGGATGAAGTCGACAGGCACGGCGGGCAGCGCGAAGCGCAGGGTGAGGCCCTGGTCGACCGCCACCACCTCGCCCGTCACGCGGCGGGCCTGTTCGTAGCCCTCGCCCGCGCGCCGATGCCCCAGGCGCGGCGCGGCTTCTCCCTCCGGGAGTACTCCAGCCACGGCAAAGGCCAGCGCCGAAGGCACGCCCAACCCGTAGCCGGATGCCGCGCCCGGAGGCTGCATCATGGAACGACGGTATCCAGCGCCGCCTCGATGTCAGCCAGCAGGTCGGCCACGTCCTCCACCCCGACGCTCAGCCGCACCAGCGCATCGCTGATGCCGAGCACCGCGCGGCGCTCCACCGGGATCGACGCATGCGTCATCACCGCCGGGTGGTTGACCAGGCTCTCCACCCCGCCGAGCGACTCGGCCAGGGTGAAAATCTTCAAACGCTCGCAGAAGCGGGTGGCACCGGCGAGGCCGCCCTTCACCACCACCGACACGATGCCGCCAAAGCCATCCATCTGGCGCGCGGCGAGCGCGTGGTGCGGATGCGACGGCAGGCCCGGGTAGATCACCTGTTCGATCGCGGGATGGGTCTCGAGCTTTTTCGCCAGCGCCAGCGCGTTGTCGCAGTGGGCGCGCATGCGCAGGTGCAGGGTCTTCAATCCGCGCAGCGCGAGGAAGCTGTCGAACGGCCCCTGCACCGCGCCCACCGAGTTCTGCAGGAACGCCAGCTGCTCGGCGAGCTCAGCGTTGTCGCCCACCACCACCATGCCGCCGACCATGTCGGAGTGGCCATTGAGGTACTTGGTGGCCGAGTGCAGCACCAGGTCGGCGCCGTGCTCCAGCGGGCGCTGCAGGATCGGCGAGGCGAAGGTGCTGTCGACCACCATCAGCAGGCCGTGCTTGCGGGCGATCGCCGAGATCGCCTTGAGGTCGACGACCTTGAGCATCGGGTTGGTCGGGGTCTCCACCCAGACCATCCGCGTCTGCGGGGTGATCGCGGCCTCGAACGCGGCGGGATCGGTCAGGTCGACGAAACTGAAATCCAGCGCCGCGGTGCGCCGGCGCACGCGCTCGAACAGCCGGTAGCTGCCGCCGTAGAGGTCGTCCATGGCGATGACGTGCGCGCCGCTGTCGAGCAGCTCCAGCACCGTTGCGCTGGCGGCGAGGCCGGAGGCGAACGCGAAGCCGCGACTGCCGCCCTCAAGCCCGGCCACGCAGCGCTCGTAGGCGAAGCGCGTGGGATTGTGGGTACGCGAATACTCGAAGCCCTGGTGCACGCCCGGGCTGGACTGCGCGTAGGTGGAGGTCGCGTAGATCGGCGTCATGACCGCGCCGGTGGAGGGATCCGGCGACTGCCCGGCGTGGATCGCCCGGGTGCCGTGGCCCCAACCGGAGGCGTCCGCGCCGCCGTGACCCTGGTCGTCGTGCATGCCTTCACATCCGCTTGAAAAGACTGCGGATTGTAGCATCGGGGCAGGGCCGCCCCGCCCGCCAGCGCGGCTCAGTTGACGCGGCGACGGAGCCAGTTCAGCAAGTCGATCCGGGTGATCAGGCCCAGGAAGCGTCCGCCGTCCATCACGATCGCCACCTGGCCGCGGTCGAACACCGGCAGCAGCGACTCGATGGGCGATTTGACGTCCAGTACCTCCAGCTTGCTGGCCATGGCGGTCGACACCGGGTCGCGGAACCGCGCCTCGTCGCCGTAGACGTGCAGCAGCACGTCGGACTCGTCGAGGATGCCGACCAGCTCGTCACCATCCATGACCGGCAGCTGCGAGATCTCGTACAGCTTCATGCGCTGGTAGGCGGTGACCAGCAGGTCGTTGCGCCCCACCACTACCGTGTCGCGCTGCGAGAACGGGCGCAGGATCAGGTCGCGCAGGTCGCCGTGCTGCTCGCGCTCGATGAAGCCGTTGTCGAGCATCCAGTAGTCGTTGTACATCTTCGACAGGTACTTGTTGCCGGTGTCGCAGACGAACACCAGCACCCTCTTCGGCGTGGTCTGCTCGCGGCAGTACTTCAGCGCGGCGGCCAGCAGCGTGCCGGTGGAGGAGCCGCCGAGGATGCCTTCCTTGGCCAGCAGCTCGCGCGCGGTCAGGAAGCTTTCCTTGTCGGTGATCGCGTAGGCCTTCTTCACCCGCGAGAAGTCGGAGATCGACGGCAGGAAATCCTCGCCGATGCCCTCCACCATCCAGCTGGCGGACTTGTCGCTCAGCGTGCCCTCGTTGATGTACTCGGCAAGGATCGAGCCGACCGGATCGGCCAGCACCATCTCCACGGCCGGCGCCTGCGTGGCGAAGCAGCGCGACAGACCGCTCATCGTGCCGGAGCTGCCGCAGCCGAACACGATCGCGTCGAGCCCGCCGACCTCGGCCATCTGGCGCAGGATCTCCGGTCCGGTGCCGTGTTCGTGCGCGGCCGGGTTGTCGGGGTTGCCGAACTGGTTGATGAAATACGCGCCTGGCGTCTCCGCGGCGAGCCGCTCGGCCAGGTCCTGGTAGTAGTCCGGATGGCCCTTGGCGACGTCCGATCGTGTCAGCACGACCTCGGCACCCATCGCCTTGAGGTTGAAGATCTTTTCCCGGCTCATCTTGTCGGGGACCACCAGCACCAGCTTGTAGCCCTTCTGCTGCGCCACCAGTGCCAGGCCGATGCCGGTGTTGCCGGCCGTGCCTTCCACCAGGGTGTCGCCGGGCTTGATGTCGCCACGCGCCTCGGCGGCCTCGATCATGCTCATGCCGATGCGGTCCTTGATCGAACCGCCGGGGTTCTGGCTCTCGAGCTTGAAATACAGCTCGCAACAACCCGCATCCAGGCGTTGCGCCTTGACGATGGGGGTATCGGCGATGAGTCCGAGGACGGAATCGTGGATGGGCATGCCTGGCAGCCTGTCGTGCAACGGGGCGGCGATTATCGCATCGCGCGTCGCCATCCGTTGCGCGGCCCCGGCATGTGGCACGTGTGCGGCGACGACCGACGAGGGTGGCCGCCACCGCACACGGTGGCCTTTACGCTGCGTGGGGGAGCGGGATCAGTGGGTCAGGGTATTGAACATCTGCGCCAGGCGGTCCTTGGCGACGAGTTTCTCGCGCTTCATCTGTGACAACCTGGTGTCGTCGATCGGCAGCACGCCGAGTTCCGCATCGAGCACTTTCTTGTCGAGTTCCTTGTGCCGGTGGTAGAGCTGGCGGAACTCCGGGTTGGACTTGAACAGCTCGTCCATTTCCGCCTGCGGTTGACCTTCGAACATGGAAACCTCCTTTCAGCTGTGACCCGCGCGACCCTCCGCGCGGACATGCAAAAACGCCCCGGACCTTGCGGCCCGAGGCGTGTCGTTTGAAGCTGGACCGGCGCGCTCCGGACGCCCCCTCGGGAACGTCCGCGGGGCCTTGCCCGCGGCGACATTCCCGTTGGAGTCGCACGATTCCGTCACGTCACCCTTCCGCTCCGCGAGGCGGCCTCACCGTAGGTGGTCGCCGCCTGCATGTTCGACCCTACTCCTCCGGATCGGGAGGGGCAAGGGTCCGCCGGGAGGCGCGGACAGGCGCCGGACAGGCGCCGGCGGAACCCGGTTTCAGGCCCCTGCCGGCCTCAGTGCGGGCGCCTGGCAGGTCCCGGCACGTCCCGCATGAGCTCGGCTTCCTGGCGCTTGAGCTCGGCCTCGCGCTGGCGCGCGGCGCGCAGCTTGGCGGCCTGCGCGCCGGCCACGTCATCCAGCACGCCTTCGACCTGCTGGCGGGCGCTGGATTCCTCCTCGGCCGCCAGGCGCAGGCGCTCGGCCTCCTCGGCCTGCACCTGGGCCTGGATGCGCAGGCGCTCGGCCTCTGCACGCGCGCGGGCGGCATCCTGGCGGCTGGCTTCCACCAGAAGTTCGCTGCGCTCGCGCTCGAGGCGGTCGAGCTCGCGACGGTCGACGGCGTTGGCTGCCGCGATCTCGGCAGTTTCGACCCGCCATTCAGCCACCTGGTGGGCATCGGTGCGCGCCTGGCCGCTCCTCGCGGCAGCCAGCGCATCCAGCGCCTGGCGGGCCTGCAGGCGCTCGTACGAGGCCAGCGTGTTGCGGGCGGGATCGATTTCGATTGCATGCAGCCGCGACTCCAGGCGCGCCAGGTCGCTGGCGGCCTGCGACTTGGCCGGCACCTGCCCGCGCGCCTGGGCCTGCGCCAAGGCCGGCGCGGCCAGTAGCGCGACTGCGATCGCCGCACTGGCGAGGAGGCGCGTCATGGCGTGCCCTCCACGCCGAGCCGCTGGCGCAGGCCGGCCACCTCGCTGCGGCGCTGGGCGAGCGCGGATGCGGTCTGTGCCTGCTGGCTGCGGGCGTTGGCGAGGTCGGCCGAAGCTGCCGCGAGCTGGGCCAGCACGCGCGCGTCACGCTCCTTGCCGATCGCCATCGCCGACTGCGCGCGGCTCAGCGCGGTGCGTGCACGCTCAAGTTCCTCGGGCGCGTACTGCTGGGCATCGGCAGCATCGGCGCGCGAAACCGCCTGCTGCGCGGCGGAGAGTTCGGCCGTGGGCGGCGGCAGGCTCGCGCAGGCCCCGAGAACGAGCACCGGAACGAGACACAGGCCATGCAGGGCCGTCTGGATTTGTGCGAAGCTTGTGCGCATAGGGGGTCGTGCCGATTGGGGGATCGCGCGGCCATTGTTATCAGCATCCGCGCGGTACGCAATGTGCCGGCGCGGCGCGACAGGGGATTTCGTCAATGGACATCGGCTATTTCCTCAAGCTGATGACGGAAAAGAATGCCTCCGACATGTTCCTGACCACCGGCGCGCCGGTGTACATCAAGGTCGAAGGCAGGCTTTACCCGCTCGGCAACACCGGCCTGCCTCCCGGCATGGTCAAGAAGATCGCCTACTCGC
Source organism: Luteimonas sp. MC1572 (assembly GCF_016615815.1). Taxonomy (NCBI): domain Bacteria; kingdom Pseudomonadati; phylum Pseudomonadota; class Gammaproteobacteria; order Lysobacterales; family Lysobacteraceae; genus Luteimonas; species Luteimonas sp. MC1572. The sequence goes on along the minus strand of NZ_CP067112.1, from coordinate 494,150 downwards.
TGATGGACGAAGGCCAGGTGCCGCAGTTCGAGCGCGAGCTGGAGCTCAACATGGCGCTGTCGCTGGCGGACTCGGGGCGCTTCCGCGTCAACGTGTTCAAGCAGCGCGGCGAAGTCGGCATGGTGATCCGCTCGATCCGCAGCACCATTCCGTCGATCGAGGAGCTGCAGCTCCCGTCCGTGCTGAAGGAGATCATCATGGCCCCGCGCGGCCTGGTGCTCATCGTCGGCTCCACCGGCTCCGGCAAGTCGACCACGCTCGCGTCGATGATCGACTACCGCAACAGCACCACGTCCGGGCACATCCTCACCATCGAGGATCCCATCGAATACCTGCACCGGCACAAGAAGTCGATCGTCAACCAGCGCGAGGTCGGCATCGACACCCACGCCTTCCACAACGCGCTGAAGAACGCGATGCGCGAAGCGCCGGACGTGATCCTGATCGGCGAGATCCTCGACGCCACCACCATGGAGGCCGCGATCGCATTCGCCGAAACCGGCCACATCTGCCTGGCGACCCTGCACTCGAACAACGCCGACCAGACCATCGAGCGCATCCTCAACTTCTTCCCCGAGGCGGCGCACAAGAACGTGCTGATGAACCTGGCGCTGAACCTGCGCTCGGTGGTGTCGCAGCGCCTTGTCGTGGGCACCGATGGCCGCCGCATGCCGGCGACCGAAGTGCTGATCAACACGCCGATGATCCGCGACCTGCTGCGCCGCGGCCAGGTTCACGAGATCAAGCAGGCGATGGAGGAATCGCTGGAGGAAGGCATGGAGTCGTTCGACCAGTGCCTGTTCCGGCTGTTCAAGGAAGGCCGCATCGAGCGCGAGACCGCGCTGCGGGCGGCGGATTCCCGCGACGGCCTGGACCTGAAGTTCCGCCTGTCCGAAGGCGGCGACGAACACGACCCCTACGCCGACGTCTTCGACACCGGCCACGCCTCGCACTGAGGCGTCAGGCCATTTCCGGCGCGTCGGGCTGGCGCTCGGGGCGCGCGGCGTCGAACGCCGGCAGCTGCAGGCATTCGCGCTCGATGCGCGCGATGATCGGGAACGGCGCCATGTCGACGCCGAACCGCCGCGCGTTGTAGACCTGCGGCACCAGGCAGCAGTCCGCGAGGCCGGGCGCGTGGCCGTCGCAGTACTCGCCGGTCGATGGATTTCCAGCCAGCAGAGCTTCCAGCGCGCGGAAGCCTTCCACGATCCAGTGCTTGACCCAGACATCGCGCTCCGCGCCCGGCACGCCCCAGTCGCGCTCGAGGTATTGCAGCACGCGCAGGTTGTTGAGCGGATGGATGTCGCACGCCACCAGCTGCGCCAGCCCGCGCACGCGGACACGATCGCGCGCGGTGGCCGGCAGCAATGGCGGGGTGGGCCACATCTCGTCCAGGTACTCGAGGATCGCCAGCGACTGCCGCAGCATGCGCTGGCCGTGCTGCAGCACCGGCACCAGTTCCTGCGGGTTCATCGCCGCGAAGTCCGGCCTGTGCTGTTCGCCGCCGTCGCGCACCAGGTGCACCGGGGCGATGTCGTAGGCCAGCCCCTTGAGGTTGAGGCCGATGCGCACGCGGTATGCGGCGCTGGAGCGCCAGTACGAATGCAGGCACAAGGATTCTTTAACGGTCGCCACCTGGCCACTCCCCCTATCCGCCAAACCCATCCCGCCTGCGCGGGGCCCGCGCGCCGCTGACGCCGTCAGGGAGCGGCCTGGCGCTCGATCCGCTGCTCGATGGCACCGAAGATCGTCGCACCCGCGGCATCGAACATCTCGATGCGCACGCTGTCGCCAAAGCTCATGAACGGCGTGACCGGCTTGCCGTGCTCCAGCGCCTCGACGGTCCGCTTCTCGGCAAAGCACGATGCGCCCAGCGCGGTGTCCTCGTTGGCGATGGTGCCGGAGCCGACGATGGTGCCGGCCGACAGCGGCCGCGTCTTCGCCGCGTGCGCCACCAGCTGCGCGAAATCGAACTGCATGTCGACGCCGGCCTCCGGCGCGCCGAACCATTCGCCATTGACGTGGGTGACCAGCGGCCGGTGCAGCTTGTTGTCGACCCAGGCCCCACCCAGCTCGTCGGGCGTCACGAACACCGGCGACAGCGCCGAGCGCGGCTTGGACTGCAGGAATCCGAACCCCTTGGCCAGCTCGCCCGGGATCAGGTTTCGCAGGCTGACGTCGTTGACCAGTCCGATCAGCTGGATATGGCCGGCGGCCTGCTCGGGCGTGACCGCCATCGGCACGTCGTCGGTGATCACCACGATCTCGGCCTCGAGGTCGATGCCGTGTTCCTCGCTGGTCACGCGCACCGGGTCGCGCGGGCCGAGGAAACCGGCGCTGGTCGCCTGGTACATCAGCGGATCGGTGTAGAAGCTCTCCGGCACCTCGGCGCCGCGGGCGCGGCGCACGCGCGCCACGTGCGGGAGGTAGGCGCTGCCATCGAGGAACTCGTAGGCGCGCGGCAGCGGCGCCGCCAGATGCGCGGGCTCCAGGTCGAAGCCGCCGTCGGCGGTGCCGGCATTCAGCGCGTCGGACAGCGCCACCAGGCGCGGTGCGATGTTGGACCAGTCCTCGAGCGCCTGCTGCAGGGTCGGGGCGATCCCGGTCGCGCGCACGGCGCGCGCGAGGTCACGTGACACCACCACCAGCGTGCCGTCGCGGCCGCCCTCTTTCAAAGAACCCAGCTTCATCACTGCTCCGCGAAGTCGCAATCGGTCGATTGTAGCGGGGCCGTGGGTGGCGTGTGGGCAGTGCCCTCAATCCTCACCCTGGAACGCACCGGACCGGTAGGTCAGGACGAGGGTGTCGCGGTGGCCGATGGCATCGGCGGCGAGCGGCTGGATCGGGGTGGATTCGTGGATCACGCGGGTGTCGTCGAGCAGCAGCAGCGACCACGGATCCTCGAGCGTGAAGCGGTGGCCGTCGGGGCCGGCCGCATCGAAGACGCGGGTCTCTCCGCCCTTGATGCCGTGGCGCTCGACCACGAACACGGCGACGAAGTCCACGCCGTCGCGATGCGCGCCTTCCGGCGTCGGCCGGCCGATGCCGTCACTGGTGTCGATGCGGAACTGGTGCGCCTCGACATACCAGGGACGCGCGGCGCGGACCTGCGAGAACAGCGCGCCGAGCGACTCGAGCAGTCGCGACCAGGCGGGCAACCCGGTCAGGGTCGGAGACAGCGGCTGGTACATGCGCTCCATGCCGCCGTGCAGTGCGTTGTAGTCGAGCGACTGCCAGTGCGCGCGATGCGGGGCAAGCTGCGCGCCCTCGCCGCCGACGGTGAAGCAGGAATGCCGGCGCCGGCGGTAGCTGCCGCCATCGCGCAGGTAGCCGTCGAGCGGCAGGTCGTCCCAGCCGATCTGCAGGCCGGCGATGTCTGCCGGCACCATGCCGGCCATCGCTGCGACCATTGCCGGCGAAAGCACCGCATACCCGTCATCGCGCAGCGCGGCCAGCACGCCGTCCTCGGCGGTGTATGGCGGGGGAAAGGTCATGGCCATGTGCGGGCTCCGGCAGGCGGAAAGGACGAAGCCCGCACGTGGCGGGCTTCGGGCCTAGCTTGGATGTGGCAGCCCCGGAAGGATTCGAACCTCCGAATGCCTGAGTCAGAGTCAGGTGCCTTACCGCTTGGCGACGGGGCTATGGAGCAAATTGTAACGCAGGATCGCGCGAGGCGATCCTGAATACCTCGATCAGCGCTTCGAGAACTGGGTGGCGCGACGTGCCTTGTGCAGGCCGACCTTCTTGCGCTCGACTTCGCGTGCGTCACGGGTCATGAAGCCCGCCTTGCGCAGCTCGCTCTTCAGCGTCTCGTCGTACTCGACCAGCGCGCGGGCGATGCCCAGGCGGATGGCGCCGGCCTGGCCGGTGGTGCCGCCGCCGTGCGTGGTCACGTAGATGTCGAAGCTCTCGGTGTTCTTGGTCAGCTCGAGCGGCTGGCGCACGATCATGCGCGCGGTCTCGCGGCCGAAGAACTCGTCGAGCGGACGCTCATTGACGGTGATGGTGCCGGTACCGCGGCGCAGGAACACGCGGGCGGTGGAGGACTTGCGACGGCCGGTGCCGTAATTCTGGGTGATTGCCATGACTTAGATATCCAGGACTTGCGGCTGCTGGGCGGCGTGCGGATGTTCGGCACCCTTGTAGACCTTGAGCTTCTTGTACATCGCACGGCCGAGGGTGTTCTTCGGCAGCATGCCCTTGACCGAATGCTCGATCACGCGCTCCGGGTGGCGCTGCAGCGCCTGCGCCAGGGACTCGGACTTGAGGTTGCCGATGTAACCGGTGAAGCGGTAGTACATCTTGTCGGCCAGCTTGTTGCCGGTCACGTGGATCTTCTCGGCGTTGACCACGATGATGTAGTCGCCGGTGTCGACGTGGGTGGTGTAGACGGGCTTGTGCTTGCCACGCAGGCGGCGCGCGATTTCGGTGCTCAGGCGACCAAGGGTCTTGCCGGTGGCATCGACGATGAACCAGTCGCGCTGGACGGTCTCGTTCTTGGCAATAAAGGTTTTCATCGGGAACTCTCAGGGGTGACTGGTCGGGTTGGTTCCGAGGCCTCGGCCGGGAACTTCGCCACGCGTTTTCACGTTCCAGGAACGCAAGAGGCGGAATTGTACCGGCCGCCCGGGCTCGCCGCAAGCCGGGGGGTGGGCAGGCGGCGTCTGCCCGGTTGGCCGGCGCGAATCGCCGGGCGCACAATGCCCGCATGACCACGCGCACCCTCTCCCCGCTTGACCGCCTGCTGGCGGATGCCCAGAACGCACTGGAAACAGTCGCCGGACGGCCCCGTGCCGAGCGCCCCAATCCGGGCGCGGACCACGCCGAAGTCGTGCTGGACGAGTCCGAGCGCCGCCATGCCGCGGGGCTGATGCGCATCAACCACGTCGGCGAGGTCTGCGCGCAGGCGCTGTATGTCGGCCAGGCGACGGTCGCGCGCGACCCCGCCACCCGCGCGCACCTGCTCGAGGCGGCGCAGGAGGAGACCGACCACCTGGCGTGGTGCGACGACCGCCTGCGCGAGCTGGACAGCCGGCCCAGCCTGTTCAACCCGCTCTGGTATGCCGGCAGCTACGCGATCGGCCTGCTGGCCGGGCTGCGCGGCGACGGCTGGAACCTCGGCTTCGTGGTGGAGACCGAGCGCCAGGTGGAGGCGCATCTCGAGGAACACCTGCTCACCCTGCCCGGGGCCGACCTGCGCAGCCGCGCGATCCTCGAAGTGATGAAGGCCGACGAGGCGCGCCACGCCGACAACGCCGAAGCCGCCGGCGCACGCGTGCTGCCGCAGCCCATACCCGCGCTGATGGCGGTGGCATCGAAGCTCATGAAGACCGTCGCGTACCGCATCTGAGCCACGGCGCGCCGGCGCGGGCCGGCGCCGGGCGTTTCAGCCCGAAACCAGCTTCAAGCCCACCACGCCGGCCACGATCAGCGCGATGCACGCCAGCCGCGCCGGCGAGGCGCTGTCGGAAAACACCAGGATGCCGATGGTGGCCACGCCGATCGCACCGATTCCGGTCCAGATCGCGTACGCCGTGCCCACCGGGATGACCTTCAGCGCCTGCGTCAACAGCCACAGGCTGATCGCCGCGGTGGCCACCGTCCACACGCTCGGCCAGAGCCGGGTGAAGCCTTCGGTGTATTTGAGTCCGATCGCGAAGCCGATTTCGAACAGGCCGGCGAGCAGCAGGTAGATCCAGGCCATGGCGGCGTTTCCTTGGTCAGTCAAAAAAAGAAGCGGCCCGGAGCCTTCGCTCCGGACCGCCGTCGGTCTGTCATCCGCGGGACCCGGTCCCGCGCGCGGGTCGTCCCGCAGTGTTCAATCGTGGCTGGATCCTGGCACGTGCGCGCCGAACGCCGGATGACCCGGCGCCGCGGTCACTCCACCAGGTTGCGGCCGTGGAACAGCTCTTCGATCTCGCGCTTCAGCAGCGCCTCGATCTTCATGCGCTCCTTGAACGACAGGTTGCGCGCCTTCTCTTCGAACAGGTACTGGTCGAGGTCGAAGTCCTTCAGGTGCATCTTGGTGTGGAAGATGTTTTCCTGGTAGACGTTCACGTCGAACATCTCGTAGCGGGTCTTGATGTTCTTCGCCAGGTAATCCTGGATCGAATTGATCTTGTGGTCGATGAAGTGCTTCTTGCCCTTGATGTCGCGGGTGAAGCCGCGCACGCGGTAGTCGGTGATGACGATGTCCGACTCGAAGCTCTCGATCAGGTAGTTCAGCGCCTTCAGCGGCGAGATCACGCCGCAGGTGGCGACGTCGATGTCGGCGCGGAAGGTCGCGATGCCCGCCTGCGGGTGGGTCTCGGGATACGTGTGGACGGTGATGTGGCTCTTGTCCAGGTGCGCGACCACGGCGTCGGAGATCACGCCCTTCGCATCCGCCTTGTCGATCACCGGCTGCTCGGAGATCAGGATCGTCACCGACGCGCCCTGCGGATCGTAGTCCTGGCGCGCGATGTTGAGGATGTTGGCACCGATGATCTCGGCGACGTCGGTCAGGATCTGGGTGAGCCTGTCGGCGTTGTATTCCTCGTCGATGTACTCGATGTAGCGCTGCCGCTCTTCTTCGGACACCGCGTAGCAGACGTCGTAGATGTTGAAGGAAAGCGCCTTGGTGAGGTTGTTGAACCCCTGGAGCTTCAGGCGGGGGAGCGGCTTGACCACGGCATCGGATCCAGGTTCGGCGGAAAGTGCGCGATTATGCGGCATCGCGCCCCGGGGGGCGACCCGCAGGCGGGTTGTGGCCGTGTATCCGGGCGCAACCGGTTTGCCCGCGGGGGTCGAACGGCCTACTCTCCCTGAATCCCCCGTTCACCCTGCCCATGAATACAAGCCCTGTGGCCATCCTCAGTACCTATAGACGCCCCCTGCATCCACTCATGCCTTCGCCGGCGACGATCGAACGTTTCCTGGCGCACTGCCATCGACGCCGCTATCCGCCGCGCACGGAGGTGTTCCGCCCGGGCGACCAGGCCGGCACCATGTACTACGTCATCAACGGCTCGGTCAGCATCATCACCGAGGAAGACGACGGTCGCGAACTGATCCTCGGCTACTTCGGGCCGGGCGAATTCGTCGGCGAGATGGGCCTGTTCATCGAGTCCGACGTACGCGAGGTGATCCTGCGCACGCGCACGCAGACCGAACTCGCCGAGATCAGCTACGAGCGCCTCTACCAGCTGTTCGAAGGCTCGTTGTCCGGCGACGCCACGCAGATCATGTATTCGATCGGCGCGCAGCTCTCGCGGCGCCTGCTCGACACCAGCCGCAAGGCCGGTCGCCTCGCCTTCCTCGACGTCACCGACCGCATCGTGCGCACCCTGCACGACCTGACCAAGGAGCCCGAGGCGATGAGCCATCCCGACGGCACCCAGTTGCGCGTCTCTCGCCAGGAGCTCGCCCGCCTGGTCGGCTGCTCGCGCGAAATGGCCGGCCGCGTGCTGAAGAAGCTGCAGATCGACGGCAAGCTGCACGCCCGCGGCAAGACCGTCGTGCTGTACGGCACGCGCTGAGCCGCGCGTGCCGGCGCATTTCGAATCCCGCGGCACCCTGCCCGAGGCCGACCTGCGCAGCGCGTCGTCGATCGACGCCGACGACGTCGCCGCCCTGCTCTGCGAGATGGGCTATCCCTGCGACCGCGCGGATGCCGGGCGGCGCATCGCCGCGATCGTCGGCGACGACCGCCAGGCGCTGGTGGTCGCGCGCTGTGGCGGCGTGGTGTGCGGCCTGGTCGCGCTCGACTTCATGTATTACCTGCCGCTGGACACCATCACCTGCCGGATCACCGCACTCGTGGTGACCGCCGGTGCGCAGGGGCGCGGCCTTGGCCGCCAGCTGCTGCGCGAGGCGGAGCGCCGCGCCCGCGCCGCCGGGGCCGCGCGCATCGAGCTGACCAGCGGCTCGCAGCGCAGCGACGCGCACGCCTTCTACCAGGCCTGCGGCTTTGGCGACGGCACGGTGCGCTTCGTCAAGCGGCTCGGCGACGCTTGATCCGCGGCAACACCCGCCCCTGCCCCGCCCGTTATCCTGAGCCCCTGAACCACGCGCCAGGCGCGACGGGAGGTGCATGGACCTGCTAGGCGGCGATTTCGCGATGTTCGTGGCCATCGGCCTGTGCGCACAGCTGATCGATGGCGCACTGGGCATGGCCTACGGGCTGGTGTCGTCGTCGATCCTGCTGGCGATGGGCATGCCGCCGGCGGCGGTGAGCGCCAGCGTGCACACCGCCGAGGTCTTCACCACGGGCGTCTCAGGCGCGGCGCACGGCGCACTGGGCAACGTCGACCGCAAGCTGATGCTGCGGCTGGCGGTGCCGGGCGTGGTGGGCGGGGTGATCGGCGCATATGCGCTCAGCCGCATCGACGGCGATGCCATCAAACCGTGGATCTACGGCTACCTGCTGGTGCTGGCGCTGCTGATCCTGCTGCGCGCGGGCGGGCGCATGGTGCCGCGCAGCCGGGTGAAGCGCGTCGGCGTGCTCGGCTTCTTCGCCGGCCTGCTGGATGCCATCGGCGGCGGTGGCTGGGGGCCGATCGCCACTTCCACGCTGCTCGCCCGCGGCGGCGAGGCGCGGACCAGCATCGGTACCGTCAGCGCATCGGAGTTCATGGTGACCCTGGCGATCTCGGTGACGTTCCTGCTCTCCATCGGGCTGGAACACTGGAAGATCACCCTCGGCCTGCTGATTGGCGGGGTGGTCGCCGCGCCGATCTCGGCGCTCATGGTGCGCCACGTGCGCGAGCGCCTGGTGCTGTTCGCCGTCGGCGGCCTGGTGCTGTCGATCAGCGGCTTCCAGATCTACCGGGCGCTGTTCGGCGCCTGACTCGGCCGGCGCGCCATGCGCGCACGCCTGCTTCAGCCCTGCGCGGTCGCCACCGGATCGCCGGCACGCCCCGGGCAGCCCCAGTTGAGGATCGGCGTGCCGGCCGGAAGTTCGCGGCGGAACAGCGCCACCGCGCCGGGCTTGGGATTGACCACCACCGGCGCGCGCGCCGCGCGCAGCAGCGGCAGGTCCGCGCTGGAGTCGGAGTACGCGATATCGATGCCGCCCCAGCCGCGCTCGCGCAGCATGCGCATCTTCTCCTCGTTGTGGCAGTGGCGCACCGCGACCACCGCGCCCAAGCGCGGACCCGCGAGCGTGCCCACGACCGGCACGTCCTCCTGGGCGACGAACGCGAGGATCGCGCGCGCCAGTTCCGGGGGTGCGCCGGTCGCCACCACGACGCGGTCACCGCGCTCGCGATGCGCCTGGAACACCGCCAGCGCCGTCGGCAGCAGCCTGGCGCGGATGGTGTCGACGTGGCCGGCGACATAGGTGTCGATCAGCGCGTCGAGGTCGCGGCGCCGGTGGAAGCCGACCGTACCGGCCCAGACGAACGCCGAGATGCCGATGCGCCGCGTCGGCAGGAACGCCACCATCGGCGCGAACACCGGCGCCAGCAGCAATGCCAGCGCGGTGCGCCACGCACTGCGGCGGATCAGCCAGGCGAACAGGTGGCTTCCGGAGTCCCCGTCGTACAGCGTGTGGTCGAAATCGAACACCACCAGCGGCGCGTCCGCGCGCGGCACGCCACGAGCCGCGCCGGGGTGGGGACCACTGCTCATGCCGCGAACAGCGCGCGCAGCGCCTCGCCCGGGTCGTCGGCACGCATGAAGGCTTCGCCGACCAGGAACGCCTCGATGCCCGCCGCGCGCAGCCGCGCGACATCCGCCGTGGTCATGATTCCGCTCTCGGACACCAGCCGCCGCCCGGCGGGCACGCTGGCAGCCAGCGCTTCGCTGGTCTCCAGCGACACCTCGAAGCTGCGCAGGTCGCGGTTGTTGACGCCCAGCAGCGGCGCGCGGCCCTCGACCGCCGGCAGCCGCAGCGCGCGTGCGAATTCGTCCGCGTCGTGCACCTCGGCCAGCACGTCCATGCCCAGCGCGAGCGCCTGCGCGCTGAGCGCGGCGAGGCGCGCATCGTCGAGCGCGGCGACGATCAGCAGCACGCAGTCGGCACCGAGCACGCGCGCCTCGTCGACCTGGTAGGCATCGACGATGAAGTCCTTGCGCAGCACCGGCAGGCCGCAGGCGTCGCGCGCCAGCTGCAGGTAGGCATCGGCGCCCTGGAAGAAGTCGATGTCGGTGAGCACCGACAGGCAGGCGGCACCGCCGGCTTCGTAGCTGCGCGCGATCGCGGCGGGATCGAAGTCCGCCCGGATCACGCCCTTCGACGGGCTGGCCTTCTTGACCTCGGCGATCACCGCCGGGCGACCGGACGCGGCGACGCGCTCGATGGCCGCGGCGAAGCCGCGCACCGGCGGCGCATCGGCCAGGCGCGCGGCAAGCGCCTCGCGCGGCACGCGCGCGCTGCGCTCGGCGACTTCCTCCACCTTGCGCGCGAGGATGCGGCGCAGCACGTCGTGGCGGGGTTGGGTCATGGCATGTCGTCCTGTATCGGGGGCAGCGGCTGGCCGGGCCGCCAGCCCTGCGCGTGCAGCGCGTCGAGCAGGCGGACCACGCTGGCACGCGCGGAAAGTTCATGGACCGGCAGTGCGAGCAGGTCGCCGGCACGCGCCCATTCGAGCGGTCGGCGCGCGGCCTCGACCTCGTCGAGACGGGTCTCGATCGCGTCCGCGCCGACGCCCGAAGCAAGCAGCGTGGCACGCATGATACCGGCCACCTCGCCCGCGGCGCGGCCGCGCTCGTAGCCGCCGATGTCCTTCAGCACCACCAGCTCTGGGCGGTAGGCCGCCGCGGTCGCGGCCACCGCGCGCAGGTCGGCGTCTTCGCGGTTGCCGGCGTGGCCGAGGATCAACGCCAGGCGACCGCCACGTTCCCCGGCGCCGATCGCGCGCAGGAAACCGTGCAGGCCGTCGGGGTTGTGCGCGTAGTCCACGAACACGTCGAGCGTGTCGAAGCGCCAGTGCTGCAGGCGCCCGGGATTGTCGCCAGTGCCCGCGCCGAAGCGTGCGAGCGCGCCGGCAATCGTCGCCGGCGGCACGCCCATGGCGGACGCCGCGAGGCTCGCGGCGGCGATGTTGGCGACGTTGTAGGTGGCGCGGCCGCCCAGCGCGAGCGGCATGTCCGCCACCACGCCGAGGTCGTGGTCCTTGCCCTGCCAGTGCAGCTGCAGGCGACCGGCGCGCACGCCGCAGGTCGCCCCGCCGCGGGCGCGATGCGCCACCAGCCATGGCGCTTCCGCATCCAGCGCGAACCAGCCCAGCGAGCGGTCGCTGTCAGCGCCAAGTTCGCGCAGCAGTGCGTCATCGGCGTTGAGCACCAGCAGGCCGTCATCGGCCACCGCGCGTGCCACCGTGAGCTTGACCCGCGCTAGGTCGGCCAGCCCGTGCACGCCGTATTCGCCGAAGTGGTCCTCGCTGACATTGGTGACCACGGCCGCCCGTACGCGCTCCACCGCCAGGCCGCGGCGCAGCAGGCCGCCACGGGCGGTTTCGAGCACCGCGGCCTCGGCGTGGGGCTGGCGCAGCGCGGTGCGCGCGCCGGTCGGGCCGGAGTAGTCGCCGGATTCGAGTTCGACGCCGTCGAAGAACACGCCATCGGTGCAGCTGTGCGCGGTGGGCCAGCCGTGCGCACGCGTCATCGCCGCGACCAGGCGCACGGTCGTGGTCTTGCCGTTGGAGCCGGTGACCAGCGCCGACGGAATGTCGTGCAGCGCCGCCCAGTCGATCGCGTCGGCCGCCGGCAGCGCATGCACCGGCCAGGTGGCTGCGCCACGGCCGGCACCGACGGTGGCCTCGTCGTCGTCGAACAGGAACGGCAGGCCGCGCGCATGGGCGGCGGCGCGCAGCGCGACCAGCGCCGGGTTGGCTTCGGCCGCGGCGACCGCGCGCAGCGTGTGCAGCGCGCTGTCGGCATCGCGACAGGCCGCATGCCCCGGCGCCAGGTACGCGGCACCGGGGTCGCCGCTGGTGGACGCCACGGCGGCCGTCCACGCCCACTCGTTGACCTCGGTGGCGGCATACAGCTGGTCGAACGGAGCCTCGAACGCCAGCGAGGCGCCGCTGGCATGCGGGCGCACCAGCACCGCGCCGACAGGCCAGCCGAGCGCCGCGCGCGCCGCGGCGATGTTGCCGGCCCAGCGCGCGAGCGTCGCGGCGTCCGCCGCGGCACCGGCCGCCGCTTCCAGCGCGGCGCCGGGACCTGCGAAATAGACGTTGCCGCCGGTGAGCCGGCGCGAGTCCTCGAATGCGTCCGCCACGTCAGTACCCGCCGGTCATCTCAGTCGTTCTCTTCGCGCTCGAACACCAGGCCGCGCTCGTCGCGCACCACGCCGTCCATCGCCGCCACCGTGGCCGCGTCGTGCTCGGACTCCGAGAGCGTCGGCGGCTCCGCGCGCACCGGTGCGGGCGGCGCCTCGCCATCGGCGCGGAACTTGGTGATCTGCTTCCAGGTGCGGGTGAGCGCGTCGGCCAGCACCAGCACCAGGTCGCCGGCGCGGCCCATGCGCATCGCGGCGTCCACCGCGGCCTGCTCGTCGGCGATCACGCTGATCGCATCGTCGCCCACGCCGGCGGCGCGCAGCGCGTCGGAGATGATGCGCGGCACCTCGTCGCCGTCGCGGCCGCGCAGGCTGTCGTCGCGGCGCACGATGTAGTGGTCGAACTTCCCGGCGACGCTGCCGGCGATCGCCACCAGGTCCTCGTCGCGGCGGTCGCCCGGCCCGGCGACGACCACGATCCGGCGCCCGGCGACATCCAGCCGCTGCGCCAGCTCGGCCATCATCGCCACCGCGTGCGCGTTGTGCGCGTAGTCCATCACCACCTTGAACGGGTGCCCCTCGAACACGTTCATGCGGCCGGGGGCCTGGAAGAACGTGGAATCGAAGGTGCGCAGGCCCTGGCGGATGGCATCGAGCCTGATGCCCAGCGCATGGGCCATGGCGGCGGCGAACATCGCGTTCTGCACGTTGTGCAGCGCGCGTCCCTCGAGCGTCGCCGGGATCAGGTGCGTCCACATCAACGGCAGGTGCGCGCCCTTGTCGTACAGCGTGATCATCTGGCCGTTGACGCCCGCCTCCAGCGCGCAGGCGCCGCCGCCGGCGCGGATGTGTTCGCGCACCAGCGCGTGCGAAGGGTTCATGGTCACGTAGCAGATGCTGCGCGCATCGGTGTACGCGGACATGCGCAGCACCTGCGGGTCGTCGGCGTTGAGCACCGCGCACTCGCGCGCCACCTCCACCACCACGCGCTTGACCTCGGCGAGCTGCTCCAGCGTGTCGATGCCCTTCAGGCCGAGATGGTCGGCGGCGACGTTGAGCACCGCGCCCACGTCCACGTGGCGCACGCCCATGCCGGCGCGCAGCAGGCCGCCGCGCGCGGTTTCAAGCACCGCCATGTCGATCTGCGGGTCGCGCAGCACCATGCGTGCCGAAGTCGGCCCGGTCATGTCGCCTTCCACCGTGCGCTGGCCGTCGATGTAGACGCCGTCGGTGGTGGTGAGCCCGGGCGTGTAGCCGGCCATCTTGGTGATGTGCGCGAGCATGCGCGCGGTGGTGGTCTTGCCGTTGGTGCCGGTGATGGCCGCGATCGGCACGCGCGTCGATGCGCCGGCGGGGAACAGCATGTCGATCACGCGCCCGGCGGGATCGCGCGGCGTGCCCTCGCTGGGTGCCACGTGCATGCGGAAACCGGGCGCGGCGTTGACCTCGCAGATCGCCCCGCCGATGGTGCGATAGCTCTCGGCGATGTTGGGGGTGATGAAATCCACGCCGCCGACGTCCAGCCCGATCGCGCGCACCGCGCGCTCGGCCATGTCGCGGTTGTCGGGGTGGATGGTGTCGGTGACGTCGGTGGCGGTGCCGCCGGTGGACAGGTTGGCGGTGGCGCGCAGGTACACCACCTCGCCTTCGGCCGGCACCGAATCGGCGGCCATGCCCACGCGCTCCATCATCAGCACCGCGGCATCGTCGAGTTCCAGCCGCGTCAGCACCTTCTCGTGGCCCACGCCGCGGCGCGGGTCCTGGTTCACCACCTCCACCAGCTCGGCGATGGTGCTGCGGCCGTCACCCACCACGTGCCCGGGCGTGCGCCGGGTGGCGGCGACGAGCTCGCCATCGACCACCAGCAGGCGGTGGTCGTCGCCGGGCTGGAAGGTCTCCACGATCACCGAGCGCGCATGCTCGCGCGCGGCGTTGAACGCCTCGCGGATGGCGTCGTCGCCACTTACGTCGATGGTGATGCCGCGACCGTGGTTGCCGTTCCACGGCTTCAGCACCACGGAGCCGCCCAGCCGGTTCGCCGCCTTGATGGCATCGGTCTGGCTGCTGGCCATGACCTGCCGCGGCACCGGCAGGCCGAGTGCGCCAAGGATCTTGTTGGTTTCTTCCTTGTCGCTGGCGAGCTCAACGGCGATGTGCGAGGTGCGCCCGGTGACCGTGGCCTGGATGCGCTGCTGGTACTTGCCGTGGCCGAACTGCACCAGCGACTGCTCGTTGAGGCGCATCCACGGGATGTCGCGCTCCTCGGCGGCGCGCACCAGCGATGCCGTCGACGGGCCCAGCTGGCGTCGCTGCGCGTAGCGGATGAACGCGGTCAGCGCCTCGTCCCATTCCCAGCCATCGGGCACGCTGCCGGGCGTGCGCAGCTCCGCGGGCAACAGCGATTCCAGCAGCTTCAGCGCGAGCTCGCCGGCGGCGATGCCTTCCTCGCGCTGCGCGTACTCGTAGATCACCGCGTACACGCCGGGACGGTCGTCGTCGATGCCGCGGGTCTTGCCGAACGTGACGTCTTCGCCGGCGACGTTCTGCAGTTCGATCGCGACGTGCTCCAGCACGTGGCCGAGCCAGGTGCCCTGGCCTTCGCGCAGCCGGCGGAGGAAGCCTCCGGGCTCGCGGTACGAGCAGCCGTGCTCGGCCAGGCCCGGGAGCGCGGCAACCAGTCCATCGATGAAACCGGCGCCCAGGCGCGCGGTGGGCCACTGCTCCAGCAGGCCCAGGTCGAGCTCGAGGCGGATCACCGGGAAGTGCGCGTAAAGCGATGGACCGACGTAGACGGAACGGTTCAGGACGCGCATGTCATTCCCTTCATGGTGGCGTTTGGATCAATCGTGTGTGTCGGCCAATGTACCGGGCGACGCGCGGCGCGTATGCAGGTTGTAGGTGGCGCCCGCCACCAGGATGTGGACGGTGAGCCCGAGCAGGCACACCGGATCGTCCTGGCCCGCTTCGGCCATCGACGAGAACTGCAGGCCGCTGGCATCGACGACGGTGATCGAGCCGCTGCCCTCGACCTCGAGCGTATTGTCGGGGGCGATGAAGGCGGCGGTGTCCTCGTCCAGGCCGATGCCGATCGCGAACGGGTTGTAGGCCTGCGCCGCCACCAGCCGGCCAAGCCGGTCGCGTTCGCGGAAATGCTGGTCGATGATGAAGCGGTTGGTCAGCCCCAGCCCGGGCGCGAGCCGCACGCTGCTGGCGCGCGGCGACGAACCTTCCTTGCCGAACGCGATCATGTGCTCGCTGAGGATGCTGGCGCCGGCGCTGGTGCCGCCGACATGCACGCCGCTGGCGTTGCGTTCGCGGATCATGCGTGCGGCCGCGGTGCCGCCGAGGATGGTCGACAGGCGGAGCTGGTTGCCGCCGGTGATGAACACCCCGGTGGCCTCCTCCAGCTGGCGCAGGTAGGCATCGCGGCCACCGTCCTCGCGGGACGCGAACGGCACCGAACGCGCGCGCCCGGCCTCGAGCCTGTTGAACAGATCCTCGTAGCGCGGTCCGGTTTCGGCCAGGCGGCTTGCGGTGGGGATGATGGCGATGTCGGCATCGCGGCCGCCGCACAGCTCCACGAAGCGCTTGAGGATCCTGCGCCCGGTTTCCTTGTCCTCGGCCCCGCCGATGGGAACGATCCAGCCACGCTCTTCGCCGTCGGCGACCTTGCTCGGACACATGCAGCAAACACTCCCGGCCGCGCGCTCCCAGCGCAACGGCGAAATTCAATGGATGGCATCACGCGGATGCCACGGAGGCTGGAAAATAGCACGCGTCCGGCCAGGCAGGCCCCGCGCGCGCCGACCTCAGGCCGCGGCGGCCGCGATGGCGGCAGTCGCCGCAACGAATTCACGCAGCTTGGCCAGCGCCGCGCCCGAAGCGATGGTGGCGCGCGCCAGCACCACGCCCTCGGCGATCGATGCGGCCACGCCGGCGACATACAGCGCCGCGCCGGCGTTCAGCGCCACGATGTGGCCGGGCAGCCCGTCGGCGTTGCCGATCGCGTCCAGCACCATGTCACGCGACGCCGCCGCGCCATCGACCCGCAGGTTGCGGCTGGCGGCCATGGCGATGCCGAAGTCCTCGGGATGGATCTCGTACTCGCGCACCTGTCCATCGCGCAGCTCGCCGACCAGGGTGCCCGCACCGAGCGAGATCTCGTCCATGCCGTCGCGGCCCCAGACCACCAGCGCCCGTTCGGCGCCGAGCTCCTGCAGCACGCGCACCTGGATGCCGACAAGATCCGGATGGAACACGCCCATCAGGATGTTGGGGGCGCCGGCCGGATTGGTCAGCGGCCCGAGGATGTTGAACAGCGTGCGCACGCCCATCTCGCGGCGCACCGGCGCCACCACTTTCATTGCAGGGTGGTAGGCCGGCGCATACATGAAGCCGATGCCGGTGCGCGCGATCGACTCCGCCACGCCCGCCGGCGGCAGCTCGATGGTGGCGCCCAGCGCCTCGAACGCATCGGCGCTGCCCGAGGTGGACGACACGCTGCGCCCGCCGTGCTTGGCGACCTTGCCGCCGGCCGCCGCGATCACGAAGCTCGACGCGGTGGAGATGTTGAAGGTGTTGGCGCCGTCGCCGCCTGTGCCGACGATGTCGACCAGGTGGCGGCGGTCGGCCACGTCCACCTGCAGCGCCAGCCCGCGCATCGCGCGCGCCGCGCCGGTGATCTCGCCCACCGTTTCCTTCTTCACCCGCAGGCCGACGATGATCGCCGCGGTCATCAGCGGCGACACTTCGCCACGCATCACCTGGCGCATGAGGTCGACCATCTCGTCCTCGAAGATCTCGCGGTGTTCGATGGTGCGCTGCAGGGCTTCGTGGGGGGTGATGGACATCGCGTGCTTCAAACCTGTTCGAGGAAGTTGCGCAACAGCGCATGGCCGTGCTGGCTGAGGATGGACTCCGGATGGAACTGCACGCCCTGCACCGGATGCTCGCGGTGGCGCAGGCCCATGATTTCCTCGCGGCCGCCGTCGGCGTCGTCGGTCCAGGCGGTGACTTCCAGGCAGTCCGGGAGACTGCCCTGCTCGACCACCAGTGAATGATAGCGGGTGGCCTCGTAGCCATCCGGCAGGCCGCTGAAAACGCCGGCTCCGGTGTGGCGGATCGGCGAAGTCTTGCCGTGCATGATCCGCTTGGCGCGCACCACGCGCCCGCCATACGCCTGGCCGATGGCCTGGTGGCCCAGGCACACGCCGAGGATCGGGATGCGCGGGCCGAGCTGCTCGATCACCGCCAGGCAGATGCCGGCTTCGTTCGGCGTGCACGGCCCCGGCGACAGCACGATGTGCTCCGGCGCCATGCGTGCGATGTCATCCACGGTGAGCGCATCGTTGCGCTCCACGCGCACCTCGGCGCCGAGCACCTGCAGGTACTGCACGAGGTTGAAGGTGAAGCTGTCGTAGTTGTCGATCATCAGCAGCATGGCTGCATCCGTGCCGGCGGATCGATCATTTTCACCCAAACCGCGCGTTCGCGCCGGCTACAGCCCGCCCGCCGCCTGCGCCACCGCGCGGAACAGCGCGCGCCCCTTGTTCATCGTCTCCTCCCACTCCTTCACCGGGTCGGAGTCGTAGACGATGCCGGCGCCGGCCTGCACGTGCAGGCGGCCCCCCTGGATCACCGCGGTGCGGATGGCGATCGCGGTGTCGGCATCACCGTGCCAGCCGATGTAGCCGATGCTGCCCGCGTACACGTTGCGCTTGACCGGCTCGAGCTCGCGGATGATCTCCAGCGCGCGGATCTTGGGCGCGCCGCTGACCGTGCCGGCCGGGAACGTGGCGCGCAGCACGTCGGTATACGACAGCCCTTCGCGCAGGCGCCCGGTGACCTCGCTGACGATGTGCATGACATGGCTGTAGCGCTCGATCACGAAACGCTCGCCCATCTCCACCGTGCCCGGGCGCGCGACCTGGCCGACATCGTTGCGGCCGAGGTCGATCAGCATCAGGTGCTCGGCGCGCTCCTTGGGGTCCGCCAGGAGCTCGGCCTCGAGCGCGGCGTCTTCCTCGGCCGTGGCTCCGCGCGGGCGGGTGCCGGCGATCGGGCGCACGGTGACCAGGTCGCCCTGCTGGCGCACGAGGATCTCCGGCGAGCTGCCCACCACCTGGGTGCCACCAACGTCTAGGAAGTACATGTACGGCGACGGGTTCAACGCACGCAGCGCGCGGTAGACATCCACCGGGCGCGCGTGGAAAGGCACCGACAGCCGCTGCGACAGCACCACCTGGAACACGTCGCCGGCGGCGATGTACTCCTGGCAGCGCTTCACCGCATCGATGAAGCCGTCGCGGGTGAACCCGGAGACGAAGTCCGCTTCGTCGAGCGCCGCCGGCTGCAGCATCTCGGGGTACGCCGCGCCGCCGCTGCGCAGGCGATGCACCAGCGCATCGAGCCGACGGTTGGCGCGTGCCAGCGCCTGCGGCTCGCGCGGGTCGGCGTGCACCACCAGGTACAGGCGGCCCTTGAGGTTGTCGAACACCGCGAGGTCGTCCGACTCCATCAGCAGGATGTCGGGCGTGCCGAGCTCGTCCGGTTTGTCGGCACCATCGAGGCGCTGCTCGACATAGCCGATGCACTCGAAGCCGAACCAGCCCACCAGGCCACCGGTGAACCCCGGTAGCCCGGCGATGCGCGGCACAGAGTGCGCGGCGCGCAGGCGTTCGACCTCGGCGAAGGGATCGGCGACCTCACGCGTCTCCACCACCTCGCCGTGCTCGCGCACGCTGAGCACGTGGCCATGGAACGCGTACACGCGCGTCGCCGGCAGGCCGATGATCGAGTAGCGGCCAAAGCGCTCGCCGCCTTCCACCGACTCGAACAGATAGGTGTTGGGGCCATCGGCCAGCTTCAGGTACACCGACAGCGGCGTGTCCAGGTCCGACAGCACCTCGCGCAGCACCGGGATGCGGGTGTGGCCGGCGTCGGCGTGGCGCTGGAATTCTTCGGGGGTCATGGCGTGCCCGTACCGTTCGCGGAGAGCAGGGCGCAGCCGGCCGGCAGGTGCATGCGCAGGCGCCCGGCGACGCATTCGATGCGGAAGTGCGTGGCCGTGACGGGCTCGCCATCCAGGTTGAGCGTGAGCGGCGCGTCAGATGCCACGTCCACCCAAGGCAGGCGCGTGCGCACCGCGACGCGATCGAGCGCGGCATGCTTGCCGTCGGCCAGCAGCGTGGCCATCGTCGCGCCCACTTCGCCTTCGAGCGTGGGCACGATCGTAAGTTCGAGCAGGCCATCGTCGACCAGCGCGTCGGGGCACAGCGCCTGCCCGCCACCGGCCTGCGGACCATTGCCGATGCCGAGCGCGATGAAGTCACCGTGCCATTCGAAATCCGGGCCGTTGAAGCGCGCGGTGACCGGCTCGATCCGGCCCAGCCTGGCCATGCCCGTGACCACGTACGCCAGGCCACCGAGCAGCTTCTTCATGCCCTCGCTGGTCTCCACGGTGACGTCGGTGCCGAATCCGCCGCTGGCCATGTTCGCCGCCCAGTGCACCTCGCCGTCCGCGCTGATGCGCAACAGGTCGACGACCGCAGGTGGCTGCTCCAGCACCAGCGCCATCGCGTCGAACGGCGTGTCCGGAATGCCGGCCGCGCTCGCGAAGTCGTTGGCGGTGCCCATCGGCACCAGGGCGACCGACGGCAGGGCGTCGGCGGCGTCGGCGCGGTTCGCAAGCGCCGCCGCGACTTCGCTCAGCGTGCCGTCGCCACCGGCCGCGATGATCGTCGCCACGCCGTCGCTGATGGCTTCGGACACATGGCGCTCCGCATCACCTGCCTCCCACGTCACCCGCACGTCGAGCGCAACGCCGCGGTCGCGGATCGCGGTCACCGCATCGCGCAGCGCGTCGTCGCCGGCCGACTTGCCGTTGAGCACCAGCCTCCAGCACGGCGCGACCATCAGGTCCCCGCGGCGGCGTGCGCGCGCATGCGCGCGATGACCTCGGCGTAGTCGGGCTGGCTGAAGATCGCCGAGCCGGCGACGAAGGTGTCGGCACCGGCGGCGGCGATGGCGCCGATGTTGTCCGGCTTCACGCCACCGTCGATCTCGAGGCGGATGTCACGGCCGCTGGCATCGATGCGCTTGCGCACCGCGCGCAGCTTGTCGAGCGCGGACGGAATGAAGGCCTGGCCGCCAAACCCCGGATTGACCGACATCAGCAGCACCAGGTCGAGCTCGTCCAGCACGTAGTCGAGCACTTCGATCGGCGTGGCCGGGTTCAGCACCAGGCCCGGCTTGCAGCCGGCGGCGCGGATCAGCTGGACGGTGCGGTGCACGTGCGAGCTCGCCTCCGGGTGGAAGCTGATCAGCGTGGCGCCTGCCTCGGCGAAGTCGCCGACGATGCGGTCCACCGGCGACACCATCAGGTGCACGTCGATCGGCGCGGTGACGCCATGCTTGCGCAGCGCCGAACACACCAGCGGGCCGATGGTGAGGTTGGGCACGTAATGGTTGTCCATCACGTCGAAGTGCACCCAGTCCGCGCCGGCGGCGAGCACGTTGTCGACCTCCTCGCCGAGGCGGGCGAAGTCCGCCGAAAGGATCGATGGGGCGATGACGGTCGGTTGCATGGCGTATCCGGACAGGGGGAAGGATGCGGTGCGGCGGCCGTCCCGCGGTCAGCGCGATTTGCGCAGCGCGCGGATGCGGTCGTAGGCGCCGTTGATCTCGCGTGCGCGGCGCTCGGCCTGCTCGCGCAGCTCCTCGGCGGCGCCGCCGAGGCGGTCGGGGTGGTACTGCGCGATCAGCCGCCGGTAGGCGCGGTCGACGTCGGCGTCGCTGGCGTCCGGCCCCAGGCCCAGCACGCCATAGGCGTTGTCGGTCGGGCGCCGGAACCAGTCGCTGTCGAAGGCGTGGCCGATCAGCAGGCCGATCAGCCCGCCGGCCGGGTGGCGCAGCAGCAGCCAGCCGGCGATGAAGCCCAGGAGTTTTCCGTACCAGCGTGTCATGCGCGTGATTCTACCGTCCCCCGGCACCGCGACGCCGTCATCGCTACAATGCCCGCCCGACGGCTGCGACCCGACACGATGGCAACGACCCTGCTCGAAGCCCGCCTCCCCGGCCTCAACCTGCTCCACCGCGGCAAGGTCCGCGATGTCTACGAGCTGCCTCCCGGCTCCGGCCCCGAGGCGTTCGGCCCGCTGCTGCTGATCGTGGCCAGCGACCGGCTGAGCGCATTCGACGTGGTCCTGCCCGACCCGATCCCCGGCAAGGGCGAGATGCTCTGCCAGGTGTCGAACTTCTGGTTCGACAAGACCGAACACCTGATGCGCAACCACCTCACCGGCATCGACGTGGCCAGCGTGCTGCCGGCCGGCGTGGATCCCGCGCCCTACCTGCAGCGCTCGGTGGTGACGCGGCGCCTGAAACCGGTGCCGGTGGAGGCCATCGCCCGCGGCTACCTGATCGGCAGCGGCTGGAACGACTACCGCCGCACCGGCCGCATCAGCGGCATCACCCTGCCCGATGGCCTGCGCCAGGCCGAACGCCTGCCACAGCCGATCTTCACCCCGTCCACCAAGGCCGCCGCCGGCGACCACGACGAGAACATCGACTTCGACACGATGGTGCACAAGGTGGGCGCCGAGCTTGCCGAGCAGGTGCGCGACGCCACGCTGCGGCTGTACGCCTTCGCCGCGGAGCATGCCGCCGGGCGCGGGATCATCCTCGCCGACACCAAGTTCGAATTCGGCACCGACGCCGACGGCCGCCTGTACGTGATGGACGAGATGCTCACGCCCGACTCGTCGCGCTACTGGCCGGCGGATGCCTACGAAGTCGGCACCAGCCCGCCGAGCTACGACAAGCAGTTCGTGCGCGACTGGCTGGAGGCGCAGGGCTGGGACAAGACCGCGCCCGGGCCATCGCTGCCGGCGGACGTCATCGCACGCACCCGCGAGAAGTACGCCGAAGCGCTGCAGCGGCTGGCCGGGATCAGCATCGACGCGGCGGCCTAACCGAACGCGAGCCCGGCCGCACGCGTGGCGGCGCGGATCGCATCGCGCGCAGCCTGCAGCTCGGGGCTGTCGTCCACCAGCCGCGCGCGGCGGTCCAGCGTGCATGCCAGCCCCATCGCCACGAGCGTGGCGTGCGCATCGGTCAGCTGCGCGGCGGTCGCATCATCCAGCAGGCCCTCGCGACGACACGCCGCGATCAGCTCCGGCGTGGCGCGCGGCACCAGCAGCGCCGGACGCGCGGCAGCTTCGCGCAGCACCAGCGCCTGCAGCAGGAACTCCAGGTCCACCAGCCCGCCTCCGCCCTGCTTGAGGTCGAAACGGGCGGCGCTGCCGCGATCGAGCTCGCCGCGCATGCGCGCGCGCATCGCGGCGACATCGGTGAACAGCACCGCGGGATCGCGCGGCTGCGCCAGCGCCGCAGTGCGCACATGCTCGAACGCCGCGCACAGGTCGACATCGCCGGACACGCAGCGCGCGCGCACCAGCGCCTGGTGCTCCCACGTCCAGGCGCGGGTGCGCTGGTACTCGCCGTAGCTGGCCAGCGACGAGACCAGCAGGCCGCTGGCGCCATCCGGGCGCAGGCGCACATCGACCTCGTACAGGCGGCCCGCACCGGTACTGGTGCCGAGCAGCGCCACGACCTTCTGCGCCAGGCGCGCGAACCAGCGCCCGGCGTCCACGCTGCGTGCGCCGTCGGAATGGGCATCGGCCGGCGCCTCGTACAGGAACACCAGGTCGAGGTCGGAGCCGATGCCGAGCTCCTCGCCGCCGAGGCTGCCGTAGCCGATCGCCGCGAACCGCGCGCCGGCGATGTCGCCGTGCGCAGCCTGCATCTCGCGTCGCGCCAGCGCGATCACCACCGCCACGACCGCATCGGCGAGCCAGGACAGCTGGCGGGTGCTGTCCGGCGCCGGCTGGCGGTCATCGAGCGTGGCCAGCGCGATGCGGAAGCTGAGCGCCTGGCGGGTTTCGTTGAGCGCGAACAGCGCCGCCTCGATGTCGTCGCGCTGCAGCGCCACGCGGCAGGCGGCGTCGAGCTGCGCGCGCCCGGGCAACGGGCCTTCCACGCGTGCGTCCAGCAGCTCGTCGAGCAGCAACGGGTGCGCAGCGACGCGCTCGGCGAGGAATGCGCTGCGCGCCACCAGGCCGTTGAGGCGTGCGAGCGCCACCGGCTGCTCGTCGAGCAGCGCCAGGTAACTGGGACGTCGCAGGATGTTGTGCAGCAGCGCCAACAGGCGGCGCACCGCCTGCAGCGGGCGGTCGGCGGGCGCGCTGGCCTGCAGCAGCAGCGGCATGACCCGGTCGAGGCGTGCGCGCGCGGCATCGGACAGGTCGCGCACGCTCGGCGAACGTGCGAAATCGCGCAGCGCCGCGTCGACTTCGGCGGCATCGCCATAGCCGGCGGCGGCGAGCACATCGGCCGTGCCGGCATCGGGCAGCGCGCGCCAGTAGCCCGCGATGTCGCTGTCGACACCAGGCTGCGCGCGACGCTGCGCCAGCAGTGCGTCGAATTCCGCAGCGACGCGCGCGCGATGCGCCTCGAGCTCCGCGGCAAGCGCCGGCCAGCCGTCATGACCAAGCCCGCGCGCGACGCGCAGGCGGTCGAAGCCGTCATCGGGCAGGACGTGCGTCTGCGCATCGCGCAGCATCTGCAGGCGGTTCTCCACCCGGCGCAGGAACAGGTAGGCGTCGGCAAGGTCGGCGGCCGCCTGCGGGGCGACCTGCCGCGACGCGCACAGCGCCTCGAGCATCGGCAGCAGGCGGCGGCCGCGCAGCGCCGGTTCGTGGCCGCCGCGGATCAGCTGCAGCGCCTGCACCAGGAATTCGATCTCGCGGATGCCGCCCGGCCCGCGCTTGATGTCGTCGGCCAGATCCTTGCGCGCGACCTCGGCGGCGATCGCCTGCTTCATGTCGCGCAGGCCTTCCAGCGCGCCGTAATCGAGATAGCGCCGGTAGACGAACGGCCGCAGCGTGGCCAGGAACGCCTCGCCGGCGGCGATGTCGCCCGCCACCGGCCGCGCCTTCTGCCAGGCATAGCGCTCCCAGTCGCGGCCTTCGCGCTGGAAGTACAGCTCCATCGCCGCGAAGCTGAGCGCGATGCGCCCGGCGTTGCCGAACGGGCGCAGGCGCAGGTCGACGCGATGGCAGAAGCCGTCGCCGGTCGGCTCGTCGAGCAGCCTCGCCAGCGCTTGGCCCAGGCGGGCGAAGTAGTCCTCGGCCGCCAGCGGGCGCGCGCCGTCGCTCTCGCCGCCCGCCGCGTAGGCGTAGACAAGATCGACATCGGAGCTGAAGTTGAGTTCGCCCCCGCCGAGCTTGCCGAGCGCGTACACCACCAGCCGCACCGCGCGGCCGTCGGCGTCGCGCACCCGTCCGTGGCGCTGCTCGAACTGCTCTTCCAGCGCCGCCAACCCCAGTTGCAGGCAGTCCTCCGCCAGACGGGTGGTCGCCGCCAGGGTGTCGCCCACCGAATCCAGCCCGAGCACGTCGCGCCACACCAGCCGCGCAGACTCCGCGGTCCGATACCGGCGCAGCAGCGCCGGCCATTCAGCCTGCGCGCCTGCGACCAGGGCTGGCAGCGGCAGGGCGGGCGCATCCTGCGCGTCGATCAGCCGCGCCAGCACCTCGGGCTGCCTTGCGAACACCTCGGCCGCAAAGTCGCTGGCGATCGCCACGCGGCGCAGCGCATCGCCGCCGCGCTCGCCAAGCCCGTCCGGAAGGCGCGCCAGCAGGCGGTCGACATGGTCGCCAAGGCGCACGTCAGCAAGCATGTCGGAGACCGGGTTCACGCGGGGATTGTGGCATCGGCGCGGGCGGTACAAACGCCTGACCCTCTAGCGCCCTGTGGTGGCCGGCGGACATGAGCCCTCAAGGGCATTGGTACCTGGCGCCCGCGCGCAGGAGCGGAAACATAAAAAAGCCCGAAGCGGCGAACCGCTTCGGGCTTTGCTCCCTCCCCCACGTCGGGTGCAGGTCGATCGTGAAGGAAGCGTTATGCAACTTGCACGCTGCGCTGCAAAATGAAACCGGGCAGTTCATGAATTGAATGCCCGGGAAGCTTCAACCGGGGATGCGACGCCCCAGGTCGCGGGCGATCTCGCGCGCGGCATTGCGCCCCGGCAAGCCGGTCACGCCGCCCCCCGGATGCGTACCGGAACCGCACAGGTACAGCCCCGCCAACGCGCCACGGTAGTTGCCCTGGCCGAGCAGTGGCCGTGCCGCGAACAGCTGGTCGAGCCCCAGGCTGCCGTGGAAGATGTCGCCGCCCACCAGGCCGAAGCGGCGCTCGAGGTCCAGCGGCGTCAGCGCCTCGTAGCCGAGCACGCTGGCGCGGAAGTTCGGCGCCTGCGCATCGACGGTGTCGATCATCAGCCGCGCCACGGTGTCGCGGTGCGCGTCCCAGCCCCCGTCGACCTCCGGGTTCACGTGCTGGCAGAACAGGCTGGCGACGTGCGCTCCCGGCGGCGCGAGGCTGGCATCGAGCGTCGAGGAAATCACCAGCTCGACGATCGGTTCGCGCGCCCAGCCGGCATTGTGCTCCTTCGAGCGGGCGTCGAAGTAGGCCTGCTCGAAATAGCGCAGCGAGGGGCCAATCAGGATTCCGCTCTGGTGATGCGGCTGCAGCGCGGTGCCGGGTGCGGCGCTGAAGTCCGGCAGCTCCGACAGCGCCACGTTCATCCGGAACGTGCCCGACCCGCAGCGGTAGCGGGCAATGCGCTCGGCGGTGTCGTCGTCGAGGTGTTCGCGCGCGATCAGCCGGGTGTACAGCAGCTTGGGGTTGAGGCTGCTGGCGACCACGCGCGCGCGGAGCTCGCGGCCATCGGCCAGCGCCACGCCGACCGCGCGGCCCTGCTCCACCAGCACCTCGGCGACCTCGGCGTCGGTATCGACCACCACGCCGCGCGCCGCGCACTCGGCCGCGATCGCGTCGCTGATCGCGCCCATGCCGCCGATCGCATGGCCCCAGGCACCCTGCTTGCCGTTCACCTCGCCGAACACGTGGTGCAGCAGCACGTAGGCGCTGCCGGGCGTGTACGGGCTGGCGAAGTTGCCGACCACCGAGTCCCAACCCAGAGCCGCCTTCAGCGGTTCCGATTCGAACCAGGCATCGAGCAGCTCGCCCGCCGACTTGGTGAACAGGTCGAGCAGGTCGCGGCGGCCGCGCATGTCCAGCGATTTCAGGCGCCGCGCCACGGTCAGCGATGCCAGCCAGTCGGCCAGCACGAAGCCGTCGGATACGTTGGGTGGTGTTTCCAGCATCAGCTGGCGCAGCACCACCACCACGCGGTCGAGCATGGCGTAGTACCCAGGCAGCCGCTGCGCATCGCGCGCCGACCACTTCGCCACTTCGGCCGTGCCGTGCTCGCCGCCGAGGCGGAACGCGCGGCCATCGGGCAGCGGCAGGAAGTTGGAGTACGGCCGCTCGACCACGCGCAGGCCGTGCGCCGCCAGGCGCAGGTCGGCGATCACGCGCGGGTTCAACAGGCTGACGGTGTAGCTGGCCACCGAGTTGCGGAAGCCGGGATGGAACTCCTCGGTGACCGCGGCGCCGCCGACGATGCCGCGGCGCTCGAGCACGCGGACCTTGAGGCCGGCACCCGCGAGGTAGGCGGCACAGACCAGGCCGTTATGGCCGCCGCCGACGATCAGCACTTCCTGCGTGTCGGCGGCCACCGTGATCAGCCCCCCGCCTGCGTGCGACGGGTCGCGCTGTCGACGGGCGACCGCAGCAGCGCCTCGACCACATCCGCCAGGCGCGCGGCAGCATCGGGCCGGCCCAATGCCGCTGCCGCTGCGGCAGCGCGCGGCAGCGTCGCGGCATCCGCGAACAACTGCATGAGGCGCGCGGACAGGGTCTCTGCCGTGAACATGTCCGGTTCCGGCATGCTCCATCCGGCCCCCAGCCGCTCCAGCGCATCGGCATTGCCGCGCTGCTCCTCGCGCGAACCGCCCTGCGGGATCGGCACGAAGATCGCCGGGCGTCCGACCACCAGCAGGTCGGCGATGGTGGTGGCGCCGGCGCGGGTGAGCACGAGGTGCGCATCGCGCAGCCGCGCCGCCATGTCGTCGAAGAACGGCCGCACCTCGGCGTCGATGCCGGCTGCCTGCAGATCTGCGGCCACGGTGGCCGCATCGTCGCCGCGGTACTGCAGCGCTACCTGGAGGCGTCGGCGCAGCGTTTCGGGCAGCGCCAGCAGGGCCGCCGGCACCACGCGCCCGAACACGGCGGCGCCCTGGCTACCGCCAACGACCAGCAGGCGCAGCGGCGCCCCGGCATCCAGCGACGGATACGGTGCGCCGGCGGCGGCAAGGATCTCCGCGCGCACCGGATTGCCGGTTTCCACCACGCGCCCGGCGTCGATGCCGGCGATGCCCGGGAACGAGGTCGCCACGCGCGTGGCGAAGCGCAGCAGCTGGCGATTGGCCATGCTCAGCCGCGTGCCCTGCTCGTGCAGCAGCAACGGCAGGCCCAGGCTGCGCGCGGCCAGCGCCGGCGCGAAACTCGGATAGCCACCGAAGCCCGCGAGCAGGCGCACGCCGCGGCGCTTCATGTCGGCGCGCGCGGCCAGCGTGGCACGCGCGATCACTGCCGCCGCCGCCAGCTTGCCGCCTGCACCGCCGGCCAGGCTGCGCGCCGGCAGCACCACGTGCGGCAGGCCGTCGAGCGCGCGCGTGAACTGCGCGCCACGGCGCTCGGTATAGATGACGACGTCGTGGCCACGGCGCAGCAGTTCGCGCGCCAGCGCCTCCGCCGGAAAGAGGTGGCCTCCGGTACCACCGGCGGCAAGGCCGACAGTGATGCGGCGCGGCGCGTTGTGCGGATCGGGCATCGGATGCGGGATGTGGTGCGGGTGCCGACTATAGCTTCAGTGCGCCGGCTCCGGCGCCTTGCCGCGCAGCTTTCCGAACAGCGTCACCGCGCCCAGCACCAGCGCGCCGGCGGCGATGCCGACCAGCGCATTGCACAGCGCGCTGACGATCGCACCCAGCCAGCCGTCCGGCCCGAGGGCCTCGACCGCGTGGTGCAGCACGGGAATCGAGTGCACCAGGATGCCGCCACCGACCAGGAACATTGCCGCGGTGCCGAGCACCGACAGCGTCTTCATCAGCCAGGGCGTGGCGTACAGCAGGCCGCGCCCGACCATGCATGCGACCTTCCCGGGCTTCTTGGTCAGCCACAGGCCGACGTCGTCGAGCTTCACGATGCCCGCGACCAGGCCGTAGACACCGAAGGTCATGGCCAGCGCGATCACCACCAGCACCGTCACCTGCTGCGGCAGCGGCTGACCCGCCACCACGCCCAGCGACAGCACGATGATCTCGGCGGAGAGGATGAAGTCGGTGCGGATCGCACCGCGGATCTTCTGCTTTTCGCTGGCGAGCACGTCCGCCTCGTTCGGCGCGGCGGCCGCTTTCGCCAGCACCGCCTCGGCGCGCCGCTGCGAATCGTTGCGCGGCGGCGGCGCGTCCTCCTTGTGCAGGAACTTGTGGGCCAGCTTTTCCACGCCCTCGTAACAGAGGTAGGCGCCGCCGATCATCATCAGCGGGGTGACCAGCCACGGCAGCCACAGGCTGATCGCCAGCGCCGCCGGCACCAGGATCGCCTTGTTGAGCATCGACCCCTTGAACACCGCGAACACCACCGGCAGCTCGCGGTGCGCGCGCACCCCGGCCACCTGCTGCGCGTTCAGCGCCAGGTCGTCGCCGAGCACGCCGGCCGTCTTCTTGGCGGCCACCTTGGTGAGGATGGAGACGTCGTCGAGGATGGCGGCGATGTCGTCGAGCAGGAGGAGCAGCGAAGCACCGGCCATCGGAATCCAGCGAAATTCGGGTGGCGCGATTGTGGCATCCCGCCGGCAAGACCGGATGACGGCTGGCGACCCCCCGGAGTGGCTGCTACGGTGCGGGCTTGCGCCCAGGCGGGGAGGCCGGCGTGGTCGAAACGGATATCACTCAACTGCTTGCCGACGCGCGCAATGGCGAGCCCGAGCGCCTGGGTGCGGTGTTCGAAGCGCTGTACCCCGAACTCAGGCGCATGGCGCGCTCGCGGCTGCGCGGCCACGACGCCACCCTCAGCCCCACCGTCCTGGTCCACGAGCTGTTCCTGCGCGTCACCGGCAGCAACAACCTGCGCCTCGCCGATCGCCGGCACTTCTTCGCCGCCGCGGCCCAGGCGCTGCGCTGGATCATGGTGGAGAACGCCCGCAGCGGATCCGCGCAGAAGCGTGGCAGCGGCCTGGCCCACGTCGAGCTGGACGATCAGTTCCCGGCAGCTCCGGTCGCCGACACCGCCATCCTCGCCCTGCACGAAGGCCTGGAGGCGCTGGACGCGATCAGCACGCAACGCCGCCAGGTGGTCGAGCTTCGCTACTTCGGAGGCCTGGAATTCGCCGAAGTCGCCACCCTGCTCGGCATCTCCGAGCGCACCGCGCAGCGCGAATGGGAGCGCGCGCGGGCCTTCCTGCAGGCCTTCCTCGACGACGACCATGCCGATCGACCCGCGTGACCTCGACGACTGGCGCGCCGCCGACACCCTCTTCGACCAGTGGCTGGACCTGCCCGAAGGCGAACGCGCGGCCTGGCTCGCCGCGCAACGGCCCGACCCGGCCGTCGCCCATCGCCTGGAACAGCTGACCAACGCACACGTGCGCCCGCGCGCCTCGCTCGACCCGCTGCGCGGCGACCTGGCGGGCTGCAGGCTGGGCAGCTGGACCCTGGAGTCCGAGCTCGGCCGCGGCGGCATGGCCGTGGTCTACCGCGCATCACGCGACGACGGCATGGCGCGCCAGCACGCGGCGATCAAGATCCTGACGCTGGCCGCGCTGGGCGCCACCGGGCGTGAGCGTTTCCAGCGCGAGGCCGCCATCCTCGCCCGCCTCAACCACCCCAACATCACCCCGCTCACCGACTCCGGCAGCGCCGCCGACGGCACCTGCTGGCTGGCGATGCCGCTGGTCGAGGGCGAGCGCATCGACCGCTGGTGCGAAGCGCATTCGCCCGATGCGCGCGCGACCGTGCGGCTCTACCTGCAGGTCTGCGACGCCGTGGCCTACGCCCACCGCAACCTGGTGATCCACCGCGACCTGAAACCATCCAACGTCCTGGTCGAAGCCGGCGGCCACGTACGCCTGCTCGACTTCGGCATCGGCCAGTTCACCGACTCCACCGACGAGGCCACGCAGACCATGTGGCGGGCGATGACACCCGGCTACGCCGCACCGGAGCAGATGGACGGCGCGCCGCCGAGCACCGCGATCGACGTCTACGGCCTGGGCGCCCTGCTGCACCGCCTGCTCACCGGGCGCACGCCGCAGGCCGCCACCGGCGCCGGCACCACCACGCGTCCCTCGCAGCTGGTGCGCGACAGCCGCGACGCCTGCCACCGCCACTACGTGCCGCTGAAGAACGACCTCGACCGCGTCCTGCTCAAGGCGCTGGCCGAGCAGCCGGGCGCACGCTATCCATCCGCCGAATCCTTCGCCGACGACCTGCGCCGCTGGCTGGACGGCATGCCGGTGCTGGCGCAGGCGCCGGGCCTTGGCTACCGGGTTCGGAAGTTCGTGGCGCGCAATGCGCTTGGGGTGGCGGCTGGCGTGTTGCTGGCGGCCAGTCTGGCGGGCGGCATCGGGGCCACCCTGTGGCAGGCCAGCGTGGCAAGGAACGAAGCGGCGAACGCACGGGTGCAGGCGCAGCGCGCGATCCTCGTCCGCGATTTCCTGCAGCGCGTGTTCGCGTCGACCGAGCCGGCCAACGGCCGCGTACCGGATGCGCTGGAACTTCTGGGCGAAGGCGCGCAACGCGCGCGCTCTGAGGTCCTTGCGGATGATCCGCTCGCCGCGGCGGACATCCTGATGCTCACGGGCAGGGCGCGACTGGAGCTGGACCACGTCGATGAAGCACGCACCGACCTGGAGCAGGCCCGCGACCTGTTCGCGGTCCACGCCCCCGACGCGCACGCGGAACGCGCCCGCGTCGAGAGCGATCTCAGCCGTCTGATGCGCGATCGCGGCGAAGTCGATGCCGCGCTCGCGCACGCGCGCGCGGGCGTGGCGTTCGCGGAGCTGGCACTTGCGGGCGCAAATGATCCACGGCCGCTCCTCGAGGCGAAGACCACGCTCGCCATGGGCCTGTTCAGCAGCGACCCCCACGCCGCCAAGGTGATGTTCGAGGAGGTGCTGGAGGCCCTGCTGCAGCACGGACTGCAGGACACCGAGCTGCACCTCACCGCGCTCGGCGGCCTGGGCACTGCGATGAATGCAACGGATCCGGACGACACCGCGC
Organism: Luteimonas sp. MC1572; assembly: GCF_016615815.1. NCBI lineage: Bacteria > Pseudomonadati > Pseudomonadota > Gammaproteobacteria > Lysobacterales > Lysobacteraceae > Luteimonas > Luteimonas sp. MC1572. Next base: position 462,695 of record NZ_CP067112.1, on the reverse strand, counting down.
GGATCGTCGCGCTCGCGGAGGAGGAAATCCGGCTGTCGCGATTGCTCGACGGCACCGACAGCGGCTGGCACGCCAGCGCACTTGCCAACCAGGTGCCCAGCTTCAGCCGGGCAGGCGACCATGCCCGTGCCGAGCAGATCGCGTTCGAAGCCGCCGCCATCGCCGACCGCATCTACACCAGGCCGCACTCGACCAGATCATCCGTGCATTGCCAGCTGGCCGCCTTCCTGCAGTGGCGCGGACGTCACGCCGAGGCACTCGAGCACTACGCGATCGCCAACGAGATCAACACGGCGCTCGAACGCAGCGACCTCCACGTCGAGGCCTGCTTCCGCTACAGCGGCTACGTGCGAGCCGCGCTGGGTGACCACGGTGCCGCCCTTGTCGACCTGGAGCGCAGTTGGCAGATCCTTGGCCAGCACGATTACCGGGCGTCAGCGACCGGATACGGCAGCTGCGGAGTACGCGCGAGCGTCCAGCTCCGGCTGGGTGACCTCGGCGGCGCGGCGCGGACGCTTGCCGGGTGTCCAATGGCAGACGGTGAGCCGCCGCAGATGATGCACACCCAGGCACACGCGGAGCTGCACCTGGTGCGGGGCGAGCTGGCGGAGGCGGCGAAGCTTGCCGCGGAAATGCGCGGCACGAGACCTCCGGAGACCGGCGACCGCTACTGGATGCGGCCGTGGATGCTGTCGCTGTTGCTGGCCCACCGGCAGGGGCAGCATGAAGTCCTGGCCACCCTGGAATCCGGCCTCGCGGCACATGCTGCGGCGGAGCCCCTGGCGCGTTGCCTGGCGCGCCCCAGCGAAGCGCACTGCCTGGCGCTCCCCTGACCCGGGCAAAGAAAAACCCCGCCTCGCGGCGGGGTTTTTCGTGGTGCGGTGTGACAACTGGAGACTGGCTTAGAAGCCCATGCCGCCCATGCCGCCCATGTCGCCGCCGCCCTGCATGGCCGGCTCGTCCTTCTTCGGAAGCTCGGCCACCATCGCTTCGGTGGTGATCATCAGGCCGGCGATCGAGGCCGCGTTCTGCAGTGCCGAACGGGTGACCTTGGTCGGGTCCAGGATGCCGAACGCGATCATGTCGCCGTACTCGCCGGTCTGGGCGTTGTAGCCGTAGTTGCCGCTGCCGTCCTTGACCTTGTTCAGCACCACGCTCGGCTCTTCACCGCAGTTGGTGACGATCTCGCGCAGCGGGGCTTCCATGGCGCGCAGGGCGATCACGATGCCGTGGTTCTGGTCTTCGTTGGCACCCTTGAGCTGGCCGATGGCCTGCAGCGCGCGCACCAGCGCAACGCCGCCGCCCGGGACCACGCCTTCTTCCACCGCAGCGCGCGTGGCGTGCAGGGCGTCTTCGACGCGGGCCTTCTTTTCCTTCATCTCGATCTCGGTCGAGGCACCGACCTTGATCACCGCCACGCCGCCGGCGAGCTTGGCAACGCGCTCCTGCAGCTTTTCCTTGTCGTAGTCGGAGGACGTGTCCTCGATCTGCGCCTTGATCTGCTTGATGCGGCCTTCGATGCCCGAGCTCTCGCCCGCGCCGTCGATGATCGTGGTGTTTTCCTTGGAGACCTGGATCTTCTTCGCGCGGCCGAGGTCCTTGATGGTCGCCTTCTCGAGCGACAGGCCGACTTCTTCGGAGATCACGGTGCCGCCGGTGAGGATGGCCATGTCTTCCAGCATCGCCTTGCGACGGTCGCCGAAGCCCGGCGCCTTGACGGCGACGACCTTGACGATGCCGCGGATGGTGTTGACGACCAGCGTGGCCAGGGCCTCGCCTTCGACTTCCTCGGCGACGATCAGCAGCGGCTTGCCCGACTTGGCGACGCCTTCCAGGACCGGGAGCAGGTCACGGACGTTGGAGATCTTCTTGTCGTGCAGCAGGATGAACGGGTCATCCAGGTCCGCCGACATCGACTGCTGGTTGTTGATGAAGTACGGCGACAGGTAGCCGCGGTCGAACTGCATGCCCTCGACGACGTCGAGTTCGTTGTCCAGGCCCGAGCCTTCTTCAACGGTGATCACGCCTTCCTTGCCGACCTTCTTCATCGCGTCGGCGATGATCGTGCCGATCGACTCGTCCGAGTTGGCCGAGATCGTGCCGACCTGGGCGATCGCCTTGTCGTCGGCGGTGGGCTTGGACATGGCCTTCAGCTCGGCGACGGCGGCCTTGACGGCCTGGTCGATGCCGCGCTTGAGGTCCATCGGGTTCATGCCGGCGGCGACCGCCTTGGAACCCTCGCGGATCAGCGCCTGCGCCAGCACGGTGGCGGTGGTGGTGCCGTCACCGGCGTTGTCGGAGGTCTTGGACGCGACTTCCTTCACCATCTGCGCGCCCATGTTCTCGAACTTGTCGGCGAGCTCGATCTCCTTCGCGACGGACACGCCGTCCTTGGTGATCGTGGGGGCGCCGTAGCTCTTCTCGAGCACGACGTTGCGGCCCTTCGGGCCGAGGGTCGCCTTGACGGCATTGGCGAGAATGTTGACGCCGCGCACCATCTTTGCGCGCGCGTCCTCACCGAAACGGATTTCCTTGGCGGACATTGGAATTACCTCGAATTGGGATCAGGGGTGGAAGAAGTGGGGCGCGGGGCTCAGCCGAGGACGGCGAGGATGTCGTCTTCGCGCACGATCTTGTATTCGACGCCTTCCAGCTTGTAGGCGGAGCCGGAGTACTGGCCGTAGATGACCTTGTCGCCGACCTTGACCTTCGGCGCGCGCACGGTGCCGTTGTCGAGCGCCTTGCCCTCGCCGACCGCGACCACTTCGCCCTTGGTGGGCTTTTCCTTGGCGTTGTCCGGGATCAGGATGCCGCCGGCGGAGACTTCGTCGGCTTCGATGGGCTTGACGACCACGCGGTCGTAGAGCGGCTTCAGGTTCATGGCAATCCTCACAAGTTATTGATTGGGTTGAAGAAACGGGGGTATCGGGCGCGAATTCTAGCAGTCGGCCATGCCGAGTGCCAAAACCCGGGCCACGAAAACCCGGCAATGCCGGGATGCACGGAAGATGGGGCGGGGCGGGCCGGGATCAAGGCCCCGGCGGAACAAGGATGTGCGCCGGGCGGAACGCGCCCGGCGGGTGCGCTAGAAGCGCCAGCCGGCCACGAGCATGGTCTCGCCGTCATTGGGCGAGTTCAGGCTGGCATTGGAGATGTGGCGCACCAGCAGCGAGAACCGCTCCCAGCGCCAGCCGCCGGTGGTGATGAACTGCACGTCGCCCGACAGGGCGTCGGTCTCGCCCGCCTGACCGCCCACGCCGGCGCCCAGCGTCAGGCCGTTGTCGGTGCGCTCGTAGCGCAGGCCGACATGGCCCACCACCACGCTGTCGCCCAGGTCACGGCCCACCACGTCGCCGCGTCCGTCGACGTAGACAACGCCTGCATCTGCGCGCAGCACGGCGTTGTGCATCTGCATGAGCTCCGGCAGCCAGGCCACCGATGCGACCGGCGTGAACTCGCGGTCGGTGGTGTTGGACGCGCCGAGCGCGATCTCGATATCCGCCGCCTCGCGCGCGGCGACGGGCCCGGCGGCAAGGCCCAGGAGAACGACGACCAGGCCCGCAAGGGCCCTGGAGCTGTGGATCGGAGAGAACATCGATTCGGCGTGAATGCGGGGGAGTCATCACGATACGTGGACGGCGTCACGCCGGCGTGCAGGCAAATGGAAAGCTGCGTGCGCTTGCTATGGCAACCGTCATATGGGCGGGGTACGCTCGCCCGCTTTCACAGGGGAGTCACCTATGCGTCGTTCCACACTATCGGTCCGCTGCGCGATCGCGCTGGCCGCGTTCGCAGCACTTCCGGCTCACGCTGACGTCTTCGTCAACGAGATCCACTACGACAACGCCGGCACCGACGTGGGCGAGGCGATCGAGATCGTCGCCAGCGCGGGCGAAAGCCTGAGCGGCTACCAGGTCGTGCTCTACAACGGCAGCAACAACGCCAGCTATTCCACCACCGCGGTGCCCGCGGGCAACGTGGTCGCGTGCGGCGGCCAGGTGCGGCTGGCCACCATCAACTATCCGCTGGACGGCCTGCAGAACGGCTCGCCGGACGGCATCGCCCTGATCGACCCGCAGGGCAACGTGGTCCAGTTCCTGAGCTACGAAGGCGCGATGACCGCCAGCAACGGTCCGGCCGCGGGCTTGACCAGCACCGACATCGGTGTCTTCGAGTCCAACATGGCGCCGGTCGGCACGTCGCTGCAGCTGGGCGGCACCGGCAACACCTACGCCAGCTTCAGCTGGGCGGACTCGGCCACCCAGACCTTCGGCACCTGCAACAACAACCAGTCCTTCGGCGAGGCCGGCAACGCCGCGCCGCGCGTCACCACCACGTTCCCGGCCAACGGCGGCACCGACTTCCCGTACGCCGCGGACCTGAGCGTGACCTTCAGCGAGCCGGTGGTCGCCCAGCCCGGCGCGTTCGTGCTGGCCTGCGACGGCCTGCGCCGCCAGCGCCTCGACCTCGACCATGTCGCCCAGGCGACCACCTTCGCCCTCACCCCGGCCAAGCCGCTGGTGCCTGGCCAGGCGTGCTCGCTGCTGGTTGACGCGACGCACATCGCCGACCTCGACGGCGCTGCGCTTGAAGCCGACACCGACGTGGCGTTCAAGGTGAAGCTCCCGCTCGGCGGCGGCAACGGCGGTGCGGGCTACTACGGCCTGGTGAACACCTCCAGCCCCGGCCAGCTGCGCTGCTCGCTGCACGAAACCATCAACGGCCACGTGGCCTATCCGTACAGCGGCAGCGGCACCAGCACCTGGACGATCCTCGAGATCGCCGACGAAGACCCGAACGACGCCGGCAAGATCCTCGACGTGTACCGCAACCGCAGCTACACCAAGGGCACCGACCGCGCCGGCAGCGGCGGCAGCAACAAGTACAACCGCGAACACACCTGGCCGAACTCGCTCGGCTTCCCCAGCACCACCGGCAACAAGGGCTTCCCCAACGCCCCGTACACCGATGCGCACATGCTTTACCTGAGCGACGAGCTCTACAACTCCAATCGCGGCAACATGCCCTTCGACAACTGCACGCAGGCGTCCGGCTGCACCGAGCGCGTCACCGAGGCCAACAACGGCCGTGGCGGCGGCAGCGGCACGTATCCCGGCAACTCGAACTGGTTCAAGGGACCGAACGGCAACCAGGGTTCGTTCGAAGCCTGGGGCGCGCGCAAGGGCGACATGGCACGTGCGGTGCTGTACATGGCGATCCGCTACGAAGGCGGCGTGCACCCGACCAACGGCCAGGCCGAGCCCGACCTCGAGCTCACCAACAACCGCAGCCTGATCGTGGGCACGTCGTCGTCGCCGGCCTACATGGGCATGTTGTCCACCCTGCTCGACTGGCACGCCGGCGATCCGCCGGATGACGCCGAGCGCGCGCGCAACGAAGTGGTGGCCGCGTACCAGGGCAACCGCAACCCGTTCATCGACCATCCGGAGTGGGCGAGCAACGCGTTGTTCACCTCCACCACGCCGACGGTCTGCGAACTCGGCACGCCCGGTGGCGACACGCCGCGCAACCCGAAGCTGCGTCCGCCGTACCGTCCTTCCACGACGGCCACGCCGTCGAAGGTTGTCGCTGCACCGGCCAAGGTATCGGCACCGGCTATCCGCAGCGCTGTCCGCTGAGGCAAGGTTCCACCTGCGAGGGCCGGCCGATGTCGCCGGCCCTCGCATGGCATGCCGGCGGCAATCGCCGGCCTGCCCGATGCACGGGGAGCACGCAACTGTGTGTCCCAGGGGCCGCTCATCCCGACGCGCCGCCTGCCTGCGGGCCATGTCTCCGCTACCCTAGGCTGCCCTCCCCGCACCCGGCGCCCGTTGAACGCTCCCTCCATCACGTCTGCCGCCAGCTGGCGCCGCGCATGCCTGGCGCTCGCCCTGCTTTTCCTGCCATGCTTGGCCGTTGCCGCCGTCGACGTCGACGACCTGCTGCCGGTCGACGAAGCCTTCGTGCTGCGCGCCCAGGCGACCGACGCGGGGCGCATCGAGCTCGCCTGGACGATCGCCGACGGCTACTACCTGTATCGCCACCGCATGGGCGCCGAGCCCGTGGACGCCGGTTTTTCGGTGGATGCCCGCGGCCTGCAGCTGCCCGCCGGGCGCCGGCACACCGACGAATTCTTCGGCGAGGTCGAGACGTATCGCGGCCGCGTCGAGGCGGTGCTCACCGGGCAGGCCGGCGCTGCCGCCAGCACGCGCCTGAAGGTCCGCTACCAGGGCTGCGCCGACCTGGGCGTCTGCTATCCACCGCAGACGCGCATCGTGACCGTGGCCCTGCCGGCTGCGCCCTCGAGTGCGGCCCCTGACGCCGGCTTCGCCGCGCTCGGCCGCGCCCTCGGCGGCGGCGCACCGCAGCCCGGCGCGCCAGCCCTGTCCGCAGGCGGCAGGGCGGACGCGCTGCCACTGCCAGAAGCGCAGGCGTTCGGCTTCGAAGCGATTGCCGGCGACGGCAACACGGTGCTGATGCGCTTCACCCCGGCGCCCGGCTACTACCTGTACCGGGACCGCAGCAGCTTCCGGCTCGAGGCCGACGGCATCACCGCCGCGGCGCCGCGCTGGCCGCGCGGCGTGTCGCACCACGACGAACATTTTGGCGACGTGGTGGTCTATTTCGACCAGGTCGACGTGCCGCTGCCACTGCTGCGCAGGCACGGCGAAGCCCGCCAGGCCACGTTGACCGCCACGTTCCAGGGATGCCAGAACGACGGCATCTGCTACCCGCCGATGACGCGCAGCGTGCGCCTGGCGCTTCCGGCCGGAACGGTCACGCCCGCCGCGACGCCAGCAACGACGCCCGGCGACGCGGCCACGGCGGTTGGGGCCGACGCGGGCGTCCGCGACAACGCCGCCGGCGGCGGGGGTGATGTCGAAGCCGGCAGTGGCGACAGCGGCGCGGCGCGCTTGCCGACCTCCGGCACCGGCAGCGGCGTGGCCCCGGGCGGCGACGCCAGCGCGCCCGCGGCAACCCCGGACGCCACCAGCGACAACGCCGCGCGCAGCACGCCGCCGGCCGCGGCGGGCACCGGCGTGCTGGCCGCCCTGCTGCTGGCGCTTGCCGGCGGCCTGCTGCTCAACGTCATGCCCTGCGTGCTGCCGATCCTCTCCCTCAAGGTGCTCGGGCTGGCGCAGACCGGCTCCGGCCGCGCCGCCGCGCGCCGCCACGCGCTCTGGTACACCGCCGGCGTGCTGGCGGCGTTTGCGGTGATCGGCCTGCTGGTGATCGCGCTGCGCGCCGCGGGCCAGGCGCTGGGCTGGGGGTTCCAGCTGCAGCAGCCGGGCTTCGTGGCTGCGCTGGTCCTGCTGATGGCCGCCGTGGGACTGAGCCTGTCGGGGGTGTTCACCATCGGCGGCAGTGCCAACCTGGGCCGCGGACTGGCCACGCGCAGCGGTCCGCTCGGGGACTTCTTTACCGGCGTGCTGGCCTGCGTGGTGGCCAGCCCGTGCATCGCGCCGTTCATGGGCGGTGCGCTGGCGTTCGCGTTCGCCGCGCCCACGCCCGCGGCGCTGGCGGTGTTCCTGGCGCTGGGCCTGGGACTCGCGCTGCCGTTCCTGCTGGTCGGCTTCGTGCCGGGGCTGGCGGACCGGCTGCCCAAGCCCGGCGCCTGGATGGAGACGCTGAAGCAGGTACTTGCGTTCCCGATGTACCTGACCGCGATCTGGCTTGCGTGGGTGCTCGGCAAGCAGCGCGGTGTGGACGCGATGGCGCTGGTGGCGATCGGCGTGGCGCTGATGGCGCTCGCCCTGTGGTGGTTCGAGCGTGCGCGCATGCGCGGCGGATGGCGGCGCCTGCCGGCGCTCGCGCTGCTGCTGGTGGCGCTGGCCCCGGTGTGGATGGTCGCGCGCCTGCCGCCGCCCGAGCGGGTGCAGCAGCCGGCCGGTGAGGCCACCGTCGCCTACTCCGCCGCGCGGCTGCAGGCGCTGCGCGACGAAGGCCGGGTGGTGTTCGTGAACATGACCGCCGACTGGTGCGTGACCTGCAAGGCCAACGAGCGCGGCACGCTGACCAGCGACGCGTTCCGCGACGCGCTGGAGCGCGCCGGCGCCACCTACATGGTCGGCGACTGGACCAACGTGGATCCGGAGATCAGCGCGTTCCTGGCCGTGCACCGCGCGGTCGGGGTGCCGCTGTACGTCGTGTACCCGCGCGACGGCGGTCCGGGCGAAGTGCTGCCGGCGGTGCTCGACCGCGCGACCGCGGTGGCCGCCATCGAGCGGGCGGCGCGCTGATGCGCACGCGGACCGTGGTGCTGGCGGCGCTGGCCGCCGGGGTGCTGGGTATCGTGGCCGGCCTGGCGGTGAACGGCCCCGGCCCGCTGCTGCGCACCGAGCTGGGCCAGCGGGCGATGCAGGGCGCGATGTCCGCCGTCGCGCCGCCCGCGCCGGACGGCCTGCAGGTCGCGACGCGTGGAGAGCAGGTCCCGACGATCACCCTGCCCGGCCTGGATGGCGCACCGATCATCGTCCCGGGCGACTCCGCAGGCCGCCCGTTGCTGGTGAACCTGTGGGCCAGCTGGTGCGGGCCGTGCATCGAGGAGATGCCGGAACTGGAGCGCTTCGCCGTCGAACAGGGTGCCAACGGCGTGCAGGTCCTCGGCATCGCGCTCGATGACCAGGCCGCGGTGGAAGACTTCCTGGCGCGCATTCCGGTCAGCTACCCGATCGCGATCGATACGCCCGGCCCGCGCGACTCCGGCGTGCAGCTCGGCAATCCGCGCGGCGTACTGCCGTATACGGTACTGATCGGTGCTGACGGGCGCCTGCTGAAGCAGCGGATCGGGCCGTTCTCGCACGGCGAAATCAGCGGCTGGGCGGCCCCCTGAGGGCAGCGACTCAAACGGGCGCTTAAAACAGCGGTTTTTGGCGCAACTTCTGCGATCTGGACACGATCCGACGCTTGGCGCAGACTGGCCGCCGTTTTTGGCCACGGGCCGCGCAGCAGCGAATGGGCAAGCTCCTCGTCCTCCATGGACCCAACCTCAACCTGCTCGGCAGCCGCGAGCCGGAGATCTACGGCCGCGACACGCTGGCGTCGATCGACGCCGCGCTGCGCGCCCGGGTGGAGTCCGCGGGGCACGCGTTCGAGAGCCTGCAGTCCAACGCCGAGCACGTGCTGGTCGATCGCGTGCAGGCCGCCTCGGTCGACGGCACCGGCTTCATCCTGCTCAATCCGGCCGCATTCACCCACACCTCGGTGGCCCTGCGCGACGCGCTGGCCGCGGTCGCCGTGCCGTTCATCGAGGTGCACCTGTCCAACCCGCACGCCCGCGAGCCGTTCCGTCGCCAGAGCTTTTTCAGCGACCTGGCCGTCGGCGTGGTCTGCGGCTTTGGCGCCACCAGTTATTCGCTGGCGCTGGATGCGGCCCTGCCGCGCCTCGGCACCGCGCCCTGACTTTCCGCAACTCCCCATTCCCATCGCCTGCGCACCAGCGCGGACACCACCAGACGAGGCCCGCATGGACCTGAGAAAAATCAAGAAGCTGATCGACCTGCTCGAGGAATCCAACCTCGCCGAGATCGAGATCAAGGAAGGCGAAGAGTCCGTCCGCCTGGCACGCGTGCCGCGCGGCACGGCGGCGATGTCCGCGCCGGCACCGGCGGACTACCACCGCGGCCCGCCGATGCCGATGCAGTCGCCGGTCGACGCCGCCACCGGCGGGCGCCCCGCCGCCGCGGAGCCCACCGGCCCGGCCCTGCCCGACGGCCACGTCGTGCGCTCGCCGATGGTCGGCACGTTCTATTCGTCGCCGGCACCCGACAAGCCGGCCTTCGTCACCGTCGGCCAGGCGGTCAAGGCCGGCGAGACGCTGGGCATCATCGAGGCGATGAAGATGTTCAACCCGATCGAGGCCGACGTCGGCGGCACCGTGCTCGCCGTGCTCGGCGAGAGCGGCCAGCCGGTCGAGTTCGACCAGCCGCTGTTCGTGATCGGCTGAGGCGCGGACCATGCTCGACAAGGTCGTCATCGCCAACCGCGGCGAGATCGCGCTGCGCATCCTGCGCGCCTGCCATGCGCTCGGCATCCGCACGGTCGCGGTGCACTCCACCGTCGACCGCAACCTCAAGCACGTGGCGATGGCCGATGAATCGGTATGCATCGGGCCGGCACCGTCGCAGCAGAGCTACCTCGACATGGCCAGCATCATCGCCGCCGCCGAGGTCACCGATGCGCAGGCGATCCACCCCGGCTACGGCTTCCTGGCCGAGAACGCGGACTTCGCCGAGCGCGTGGAGCAGTCCGGCTTCGTGTTCATCGGCCCCAAGGCCGACACCATCCGCCTGATGGGCGACAAGGTGGAAGCCATCCGCGCCATGCAGGAGGCCGGCGTGCCCTGCGTGCCCGGCAGCGGCGGCCCGCTCGGCGACGAGCCCGAGGCCAACGTGAAGATCGCCCGCGAGATCGGTTATCCGGTGATCGTGAAGGCCTCCGGCGGCGGCGGCGGGCGCGGCATGCGCGTGGTGCACACCGAAGCCGCGCTGGTCACCGCCATCCAGACCACCAAGGCCGAGGCCAAGGCCGCGTTCGGCAACGACATGGTCTACATGGAGAAGTTCCTGGAGAACCCGCGCCACGTGGAGATCCAGGTGCTCGCCGACGGCCAGGGCAACGCCATCCACCTCGGCGAGCGTGACTGCTCCATGCAACGCCGCCACCAGAAGGTGGTCGAGGAGGCACCGGCGCCGGGCATCAGCGCCGAACAGCGCGAGGCGATCGGCCGGACCTGCGTGGAGGCCTGCATCCGCATCGGCTACCGCGGCGCCGGCACGTTCGAGTTCCTGTACGAGGACGGCCGCTTCTACTTCATCGAAATGAACACCCGCATCCAGGTGGAGCATCCGGTCACCGAAATGGTCACCGGCATCGACCTGATCCGCGAACAGCTGCTGATCGCGTCCGGTCGGCCGCTGTCGATCCGCCAGGAGGACGTGGTGTTGAACGGCCACGCGATCGAATGCCGCATCAACGCCGAGGACCCGGACAGCTTCCTGCCCTCGCCGGGCCTGATCCAGCACTTCCACGCCCCGGGCGGGCCGGGCGTGCGCGTGGACTCGCACATCTACGAGGGCTACCGCGTGCCGGCCAACTACGACTCGATGATCGGCAAGCTGATCGTGCACGGCGCGACGCGGGAGCAGGCGATCTGCCGCATGCGCGTGGCGTTGTCGGAGATGGTGGTCGACGGCATCAAGACCAACATCGCGCTGCAGCAGCGCATCCTCGCCGACCGCGGCTTCGAGGACGGTGGACAGAACATCCACTACCTCGAGAAGCGGCTGTCCGAGCGCAAGGACATGGCGCTCTCGATCCTCTGATGCATCGGGGGGCGCCCTGCGCCCCTTCTTTTCCCGCGGCGCAGCATGCGCCGGCGCACGTGGTTGACAGGCCCGGTTCTCGCATATGCTCGGACGTTCGTCGGACCGGGGGGGCCGACATCACGTTCAAGGGAGAGAGAACCGATGCGTCTTTGCAGGAAGAACGTCCTACCCGTCGTGATCGGCGGCTTGCTGGCGGCCGGCGTCGCCGGCACCACCGCCACCGCGCTCGCGCAGTCGCAGGCGCGCACCGCCGTCGACAGACCCGCGACGGGCGAAGTGCAGTCCAGGCCATGGGCCGTCGCCGGTGGCGACATCGGCATCCGCTGGAACAACGACCTTGCCGGCGACCTCGGCATCCGCATCCGCCCCGCTTCGGTGCTCGGCACGCGCGCCAGCGACGGCTCCGAGCGCTTCGCCCTGCAGCCGTTCTCGCAGCTGCGCTTCAACGTCGACAACGGCTATGCACGCGAGATGACCGGCGGCGCGCTGCAGGCGCGCGGCGGCTACCGGCTTGAACTGCGCGACGGCAGCATCGACCTCGACGGCTTCCGCCTGGTCCCGCGCAAGGTCGCGGCCGGTGCCGAGCCGGAGTTCGACCTGGTCGGCGCCGACGGCGTGGCCTGGTTCCATGTCGACCACGTGATGCACGAGCTGCTCGACGACCCGGCAGCGCTCACCATCGGTTCGTCCGACATCATGATCAGCGAGCGGCTGGCCAGGCGCATCGGCGCGCCGTATGCCGCCGGCTGGCCGATCGGCGAGGTGCAGCTGGACGCCACCGTGCAGGTGCGTGGCAGCGGCGGCGCGCGCCCGCTCGCGAACTACATCACCTGGCACGGCGCCCCGGCGCCCAATGGTGGCGTCTACGAAAACGACCTGTTCATGCAGAACACCACGCTGTACTACACGCGCTGCCGCAGCTGCACCGGCCCCAACGGCAGCGGCCAGGTGGTGTTCACGCCGTCGTCGACGCTGAAGAACAACGTCAACGAGGGCAACATCAGCGCCACCGTGCCCGGCGATCCGCTTGGCACCAGCACCGCGCGCTGGACCGCCACCATCCCGTGGTACCAGAAGTTCACCGCGCCGTCGCCGCCGTACCAGAACGACCAGCACCCGTACCTCATCTGGAACATGTACCGCACCAACGCCGACGGCAGCATCGAGCAGATCGGCCGCTCGGGCGTGAAGCAGGCCTACCTGACCACCAACGGCAGCTGCCTGGACAGCGGCGACCACCACGGCCACGCGCTCGGCCGCGGCTGTACCGACACCTACTCGGCCGGCAACAACGACTACACGCAGGGCCTGTCGCCGCGCAGCGAACTGGTGCCTTCCGCCGGACTGTGGGGCCGCTGCGGCTCGACCTTCGACACCAACTGCGACGGCGTCATGAACACCGGCCCGGGCGACGAGTACTGGGAGCGCCTGGTGGTGCGCGAATCGCAGATCGCGCCGTCGCTGCATCCCGGCGCCACCTGGATGTACGAGTCCTGGTACATCGCGCGCGACGACATCAACATCTACAACTCGATGTCGTCACGCCCGGTCACGCCCGCGTGGACCGGCTCCACCTGGAACGCCAGCAACGGCAGCGAACGCCTCGGCCCGGCGATCGACCGCTGGTTCGCACAGGGCAATACGCCGACCAATCCGCGCAATCCGAAGCTGGGCGCCCGCTTCGAGCGGACGCTGATGACCGAACTCGTGACCGAGGCATCGCGCGCCAAGGTGGCAGTGAAAGCCAAGCGCCTGCCGAACGGGCTGTGGCAGTACCACTACGCGGTGATGAACTTCGAGTTCGCGTTCGCCGACATCACCGGCACCAACCCGAACATCCGCGTGTCCAATAACCAGGGCTTCGACGCCTTCGCACTGGCCACCAGCGCCGGCGCCCAGGTGTCCGGCACGGTGTTCCGCGACGGCGACATCAACGCCGGCAACGACTGGCAGTTCAACGCCGGCGGCAGCGGCATCGAGTGGCGCGACGCGGCCGGCGGAAATTCGCTGTCATGGGGCGTGCTGTACTCGTTCACGCTGATGTCCACCAAGCCACCGGTGGACGGTGTCGCCATCCTGCGCGCCGACGGCGCCACGCGGCCGCGCAGCTTCCAGGTCGCCACCCTGGTGCCCGGCGCCTGAGGCAACGGCCGGCCCGGGCAGTCCCGGGCCGGCTTCCACGCCTGCAAGGCCGTACCATGCACGCCCCAGGTCCCGGTGGCGTGCGATGCCCTTCCTCGAACTGACCCTGCGCTGCCGCGAATCCGAGCAGGCCCGCTACGAGCACGCGCTCGACGACGTCGGCGCGCTGGCGGTGACCATGCTCGATGCCGATGCCGGCACCAGCAACGAACACGCGATCCTCGAGCCCGGCGTCGGCGAAACGCCGCTGTGGGACGACATCAGCCTGACCGCGCTGTTCGCCCACGACGCCGACGCGCTGCTGCTGCTCGCCGCGCTGGAAAGCTTCGACCCCGACCTCGACTGGGCACGCGTGGCGTTCCGCCGCGTCGAGGACCAGGACTGGGAGCGCGCGTGGATGGACCAGTACGAACCGCTCCGGTTCGGCAAGCGCACCTGGATCGTGCCGTGGAACCGCGAGCTGCCTGACGATGCCGCCGGCGGCGATGCCGCGGTGGTGCGCCTGGACCCGGGGCTGGCGTTCGGCTCCGGCACCCACCCGACCACCGCGCTGTGCCTGCGCTGGCTGGACGGGCTGGCGGCCGATGGCGTGCTGGCCGGCGCGCGCGTGCTGGATTTCGGCTGCGGCAGCGGCATCCTCGCGCTGGCGGCGCTGAAGCTGGGCGCGGCCGAAGCCACCGGCATCGACAACGATCCGCAGGCACTGCTCGCGACGCACGACAACGCCGCCCGCAACGGCGTGGATGCGCGCCTGGCAGTCTTCGCGCCCGACGACGCGCCGCCCGGCACCTGGCCGGTGGTGGTGGCCAACATCCTCGCCTCCGCGCTCGATGCGCTTGCCGACACCATCGCCGCGCGCGTGGCGCCGGGTGGACGGCTGGCGCTGTCGGGCATCCTCGACGGCCAGCAGGACGCGCTGCTGGCGCGCTACGGCACCTGGTTCGACGATCTCGACGTGGCCATCGACGGCGACTGGGTGCGTATCGACGGCGTGCGCCGCAGCGTGGCGTGAGCGCCCGGGTGCCTGCACGGCGTCCGCCGCGCATGCTTGAATAGCCGCCATGTTCATCAACTGCCCGTACTGCCGCGGCCTGATCGCCACCGATCCGGCCACCGACCTGCCGCCGCCGCGCTGCCCGCGCTGCGCGGCACAGCTCGATGCCACACGGCCGCCGGAGCAGGCGCATGACGTGCGCGGCCCCGACGCCGACGCGATCGAAGCCGCGCGCAGCGGCGTGGCCGCGGCCATCGAAGATGCCTTCGGACCCGCGCGCGATGCGGACGCGGAGCTGCTCGCGCGCCCGGCGATCTCGGTGGCTTCGCTGCTGCGGAGCGGCACCGATGTCGCAGAAGGCGACGTTGCGCCGCAGGATGCGGCGGCGTCGACAGCAGTCGCGGCGGCACCTGCCCCGTCGCCCGACCTCGCGAATGCGGTGAAGCTTGCTGACGGAGAACACGCGGCGAACGCGGAGGAAGCAAGCCTGGACACCGCGGGCCCTGGCGTTCTCCCGGATATCGCCGACGACGTACCCACACCCGCAGGCGACGTGCCCGCCCAGCCCGCCGCTGCGGACGCCTCCGTCATCGCGCCGACACCGGCACGCCGCACCGGCAAGCCGGCACCGAGCTTCGCCCGCGCGCGTCGCATCGCCGCCGATGTGCCGCCCGGGCGGCGCTGGGTCATGCCGGCCGCCATCGTCGGCCTGACCGCACTGCTCGGCGTGCAGTGGCTGCTCGCCGACCGCGCACGGCTGGCGGCCGACCCCGCCTGGCGTCCGGTCGTGGCCCGCACCTGCGCGCTGCTGCGCTGCACGCTGCCGCCGTGGCGCGAACCTGCCGCGTTCGCGCTGCTCGAACGCGACGTACGCCCGCATCCGCAACGCGCCGACACGCTGCGCATCACCGCCAGCTTCCGCAACAACGCCGCCTGGCCGCAGCCGTGGCCGGAGGTGGTGCTGACCCTGTCCGATGTCGACGGCCGCCCGCTGGGCACGCGCGCATTCGCGCCCGACGAATACCTGGGGCAGGCGCCGGACGGCGCGCTCATCGACAGCGGCGCGGGCGCGGTGATCCGCATGGACGTGCGCGAACCGGGCCGGGGCGCGGTCGCCTTCATGTTCGACTTCCGCTGAGTCGGCGCCAATTGGCTTGCCCGCCGGGCGCGCGCTAGACTCGTCCGTGATCCGCGCCGCCAGGGCGCGGTGCTTCCGGGACCCCTTTGAACGCTGCCGACCAATCCGAGCCGCCTGCGCGCGGCACGCCGCGTCCGCCGCTGCGCGAGCACGTCGCGAACGCCGTGCGCCGCTATATCCGCGACCTCGACGGCTGCGATGAAGAGCATCTCTACGAGATCGCCCTGCGCGAGCTCGAGATCCCGCTCTTCGTCGAGGTCCTGAACCACTGCGAAGGCAACCAGAGCCGCGCTGCGGCGATCCTCGGCATCCACCGCGCCACGCTGCGCCGCAAGCTGCGCGACTACGGCATCGTCTGAAGCCGCGGTGCGGGCCGGTGCTTCGGGCCCGGTCGTATAATTGCCGCTTTCCCGCTGCCCCCACGCATCCCATGACCATCGACCGCCTGCCCCTGCGCCGGGCCCTGCTGTCCGTGTCCGACAAGACCGGGCTGGTCGACCTCGCGCGCGCACTCGCCGCACGTGGTGTCGAACTCCTCTCCACCGGCGGTACCGCGCGCACGCTGCGCGACGCCGGACTGGCGGTGCGCGATGTCGCCGACGCCACCGGCTTCCCGGAAATGATGGATGGCCGGGTCAAGACCCTGCACCCGGTGGTGCACGGCGGCCTGCTCGGGCGCGCCGGCACCGACGAGGGGGTGATGGCCGAACACGGCATCGCGCCGATCGACCTGCTGGTGCTCAACCTGTATCCGTTCGAGCAGGTGTCGGCCGATCCGGCCAGCAGCCTGGATGACATCGTCGAGAACATCGACATCGGCGGCCCGGCGATGCTGCGCTCGGCGGCCAAGAACTTCGCGCGCGTCGCGGTGGCGACCGATCCGGCGCAGTACGCCGGCGTGCTCGCCGAACTCGACGCCCACGACGGCACGCTGTCGGCGAAGACGCGCTTCGCGCTGTCGGTCGCGGCGTTCAACCGCGTGGCGCAGTACGACGCCTGCATCAGCGACTACCTGTCGTCGATCGGCGACGACGGCACGCGCGGCGCATTCCCCGCGCAGGCGAACGGCAGCTTCGTGAAGGTGATGGACCTGCGCTACGGCGAAAACCCGCACCAGCGCGGCGCGTTCTACCGCGACCTGTACCCGGTGCCGGGCACGCTGGCGACGCTCACCCAGCTGCAGGGCAAGGAGCTCAGCTACAACAACCTGGCCGATGCCGACGCGGCGTGGGAATGCGTGCGCCAGTTCGACACGCCGGCCTGCGTGATCGTGAAGCACGCCAATCCCTGCGGCGTGGCCACGGGAGCGGGCTGCAGTGATGCCTACGAGCGTGCCTACGCCACCGACCCGACCTCGGCCTTCGGCGGCATCATCGCCTTCAACACCACGCTCGACGCCGCCACCGCCAAAGTGATCCTCGACCGCCAGTTCGTCGAGGTGCTGATCGCGCCGGACTACGACGCGGGCGCGCTGGATGTCGCGCGCCGCAAGGCCAACGTGCGCGTACTGCGCATCGCGCATGGCGCGGGCCGCAACATGATGGACGTGAAGCGCGTCGGCTCGGGCCTGCTGATGCAGGACGCCGACAACCGCGAGGTCACGCGCGAAGAGCTGCGCGTGGTCACGCAACGTGCGCCCGATCCGGCCGAGTTCAACAGCCTGCTGTTCGCCTGGCGGGTCGCGAAGTTCGTGAAGTCGAACGCGATCGTCTACGCCAGTGGCCAGCACACCGTCGGCATCGGCGCCGGGCAGATGAGCCGCGTGGTGAGCGCGAAGATCGCCGGCCTGAAGGCGGAAGAGGCCGGGCTCGAAGTGCCGGGTGCGGTGATGGCGTCGGATGCGTTTTTCCCGTTCCGCGACGGCATCGATGCCGCGGCCGCGGCCGGCATCCGCGCGGTGATCCAGCCCGGCGGTTCGATGCGCGACGCCGAGGTGATCGCCGCCGCCGACGAGCACGGCATCGCCATGGTGTTCACCGGCGTCCGCCACTTCCGGCATTGATGACTTCGCGCGTATGGCGCGAATCGCCCCCTGACTCAGGGGGCTATGCTCCCACCCAGTTGAACGGCGAGGTTGACGCATGAAAGTCCTGGTCATTGGCTCCGGCGGCCGCGAGCACGCGCTGGCCTGGAAGCTGGCGCAGTCGCCTGACGTGCACGACGTCCTCGTCGCCCCCGGCAACGCCGGCACCGCGACCGAGGGCAAATGCCGCAACGTCGCCATCGCCGCCACCGACCTGGATGCGCTGCTGCAGCTGGCGCGCGACGAGGCCGTAGCGTTCACGCTGGTCGGCCCCGAGGTGCCGCTGGTTGCCGGCATCGTCGATCGTTTCCGCGCCGCCGGGCTGCGCATCTTCGGCCCCACCGCCGCCGCCGCGCAGCTCGAGGGCAGCAAAGCCTTCGCCAAGGCCTTCCTGGAACGCCACCGCATTCCCACCGCGCACTACGCGGTGTTCACCGACGTGGATGCAGCACTCGCGCACGTACGCGCCCTCGGCGCGCCGATCGTGATCAAGGCCGACGGCCTGGCCGCCGGCAAGGGCGTGATCGTCGCGATGACGCTGGCCGAGGCGGAAGCCGCGGTCGCCGACATGCTGGACGGCAATGCGTTCGGCGACGCCGGCGCACGCGTGGTGGTGGAAGAATTCCTCGACGGCGAAGAGGCCAGCTTCATCGCCATCGTCGACGGCACGACCGCGCTGCCGATGGCCACCAGCCAGGACCACAAACGCGTCGGCGACGGCGACACCGGCCCCAACACCGGCGGCATGGGCGCGTATTCGCCGGCGCCGGTGGTCACGCCCGAAGTGCACGCGCGGGTCATGCGCGAGGTGATCGAGCCAACCGTGCGCGGCATGGCCGCCGACGGCACTCCGTTCACCGGCTTCCTGTACGCGGGCCTGATGATCGACGGCGACGGCATGCCCAAGGTCATCGAATTCAACGTGCGCTTCGGCGACCCGGAAACCCAGCCGGTGATGATGCGGCTGCAGTCGGACCTCGCGGCACTGGTCCAGGCCGCCATCGACGGCCGGCTGGCCGGCATGGAGGCGCGCTGGGATCCGCGGCCGGCGCTGGGCGTGGTGATGGCGGCCGAAGGCTACCCGGAGGCGCCGCGCACCGGCGATGTCATCAACACCTGGGACGTGCCCGACCTCGACGACACCCGTGTATTCCACGCCGGCACCCGCCTCGAGGGTGGCCAGGCGGTCACCGCCGGTGGCCGCGTGCTGTGTGTCTGCGCGCTGGGCGACAGCGTCGCCGACGCACAGCAGCGCGCCTATGCCGAACTGGCCGGCATCTCCTGGCATGGCGAGTTCCACCGCCACGACATTGGTTGGCGCGCGATCGCGCGCGAACGCGGCTGACGCAACAGGCGCTGCGCCATGGACTGGAACGAAGTGGTCCGAGCGCTCAGCGCCGCGCTCGGCATCGGCCTGCTGATCGGCGCGGTGCGCGAGCGCGCGCACACCGAAGGCACCGGCATCGCCGGCGTACGCACCCATGCGCTGCTGGGCCTGCTGGGCGCCATCGGCTACGGCTTCGGCATCGCCGCCTGGATCGCGGTGCTGCTGGCCGTCGCCGTGCTGGCGCATGCCGCCTACGTGCGCACGTGCAACGAGGACCCGGGCCTCACCGGTGAAGTCGCGATGCTGCTCACCGTGGCGCTGGGCGGGCTGTCGCGCGAATCCGCATCGCTGGCCGCGGGCCTGGGCGTGGTGGCTGCGCTGCTGCTGTGGGCGAAGGATCCGCTGCGGCGCCTGAGCCGCGAGCTCATCAGCGAGCGCGAAGTGAAGGACGGCCTGTTGCTCGCCGCCGCCGCGCTGGTGGTGCTGCCGCTGCTCCCCGACGTGCCGCTCGATCCATGGGGCGTGCTGCAGCCGTCGATGCTCTGGCGGATCGTGGTGCTGGTGCTGGCGGTGGGCATGCTCGGGCACGTCGCGCTGCGCGCGGTCGGCGCGCGCCGCGGACTGCCGGTGGCCGGCTTCTTCTCCGGCTTCGCGTCGTCCACCGCCGCAGTCGCGAGCTACGGCCGCCTGGCGCGCGACGAACCGCGGCTGTCGACCGAAGCCGCCGCCGCGGCGCTGCTGTCCAACCTCGCCTCGGTGCTGCTGCTGGCGGCGGTGATCGGCGCGGTCTCGCCGGGGTTCCTGCGCGCGGCGGCGTGGCCGCTGGGCGGCGCCGCGATCGGCCTGCTGCTGGTCGCCGCCACCGGCCTGCACCGGACCCGCGGTGACACCCCCGCCGCCCAGGCACCGCAGGCGCGCGCCTTCCACCTGAGCCACGCACTTGGGGTCGCGCTGCTGATTGCCGCGGTGATGCTCGCCGCCGAGGCCCTGCGCCGCATGTTTGGCGACGCCGGCGCCCTGGTCGGTGCAACGGTCGCCGCGCTGGCCGAACTGCAGGCCGCGGGCGCCACCATCGCGCGGCTGGCCGATCTCGGCGGCCTGTCGCACGCGCAGGCGCGATGGGGCGTGGCCGGCCTGCTCGCCGCGTCCGCGCTGACCAAGGTGGTGCTGGCCTTCGCCAGCGGCGGCGCGCGCTATGGCCGCATCGCCGGCGGCGGGTTGGTGCTGATGGTGGTGCTGGCCGCGCTCGGTGCGTGGCTGGCGCCGGACTGATCCTCCGACGCGGCGGCGCAGCGGAGCCGCTCAAAGCAGCCGCGGCAGGTCCGGCAGCTCGTTCTCGTCGACATCCCCCGTCATGCGGGGAAAGTGACGGATCAGGAGGCTCGTGACCGCGCCGACGCCGGCCATTGCGGCCGCTTCCGGCTCCCCCGCCGCGAGCCGTTCTTCCATCAGCCGGCATGCATCGCGCCACTGCGCGTCGCCGACCAGCCCGTCGAACCCGCGGTCGGCGACGATCTCGATCCGGTGGTCGGCCAGCAGCAGGTAGACCAGCACGCCGTTGTTGGCCTGCGTGTCCCAGACGCGCAGCTGCGCGAAGACGTCGAGCGCGCGCTCGCGCGCGATCATGCCCCGGACCACGCGCCACGCCGGCAGCGCCGGCTCCACCGCTAAGCACACCTCGCCGCGGTGGCGCTGTTCGCCCGCCGCCACGGCGTCCGCGATCCGCTGCAGGCTGGCGGCGGGAAACACGCCGCTCGCCTCGGGCGCGAACAGGTGCCGCAGCAGGCGCATCACCATCGCCATCACCAGCTCCCCGAGGCGCCACCGCCTCCGCTCATGCCGCCGCCGCCCGACCAGCCGCCACCACCTCCGCCCCCTCCGCCGCCGAAGCCGCCACCGCCCCAGCCACCGCCGCCAAACCCGCCCCAGCCGCCATGGCGCACGTAGCGCCCACCCGAGGCCTTGGACAGTCCGAACAGGAAGCCGATCACCGCGGCAATGCCGCCCAGTCCGAGCGCGGCCGAAAGCAGCCAGGCCGCGGCACCGGCGGCGCCGCCGGTGAACAGGCCACGCAGGAGCGCGGGTGCGCGCCCGAACACGCCGCGCACGATGGTCGCGACCACGAACGCGGCGAACAGTGCGCCCAGCCAGTTGCTTCCTCCGCCACCGCCACGATCACCGTCACCGCGGTGTCCTGCGATCGGCTCCGGCAGCGGCTCGCCATCGATCAGCCGCACCAGAACCGCGGTGGCATCGATGATCCCGCCACCGTAATCACCGGCCCGGAACTTCGGCGCCATGTATTCCTGGATGATCCGCCCGGCGGTGATGTCCGGGATCGCGCCTTCCAGCCCGTAGCCGGGCTGGATGCGCACGCGGCGATCATCCTTGGCGACCACCACCAGCACCGCATCGTCGACGCCCTTGCGCCCGGGCCGCCACTGGTCGAACACGCGCTGCGTGAACTGCTCGATCGATTCCGGCTGCGTGCTGGCGACCACCAGCACCTGCAGCTGGCTGCCCTTGCGCTGCTGCAGGTCCAGCGCCTGGCGTTCCAGCTGCGTGCGCTGCGCGGCATCGAGCGTGCCGGTGGTGTCGACCACCGGCGAGTCCAGCGCCGGCACCGCGGCGAGCTCCTGCGCGCGTGCGTGCTGCCCCGGCAGGCATGCCAGCACGAACGCCAGCAACAGGCCCGGCCACCATCCGCCGATCACCTCCGCGCGCCGGCGCATCGTGGCGCTCCGCGGCCGCTCAGGCCACCAGCTGCGTTTGCAGCTGCGGCTCGTTGGCCGCCGCCGCGCCAAAGTCGACCGCCGGCGCCTCCTGGAGTTCGCGCTCGTTCTCGACGTTGAAGTTGGGCCGCACCTTGTGGCCGAACATCATCGCGACCAGGTTCTGCGGGAACGAACGGATATAGGTGTTGTAGTCCTGCACCAGCTGGATGTAGCGGCCGCGGGCCACGGTGATGCGGTTCTCGGTGCCCTCCAGCTGCGTCTGCAGGTTGAGGAAACCCTGGTCGGCCTTGAGGTTGGGATAGTTCTCCACCACCACCATCAACCGCGACAGCGCGCTCGAAAGCTCGCCCTGCGCCTGCTGGAACTGCTGCAGCGAAGCCGGGTCATCGGCGTTGACGTTGATCTCGCCCACCTTGGCGCGCGCCTCGGTGACCGCGGTCAGGACCTGCTGCTCATGCGCGGCGTAGCCCTTCACCGTGGAGACCAGGTTCGGAACCAGGTCCGCACGGCGCTTGTACTGGTTGAGCACTTCGGACCAGCCGGCGTCGACCGCCTCGTCCTTCTGCTGGATCTGGTTGTAGCCGCAGCCGCTCAGCATCGCGGCCAGCACCATCAACAGGATGTAGCGCATCGCCCCGCTCCCATGGGTTTGTCGCGCGCATTCCAGCATCGCCAAGGGAAAGGCGCGATGAAGGCATCGCCGGCCATGCCGGATGGATGCCCGGGACATATCAAATCCCGTCATATGGGGTATCCCGCCATTCCAACGGGATACTGTGACGATGACCCTCACATGGATATTTGCCGGGTTATCGCTAAACTCGCGAATCCCCCGAACAAGGTATTGCCGGTGTCCAATCTCGCCTCGACTCTCAAGACTGAAATCTCGCGTCTTGCGCGCAAGGAAATCAAGACGCAGACCGATGCGCTGCGCAAGGCCAGCAGCGGTTACCGCCGCGACATCGCCGAACTAAAGCGCCAGGTGGCCGTCCTGTCCCGGCAACTGAAAAAGTCCGGCGCCAAGCAGGCGGTCGATACTTCCGGTGACGAGGATGAAACCAGCTCATCGCGCTTCTCCGCCAAGGGCCTGAAGTCGCTGCGCGCGCGCCTCGACCTGTCCGCCGCCGACTTCGGCAAGCTGGCCGGCGCCAGCGCGCAATCGGTGTACAACTGGGAAAACGGCAAGACCATTCCCCGCGCCACCCAGGTCGCGGGCATCGTGCCGCTGCGTTCGCTCGGCAAGCGCGAGGCGCAGGCGCGACTCGAGGCGCTGTCGAGCGCACCCAAGGCGAAAGCCAAGCCGCGTGCGAAGAAGGCCGCGAGCGCCTGACACGTCGGACGGCAAGCCACCTGCCTGTCGTCCGCACCGCGCAACAGGTCTGCTAGTCTCGCGGCCACTCGACCGGGGGCCGCATGCGCCACAGCCAGTTCGCACTGCTCAGCCAGCGCCGCTTCCTGCCCTACTTCGGCGTACAGGCGCTCGGCGCCTTCAACGACAACGTGTACCGGCAGGCGATCATCGGCCTGCTGTTCTACCTCGGCGTCGACAGCGAGCAGCGCACGCTCTACACCAACCTCGCGCCGGCGTTGTTCATTGCGCCGTATTTCCTGTTTTCGGCGATCGCCGGGCAGTTCGCCGAGAAGCTGGAGAAACAGCGCCTGATCCGCATCACCACGGCGATGGAGATCGGGATCATGTCGCTGGCCGGCATCGGCTTCCTGCTCGGCAGCATGCCGCTGCTGCTGGTGGCGCTGTTCGCGACCGGCATGCAGTCGACGCTGTTCGGGCCGGTGAAATATTCGATCCTGCCGGCGGTGCTCAAGCCTGAAGAACTCACCGGCGGCAACGGCCTGGTGGAGATGGGCACCTCGCTGTCGATCCTCGCCGGCATGATCTACGGCGGATTGATCTTCCAGGTCGCGGGCACCTGGGGCGCGGAAGCCGCGGCGGCATCGGTGGTCGCGCTCGCGCTCGCCGGCAACCTGGTCGCGCGCATGATCCCGCGCGTCGACGCCGGTGCGCCGGACCTCAAGGTCAACTGGAACCCGGTGCCGGAGTCGGTGCGCATCTGGAAGCTCACCCGGCGCACGCCGGCGGTGCGCAACGCGATCCTTGGCGTGTCGTGGTTCTGGTTCGTGGGCACGGTGCTGACCGCGCAACTGCCCAACTACGCCGAGCTGCACCTGGGCGCGGCCGAGCGCTCCACCAGCCTGTACATCTTCGGCCTGGCACTGTTCTCCATCGGCGTGGGCGTGGGCTCGCTGATGTGCGAGAGGCTCTCCGCACGCACGGTCGAGATCGGCCTGGTGCCGCTGGGCGCGCTGGGCATCAGCGCCTTCATGCTGGACCTGTATTTCGCGCGCAGCGGCCTGGCGCCGCAGGCCGGGCTCGACATCGCCGGGTTCCTGGCCGGTGACAACGGCTGGCGCATCGCGTTCGACCTCACCGGCATCGGCTTCTCCTGCGGGCTGTTCATCGTGCCGCTGTTCGCGCTGGTGCAGAGCCGCACGCCGAAGGACGAGATGGCGCGCGTGTTTGCCGGCCTCAACATCCAGAACTCGGCCTTCATCGTGGCTGCGGCGGTCATCGGTCTGGCGCTGCAGCAGGTGCTGGGCTGGAGCATCCCGCAGGTGTTCCTGGCGCTGGCGATCGCCAACCTGGTGGTCGCCACCTGGATCTTCACCATCGTGCCCGAGTTCGCGATGCGCTTCGTCAGCTGGCTGCTGGTGCGCACGCTGTACCGGCTGGAGCTGCACGGCATCGAACGCCACGTGCCCGATGATGGCCCGGCGCTGCTGGTCTGCAACCACGTGAGCTACATGGATGCGCTGATCCTGGCGGCGAGCATCCCGCGGCCGGTGCGCTTCGTCATGTACTACCGGATCTTCCAGATCCCGGTGATGCGCTGGATCTTTCGCGCCGCCGGTGCGATCCCGATTGCCAGCCCGCGCGAAGACCTGGCGATGATGGAACGCGCCTTCGACGCCATCGACGCGGCGCTGGCCGACGGCGAGCTGGTGCTGATCTTCCCCGAAGGGCGGCTGACGAAGGACGGCGCGATCGCGCCGTTCAAATCGGGCGTCGAGCGCATCCTCGCGCGCCGCCCGGTGCCGGTGGTGCCGATGGCGCTGCGTGGGATGTGGGCCAGCATGTGGAGCCGCCGCGGTGCCGCCGCCGCAGGCGGCCTGCTCGACCGCATGCGTGTGCCGCGCCGCTTCCGCGCGCATGTCGCAGTGATGGCGCAGGCGCCAGTCGCGGGCCATGAAGCCACTGCGGCGTCACTTGAAGCAGAGGTGCGCGCGCTGCGCGGCGACGCCGCCTAGTTCACCCAGCCGGCGACCACGAACAGCGCCAGGAGCGCCAGCCACGCCAGCAGGATGCGCCACACCAGCGACATCGCATCGCGCAAGGCCTGCGGCAGCGCGGCATCCTCCATGCCCTCTTCCAGCAGCTCGTGGCGCACGCTGGCGCGCCCGACCGCGGGAAGGAATCCGGCATCGAGCGTGAATCCGGCACCGCCGCCCGCCTTCCACGCCCCCACCACCACGTCGAAATTGCCGACCAGCGCCAGCGACAGCGCCATCACCTGCGCCGCCGGCCAGTCGAGCAGCGCCAGCAGGCGGCGGGCGCCTTCGACGAAGCCTGACGGCAGGTAGAGCGCGGGCTCGCCTTCGGCGGCGGTAGCCGTGAGCCGGTACAGCAGCGCGCCCACGGGGCCGAGCAGCAGGAACCAGAGCAGCACGCCGAACCAGCGCCGCAGCGCCGCGCTGAACACCCGGCCCACGGGATCGGCGGCGGAGGCTGCGCCCGCCGCGGCCGGCGGGCGCAGCAGGGCCAGTGCTTCGGAACGTGCGGTGGGATCCGGCGCATCGATGATCACGTCGACATCGCGGTCCAGGTCGCGCGGCCCCCACGAATAGAACAGCACCGCCACGCCGAACAGCAGCGCCGGCAGCCCGAACACCACGTCGCGCAGCGCCAGTTGCAGCAGGCCGACCACGAACAGCGGTGGCAGTAACGCCAGCAGGACGCCGCCCGGGCCGCGCCAGAAGCTGTCACCGGGAAAGCGGCCGTCCAGCCAGCGCAGCCAGCCGCGGTACCAGCCGTCATCACGCATGGCGGCGGCGAATGCGGGTGCGGCATGGCCGATCACCAGCGCGATCACGACAGCAAAGAGGGTGGCGAACATGCGCCGATTCTAGCCGCAGCCACGGCACCCGCGCGTGGCCGATGCCGGGCTCAGCCGGTGCCGGCGTACCAGCCTTCGATCAGCCAGCGCGAGATCGAGATCGACGGCGACAGGAGCAGTCCGTCATCCCCCGATTCACCGCGCAGCGCGGCGCCGACTTCGTCGCGATCGAACCAGCGCGCGTCCTCGAGTTCGTCGTTGCAGCGCGGGACATCGGGCTCGGCGTCGGCCGCGAAGCCGAGCATCAGCGACGACGGAAACGGCCACGGCTGCGACCCCAGGTAGCGGCAGGCGCGCACGCGCACCGCGCTTTCCTCGAACACTTCGCGGACCACGGTCTGCTCCAGCGATTCACCCGGCTCCACGAAACCCGCGAGCACCGAGTAGCGACGCGGCGGCCATGCCGGGCTGCGGCCGAGCAGCAGCCGCGCGCCATCGCTGACCGCCACGATCACCGCCGGATCAGTACGCGGGTAATGCTCCAGCGCGCAGCCCGGACAGCGGCCCAGCCAGCCGGCGCGGGCAAAGGTCAGAGTCGTGCCACAGGCGCCGCAATGGCGGTGGCGCGCGCGCCAGTGCAGCACCGCGCGCGCCTGCGCGAACGCGGTCGCTTCGAACCCGGGCCATTGCCCGGCCGCGGTGCGCAAGTCGACGCCGGGCGGCTCGCCGGATTCCACCGCCGAGGCGGCAGGCATGGCAAACCAGCCTTCATCGCCACGCAGGCCCAGGAACAGCGCATCCGCGGGCATCGGGCCGAGGCTTGTGCACGGTGGTGCCAGCAGCTGGCCCTGGTCGTCGGCCCAGGCGCGCCCCTCCGCGTCGACCACCAGCACGCGGCCATCCGCCCACAGGCGCGCGAGGGCTTCGGCATCGTCACGGAGGTGTTCGGCGCGGTCGAGCGGCGCGTCGATGAAGGCGAACGGCGCGGTGCGCCGTGCCGTCATGTGGTGAAGCTGCTGCCGCAGCCGCAGGTCGACTTGGCGTTCGGGTTGCGGATGGTGAACTGCGCGCCGTGCAGGCTCTCGCTGTAATCCACCGCCGCGCCCATCAGGTACTGCAGGCTCAGCGGGTCGACCAGCAGGGTGACGCCGTCGGTGTCCACCGCCAGGTCGTCTTCGCCACGGGTCTCGTCGAACTCGAAGCCGTACTGGAATCCCGAGCAGCCGCCGCCCTGGATGTACACGCGCAGCTTCAGCGCCGGGTTGCCCTCTTCGCTGATCAGCTCGCGGACCTTGGCCGCGGCGGCCGGCGTGAAATCGAGCGGTCGGTCCAGCCCGAGATAGTCGGGGGCGGCAAGATCGATGATGGTGTCCATGCGGACAGGATGGGGGGCCCGGCCCCGCGCTTCAAGCGTCGGGGCTGGAACGTGGCGTGGCTTCGCCTGCCGCCTCGGTCCACGGGAAGGACCCGTCGACCGCGGGCGCGCCGGCCGGCGCGAGGCGCACGTGGACCCGCAGCGGGGTGAATCCCTCGGGCAGCAGGATGTCGCCCTCGATCTGCTGGAAGTACTTGAAGGAATACTCCGCACCCATCGCGTCATCCTGCGGGCGCAGGTCGCTCCATTCGAGCCGCTCCAGGCTGCCGTTGCGCGAGCCTTCGACGGCCAGCGTCAGCCGCCCGCGGCTGACCGCGGCGCGGTTCAAGGTCTGGGTGAGGGTGGCGGTGAAGTGCCAGGCGCCCTCGCCCTGCGGCTGCAGGCGCAGGCCATGCACGGTCAGGCCGCGGCGCTGGCTGGTGGACCCGACCAGGCGTTCATAGAAGGCGACGTCGGCGCGCAGTGCGGAGACTTCCTCGTCGCGTTCGGCCAGGGTGCCCTGCAGGTCCTGGTTGGCCTCGCGGCTCACCTGGTCGGACCGTGCCAGGGTCGCCACCTGCTGGCGCAGGCCGTCGAGCTCCGAGCCGACCGCCGCGGACTCGCCACCGCGGCCGGAGACCACCGTCCACACGCCCCACAGGCCGAACAGCAGCGCGGCGGCGAGCAGGACCAGCAGCGCGAGATGCGCGCGCGGGTGTGGATGTTCCGGGAGCGTGGAATCGGGCATCGGCGCATGGTAGCGCGGGTCCTCGGCCGTGGCGCAAGGCCCCTATACTCCGGGCGTAAGACTCCGGGAGATGCGTGATGTCCGAAGCCCACCTGTTCGCGATCGGCGTGCTGCTGGCGTGGCTTGCCGGCATCCGCGTGTACATGACGGTGTTCGGCGTGGGCGTGGCCGGCGCGCTTGGCTGGCTGGACCTGCCACAGGCGCTCGAGGTCACCACCTCGCCGTGGGTGATGGGCATCTCCGGCGCGCTGGCGCTGGTCGAGTTCTTCGCCGACAAGATCCCGGGCGTCGACTCCGCATGGGACCTGCTGCAGACCCTCGCCCGGGTACCGGCCGGCGCCTTCCTGGCCGCCGCCGCGCTGTCGCCGGACGGCGACCTCTCGACCGGCATGCTCGCCACCGGCGCGGGCGTCGCGCTCGGCAGCCACGTGCTCAAGGCCGCCAGCCGCGCACTGATCAACACGTCGCCGGAACCGATCAGCAACTGGACCGCATCGGCGGCGGAGGACGTGGCGGTGGTCGGGCTGATGGGTCTCGCCTTCGCCTATCCCTGGCTGGCGCTGGGCCTGGCGGCGCTGATCAGCGTGCTGCTGGCGCTGGCGCTGTGGTGGATCTGGCGGCGCCTGTTCCGCCGCCGGCCGCCGCACGCCGCCGCGCCAGGCTCCTGACTGCGACGGCCCGCAGCGATCCGGGCGCGCGTTCGTTGTAGGCTTGACGGCCGGGGGGCGCGAGGCGTCGACCCTGTTTGGGGACCGACGAACGTGGCAAAGGCAGCAGCCGGCATCGACAACACCTCAGCGCGCGGCGCGGCGACCCGGGCGCGCGCGCATGCCGCCGGGATCCGCGCGGAGTTCCCGCCCCCGCAGTACTGGCGCCGCTGGTGCGCCGATGCCGGCGCGCCGCTTGCCGCCGCAGCCGACGCCCCGATCGTTGTACCGGTGCCCGCGCCGCAGCCCCAGGTGGGTGCGGACGGCAGCGTCGAGGCCCCGTACCGGGTGCTGGTGGTGGAAGACGACCTGAGCCAGGGGCTGTTCGCCGAGAGCGTGCTCGGCGGTGCCGGCATGGAGGCCGCAGTGGTTTCGGTGGCCACCGAGGTCATGGCGTCGCTCGAGAGCTTCCGCCCCGACCTGGTGCTGATGGACCTGCACATGCCAGGCATGGACGGCGTGGAACTCACCAACTTGATCCGTGGCCATGACGTGCACGGCCACGTGCCGATCGTGTTCCTCACCGGCGACCCCGATCCCGAGCGCCAGTTCGAGGTCCTCGAGGTCGGCGCCGACGATTTCCTGACCAAGCCGGTGCGGCCGCGGCACCTGATCGCCGCGGTGCAGAGCCGCGTGCGTCGCGCGCGCATGCTGGCCAGGCAGCGCGACGGCGGCGCGCGCCACCCGGTGACCGGCCTGTTCACCCGCTCGCACATGCTGCAGCTGCTCAATTCGGCGATCCCCGGCGACGGCCAGGGCGCGATCTACATGCTCGAGGTCGCCGGCATCGGCGCCCTGCGCGACCGCTACGGCTACGCGGGGCTGGAACAGCTGCTGACCGATGCCGGGGGCCGGATCGCCCAGGCCTCCAGCGGCAACGCCGTGTCGCGCCTCAGCGACAGCATCTACCTGATCCACGCCGCGGTCCTGCCCCCCGAGCAGCTGCCGGAAACCGCGCGCATCCTGCGCGATGCCCTGGGCCGTCACGTGTTCCCGGTCGGCGAAGAAACGGTGCGGCTGCAGGCCTTCGTCGGCTACACCACCCTTTCGCATGCCTATGGCGATGCCAGCAGCGCGCTGGCCGCCGCCGAACGCGCACTGCGCGAGGCCCGCGGCCTGCCGGCCTCGATCGCCGGGTTCCAGCCGCCGCCGCAGCGCAACCACGACCAGGCCGTGGTCGAGTCGGTCCGCCAGGCGCTGCTCGAAAACCGCTTCGAACTCGCGTTCCAGCCGGTGGTGGCCGTGGCCGGTGGCGACGATGCGCAGTACCAGACCCTGCTGCGCATGCGCGGCGAGGATGGCCGGCTGCACGCCGCGGCCGAGTTCCTGCCCGCCGCCGACGCCGCCGACCTGATGCACGAGGTCGACCGCCGCGTGCTGGAGCTGGCGGTGGACGTGCTCCACCAGCGCAGCGCGATGAGCCGGCCGGTGCGCCTGTTCGTCTCGCAGTCGGCGCGCACCCTGGCGCGCGAGCGCTATGCGGACCACGTCGTCGAAACCCTTGCCGCGCACGGCGGCGAAGGCGGCAGCCTGGTGATCGATGTCCGCCAGGACGAGGCGCTCATCCACACGCTGGCGCTAAAGGAATTCTGTGCTGCCATGGTTCCGGCCGGCATCCAGCTGTGCCTGAGCCAGTACCACGCCAGCCGCGAGGCCGATGCGCTGCTCACCCAGCTGCCGCTCGGCTACGTGCGCCTGGCCGCGCTCTACTCCAACCGCCTCGACGACACGACCGTGCGCGACGAGATGCGCCACGCCATCGAACGCGCGCATCGGCTCGGGCTGCAGGTCATCGGCCCGCAGGTCGAGGATCCGCAGGCGGCGGCCACGCTGTGGATGAGCGGGGTGGACTACATCCAGGGCAACCTGGTGCAGCAGGCCGCGGGCGGGCTGGACTTCGACTTCCACCATTCGGTGCTCTGACATGATCCAACGCACGCGCCCTACCGCCCTGATGATGCGCTGGCTCGCACTGGGCGCCGCGGCGGGCGCCGCGTTGACGCTGGCGCTGGACTTCATGGGCCTGGCCGGCCCGTGGCAGCACGCGGCCCTGGTGTTGGCGCTGCTGGCGGTGTTCGCGGTGATCGCCATCATCATCGTGCTGCGCAGGCGCGACCATGAGATGGAGGAGGTCGAGGAGCGCGCGCGGCGCGACGAGACCCTGCTCGCGCAGCTGCAGGCCGAAGTCGAACGCCATACTCAGCTCGAGCAGCAGTTGCGCCAGGCCAAGCAGGCGGCGGAATCGGCGGTGATGGCGAAGGGCGAGTTCCTAGCCACCATGAGCCACGAGATCCGCACCCCGCTGAACGGCATCGTGCCGATGCTCGACCTGCTGATGCACGCGCAGCTCGCGTCCGACCATGGCGAGCTGGTGCGCACCGCGTACACCTCGTCGCAGCAGATGCTGCGCATCGTCGACGACATCCTCGACTACTCCAAGCTCGAGGCCGACAAGCTCGACCTCGAAACCACCGCCTTCAACCTGCGCGAGCTGCTGGAAAGCGTGATGCAGCTGATGGAGCGCCCGGCGCTCGGCAAGGCGCTGCGCATGACGCTGCACATCGAGCCGGCGGTGCGCCTGGCGGTGCGTGGCGACCCGGTGCGCCTGCGCCAGGTGCTGGGCAACCTGGTCAGCAACGCGGTGAAGTTCACCGAGCGCGGATCGGTGTCGGTCACCGTGCGCCGCATCGGCGAGAGCGCCGCCCAGCACCAGCTGCGTTTCGAGGTCCGCGATACCGGCATCGGCATCGCGCCCGGTGCGCAGTCGCGGCTGTTCCAGGCGTTCAACCAGGCCGACGCATCCACCACGCGCCTGTATGGCGGTACGGGCCTGGGGCTGGCGATCTCCAAGCGCATCGTCGACCTGATGGGCGGCCGCATCGGCGTCGAGTCCGAGACCGGCCAGGGCGCCACGTTCTGGTTCGAGATCCCGCTGCTCAAGGCGCAGGGCGACATGCCGTCGCTGGCCGAGGACACGTCTTCCGGCGGCCGCCTGCTGCTGCTCAGCGCCGACCCGCGCCTGCGCCTGCGCCTGTCCATGCTGCTGCCCAACTGGGGCCTGCGCGTGAGCTCGGTGGAGACCACCCAGGAAGCGCTGGACCGGCTGCGCACCGCCGCCACGCAGGGTGCGCCGTGGGCGTATTCGCTGGTGCTGGCCGACCTCGCCGGCATGCGCAGCACCGCGGTCGCCCTGTACCGCAATCTCGGACGCCAGGCGGTCTACGGCGACCTCAAGCTGGTGTGCCTGTACGGCGACGACGCCGTGCCGGACGAACTGCAGCGCAGCGTCACCCTCCTCAGCCGGCAGGCCCCCGATGCCGATCTCCGCGCCGCCCTCATCGGCAGCACGGTCACGCAGACATCGGACATCGCCAGAGAGCCCGCCATGGACACTCGCGCCACCCTGCAAACCCCTTCGTTGCCGGTGCGCGCGGCACGCGTCCTGCTGGTCGAGGACAACCCCGTCAACCTGATGGTCGGCCAGCGCCTGCTCGCCGTGCTCGGCATCACCTGCGACACCGCCAGCAACGGCGAGGCCGCGCTGATGCGCATGTCGGCGTCGCGCTACGACATCGTGCTGATGGACTGCCAGATGCCGGTGATGGACGGCTACACCGCAACCCGCCGCTGGCGCGAAGGCGAGGAAGCCATCAACGACGGGCGCCGCGTGCCGATCATCGCCATGACCGCCAACGCCATGGCCGGCGACCGGCAGAAGTGCCTGGACGCCGGCATGGACGACTACCTGGCCAAGCCGGTCACGCGCAGCGAACTGGAACGCGCGCTGCACCGCTGGTGGTCGCCGGAACAGGCGGCTGCGGCGGCGCCGCAGATGGCGTTCTACGAAGTGGATCCGGTCAGCGGCGAAGCGATCGGGCCGGCGCCGGTCGCAGCGGCGATTCCGTCAGGCGACGAGGCGCAGGCAGCGCCTGAAGCGCCCGTTGCGGCGCCAGCGTCATTCGCGTCGCAACCTCTGTCGGCACCGCCGGCGGCCGAGGTGCCCGTGCTGCCGCCCATCCCGCACGCCACGCCCCAGCCGCCCGTGATCGACAACGAGATCCTGGAGGAACTGCGCGCCATGCTGGGCAGCGAAGTCGAGCACCTCATCGAGGTGTTCCTGGACGACACGCCGCGGCTGGTCACCGCGATGGAAAACGCCGCGGTCGGCCCCGACTACGACGGCCTGCGCGACGCCGCCCACTCACTTAAGTCGTCCAGCGCCAATCTCGGCGCAATGTCACTGTCGGCAGCGGCCAAGCGCGTGGAACTGGGCGCCCGCGAGCGTTCGCTGGAACGTCCGGCCGTCGCCGTGGCGCTGGTGGCCAACGAGTTCGCGCGCGCGCGTGTCGCGCTCAAGGCCTGGGCACCGGCGCAGGCCTGAAGGGCGTCGAATCCGACGGGCAGCCTCAGCTGCCCATCTTCGACTGCAGGTAGTTCTGCTCGCCGACGCGCTTGATCAGGTCGAGCTGGGTTTCGATCCAGTCGACATGCTCTTCCTCGGAATCGAGGATGTCCTTGAACAGGCGGCCGCTGGTGTAGTCCTTGACGCTTTCGCAGTACTCGATGGCGGTGCGCAGCAGCGGCAGGCCGTCGAGCTCGAGCGCGAGGTCGCATTCGAGGATCTCGCGCGGGTTCTCGCCGATGCGCAGCTTGCCCAGCGCCTGGAAGTTCGGCAGGCCTTCGAGGAACAGGATGCGGTCCGCCAGGCGATCGGCGTGCTTCATCTCGTCGATCGATTCCTCGTATTCGTGCTTGGCGAGCTCCTGGATGCCCCAGTTCTTGAGCATCTTGGCGTGCAGGAAATACTGGTTGATCGCGGTCAGCTCGTTGAAGAGCGCCTCGTTCAGGTATTTGATGACCTGGGCGTCGCCTTGCATGGGATGTCTCCGGCAGTAATCAGTCGCCGGGACTGTATCGCTATCGACGGCGCCTTGCCGGAACGCGAATCGTGCTCATCCCCGCTCAGGGATGGCAGCAAGATCAGGCGGCGTTTGCCATGGGCAATGCACGCGCGGCATCACGGGCGCGGGCTTCCTGGTCGAGGAGACCGACCGCGGTGTCGACGCACGACCCGCAGCTCGCACCGCAGCCGGTGCGCATGGTGAGTTCGGTCATGCCGCTGCAGCCGGCAGCGGCCGCCTGGCGGATATCGTGATCGGTCACGCCATTGCAGACACAGACGTACACGGTGGGCTCACTGGCAGATGGGACTGGTTCCCATTGTCATTGCGCATGAGAATGATTGTCAACACCGCTGGTCGCCGCCGCGCAGCCGGTTCAGCGGGAGGCGCCGTCGGGGCCCTTCGCGCCTTCCACCGCCTGCATCCGCGCGCCCACGACCCGCCCGCGCTGCGGCCTCTGCCGGCCGCGGCCGCGGGTCGCCTCCAGGCTCACGCTCGGCACCGCCTGCACGCCCGCGATCTGCCGCGCGAACGGCGCCAGGTGCTGCAGCGCCCGCTCGTAGACACCGCGCTTGAAGTTGACCACGTGCTCCAGCGGGTACCAGAAGTCGACCCAGCACCAGTGGTCGAACTCCGGCTTTTCGGTCAGGTCCAGGCGCAGGTCGGCCTCGCTGCCGGTGAAACGCAGCAGGTACCAGACCTGCTTCTGGCCAATGCACACCATGCGGTCGTTGCGGCGGATCGCGCGCGGCGGCAGGCGGTAGCGCAGCCAGCCAGGTGTCACGCCGGCCACGTCGACGTGGTCGGGCAGCAGCCCGGTTTCTTCGCGCAGCTCGCGGTACATGGCCTCGAGGGGCGTCTCGTCGGTGTTCATCCCGCCCTGCGGGAACTGCCAGCCGTCACGGCGCACCCGCCGCGCCCAGAACACGCGCCCGTCGGGGTGCATCAGGATGATGCCGACATTGGGCCGATAACCGTCCGGATCGATCACGATGCGGACTCCTGAAGGGGTCGACGCAATCCTGCGTCACTGCGACCGACTCTGCCACGGGTGGCCCGGAGGGACAAGCGCAGCGCCGGAAGATTTGACGGCGGACCGCCGGCCATGGACAATTCCCGGCTCGCCGCGCCCCGTGCGCGTGCCGAATGGCTATGTAGCTCAGCTGGTTAGAGCACAGCACTCATAATGCTGGGGTCGGTGGTTCGAGTCCACCCATAGCCACCAATGCAAGGCCCCGCCACCGCGGGGCCTTTTGCATTCCGCTCACCGCTCGCGCTTGCCCGCCGGAATCGTCAGCAGGATCGAGACGATCGCCACCGCGACCATCAGCAGGTTGAAGCCCAGCGCCACCATCGCGGCCTCGCGGATGGCGAGGTTGTCCTGGCGGCCCGCGAAGGTGATGACGCCCTCCAGCCAGCGGACGCCGGTATCGGTTGCGCCCAGCGCGGCGAAGATCGCACCCGAGATCGCCACACCCAGCGCGGCGCCCAGGGACGACGCCATCTTGTAGATGCCCGAACCCGAACCCGACTGGTCCATGGGCAGGCTCGACAGCGCAGCGTCGGTCGACGGCGTGGCGTAGAACGCCAGCCCCAGGCCGAACAGCGTGTAGCCGACGATGGCGACGACCCGGTACTGGTCGAGCATGATCTGCGTGGGCATCAGGCAGGCGATCGCGACGCCGGTGATCAGGCAGCCCCAGACCATCGGCTTGCGCGGACCGAACCGCTGCAGCAGCTTCTCACCCACGCGGATGAAGCCGATGATCGCGATGGCGTAGCCAAGGGTCAGCATGCCCGCCTGCTGCGCGCTCATGCCGCCGCCCATCTGCACCAGCTGCAGCGACACCAGCTGCATGCCCACCGTGGCGTTGATCAGGAAGTTGGAGATCGTCGCGCCGGTGTAGACGCGGTTGCCGAACAGGCGGAAGTCGACGAACCCGTGCTCGTTGCCCGACTCGATCCGGAAGAACGCGATGCCCGCGATGATCGTGGCGGCCGCCAGGCCCAGCACCAGCGGGCTGCCCCAGCCCAGGGTGCTGCCCTGGGTCACCACCACCTGCAGCGCCACCA
Organism: Luteimonas sp. MC1572; assembly: GCF_016615815.1. Classification (NCBI taxonomy): domain Bacteria; kingdom Pseudomonadati; phylum Pseudomonadota; class Gammaproteobacteria; order Lysobacterales; family Lysobacteraceae; genus Luteimonas; species Luteimonas sp. MC1572. The sequence continues at coordinate 427,096 of NZ_CP067112.1, read as the reverse complement.
TCGCCACGCTGAAGGCGAGGATGCCGGCGAAGTCGAAGCGGTACGCGCCACCGCCGCCGGCCTTGCTCTCCGGCGTGCCGCGCACCAGCCACAGCCCCAGCAGGGCGACGGCCACGGAGAAAAAGAAGATCCAGCGCCAGCCCAGCGTCTGCGCCATCAGGCCGCCGAACAGCGAGCCCAGGCCGGCGCCGCCCCAGGAGCCGATCGACCACATGCTCACCGCGCGCTGGCGCTCGGCACCATCCCAGTACGCCTTCACCAGGGCGAGGCTCGCCGGCATGATGCAGGCCGCCGACATGCCCTGCACCGCGCGCCCGACCAGCAGCATCGGCGCGCTCAGCGCCCCGGTCGGCGCCAGCCCGACCATCAGTGAGCCGACGATGCTGAGCACGAAGCCGATGCGCAGGATCCGCATGCGGCCGAGGCGGTCGGCCAGGCCGCCCATCACCACGATCAGGATGCCGGAGAACAGCGCGGCCATCGCCACCGCGTTGTTCATGGTGCCCGCGGAGATCGCGAGGTCGCGCTGCATGTCCGGCGCGATGTTGAGCGTGGACTGTGCGAACAGCCAGAAGGTCACCACCCCCAGGATCATGCCGAACAGCAGGCGGTCGTTGCCGCGGAACCCGGTCTCCGGGATGTGGACATTTCCCATGACGGCGCTCATGCGGCATCTCCCTTCGTGCTGGTGGATGAAGGACACAACCACGCCGATGCCGCGCTGAGCATCGCCTGCAGCCCCGTCTTCAGTGTGGGGTCGAGCACCGGCGCGAAGCGTGGCGAGTGATTGCTCGGAATCCTGTTGAGCGTGCCTTCCGCCTTCGCCTTTGCATGGACATCGGGATCGGTGCCGCCGACGAACCAGAACACGTAGGGCACGCCCCAGGTGCGGCCGAACACGCTGAAGTCCTCGCTGGCGGCCATGCGCTTGCTCTCATGCACGGCGTCACCGAACTGCGCGCGGAACGCGTCGACGATGCGCGCCGTCGCCTCGCGGTCGTTGTCGGTGAGCGGGTAGCTGCTGAGGGTGGTGAACTCGGGCGGGCGCGGCGCGTTGGAGGCGTCGCATTCGGCGCAGCAGATGCGCTTGACCGCCTGCAGCATGTGCTCGCGCACGCCCTCGTCGTAGGTGCGCATGTTGAGCTTGATGGTGGCGTCGTCCGGGATGATGTTTTCCTTGGTGCCGGCCTGCAGCGAGCCGATGGTCAGCACCGCGCTTTCCTGCGGCCCGATCTCGCGCGAGACGATGGTCTGCAGGCGCATCACGGTGGCGGCGGCCATCACCACCGGATCGATCGATGTCTGCGGCTGCGAGCCATGCGATCCGCGCCCGAAAAGCTGCACTTTCAGGCTGTCGCCCGCGGACAGGATCACCCCTGCGCGGTAGCTCACCGTGCCCGCCGCGCCCACCATCACATGCTGGCCGAGCACCACGTCCGCGCGCGGCAGCCCGGCACCATCCCAGTCCGCGATCATCGCGTTGGCGCCCTCGGCGGTTTCCTCGCCCGGCTGGAACACGATCAACACGGTCCCCTGCCAGGCATCGCGATGCTCCGCCAGCACGCGCGCGGCGCCGAGCATCCAGGCCACGTGCAGGTCGTGGCCGCAGGAATGCGCCACGCCCACGCTGCGGCCCTCGGCGTCGGTCGCGGTCACCGTGCTTGCATACGGCAGGCCGGTGTCCTCGGCCATCGGCAGCGCGTCCATGTCGGCGCGCAGCATCACCGTGGGGCCTTCGCCGTTGCGCAGCACGCCGACCACGCCGGTGACGCCCACGCCGCGCGTGACGTCGTAACCGAGCGCCTCGATGTAGTCGGCGGCGATGCCTGCGGTGCGATGCTCCTGCATCGACAGCTCGGGATTCCGGTGCAGGTCCTTGTAGATGTCCAGGAGTCCGGGCGCGATGTGCGCGTAGACCGGATCCAGCGCGGCCGTCAGGGAGTTCATGCCTACCCTCCATCCTGGTTGTGCGCCGAGCGTACACCCGCCATGGACGCCGCACACGCGGCATCGAAAGGGGATCAGGCCGGACCCGGGACCCGCCCCGCGGCCTCCCGGCGCGCGTCGGAGACGATGCGCCCGTCGACCAGCGTGACCGTGCGGTCGCAGCTCTCCGAAAGCCGCGGATCATGGGTCACTACCAGCACCGCGCAGCCGTACTGCGCGTTGAAGCGGCGCAGCAGTTCGAACACTTCGGCGGCGGTCTTCGTGTCGAGGTTTCCGGTCGGTTCGTCCGCGAGCAGCAGCGCCGGGCGTGTCACAAGCGCGCGGGCGATCGCCACGCGCTGCTGCTGCCCGCCGGACAGCTGGTCGGGATGGCGGTCGGCGAATTTCTCCAGGCCGACGTCGGCCAGCAGGCCGCGGGCACTGTCGACCGTTTCGCGGTCGGGTTTGCCGTGCGCCACCATCCACGGCATCAGGACGTTGTCGAGCGCGGTGAAGGCGCCGATCAGGTGGTGGAACTGGAATACGAAGCCGATGTGCCGGCCACGCAACGCGGTGCGCGCTTCATCGTCCATCTCGCGCGTGGCGGCGCCGCGCAGGTAGAGCTCGCCCGCGGTCGGCGTGTCGAGCAGCCCGATGAGATTGAGCAGCGTGCTCTTGCCGGAACCGGACGGACCGACCAGCGCGGCGAAGTCGGCGCGGTCCAGCTGCAGGTCGATGCCGTGCAGCACCTCGACCTCGTTTGGCCGGCCGATGTTGTACGACTTGCGCAGCCCCTGCAGCCGCAGCACCTCGCCTGCTTCAGGCATGGCGGATGGCCTCCACCGGATCCAGCCGCGAGGCGCGCGAGGCGGGCACCAGCGCCGCGCCCACGCCGGCGATGGTGGCCAGCGCCATCGCCGCCGGCACCAGCGCGGCCGGCATCGGGATGATGAAAAGCCTCGGACCAAAGGTGTTGAACGCGGCCACCATGCCCCAGCCGGCCAGCGCGCCGAGCGCCGAGCCAATCAGCCCGAGCACCGCGCCCTGCACCAGGAACACGAGCAGCATCTGCCGCCGGCGCGTGCCCATCGCGCGCAGGATGCCGATCTCGCGCGTGCGCTGCGCCACGCTCACCGCGAGCACGCTGGCGATGCCCAGCGCCACCGACATCGCCACGAAGAAACTGATCATGCGCGTGGAGAGGCTTTGCGAGCTGAGCGCGTTCATCAGCTGCGCGTTGGACTCCATCCAGCTCTCCGCCTGCAGCCCGGTGAGGCCGCGCACGCGCGCCGCCACCCGGTCGGCGCCGAACAGGTCGTCGACGGTCACGTCGATCACCGTCACGCCACCCGGCAGCGCCAGCAGCGACTGCGCCTGCTTGAGGTCGAGGTAGACATAGCGCGCGTCGAGTTCGCGCACGCCGAGCTCGAAGATGCCCGCGACGTTGACGATCGCCTCGCGCCCGGCGCCGGCATCGAGTCGCAGCTTGCCGCCGAGACGCAGGCCGAGGTCTTCCGCGAGCTGGCGGCCGACCACCGCGTTGCCCGAACCCACGTCCAGGCGCCCCTCCACCATGTTGTCGTCGAGCGGGATCACGCGCAGGTAGCGCGCCAGGTCGATGCCCACCAGCGCCACCGATTCCACCGCCTCGCCGCGGCGCCCGAACGCAGGGCCCGACACCACCGGCGAGACCGCCGCCACGCCGGCCAGGCCGTCGAGCACGTCACGCACGTCGAGCCAGTTGTCGATCGGCCGCAGCGCCTGCGGGCGCGGATCCTCCAGCACCAGCTGCAGCGTGCCGGCCGGCGCCGGCGCGATGTGGTTGGCCTCGCGCGGCGCCTCGACGCGGATGTGCGCCTGCGTGCCCAGCGTGCGCGCGACGATGTTGTCCTGCAGCCCGGCGATCAGCGCGGTCACGAACACGATCACCGCCACGCCCACCGCGATGCCGAACAGGATCAGCAGCGTCTGCGCCCGTCCCTGGCGCATGAAGCGGACGGCGATGGTGGATTCGATCCACATCGCTCAGTCGAACTTCACCGGCAGCTCGCCGCGCGTGGCATGTCCGCTGTCCGGCGGCGGCTGGCCGGCCACGCGCGCGCGGCTGCCGTCATCGGGCAGGTCCGCGAGGTCCAGCGCGCCCGCCGCCAGCACGCGGTCGCCGGCGCGCAGGCCTTCGCGCACTTCGCTCATCGCCAGGCCACGCAGGCCGATGCGCACCGGCGTGCGCTGCACGCGGCCGTCGCGCACCAGCAGCACGGTGGCACCGTCCGATCCGGAGCCTGCATCGAGCAGCGCGTCGTTGGGCACGGCCAGCGCATCCTCGCGACGGCCGGTCAGGATGGTGGCGGTCACGGTCATGTCCTGGCGCACGAAGTCCGCGGCCGGGTCGATGCGCAGGCGCACGTCCACCGTGCCGCGCGAAGGGTCGATGCCGGGCGCCACGTGGTACACCGTGGCCGCGAACGGACGGTCGGGAAACGCATCGGCGATGCAGGTGGCGGGCTGGCCCAGCGCCAGGCGCGCGAGGTTCTTTTCATCCAGCGGCAGCAGGATCTCGCCCGGCGCATCGCGCGCGATCTCGAGCAGCACGTCGCCCGGATTCACGGTGTCGCCGGGTTCGACACCGCGCGTCAGCACGATGCCCGGCACGGTGGCGCGGATCACCGCACGCGCCAGCTCGGCCTCGGCGGCGCCCAGTCGCTCGCGCGCCTGCGCCTCGCGCGCGCCGCCGCTCAGCGCCGTGACGGCCACGCGCGCCTGATCCACCGCGGCCCGCGCGGCGATCGCCGCCTGCCCGGCCTGCTCCACGCTCTCGCGCGCCACCAGCTGGCGCTCTCCGAGTTCGCGGCGGCGCACGAGTTCACGCTCGGCCTGGGCGAGTCCGGCGCGCGCCTCGCGCAGGCGCGCCTCGGCGTCGGGCCGGTCAGCCTGGCGCAGGGTGTCGAGCGCCGCGCGGGCTTCGTCGCGTCGCGCCTCGAGGTCACGCGCGCGCAGCACCACCAGCACGTCACCGGGGGCGACGCGATCGCCGTCGGTCACGCGGCGCTCGAGCACCAGGCCGGCGATTTCCGCACCGACCTGCACGCGCGAAGGCGCCGCGATCCGCCCGGTGGCGACGACGCTCTGCACCAGCGGTCCGGCAACGACCTCGTAACCGGGCAGCACCGGACCGCGCCACCGCGCCAGCCCCCAGAGGAGCAGGAGCCCGACCACCACGGCCGCAACGGCAAGCATCCATGTCCGCCGCGGGGTCGTTCCGGTCATCGGTATTCCTGTGCAAAGGAGATGTTCAGCCGGCGGGCGCCGGCGCAGAGGTCACGCCTTGTCGTGCTTGCTCCCGCCCAGGCATGCGGGTGAATCCGGCGCCGCGCCACGCCCCGCCCACTCTTCGGGCGTCCAGGTATGCAGCGCAAGTGCATGGATCTCGCCCATCAGCCCGCCCAACACCGCATAGACCGCCTGGTGGCGGCGGACGGCGGTCTTGCCGGCAAATGCATCGCTGATCACCACGGCCTTGTAGTGCGTTTCCAGGCCCCGGCTGTGCATATGGCTTTCATCCAGCACTTCGAGATGCGTGGGCGAGAGCGCTTGCAGGGCGGCGTGGATGCGGTCGGCTTTGCGGGTCATGGCGGCATTATCGCGTGAATCGCCGGCGGCGGCCGCCCGGGGCCGGTCGCTCTACCGCTCCACGCCCACCGGCAGCGCCTCCAGCCGCCGCATCGCAGGGGTGTCGAACAGGTGCGGGTCGGCCAGGTACGCCTGGAACATCGCCGTGGCGTCCTCGCCCCAGAACACCTCGCCGTCCACGACCAGGCTCGGCACGCCGAACACGCCGTCGGCGATGGCGGCGTCGAAATTCGCGCGCAGCGCCTTCTTGACCGTGTCGTCGGCCATGGCTGCCTCCGGATCGGCGATGCCGAGCCTTGTTGCCAGCCCCGTCAGCGCTGCGGCGTCGTCGCCCGCGCGGCCTTCGCGCCAGACGTGGTCGAAGATCGCGTCGACCGCCGCGTGCGTCGCGCCGGCCGCCACGCACAGGCGCAGCACGGGCAGCGGATTGAACGGGTGTGCCGGCGGAAAGGTCAGCGGCACGCCGGCGCGGTCCGCGCGCCACTGCACGTGGCGGTAGGTGAACGTGCGCTTTGGCGCGATTTCCGCCGGCCCCTTGTGGCCGTGGTGCCGCAGCAGCCCGGCGAACAGGATCGGCCGGCAGTCGATGGTGACGCCGTCCATGCGCTTCACCGCCTGCCACTGCAGGTAGGCGAACGGCGAGATGAAATCGAAATACCAGCGCGCAACGCGCGGCCGCACAGCCTCTTCCATCGTGTTGTCCCCGGGTCCGTTGCCGCCGACTGTAGCGCTTCGACGGCCCGGAGGCCCCGGGGGGTGCGCGGTAGAATGGGCATCCACGCCAACGCCAGTCAGAGCCCCCAGCACGCCATGAACAACCAGCACCGCAAGCCCCTCCCCGGCACCAAGCTCGACTGGTTCGACGCCCGCGAGGCGGTCGAGGCCATGCAGCCCGGCGCCTGGGAGCGGCTGTCCTACACCGCGCGCGTGCATGCCGAGAACATCGTGCGCCGCGCCGAGCCCGGGCGGGTCGGCGACTTCCTGCGCCAGCTGGTCGAGCACCGCCGCGACCTCGACTTCCCATGGTTCCCCGCGCGCGTGGTCTGCCACGACATCCTCGGCCAGACCGCGCTGGTCGACCTGGCCGGCCTGCGCGACGCCATCGCCGACGCCGGCGGCGACCCCGCGCAGGTCAACCCGGTGGTGCCGGTGCAGCTGATCGTCGACCACTCGCTGGCGGTCGAATGCGGTGGGTTCGATCCGGACGCGTTCACCCGCAACCGCGAGATCGAGGACCGGCGCAACGCCGACCGCTTCCACTTCATCGACTGGACGAAGAAGGCGTTCAGGAACGTCGACGTGATCCCGCCGGGCAACGGGATCATGCATCAGATCAACCTGGAGAAGATGTCGCCTGTCGTGTACGTGCAGGACGGCGTGGCGTTCCCCGACACCTGCGTCGGCACCGACAGCCACACGCCGCACGTCGACGCGCTCGGCGTGATCGCGGTGGGCGTGGGCGGGCTGGAAGCGGAGAACGTGATGCTGGGCCGCGCGTCGTGGATGCGCACGCCGGAGATCATCGGCGTGGAGCTGGCGGGCAAGCCTGCGCCGGGCATCACCGCCACCGACGTGGTACTGGCGCTGACCGAGTTCCTGCGCCAGCAGAAGGTCGTGGGCGCGTACCTGGAGTTCCGCGGCGAGGGCGCCGCGGCTCTGACCATCGGCGACCGCGCCACGATCTCCAACATGGCGCCCGAGTACGGCGCCACCGCGGCGATGTTCTTCATCGACGACAACACGCTCGACTACCTGCGCCTCACCGGCCGCGAGGACGCGCAGGTGGCGCTGGTGGAGACCTATGCCAAGGCCGCCGGGCTGTGGGCGTCGGACCTCGCCAATGCGCAATACGAGCGCACCCTGCACTTCGACCTGTCGACGGTCGTGCGCAACATGGCCGGCCCGTCGAATCCGCACCGCAGGCTTCCGGTGAGCGACCTGGCCGAGCGCGGCATCGCCGGCAACCTCGCCGGCGCGCACGCGCAGGAAGCCGAAGGCCTGCTGCCCGATGGCGCGGTGATCATCGCCGCCATCACCAGCTGCACCAACACGTCCAACCCGCGCAACGTGATCGCCGCGGCGCTGCTGGCGCGCAACGCCAACGCGCGCGGGCTGGTGCGCAAGCCGTGGGTGAAGAGCTCGCTGGCGCCGGGCTCGCGCGCGGTGCAGCTGTACCTGGAAGAGGCGAACCTGCTCACCGAACTGGAGCAGCTCGGCTTCGGCATCGTCGGCTTCGCCTGCACCACCTGCAACGGCATGTCCGGCGCGCTGGACCCGGTGATCCAGCAGGAAGTCATCGACCGCGATCTGTACGCGGTGGCGGTGCTGTCGGGCAACCGCAACTTCGACGGCCGCATCCATCCGTATGCCAAGCAGGCGTTCCTCGCCTCGCCGCCGCTGGTCATCGCGTACGCCATCGCCGGAACCATCCGCTTCGACATCGAAAAGGACGTGCTCGGCGTGGATGCCGACGGCACGCCGGTGACGCTGAAGGACATCTGGCCCAGCGACGAGGAAATCGACGCGGTGGTCAAGGCCAGCGTCAAGCCGGAGCAGTTCCGCCGCGTGTACGAGCCGATGTTCCGCCTGGTGGTGGACGACGGCACGCGCGTCGATCCGCTCTACGACTGGCGCCCGATGAGCACCTACATCCGCCGCCCGCCGTACTGGGAGGGCGCGCTGGCCGGCGCGCGTGCGATGACCGGCATGCGTCCGCTCGCGGTGCTCGGCGACAACATCACCACCGACCACCTGTCGCCATCGAACGCGATCATGGCCTCCAGCGCCGCCGGCGAATACCTGGCGAAGATGGGCCTGCCGGAAGAGGACTTCAATTCCTACGCCACCCACCGCGGCGACCACCTCACCGCGCAGCGCGCGACGTTCGCCAACCCCAAGCTCCTCAACGAGATGGTGCGCAACGAAGACGGCAGCGTGCGCCAGGGATCATTGGCGCGCATCGAGCCCGAAGGCGAAATCACGCGCATGTGGGAGGCGATCGAAACCTACATGCAGCGGAAGCAGCCACTGATCATCATCGCCGGCGCCGACTACGGCCAGGGCTCGAGCCGCGACTGGGCGGCAAAGGGCGTGCGCCTCGCCGGCGTGGAGGTGATCGTCGCCGAAGGCTTCGAACGCATCCACCGCACCAACCTCGTCGGCATGGGCGTGCTGCCGCTGCAGTTCCTGCCGGGCACCGACCGCAACACGCTGGCGATCGACGGCAGCGAGACGTTTGACGTCAGCGGCGCACCGACGCCGGGCGCGACGCTCACCCTGGTCATCCACCGCCGCGGCGGCGAGGTGCTCGAGGTGCCGGTGACCTGCCGCATCGACTCCGACGAGGAAGCGTCGGTGTACGAGGCGGGCGGCGTGCTGCAGCGCTTCGCGCAGGATTTCATGGCCTCGACCGCCGCGTAACGCGGCTCGGGGTACCACGCGGGCTCCATCCGTCAGCGGAGAGAGCCCCCATGCCAGGTACCGTCACCCTGCACCGCGTCCTGCGCGCACCGCCGGAGCGCGTCTATCGCGCCTTCCTCGACCCGGACGCCCTGGCGAAGTGGCTGCCGCCGCACGGCTTCACCGGCAAGGTCCACGAGATGGATGCGCGCGTCGGCGGCGGCTACCGGATGTCGTTCACCAACTTCGGCACCGGCAAGGTCGAATCGTTCGGCGGCGCCTACACCGAGCTGGTCGAGAACCGGCGCATCGCCTACAACGACCGCTTCGATAACCCGGATCTGCCGGGCGAGATGCAGGTGGTGGTGGAGTTCGAACAGGGCATGGCCGGCACCGCGCTGCGGATCGTGCAGGCCGGCATCCCCGACGCGATTCCCCTCGATTTCTGCTACCTGGGCTGGCAGGAATCGCTTGCCATGCTGGCGCAGCTGGTCGAGCCGGAGATCCCGGACGGCGCCTGAGCACCCGCTTCGGCCGGTCAGGTGGCGCCGGCGCCATGGGACAATGACGCCCTGTCCGTTGCACCGAGCCCGCACCCATGGCCCCGAAGCCACAGCTCCGCATCCCCGCCACCTACATGCGCGGCGGCACCTCCAAGGGCGTGTTCTTCCGCCTCGAAGACCTGCCCGAAGCCGCGCGCGTGCCCGGCGCCGCGCGCGATGCGCTGCTGCTGCGCGTGATCGGCTCGCCCGATCCCTACGGCAAGCACACCGACGGCATGGGCGGCGCGACCTCGTCCACCAGCAAGTGCGTGATCATCGGCCCGGCCACGCAGCCGGGCCACGACGTCGACTACCTCTACGGCCAGGTGTCGATCGACAGCGCGTTCGTCGACTGGTCCGGCAACTGCGGCAACCTCAGCACCGCCGTCGGCCCGTTCGCGATCGCCAACGGTTTCATCGACCCGGCACGCCTGCCGGACAACGGCACGTTCGCGGTGCGCGTGTGGCAGGCCAACATCGGCAAGACCATCGTGGTGCACGTGCCGGTCGCCAACGGCGAGGTGCAGGAAACCGGCGACTTCGAGCTCGATGGCGTGACCTTCCCGGCCGCGGAAATCGTGCTCGAGTTCATCGACCCGTCGGATGACGGCGAGGCCGGCGCAATGTTCCCCACCGGCAACCTGGTCGACGATCTCGACGTGCCGGGCGTGGGCACGTTGAGAGCCACGATGATCAATGTCGGCATCCCGACGGTGTTCGTCAACGCGGCCGACATCGGCTATGCCGGCACCGAGCTGCAGGACACGATCAACGGCGACGCAAAGGCGCTGGCCATGTTCGAGGCCATCCGCGCGCACGCCGCAGTGCGCATGGGCCTGATCGACGACATCGCCGGCGCGGCCACGCGCCAGCACACGCCCAAGGTGGCCTTCGTGGCGCCGCCGGCGGACTACGTCGCCTCCAGCGGCAAGGCCATCGCCGCGCGCGACATCGACCTCAACGTGCGCGCGCTGTCGATGGGCAAGCTGCACCACGCGATGATGGGCACCTGCGCGGTCGCCATCGGCACCGCGGCGGCGATTCCCGGCACGCTGGTGAACCTGGCCGCCGGTGGAGGCACGCGCGAGGCGGTGCGCTTCGGCCACCCCTCCGGCACGCTGCGCGTCGGCGCCGAGGCGCGCCAGGCGGACGGCCGCTGGACGGTGACCAAGGCGGTCATGAGCCGCAGCGCGCGCGTGCTGATGGACGGCGCGGTGCGGGTGCCCGGGTAGAATCGGCGCCATGGACATCTTCAAGGTCTTCACCATCGAAGCCGCGCACCGGCTTCCCAACGTGCCCGAAGGCCACCAGTGCGCGCGCCTGCACGGGCACTCGTTCCGCATCGAACTCTGCGTCAGCGGCGAGCCCGGCGACGAGACCGGCTGGATCATGGATTTCGCCGACATCAAGGCGGCCTTCAAGCCGATCCACGCGCAGCTCGACCACTACTACCTCAACGACATCCCCGGGCTGGAAAACCCCACCAGCGAACGCCTCGCCGCGTGGATCTGGGACCGGCTCAAGCCGGCGCTGCCGCTGCTGAGCGAGGTCGTCGTGCACGAGACCTGCACCTCCGGCTGCCGCTACCGTGGCCCGCAAGTGGTTGATCCGGCTACGAACTGAACGGATCCCTGCCGTTCGTCGGATCCATGTTGCAACGCAACATCGGCTGCATTATGGTGCACTGCACAAACCGGCAATCCCTGCCGGACATCAGCAGGAACCCGCCATGTACCAGAACATCAACGAGCAGTTCAGCACCGCCGCCCGCCAGTTCGCCGACAGCACCTCGCAGATCAGCCGCCTGGCCCTCGAGAACGCGCAGAAGGCGTTCGGCCTGCAGCTGGCCACCTTCGAGCAGAACGCCACCGCCGCGTTCTCCTTCTGGGGCGAGCTGGCCGAAGTGCGTGACGCCGACGGCCTGAAGGCCGCCTGGCCGAAGGGCGCGCAGATTGCCCGCGAGAGCATCGAGCGCTCGGTCAGCGCCAGCCAGGAAGTGTTCGGCCAGACCGTCGCCACCAACGAGGCGATCGCCCAGCTGGCCAAGGGCCAGGTCGAGGCCGCCGCCGCCAAGGCGCAGGAAACCGTCGAAGGCGCCGCGAAGGCCGCCGCGGGCAAGACCCGCAAGTAAGCAGGCAACGGCCCCGGCAACGGGGCCGGGGCACCGCGCGACTCTCTCCCCGCACGGCGCCCGCACATGGACCCGGCAGCCCCACGCTGCCGGGTTTTTTAATGCCCGCGCAACAGGGGCAGCGCGCGCTCCAGCGGGAGCGCCGGCACCGTACCGCGATGGCCGCGCATCGTGTCCGCGCGGAACAGTGAATTGACGATGGCCTCTTCGGTTGCCTCGGCCACGGCGTCGAACAGCGGGGTCATCATGCCGTTGTCCAGCACCAGCAGGCGATGCCGTTCCGCACCCTGCTCCCTGCGCACCTCGTGCGCGGTCGAGAACGCGATCACGTAGTCCCCGGAGCCGTTGCTCATCGACGACCCGGTGCGACCGACGCCGAGCAGCGCGCGCGTCGCGAGCCGCCGCAGCAGGCGGGCGTCGAGCGGCGCATCGGTGGCGACCACGATCATGATGCTGCCGTCGCCGGTGGCGGGCGGTGCATCGCGCGCCTCCGGCGCGGGGGACGCGCCCGGCCGCAGCGAATCCAGCGCAACGCCCGCGATGGTCAGGCGACCGCCGAAGTTGCTCTGCACCAGGACGCCGACGGTATAGCCGCCCGCTGCCTGCGGGAGCTTGCGCGAACTGGTGCCGATGCCGCCCTTCCAGCCGAAGGCGATGGTCCCGGTTCCGGCACCGACCGCGCCTTCGTCGACGTTGTCCGTGGAAGCGGCGTCGAGTGCGGCGTGCACGTGTGCGGGGCGCAGCGCGCGCAAGCGGATGTCGTTGAGGAAGCCGTCGTTGGTTTCGCCCACGACAGGGTTCAACGAACGCACCTCCTGCATGCCCGGCTGCGCGAGTTGCCAGTCGACCAGTGCGTCCGCCGCGCGCCAGACGCCCAGCGTTCCGGTCAACAGGATCGGTGTTTCCAGCTCACCCAGCTCCTCGACCTGGGTGGCGCCCACCAGTTTGCCGTAGCCATTGCCCACCACGATCGCGGCCGGTACGCGGTCCCGGTACAGGTCGCCGCCGTGCGGCAGGATTGCGCTGACGCCGGTGCGGACTCCGGTTCCCTCGATGACCGTGGCATGTCCCACGGCCACGCCGGCGACGTCGACGATGGCGTTGCGGGGGCCCGTCGGCAGCAGCCCGATCACCACCCCCGCATCACGCGCGCGCGGCCGCTCGGCGGCGGCGACGCCCGCCTCGCGCGGGTGCGCCGTACCCGCCACCAGTACCAGCATCGCCGCGAACCCGGCGAGGCGTCGCGACCGCACTGCCTCGATCATCGAAAAGCTCCTGGATCGGCCCGTAGCCATTGTCGTAGGACGGCATGCGCAGCACGAAGCCGCGGCACTCAGTCGAAGAAGTTGATGAAGGTGGTGATGATCAGCGCGTTGCTGAAATCGATGAAGAACGCGCCGACCAGCGGCGCGACGAGGAACGCGCGTGGCGCGGCGCCGTAGCGCTCCACCAGGGTGCGCATCACCGCCATGGCATTCGCGGTGGTGCCGAGCATGAAGCCGATGAAGCCGCCACCCATCACCGCCGCGTCGTAGTCACGGCCCATCACCCGGAACACCACGCTGCAGAACGCGACCACCATCGCCAGCTGCAGCCCCAGGTTCACCAGCAGTGGCAACGCCAGGCCCGCCAGCTCCCACAGCTTGAGGTTCATCAGCGCCACCGCGAGGAACAGCGACAGCGAGACGTTGCCGATGAGGTCGGTGGTCGGCACCGACAGGCCGATCCACCCGGTCGCGTCGTCGAAGTTGCGGATCAGGGCGCCGACCAGCATCGCGCCGACGTAGGCGGGCAAGGTGATGCCGGTGGCCGAGATCCAGCCGCTCACCCATGCGCCGAGCCACATCGCCACCAGGATCACCACGATGCTCTTCAGCGCGCCGAACTCGCGCTGGGCCTCGGTCTGCGCTGCGCCGCTGGCTTCATCAACCGGTGCCGCATGGTCCTCGGGGCGACTGGAGACCAGGCCGAAGCGGCGGATGAGCACGGTGATCACCGGCCCGCCGGCCAGGCCGCCGAGCACGATCCCGCCCATGGCCGACGCCACCGCAATGGATTCGGCACCCTGCACGCCGGCCTCTTCGAACAGCGGCGCGAATGCCAGGCCCGTGGCGGGGCCGCCGGTCAGCGTGGTCGATCCGGCCAGCACGCCGAACAGCGGATCCAGGTCGAAGCCGACCGCCACCGCCATGCCCAGCAGGTTCTGCGCGACCGCGAACAGCGACGCCAGCAGCAGGAACACCACCACCTGCCGGCCGCTGATCCTGAGCAGGCGCAGGCTGGCATTGACGCCGACCGTGGTGAAGAACGCGATCATCAGCGGCGCCTGCAGCCCGGTGTCGAGTACGAACAGCGCCTCGCCGCGGCCGTGCGCGATCCAGGCGGCGATGGCGAACACCAGGCCGCCGATCACCGGCGGCGGCAGGTTGTAGCGCCCGAGCACCGGAATGGCCCTGCACAGCGCGTAGCCGAGGAACAGTGCGAGCCCGGCGAAGGCCAGGGTCTGGACGGCATCGAGCTGCAGCATGGTGGCTCCTGGTCAGTGCGTTCCCGCGGGTCGGCGGGCAGCAAGCGGACATCCGCCACCCCACAGCTGCGGCGATGCCGGCTGCAGCATGCCGTCGCGCATCGCCACCCCTCCGGCATGATCCTCGCGCAGCCACAGCGGCCCGTCGAGGTCGACGAACTCCGCGTGGCGTGCGACATGCCAGGCCGGCGCGATCGCCAGCGAGGAACTGATCATGCAGCCGACCATGATGCCGAAGTCCGCGGTCTGCGCGGCCTGCAGCAGGTCGAGCGCCGCGCTGAGCCCACCGGTCTTGTCGAGCTTGATGTTGACGACCTGGTAGCGGCCGCGCAGGCGCGGAAGATCCGCGGCGACGTGGCAGCTCTCGTCCGCGCACAGCCGCGAGACCGATGCGAAACCCTGCAGTGCATCATCCGCGGCGGCCGGCAGCGGTTGTTCGACCAGGTCGACCCTGGCTTCGGCGAGCACCGGCTGCATCGCGCGCAGCAGTTCGATATCCCAGCTCTCGTTGGGGTCCACGATCAGCCGCGCCGCGGGCAGTTCGCCACGGACCGCGCGCACCAGCGCGGCGGGATCGTTGGCGTCGACCTTGACCTTGACCAGGTCCAGGTGGCGCAACCCGGCCGCCGCGCGCGCCATGTTGGCCGGGGTGTCCAGGCTGACGGTCTGCGCGCTGCACAGCGCCGGCAGCGCGTCGGGCTGGCCGAGCATCGCCGCCACCGACATCCCGCTCCGCCGCGCCTCGAGGTCCCAGAGCGCGCAGTCCAGCGCATTCCGCGCCGCACCCGGACCGAGGAGCTCGCACAGCCTGCGGCGGTCCATGCCCGCGGCGATCGCAGTGCGCAACGATGCGGCCTGCGCGGTCACCGATTCCACGGTCTCGTCGTAGCGTGCATACGGCAGCGATTCGCCGCGGCCCACGTGATGGCCGTCGCTGGCGGTGGCAACGACGACCTCGGTGGACGTGCGCACCCCGCGCGAGATGCGGAATGGAGCGGAAAGCGGATGGACGGCGGGTTCGAGCGTCAGTCCGGGAAGCATGCCTGCAGCCTGTCGATGATCCGGCCGACACCATGGCGCACGGGGTCCTCTGCCGGAAGCCCGAGCGCGTCCTCGACGTGCCGGCAGATGCGCGTGGCTTCGTCGGGGTCGAGCCTGGCCGTGTTCAGCGCCACGCCAACTGCAAGCACCGCGGGGTTGGTGAGGCGGGCATGGGCGAGGTTGGCTTCGAGCGTGTCGCGCAGGGACGGCATCGGGAAATGCGGCAGGCCGCGCATGTGCGGGCGCCCGGGTTCGTCGCACAGCACCAGCGCGTCGGGCTGTGCGCCGTGCAGCAGGCCCAGCGAGACCCCGGCGAACGAAGGATGGAACAACGAACCCTGGCCTTCGATCAGGTCCCAGCCGTTGTCGTCGCGCCCGGGCGACAGCCACTCGATGCCGCCGGAGATGAAGTCCGCGACCACCGCGTCGATCGGGATGCCACGGCCGGACACGAAGATGCCGGTCTGGCCGGTGGCGCGGAAGTCGGCGGCGATGTCGCGCGCGCGCATTTCGGCCTCCAGCACCAGCGTGGTGTACATCTTGCCGCTGGAGCAGTCCGTGCCGACCGTCAGCAGTCGCCGGCCGGCGCGCTTGCGGCCGTTGCCGACCGGGTTCGGGGGCGGCGTGCGTGCGTCGAACAGGTGGCGGCCATTGCGAAGTGCGGCCTCGACGATCTGCGGATACGAGGCCAGCTTGTCATGCAGCCCGGATGCGACGTTCATGCCGGCATCGAGCGCCGCCACGACATGCTCGACCGCAGCCGGATCGAGGCTGCCGCCTGCGTTGGCCACGCCGATGATCATGGTGTTGGCGCCGGCGGCGCGGGCTTCATCGAAACCCATCACCGGCAGGTCGATGGTGGCCTTGCAGTCGGGTCCGCGGAACTGGCCCACGCACCATTGCGGGCGGAACTGCACGAGGCCACGCGCGGTCTTGCCCGAAAGTTCGTCCGGGGCGTTGCCCAGGTACAGCAGGTACGGCGGCGGCCAGCCGGCGGTGTCAGGTGATGCGTCGGGTGTCGGGGTCGGCATGGTGTGGTCCTGCGGGTGCTCGCTTGCGTCGGGTCGTGGCCATGTTCGGTGCTGCCCGCGGGCGGCGCTACGGAAAACGCGCCATGCACGCATAACCCGCGGCTATGGCCCGGGCATCGCCGCACGCGATCGGCCATCATGACGATCGCCCAACGGGATCGGACCATGCGTTTCCGCCAGATCGAGGTGTTCCACGCCGTCTATACGACCGGCTCGATCAGCGCCGCGGCCAGGCTCCTGCACGTCTCGCAGCCTTCGGTCAGCAAGGTGCTGAACCACACCCAGCAACAGCTGGGCCTGGAGCTGTTCCGCCTGGTGCGCGGCCGGCTGGTGGCCACCGACC
This sequence comes from Luteimonas sp. MC1572, assembly GCF_016615815.1. Taxonomy (NCBI): domain Bacteria; kingdom Pseudomonadati; phylum Pseudomonadota; class Gammaproteobacteria; order Lysobacterales; family Lysobacteraceae; genus Luteimonas; species Luteimonas sp. MC1572. Next base: position 410,526 of record NZ_CP067112.1, on the reverse strand, counting down.
AGGCGCATGCGCTGTTCGTCGAAGCGTCGGAGGTCTTCCAGCGCCTGACGTCGCTGCAGAAGGCGGTTGGCAACCTGAAGGATGTGTCCGCTGGACGCATCCGCCTTGCGGTGGTGCCCTCGCTCGGGCTGCATCTCGCGCCCCTGGCGATCACGCGCTTCCGCAAGACGCACCCCGACGTGCTCTTCGACGTGCAGGCGCTGCACCACGACGAGCTGTTCGAGGCGCTCTACGAGCGCCGCTGCGACATCGCGATCGCCTACGACCCGCCCATGCACCCGCGCATGAAGCGTCGCGACATCGACACCGCCGAGCTGATGCTGCTGTTCGACAAGGCCAGCCTGCCCGACGTCGGCGACAGCGTGCCGATGCAGCTGCTTGAAGGCCGCGACATGGTGGGCCTGACCATCGGCGGCCCGCTCGGCGAGCTGTTCAATCGCGAACTGCGCCGGCTCGACGTCAACGTGCGCGAAGTGGTCTCCAACCAGTCGTTCTATATCGCCGCCGCGTTGACGCGCTGTGGCGCCGGCATGGCGGTGGTCGACGAATTCACCGCGCGCGCCAGCGGCGACGCAAGCACCGGCTTCCGACCGTTCGCGCCATCGCTGCGCTTCAAGGTCCAGTCCGTGCACCTCGAGGACCGCCCGCCGTCGAAGGCGGCGGAACAGTTCCTCACGCTGTTCGCCAGGGTGCTGCGCGAGGCGCGCGCCACCGGCTGAAGCCGCAACCCGGCAGCGCACACTGCCGGGTCATCGCCTGCAGTCTTCGCTGCGCGGCGGTTTATTGCTGCTGCTGTCCTTTCCCGAGCCCCGGCAGCGGCTCGTCCATCTTGTCGCCCAGCACGCGGCGCACGCTGACGAAGAACACCGGGATCAGCAGCAGCCCGAGGAACGTCGCGAACAACATGCCGCCGATGACGCCTGTGCCCAGCGCATGGCGCGCATTGGCGCCGGCGCCGCTCGACAGCGCCAGCGGCGTCACGCCCATGATGAACGCGAACGACGTCATCAGGATCGGGCGGAAGCGCAGCCGCGCGGCCTCGACCACCGCCTCGCGCAGGGTCTTGCCGTGGGCGCGTTCCATCACGGCGAACTCCACGATCAGGATCGCGTTTTTCGCCGCCAGCCCGATCACCGTCACCATGCCGATCTTGAAGAAGATGTCGTTCGACAGGCCCGGGCGCAGCATGGTGAACACCACCGCGCCGAGGATGCCGAGCGGCACCACCAGCAGCACCGCCACCGGGATCGACCAGCTCTCGTACAGCGCCGCAAGGCACAGGAACACCACCACGACCGACAGCACCAGCAGCAGGGTCGCGGTGTTGCCGGCGATAATCTCCTGGTAGGACATGCCCGCCCAGTCGTAGCCGAAGCCGGCGGGCAACTCGTTGTCGACGATGCCTTCCATCGTCGCCATCGCCTCGCCGGAGCTGTGCCCGGGGGCCTGCGAGCCGACGATGTTCACCGCCGAGTAGCCGTTGTAGCGGGTCAGCGACGGCGTGTTGGTGCCCCAGTTGGCGTCCACCACGTTGGACAGCGGGATCATGGTGCGCGTGCCGTCCGCGGCGGCCGGGCCGGGCGTGTAGAAGCGCGCGAGCGACGCGGGATCCTTGCGGTACTCGGCATCGGCGCGCATGTTGACGCGCTTGATGCGGCCTTCGGAGAAGAAGTCGTTGACGTACACCGGCGCCAGCATCAGCTGGATCGCGCCGTAGATGTCGTTCACCGACAGGCCCATCGCCTGCGCCTGCACGCGGTCGACCTTGAGCTTCAGCTGCGGCGCGTCCTCGAGCGTGTTGGGGCGCACGCCGACCAGCGCCGGGTTCTGCGCGGCCGCACCGAGCAGCTGGTTGCGCGCCTGGGTGAGGGCCTCGCGCCCCATGCCGGCGCGGTCCTGCAGGTACATGTCGAAGCCGCCGAACTGCCCCAGCCCCTGCACCGTGGGCAGGTTGACCACGAAGATGCCGGCGTCGCGCACGCCGTACAGCGCCTTGTTGGCGGCCTGGATGAAGTCCTGCACGGTGCCGTCGCGGTCGCTCCAGTCCTTGAGCTTGATGAAGGCCATGCCGACGTTCTCGCCCTGGCCGACGAAGCTGAAACCGGCGACCTGCATCATCGACTGGTAGCCGTCGACCTGCTCGAGCGTGGAGCGCACCTCTTCGAACACCGCCTGCGTTCGCTGCAGGGTGGAACCGGGCGGCAGCTGCACGATCGCCAGCGCGTAGCCCTGGTCTTCCTCGGGGAGGAAGCTGCCCGGCAGGCGCGTGAACAGCAGGCCGCAGAGCACGGTCAACGCCACGAACACGATCATCCAGCGCGGCGCATGGCGCACCGCGCCGCCGATGTGGCGCACATAGGTGCCACTGATGCGCTCGTAGTACTTGTTGAAGGTGCGGTACACGACGTTCTGGCGCTTGGGCGCATCCGCGTCATGCTGCTTGAGGAAGCTCGCGCACAGCGCCGGCGTGAAGCCGAGCGCGAGGAACGCCGAGAAGCCCATCGCCACCGCGATGGTGATCGCGAACTGCTTGTAGATCTCGCCGGACGCGCCGCCCTGCAGCGCGCTGGGGATGAACACCGCCGCCAGCACCACGGTGATCGCGACCACCGCGCCGGTGATCTGGTCCATGGCCTTGATGGTCGCCTCGCGCGGCGGCAGGTGCTCCTCGGCCATGATGCGTTCGACGTTCTCGATCACCACGATCGCGTCGTCCACCACGATGCCGATCGCCAGCACCATCGCGAACAGCGTCAGCTGGTTGATGGTGAAGCCGATCAGGCTCAGGCCGAGGAACGTGCCCAGCAGCGCCACCGGGATCACCAGCGTCGGGATGATGGTCGCGCGCAGGTTCTGCAGGAAGATCAGCATCACCAGGAACACCAGCACCATCGCCTCCATGAGGCTCTTCACCACTTCCTGGATGGAGATGGTGACGAAGGTGGTGCTGTCGAACGGGCTGAACCATTCCACGCCCTGCGGGAAGCTGGGCGCCAGCTGGTCCATGCGCGCGGTCACGGCTTCGGCCACGGTCAGCGCGTTGGCGCCGGGCAGCAGCTGGATCGCGAACGCGCCGGTCGGCTGGCCGTTGAAGCGGGTGTCGAAGCCGAAGCCGGCCGCGCCGACCTCGATCCGCGCCACGTCCTTCAGGCGCACCGTGCTGCCCTCGTCATCGGCGCGCAGGATGATGTCGCCGAACTGCGCGGGCGAACTGAAGCGGCCTTCGGCCGACACCGTCGCGGTGAAGCCCTGCCCCTTGGGCGCGGGGTCGGAGCCGATGGAGCCGGCCGCGAACTGCACGTTCTGGCCGCGCACCGCGGCCAGCACCTGGGTGGCCGACAGCCCGTAGCCCTGCAGCTTGTCCGGGTTGAGCCAAATGTTCATGGCGTACTCGGAGCCGAACTGCTGGGTGCTGCCGACGCCGGGCACGCGCGCGATCTGCTCGAGCACGCGCGAGCCGATCAGGTCGTTGAGCGCATTGCGGTCGATCGACGGGGTCTGCGAGCGCAGGCCCACCACCATCAGGAAGCCGGCGTTGGCCTTGGCCACCACGACGCCCTGCTGGGTGACTTCGGTGGGCAGTCGCGGCGTGGCCAGCGACACCTTGTTCTGCACCTGCACCTGGGCGATGTCGGCGTCGGTGCCGGTCTGGAAGGTCAGCGTGACGCTGGCGCGGCCGGACGAACTCGAGCTGGAGCTGAAATACAGCAGGTTGTCGATGCCGGTCAGCTGCTGCTCGATCACCTGGGTGACCGCGCGCTCGGTGGTCTGCGCATCGGCACCGGGATAGCTGGCCGAGACCGTGACCTGCGGCGGCGCCACGTTCGGGTACGACTCGACACCCATGTTCAGCAGCGCGATCACGCCGGACAGCGAGATCAGGATGGAGATGACCCAGGCGAAGACCGGATGGTCGATGAAGAAACGGGGCATCGGAGGTCAGCCTTCGTCGGCCGCGGGGGCCGCAGCGGCCGGCTCCGCCGCATCCGTGGCATCAGGATCATCTGCGGGCGCGGCGGCATCGGCGGGCGCGGCGGCGGGTGCCGTTCCCGGTGCCGCAGCGGGCGCCGCACCCGGCGCGGCGGCGGGCTGCCACGGCGCGGCCTTGGCCGGCTTGCCGGGGATCGCACGCTGCAGGCCGGACACCACCACGCGGTCACCCGCGGCCAGGCCGCTGCTGATGATCCAGCGACCCGCATCGGCGCGGTCGGTCACCACGTCCTTGCGCACCACCGTGTCGTCGGCGCCCACCACCAGCACGTAGCCGCCGGCGGCGTCGCGCTGTACCGCCGCCTGCGGCACGGCGAACACGCCCTGCTGCACGCCGAGCGTCGCCACCAGGGTCACGTACGCCCCCGGCAGCAGCCGGCGCTCGGGATTGGGCAGCGTGGCGCGCAGCGACACCGCGCCGGTCTGCGGATCCACCACGTCGCCGGAGAAGTCGAGCGTGCCGGGATGGTCGTACACCACGCCGTCGGCCAGCAGCACCTGCACCGACACCGGGCCGCTGCGGTCGAGCTGCATGCGGCGGACCTCGTCGAGCTCCGACACGCCCATGGTGAAGTTGACGTACAGCGGGTCGACCTGGTCGATGGTGGTCAGCAGGGTCGCGGCACCCTGCCCGACCAGTGCGCCCTCGGTGACCTGCTGCTTGCCGGCGCGGCCGGAGATCGGCGCGCGCACGGTGGCATAGCCGAGATTGATGTTGGCGCTCTCCACCGCCGACTGCGCCGCCTGCACCGCGGCATTCGCGCTGCGCTCGGCGGCCTGCGCGTTGTCGAGGTCGGACTGCGAGATGAACTTCTCCGGTGCCAGCCGGCGCGCGCGCTCGGCGGTGGCGCGGGCGTTGGCCTGGCTGGCACGGGCCTGGGCCAGCGCGGCCTGCGCCTCGCCGGCGGCCGCGCGCAGCGGCGCCGGGTCGATGACGAACAGCACGTCGCCTTCCGCCACGTCGCTGCCTTCCTCGTACACGCGCCGCTGCACCACGCCGGGGACGCGGGCGCGCACGTCGGCGCTGCGGAACGCGGCCAGGCGGCCGACCAGCTCCTTGCGCAACGGCAGGTCCTGCGGCTGCACGGTCACCACGCCCAGTTCGGGCGGTGGCGGTGCCTGCTGCTGCTCCTCCCCTCCGCACGCCACCAATGCCGCGAGAAGAACCGGGATCAGGGCGATGCGGCGCATGGGACGTCCTTGGGCACGGGGGATTCTTGAACTGGCAAGTATGGCATTGCCTGCCGGCGGCAAACGTGCCTGAAGTCAGGGACCCCGCCTCGCGGGCGATGCCGGCGCGCGCACTTGTACGGGGGTGCCAGGGAGTTCAGGATTTCCCTTCCCCGCGGCAGAGGACTCCCCATGGCCACGTCCCGCCCCGCCCGCGAACCCTCTGCGCGCCGGCGCATGGTCTGGATGTTGCTGCTTACCGCGCTGGTGTTCGGCGGCGTGTTCGGTGCCAAGGCGGTGCTGAATGCCGGAATGAACCGGTTCTTTGACGACATGCCGCAGCCCCCGGTCGCGGTGACCGCGTTCGAGGCCAGGCAGGAACGATGGAGCGACAGCGAGGAGGCGGTCGGCACCTTCATCGCGGTCAATGGCACCGACGTCACCACCGAGGCCGGCGGCGTGGTGAAGGCGATCGAGTTCGAGGCCGGGCAGCCGGTGAAGGCCGGCGCCGTGCTGGTGCGCCTGAACACCGAGGGCGAACTGGCCGCGCTGCGCTCGCTCGACGCCGCCGCGAAGCTCGCCGTGGTCCAGCGCGACCGCTGGCGCGAACTGGGACGCGACCGCCTGGTGTCGAAGGCCGAGGTCGACCAGCGCGCCGCGGATGCCGCCAGCACCGTGGCCCAGGCCGACGCGCAGCGCGCGCTGATCGCGCAGAAGGTGATCCGCGCGCCGTTCGACGGCATGCTCGGCATCCGCCGCGTCAACCTCGGGCAGTTCGTCAATCCCGGCGACCCGATCGTCAGCCTGCAGTCGCTGGACCCGATCTATCTCGACTTCACCCTGCCCGAGCAGCGCATGGGCGCTGTTCTGCCGGGGACCGCGGTGCGGGCCACGGTCGACGCGCTGCCGGGGCAGACGTTCGAGGGCCGGATCACCGCCGTCGAGCCCGGCGCCGATGCCAGCACGCGCAACTTCCGCGTGCAGGCCACGTTCGAAAACCCCGGACGCAACCTGCGCCCCGGCACGTTCGCCCGCGTCGGCTTCGATGTCGGCGGCGTGCGCGACGTGGTGGTGATCCCGCAGACCGCGGTGAGCTTCAACCCCTACGGCAACGCCGTGTACGTGATCCAGGAGGCGCCGGCGGATGCCGAGGCCGACGCCGCCGCGAAGGCGGCCGCCGCCGAAAGCGGCCAGCCCGCGGGTCCGCGCCTGGTGGTCAAGCAGCGCTTCATCCGCACCGGCGCCACGCGCGGCGACCTGGTGGCGGTGACCGAAGGGCTGGCGCCGGGGGATCGCGTCGTCACCAGCGGCCTGCTGCGATTGCGCAACGACGCGATGGTGACCATCAACGACAAGGTGCAACCGACCGCCGAGGCCGACCCCACGCCCGAGAACCGCTGAGATGACGTTCACCGACATCTTCGTCAACAAGCCGGTGCTGGCCACGGTGGTCAGCCTGTTCATCCTGCTGCTCGGCCTGCGCGCGTTCTCCGAACTCAACGTGCGCCAGTATCCCGAGCTGCAGAATGCGGTGGTCACCGTCAGCACCACCTACTTCGGCGCCGACGCCGATCTCATCCAGGGCTTCATCACCACGCCGCTCGAGCGCGAGGTCGCCAGCGCCGAAGGCATCGACTACCTGGTGTCGAGCAGCGCAGCGGGCGCGAGCACCATCCAGGCCTACATCCGCCTCGACGCCGACGCCAACGAGGCGCTGACCCAGATCGCGGCCAAGGTGAACAAGCTGCGCGGCCAGCTGCCGGAGGAGTCGGAGGACCCGGTGATCGACCTGCAGCAGGGCCAGCAGGTGGCGGCGATGTACGTGTCGTTCGCCAGCGACCGCCTCAGCGACAACCAGATCACCGACTACCTGACCCGCGCCGTCGAGCCGCGCATCGCCACCATCGAAGGCGTGCAGCGCGCCGACATCTACGGCTCCGGCGCCTTCGCCATGCGCGTGTGGCTGAAGCCCGACCGCATGACCGCGCTGCAGGTGACGGCCAGCGACGTGCAGGCCGCGCTGCGCTCGAACAACGTGCTCTCCGCACTGGGCTCCACCAAGGGGCAGATGGTCAGCATCGACCTCACCGCGCGCACCGACCTGCGCACGCCGGAGGAATTCCGCGCGCTGGTGGTGCGCGAGGAGGGCGATGCGATCGTGCGCCTGGGCGACGTGGCCGATGTCGAACTCGGCTCCGAGAACTACGGCTCCTCGGTGCGTATCAACGGCGATGCGGCCACCTTCATGGGCATCTTCGTCTCGCCCGACGCCAACTCGCTCGACGTGATCGCCGAGGTGCGCCGCGTGTGGGACGAGGAGATCATCCCGCAGCTGCCCGAGGGCATCGAGGGCACCATCCCCTACGACAGCACCGAGGCGATCCAGGACGCGATCAACGAGGTCATCACCACCATCGTGGAAGCGATCGTCATCGTGATCGTGGTGATCTTCCTGTTCCTCGGCTCGTTGCGCAGCGTGCTGATCCCGGCGGTAACGGTGCCGCTGTCGCTGGTCGGCGCGCTGTTCCTGATGCTGCTGATGGGCTTCACCATCAACCTCCTGACGTTGCTGGCGATGGTGCTGGCGATCGGCATCGTGGTGGACGACGCGATCATCGTGCTCGAGAACATCCACCGCCACATCGAGGAGGGCATGGCGCCGAAGGACGCCGCGCTCAAGGGTGCGCGCGAGCTGGCCTGGCCGGTGGTGGCGATGACCACCACGCTGGTCGCCGTGTACCTGCCGATCGGCTTCCAGGGCGGCCTGACCGGCGTGCTGTTCACCGAGTTCGCGTTCACGCTCGCTGGCGCGGTGCTGCTGTCGGGCGTGATCGCGCTGACGCTCACGCCGATGATGTGCGCGAAGATCCTCAAGCCGCACGGCGCGGGCGGCAAGGGCCGGCTCGAGTCGTGGCTGGACACCCGCTTCGAGCGCCTGCGCCACGGCTACCAGCGGCGCCTGCACGGCGCACTGGCTACCAGGGGCGTGATCGCGGTGTTCGGCGCGATCGTGCTGGTGTCCTGCGTGCTGCTGTACGTGGTGGCGCCCAAGGAGCCGGCGCCGGTCGAGGACGAGGGTTTCATCTTCGCCATCGGCAGTGCAGACGCCTACACCACGCTCGACTACGTGGAGCGCTACACCGAAGAGATGACGGCGATGGCACGCGATGTGCCGGAAGTCGGCGACTTCTTCCTGTTCAACGGCGGCTTCGGTGGCGGCGGCGGGGCCAGCAACAGCGCCATCGCGGGCTTCGTCCTCAAGCCCTGGAGCCAGCGCGAGCGCTCGACCAACCAGGTGCTGCAGCAGGACCTGCAGCCGAAGCTTGCCAGCGTCACCGGCCTCAACACCTTCGCCGTCATCCCGCCCTCGCTGCCGAGCGCGGGTGGCGACGGCGGCGGTGAATTCCTGGTGTCGGGCATCGGTTCGCTGGAGCAGCTGAAGGAGTTGGCCGATGCCATCGTCGAGCGTGCCAACGCGAGTCGCCGCTTCATCTTCCTCGACACCGACCTGAAGATCGACAAGCCGCGCATCGAGGTGCACATCGACCGCGACAAGGCCGCCACGCTCGGCATCGACATGCGCACCCTGGCCGCGGACATGTCGGCGATGCTGGCAGGCGCCTACGTGAATCGTTTCGCGATGGCGAACCGCTCATACCGTGTGATCCCGCAGGTGCAGCGCAGCGACCGCCTCAATGCCGAACAGCTGGGCAACTACTACACGCGCACCCGCGACGGCCGGCTGATCCCGCTGTCGACCATCGTCACGCTCAAGGAGAGCACGCAGCCGCAGTCGTTGAAGCGGTTCCAGCAGCTGAACTCGGTGGGCATCACCTTCGCGCCGCGCCCCGGCGTGAGCAAGGGCGAGGCGCTGCGCGTGCTCGAGGACGCCGCGGCCGAGGTGCTGCCGCAGGGCTACAGCGTCGACTTCGCCGGCGAGTCGCGCCAGTTCAAGCAGGAGGGCGCCACGATGCTGGTGACGCTGGCGTTCGCGCTGATCGTGATCTTCCTCGTGCTGTCGGCGCAGTTCGAGAGCTTCCGCGACGCGCTGATCATGCTGATCACCGTGCCGATGGCGATCTGCGGTGCGCTGCTGGTGCTCAACGTGCTGGCGATGGTGGCGGGCATCCTGCAGTTCTCGGGCATCGAGGCCTTCCCCGGGATGAGCATCAACATCTACACCCAGGTGGGCCTGGTCACGCTGGTCGGCGTGATCTCCAAGCACGGCATCCTGATCGTCGAGTTCGCCAACAAGCTGCAGGCCGAGCGCGGCCTGTCGAAGCGCGAGGCGATCGAGGAGGCCACGGCCATCCGCCTGCGCCCGGTGCTGATGACCACCGCCGCGCTGGTGTTCGCGATGATCCCGCTGCTGATCGCCAGCGGCCCGGGCGCGTCGGCGCGGTTTTCCATGGGCGTGGTGATCGCCGCGGGCATGACCATCGGGACCACGTTCACCCTGTTCGTGCTGCCGGCGTTCTACCTGTACCTGGCGCGCGACCACCGCGCAGGCGCTGCCGCGCAACCCGATGCGGCGGGCGACGCGGGCATGCAGCCGCTGCCGCATGAGGCCTGATGCAGGCGCCGCGGGTCAGTCGCCGGCGACGGCGGCGGCCGCGGCGTGCAGGCTGCCCGCCAACACGCCCGGGTCCGGCACCGCGCCAGCGTGCGGCACCACCCCCAGGCACGGCACGGGCAGCGCGTCGCGCAGCAGGTCGAGATAGTCGTCGCCGCGGGCGAACCCGGGATCCACGGCGCAACCCACCCAGCCGAGCAGCCTGCAGCCGTCGCCGATGATTGTCCGGGCGCTCAGCCGCGCATGGCTGAGGCAGCCCAGGCGCAGCCCGACCACCAGCAGCACCGGCAGCTGCAGCGCGCGCGCGAGGTCGGCATGCTCGATGCCGTCCGCCAGCGGCGAGAGCCAGCCACCGGCGCCCTCCACGACCACCACGTCGGCCTCCGCCGCGAGCCGCGCGTAGGCCGCCACGATCGGCGGCAACGCGACCCCGACCCCCGCCGCGCGTGCCGCCAGCTGTGGTGCGGTCGGCTCGGGCAGCGCCCACGGGTTCACGTCGGCGTAGGCCGCGGGCGGGTCGCTGGCGGCCTGGAGGACCAGCGCATCCTCGTTGCGCAGGCCGTGCGGTGTTGCATCGCAGCCGGCGGCCACCGGCTTCATGCCGCGTACGCGCAGCCCGCGGGCACGCAGCGCATGCATCAGCGCGACGCTGGCAACGCTCTTTCCCACGCCGGTGTCGGTGCCGGTCACCAGCACACGGCGCGCTACACTCGCTGTCATGTTCACCTCGCAGATTCTAAGCGGCGACAAGCCGGAGCAGTACGCGCAGCTCGTCGCGCAGGCACGCGCACTGCTGGCCGGCGAACGCGACCGCATCGCCAATGCCGCCAACCTCTCGGCGCTGGTCTACCACGCGCTGCCGGACCTCAACTGGGTCGGGTTCTACTTCTTCGACGGCACGGAACTGGTGGTCGGTCCGTTCCAGGGGCAGCCGGCCTGCGTGCGCATTCCGCTCGACCGCGGCGTGTGCGGCGCCGCGGCGCGCACTGCGCTCACCCAGCGCGTCGACGACGTCGAGGCCTTCCCCGGCCATATCGCCTGCGACGCCGCATCACGCTCGGAGCTGGTGGTGCCGCTGTTCCACGACGGCGCGCTGGTCGGGGTGTTCGACCTCGACAGTCCGGTTCCCGGCCGGTTTGACGTTACTGACCAGAGGGGACTCGAGGAGATCGCCGCCGTGTATCTGGAAACCATGGGGCAATGAGCGCGCCACCGCCGCTCAAGATGCGCAACATAGGCCCGAAGTCGGCCGCGTGGCTGCGCCAGGTCGGGCTGCGCACTCCCGAGGACCTGATCGCCGCCGGGCCGCTGGACGCCTTCATGCGCATCAAGCGCGCCGGCTTCAAGCCCAGCCTCAACCTGCTGTATTCGCTCGAGGGCGCGCTGTGCGACTGCCACTGGCAGGACGTGCCGGATGCGCGCCGCGTGGAGCTGGTGGCGGCCGCCGAAGAGGCGATCGCGCAGCTGCCTGCGCCGCGCAACCGCCCGCCGGCGGGGCCGGTGACCACCACGGTGATGCAGGACGACGACGGCGCGATGCCGTAGACTGCGCGCACTTTCTGGTGACCCGCGGGGCTTCCCCCAACGGTTGAAACGGGAAGCCGGTGACCTTCCGCCCGCCACCAAGGCGTGCGAAGCACTCCGGCGCTGCCCCCGCAACGGTAAGCGTGGAACACCCCGGCAAACCGCCACTGTGCATCGCACGGGAAGGCGCCGGGGCTGGAGCGGCTGCATCGCTCCGCCCGCAAGCCCGGAGACCGGCCCGAAAGACGACTGGTTGTGACGCGGAGGGCGTTGCGGCGGCAGTGCGCCGTGCCTCGCCACGTCTCCTTCCGTCCCCGCTCCCTGCCCGCAACCTCCACGACACTGTCGCGCGGGCGTGCGCGACGCATGGAGACACGCATGAAACCGCAGTACCGGATCTCGACCCTTGCCGTTGCCCTGGCCCTGTCACCCGCGGCCTTCGCCGCCGGCGCCATCCAGTCCACCGACCTCGACACCATCGTGGTCACCGCCACCCGTACCGCGATCAACGCCGAGGACAGCAACGTGCCGGTGCAGGTGCTCGACCGCGCCGCCATCGAGCGCAGCCAGGCGACCTCCCTCCAGGAACTGCTGCGCGGCCGCGCCGGCATCAACCTCGCCAATCAGGGTGGCCCCGGCAAGCTGTCGTCGCTGTTCGTGCGCGGAACGGAATCCGACCACGTGCTGGTGCTGGTGGACGGCGTGCGCATCGGCTCGGCCTCGGCCGGCATGGCGTCGTTCCAGGACCTGCCGCTCGACCAGATCGACCGCGTGGAAATCGTGCGCGGCCCACGGTCCAGCCTGTACGGCTCCGAAGCCATCGGCGGGGTAATCCAGGTGTTCACTCGCCGCGCCGGCGCCGGCACGCGCAGCAACCTCAGCCTTGGCATCGGCAGCAACCACCTGCGCCAGGCCAGCGCCGGCATCGGCCATACCGGCGAACGCGGCTGGTTCCAGGCGCAGGGCGCGTGGCAGCGGACCGACGGCATCGACTCCTGCCGCGGCACCGCCGCCGGCTGGGGCGCGGGCTGCTATGCCGACGAACCCGACCGCGACGGCTACCGCAACGCATCGCTGAGCGTGCGTGGCGGCGGCACCCTCGGCGAGACCGTGGAGCTGGAAGGCCACGCGCTGGTCGCCGACGCCTTCAACGAATACGACGGCACCGTGTTCGGCGGCAACGAGGCCGACAACCGCCAGCAGGTGTTCGGTGCCCGCCTCGGCTGGCGCCCGGACGCGCGCACCGACGTCAACGTGCGAGTCGGCCGCGCCGAGGACCTGGCCGAGAGCCACTTCTTCGACCACGCCACCGATACCCGCAGCTTCGCCAGCACCTTCGAAACCCGTCGCGACACCGCGTCGGTGCAGGGCGACCTCAGCGTGGCCGAAACGCACCTCGTCAGCGCCGGCGTCGACTGGATGCGCGACCGCGTGACCGGCAGCACCGGCTTCACCGTCGACAGCCGCGACAACGCGGGCCTGTTCCTCGCCTACCAGGGCGGGAGCGGCGCGCACAGCTACGAAGCGAGCCTGCGCCACGACGACAACCAGCAGTTCGGTGGCCACGCCACCGGCAGCGTCGGCTACGGCCTGAAGTTCGCCAACGGCATGCGCTTCACCGCCAGCGCCGGCACGGGCTTCAAGGTGCCGACCTTCAACGACCTGTACTACCCCGGTGGCTGGGGCAACCCGGACCTGGAGCCCGAGGAATCGCGGACGGTGAACCTCGGGCTGGCGCAGTTCGGCGAGGGCTGGAACTGGACCGTCAACGCGTTCCAGACCGACATCGAGGAGCTGATCGGCTACGACACGGCGTTTGCCCTGGTGAACGTCGACGAGGCACGCATCCGCGGCGCCGAGCTGACCGGCTTCATGTCGCTGGCCGGCTGGGACCTCAACGCCGAGCTGAGCCACATCGACCCGCGCAACCGCAGTGTCGGAAGCAACCACGGCAACCTGCTGCCGCGCCGCTCGCGCAACACCGCGCGCGTCGACATCGACCGCGCGCTGGGCGCGTTCCGCATCGGCATGAGCGGCTTCGGCAACGGCGCGCGCTACGACGATGCCGCCAACAGCGCGCGCCTCGGCGGCTACGGCACCCTCGACCTGCGCCTGGAATACGCGATCAGCAGCGAGTGGACGCTGCAGGCGCGGGTGGCCAACGTGTTCGACCGCGAATACGAAACGATCGCCTGGTTCAACCAGCCGGGGCGGGAATACGGGCTGACGCTGCGCTACCAGCAGCGGCCCTGACCGCGGGTTGCCGCGGGGTTGCCGTCAGCCGCGGAGCGCGAGCAACCCCTCCAGACCATCCAGAACCGCCACCGCGCCCGCGCGCTCCAGGTCGAAGTCGCGCGGGTAGCCGTGGCGCAGCAGCACCAGGTCCATGCCGGCGGCCTGCGCGGCGCCGGCATCGGCCTCGGAGTCGCCGACCATCAGGCATTCGTCCACACGCCGGCCGTGCTGCGCGGCCAGGTGCAGCAGCGGCAGTGCGTGCGGCTTGCGCTCGGCAAGCGTGTCGCCGCCGACGATGCCGTCGAAGCGGTGGGCGATGCCCATCGCCTCGAGCAGCGGACCCACGTAGCGCTCGGGCTTGTTGGTGCAGATCGCCATGGCCACGCCATCGGCGTGCAGTGCGTCAAGCGTCTCCACGGTGCCGGGATACAGGCGCGCCTGCAGCAGCAGGCAGTCGCCGTAATGGCGCATCAGCCGCGGCAGCACCTCATCCACCGGCGTGCGGCTGGCGACATGCTGCAGCGCGCTCTCCATCAGCACGCGCGTGCCGAGGCCGATCCAGCTGCGCACCATAGCTTCCGGCTGGCGCGGATGGCCGAGCTCGTCGAGCGTGCGGTTGACCGCTTCGGCGATGTCGGCGGCGCTGTCGACCAGCGTGCCATCGAGGTCGAACAGCACCAGGGGCCAGGCGAATTGCATGTCGCGCACCTCGCCGGTTGGGGGGCCGACGCAGCACCGAAGCCTACACCGCGCCGGACGGCACCCGTGACGCGCCCAGATCCAGGCGGGCGGTGGTGCCCTCGCCGGGGCGCGAATCGATCGCGAGGCCCCAGCCCAGGTGCGCGCACAGCCGGGTGATCAGGTCGAGGCCGATGCCGCCGCCATCGCGCGTGCCGCCACGCGCGGCGCGCGCGTACACGGCACTGATTTCCTCCGGCGACATGCCCTGCCCGGGATCGTCGATCTCGACCACCGCGTCCGCCCGCAGCCGGATGTGGATCACGCCGCCACCGCTGTTCTCGATGGCATTGCGCAACAGGTTGCCGATCGCCGCCTGCACCACCGGAGCCGGGGCCAGCAGCTCGCACGGCGGCGCCTCCACGAGCACCAGCTGCAGGCCCTTGGCCAGGGCCATGGGCCGGTGGTCCTCGACGATTTCCGGAAGCAGCTCGCCGAGCGCGATGCGGTCGTTGGCCCGCGCCAGCCGCGCCGGCTCCTTGGCCAGCACCAGCAGCAGCGACACCAGCCGCTCCATGTCGCGGGTGGTGCGGTGGATGCGCTGCAGCTTCTCCAGCGCCTTGGGCGGCACGCCCGGCTGCGCCGACGCAAGCTCCGCCGCGCCGGCGATCACCGCGATCGGCGTGCGCAGTTCGTGGCTGGCGCTGTCAATGAACGCGCGCTCGCGCTCGACGAACTCGGCGTTGCGCGCGAGGTAACCGTTGACCGCGTCGGCGATCACCACCAGCTCGCTGGTCGCCTCGTCCGGCACCGTGACCCGTGCTTCCGCGCGCCCCGGGCTCAAGCGGGCGATCTGTCCGGCAAGGTCGGCCAGCGGCCGCACCAGCCGACCCGCGCCCCACGCCGCGAACACCCCCAGCAGCATCGCCACCAGCAGCGCGGAGGCCAGCATGCTCATTCCCAGCTCGCGCTCGCGCCGCTCCAGGTCGGTGATGTTCAGCGCAAGCGCCAGCCGCCTGCCGCCGATGTCACGCACCATCAGCACGTGGTCGACACCATCGAGCTTCACCTCGTCGTGCACGCCGGGCTCCAGTGCCGCCAGCTCCGTGGGCAGCGGCCTGGCCGGCGCTTCGTACAGGGACAGCGTGTCGGTGTCGTTCCAGCGATAACCCGGATCGCCGCTGCGGGCGATGAGGTGATCGAACTCCGCCTCCAGCAGTGATTCCCAGACCAGTGCTTCGGCGCGCTCGTTGACGACCAGCCCGTGCGCCAGCACCGTCAGTGACAGCAGCAGGACGTAGCCGACCAGCGACCAGGTCAGGCGACTGCGCAGGCTGCTGCGCGCCGTCATCCGTCACCACCTTCTGCCGGCAGCTCGGCGATGCGATAGCCGACGCGCGGCAGGGTATGGATCAGCTTGCGCTCGAACGGTTCGTCGACGCTGCGCCGCAGCTCGTAGACGTGCGAACGCAGCATGTCGCCATCGGGCGGATCGTCACCCCAGAGCGCGTGCTCCAGGCGGTCCCGGGTCACCGCCGCGGGGCTGGCGCGCATCAGCACTTCCAGCAGCTTGCGGCAGGCCGGGTAGAGGTGCAGCACGCGGCCACCGCGCGTGGCCTCCAGCGTGGCAAGGTCCAGCTTGAGGTCGGCGACCTCGAGCACGCGCCTGCGCCCGCGGCCGGTGGCACGCGCCACCAGTGCCTCGAGGCGCACCTCGAGTTCCGGCAGCGCGAACGGCTTGGTCAGGTAGTCGTCGGCACCGGCGCGGAAGCCGATGATCTTGTCGGGCAGTTCGTCGCGCGCGGTCAGCATCAGCACCGGCACGTCGCTGCCGTCCTCGCGCAGGCGGCGCAGCACTTCCGGCCCGTCGAGGCGCGGCAGCATCCAGTCGAGGACGATGGCGTCGTATGCGTGGTGCCCGGCCAGGTGCAGCCCGGTGGGGCCATCGGGCGCCGCGTCAAGCATGTGGCCGCGGGCTTCGAAATAGTCGAAGAGATTGGCGACCAGGTTGCGGTTGTCCTCCACGACCAGCAGGTGCATGCAGAGCTCCGGAAATCAGGCGAGGCTGCGCGCCGCGACGTCGGAGCGGCGTCGGAACGCCGCGATTCCGACGATTCTCCCACGTGTCGGCGGTAGCATCCGCGGCATGCCGCCATTGCCTCCCGCCCCAAGACACGCGCGCACCTGGCTCCTGGCCCTGCTGATCCTGCTCGCGCTCGGCGCGGGAATCGGCCTGCGCGATCCATCGCCCCCGGACGAGCCGCGGTTCGCGCTGGCGGCACGCGCCATGGTGGACAGCGGCGACTGGCTGGTGCCGCGCCGCGGCCACGAAGCCTACGCCGAGAAGCCCCCGGTATTCATGTGGATGCAGGCCGCCAGCTGGACCGTCGTCCGCGACTGGCGCGTGGCGTTCCTGCTGCCGTCGCTGCTCGCGGCACTGGCGACGCTGGCGCTGGTACATGCCGCCGCCGGGCGGCTTTGGTCGCGGCGGCACGCGCCGTGGGCAATGGGCGCGCTGTTCGTGTGCCTGCAGTTCGGCCTGCAGGCCAAGCGCGCGCAGATCGACATGGTGCTGGTGGCGCTGACCACGCTGTCGCTGTGCGCCCTGCTGCGCCACCTGCTGGCAGGCCGCGACCGGAGGTGGCTGGCAGTCGCCATGTTCGCCGCGGGACTGGGCACGGTGACCAAGGGCGTGGGCTTCCTGCCGCTGCTGGTGCTGCTGCCGTGGCTGGGGGTCCGGCGGCGCCAGACGCATCTCCCTACCAGGCGCGTCGCGGGTGATGCCGCGCTCGCGCTTGCCGCGTTCGCCGCCGGGGCGGCGGTGTGGCTGGCACCGCTCGGCCTCGCGCTGCTGCGCAACCCGGATCCGGCGCTGCAGGCCTACGCGCACGAGCTGCTCTTCCGCCAGACCGGCGAGCGCTACGTCAACGCCTGGCACCACGTGCAGCCGCCCTGGTACTACGCGCAGACCATCGCCACGCTGTGGCTGCCGGGCGCCCTGCTGCTGCCTTGGCTGCTGCCGGCGTGGTGGCGGCGCCTGCGCCGCGGCGATCCGCGCTACGTGCTGCTGCTGGGCTGGGCGGCGCTGGTGCTGCTGTTCTTTTCGCTGAGCCCCGGCAAGCGCGAGGTGTATGTGTTCCCGGCGCTGCCGGCGCTGTGCCTGGCCGCGGCACCGCTGCTGCCGGCGCTGCTGCGCCGCGCCGGCGTGCGCCGGCTGCTGTGCGGCTGGCTGCTGCTGGTCGGTGCGTTGTGCCTGGGCGCCGCGACGAGCGGCCTGGCGGACGCCGCCTGGGCCGCGCGCCTCGCCGCATCGCGTGGCATCGAACCCGCGGACATGCGCACGCTGCTGTGGGCGCTCGGTGTGCTCGGCGCCGGTGCCTGGGTGCTGGCCGCGGTCTTCCGCGGGCGACGCATCGCGCTCGCGCTCGTCCTGTTCACGGCGATGGTATGGATGACGTACGGGCTGGCGCTCGCGCCGGCGCTGGACGCCTCGAGCTCGGGTCGCGCGCTGATGCAGCGGGTGGACACGCGGATTGGCGCGGACGGCGAACTCGGCGCCGTGGCATGGCGGGAACAGCATCTCCTGCAGGCCAGGCGCCCGATGACCGAGTTCGGGTTCAAACGTCCCTGGCACCTGCAGTGGCGCGACGCCGCGGCGTGGGCCGCCCAGGCCCCCGAACGGCGCTGGCTGTGGCTGCCAGACGAAGCACTCAACCCTTGCGTGGACCGTGGCCGGGCCCTGCGCATGGGCCGCGCCAGCCGCCAGGACTGGTGGCTGGTAGCGGGCACGGACATCGACCCGCACTGCCAGGCGCCACCGTTCGCCCGGGATGGCGATTAACGAAGCCCGAACTTAACTCCCACGCCTCTCCGACAAGCGCGCCGCGATCATCGTCGCAATTCACATTGATGCCAGCGATGCGCCCCGACTTCCTCACCATGCCGACGCCCGTGAGCAGCGCGTACGCCAGCCGCGCTCCGGGCGGCTGGGCGCTCCTGCCGTGGGCGGTCGTTCCGGCGTTGCTTGCGATCGTCGCGCCGAGCGGCCGCCGCACCGGGCTCGCCATCGGCGTGGCGATCGGCCTGGTCTTCGGCATCGACCAGCAGCTGCGCGGTGCCCACTTCCTGTCGCACGACCTGTGGTCGTTGGCCCTCTGCTGGGCCGTCGCCGTGACCGTGGCCGCACTGTGGCCCACGCCGGCGGAGCGGGTGGCGTGAGCGTTGTCGCACTGCCGCTGCGCCGCAGCCACGACGTACTTGGCCGGCTGCGCACCTGGCGGCCCCTGATCACGGTGGAATCGCTGGCGCTGTGGGCCAGCCTGTACTTCGTGCTGGCGTGCAACGGGCCGTTCTGGCATGCGGTGTTCGCGACCGGGGCGCTGGCCGGCGCATCCGGCGCGCTCGCGGCGGCGTGCCTGCTGGTGCTGGTGTTCGCGCTGCAGGCCTTCCTGTTCTGCGTGCTGCTGCATGGCCCGCTGGCGAAGCCGGTGCTCGCGCTGCTGCTGCTGGCGGGCGCCGCGGCCAACCACTACGCGCGCACGTACGGCATCTATTTCGACACCGACATGGTGCGCAACGTGCTGCATACCGACGCCCGCGAGGCGGGCGAGCTGCTGGCCTGGGGCCTGCTGCCGTCGTTGGCGCTGCATGCCGGGCTGCCACTCCTGGTGCTGTCGCGCATCCGGCTGCGCCGCCGCACGCCCGCGCGTGCCGGCTTGACCCGCCTGGGCTGGCTGCTGGCGCTGGCGCTGGTTGCCGCCGGCAGCGCGCTCGGCGGGTTCCAGGACCTCTCGGCACTGATGCGCAACAACCGCGAGCTGCGGCACCTGATCACGCCCGGCAACCTGGTCGTCGCGGCGGCGACCATCGCCCGTGGCGATGGCGCCATGCAGGGCCCGCGCCGCGTGCTCGGCGGCGACGCCGTGCTTGCCGCCCGCCCGCCCGAAGCGCGGCCGCGCCTGCTGGTGCTGGTGATTGGCGAGACCGTGCGCGCGCAGAACTGGGGATTGAACGGCTACGCGCGGCAGACCACGCCGCGGCTGGCCGCGTCCGACGCGATCAATTTCGCCGACGTCGACGCCTGCGGCACCAGCACCGAAGTCTCGCTGCCGTGCATGTTTTCGCCGGACGGTCGCGACGGTTACGACAAGGCGCGCCTGGCGAATTCGGAATCGCTGCTGCATGTGCTCGAACACGCCGGCGTGCACAGCACCTGGCGCGACAACCAGTCCGGCTGCAAGGGCGTCTGCACCGGCCTGGCCTACGAGTCGATGCATGACACGGCCGCGGCGACCTGCGGCGCGCACGAATGTCATGACGAGGTCCTGCTGGATGGTCTCGATGCGGCCATCGATCGCTGGCCCGACGACCAGGTGATCGTGCTGCACCAGGTTGGCAACCACGGCCCCGCCTATCACCGCCGCGCGCCGGAGCGCCTGCGGCGCTTCACGCCGACCTGCGACACCGACGACCTCGGCCTTTGCAGCCGCGACCAGGTGGTGAACAGCTACGACAACGCGGTGCTCGCCACCGACGACCTGCTGGCGGACACCATCGCGCTGCTGGCCCGCCGCGACGATCGCGACAGCGCACTGCTGTATGTCTCCGACCACGGTGAATCGCTGGGCGAGAACGGCCTCTACCTGCACGGCCTGCCGTACGCCATCGCACCCGACACGCAGAAGAAGGTGCCGATGCTGGCGTGGCTGTCGCCGGGCATGGCGGTGGCGCGCCACCTGGACCACGCTTGCCTGCGCCGGCGGGCCCATTCACCGGCCAGCCACGACGACCTGTTCCATTCTGTGCTCGGATTGCTCGAGGTGCGCACCGCGCTCTACGATCGCCGCCATGACGTGTTCTCGGAGTGCGTCGCATGAATATGAACCTTCCTCCGGCACGCGGCCCGTGGACACCCACGCTCAGCGTCGTGGTGCCGGCGTTCAACGAGGCCGCCAACCTGCCGGCGCTGATCGACGAGATCGACGCGGCGCTTGCCACCGCCGTCAACAGCTACGAAATCATCTGCGTCGACGACGCCTCCGACGACGGCACTGACACCGCACTGGCCAGGTGCATGGCGACGCGCCCGCACCTGCGCGTGCTGCGCCACCGCGTGCGCAGCGGGCAGAGCGCGGCGCTGCGCAGCGGCGTCAGGGTCGCGCGCGCGCCCTGGGTGGCGACGCTCGACGGCGACGGCCAGAACGATCCCGCCGACCTGCCGCGGCTGCTGCAGGCGCGTGCCGCCGCCAACGACGACGTGCGCCTGTTCGCGGGATGGCGCGTGAAGCGCGAGGATTCCGCCAGCAAGCGCGTGGCCTCGCGCATCGCCAACGCGATCCGCGCGCGCCTGCTGAATGACGCTACGCCGGATACCGGCTGCGGCATCAAGCTGTTCGCGCGCGATGCGTTCCTGGACCTGCCCGCGTTCGACCACATGCATCGCTACCTGCCGGCGCTGATGCAGCGCGCCGGCTGGCGCACCCTCAGCGTGCCGGTGGGCCACCGCCCGCGCCTGCACGGGCACAGCAAGTACGACAACCTCGGGCGCGCGCTGGTCGGCATCAGCGACCTGCGCGGCGTGCTCTGGCTGCTGCGGCGCGGCGCCTGCGCCGTCGCCGACGAACGCGCAACGCAGGACTCAGGAGTGATGCCATGAACGAGACCATTGCCGCACTGGCGTGGACGGGCGTCGTGGTGACGCCATGGAAGCTGATCGGCCTGATAGGCGCCATGCTGTTCGGCGCGCGCTGGCTGGTGCAGTTCGCGGCCTCGCGGCAGGCCGGCCGCGCGGTGGTGCCGCGCAGTTTCTGGATCATCAGCCTGTGCGGCAGCGCCATGACGCTGTCGTATTTCCTGTTCTCGGAAAAGCAGGACGCGGTGGGCGTGCTGCAGAACCTGCTGCCGGCGCTGACCGCGGCGTACAGCCTGTGGCTGGACCTGCGCCCGCGGCCGCCGCGCGGCGAGCTCAGCGCGGATCGAACAGCGCCGCCTGGCGCGGCAGAACCCCGGGCTCGCGGAATCCGCCGAGGCCTACTCCGACCAGCCGGTAGCGTGTCGACGCGGGCAGGTCGACGCGTTCCCGCAGGGCAAGCGCGAACGCCGTGAATTCGGCTTCGGTGGCCGGGGGCGATTCCGGCGTGTAGCTGCGCGTCAGGATGCGGAACTGCGCGGTCTTGAGCTTCAGCACCACCGTGCGCCCCACGCGCTCCGTCTTGCGGCTTGCCGCCCAGGCCTTGGCCGCCAGCGCGCGGATCGCGGGCTCGAGTTCCTCCAGCGGCAGGTCGGTGGCAAAGGTGTCCTCGGCGGAGATCGACTGCACCGGCTGGTCCGGCTCCACCGGCCGCTCGTCGATGCCGTGCGCACGCCGGTGCAGGCTGGCGCCGAAGCTGCCGAAGCGCAGCTGCAGTTCCTCGACCGCGAATGCACGCAGGTCGCCCATGGTGGCCACGCCGATCGCGGCAAGCTTCGCCTCCATCACCTTGCCCACGCCCGGAATGCGCCCCACCGGCAGTGGCGCGAGGAAGGCGTCGACCTGCGACGGGCGGATCACGAACTGGCCGTCCGGCTTGTTCCAGTCCGAGGCGATCTTGGCCAGGAACTTGTTGGGCGCGATGCCGGCCGACGCGGTGAGCGCGGTCTCTTCGCGGATCGCCGCGCGGATCATGCGCGCCGATTCGGTGGCGCTCGGCGAGGCGATCTTCGGCGCGGTGACGTCGAGGTAGGCCTCGTCCAGCGACAGCGGCTGCACGAGGTCGGTATGGCGCAGGAAGATCTCGCGCACCTGCCGGGAGACCGCCTTGTAGCGCGCGAAATCCGGCGGCACGAACACCGCGTCCGGGCACAGCCGCTCGGCGCGCACCGCCGGCATCGCCGAGCGCACGCCGAACACGCGCGCCTCGTACGACGCCGCGCATACCACCGAGCGCGCGCCGCGCCAGGCCACGACCACGGGGCGCCCGCGCAGGGCGGGATCGTCGCGCTGCTCCACCGATGCATAGAACGCATCCATGTCGATGTGCAGGATCTTGCGCATCACACGGTCATCCACCTGGCGTCACGTGGGATGCACCCGGTCCCCATGCGGTACCGGAAGCGTGACCAGCATGACCGTGGCGTCGTCCGGATCCGGCACCACCCTGAAGCCGAGCTGCCGGCACATGCGCAGCATGGTGCTGTTTTCGCGCAGCACCTGGCCCTCGATCACCTTCAGGCCCATCCAGCGCGCGACCTCCACCATCTCCTCCATCAGCCGCCAGCCCAGGCCGGCGCCCTTGAGGTCGGAGCGCACCATGATCCCGTACTCGCCGCGGTCGTAGTTGGCATCGGCCAGCAGGCGCACTGCGCCAAGCATCTCGCCGCTGCCGGCGTCGACCGCCACCAGCGCCATCGAACGCGCGTAGTCGAGCTGCACCAGGCGGGCGATGAAATCGTGGCTGAAGTCGCGCACCGCGCGGAAGAAGCGCAGGCGCAGATCCTCGGCGCTGACCTTGTCGAAGAAGTGCCGGAACATCGCGTCGTCCTCGGGGCGCACCGGGCGCACGAGCGCCTCGCGTCCGTCGGCGAGCGTCATCGTGCGCTCCAGCTCCTTCGGATACGGGAACACCGCGAAGCGCGGGTGGCCGCGGCCCTTGTGCAGCTGCCGCGACACCGACACCGCCACGCGCGCGTCCAGCGCCAGCACGCCGTCGGCATCGACCAGCAGCGGGTTGATGTCGACCTCGCGCACCGCCGGGATGTCGGCGGCCAGCTGCGCCAGCTTGACCAGCACCAGCGCCAGCGCGCGCTCGTCGGCGGCGGGTACGTCGCGGTAGGCCTTGAGGATGCGCGATACGCGCGTGCGGCCGATCATCTCGTGCGCCAGGCGCAGGTCGAGCGGCGGCAGGGCGAGGGTCTTGTCGTCGATCACCTCGACCGCGGTGCCGCCGCGGCCGAACACCACCACCGGCCCGAACACCGCATCGTCGGCGATGCCGGCCAGCACTTCGCGCGCCTTCGGCCGCAGCGCCATCGGCTGCACCAGCACGCCCGCGATGCGCGCCTCGGGCCGCCGCGCCGCCGCGCGGCGCATCACCTCGCCCGCTGCCTCGCGCACCGCGTCCTCGCTGGCGAGGTTGAGGCGCACACCGTCGACGTCCGACTTGTGCGCGATGTCCGGCGACAGCACCTTGACCGCCACCTTGCCGCCGGCGGCCAGCATCGGTGCGGCGATGCGCGCGGCGGCGGCGGCATCCTCCGCCGGCAGCGCGCGCGCGAAGGGAATGCCGTAGGCCTCGAGCAGCGTCGCGACCGCACCGGGCGCAAGCCACTCCTCGCCGGCGTGCAGCGCGGCGGCCACCACCGCATCCGCCGCGCCGCGGTCCACCACGAAGTCCTCGGGCAGGCTCGGTGGCGTCTCCATCAGCGCCTGCTGCGCTTCGCGATGGCGGACGAGGTACATGAAGCCGCGCACGGCTTCGGCCTCGCTGGCGTAGCTGGGAATCCCGGCCTCGCCGAGCTTCGCCATCGATTCCGGGTCACCTCCCATCCACACCGCCAGCGTCGGCTTGCGCACCAGGCCGCGCGGGCGCGCGGCGAGCGTGCGCACCACGGCGTCCGCGGCCTCGCCAGGATCGGAGAGCACGGTCGGCGCGTGCATCACCAGCACCGCGTCGTTTCCGGGATCGGACAGCAGTGCGTCCATGCCGGCCGCGTAACGCGTGCCGTCGGCGTCGCCCAGCATGTCCACCGGATTGTTGCGCGACCAGCCGAGCGGATACGCGCGGTCGAGCTGCTGCACGGTCGCGGGCGACAGCGCGGCCGGCTGGCCGCCCAGGTCGATGAGGCGGTCGAGCGCCAGCATCCCGGCGCCGGCACCGTTGGTGAGCACCGCCAGGCGCTTGCCGGGCACGTCGCCGAGGTGCGACAGCGTCTCCACCGCGGCGAACAGCTCGTCCAGCGCGTGCACGCGCAGCAGGCCGGCGCGGCGGAACGCGGCTTCATACGCGGCGTCCGGCGTCGCCAGGCGCGCGGTGTGGGTCTGCGCGTGCATTGGCGCTGGCACGTGCCGGCCGGGACGCACCACGACCACCGGCTTGCCGCGTGCGGCGGCGCGCGCCGCGGTCACGAACTTGCGCGCGTCGCGGACTTCCTCGAGGTACAGCAGGATGGCGCGCGTATGGCGGTCGACCGCGAAGTAATCGAGCAGGTCGGCGAAGTCGACGTCGATCGCGTCACCCAGCGACGCCACCGCCGAAAAACCGATCCCGCGCGGATGCGCCCACTCCAGCACGCCCGCCGCCACCGCGCCGGACTGCGACAGCAGCGCCAGGTCGCCGGCGAGCGGACGATGCGCGGCAAAGCTCGCGAACAGCCCGGCATGCGGCGCCACCACGCCCAGGCAATTGGGTCCGACGATGCGCAGCCCGAGCGGGCGCGCCACCGCTTCGAGCGCGGCGTTGTGCGAGCCCGGGCCGGCGCCCATGCCACGGGTGAGCACGATCGCCGCACGGGTGCCGCACGCAGCCGCGGCTGCCACGACCGCGGCGACCTCGCCGGGCGGCGTGGCGATCACCACCAGGTCGGGTTGGAAACCGAGGGCATCGATCGACGGCGCGGCTGCCACGCCCTCGATCTCGCGGTGGAACGGGTTCACCAGGCCCACCGGGCCGGAAAACCCGCCTTCGCGCACCTGCTGCAGCACCAGCCGGCCGAGCGACCGCTCGCGCGGGCTGGCGCCCACCACGGCGACCGAACGCGGCGCGAAGACCGCGTCGAGCGCGTACGTACTCACGGAAACACGCCCGCGACGAACCGCTTCAACAGGTCCACCAGCACCCGGGCGGTGCCTGCCTTCGCGCGCGCAGCTGCCATCGGCCGTCGGTTCCCTCGTTCCAGGACGGCACCATGATCGCGCAATCCGGCGTGAAGGGCGCCGGCCCGGGACACTGCCCGGGCGCGGCGCACGCACCGCGTTTACCAGATGACGATCTGGTCGTTCCCGGCGCGGATCATCGGCGAGCCCGCCTCGCACGACCACGCCGCGGCGAACGCCGGCAGGTTCGACGGTGCACCGACCGCGCGGAAATTCGCGGGTGCGTGCGAGTCGGTCGCCAGGCGCACCGCCAGTTCCTCGTCGGTGAAGTTGCGGCGCCACACCGTGGCCCAGTTGGCGAAGAAGCGCTGGTCGCGGCTCAGGCCGTCGGTCATCGGATCCGCACTGGCGCCGGCGGCCGCCTTCATCGCGTCGTAGGCCACTGCCAGGCCGCCGAGATCGGCGATGTTCTCGCCCAGCGTCAGCTTGCCGTTGACGAACTTGCCGGGCGCCGCCTCGTAGCCGTTGAACTGCGCGACGAGCTGGTCGGTGAGCTGCTTGAAGCCGGCCGCGTCGGCGTCGGTCCACCAGTTCTCGAAGTTGCCGGTGGGCCCGAAACGGCTGCCCTGGTCGTCATAGCCGTGGATCATCTCGTGGCCGATCACCGCGCCGATGCCGCCGTAGTTGAGCTCGGGCGTGGCCGCCGGGTCGAAGAACGGCGGCTGCAGGATGCCGGCCGGGAACACGATCTCGTTGGCGCTGGAGCGGTAGTAGGCGTTGACCGTCTGCGGGCTCATGCCCCACTCGCTGCGGTCCACGGGCTTGCCGATCTTGCCCATGTTCCAGGCGTAGTTGAACGCGTTGGCGGCCTGCACGTTGCCGATGAAGCTGTCACGCGAGGTGGCAAGGCCGGTCCAGTCGCGCCACACGTCGGGGTAGCCGATCTTGGGCGTGAAGCTGGCCCACTTCTCCATCGCCTTGACCTTGGTGGCGTCGGACATCCAGGCCAGGTTTTCGATGCGCACCTTCAGCGCGTCGCTGAGGTTCTTCACCAGCGCTTCCATCTGCGCCTTGGACTCGGCCGGGAACGCGACCTTCACGTACATCTGGCCCAGCGTCTCGCCGGCCACGCCGTTGAGGGCGTCGAGCACGCGCTTGCCGCGCTCCTGCATCTCCTGCTGGCCGCGCAGGGTCTTGGCGTAGAAATCGTAGTTGGCCTGCACGAAGTCGTCGCCGAGGTACGGCGAAGCATCGTCGACCGCGTGGAAGCGCAGGTAGGACTGCCAGGTCGCCACCGGCACATCGGCCAGCATGGTGCCGACCTCGGCGTGGAACGCCGGGATGGCGAGCGAGAACATCGCAGGCGCGGCCACGCCCTGGGCTTCGAAGAACTTCGCCCAGCCAAACGCCGGCGCGAGCTTCTCGGCGTCGGCCAGCGACACCGGGTTGTAGCGCAGCTCGGCGTCACGCGAGAGCTCCACGCGCGACTTGGACACGCCGGCCAGGCGCTTCTCGAACGCCACCACGTCGGCAGCCTGCTTGTCCGCCGCTGCGGTATCCACGCCCGACAGCGCGAGCACGCGCGCGACGTGCTGCTGGTAGGCGGCGAGCTTGTCGGCGTGCGCGGCGTCGAAGTAATAGCTGCGGTCCGGGAGGCCCAGCCCGCCCTGCATGGCATAGGCGATGTTGGTCGCCGAATCCTTGAAGTCGGGGCCGGCGTAGAAGCGGAACAGCGCGTTGTTGCCGCTGGCGGCGCTGCTGTGCAGGTAGCCGGCGAGCGCGTCGGCACCGTCGATCGCGGCGATCGCGTCGAGGTCGGCCTGCAGCGGGGCGAGCCCCTGGGCGTTGATCGCCTCGGCGTCCATGCCGGTGGCCCACAGGTCGCCGACGATCTTCTCGGTCAGGCTGGCGTCGGTGAGCGCTGCGGCCTGTTCGGCCAGCTGGCGCTGGATCTGCTGCGAACGTTCGGTCAGCACCTCGAACGAGCCCCACGACGTGCGGTCGCCCGGAATCGCGTTGCCGGCAAGCCACGGTCCGTTGACGTGCGCGCCGAAGTCCGTGCATGCGGCGACCGCGGGGTCGACGTCGGCCGCGGAGAAGCGGTTGACGGCCTGCAGCTGCGACTCGTCGAGGGTGACGCGCGCGGCTTCGGCGCTGGCGGCGGCGGCCGCGGTGCCGTCCTGGCCGGAACATGCGGCGAGCGCGGTGGCGACGGCGACGGACAGCAGCAGGACGCGGGGATTCTTGGAATTCACAGTGACTCCGGGAGCGTGGAAGACGTTTGCCCGGTGCGGGCGATCGTCCACCTTAGGCGAAGGCGCGCCGCCGCCCGGGTGTCGAAGGTCATGGCCGGGCGTCGGCGATGATCTGGAAGGAACGGTGGCGCAGCGCCGGATCGAAGATGTCGGATACCACCATCAGCTCGTCGGCCGCGGTGCGCTCGACGAACGCGCGCATGCCGGCGCGCACCGTGTCCGGGCCGCCGATGATGCTGCAGGCGAGCATCTGCGACGCCTGCACCTTCTCCTGCGGCGACCAGTAGGCCTCGATGTCCGCGATCGGCGGCTGGGTGAGGTTGCGCACGCCGCGGAACATGTCGGCAAACGACATCTGCTGCGAGGTGGCGAGGAAGCGCGCTTCCTCGTCGGTGGGCGCGGCGATGATGTTCACGCCGACCAGCGCGTAGGGCTTGTCGAGCTGCGCCGACGGCTTGAAACGCTCGCGGTACACGCGCAGCGCCTGGTCCAGCGCCTGCGGCGCGAAGTGCGAGGCGAAGCCGTAGGGCAGGCCCAGCTCCGCCGCCAGCTGCGCGCCGAACAGGCTGGAGCCGAGGATCCACAGCGGCACTTCGGTGCCGGAGCCCGGCACCGCTTCGATGCGCTGGCCTTCGCGCACCGGGCCCAGCCAGGCCTGCAGCTCCTGCACGTCCTGCGGGAAGTGCTCGCTGCTGGCGGGATCGCGGCGCAGCGCACGCAGCGTCAGCTGGTCGGTGCCCGGCGCGCGGCCGAGGCCGAGGTCGATGCGGTCCGGGAACAGCGTCGCCAGCGTGCCGAACTGCTCGGCGATGATGTACGGCGCGTGGTTGGGCAGCATGATGCCGCCGGCGCCGACGCGGATGGTGCTGGTGCCGGCCGCGACATGCGCGATGACCAGCGACGTCGCCGCGGTGGTGACCGCCGGCATGTTGTGGTGTTCGGCGATCCAGAAGCGCGTGTAGCCGAGCGATTCCGCATGGCGCGCCAGGTCGCGCGCGCCGTCCAGCGCGCTGCGCCGGTCGGAGCCCTGGCGCACGCGTCCGAGTTCGAGGATGGACAGGGCGATATTGCCGCCGGCGCTGGGCATGGGGGAGGCTCCATGCGCGACGGCGCCAGCGGCCCGTATGCCGCTGCGTCCGCGCGCATCACGATGATACAAGCGGGTGCGCGCGACCCGCGGGCATGGCTGGCACGCAGTGTCCGACCGGCTGCCGGACCATCCTTCAGATCACGTAGAGATCGACGTAGGCGTGCACCGGCATCGCCTCCAGCGTGGCCTGGTCGAGGCTGGCGGCGAGGATCGCCCGCTGCTGCGGCTCGGGGAAGCGCCGCGCCAGGTTGGTGCGGAACTTGGCCTCCAGCAGCGGGATGCCCTCGTCGCGCCGCCGTGGGTGCCCCACGGGATATTCAACCGCGACTTCGGCGAGCCGCATGCCGTCGTTGAATTCCACGGCCAGCGCGTTGGCGATGCTGCGCTTGCCGGGGTCGTGGTAGTCGGCGGTGTAGCGCGGGTCCTCGACGCAGGTGATCTTCGCCCGCAGCCGGTCGATGCGCGGGTCCGCGGCCACGTCGTCTTCGTAGTCGCCGGCGGTCAGGCGCCCGAACACCAGCGCCACCGCGACCATGTACTGGATGCAGTGGTCGCGATCTGCCGGATTGTCCAGCGGACCCTGCTTGTCGATGATGCGCATGCACGCCTGCTGCGTGCGGATGGTGATCGCGGCGATGTCGTCGACGCCCCTTGCTGCCGCCGCGAGCTGCCCATGCAGGAGCAGCGCCGCCTCGACCGCGGTCTGGCCATGGAACTCGGCGGGGAAACTGATCTTGAACAGCACGTTCTCCATCACGTAGCTGCCATAGGGGCGCTGGAACCGGAAGGGTTCGCCCTTGAACGAGACGTCGTAGAAGCCCCACGTGGGCGCGGTCAGCGCGCCGGGGTAGCCCATCTCCCCGGTCGCCGCGATCAGCGCCAGGCGCACGGCGCGGCTGGTGGCGTCGCCCGCGGCCCAGGATTTGCGGCTGCCGGTGTTGGGCGCGTGCCGGTAGGTGCGCAGGCTCTGCCCGTCCACCCACGCCAGCGACACCGCGTTGAGGATCTGCTCGCGCGAGAGGCCCAGCAGCCAGGCGACCACCGCGGTCGATGCCACCTTCACCAGCACCACGTGGTCCAGGCCGACGCGGTTGAAGCTGTTCTCCAGCGCGATGCAGCCCTGGATCTCGTGCGCCTTGACCATCGCCGCCAGCACGTCGCGCATTGCCAGCGGCGGCCTTCCGGCGGTCACCGCGGTGCGGCTGAGCCAGTCGGCCACCGCGAGGATGCCGCCGAGGTTGTCGGACGGATGCCCCCACTCGGCGGCCAGCCAGGTGTCGTTGAAGTCCAGCCAGCGGATCATCGCGCCGATGTTGAAGGCCGCCTGCACCGGATCGAGCTGGTGCTGCGTACCGGGCACGCGCGCGCCATCGGGCACCACCGTGCCGGGCACCAGCGGCCCCAGCAGCCTGGTGCACGCCGGGTACTCCAGCGCCTCGAGGCCGCAGCCCAGTGTGTCGATCAGGCAGTTGCGCGCGGTCTCCCAGGCGAGCGGCGAGTCGATCACGTAACCGGTGACGTAGTCGACGATGTCGACCAGCACCTGGTCGGGTTCGGGACGGACGTTGCCGGCATGCGAGGACATGGCCTGCAGCCTTACTCCACCGTGACGCTCTTCGCCAGGTTGCGCGGCTTGTCCACGTCCGTGCCGCGCGCAAGCGCCACGTGGTACGCCAGCATCTGCACGGGAATCGTGTGCACGATCGGGCTCAGCACGCCGACGTGGCGCGGCGTGCGGATCACGTGCACGCCTTCCGACTCCTCGAAGTTGCTGTCGGCGTCAGTGAACACGAACAGCTCACCGCCGCGGGCACGCACTTCCTGCATGTTGGACTTCACTTTTTCCAGCAGCGAGTCCTTCGGCGCGATCACCACCACCGGCATGTCGGCGTCGACCAGCGCCAGCGGCCCGTGCTTGAGCTCGCCGGCCGGGTACGCCTCGGCGTGGATGTAGGAGATTTCCTTGAGCTTGAGCGCGCCCTCGAGCGCGATCGGGTAGTGCACGCCGCGGCCGAGGAACAACGCGTGGTCCTTGGGCGCGAAGCGCTCGGCCCACAGCGCGATCTGCGGCTCGAGGTTGAGCGCGTGCTGCACGCTGCCCGGCAGGTGGCGCAGTGCCTCGATGTAGTCGCTCTCCCTGGCTTCCGGCAGGCGGCCGTTGAGCTTGGCGAGCGTGACGGCGAGTGCGAACAGGCCGACCAGCTGGGTGGTGAACGCCTTGGTGGAGGCGACGCCGATCTCCGCGCCGGCGCGGGTGTAGAACACCAGCCGGCTGGCGCGCGGGATGGCGCTCTCGGGCACGTTGCAGATCGACAGCGTGTAGTCGTGGCCCAGCGACTTGGCGTACTTCAGCGCTTCCATGGTGTCGAGCGTTTCGCCCGACTGCGAGATGGTGACCACCAGGTGCTTCGGGTTGGCGACCGCGGTGCGGTAGCGGTACTCGCTGGCGATCTCGACGCTGCACGGCAGGCCGCTGATCGCCTCGATCCAGTAGCGCGCCACGGAGCCTGCGTAGAAGCTGGTGCCGCAGGCGAGGATCTGCATCCCTTCGACGTCGCCGAGCACGGCAGCCGCGTCCTTGCCGAACAGCTCCGGCTCGAACCCGCCGGCGTCGATGATCGCTTCCATCGTGTCCGCCAGCGCGCGCGGCTGCTCGTGGATTTCCTTCTGCATGTAATGCCGGTAGGGACCGAGCTCCAGCGACGCCAGCGAGACGTCGGACAGGTGTTCCTCGCGCATCACCGGCTGGTCGTCGGCACCGAACACGCGCACGCCCTCGCGCGTCACTTCGGCGGTGTCACCCTCTTCCAGGAAGATCACCCGGCGCGTGGCCTGCAGGATCGCCGACACGTCGGAGGCCACGAAGTTTTCGCCGTCGCCCAGGCCGACCAGCAGCGGGCAGCCCATGCGCGCGCACACCAGGCGCCCCGGCTCCTTGTGGCTGACCACGGCCAGCGCATAGGCGCCGTCGAGTTCCTTCACCGCGCGCTGCAGCGCGCCCAGCAGGTCGTCGCCGTCCTGGAGGTAATGGTGGATCAGGTGCGCGATGACCTCGGTATCGGTCTGCGATTCGAAGGTGTAGCCGAGGCCCTTCAGGCGCTCGCGCTGCGCTTCGTGGTTCTCGATGATGCCGTTGTGCACCAGCGCCACGCCGTGGCTGACGTGTGGATGGGCGTTGGATTCGGTCACGCCGCCGTGGGTGGCCCAGCGGGTGTGGCCGATGCCGAGGCTGGCCTGGAAGCCCTCGCTGGCTGCGGCGGACTCCATCTCCGCCACGCGTCCGGTGCGGCGCACGCGGCGCACGTCGTCGCCGTCGACGACCGCGATGCCGGCGGAATCGTAGCCGCGATATTCAAGCCGCTTGAGTCCTTCGATCAGGACCGGAACCACATCGCGATCCGCGATCGCGCCGACGATGCCACACATGTGCTGGAACCCCTTCCTCTGGAATCCCAAGTCTAACGGGGAAAGGCCCCTGGGCCGTCCGCGCGGACGCCGCGGCGTCCGGGCGGACACCCGGACAAGCCCGCAAATCCCTTCACTTTCAAATGCTTGCGGTTGGCACGCCACTTGCGTCAATCCGTCATGCATCCACCCGCACACGACAGACCGCCCGCCATGGACCAACGCTCCCGCATCCGCGACACCGCCAGCCAGGACCAGGTGCTCGCCACGCCGCGCGGCCCCCTTGGTGGCCGCAAGCCATGGCTTGTCGGCGGCGCGGTCGCGATCGCGCTGGTCGCGGCAATCGCCTGGCTCGCCACCGGCTGGTCGTCGGGCGGGCGTTCCTACGACGCGTCGCGCCTGCGCGTGGCCGAAGTCACCCGCGGCGAACTGGTGCGCGACCTGTCCGCCGACGGCCGCGTGATCGCCGCCAACAGCCCCACCCTGTACGCGATCGCCGCCGGCACCGTGGCGCTCAAGGTGGTCGCCGGCGACGTGGTGAAGCAGGGCCAGGAGCTGGCGGTGATCGACAGCCCCGAGCTGCGCAGCCGCCTGGTGCAGGAAGAGTCCGCGCTGGCCGGCATGGAGGCCGAGGCCAGCCGCGCGCTGCTCGACGCACGCCTTGCGAAGTCGGATGCGCGCAAGCAGCTCGACCAGGCCGGCATCGACCGCACCGCGGCCGAGCGCGACCTCGAGCGCTACCAGCGCGGCTTCGATGGCGGCGCCGTGCCGCAGGTCGACGTGGCCCGCGCGCAGGACGCGCTGAAGAAGGCCGACCTCGGCCTCTCCGCGGCGCGCCAGGAATTCTCGCTGTCGGCGCAGGGCGCCGAGCTCGACGCGCGCAACAAGCGCCTGATGGCCGACCGCCAGCGCGCCGTTGCCGCCGAGCTCGCCCGCCAGGTCGATGCGCTCACCCTGCGCGCGCCATTCGACGGCCAGGTCGGCCAGGTGCAGGTGCCGCAGGGCACCAGCGTCGCCGCCAACGGCCCGGTGCTCGGCGTGGTCGACCTGTCGGTGTTCGAGCTTGAGATCAAGGTGCCGGAAAGCTTTGCGCGCGACCTGGCGATCGGCATGCCGGCGCAGGTGACCAGCACCGGCAAGACGTTTCCTGCGGAGGTCTCCGCGGTGTCGCCGGAAGTGGTCAACGGCGAAGTGAATGCACGCCTGCGCTTCGCGGAAGGCAGCCAGCCGCCGGGCCTCCGCCAGAACCAGCGCCTGTCCGCGCGCATCGTGCTGGACACGCGGCCGGACACGCTGATGGTCGAGCGCGGCCCGTTCCTCGAACAGGACGGTGGGCGCTTCGTCTACGTGGTCCAGGACGGCAGCGCCGTGCGCCGTCCGATCCAGACCGGGGTCAGCAGCCTCGGTGCGGTTGAAATCCTCTCCGGCCTCGAGCCGGGCGAACGGGTCGTCGTGTCCGGAAGCGACCAGTTCGGCAGTGCGGAACGCGTCCGGATCTCAGGAGACTGACATGGCCACTTCGAACTTCGCCTTCCACTTCCCCAAGGCCTGGGACGCCCAGGACCTCGCCAACGCCGTGCCGCTGCGCCTGTCCGAGCTGCCGGCGTTCGATGCGCTTGCCGACGGCCGTGGCGGTGCCTCCGCCAACGGCGCGGCGCGTGTTCACCACGTCGCACCGGAGAGCTACCTGCACAACCCCGACCTCCCCCCCTTCCACATCGGCTGACGCCGAACACACCGTGTGCGTCGCCCAAGCGACGCGTGCCACCGACCATCCAAGGATCTCCCATGCTCAACATGCGCGGCGTCACCAAGGTCTACCGCACCCAGCTCGTCGAGACCCACGCCCTGCGTTCGCTCGACCTGCACGTGAAGGAAGGCGAGTTCGTCGCCGTCACCGGGCCGTCGGGCTCCGGCAAGACCACCTTCCTCAATATCGCCGGGCTGCTGGAGACCTTCACCGGCGGCGAGTTCAGCCTCGACGGCGAGAACGTCAAGGACCTGAACGACGATGCGCGCAGCAGGCTGCGCAACCAGAAGATCGGCTTCATCTTCCAGAGCTTCAACCTGATCCCCGACCTCAACCTGTTCGACAACTGCGACGTGCCGCTGCGCTACCGGCGCATGCCGGCCAGCGAGCGCAGGCTGCGCATCGAGGACGCGCTGGGCATGGTCGGGCTGGGCTCGCGCATGAAGCACTTCCCGGCGGAGCTGTCGGGTGGCCAGCAGCAGCGCGCGGCGATCGCGCGGGCGCTGGCGGGCAGCCCGCGCCTGCTGCTGGCGGACGAACCCACCGGCAATCTCGACTCGCAGATGGCGCGCAGCGTCCTGGAGCTGCTCGAGGACATCAACCAGCAGGGCACCACGATCGTCATGGTGACCCACGACCCGGAACTGGCGGCGCGTGCGCAGCGCAACGTGCACATCGTCGATGGCATGGCCACCGACCTGTCGGTCGAGCCGAGCCTGGTGCGGGTGGCGCAGTCCACGCGCGGCATCGCCGAAACCAACATCTGAGGGACTCGCCATGTCCACGCTCACAGACCGGCTGTTCGGCGACAGCATGTTCGGCTACTACGCGAACCTGGCGTTGCGCAGCTTCCGCCGCAACCGCGTGCTCACCGCGCTGATGGTGCTGGCGATCGCGCTGGGCATCGGTGCCAGCATGACCACGCTCACCGTGTTCCACGTGCTGTCGGGCGACCCCATCCCGCAGAAGAGCGGCAAGCTGTTCTACCCGCAGCTCGACCCGCGCTCGATGAACGACTACACCGCGGGCGAAGACCCCGCGGAGCAGGTCACCCGGTTCGATGCCGAAACCATGCTGCGCGAGAAGCGCGGCGACCGGCAGACGATGACCACCGGCGGCAGCGCCAGCATCGAGCCCGAGGTGCAGGGGCTGGATCCGTTCCTGGTGGATGCGCGCTACGCGACCAGCGACTTCTTCCCGATGTTCGACCTGCCGTTCCTGCACGGCAGCGGCTGGCCGGCGAGCGCGGACGACAACCGCGAGCGTGTCGCGGTGATCGCGAAGTCGCTCAACGACAAGGTCTTCGGCGGCAGCAACAGCGTCGGCAAGACGCTGCGCATCGACAAGGAAGCGTTCCGCATTGTCGGCGTGATCGCCGACTGGCGGCCGACGCCGAAGTTCTACGACATGAACAGCGACCGCTACGGCGAGCCGGAGCAGGTGTTCGTGCCGTTCTCCACCTCGCGCGACCTGAAGATGGGCCGCAACGGCAGCATGGACTGCTGGGGCGATTCCGGAAGCGACCCCGAGGGCAGCACCGGCGTCAGCGCGCCCTGCGTCTGGATCCAGTACTGGGTGGAACTCGGCACGCCGGAGAAGGTGGCCGAATACCGGCAGTACCTCGCCAACTACTCGGCGCAGCAGCGCGCGGCCGGCCGCTACGAGCGTCCGGACAACGTGCGCCTGAGCAACGTCATGGAATGGCTGGACTTCAACCGCGTGGTGCCGGGCGACGTGCGCCTGCAGGTGTGGCTGGCACTTGGTTTCCTGCTGGTGTGCCTGGTCAACACCGTGGGCCTGCTGCTGGCGAAGTTCCTGCGCCGCAGCAGCGAGATCGGCGTGCGCCGCGCGCTCGGCGCCTCGCGTTCGGCGATCTTCACCCAGTGCCTGGTCGAGGCCGGTGCGATCGGCCTGGCCGGCGGCATCCTCGGACTGGGGCTGGCGCAGCTCGGGCTGTGGGCCGTGCGCCAGCAGCCGGCGAGCTACGCCGAGCTCGCGCGCCTGGATCCGATGATGTTGCTGGCGACCTTCGTGCTCGCGGTCGTCGCCAGCCTGCTGGCGGGCATCCTGCCCGCATGGCGCGCGATGCAGGTCACCCCGGCGATCCAGCTCAAGACCCAGTAGCCCTTCGTCCGCCCCCGCGGCGGGCACCCCGACTTCCGGAGCATCTCCATGGACATCCGTCCGATCCTCTCCACCCTGCTGCGCCACAAGACCGCCGCGGCGCTGATCGTGGTCGAGATCGCGCTCTCGTGCGCGATCATCTGCAACGCGCTGTTCCTGATCGGCAACCGCGTCGATCGCATCAGCCTGCACAGCGGCATCGCCGACAACGAACTCGTCCGCATCCAGATCACCGGCATCGGCGAAGACGAGAACGCCGCCGCGCTCACCCGCGCCGACATGACCGCGCTGCGCGCACTGCCGGGTGTCAAGGCCGCGGTCGCGACCAACCAGGTCCCGTTCTCCAACTCGTCCTGGAACACGTCGGTGAACCTGCAGCCCGACCAGCAGCGGCCCACCGCCGGACTCACGATGTACATGGGCGACGAGCATTTCCTGCCGACGTTCGGCCCGACGCTTGTCGAGGGCCGCAATTTCAACGCCGACGAGATCCAGGAGTGGGACGTGATCGACGCGCCCGGCGCCGATCTCGCGCCGCCCGCCGTGATCATCACGCGCAAGGCCGCGGAGAAGCTGTTCCCGGGCGGGTCGGCACTGGGCAAGCAGGTGTACATCAGCCGCGACAAGCCGACGCCGGTGATCGGCGTGATCGACCACCTGATCCGTCCCAGCGACCAGGGCGGCCCTGCGGAAAAGGAGTTCTCGATGATCCTGCCGATTCGCCTGCCGTACACGGTCGGCAGCAACATCATGCTGCGCACCACGCCGGAGCGCCGCGCGGAAGTGCTCGCCGCCGCGAAGGAAGTGCTGAAGGCCAACGGCCCCAACCGCATCATCCTTGAAGACAACACCAAGACCGTCGCGGAGCTGCGCCAGGAGTACTACCAGGCCGACCGCGCCATGGTCTGGCTGCTGGTGGCGGTGTGCATCGCGCTGCTGGTGGTCACCGCGCTCGGCATCGTCGGCCTGGCCAGCTTCTGGGTGCAGCAGCGCACCAAGCAGATCGGCGTCCGCCGCGCGCTCGGTGCCACGCGCGGACAGATCCTGCGCTATTTCCAGGTCGAGAACTTCCTGCTGGCGACCGTCGGCATCGTGATCGGCATGGTGATGGCGTACGCGATCAACCAGCTGCTGATGGGCCGCTATGAACTGCCGCGACTGCCTCTGGCGTACCTGCCGATCGGCGCGCTGGCGCTGTGGTTCCTCGGCCAGGTCGCGGTCTACGGGCCGGCGCGGCGGGCGGCGATGGTGCCGCCGGCGGTTGCCACGCGCAGCGTATGATCGGCGCCCATGCCCACCGTCCTGGTCATCGATGACAACCCCGCGGTTGCCACCGCGCTCGACGTGCTGTTCTCGCTGCACGACATCGACACGGTGGCCGCCGAATCACCCGATGATGGCCTGGCCCGGCTGGCCGCGGGTGGCATCGACCTGGTGATCCAGGACATGAACTTCCTCGCCGACACCACCTCGGGCGAGGAAGGCACCGCGCTGTTCCATGCCATCCGCGAACTGGAGCCGGACCTGCCGGTGGTCCTGCTGACGGCGTGGACGCACCTGGAGTCGGCGGTCGACCTGGTCAAGGCCGGCGCCGCCGACTACCTCGGCAAGCCCTGGGACGACCGCAAGCTGCTGGCGACCGTCAACAACCTGGTCGAGCTGTCCGAGGCGCGCCGCGACCTCGCCCGCCACCGCAGCGGCGAACGCCGCCGGCGCGACGCGCTGGCGCGCGACAACGACCTGCGCGGCATGGTCTATGCCGACCCGGCCAGCGAGCGCCTGCTGGCGTTGGCCTGCCAGGTCGCGCGCTCCGAGCTGCCGGTGCTGGTGACCGGACCCAACGGTGCCGGCAAGGAGAAGATCGCCGAGATCGTGCATGCCAACTCACCGGTCGGGAGTGGCCCGTTCGTCGCGCTCAACTGCGGCGCGCTGCCGGCGGAGCTGATCGAGGCCGAGCTGTTCGGCGCCGATGCCGGCGCCTACACCGGCGCGGGCAAGGCGCGCGAGGGCAAGTTCGAGGCCGCCGACGGCGGCACGCTGTTCCTCGACGAGATCGGCAACCTGCCGGCCGCCGGCCAGGTCAAGCTGCTGCGCGTGCTGGAGACCGGCCGCTTCGCGCGCCTGGGTTCCAACCGCGAACGCCAGGTGCGGGTGCGCGTGGTCAGCGCCACCAACGCCGACCTTGCGGCGATGATCGCCAGCGGCCGCTTCCGCGAGGATCTGTACTACCGCCTCAATGCGATCGAACTGAAAGTGCCGCCGCTGGCCGAGCGCCGCGACGACATCCTGCCGCTGGCACGCCTGTTCCTGCCCGCCGGCAGGCAGCTCGGCGCCGACGCCGCGGCCGCGCTTCTGGCCCATGCCTGGCCCGGCAACGTGCGCGAGCTGCGCAACGTGGTGCAGCGCGCGGCGCTGCTGTCGGCGGGCGAGGTGATCGGCGCGGACGCGTTGGGCCTGCCGAAGCCTGTCCCGGCCAACGCCGCGGCGGTGCCTGCCGGCGGTGGCGACGAGCCCGACCGCGCGGCGATCGAGGCCGCGCTGGCGCAGGCCGGCGGCGTGCTGGCGCAGGCCGCGGCGGAGCTGGGCATGTCGCGCCAGGCGCTGTACCGCCGCCTCGAGCGCCTCGGCATCCGTCGCGACTGATGGCACGCCGCCGGCTGCCACTGTGGCTGGCGTTCACCGCCGCGGCGTTCGTCTACATGCTGGTGGCCGCGACGCTTGCGCTCGCCTTGCGCCATTGGCTGCAGCTCGCGCCGTGGCTGGCGATCCCGTCGGCGGCGCTGCTGCCGCTGCCGCTGCTGGCGTACCACGTGCGCCGGCTGCTGCTGCCGGCGCGCGCGCTGTTCCGCGCGCTGTCGGGCAGCGTGGCGGCGTATCGCGATGGCGACTACAGCTTCGGCATCGCCTGGGACGGCAGCGGTGAACTCGGCGACCTGGTTGCCAGCCACCGCGCGCTCGGCGATACCCTGCGCGAGCAGCGCCTGCGCCTGGTGCAGCGCGAACTCCTGCTCGACACCATGGTCCAGAACACGCCGGTGGCGATGGTTCTGGTCGACGCCGGCGGCCACGTGGTGCTCGGCAACCTGGCCGCGCGCAGGATGCTGGGTGATGGCCGCAGGCTGGAAGGCCTGTCCTTCGAGGCCCTGCTCGCACTGGGGCCGGCGGCGCTGCGCGAGGCGATCGAGCGCGGCGGCGACGGCATGTTCACCGTGGGCCGCGACGATGACGAGGACATCTACCACCTCTCGCGCCGGCTCTTCCGCCTCAACGGCCGGCGCCACGAGCTGGTGCTGCTGCGCCAGCTGACCGCCGAGCTGCGCCGCCAGGAAGTCCAGACGTGGAAGAAGGTGATCCGCGTGATCAGCCACGAACTCAACAACTCGCTGGCGCCGATCGCATCGCTCGCGCACTCCGGTGCCGAGCTGCTGCGCCGCGGCCAGCTCGAGCGCCTGCCGGCGGCGCTGGCGACGATCGAGGAGCGCGCGCGCCACCTCGACGGCTTCCTGCGCGATTACGCGCGGTTCGCGAAGATGCCGGCGCCGCGCCTGGAGACCTTCGACTGGCCGGGCTTCGTGGCCCGGCTGCATGGCCAGGTCGGTTTTGTCACCGAGGGCTCGCCCGAAGGCCACGGCCGCGCCGACGTGCCGCAGCTCGAGCAATGCCTGCTCAACCTGCTGAAGAACGCGCACGAATCCGGCTCGCCTGCCGAAGACGTGCGGCTTGCGCTGCGGCGCCTGCCCGACGCCTGGCGCATCGACGTGCTCGACCGCGGCGGCGGAATGAACGAGGCGGTGCTGTCGAACGCGCTGCTGCCGTTCTATTCCACAAAGCGCCACGGCACCGGCCTGGGCCTGGCGCTGGCCCGCGAAATCGCCGAGGCGCACGGCGGCCGCATCGCGCTCGCCAACCGCGAGGGTGGCGGCCTGTGCGTGAGCATCCACCTGCCGGCCTGAGCCGCGCTTGCGCCTCAGGTGCCTCCGCGCGGACGCACCGCGCGCCGGGCTTCAGCCCTTCGGCGCCTTCACCGGCCGCTGCCAGCCCTCGATGCTGACCTGGCGCGCGCGCGCCACCGTCAGCTTGCCCGCCGGCGCGTCGCTGCCGATCACCGAGCCCGCGCCGATCGTGGCGTCGCGACCGATAGTCACCGGTGCGACCAGCGCGGCATTGGAGCCGATGAAGGCGCCGTCCTCGATGGTGGTGGTGGCCTTGTTGGCGCCGTCGTAATTGCAGGTGATGGTGCCGGCACCGATGTTGACGCCGGCACCGATGCGCGCGTCGCCCAGGTAGCTCAGGTGGTTGGCCTTGCTGCCGACGCCAAGCGTCGCGTTCTTGGCTTCGACGAAGTTGCCGACGTGCACGCCGTCGGCGAGCACCGTACCCGGGCGCAGGCGCGCGAACGGGCCGATGTGCACCGCGCCTTCGGTACGCGCGCCGTCGATGTCGCAATGCGCGCGCACTTCGCTGCCGGGTCCAAGGTCGGCGTTTCGGATCCGGCAGAACGGTCCGATGCGCACGCCATCGCCCAGCACCACGCGGCCCTCGAACACCACGTCGACGTCGATCTCCACGTCGCGGCCCACGACCACTTCGCCGCGGATGTCGACGCGCGCGGGATCGACGAAGCGCGCGCCCTGCTCGCACAGCGCGCGCACCAGCCGGCGCTGCATCGCACGCTCCAGCTGCGACAGCTGCCAGGGATCGTTCGCCCCTTCGGTCTCGACCGGATCGTCCACCTCCACCATCTCCGCGGCGCTGTACTCGGCGGCCGCCATCGCGAACACGTCGGTCAGGTAGTACTCGGCCTGCGCGTTGTCGGCCGACAGGCGCGCCAGCCAGCCCTTCAGCGCGGTGGATTCCGCTGCCAGCACGCCGGTGTTGACGATCGCGATGCGGCGCTGCTCCGGCGTGGCGTCCTTCTGCTCGACGACGGCGCCGACATTGCCTTCCGGATCGCGGACCACGCGGCCATAACCGGTCGGGTCGTCGAGTTCCGCGACCAGCACGGCCAGCCTGCCACCGGTGGCGAGCAGGCGTTGCAGGGTGGCGGTGGTGATCAGCGGCACGTCGCCGTACAGCACCACCACCTGTGCGCCGTCCGGCACGCCGGGCATGGCTTCGCGCACCGCGTGCCCGGTGCCGAGCTGGAGCGCCTGTTCGACCCACTGCAGGTCGGTCTGCTCGGCGAACGCGGCCTGGACCTGGTCGCCGCCATGGCCATGCACCACGTGGATCGCCGCCGGTGACAGCCCGCGCGCGGCGGCGATGACATGCGCCAGCATCGGCTGCCCGGCGATCTTCTGCAGCACCTTGGGCAGGCGCGACTTCATGCGCTTGCCCTCGCCCGCGGCCAGGATCACCACGTGGATGTCGGGGGTCGGCTGGTCCTGGGTCGGCATCTCGCGTCCTGCTGTCGAAGTCCGGGCCATTCTAATCGGCGGGCTGATAGCATGCGCGCGATGTCGCGAGCCGTTCCGACGGGGGCGTCCCCGAACACCTTGCCGCCGCACGCAACCGCCAGCCGGTGGCGGTCGCTGCTGCTCTGGGCCGGGCCCGCTGCCTGCATCGCCGGCATTTTCATCCACGAGCTGTTCGCCGAATGGGTGCCGTCGCGGAGCACGGCGCTGCTGGTGATCATGCTCGCTGCGCTGGCGTTCGCCGGCGTGCTGCGTCGCATTGCGG
Organism: Luteimonas sp. MC1572; assembly: GCF_016615815.1. Taxonomy (NCBI): domain Bacteria; kingdom Pseudomonadati; phylum Pseudomonadota; class Gammaproteobacteria; order Lysobacterales; family Lysobacteraceae; genus Luteimonas; species Luteimonas sp. MC1572. The sequence goes on along the minus strand of NZ_CP067112.1, from coordinate 369,264 downwards.
GCCTTGCCTGGGCGCACGGCCTGCTCGTCGCCTGGCTGCTTGCGCTGTTGCTGTTCGCCGGTCCGCTGCCGGTGCTGGCGACGCTGGCCTGCGCCGCCACTGCGATCGCGCTCGGCCTCTGGCTGCTGCCCGGCGCGGGCATCGCGGCGGCGTGCACCGTCGGCCTGGCGCTGGGGGCGGGCGTGCTCGGCTGGCTGCTGCCGCTGCCGATACACGGGCGCTGGACCTACCTTGCCGTGATCGTGGTGGTGCTCGCGCTGCGCCGCCGCGATGTCGGCAGCGCGATCCGGCAGGCATGGGATGGCTGGCGTGGCGCGGTTGCCGCCGCGCCAAGGGCCGCGGCCGCCGCGGTGCTGGTCGCCGGGCTGGCCAGCACCGGCTGCTGGGTTCCCACCGTGCAGTACGACGACGTCGGCTATCACCTGCTGCTGCCGTGGATGCTGCAGCTCGACGGACGCCACGCGCTCGATCCCGAGGTGCACGCCTGGGCCTTGGCGCCGTGGACGGCGGACGTGGTGCAGGCGCTGCCGCAGGTGCTTGCCGGCATGGAGGCGCGCGGCGCGGTCAACGCGCTGTGGCTCGCGTTGACCGCGACCGCGCTGTGGCAGCTGTGCGCCGCGCTCGGCGGCGATGCACGCCAGCGCTGGTGGACCGTGGCGCTGTACGCCAGCCTGCCGCTCACCGCGGTGCTGGCGATGGGCATGCAGACCGAGATGCAGACCACCGCGCTGCTGGCCTGGGCCGCGGTGCTGGCGCTGCGCCCGCCGTCGGTGCGCACGCTGTGGGCGGCATGCGCCCTGCTTGGCGCGCTGGTGGCGACCAAGCTGGCGGCCGCCGGGTTTGCCGCGATCCTGCTGCCGTGGCTGCTGTGGCGGCAGCGCGCGGTGCTTGGCTTGCGCAACCTGGCCGGAGGTCTGGTGCTCATCGCCGGCCTGGGCGGCAGCAGCTACGCCTACGCCGCTTACGTGGCCGGCAATCCCGTGCTGCCGCTGCTCAACAGCGTCTTCGGCTCGCCCTATTTCGCCACGCAGGATTTCGATGATCCGCGCTGGCATGCCGGCGCCGGACCGGACCTCGCCTGGCAGATCACATTCGATACCGGGCGCTACCTGGAAGCGTTCGCGGGAGGCGGCGGCTTCGTGCTGGTGGCGCTGGCCGGTGCCTGGCTGCTGGCGCTGGTGGCGCCGCGCACGCGCGCGCTTGCGGCGCTGGCTCTGGCGATGACCGTCGCGCCGCTGCTCGCGACGCAATACCTGCGCTACGTGCAGCCGGCGCTGGTGCTGGTGCTCCCGGCACTGGTGCTGGCCGCCAGCGCCGCGGCGCCGCGCAGCGCGCACCTGCTGCTGGTGGCCACGTGCGTCGCCAACCTGCTGTTCCAGGCCAACGGCCACTGGATGCTGCGCACCGGCATCGTCAAGGAGACGGTGATGGCGGCCGGACGCGACGCGCCGGTGTGGATGGAATACGCCCCCGAGCGCGTGCTGGCGATGCAGGTGCGCGCGCGCCGCGCGGCGGAGGGAGGGCACGGCACCGTACTCTCGCTCGCGCCTTCCGCACCAATGGCCGCCGAGTTCGGCGCGGCGGCGCGCACCGTCGGCTGGTACGACCCGTCGCTGCAGGCGGCGGCGCAACGCGCCGACCACGATGCCAGCGGCGGGGCCTGGGCCGAACTGCTGCGCAGCGAAGATGTCCGTGACGTGTTGCTGCGCCCGTCCGAATTGCCCGCAGTGCGCCAGGCGGGGCTGCTTGCCGCCGGTGCGCGGCGCGAGGCAGTCGCGGGCGCGGCGGAATGGTGGCGCCTGCCGCCGCGCGACGCGGTGGCTGCGCCATGAGCCTGCTGCGCCAGGGTCCGCGCTTCCTCGCCATCGGCGGCATCCAGTGGCTGCTCGACTGGGGCGTGATGGTGGCGCTCAGCCACTTCGGGCTGCGCATCGGCCTGGCCAACGTGTCGGGGCGCGTCTGCGGCGCGCTGGTCGGCTTCTGGCTCAACGGCAAGATCACCTTCACCGGCGAGGAGCACGGCATCGGGCGCCGGGCGCTCGTGCGCTTCATCGTCACCTGGCTGGTGATGACCCTGCTCAGCACGGTGGCGATCGAAGCGATCGACGACGTGCTCGGGCGCAAGTGGGCGTGGCTCGCGAAGCCGCTGGTCGAAGCGGTGCTCGGCCTGTTCGGGTTCCTGGCTTCGCGACACTGGATCTACCGCCGCTGACGCCACACGGCGCACGCACGCGCCGCCTCGGCCACAGCCAGCCACCCGCAGCCACATGCAAAAAGCCCCGCACATGGCGGGGCTCCTGCGTCAGCGCGGCGGCGGGAGCGACCCGCCGACCGTCGCGGTCAGTGCTTCAGGTTCTTGCGCAGGCGCTCGAGGGCCTGCAGCTGCGCCGCGATTTCCGCCATCTTCTTCTGCGCCTCGGCGATGTCCATCGCTTCGCCGCGGCCGGCCAGCACGCGCTCGGCCTCTTCCTTGGCGGCACGCACCGCGGCTTCGTCGATCTCGTCGGCGCGCACCGCGGTGTCGGCGAGGATCGTCACCACCTGCGGCTGCACCTCGAGGATGCCGCCGCTGATGGCGAAGTCGAGCTTCTCGCCGTTGGCCAGGGTGACCACGACCTTGCCGGGCTTCAGGCGCGTGATCAGCGGCGCGTGGCGCGGCGCGATGCCGAGCTCGCCGATCTCGCCGGTGGCCACCACCATGGTGGCCTCGCCGCGGAAGATCTCCGCCTCGGCGCTCACGATGTCACAACGGATGGTCGGGGCCATGGCTGTTTCCTCAGGCCTTTTCGGCCATCTTCGCGGCCTTCTCGACCGCTTCGTCGATGCCGCCGACCATGTAGAAGGCCTGCTCCGGCAGGTGGTCGTACTCGCCGTCCACGATGCCCTTGAAGCCGCGGATGGTTTCCTTCAGCGGCACGTACTTGCCCGGCGAGCCGGTGAACACTTCGGCCACGTGGAACGGCTGCGAGAAGAAGCGCTCGATCTTGCGCGCGCGCGACACGGCCTGCTTGTCTTCTTCCGACAGCTCGTCCATGCCGAGGATGGCGATGATGTCCTTCAGCTCCTTGTACTTCTGGAGCGTGGACTGCACGCGGCGCGCGGTGTCGTAGTGCTCGTTGCCGATCACGTTAGGATCGAGCTGGCGGCTGGTGGAGTCGAGCGGATCGACCGCCGGGTAGATGCCCAGCGAGGCGATGTTGCGGCTCAGCACGACGGTCGCGTCGAGGTGGGCGAAGGTGGTCGCCGGCGACGGGTCGGTCAGGTCGTCCGCGGGCACGTACACGGCCTGGATGGAGGTGATGGAGCCCGAGCGCGTCGAGGTGATGCGCTCCTGCAGCACGCCCATCTCCTGGGCCAGCGTGGGCTGGTAACCCACCGCCGACGGCATGCGGCCGAGCAGCGCCGACACTTCGGTACCGGCCAGGGTGTAGCGGTAGATGTTGTCGACGAACAGCAGCACGTCCTTGCCCTTGCCCGACGCGTCCTTCTCGTCGCGGAAGTACTCGGCCATGGTCAGGCCGGTCAGCGCGACGCGCAGGCGGTTGCCCGGCGGCTCGTTCATCTGGCCGTACACCATCGCCACCTTGTCGAGGACGTTGGAGTCCTTCATCTCGTGGTAGAAGTCGTTGCCCTCGCGGGTACGCTCGCCCACGCCGGCGAACACGGACAGGCCCGCGTGCGCCTTGGCGATGTTGTTGATGAGTTCCATCATGTTGACGGTCTTGCCGACGCCGGCGCCGCCGAACAGGCCGACCTTGCCGCCCTTGGCGAACGGGCACATCAGGTCGATGACCTTGATGCCGGTTTCCAGCAGCTCGTTGCCCGAGGACTGTTCCTCGTACGACGGCGCCGCGCGATGGATTTCCCAGGTGTCGGTGGCGTCGACCGGGCCGGCCTCGTCGATCGGGCGGCCCAGCACGTCCATGATGCGGCCGAGCGTGCCCGCGCCTACCGGCACCGAGATGCCGCGGCCGGTGTTGGTGGCCAGCAGGTTGCGCTTCAGGCCGTCGGTGGAGCCGAGCGCGATGGTGCGCACCACGCCGTCACCGAGCTGCTGCTGCACTTCCAGCGTGATTTCGGTGCCTTCGACCTTCAGTGCGTCGTACACCTTCGGCACTTCGTTGCGCGGGAATTCCACGTCGACGACTGCGCCGATGATCTGAACGATCTTGCCCTGACTCATTGCCGTATTCCTCTGGAAGTATTTTTCTTGCCGCTCAGACGGCGGATGCGCCGCTGACGATCTCGGAGATTTCCTGCGTGATCGCAGCCTGGCGGGCCTTGTTGTAGACCAGGTTCAGGGTGTCGATCAGCTTGTTGGCGTTGTCGCTGGCGGCCTTCATGGCCACCATGCGCGCGGCGTGCTCGGAGGCCACGTTTTCCATGACCGCCTGGTAGACCAGCGACTCCACGTAGCGCGTCAGCACGTGCTCGAGCACGCTGGCGGCGTCGGGTTCGTACAGGTAGTCCCAGTCGTGCTTGACCAGGACCTCCTCCGACGCCGGCAGCGGCAGCAGCTGGTCGAACGTGGCGCGCTGCGTCATGGTGTTGACGAAGTCGTTGTAGGCCAGGTACACGCGGTCCAGCGAACCTTCGGTGTAGCCGTCCAGCATCACCTTGACGATGCCGATCAGCTGCTCCACCTCGGGCGCGTCGCCCAGGTGGCTGACGCTGGCGAGCATCTTCACCTTGAGGCGACGGAAGAACACCGTGGCCTTCTGGCCGATGGTGACCACGTCGACCTCGACGCCCTTCGCATGCCATCCGGCGATCTCGCCGAGCAGCTTGCGGAACATGTTGTTGTTCAGGCCGCCGGCCAGGCCGCGATCGGACGACACGATGATGTAGCCGACACGCTTCGGGTCCGCGCGTTCCACCAGGAACGGATGCTGGAACTCGGAGTTCGCCTGCGCCAGGTGGCCGATCATCTGCTTCATGGCGCGCGCGTACGGGCGCGACGCCTTCATCCGCTCCTGGGCCTTGCGGATCTTGGATGCCGAGACCATCTCGAGCGCGCGCGTCACCTTGCGGGTGTTCTGCACGCTCTTGATCTTGGTTTTGATTTCCCTGCCGCCTGCCATCTCTTTCTCCGTGGGCCCTGGTCCGTCAGCCGCGGTGCACGGGCGCCTGCGCGCCCGTGTCCGCCGGCGTGCGGCTTACCAGCTGCCGGTCGCCTTGAAGTCGCCGATGCCCTGCTTGAACGCGGCTTCGATCTCGTCGTTCCACGCACCCGAGGCGTTCACCTTGGCGAGCAGCTCGCCGGCGGTGTTCTCGAAGTGCGCGTGCAGGCCTTCCTCGAAGGCGCCGATCTTGGCGACCGGCACGTCGTCGATGTAGCCCTCGCTGGCCGCGTAGATCGACAGCGCCTGCAGCGCCACCGACATCGGCTCGTACTGCTTCTGCTTCATCAGTTCGGTCACGCGCTGGCCGCGCTCGAGCTGCTTGCGCGTGGCCTCGTCGAGGTCCGACGCGAACTGCGCGAATGCCGCCAGCTCGCGGTACTGCGCCAGCGCGATGCGGATGCCGCCCGACAGCTTCTTGATGATCTTGGTCTGCGCGGCGCCACCGACGCGCGACACCGAGATGCCGGCGTTCACGGCCGGGCGGATGCCGGCGTTGAACAGGTCGGTCTCGAGGAAGATCTGGCCGTCGGTGATCGAGATCACGTTGGTCGGCACGAACGCGGACACGTCGCCGGCCTGGGTCTCGATGATCGGCAGCGCGGTCAGCGAACCGGTCTTGCCCTTCACTTCGCCCTTGGTGAACTGCTCCACGTACTCCTCGGACACGCGCGCGGCGCGCTCGAGCAGGCGGGAGTGCAGGTAGAACACGTCACCCGGGTAGGCTTCGCGGCCCGGCGGGCGGCGCAGCAGGAGCGAGATCTGGCGGTACGCCACGGCCTGCTTCGACAGGTCGTCGTACACGATCAGCGCGTCCTGGCCGCGGTCCATGAAGTACTCGCCCATGGTGCAGCCGGAGTAGGCGCTGATGTACTGCATCGCGGCCGATTCCGACGCGGTCGCGGCGACCACCACGGTGTGCGCCAGCGCGCCGTTTTCTTCGAGCTTGCGCACGATGTTGGCGACGGTCGAGGCCTTCTGCCCGATCGCCACGTACACGCACTTGATGCCGGTGTCCTTCTGGTTGATCACCGCGTCGATCGCCAGCGCGGTCTTGCCGGTCTGGCGGTCACCGATGATCAGCTCGCGCTGGCCACGGCCGATCGGGATCATCGAGTCGACGGCCTTGTAACCCGTCTGCACAGGCTGGTCGACCGACTTGCGCCAGATCACGCCCGGGGCGACGCGCTCCACCGGAGCGGTCTGCGCGGCGCCGATCGGGCCCTTGCCGTCGATCGGCTCGCCGAGCGCGTTGACCACGCGGCCGAGGAGTTCCGGACCCACCGGCACTTCGAGGATGCGGCCGGTGGTCTTGGCCACGTCGCCCTCGCGGAGGTTCTGGTAGTCGCCCAGCACCACGGCGCCGACCGAGTCGCGCTCCAGGTTGAGCGCGAGCGCGAACGTGTCGTTCGGCAGCTCGATCATTTCGCCCTGCATCACGTCGGCCAGGCCGTAGATGCGCACGATGCCGTCGGACACGGACGTCACCGTGCCCTCGTTGCGCGCTTCGGCGGCCAGCTTGACCTTCTCGATGCGGCTCCTGATCAGTTCGCTGATTTCAGAGGGGTTGAGCTGGGTGCTTGCCATTTCCGGGATCCTCGGGCGCACCGGTTTGGGTGGTGCGCGATAAGTGGAACTTTGTGGTGGGCGCGGCGCGCAGCGGTGCCTGCTGGCGGCTGCCGCGTCCGGTGCTTACTGGCTGAGTGCCGACTGCAGGCGGGAGAGCTTGCCGCGCAGCGAACCGTCGATGACCACGTCACCGGCGCTGATCACCGCGCCGCCGATGAGCGCGGCGTCGACGGCGGTCTGCACCTCGACGTCGCGACCGAACCGGCGCTTGAGCGCACCGCGGATCGCCTCGAGCTCGGCGACCGGCAGTTCCGTCGCCGAGGTCACCGTGGCGCGCACGACCTGCTCGGCGTCCGCACGCAGTTCTTCATAGAGCGCGGCGACTTCGGGCAGCAGTGCCAACCGGCCATTGCCGGCCAGCAGCGCCAGGAACGCGGCGAAGTCCTGCGGCACGCTGTCGGCCGAGAGCAGCGCGACGGCCTCCGCGTCGGCGAACTCCGGGTGGCCCAGCAGCGGGCGCACGCGGGGATCGGCCGCGACGTGGGCGGAGAACGCCAACGCCTGCGACCACGGCACGAATGCGCCGGCGTCGCGGGCGATGCCGAACACGGCACGCGCGTAGGGGCGGGCGAGGGTGATCTCCTGGCTCATCGGCTTCAGATCTCCGCGGCGAGTTCGTCGAGCAGCGCCTTGTGGACGCCGGCGTCGATCTCGCGCTTCAACAGACGCTCGGCACCGGTCACCGCAAGCGCGGACACCTGGCGACGCAGGTCCTCGCGGGCGCGGTTGGCGGACGCCTCGATCTCGGCCTCGAACACCGCCTTCTGGCGGATGGACTCGGTCTGGGCCTCGACGCGCGCGGCATCCACGATCTGGGTGGCGCGCTGGTGGGCCTGGTCGATGATCTCGTTGGCCTTGGCACGCGCCGCCTTGAGTTCCTGGTTCGCCGTGTCCTGGGCCTGCGCAAGCGCGCGCTGGCTGTTGTCCGCGGCGGCGAGGCCCTCGGCGATCTTCTGCTGGCGTTCTTCGATGGCCTTGAGCAACGGCGGCCAGACGAAGGTCGCGATCAGCCAGATGAGCGCCGCGAATGCGAGCGCCTGGGCGATCAGGGTGAGATTGATGTTCATGGCAATGCCTGTCCTGGTGGTCGGGGCATGCGGTGCATGCCGGCTTTCACGCCATGGCGTGGACGGTCAACCCGTCCACGCCCGGCGTGTCGACGCGATCAGGCGCCGGCCTGCGCCAGCAGCGGGCCCAGGAACGGGCTTGCGAAGGCGAACAGCAGGCCGACGGCGACGCTGATGATGAACGCGGCGTCGATCAGGCCGGCGGTGATGAACATGCGGACCTGCAGCACCGGGATCAGTTCCGGCTGGCGCGCGGCCGACTCGAGGAACTTGCCGGACATGATGGCAAGGCCGAGGCCGGCGCCGAGGGCGGCGAGGCCGATCATGATGCCGATGGCAAGGACCGTGGAGGCCTGGACCTGGGCGAGTGCGGTGATGACGATTTCCATGGTGTTCTCCGAAACGGACTTTACGAGGGTTTATTGGAAGGGTGGAACGTGTCAGGGCGACGCGGGCCTCAGTGGCTGTCCTCGGACAGGCTGAGGTAGACGATGGACAGCATCATGAAGATGAAGGCCTGCAGCGGCACGACGAGGATGTGGAAGATCATCCAGCCGAAGCCGAACACCGCGCCGCCGATCAGGCCGACGATGCCGGCACCGCCAAGCACCCAGATCAGCAGGAAGACGATCTCGCCGCCGAACATGTTGCCGAACAGTCGCATCGCCAGCGAAATCGGCTTCGACAGCCATTCGACGATGTTGAGGATCAGGTTGAACGGCATCATCCACTTGCCGAACGGCGCCGTCAGGAATTCCTTGGTGAAGCCGCCGATGCCCTTCGCGCGCAGCGCGAAGAACAGCATCAGGAAGAACACGCTGATCGACATGCCGAGGGTGGCGTTGACGTCGGCGGTGGGCACCGGCTTCCAGTACTCCACGCCTACCCACGACAGCGGGATGGCGAAGAAGTCCGCGGGGATGAACTTCAGCATGTTCATCAGCAGGATCCAGAAGAACAGCGTGATCGCGATGGGCGTGACCAGCTTGCTGGAGCCGTGGTACGTGTCGCGCGCCTGGCGATCGACGAACTCCAGCATCATTTCCACCACCGCCTGCCACTTGCCCGGAACGCCCGCCGTCGCCCGGCGCGTACCCAGCCAGAACAGGAAGGTGATCAGCAGGCCCATCGCCACCGAGCTCACCAGCGTGTCGACGTTGACGGTCATGAAGCCGCCCTCGCCAACCTGCGCGGTGAGGTTCTGCAGGTGGTGCTGGATGTAGCTGGTGGGGGTCAGATCCGACTCAGCCGCCATGTTCAATGCTTCCCGTTTCGAGTAACGCCGGCCATTGCCAGCATCTGTACCACCAGGGCGACCACGACGCCGGCCAGCGCCGCGAGCGCAGGCAACCGCGCCACGCCTACCGCCAGAACCAGTGCCGCGACCACCACCACCCACTTCACCGCCAGGCCCAGCACCATGCGCATCAGCGCACCGGTCGCCGGCCCGACTCCTCCGCCCAGCGCCAGCGCGCCGGACAGCGCGCCGCCGATGGCGATGGCGCCACCCCCGGCCAGTGCCGCGAGGCTCCAGGCCGCCCCCACCGGGAGGAAGGCCAATGCAAGCACCGCGACCGCAACCACCTGCCAGATGAGTGCGCGCCGTACCAGCCGCCAGCCCTCGGCAACGGAAGTCAACACATGGGATCCTGTGGCTGTGGAGCGGGACCGCCAACAAACGGCCCCATCGAGCCCCGAAAGTATACCAGCCCCGGTGATCCCGAGCACCACCACCCCGTTCCGGAAGCGTGACCCGGCCCCGGATGCCGCTATTCAGTAAATTCATGCCGGAAAGCCCGGAACCTTCGCGAGGCACCGCTGTCCATCTTCTGCGCGTGGCCTGTGCACTCCTCGTCGATCCGTGCAGACCTCCGCCCGAAGCCCCGGCTGCTACCGGGGCTTCGCTTTTCTGGCGCCACCGGCCCGTGCCGGCCCCGGAACGGCGAAGCCCCGGCTGACGCCGGGGCTTCGGATTGCTGGCACGGTGGTTTGCAGACTCAGTTACGGGCCTGCACGTCGTCGATGTAGACGTTGAGGTCGTAGCTGGTATTGGCGTGGTACAGCCAGATCGCGTCGAGATGGACGCTGGACCCGGTGATCGCACCGTTGGCGTTGCCGACCCACGCGTCCCACTGCGCGGCGTCGGTGAGGCTCCACTGCACGTAGGTCCAGGTGTTGGCCGGCACGCTGCGGCTCACCGAGCGCTCGGTGCCGTCGCTGTCATCGACGCCGACGCCGACAGTCAGCCCGCTGCCCGCGGAAAACACCCAGAACCCGACCGAGCCGTTGGCGCGGGTGATCGCGGTGTTGCTGCCCGGGTTGCCGGAGCCCGACAGCAGGCGGACCGCCCAGCTGGCTGACGTCGCGGTGTTGTCCTTGAGCAGCACGCGCAGCGAACAGCTGCCGTTTTTGCGTGTGGCGCAGTCGCGGGTCGCCGTGGACGCCGCCGAGATCCCCGTGGTGCTCCCCGAGTACGCCGGGCCGGTGTTGAAGTGGCCGACGTTGCTCTCGAAGCTGTCGAGGATCCGCGTGGTGCCGCCGCTGCCGGGATTCAGGCGCGTGTAATACCCCGCCCAATTCCAGTTGATGCCCGGATCGGTATGCGTCTGGCCGGTGAAGTGCTGGTGACCCTTGACCTTGACGCTGGTGGGCAGAACGTTGATGCCGCTGCTGGGCGCGCCGCGGTACGCGCTTGCGCAGCTGATGGCGCTGTACTTGGCGCAGAAGTCGCGCACCAGCGCCGCCGACGCGTTGTACATCGCCGTGGTGTACCAGGCGCTGTTGTTGACGTAGCCCTCGTGCTCGATGCCCAGCGTGTAGCTGTTCTGGTTGCGCACGTGCCAAGCGGTGTGGGCGTTGCGCACCATCTGCGTGACCTGGCCGTCGGAACTGCGGATCACGTAATGGGCGCTGACACTGGACGTGGAGTTCTTGAACCAGCTGATGGTGCCGGCGTAGCTGCCCTGCGCGGTATGCAGCGTGACGGCGCTGACCGCGGCGGCGCGCGAGGCGTTGTAGTTGCTCGAATGCGCGGGGTCCCAGATCGCCGGGCCGTAGTCGGTACTCGCCGCGCCCACGTCGCCGCGCGCCGCGGCCGCATCCTTGCGCACCAGCTGTTCGCTGACCGGATCGATCGCAAAGGCATCGGTCTCGATGCGGTCGTTCTCCACGTCCAGGCGCACGAACGGCGCGTTCAACCGCGCCAGCTGCGTCGCCGGGAACGCGCGCTCCCAGGCGATCGCGCGCTGCGGCACGACCATGCCCTTCTCGTCGACGCCGCGGTCCATCGCCAGCAGCACGTCGAAGGCGAAGCTGGCGCGGGCGTAGTCCTCGATCGCGCCGCTGCCGGGCGCCTGCGCGAAGCCGGCATAGGCGGCCAGCACCGGCGCCAGCGCTTCGGGCGCGCGCACGTCGTGGCCGCGCAGGGCGCGGTCCAGCAGCACGGCGGCGGCCATGACGTTGGTGGCGGGATCGCGCTTCACGCGCCCGCCGCTCACGCCGAGCAGTGCCGCAGCCTCTGCCACCTGGTCGGCGAAGCCGTTGCCGGCGTACAGGCCCATCAGGCCGTGGGCTTCGGGCATGTGGTGATCGGCCATGGCGGCATCGGCCGCGGGCTGCACGTTGTGCCAGCGGCTCTGCACGAACGCGAGTGCCTCGAGCGTCCCGCGCGGGATCGCCGGATACGCGGCATAGGCGCGCGCGAAATACCCGGGATAGGCGGCGCGTTCCACGCGCAGGCGCGTCTCCTCATGGCGCAGGCGCGTTTCGAGCGCAGCTTCCTCGCGCTGCGCGGCCGCGTCGGCCAGCGCGTCCGCGCCGGTCACGGGCGCGCGCGGCACTTCGCGGGCAGCCGCGCTGCCGGCGGCCATGGCGCAGCACAGCACCCCGGCCGACAGCGTGGCCGCGGACAGTGCCCGTTTGCTTCGAATGCTCATTCTTTCCACCCCTCATGGCTGCGCTTGCGCGCGTTGACCCTCGTTCCCGATGCGGGAACCGCATGCAGGCGTCGCCGCCGGCGTCCCGAGTGGGCGCGCCGATGGCGGATGGCAACAGATGGGGCTGGCCCTAAGGCAGGTGGAACCGCGACGGCCGTCGCGTGTCGGCGCGCTGGCGGTCACGCAATGCGGTCCCGGGCACGCCGGGACCGCGCCGGGACATGCGCGTCAGCGCTTCTTCGGCAGGTACAGGTCGGTGATGGTGCCTTCGAAGATCTCCGCAGCCATCGCCACCGATTCGCCCAGCGTGGGGTGCGGATGGATGGTGTGGCCGATGTCGGCGGCTTCGGCACCCATCTCGATCGCCAGCGCGACTTCCGAAATCAGGTCGCCGGCGCGCGGGCCGACGATCGCGCCGCCGACGATGCGGCCGGTGGGCTCGTCGAACAGCAGCTTGGTGAAGCCCTCGCTGCGGCCGATGCCGACCGCGCGCGCGCTTGCCGCCCACGGGAACTTGCCGACGCCGACCTTCAGGCCCTTGGCCTTCGCCTCGGTCTCGGTCACGCCCACCCAGGCGATTTCGGGATCGGTGTAGGCGACGGACGGGATCACCCGCGCCACCCACTCGCGCTTCTCGCCGGCGGCGACTTCAGCCGCGAGCTTGCCTTCATGCGTCGCCTTGTGGGCGAGCATCGGCTGCCCGACCAGGTCGCCGATGGCGAAGATGTGCGGCACGTTCGTGCGCATCTGCAGGTCGACATCGATGAAGCCGCGCTCGCCGACCTTCACCCCGGCCTTGTCGGCGCCGAGCTTGCCGCCGTTGGCGCTGCGGCCCACCGCGACGAGCACGCGGTCGAACTGGTCGCCCGCGGGAATGCTCTCGCCTTCGAAGCTGCAGGAAATGCCCTGCTTCCCGGCCTTGGCCTCGACCACCTTGGTCTTCAGGTGGATGGACACGCCCTGCTTCTTCAGGCGGTCGGCCAGCGGCTTCACCAGGTCCTTGTCGGCACCCGGCATCAGCTGGTCGGCCAGCTCGACCACGGTGACCTCGCTACCCAGCGCGCGATACACGGTGGCCATTTCCAGGCCGATGATGCCGCCGCCGACCACCAGCAGGCGCTTGGGCACGTCGGCCAGCTGCAGCGCGTCGGTGGAATCCATCACCCGCGGGTCGTCCCACGGGAAACCCGGCAGCTTCAGCGCCTGCGAACCGGCGGCGATGATGCACTGGCCGAAGCGCAGCAGCTGCGCCTTGCCGTCGGCGCCGGTGATCTCGAGTTCGTTGGCCGACACGAATGCGCCGCTGCCGGTCACCACGCGCACCTTGCGCTGCTTCGCCATGCCGGCGAGGCCCTTGTTGAACTGCGCGACCACGCGCTCCTTGTGACCGCGCAGGCCGTCCAGGTCGATCCTGGGCGCGCCGAAGCTGATGCCGTAGTCGGCCGCATGCGCGGCCTCGTCGATGACTTCGGCAGCGTGCAGCAGCGCCTTGGACGGGATGCAGCCGACGTTGAGGCACACGCCGCCGAGCTGTGCATAGCGCTCCACCAGCACCACGTCGAGCCCGAGGTCGGCGGCGCGGAACGCGGCGGTGTAGCCGCCGGGGCCGGCGCCCAGCACCACCAGCGCGCATTCGATGTCGGCGGTGCGGCCGCTGGCGGCCGCGGCCTGCGCCGCCACGGGCTCGGCCGGGGCGCGATGCGAACGCGTGACCGGCGGCTTGCCGGGGCCGGCGCCGGACGATGTGCTCGCGGGTGCGGGAGCAGCGGCAGCCGGCGGAGGCGCGGACGCGCCCGCTTCGCCCGCGGCCTCGATGATCGCCACCACGCCGCCCTCGGAAATCGTGTCGCCGACCTTGACCTTCAGCTCGCGCACCACGCCCGCCGCCGACGACGGCACTTCCATCGTCGCCTTGTCGGATTCGAGCGTGACCAGGCCCTGGTCCAGGGCAACCGTGTCGCCGACCGCGACCAGCACCTCGATCACCGGCACGTCGTCGTAGCCGCCGATGTCGGGGACCTTGACCTCGACCCGGCCTGCCACGGCGCTCACAGCAGCACCCGGCGCATGTCGCCGAGCACCTGCGCCAGGTACGCGGTGAAGCGCGCGGCGGCGGCGCCGTCGATGACGCGGTGGTCATAGGACAGCGACAGCGGCAGCACCAGGCGCGGCTGGAACGCCTGGCCGTCCCAGACCGGCTTCATCGCCGACTTCGAAACGCCAAGGATGGCGACTTCCGGCGCGTTGACGATCGGCGTGAACGACGTGCCGCCGATCCCGCCGAGCGAGCTGATCGAGAAGCAACCGCCGCTCATCTGCGCGGGACCGAGCTTGCCGTCGCGCGCCTTCTTCGCCAGATCGCCGGTCTCGGCGGCGATCTCCAGCAGGCCCTTGCGGTCGCAATCGCGCACCACCGGCACCACCAGCCCGTTCGGCGTGTCGGCGGCGAAGCCGATGTGGAAATACTTCTTGAGCGTGAGGTTCTCGCCCGACGCATCCAGCGAAGCATTGAACTCGGGGTACTTCTTCAGCGCAGCCACGGCGGCCTTCATGATGAAGGCAAGCATGGTCAGCTTGGCGCCGGACTTCTCGTTTTCCTTGTTGAGCGCGACGCGCAGCGCCTCGAGCTCGGTGACGTCGGCATCGTCGTGCTGGGTGACGTGCGGAATCATCGCCCAGTTGCGCGCGAGGTTGGCGCCGGAGATCTTCCTGATCTTCGACAGCGGCTGCACTTCGATCTCGCCGAACTTGCTGAAGTCGACCTTCGGCCACGGCAGCAGGTCCAGCCCGCCGCCCGCGCCGCCCGACGCGGGACCCCGCTGCAGCGCCGACTTGACGAACTGCTGCACGTCCTCGCGCACGATGCGGCCGCCGCGCGCGGTGCCGCTGACCTGCGACAGGTCGACGCCCAGCTCGCGTGCGAACAGGCGCACGGCCGGGCTGGCGTAAGGGAGCTTGCCGGGGATCAGCGCGTCGCCTTCGAAACGCACCGCCGGCTGGCCGCTGACCGACGGCGTCTTCGCGGCCTGGCTGTCGATCGACGCCTGGGCGATGTTGTCGGGCTTGGCCGCTACCGCCACGGGCGCGACCTGGTCGCCGGTTTCCACCGCGGCCGTGGCGCTGGCGGCCGCGGCTGGCTGGGCGCGCCCGCTGTCGGCGGTGGCGTCGGCGCTCTTCGTGCCTTGAGTTGCGTCGTCAGCCTTCGCCTCCGCTTCGCTCGGCTCGATCAGCGCCACCACCCCGCCCTCGGAGATGGTGTCGCCCAGCTTGACCCTGAGCTCCCGCACCACGCCGGCGAACGGCGCGGGCACTTCCATCGTGGCCTTGTCGGATTCCAGCGTGACCAGGCCCTGGTCCTTGGCGACCGTATCGCCCACGGCGACGAGCACCTCGATGACCGGCACGTCGTCATAACCGCCGATATCCGGCACGCGCGCTTCCTGGGGACTGGCCATCCGGCACTCCACGATCTGGGGAGGGGCTATTGTGGCCCCGCTGCCGGAATGCGCCAACCTCGCCAAGCCCTTAGGGCGTCAACCGCCAGCCGCGCGGCTCCCGGTGTCCACCCGGTGCAGATCCAGCGCGCGCCCGTCCGGCAGGCGGAACTCGAGCGCGTCGTCGATCGCATCCAGGGCTTCCATGCGCCGGCACAACGCCTGCGCATCGGCCTCGAGCGCACGTGCGCGCGGCTCCACCAGCGCCTCGATCTCGGCATCCAGGGATTCCAGGCGCTGCAGGCGGCTGGCGTCGCCGCTGAACGCGGCGCGCAGCGCGCCGCCGACGATGTCGCCGACCAGCGCCGGCACCGCCTGGGCGACGGCCGCTCCGATGGCGTCGTTGAGCTGCTCGCGGTTGAAACGGCTCGGGGTCACCGACGCGGCGAGCGCGGCATCGAGCTCCCTGCGCACGCCGGCGAACTTCTGCCGCGCCGCATCCGGATCGCTGCCGAAGCCGGCCGCCACCTCGCCCAGCACCTCGAAGGCAATGCCGGCGGCCTGGCGCGCGACTGACGCGGCCAGCGGCATGGCCGCACGCGCCTCGCGCTCATAGTCCACCAGGCGTCGCGCGTCGGCGTCGGACACCTGCACCCAGCGGTCGTCGATGAACAAGCGCCCCTTGCGCACCAGCACGGTGTGCGGCGACGCGCCCCTGTCGAGCAGGATCACGCTCTTCTCGCTCAGGTGGAAGTCGTAGTCGCTGTCGATATCGCAGTCGACGGAGACATCAGCGGCGGCGACGCCGCCGCAGGCCAACATCAGGGAAGCGGCGATGGCGATCTTGCGCATGTGGGCCTGGACGCGGGGTTCGGGGCCATGAATCTAGCGAATCGGGTGCCTCGCCGATACCTGCCATTCGCCGCCGTGACCAAGGTCATCCCGTTCACGTTGGTCGCCGCCCGGTGCAGGGCCTGAATCCGATGTGTGGAAGTTCCCTTCCGCCCGCCGCGTCGACAAGCGCGATTCATCGACGCGTCGCTACCGTGGCTGCGCCCCACTCCCCGGGGCATACATGTCCTTAAAGAGGAGACCTCCCCCAATGTCCCCCAAGCAGAATATTTCCCGCGTTGCCAAGCTGGCCATTCCCGCCGCCCTGGCGCTCGCCATCGTGCCGGCGGCCTTCGCCGCGGACGGCGCCGGCAAGCATGTGTCGGTCGTGGGCGGCTATTCCATGGTCGAACCCACCCGCAACCCCGAAATCGCCGGCGCGCGCACCGAGTTTGCCGGTGAAGGCACGCCGACACTGGGCGTCACCTGGCACGCCACCGACAACATCGGCGTCGAAGCCTGGGGTGCCGACGGTTACGGCCAGCGCGTGACCTCCGGCGGCCAGAAGGTCGGCAGCGTCGACGCCCAGCCCTATTCGCTGAGCGGCCAGTACCGGTTCGGCACCGTGGAAAGCACGGTGCGCCCGTTCGTCGGCCTGGGTTACCACCAGACCAACTACAACAAGGAGTCGGCCACCCCGGCCGGCGACCGCGTTGGCGTGGAAACCGCCGAAGGCGCGGTCGCGACGGTCGGCATGGACGTCAACATCAGCCCGACCTGGTTCGCGCGTGCCGACGCACGCTATTTCCAGAGCGATTCCGACGTGAAGATCAACGGCGTCAAGGCTGGCGATGCCAAGCTCGACCCGGTGATGGTGGGCGTCGGCATCGGCGCGCGCTTCTGATCCATCCGGCCACGGCCGCAGGGTCACCGATGTAAACGGAGCGGGCCCGCAAGGGCCCGTTCCGCGTTTCAGGCGCTGCCAGGCGGGACCGGTGGAGCGACGCCGCGCACCACGCGCTCGCGCCGCATCAGGTACAGGCCGCTGACCACGATGATCGCGGCGCCGAGCCAGGTCATGGCATCCGGCAGCACCTGCCACAGCACCACGTCCAGCAGCACCACCCAGACCAGCGCGGTGTACTCGAGCGGCGCCACCAGAGACGCCTCGCCGAGCCGGAAGGCGTGGGTGAGAGCCACCTGGCCGAGCGTGCCGAACAGCGCCACGCCCCCGAGCAGCCAGCCGTCCACCGCGCGCAGCGGCACCCATTGCGGCCAGGCCAGCAGCCCGGCGCCGATCGCGACCATCGCCAGGAACCAGAACACCAGCGCCTGGGCGCTGTCGCGCTGCGCCAGCATGCGCACCGTGACCACCGAAGCCGCGTAGCAGACGGTCGCCCCCAGCACCAGCAGGCCGGCGCGCGTCATCACCCCCTCGCCGCCCGGGCGCAGCACCACCAGCACGCCCAGCATGCCCACCGCGATCGCCGTCCAGCGCCGCGGCCCGACGTGCTCGCGCAGCAGCGGCACCGCCATCGCCGTCACCAGCAGCGGGCCGACGAAGCTGATCGCGTACGCGGTCGACATCGGCAGGTCGCGCAGCCCGGCCACGAAGCACGACAGGAACACCACGCCCAGCACGCCACGCAGCAGGTGCAGCGGCCAGTGCACGCGCAGCAGCGCCGGCAGGCCGATGCTCGCCGCCGCCCAGGCCAGCACCAGCGGCAGGCCGACCATGCCGCGCAGCGCCGCCACCTGCATCGGCGGGTAATGCCCGGCGAGCTGCTTCATGCACGCGTCCATCGCGCACAGCACCAGTACCGCGAACAGCATCGCGATCACCGCGTGGCGGTGCTGGCGGTCCCCGGCGGCAGCCGCGGCCGCGATGGCGTCGGGCGCGATCTCCACCCGCGGCTCAGGCTGCGCCGAAGCTGGCGGCGTCGATCACGAAGCGATAGCGCACGTCGCTGCGCAACATGCGTTCGTAGGCGTCGTTGATGTCGGCGATGTCGATCAGCTCGATGTCCGACACCACGCCGTTGGCCGCGCAGAAATCCAGCATCTCCTGGGTCTCGCGGATGCCGCCGATCAGCGATCCCGCCAGGCGCCGGCGCGCCATCACCAGCGAACCCGCGCCCACCAGCGTCGGCTCCGGCATGCCCAGCAGCACCATGGTGCCGTCGACCTTCAGCATGCCGAGGTAGAGGTTGTAGTCGTGCGCGGCGGACGCGGTGTCGAGGATCATGTGGAAGCGGCGCGCGAGCTTCTTGCCGGCCGCCGGATCCTTGCCCACCACCTCGAACGCGTGCGCGCCGAGCGCCTGCGCGTCCGCGCGCTTGCCCTCCGACGTGCTGAGCACGGTCACGTTGGCGCCCAGCGCCACGCCCAGCTTCACCGCCATGTGCCCCAGCCCGCCGAGGCCCACCACCGCCAGCTCGTCGCCGGCCTTGAGGCCGAAATGCTTCAGCGGCGACCAGGTGGTGATGCCGGCGCACAGCAGCGGCGCCGCGCGGTCCAGCGGCAGCCCCTCGGGAATGCGCAGCACGTAGTCCTCGTGCACGGTGATGCGCGTGGAGTAGCCGCCCTGGGTGGGCTCGCCGGTGCTGCGGTCGCGACCGGCGTAGGTGCCGACCATGCCCTCGGCGCAGTACTGCTCCTCGCCGGCCTGGCAGTGTTCGCAGGTGCGGCAGGAATCGACGAAGCAGCCGACGCCAACCGCATCGCCCACCTTGTAGCGGCTGACGCCCTCGCCGACCGCGGCGACGTGGCCGACGATCTCGTGGCCGGGCACCAGCGGGTAGTCCATCGGGCCCCAGTCGCCGCGCACGGTGTGCAGGTCGGAATGGCAGACCCCGCAGTAGCGGATGTCGATCAGCACCTCGCCGGTGCGCGGCGCGCGGCGCTCGAGCGTCCACGGGGCGAGCGGCGACGTGGCCGACGTGGCGGCATAGGCGGCGGTCTTGTGCATGGGGGGCACCTGGGTCTGAGGGGGGAGCCGCCATGATGCCGCGCGGCGGGCCGGCGTGCGCGGTGCGGTACCCTGTCGGCCCCCGGAACCCGCCAGAAAAAAGCCATGCCCTCCTTCGATATCGTCTCCGAAGTCGACACCCACGAGCTGACCAACGCCGTGGACCAGGCCAACCGCGAACTCGACACCCGCTTCGACTTCAAGGGCGTGGAGGCGACGTTCACGCGCGAGGACAACGTGATCTCGCAGTCCGCGCCCAGCGAGTTCCAGCTGCAGCAGATGACCGACATCCTGCGTGCCCGCCTGGCGGCGCGGAAGATCGACACCCGCTGCCTCGAGTTCGGCGACGTCGACACCAACCTCGCCGGCGCGCGCCAGAAGATCACCGTCAAGCAGGGCATCGAGCGCGAGATGGCGAAGAAGATCGGCAACGAGATCAAGGCCGCCAAGCTCAAGGTCGAGACCCAGATCAACGGCGACAAGCTGCGCGTGACCGGCAAGAAGCGCGACGACCTGCAGGCCGCGATGGCGCTGCTGCGCAGCAAGGAATTCGAGCAGCCGATCCAGTTCGACAACTTCCGTGACTGAGTCCACCGGCACCGGGGCGGCGCCCGACGCGCCCGACTACCTCGGCGACACCTCGCGCTGGCTCGAGCGCGCGGTCATCGGCCTCAACCTCTGCCCCTTCGCCAAGGCGGTGGTGGCCAAGGGCCAGGTGCGGATGGTACTGAGCGAGGCGCGCGACGCCGCGAGCCTGCTGGAAACGCTGGGCGCGGAGCTGCTGCACCTGCGCGACACGCCGGCCGAGGCCACCGACACCACGCTGATCGTGCATCCGCACGTGCTCGCGGATTTCCTCGACTACAACGACTTCCTGGAACACGCCGACGCGCTGGTCGGCGAACTCGACCTGGAAGGCGTGCTGCAGGTCGCGAGCTTCCACCCGCACTACCAGTTCGCCGGCAGTGCGCCGGACGACATCGCCAACTTCACCAACCGCTCGCCGTGGCCGACCCTGCACCTGCTGCGCGAGGACAGCGTGTCGCGCGCGGTGGACGCATTCCCGGATCCGGACGCGATCATCGAGCGCAACGTCCGCACGCTGGAAGAGCTCGGCCACGCCGGCTGGCGCAAGCTGCTCGACTGATTACGGCGCGGGCGTCGTGCCGGCGCCACCCACCGCGTACAGCTGCGCTCGGTCGCCGTCGTCCAGCAGCCGCCACGCGCCTTCGGGCAGGTCGCCGAGCGTCAGCCCGCCCACCTGCGGCCGGTGCAGTGCGACCACGTGGTTGCCGACCGCGGCGAACATGCGCCGCACCTGGTGATAGCGGCCCTCGTGCAGGGTCAGCCGCGCGCGGTCCGGCGCGAGCACCTCGAATCCGGCGGGCAGCAGCGGGGTCTTCTCGGATTCGAGCATCAGCGTGCCGCTGGCGAAGATCGCCGCCTCGTTGCCACGCAGCGGCTCGGCGAGCGTGGCCTCGTAGACCTTGGGCAGCCCGGCCTTGGGCGAGATGATCCGGTGCAGCAGCTGGCCGTCGTCGGTCATCAGCAGCAGCCCGCTGGTCTCGCGGTCAAGGCGGCCGACGGTGGACAGCGTGGGCGAGCGCAGCGCGAACCGCGGCGGCAGCAGGTCGTAGACCAGGCGCCCGCGATCCTTGGCGGAACAGGTATGTCCGGTCGGCTTGTGCAGCATCAGCAGCATGCCGGGCGCCGGGTCGAGCGGCTCGCCGTCCACGCGCACGTCGTCGCGCTCCGGCTGGTCATCGGCGTACAGCACCTCGCCCGCGGCGTCGGTGACGCGGCCCTCGCGGAACATCGCGGCGACCTCCTTGCGGCTGCCGTGGCCGAGGTTGGCCAGCATGCGTACCAGCTTCACCGCCAGCGCGCCTCGCGCTCGGGGCGCACCGGGCGCGCGGGAGGCTTGGGCAGGGACTTCACCGCTTCCACCACCTTGAAGCCATCGTGCTGCGCGACCAGGCGCACGGTGCCGAAGCCGGCCCCCAAGGCCTCCTCATAAGGAAGGTGGCGGTTGGCCACCAGCCACAACCGGCCGCCCGGCTTCAGCGCCTGCGCGGCGCTGGCGATGAAGGCGCGGCCGATGTCGGGCCGCTCGGCGCCGCCGGGCACGTGGAACGGCGGATTGCTCACGATCACGTCGTACTGGCCGGGGACACCGGCGGTGACGTCATGCCAGTGGAAGCCGAGCGCCACCCGCGGCGAGAACCCCGCGAGGTTCTCGCGTGCCAGCTGCAGCGCGCGCGCCTCGGCTTCGAAGGCGTCGAGCGCGGTGATGCCCGGGTTGCGCGCCAGCAGCTCGCCGGCGAGATAGCCCCAGCCCGCGCCGAAATCGGCGACGCGGCCAACGAGGTCGGCCGGCAGGTGGTCCGCCAGCAGCTGCGATGCCGGATCGATGCGGTCCCAGGCGAACACGCCGGGCCGGCTCACGAAGCGGTCGCCGGCAATGCGCCGCGGCGCATCCAGCGTGCGCCACTGCGCCGCCAGCGCGGCATCGCCCCGGCCGTCGGCACGGGCATGGAACACGCGGCACTTGTGCTTGCTGCGCGTCACCACGCTGCCGGCGATGCGGGCGAAATCGGCTTCCGCGGACTTCGCACCGGCGTCATTGGCGACGCTGGCAATCACCGTGCCACCGGGGGCGACCCGCGCGAAGGCCTCGGCGAACAGCGCGCGCGCCTCGTCGCGCTGGCGCGGCGGCAACAGCAGCACCAGCGGCCAGCGGCGGGCGTCGCCGGACGCGTCGGCGGGATCGCGGACGCTGAACCCGGCGCTCGCCAGTGCGGCGGCATCCGGGCGATAGCCCTGCTCGCACACCAGTCCGGGTCGGTCCTGCGCCTGCAGGGCCGCGCCGGCGCGCGCACGCAGGAACAGTGCGCCGTCCGCCGGCCAGGCGAGTTCGCCTTCGGCAAAGGGCAGCAGCAGCGCGTCGAGCGCGGGATCGCCGTTGGGGCCTGGCATGGGGGTCGGTTCGCGGGGGAAGGGACGGCGATTCTACGTGAGGGGCACCGGCGCGCCGGTTTCATCGCCGTTGAACGCCGCAGCGGCGAGGATGACTGCAGACCCGAACACCCTGGAGGCACCATGCGCCTGCTTTTTGTCGGCGGCCCCGTGGACAACACCGAGATCGCGTACGACGGCGGCGAGCCGCCCGCCCACTACCCGCCCGACACCGGCAGCGGGCATTCGCGGTATCGGCTGCACCTGGTCGGCCGCGCCGGGGGCGCACCCGTCTACGCCGTGTACGGGGCGCCGGATCTCGCCGCGTCCGAGGTGAACGGCACCGCGGCCGAGCGCGATTACGCGCGCCGGTTCAGCGTCGACGAGGAAAGCGCGCCGACCTGAGCGGAGCTCAGGCGGCCGCGTGGCCGCCCTTGCCGCGGTGACCGGGGTTGCCGCCGCGCAGCCCGTCGATGCCCCACGACACGACCGCGCAGGCCGCAGCCACCAGCACCCAGCGCAGTGCGTCCTCGCCGAGGAGGGCCACCGACGCCTGCCACCAGCGCATGCCGAACAGCACCAGCACCGCAGCCAGCGCCACGGGCATCAGCGCCAGCAGGATGCGCAGCAGCACGCGCTCCAGGCGGCCGTCGGGCACCGCCCGCGCTTCACCACGGACGAGTGCAGCGACCTGCACCGCGAAATCCGCCGGCAGCTCCGGCGGCGACGCGTGGCGCGCCGCGGCGGCCACCGGCCGGTACGCCGCCACCAGCGGATCGTCGTGGGGCGCCGCAGCGCGGCCGTGGTGCATCGCGCGCTCCTGGGCCTGCCATTCGCGTTCGTCGATCGGGGGATGCGGGTTCATGCGGCGACTCCAAAGCGAAGTTCCAGCACCGCGCGCAGGGCTTTGCGCGTACGGAACAGGTGGCTCTTGATGGTGCCCTCGGCGAGTCCGGTGATCGTGGCGATCTCCGCGATCGGCAGCTCTTCGAGGTGGTACAGGGTGAGCAGGGTGCGCTGCAGCGGCGGCAGCGCGTCGATCGCCGCGTGCAGGTGGCGCGCCTCGTCCGCTTCGGCGTGCGCCGCGGCGAGGTCGAACGCATCCGCCACGCGCTCGGCCGGCGCCAGGGCATCGCCATCGATCGGCTCCGCCAGCGGGATCCGGCGGCGCTCGAGGTGGCGCTTGGCCACCGAGTACGCCACCTGCGCGATCCATGCCTTCAGCGGCGCGTCCGCGCGGTATTGCGGCAGGTAGCGGTGCACGCGCAGGAACACCTCCTGGCACAGCTCGCGGGTGTCCTCCGGGTGCCGCACCATGCGCTGCACCACGTGCCACGCCAGCCGCTGGTAGTCGCGCACCAATGCTTCGAACGCACCGGGCGTGCCCGCGAGCACCGCGGCGACGCGCTCGGCGTCGTCGCCGCACGCGTCATCTGGCGCCAGGTTGGCGCGGCCAGCGGTAAACACGGGATCCATGTGCACGGGATACGCCTGGCAGGCCTGCGGTTGCAAGCGATCGCGCAGTGATCCAGCTGCAACCGGCGGCGCGGCCCCCGTATCCACTCCAGCAAGCCGCCGATCCGCGCGGCATCACCAACCCAGGGACCCTGCCATGAACTTCGAAGTCTTCATCCCGATCGTGCTCTTCGCCTGCATTTACCTGTCGATCAAGGCCGTCGTCGACGCCCGCACGCGGCGGGAGATGGTCGCCAGCAACGGCTCGGAAGCCATGGCGCGCTCGATCCTCGAAGGCGAGGAGGCGCGCCGCCGCCAGGCCTCGCTGCGCTGGGGCACGGTGCTGGTGCTGCTGGCCATCGGCTTCGCGGTCATCGAGGCGATGGGCTGGCGCGAAGCCACGCCCGGCGCGTTCGCCGTGCTGCTGGGCGCCACCGGCCTCGGCAACCTGGCGGCGTACTTCATCGCCAAGCGCGTCGGCTGAGGGTGGGGCCGCGGCCACACGGCCCCGGCCTCCAGCCCCCTTCAGCCCTGCAGTTCGCGCAGGGTCACCGCCGGGGGTGCATCCAGCACCCGGCGCGTGGCGAACAGCCCGGCCACCAGCGCCGCCGCCACGCCGACCGCCGCGCCGATCGCCACCATCGCCAGGTCCGGCTGCCACGGCAGGTCGAACACGCGCTTGGCGATCACCCCGGCCAGCACCGACGCGGCGATCGCCGCCACCACCCCGGAAATCAGGCCGATGGCGGCGAACTCCGAGGCCTGCGCCAGGCGCAGCTGCCAACGGCTGGCGCCGAGCACGCGCATCACCCCGCCCTCCAGCAGGCGCTCGTCCTGGCTGGCGCTGATGGCCGCCAGCAGCACCAGCACGCCAGCTGCAAGGGCAAACCAGAACACCACTTCCACCACCGTCGACACCTGGTCGGCGGTGGCGCGCACCTGGTCGAGCACCGCGTCGACATCGATCACCGAGACGTTCGGGTACTTGCCGACCAGTGCGCGGGTGAACGCGGTGTCGCCGCGCGGCACGCCGACCGCGGTGATCCAGCTGGCCGGGTAGGAGTCGAGTGCGCCGGGCGAGGCGAGCACGAAGAAATTCGGCTTGAAGCTCTCCCAGTCCACGCTGCGCAGCGAAGTGACGGTGCCCTCCATCCGGCGCCCTGCGATGTCGAACGCGATGCGGTCGCCAAGCTGCCAGCCCAGTGATTCGGCAAAGCCCTCCTCCACAGACAGTTCGGTGGCGGCCAGCGGCGCCGCGCCCCAGAAGCGTCCCGCGGTGACGCGGTTGTCGTCGCCCAGCACGGACGTGGTGGACAGGTTGAACTCGCGTTCCGCGCGGCGCTGCGCGCGCCGCCCGTCTTCCGCGTCGTCGGCGGACGCCGCGATGTCGGCGGTGTCGACCGCCTCTCCGTTGCGCGTGGCAAGGCGGCCACGGACCATCGGATACAGCACCGGCTCGCCGAGCCCCTGTTCCGCCAGCAGCGCGCGCACACCCGGCATCTGCTCCTGCTGCACGTTGATCACGAAGCGGTTCGGCGCGTCCTCGGCCAGTGATACCCGCCAGCGGTCGAGCAGGTCGGTGCGCACGAAGGTCAGCAGCAGCAGCGCCATCAGGCCGAGGCCGAGCGCCGAGACCTGCGCGATGCTGGTGCCGGCGCGGCGGCTGACGTTGGCCAGGCCGTAGCGCAGGCTGCCGCGCAGGCGCGTGCGCAGCCGGCGCACGACCAGGATCAGCAGCCAAGCGAGCGTGGCCAGCACCAGCAGGGTCACGGCAATGCCCGCCAGCATCGCCAGGCCGAGCGTGGCCGAGCCGGCCTGCCACCACAGCAGCGCCGCCATGCCGCCCAGCCCGGCCAGCGCCACCAGCCAGGCGCTCGGCTCTGTGGCATCCAGGTCGCGGCGCAGCACGCGCAGCGCGGGCACACGGCGTAGCGCCAGCACCGGCGGCGCGGCAAACGCCAGCAGCACCACCATGCCGACGCCCATGCCCTGCAACGCCGGCAGCGGGCCGGCCGGCGGGATGCCGATGCCGAGCAGACCCGCCAGCCACGCGCCGATCGCCCACTGCAGCCCATAGGCGATCGCGATCCCGACCGCACAGGCCAGCAGCCCCAGCAGCATCAGTTCGCCGACATGGATCACCACCAGCGTGCGCTGGCTCGCACCCAGGCAGCGCATCACCGCCGCGCCCTGCAGGTGGCGCGCGCTGTGCCGGCGTGCGGCCATCGCCACCGCCACCGCCGCCAGCACCACCGACACCAGTGCGGCGAGGCCGAGGAAGCGCCCCGCGCGGTCGAGCGCGGAGCGCACTTCCGGACGCGCATCCGCCGCCGTTTCCAGGCGCTGGCCGCGCTGCAGGCCATCGCGCGCAGCGCTGGTGAACCGGTCCACCGCCGCCGCGTCGCCGGCCACCACCAGGCGATAGCGGATGCGGCTGCCTTCCTGCACCAGCCCGGTGGCGCCGAGGTCGTCGAGGTTGAGGAACACCCGCGGCGCGACGTTGAAGTAATCGAGTGCCGCGTCCGGCTCCTGCACCACGATCGCCGCCAGCCGCAGCCGCGATTCGCCGATGCCGACTTCGTCGCCGATACCTGCGCCGAGCGTTTCCGCGCCGGCGCGGCCCATCCACAAGGTGCCCGGCGCGGGCACGCCGGTCGCGTCGCGCTCGATGCCGTCGGCACCCGCGATGCGGAAGCTGCCGCGCAGCGGGAAGCCCGCGCCCAGCGCGCGCAGCTCGCCAAGCTTCAGCTGCGCGGCTTCGCCCTCTCCGACGCGGATCATGGTGTCGAGCCCGACGGTGTCGGCATGGCGCAGGCCGGGCGCGCGCGCGGCCTCGCGCAGCGGCCCCGTGATCGGCGCGTCGCCGCGCAGCACGGCGTCGCCGCCGAGCAGGCGGTTGGCTTCGATCGCCAGCGCGCGCGCGGCGCGGTCGGTGACAAAGCCGACCGCGGTCACTGCGACGACTGCCAGTACCAGCGCCGCCAGCAGGATGCGGATGTCGCCGGAGGCGAGGTCGCGGCGCAGCTGCCGCGCGGCGAGTGCGAGCGCCCTCATGCCGCGGCGCGCGCGTCGTCGGCGACCAGGCGCCCGCTGTCGAGGCGCAGCGTGCGCCGGCAGCGGTGCGCGAGGTGCTCGTCGTGGGTCACCAGCACCAGCGTGGTGCCGAGGTCGGCGTTGAGCGCGAACAGCAGCTCGATGATCGCCTGCCCCGTGCGCGTGTCCAGGTTGCCGGTGGGCTCGTCGGCGAACAGCAGCGACGGCCGGGTGACGAACGCGCGCGCCACCGCCACGCGCTGCTGCTCGCCGCCCGACAGCTGCCGCGGGTAGTGGCCCAGGCGCTCACCCAGGCCGACGCGCAGCAGGATCTCGCGCGCCGGGCCTTCCACGTCGCCGTCGCCGCGCAGCTCCAGCGGCAGCATCACGTTTTCCAGGGCGGTGAGTGACGGCAGCAGCTGGAAATTCTGGAACACGAAGCCGACCTTGGCGCCACGCACCTTTGCGCGCCCGTCCTCGTCGAGGGTCGACAGCGGCGCGCCGTCGATCCGCACATCGCCGCTGCTGGGCGTGTCGAGCCCGGCGAGCAGCGACAGCAGCGTGCTCTTGCCCGAGCCCGACGCGCCGACGATCGCCACGCTGTCGCCGGCCGCAATCTCGAAGCCGACGCCGTCGAGGATCACCAGTTCGCCGGCCGGCAGCATGACGCGCTTGCCGAGGTGCGTGGCTGAGAGCGCAGGCAGCGCGGCGGACGGGGTTACGGTGGAATCGGGCATGGATGGAGGACCTTCGTGGGGGCATGATGTCCGGCCGGGGCGCGTGGCGCGCCGCGGGCAGCCGGATCGGAGGAATGGATGGCGACAGGATATTGGGCGATGTGCCGCCAGGTCCAAATGGCGTTGGGTTTGTGCATCCTGCTCCTGGCAGGCGTCGCCCAGGCGCAGGGCCGGCCGGCGGCCACCGCGCCCGACGACGCGCGCGACGATGCGCCGGCGCGCACGGTGCTGGTGATGGGCGACTCGCTGTCGGCCGCCTACGGCCTGCGCGCCGACCAGGGCTGGGTGGAGCTGCTGGCGCAGCGCATTTCCGCCGAGCGCCCCGGCTGGCGCGTGGTCAACGCCAGCATCAGCGGCGAGACCAGCGCCGGGGGGTCGTCGCGCATTGCCCGCGAAGTGGTGCGCCAACAGCCGGCGGTGGTGGTGATCGCGCTCGGCGCCAACGACGCGCTGCGCGGGCTGCCGCTGGCGGAGCTCAAGCACAACCTGGCGCGCATGATCGGCGCCTCGGAGCACGTCGGCGCGCGCGTGCTGCTGGTCGGCATGCGCATGCCGCCCAACCTCGGCCCTGAATACACGCAGGGCTTCGAGCGCACCTACCGCGATCTCGCCACCTTCTTCGACATCCCGCTGCTGCCGTTCCTGCTCGAACCCATCGCCGCCGACCGCGGCAACTTCATGGACGACAACCTGCACCCGGTTGCCGAGGCGCAGCCCGCCATCCGCGACCATGTCTGGCCCGCGCTGGCGCCACTGCTGCGCTGAGGGGCCCCGCGGCGGGCGTCAGGGTGTCTTGCCGGTGAACACCGGGAAGGGGTCGATGGCGGTGCCCTTCCACCACTGCTTCTCCGGTCCGAGCGCGAAGATCGCAAAGTGCAGGTGCGGCCCCGCAGGATCGGCGTTGCCGGTGCTGCCGACGTAACCGATGACCTGGCCCTGGCGCACCTGTTGCTTCTCGGCCAGTCCCGGCGCGTAGCGGTCCAAGTGCGCGTAGTAGTACGCATAGCGGCCACCGGGCTCGAACTGGTAGATGGTCAGCCCGCCCTGCCTGCTGTCGAACAGCTTCTCGACATGGCCATCGGCCACCGCCAGCACCGGCGTACCGGTAGGCGCCATGATGTCGATCGCCTCGTGCACCCTGCCTTCGCTGCGCGCATCCTCGAACGTTGGCGACAGCTGTGCGGGCGTCACGCCCTGCACCGGCACCACGAGCCCCGATGGCAAGGGCTCCGGAGCGGCGACGCGCGGTTCGGCGCCGGTGTCGACGGGCAGCGTCGGCGCGGGCGCGGGCGCAGGCGTCGGTTGAGACGTCGAGACCGGGCGGACAGCACGCTCGCCGGGCACGGCGTCGGGCATCGCGGGATCCGCGGCCGCGACCGCCGGCGCCGGCGTGATCCGCAGGATCCGCGCGCGTTCGGCGCGCGACATCCCCGCCAGGTGCACGAGCGCCGCCAGCAGCAGGCCGGCAAGGACCATGGCGACGTATTTCATGGACTATTCCTGCAGGATCGCTGGAACGCCCGGCTTCACCGCGGCGGCCAGCGTCAGCACGTTCCAGTTGCTCAGGCGGATGCAGCCGTGCGAATCGGTCTTGCCGACATTGGCCGGTACCGGCGTGCCATGGATGCCGTAGTGCTCCTTCGACAGATCGACCCAGGCCACGCCGACCGGGTTGTTGGGACCCGGCTGCAGCGTCGCCTTGGCGTGCGCGGGATCGGCATCCCAGAACAACTCCGGGTTGTAGTGGAACGTCGGGTCGCGCGCGACGCCCTTGATCGTCCACTCGCCGATCGGCAGCGGGTCGTGCTTGCTGCCGGTCGAGGCCGGGAATTGCGCCACCACCTTGCCGTCGGCCGCCACCAGCTGCACCACGGAATCGGACTTGTCGACCACCACCTTGGCGATCTCCGGCAGCGGCGCGGCGCCGGACACGTTCGGCACCACGATGCGCGTGCCTGCGGCGGCCAGGTCCTTGCCGGGATTGAGGCGCTGCAACAGCGTGGGGCTGGCGTGGAACTTCTCGCCCAGCGCCTCGGCGGCGCTCTCGAAGCCCAGCGTGTCGAGCTTCGACTTCTCCATCATGTCTGTGGGCAGCTTGCGGAACGGCCCGGCGACGTCGGCGGCGGCAATCGCATGCTCCACCAGCACCGGCGCGGTATCGGCGTTCAGCGCCTTCCAGGTGGCTTCGTCAAGCGCGCCACTCGCCTCGAGGTCGCGGCTGCGCTGGAACGCGGCGATCGCGCGCCGTGTATTCGAACCCCCGCGGCCATCGATCTCGCCGGGCGAGAAATGCGCGCGATCGAGAAGCACCTGCGCGCGCAGCATCGCGTCGTTGCCCGTCGTGGTCGTGGCGACGTTGGCGGGATGGTCGGCGCCGGCTGCCTGCGGCTGGACGGTCGCATCCGGGACCTTGGCGGCGGCGGGCACGACCGGCGTCGCGCCGGGGGGCAGCGCCGGCTCCTGCGCGGCGACAAGCGGCGACGCGCTGAAGAGGATCGCGCACAGCGCGAGGGCAAGCGGCTTCGCTGGAGTCATGCGGACGTCCTTGGTGTGCAGGGTCCGGCGATGCTGCGCGAGCCGTCGGCGATGCCGCGTGAAATCAGCGCGCTGCGCGCGCCTTTCGTTCAGCCCGGGGGCAATGCAGGAATCGCGACCCGTTCAACCAGGACGCGTCGCGGGCGTATGCGAACACCAGCTGGCCGTCGCGCAGGTCGTCGATCACCGCGCGCGCGACCCCGGCACGCACCGCCGGACATCCCCAACTGCGCCCCAAGCGGCCCTGCCTGCGGGCCTGTGCCGGATCTACATAGTCGGCGCCATGCATCACCAGCAACCGCTCGCGCGCGGCATCGTTGATGCCGGGCTCGAGCCCGTCCATGCGCAGCGAATAGCCGTTCTCCCCCATGTAGGTCTCGGCGGTGGCGAACAGGCCCAGGCTCGACTGGTAGCTGCCTTCGACATTGGAGAAGCGCGTCGCCATGTTGTCGCCGCTGCCGCGGCCGTGCGCCACGTGCTCGGCGTGCAGCAGCGCTCCGCGGTCAAGGTCGAATATCCAGAGCCGCTTTTCAGTCGACGGCAGCGTGTAGTCGATGACCGCGAGGCGCTCGGCGCCGGAGCCCGCGACACCCGCCGCGCGCGCGCAGTCGCGCGCCTCCAGTGCAAGCGCCAGGACCTTGCGGTCGAGCCCGGGCGCCGCGGCCGACAGGCGCGCCAGCAGGTCCTGGGCGTGCGCCAGCGGCGCGGCCGCGAGCAGCAGCGCAAGCAGCATGCCGGGCAGGCGCGCGGGCGGTGGATGGAGGTGGCGGCACGAGAGGTTTGGCATCAGTACAAGGTGCAGCCGCATGACCGGCTGCACAAGGCGCCGCACAGGAACGCCCGGAAACGCCTCGACTCGATGCGTTCCATCGGGTTTGCCGCGGCCATTGCGCGCGCGCAGAATGCCTGCAGACATTCGACGGAGCCTGCCATGGCCACGCTCGCACGGATCATCGTCCTCGTGCTCGCCACCCTGTTCGCGAGCCACGCCGAAGCCCGCTCGACCAACGTCACCGACGCCGACTATCCGCGCGCGCTCGAAGCGGAGGGCCCGGTTGCCGTGGCATGGACCAATCCGGAGCAGTTCACCGAGGTCCGCTACAGCCGCAACCGCTTCGAAGCCGTGCGCGGCGATTGGGTCCGCGACCTCGCCGGGTACCTGCGCACGACATCCGCCGCGGCGCTCGCCGACGGCGAGCGGCTGGACGTGGTGATCACCGACATCGACCGCGCGGGCGACTACGAGCCGGCGATGCACCGCCTGGCAGACGTGCGCGTGGTGCGCGACCTGTACCCGCCGAGCATCGCGCTGCGCTTCACCCTCCACGATGCCGGCGGCCAGGTGCTTGCCGAGGGCGAACGCCGGCTGACCGACCTGGGGTTCCTGAGCTCGTCGGTCGGCATTCCGCTGTACACCGACGCGCTGCGACACGAGAAGCGCCTGCTCGAGCGCTGGGTGCGCAACGAGCTGCGCGCACCGCGGCGCTGAGACGCGAAGCAGTGGCGGTGTACGTGGATGACGCGGTCACGCTCTGGCGCGGCCGGCGCTGGGCGCACCTGATGGCCGACACGCTGGCGGAGCTGCATGCGTTCGCCGACGGCCTCGGCATGCCGCGCCACGCGTTCCAGGACAAGACCAGCGGCGCGCACTACGACGTCACCGCGGAACTCCGCGAACTCGCCATCGCACGCGGCGCCGTGCCGATCTCGCGCCAC
This sequence comes from Luteimonas sp. MC1572, assembly GCF_016615815.1. Classification (NCBI taxonomy): domain Bacteria; kingdom Pseudomonadati; phylum Pseudomonadota; class Gammaproteobacteria; order Lysobacterales; family Lysobacteraceae; genus Luteimonas; species Luteimonas sp. MC1572. The sequence goes on along the minus strand of NZ_CP067112.1, from coordinate 337,849 downwards.
CACGACCGCGCGCGGCTGCGCCAGGTCATCGCCAACGCGCGCGCGCAGGGCCGGCGCAAACCCGATTGAATGCACACCATCCCCCGGAGCAGGCCATGACCACGTTCGACCTCACCCCGCCCAGCGACGACGCGCGCAGCGCCATCAGCCGCACGCTCGACGACGACGCGCGCCGCGTGATGCTGGCGCACGGCACGGAAGCACCGTTCTGCGGCGCGTTCCTCGACAACAAGCGCGACGGCACGTACTGCTGCGGCTTCTGCGGCCTGCCGCTGTTCCGCTCCGATGCCAAGTTCGATTCCGGCACCGGGTGGCCCAGCTTCTTCGCGCCCTACGATCCCACGCACATCCGCTACATCCGCGACAGCAGTCACGGCATGGTGCGCATCGAAGAAGTCTGCGCGCGCTGCGGAAGCCACCTTGGCCACGTGTTTCCGGACGGCCCGCCACCCACGGGCGAGCGCCATTGCCTGAATTCGGTATCCCTGCAGTTCACGCCGCGCGGCGAGCTGCTGCCCGACATCCTCGGCCGCGGCGAGCGCGTCATCGCCGACTGAACATCGCGGGCCGGCTGCAGGGCCCGCCCGCGCCGCGTATCCTTTGCCGCCGCGCGGGACTGCCGCGCGCACCATCGCACCAGGACCGCCACGCCATGACCGACACCCCGCCGGACCGCCTCAGCAACGACCCGCGCAGCGCGCACCACGACGATGCCGCCATGCAGCGCGGCGTCGGCATCCGCTTCAACGGCGAAGAGCGCACCAACGTCGAGGAATACTGCGTCAGCGAGGGCTGGATCCGCGTTGCCGTGGGCCGCGCGCTGGACCGCCGCGGCAACCCGATGACCATGAAGATCAACGGCAAGGTCGAGCCCTACTTCCGCGACGAAGCCTGAGCCGGGTGTCGCGGGACGCCAAGGCGCCCCGCGGCCGATCAGTCCCGGGCCTTGCCGACCACCTCGCCGGTGGCCGGATCGAGGGTCAGCTTGAGGTCCTTGCCGCTGGCGTCCTCGGCCTCCGCCGTCCACACGCCGTCGTCGAACTCGACATCGTGCACGTTGCCGTACCCAGCCACGGCCAGTTTGGCGCGCACGTCGTCTTCGCTGAGCGTGGCCACGCTGTCTTCCGGGAACACCTTGCCGGTGGCCGGATCGATGCGCAGCTCGACACGCTGGCCGTCGGCGCTGCGCGCATCGGCCTTCCACATTCCATCGTCGAACTTGACGTCGTTGACCTTGGTGTAACCCTGGGCCTCGAGCGCCGCGCGCACCTGCGGCGCGGTCATCGTGTCGTCCGCCGCGGCGACCTGGCCTGCACCGAAAGCGAACGCAAGCGCGATACCGAGCGTAGTCAGTCTGTTCATGGGTTGCTCCTGTGAGGGGGGCCGAGTATTGGCGGCACGATGCGAATCACCGATGAAGGCGGCCGCCACCGGTATGGATGCGTTCATCGGCAACGCTGCTTTCCACCCGGACCCGAGGCTTGCGCGACGTCGCCGGTAGAATGGCGATTGCGCGTGTGTGCGCGCAGCCAGGAGCCCCGCCGCTGTGACCGACCGTATCCTCAACCCCGCGCTGCGTGAACGCCTGAAGTCGGCCGACGAGGCCGCTGCGATGATCCAGCCGGGCATGACCGTGGCGATGAGCGGATTCACCGGCGCGGGCTATCCGAAGGCAGTGCCGCTGGCCCTGGCTGCGCAGATCGAGCGCGCCAATGCGGCCGGCGGGCGCTTCCGGATCAAGGTCCTGACCGGCGCGTCGACCGCACCGGAACTCGACGGCGCGTTGGCCAAGGTCGACGGCATCGAGATGCGCCTGCCGTTCCAGTCCGATCCGATCGTGCGCGGGCAGATCAACGACGGCAGCCTCGACTACATCGACATCCATCTCAGCCATGTCGCGCAGCACGCCTGGTTCGGATTCTTCGGCGACATCGACATCGCCGTGATCGAGGTCACCGCGATCAACGCCGACGGCACGCTGGTGCCCTCGTCCTCGGTCGGCAACAACAAGACCTGGCTCGACCTCGCCGACAAGGTGATCATCGAGGTCAACCGCTGGCAGCCGTCCGAGATGGACGGCATGCACGACATCTATTACGGCACGGCGCTGCCGCCCGACCGCAAGCCGATCCCGCTGGTGGCACCCGGCGACCGCATCGGCGAGCCCTGGCTGCGCGTCGACCTGGACAAGGTCGTGGCCGTGGTGGAGACCGATGCACCCGATCGCATCGGCGCGTTCGCGCCACCGGACGAGGCATCGGAACGGATCGCCGGCCACCTGCTGGAGTTCTTCGCCCACGAGATCAGTCGCGGCCGCCTGACCGACCACCTGCTGCCGCTGCAGTCGGGCATCGGCAACGTCACCAACGCGGTGCTCTCGGCGCTGGCCAAGGGCGGCTACAAGGGCCTGTCTGCGTTCACCGAAGTCGTCCAGGACGGCATGCTCGAACTGGTCAGCGAAGGCGTGCTGTCGATGGTGTCGGCGACCTCGTTCTCGCTCAGCCCGGCGGGCACCGAGGAGTTCAAGCGCAACGTCGACTTCTACCGCAAGCACATCGTGCTGCGGCCGCAGGAGATGTCCAACCATCCCGAACTGATCCGTCGGCTCGGCTGCATCGCCATGAACGGCATGCTCGAGGCGGACCTCTACGGCAACGTCAACTCCACGCACGTCGCCGGCACGCGGATCATGAACGGCATCGGCGGCAGCGGCGACTTCGCGCGCAACGCCTACCTGTCGGTGTTCATGTCGGCCAGCACCGCCAAGGACGGGCGCATTTCCAGCATCGTGCCGATGGTCAGCCACGTCGACCACACCGAGCACGACACCATGGTGGTGGTCACCGAGCAGGGCCTGGCCGACCTGCGTGGACTGTCGCCCAAGCAGCGCGCGCGCCTGGTCATCGAGCGCTGCGCGCACCCGGACTACCGGCCGATGCTGCAGGACTACTTCGACCGCGCCTGCCGCGACAGTTTCGGCAAGCACACGCCGCACCTGCTTGGCCAAGCGCTGTCGTGGCACCAGCGGCTGGTCGAATCCGGCAGCATGCGGCCCGCCGACGCTTGACCCGCGCCGCCGGTGGCTCAGTCCTCCGGCGGACTTCCGTAGCGCAGCCAGAGCCCGGCGATGCGTTCGTCGGAGAACACGCGCGCCTGGAACCCGGCCTGGGTGGCCGACAGTTCGCAGTGCTCGATCTGGTCCAGGCCATTCGGCTTGACGTGCGCGATGCGCATGCCTTCCAGCCCGCTGCCCACCAGCATGGCCACCAGCGACTGCCAGTCCTGCGCGGTCAGCGCGGGGCCGCGCAACTCATCGACGAGCATCAGGTGCCGCGCGGGTTCGCGGGCGACCTCGGCGACGATGGCGCGCCAATAGGCCATGGTGGCCGCCAATGACGCCGGGCCGCGCACATGGGTGCGCACCGTCGCCCCCGGCTCGCGGGCGATGACGATCGAGAGTTCATCCATTTGACCGCTGGCCCGCCCTGCGTGCTGGATGGCCAAGCTAACGCCTAAGTCGGGAAAGCGAGGCCAGCCGGCTGCAAGTGAGCACCTGGTCACACTTGGCATGCCAATTGCTTTGCACTTTGGCGATGCGTCGGGCGGGGGCCCGGGGCGCGATGACCAAAGGGGAGCAGCTGGATGAACACCATTCGAAACCGCAAGGCGCTGGCAGGGGCCATCACGCTGGCCCTGGCCTCGACCACCGCCCTGGCGCAGGATCCGCGGATCGTGTCCGTGGTGGTGATGGACGACCTGGACGCCTTCGTGGTGCTCGGCGAGAACCTGCAGCAATCGGTGGCGCGGTCGCGCATCACGCTCGGCGATGTGGGCGACATCACCCGCCACTGCATGCGCTCGCGCGGCCCGGACAGGCTGACGATGATGACCTGCACCCTGCCCGGTGGCCTGCCGCCCGCCGGCGACTACATGCTGACCATCGAGCACTTCAACAACAACGGTGTCACCCAGTCCGACTACGGCCTGACCATCGGTGCCGTCGGCCCGCGGGGCGCGACCGGCCAGGACGGCGCACGCGGTCCGGCCGGCGCCCAAGGCGCTGCCGGCGCAACCGGCGCGACAGGCCCGCAGGGTGCGGCCGGAGCTGCAGGCGCGCAGGGCGAGCGCGGCCAGGACGGCGCGTCCGGAGCAGCCGGTGCGCAGGGCGAGCGCGGCCTGGACGGCGCGACCGGCCCGCAGGGTGTCGCAGGTATCGCCGGCCCTCAGGGCGAGCGCGGCCTCGACGGTGCGACTGGTGCAACCGGTGCGCAGGGCGAACGGGGCCTCGACGGTGCGGCCGGAGCGCCCGGTGCCACCGGTGCGCAGGGCGAGCGCGGCCTGGACGGCGCGACCGGCCCGCAGGGTGTCGCGGGTATCGCCGGTCCTCAGGGCGAGCGCGGACTCGACGGTGCGGCCGGAGCGCCCGGCGCCACCGGTGCGCAGGGCGAGCGCGGCGCGGACGGCGCGACCGGTCCTCAGGGTGTCGCAGGCATCGCCGGCCCGCAGGGCGAGCGCGGTCTGGATGGCGCGACCGGCTCGCAGGGTGAGCGCGGTCAAGACGGTCAAGACGGTCAGGACGGTGCAACCGGTGCCGCCGGTCCGCAGGGCGAACGTGGACTGGACGGCGCGACCGGTCCGCAGGGTGTCGCGGGTATTGCCGGTCCTCAGGGCGAGCGCGGACTCGACGGTGCGACTGGTGCAACCGGTGCGACTGGTCCGCAAGGCGAACGTGGTCTGGACGGCGCGACCGGAGCAACCGGTGCGCAGGGCGAGCGCGGCCTGGACGGCGCGACCGGCCCGCAGGGTGTCGCGGGTATCGCCGGTCCTCAGGGCGAGCGCGGAATCGACGGTGCGACTGGTGCAACCGGTGCGACTGGTCCGCAGGGCGAACGCGGTCTGGACGGTGCAACCGGTGCGCAGGGCGAGCGCGGTCAGGACGGTGCGTCTGGCGCGCAGGGTGTCGCAGGTATCGCCGGTCCTCAGGGCGAGCGCGGAATCGACGGTGCGACTGGTGCAACCGGTGCGACCGGTCCGCAGGGCGAACGTGGTCTGGACGGCGCGACCGGAGCAACCGGTGCGCAGGGCGAGCGCGGCCTGGACGGCGCGACCGGCCCGCAGGGTGTCGCGGGTATCGCCGGTCCTCAGGGCGAGCGCGGCCTCGACGGTGCGACTGGTGCAACCGGTGCGACTGGTCCGCAGGGCGAGCGCGGCCTGGACGGCGCGACCGGCCCGCAGGGTGTCGCGGGTATCGCCGGTCCTCAGGGCGAGCGCGGACTCGACGGTGCGACTGGTGCAGCCGGTGCGACTGGTCCACAGGGCGAACGTGGTCTGGACGGCGCGACCGGAGCAACCGGTGCGCAGGGCGAGCGCGGCCTGGACGGCGCGACCGGCCCGCAGGGTGTCGCGGGTATCGCCGGCCCTCAGGGCGAGCGCGGCCTTGACGGTGCGACTGGTGCAACCGGCCCGCAGGGTGTCGCAGGTATCGCCGGTCCTCAGGGCGAGCGCGGCCTCGACGGTGCGACTGGTGCAACCGGTGCGCAGGGCGCCGCAGGCATCGCCGGCCCGCAGGGCGAACGCGGCCTGGACGGTGCCGCCGGCCCGCAGGGCGAACGCGGTCTGGACGGTGCCGCCGGTCCGCAGGGCGAGCGCGGACTCGACGGTGCGACTGGTGCAACCGGTGCGACTGGTGCGATTGGTCCGCAGGGCGAACGCGGCCTGCCCGGCCAGGACGGGGCGACCGGGGCGACCGGTGCGACCGGCGCGACCGGTGCTGACGGCGCACAGGGACTCCCGGGTGCCACGGGTGCGGCCGGTGAGGCGGGCCCGATGGGTCCGCAGGGTCCGGTCGGTGCCTCCGGCCTGTCGAACATGCGGTTCGTCACCAGCCCGATCAACATCCCCGCGCGCGAGCTGCGCCGTGGCGTTGCGCAGTGCGCCAGCAACGAGATCGCCTTCAATGGCGGCATGTACGTCAACAACCACGGCCACTCGAACTTCAATCTCTCGAACGTCGACGGTGTCTACGTCAATACCAGCGGCGTCGGCGGTTCGGCGCGCGAATGGGTGGTGATCGCCACAAACGTCCGCAACATCACGCCGCAGAACGTCACTTTCTGGATCGCCTGCGCGCAGAACGGCACGGCGGCCGCCGGATCCGCGCGCCAGGCCGAGACCCGGTGGAGCGTCGACGGCGCCAAGCTGGCGGAATAAGCGGGACCAGGGCGGGCGGGCAGGACGCCCGCCCTGCCCCATGGAAAGCAGGAAGGCGCGCCTCGGCGCGCCTTCCTGTTTCTGGAACCGGTCCGTGCCCCGGGAGCACGCGGCCGGCGGTGGCCGCGCGGGCCGTCAGGCCAGCAGCGGGTTCGGCGTGTCCACGGCGATCTTGTACTGCTTGATCGCACGTGAAACGTCCTTCGGGGTCATCTTGCCTTCCGCCGCCAACGCCGCGATCGCGGCATGGGCGATGTGGAAGCGGTCGACCTCGAAGTGCCGGCGCAGGTTGGCGCGCGTGTCCGAGCGGCCGAAGCCGTCGGTGCCCAGCACCGTGTAGTGCATCGGCACGAAGGCGCGGATCTGGTCGGGGAACGCACGCACGTAGTCGGTCGCGGCGATCGCCGGGCCCTGGCGTCCCTCGAGCAGCGTGGTGACATACGCCTTGCGCGGCGCCTTGGCTTCCGGGTTGAGCCGGTTCCAGCGCTCGACGTCGAAACCGTCACGACGCAGTTCGGTAAAGCTCGGGCAGGACCAGATGTCGGCGGTGACGCCGAAGTCCTTGTCCAGCAGCTCCGCCGCGGCGATCGCCTCGCGCAGGATGGTGCCCGAGCCCAGCAGCTGCACGCGCAGCTCGCCCTTCTTCGCCTTGCCGGCGTCCTTCAGCAGGTACATGCCGCGGATCACGCCCTCGGCCGCGCCCTCGGGCAGCGCCGGGTGGGCGTAGTTCTCGTTCATGAGCGTCAGGTACCAGTACTCGTCCTGCTGTTCGTCGAGCATGCGCTGCATGCCGCGCTGCAGGATCACCGCCACCTCGCCGGCGAACGTCGGGTCGTAGGCGCGGCAGTTGGGGATGGCGCCCGCCAGCAGGTGGCTGTGGCCGTCCTCGTGCTGCAGGCCTTCGCCGTTGAGCGTGGTGCGCCCGGCGGTGGCACCCAGCAGGAAGCCCCGCGCGCGCATGTCCGCGGCCTGCCAGGCGGCATCGCCAATGCGCTGGAAGCCGAACATCGAGTAGTAGATGTAGAACGGCAGCATCGGCAGGTCGTTGGTGCTGTAGCTGGTCGCCGACGCCATCCACGATGCGAACGCACCGGCCTCGGAAATGCCTTCCTGCAGCACCTGCCCGGTGGCGTCCTCGCGGTAGTACATCAGCTGGTCGCGGTCGACCGGCTTGTACTTCTGGCCGTCAGGCGCGTAGATGCCGATCTGCCGGAACAGGCCTTCCATGCCGAAGGTGCGCGCCTCGTCGCAGACGATGGGCACGACCCGCGGGCCGACTTCCTTGTCGCGCAGGATGATCGCCAGTGACTGCACGAAGGCCATGGTGGTGCTGATCTCGCGCTCGCCGGTGTCCTTGAGCAGGCGCTCGAACACCTCGACCTTTGGCGCCACCAGCGTCTGCGTGCTCTTGCGGCGGCGCTGCGGCAGGTGGCCGCCGAGCGCGGCGCGGCGCTCGAGCATGTACTGCACTTCCTCGGACTTTTCGCCGGGGTGGTAGAACGGCACCGCGCCGTCCTTCAGCTGGTCGTCGCCCACCGGGATCTTGAAGCGGTCGCGGAACGCGCGCACGGCGTCGTCATCGAGCTTCTTGGTCTGGTGGGTGGGGTTGAGCGCCTCGCCGGCGCTGCCCATGCCGTAGCCCTTGACCGTCTTGGCCAGGATCACCGTCGGCTGGCCCTTGGTCTCCACCGCGTTGCGGTAGGCCGCGTACACCTTGTGCGGGTCGTGGCCGCCGCGGTTGAGGCGCCAGATGTCGTCATCGGACAGGCTGGCGACCATCGCCGCGGTTTCCGGATACTTGCCGAAGAAATTGTCGCGCGTGTACTTGCCGCCGAACGCCTTGCAGTTCTGGTACTCGCCGTCGACGGTTTCCATCATCAGCTTGCGCAGGATGCCCTGGCCGTCGCGTGCCAGGAGCGGATCCCAGTAGCTGCCCCAGATCGCCTTGACCACGTTCCAGCCCGCGCCGCGGAAGTTGCCTTCCAGCTCCTGGATGATCTTGCCGTTGCCGCGCACCGGGCCGTCGAGGCGCTGCAGGTTGCAGTTGACCACGAACACCAGGTTGTCCAGGCCCTCGCGCCCGGCGATCGAGATCGCACCCAGGCTCTCCGGCTCGTCGGTTTCACCGTCGCCGAGGAAGCACCAGACCTTGCGGTCGGATTTCGGCATCAGGCCGCGGGCCTCGAGGTACTTCCAGTTGCGCGCCTGGTAGATGGCGGCGATCGGGCCAAGGCCCATCGACACCGTCGGCGTCTGCCAGAAGTCGGGCATCAGCCACGGGTGCGGATAGGACGAAATGCCGCGGCCGTCGACCTCCATGCGGAAGTTGTCGAGCTGCGACTCGCTGATCCGGCCCTCCAGGAATGCGCGCGCGTACACGCCCGGCGAGCTGTGGCCCTGGATGTAGAGCAGGTCGCCGGGATGGTCGGCGGACGGCGCGCGCCAGAAGTGGTTGAAGCCGACGTCATACAGGGTGGCGCCCGAGGCGAAGCTGGCGATGTGGCCGCCGAGGTCACCGGGCTTGCGGTTGGCGCGCACCACCATCGCCATCGCGTTCCAGCGCACGATCGAGCGGATACGCCACTCGAGCGTCTGGTCGCCGGGGATGTGCGGCTCGAGGTGCGGCGGGATGGTGTTGATGTACTCCGTGGTCGGCGAGAACGGCAGGTGGCTGCCGGCGCGACGCGCGAGCTCGACCATGCCTTCCAGCAGCTGGTGCGCACGCTCCGGACCGTCCGCATCGATCACCGCCTTGAGCGACTCCATCCACTCGCGTGCCTCTGCGGGATCGGGATCGTTGTGCAGGACGTCGTTCAGCCAGTTCATTGTGTGCTCCGCCACGGCGCATCGGCCGTGCTGGTTCGTGGGTCGATAGCCCCCGATTCTACCAGCCCCCCCGCCGCCGCAGGTTTGCCAGCCGCGCCGCCATCCAGCATCATCCGGCGACATGCCAGCCTCCCTGCAGCAACGCGAACACGCGCGCTGGCGCCTGCCGTTGCTGGCGCTGACCGTGCTCCTGATCGTCCTCGTGCCCTTCCTGCTGCAGCGGGTGGCGGACCGCCGCGTGACCGAGGCCGCGGCGATGGTGGTGCATACGCTGGAGGTGGAGAACACGCTGCAGATGCTCTCCGCGGCGATCCGCAACCTCGAGGGCGCGGGCCTGGCGAAGGCCGCCGGCGCCACAGCGCCGATCCTTGCCGAGCGGGTCGCCTACAGCGAGTCCCAGGTAGGCCCGCTGCTCGACCACGCGGAGGAGCTCACCCGCGACAACCCCCGCCAGCAGGTGCGCATGGGCGCGCTGCGCGCCAGCCTGGAGCAGCGGCTGGTGCAGATCGATCGCGTGCTGGCGGCGACCCCCGCCGAGCGGCTGGGTGAAATCGAGCGCCTGGTCGAGAACTTCCCCGTGCAGGCGCCGATCTCCACCCTGATCCAGACCGAGCGCGAGATCCTCGCCGAACGCAACGCCGTCGCCGCGCGCGTCCAGCGCCAGGCCCGCGTGCTGGCGTGGGGGTCGCTGGGCGCCCAGGTGCTGCTGATCTTCGGCCTGGCGGCCCTGGCCCTCCGCGACGCCAGCCGCCGCACCGCCGCCGAAGTGATGTCGCGCCGCGCCGACGCCAGGGCCAGCGTGGTCCTCGACACCGTGCGCGAGCCGATCGTGCTGGTCGACGCGGGACTGCGCGTGGTGATGCACAACGCCGCGTTCGCGGAGCTGTTCGGAATCGAGGGCGACGTGCGCGGCACGCCGCTGGGCGAGACCGGCGAGGCCTGGCGCGACGAGGAAACGCTGCGACGCCTGCGCGACGTGCTGCTGCGCCAACGCGAGCTGTGGGACTTCGAGCGGCGCCAGCGCACCGTCGACGGCGTCGAGCGGGTGATGCTGATCAACGCGCGCAGCATGGAGCTGCCCGACCGCGACGACGTGGTGGCGCTGGTCACGGCCAGCGACATCAGCGCGCAGAAGGCCAGCGAAGGCCACATCCGCGAGCTCAACCGCCAGCTCGAGGGCAAGGTGGACCAGGTGTCCGACGTCAACCGCGAGCTCGAGGCATTCAGCTACTCGGTGTCGCACGACCTGCGCGCGCCGCTGCGCCACATCGCCGGGTTCGCCGACAAGCTCGGGCGCCACCTCGGCGACGGCATCGACGACAAGGGCCGCCATTACCTCGACGTCATCGGCGGCTCGGCCAAGCGCATGTCGGCGCTGATCGACGACTTGCTCGTTTACTCGCGGCTCGGGCGCAGCGCGCTGCGGCTGCAGACGGTCGACATGCAGTCGATGGTCGAGGAGACCCGCGCGATGCTCGATGCCAACAACGGCATCGACAACCCCGGCCACCACGTGCAGTGGCGCATCGCGCACATGCCGATCGTGATCGGCGACGACAACATGCTGCGCCAGCTGTGGACCAACCTGCTGGGCAACGCGGTCAAGTACAGCGTGGGCAGCGAGCCGGCGGTGATCGACGTCGACCACCGCCTCGGCGACGAAGGCCTGCACCATTTCTCGGTGCGCGACAACGGCGCCGGCTTCGACATGGCCTATGCCGGCAAGCTGTTCGGCGTCTTCCAGCGCCTGCACGCCGCCAGCGAGTTCAGCGGCACCGGCATCGGCCTCGCCAGCGTCAAGCGGGTCGTGACCCGGCACAATGGCCAGGTCTGGGCGGAATCCGCGCCCGGCGAAGGCGCCACCTTCCACTTCACCCTGCCTGCCAACCCCGACGCCCGCCAAGGAGCCAGCAACACATGACCGCGATCCGCACCATCCTCCTTGCCGAAGACAGTCCGCACGATGCCGAGATGGCCATCGACGCGCTGCGCGATGCGCACCTCGTCAACCCCATCGTGCACGTCGAGGACGGCGTGGAGGCGCTGGACTACCTGTTCCGCCGCGGCAAGTTCGCCAACCGCCCGGAAGGCGACCCGGCGGTGCTGCTGCTCGACATCAAGATGCCGCGCATGGACGGCCTGGAGGTGCTCAACCAGCTGCGCGAGCACGAGACGCTCAAGCGCCTGCCGGTGGTCATCCTGTCGTCGTCGCGCGAAGAGAACGACCTGGCGCGCAGCTGGGACCTCGGCGTCAACGCCTACGTGGTCAAGCCGGTCGACGTGGACCAGTTCTTCGAGGCGGTGAAGACGCTTGGCCGCTTCTGGGCGGTCCTCAACGAGGCGCCCAGCGACCCTTGACCGCCATGGCCGCCATCCGCGTACTGATCGTCGACGACAGCAATGACGACGCCGAGCTCACCGAGCTGGCGCTGCGCGAGGCCGGCATCCAGGTGGAGTGCCGCCGCCTGTACCGCGAAGACGCCCTGCGCGAGGCGCTGGCGGGGTTCGATCCACACCTGGTGGTCTGCGACGTGAACCTGCCCGGCTATTCGGGCCGCGAGGCGCACGCGCTGGTGCTGGCGCATGCGCCGGGCGCGCGCTTCGTGTTCATGACCGGCGCGCTGGCCGGCGACGAGACGCTCCCGGTCGCCGATGGCGTCCTGCTCAAGGACGACCTGGCGCGCCTGCCGGCGCTGGTGCGCCAGCTGCTCCCGAACTGACCGCCGCGGCGGTCAGACCTCCGCGCCCGCGCGCTGCAGGGCGCGGATCTGCGCTTCGACCGCGGTGATCGCGGTCATGTTGACCAGGCGCCGCGGCGTGCTGGTGGAGGTGAGCACGTGCGCCGGGTGGTCCACGCCCATCAGGATCGGCCCGATCGCCACGCCGTCGGTCATCACCCGCACCAGGTTGTAGGCGATGCTGGCGGCGTCGATGTTGGGCAGCACGAACAGGTTGGCGCGGCCCTTGAGCGTGGTGTTGGGGAACATGCGCTCGCGCAGCATGCTGTCCCAGGCGGTGTCGGCCTGCATCTCGCCATCGATGTTCAGCCGCGGCGCGCGGCGCGCCAGGATCTCGCGCACGCGGCGCATCTTGGCCGCGCTCGGGTTGTCGTGGCTGCCGAAGTTGGAGTGCGACAGCAACGCGATGCTGGGCTCGATGCCGAACAGCTTCAGGCGGTAGGCGCCCTGCAGCGTGGCCTCGGCGATCTGTTCGGCGGTGGGATCGACCTGGACATGGGTATCGAGGAAGAACCACACGCCGGCATCGTTGATCACGCCGGTCATCGCCGAGGTGCTGCTGACGCCCGGGTCCAGCCCGAACACGCTGCGGATGTAGCCGAGCTTCTTGTGGAAGCGGCCCACCAGGCCGGAGATCAGTCCGTCGGCCTCGCCACGCTGCACCATCAGTGCCGCGATCAGCGTCGGTCGCGAGCGCACCAGGTTCTTGGCCGCGTCCGGGGTCACGCCACGGCGCTCGGTGAGCGCGTGGTACTGGCGCCAGTAGTCGCTGAAGCGCGGGTCGTCGTTGATGTTGGTGAGCTCGAAATCCTCGCCGACGCGCAGCCGCAGGCCGAGGCGCGCGATACGGGTTTCGATGACGTCCGGCCTGCCGATCAGGATCGGACGCGCCAGCCCCTCGTCGACCACGGTCTGCACCGCGCGCAGCACCGTCTCCTCTTCGCCTTCGGCGTAGACGATGCGCTGCAGGTCGCTGCGGGCGCGGTCGTACACCGGCTTCATGATCAGGCCGGAGCGGTGGATGAACTGCCCCAGCTTTTCGCGATAGGCGTCCATGTCCTCGATCGGGCGCGTGGCCACGCCGGAGTCCATCGCGGCCTTGGCCACGCACGGCGCGAGCATGGTCAGCAGGCGCGGATCGAACGGCCGCGGGATGATGTAGTCCTCGCCGAACACCGGCACGTCGCCGCCGTAGGCCGCGCCGAGGTCGGACGATTCCATCTTCGCCAGGCCGGCGATCGCGCGCACGCAGGCCAGCTTCATCTCTTCGTTGATGCCGGTGGCGCCGACGTCCAGCGCGCCGCGGAAGATGTACGGGAAGCAGAGCGCGTTGTTGACCTGGTTGGGGTAGTCGGAGCGGCCGGTGGCGATGATGCAGTCCGGGCGCACCGCCTTCGCGGCTTCCGGCAGGATCTCCGGATAGGGGTTGGCCAGCGCGAGGATGATCGGGCGCGCTGCCATCTTCGCCACCATTTCGGGCTTGAGCACGCCGCCGGCGGACAGGCCGAGGAAGATGTCGACGCCTTCGATGATGTCGTCGAGCGAACGCTTGTCGGTATCGCGCGCATAGCGCTGCTTGTCCGGGTCCATGTTGCCGCGCCCGGTGTACAGCACGCCGTCACGGTCGACGGCGAGGATGTTCTCCGGCTTCATGCCCAGCGCGACCAGCATGTCCAGGCAGGCGATGCCCGCGGCACCGGCGCCGGCGGTCGCCAGGCGCACGTCCTCGATGCGCTTGCCGGCCACTTCCAGCGCGTTGGTGACCGCGGCGCCGACGATGATCGCGGTGCCGTGCTGGTCGTCGTGGAACACCGGGATCTTCATCCGCTCGCGCAGCTTGCGCTCCACGATGAAGCACTCCGGCGCCTTGATGTCTTCCAGGTTGATGCCGCCGAACGTCGGCTCCATCGCCGCGATGATCTCGACCAGCTTGTCGGGGTCGCGCTCGTCGAGCTCGATGTCGAACACATCGATGCCGGCGAACTTCTGGAACAGCACGCCCTTGCCTTCCATCACCGGCTTGCCGGCCAGCGGCCCGATGTCGCCCAGGCCCAGCACCGCGGTGCCATTGGTGATCACCGCCACCAGGTTGCCGCGCGCGGTCAGCGAGCTCGCCTCGCGCGGGTCGGCCACGATCGCCTCGCAGGCGTGCGCCACGCCCGGCGAATACGCCAGCGCCAGGTCGCGCTGGGTCACCATCGGCTTGGTGGCGACCACCTTGATCTTGCCGGCCGGCAGGGCGCGGTGGTAGTCGAGCGCCGCCTGTTCGAAGCTGCCGCTCTGGTCGGCCAGGCTCAGGGGGGCGGGATCGGCAGGCTTGTCGGACATCGGTTCACAGTCGGCGGGCGGGACATCGATTCTAGCCCGTCCGGCCCGGGGCGTCGGACCGCTGACCGGAACGTTGCAGCACGCCGCGCCTCAGTCGTGCACGCCGGTGCCCACCTTGTCGAGGCGGATCCGGTTGGCGAACACCGAGAACGCCAGCGTCCCCGCCAGCCCGTTCGCGCGCGACACCCAGCGCGGCAGCCAGTGCGGCGGCGACAGCGTGCCGTCGTCGAACAGCGGCTCGAACGCCACCACGTCATCGAGCGTCATCTTGCCGGCGAACAGCAGCCTGCACAGGCGCAGCCGCCCGCCTGCCAGCGCCTGGCGGAAGAACGTGTGCACGCCGACCAGGCCGCGCAGGTACACGCTGTCCTTGGTGAACGCCGCGCCGCCGCAGGTCGGCACGCCGCGGAACACGCGCTGCGCCGACGAGAAGCTGTCCACCTCGCCCTGCCCGGCATCCAGGAAGTAGCGGAACACGTCGATGAAATCCGCGCCCTCGAGCGCCATCGCGATCGCCTCGGTGCGCAGCGACACGCGCTTCATCCGCTCGATGTCGATGCTGCCGGTGGCCAGCTCGGCAAACGTGGCCAGGCCTTCCTGGGTTTCGGTGCTGCGCGGCGAAGACAGCGCCAGGCTTCCCAACAGCGCCTGGCGGCGGCCGTTGAGCGCGCTCAGTGAATGCACGAAGGCCTCGTGCTGCAGCAACTGGCCGCGGTCATAGTCGCTGAAGGACGCGCCGCTGCGCAGGCGGATGCGCGTGGCGCCGGCGGCGGCCTTGGCGACCAGGTCGGGGTCGAGCACCACCTCGACCACGCGCGCGTCGAAGAAATCGTCGAGGTCGGCCTGCAGCTGCAGCTGCAGCGCGGTGGCCGAGACCTGCACCTGCTCCTCGGGCGCGAGCAGCTCGCGGTCGAGTTCGTCCGCGATCGCGATGAAGTGCCGCGCGGCGTCGCGCGTGGTCGGCCCGTTGCCGGGCAACGGCGCGTCCGGGCGACCGAACAGGCGCTCCGAGTGCGTACCCGCGGCGGCGGTGCCGAGCGACTCGAGGAGCTCCGCGGCAATGCCCCAGCTGCGCGCGGAATCCACCAGGTAGGCGCCCAGCGGGTGCTGCGGATCCGCGGCCGCGGCGATGGCCGCCAGCTCGCGGCGCGTATCGCCGAAATCATGGCGCGGATAGGCGTACTGCGGCGGGCGCGCATCGCCGGTGGCCCAGCGCGCGAGGAATGCGTGCTGCACCGATGCCGGCCAGCTCGCCAGGGTCAGCAGGCGGATGTCGCGCGCGGCCTGCACCATGCGCGCATCGAGCGCGGCGTGGTGGGCGATGTCGGCGTTGGCGTGCATGGCGGCGAACTCTCCCCGTGGCGCGCGCCGGCGCGCGCTCAGCGACGGCCCGGCTTCGCCTGCGCCTGCGCCAGGCGGCTGGCGAGCACGCTGGCGGCACCGGCGACTTCGTCGCGCAGCTTCAGATAGTGGGCGAAGCGCGCGCGGTCCAGGGTTCCGGCGTCGATCGCCGCGCGCACCGCACAGCCAGGCTCGCGATCATGCTTGCAGTCGCGGAAACGGCACGCGCCGGCCAGCGCCTCGACTTCGGCGAACCCGCCCTCGGCGATGTCCTCCTCGCCGGTGGGCTTGAGCTCGCGCATGCCCGGGGTATCGATCAGGCAGGCGCCGGAAGCCAGCGGCACCAGCGCGCGGTGGGTGGTGGTGTGGCGGCCACGGGCGTCGTTCTCGCGCACAGCGCCCGTGCGCATGCGCTCGTGGCCGACCAGCGAATTGGTCAGCGTGGACTTGCCCGCGCCGGAACTGCCCACCAACACCACGGTGCGGCCCGGGCCGAGCCACGGCGCCAGCGCCGCGACACTGGCGGGGTCGCGCGCGTTGACCACCACCACCGCCAGGCCGGCGCGGATGCTGTCTTCCAGCTCGGCCAGCGCGCCATCGACATCGACGCCCGGTTGGTCGGCCTTGGTGAGCACCAGCACCGGCTCCACGCCGCCGCCCTGCACCAGCAGCAGGTAGCGCTCGATGCGGCGCGGGTTGAAATCACCATCCAGGCCGCAGACCACGAACGCGGTGTCGATGTTGGTCGCGATGATCTGCTGCTTGTAGTGCTCGCCGGCGGCCGCGCGCTTGACCACGCTGCGCCGCGGCAACAACAGGGCGACGACCTGGCGGCCCTCGACCAGCAGCCAGTCGCCGACCGCGGCGCGCTGCTCCGGCGGACACTTCGGGCGCTGCCATTCGGGCAACGACTCCACGCCGAAACCCTCGCCGGGACCTACGGCAACCACGTATTTGGTGCGGTGCTGCTCGACCACGCGCACCGGCTGCGCGGCGGGGTGCGCGGCCATCAGCGCTGCCCAGCCGCCCGTGGCCGGCAGGCCCTCGTACGGCCAGCCGATCGCGCGCAGGGCGAGGATCTCGGGACTCAAACGCGGGCGGCGGTGTTCGACATGCGCGGATTCTATCCCCCTGCCGCCCCGGCCCGGCGGCCGGGCGGCATTTCCGCTAGGCTTTGCGGCCCCCCGCCGCACGCCCCGCACCGATGTCCGAGCCCCGCCTGAAGACGCGCGAGCGCCTGTCCGAAGTCCGCTACGAGATCCGCGGCGAACTCGCCCGCCGCGCCCGCGACCTCGAGGCGCAGGGGCACACCCTGATCAAGCTCAACATCGGCAACCCGGGCGCGTTCGGATTCCGTGCGCCCGAGCACCTGCAGCGCGCGATCGCCGACCACATCGCCGGCACCGACCCGTACACGCACCAGCAGGGCCTGCCCGCCGCGCGCGAAGCGGTCGCCGCCCAGCACGCCGCGCGCGGCACGCCCGGCGCCTCGGCCAACAACGTGTTCATCGGCAACGGCGTCAGCGAGCTGATCGACATCGCCCTGCGCGCACTGCTCAACCCCGGCGACGAGGTGCTGCTGCCGTCGCCCGACTACCCGCTGTGGTCGGCGGCCACGATCCTCAACGATGGCCGCCCGGTGTACTACCGCTGCAAGGAGAGCAACGCGTTCCTGCCGGATCCGGATGAACTCGAGGCACTGGTGTCGTCGCGCACCCGTGCCATCGTGCTGATCAACCCCAACAACCCGACCGGCGCGACCTACCCGCGCGCGCTGCTCGAGCGGATCGTCGACATCGCCGCGCGGCACGGCCTGCTGCTGATGGCCGACGAGATCTACGACGGCATCCTGTACGACGGCGCCACGTTCGAACCGCTGGCGCCGCTGGCCGGCGACGTGCCCTGCCTGTCGTTCGGCGGCCTGTCGAAGGTGCACCGCGCCTGCGGCTGGCGCGTGGGCTGGGCGATGCTGTCCGGCGACGAGGCCGCCACCCGCGACTACCGGCATGCCATGGACCTCCTCGGCGCGCTGCGCCTGTGCGCCAACGTGCCGGGGCAGTTCGCGGTGCCGGCGGCGCTGTCGGGGCTCGACACCATTGGCCCGCTTTGCGCGCCCGGCGGGCGCCTGTACGAAGCGCGCCGCGCGGTGATCGAAAGCTGCGCCGCCAGCGCGCACCTCAAGCTGCACGCGCCGGCCGGCGCGCTGTACGCGTTCCCCGGCGTTGAAGGTGCCGCCGCGCAGGGATTCGACGACCACGACTTCGCGCTCGAGCTGATGGAGACCGAGCACGTGCTGGTGGTGCCGGGCTCCAGCTTCAACGTGCCCTACCGCAACCATTTCCGCGTCACGCTGCTGCCCGAGCCGGACCAGCTGCGCGAGGTGTTCCGGCGCATCGAACGCGTGCTCGACCGCCGCGCCGAAGCCGCCGCCAAGGTGGTGCTGATCACGAGCGCCGCGCGCGCGGCGACGGCCTGACCCCCGCGTGGCGCTCCGCTACCTCGCGCTCGGCGACTCGTACACGATCGGCGAAGGGGTCGCGCCGGCGGAACGCTGGACGCACCGCCTGGCGCATGCGCTGCGCGCGGAGGGCATCGCGCTCGACGACCCGCTCACCATCGCCGCCACCGGCTGGACCACCGACGAGCTGGCGGCCGCCATCGATGCCGCCGAGCCGCAGGGCCGGTTCGGGTTCGCCAGCCTGCTGATCGGCGTCAACGACCAGTACCGCGGCCGCGATGTCACCGATTACCGCACCGGTTTCAGCGCGCTGCTCGAACGCACCATCGCCTTTGCCGACGGCCGCGCCGACCACGTGCTCGTGCTGTCCATCCCCGACTGGGGCGTGACCCCGTTCGCTGCGGCAAGCGGCCGCGACCTGGCGCAGATCGTCCGCGAGCTGGATCTCTACAACGCCACCGCGCGCGCCACCTGCGACGCACGCGGCGTCGCCTTCGTCGACATCACCGCCGTCAGCCGCGAACGCGGCGCCGAACCGGACATGCTGGCCGACGACGGCCTGCACCCCGCCGCCGCCATGCATGCCGAATGGATGCACCTGGCCCTGCCGGCCGCCCGCCACCTGTTGCTGCAGCGCCACGCAAGGACGCCATGACCCGCTCCGCCACCGCCCCGTTCCCGCCCCACGAAGCCCGCGCCATCGCCCGCGCGTTCCTGCCCGCGCACGTGCTCGGCAACCGCTACGACTATTTCTACACGCTGTCCAAGCTGCGCAGCGACCCGCTCTACCCGGGCGTGCTCGACGCGCTGCGCGGCACCACCGCGCCGGTCCTCGACCTGGGCTGCGGGCTGGGCCTGCTGCTGCACGCGCTGCGCCTCGACGGCCAGGCCATGCCGTACCACGGCGTCGACATCGACGCCGACAAGATCCGCCGCGGAACGCGTATCGCGGCCCAGTGCGGCTTCGAACACGACGCGCGCTTCGCGGTCGTCGACCTCGCCCAGGGCTGGCCGCCGCACGCCGGCAGCGTCGCGATCCTCGACGTGCTGCAGTACCTCGATGCCGACGCGCAGCGCGCGCTGCTCGCCGACGCGATCGCCATGCTCACGCCCGGCTCGAAGCTGGTGATCCGCAGCGGCCTGGGCGACGACAGCCGCCGCGGCCGCACCACCCGCGTCACCGATCGCCTGGCGCACCTGTTCGGCTGGATGCAGGAAACCCCGAAGTGCTACCCGACGCGCGAGGGCCTGCAATCCCAGCTCTCCGCCGCCGGCCTGCACGTCGACTTCCGCCCGCTCTACGGCAACACGCCCTTCAACAACTGGCTGATCGTCGCGGGGTAGTTTCGCGAGGCCACACTCCGGCCAGGGCCGTACGCCCGCAAGCTTCGCTGGCGTTCCGAGGCGTGGTTTCGCTCGGCCACGGTCCGGCCGGAGGCTGCAGGCCGCAAGCTTCGCTGGCGTTCCGAGGCGTGCGCTTGCGGCCTGCAGCCTCCAGCCTCCTCGTGATCCTGCTGCAGTGGGGAGGGTGGCAAGGACGGGGCAGCGCTCTTGGCGTGATGGAGTGGGGAATCCCGCGCATCCACAAGCCACCGTAATTTTGCGCGTTGCCGGCAAGCCGGCGCAGCTCAACACAGGCTGGCCGCGCATGTCGGCACGCGCACGCCTCGGAACGCCAGCGAAGCGGGTCGGCATGCGCGGGCAGCCTCTCGTGAAACCGCAAGGCGCACCACAACCCGCCACAGCCCAACGCAGGCTGACCGCGCATGTCGGCGCGCGCACGCCTCGGAACGCCAGCGAAGAGCGTCGGCATGCGCGGGCAGCCTTGCCGCGACCGCCTCAGTCGGCCGGCAGCACCGCCCGATAGCCTGCGGCGTCGACCGCGCGCAATACCTCCGCGATCACCTCGACGCTGCGCCCGTGCGGCGCTCCTTCGTGCAGCAGCACGATCGCACCGGGGGCTAGTTCGCGCGCAATGCGCTGCGAGATGCGGGCCGGATCGGCTTGCACCGCGTCATAGCCACGCGCACTCCACGCCACCCGCGACAATCCGGCCTCCCGCAGCGGCGCATGCACGAACGGATTGGCGTGGCCCACGACCGCCCGGAACCAGCGCGGCGCCTGCCCGGTGATGCGCGCCAGCGTCGCCTGGCACTCGAGGATCTCGCGCCGCATCGCGGCCGGACCCAATGCCCAGAAGCGCGCCTGCGGATGGCGCTGGCTGTGGTTGCCGATGCCGTGCCCGCGCGCCGCGATCTCGCGCACGAGCTCCGGCCGCGCCTCGGCACGCGCGCCGACCAGGAAGAATGTCGCGCGCGCCGCATGCGCCTCCAGCAGGTCGAGGATCGCCGCCGTGTCGTCCGACGGCCCGTCGTCGATCGTCAGCCACACCTCGGGTGAGCCCGCAGGCAGGCGCCGCAGCACCGGCCCGAACAGCCGCGAACCGGGCCGCAGCGTGCCCCACACGAACGCCAGATGTACCGTCAGCAGCGCCGCCAGGCCCCAGGTCCACCCCGCGCGCCACCAAAGCCAGGCCACAAGCCCGTGTGCCACAAGCGCCAGCCACAGCCACCCATGCGGACGGCGCGGAACACGATGCAACGGGGGCGGAGGCGGCGCAGGCATCGCCGCATGATGACATGCGTCAAGGCCGCCGCCGGAGGCGAAGGGGTACCCTAGAGGGCCCCTCTCTACGCAGTTGCCGCCATGTCCCTCGACCCCCAGCTCCGCCAGCGCATCGAAGACCTGCTGCAGGCCAACCGCATCGTGCTGTTCATGAAGGGCGACCCGCGCGCCCCGCAGTGTGGCTTTTCGGCCAAGGCTGTCGCCGCACTGACCGCGCTTGAAACCCCCTACGCGCACGTCAACGTGCTGGCCGACCCCGAGATCCGCGAAGGCATCAAGGCCTACGGCGACTGGCCCACCATTCCCCAGCTGTACATCGACGGCGAACTGGTCGGCGGCAGCGACATCATCGAGCAGATGTCCAACTCCGGCGAACTGCACAGCGCCCTCGGCCTGCCCGCGCCGGACCGCAGCCCGCCCACCCTCACCGTCACCCCCGCCGCGCACGCCGTGCTGCGCAAGGCGATCGACGACGCCGGCGGCGACCTCGTGGTCAAGCTCGACATCGATCCCAACTACCGCACCCGCCTCGCCCTCGCCCAGCCGGAAGCCGCCGCCATCACCGTCGACTGCGACGGCGTGCGCGTGCAGGTCGACGCCCCGGCCGCCCGCCGCGCCGACGGCGTCACCATCGACTGGGCCGACGACACCCGCGGCCGCGGCCTGGTGGTCGACAACCCCAACGCCACCCCTGCCGTGCGCCCCATGTCCCCGGTCGACGCCCAGGCCCGCACCAGCGACGGCACCGTCCGCCTGGTCGACGTGCGCCCCGCCGACGAACGCGCACAGGCCGCCGTCACCGTTCCCTTCATGACCCTCGACGACGGCCCCGCCGCCCTCGAAGCCCTCCCGAAGGACACCCCGCTGGCCTTCCTCTGCCACCACGGTGGCCGCAGCGGCCAAGCCGCCGAACGCTTCCGCCAGCTCGGCTTCCGCGAGGTCTACAACATCGAAGGCGGCATCGACGCCTGGAGCCAGCACGTCGACAGCACCATCCCCCGCTACTGAGGGCTTTCGCGAGGCCCCCGCTCCGGCCCCACTTGCGCACCCGCAAGCTTCGCTGGCGTTCCGAGGCGTGCGCTTGCGGGTGCGCAAGCGCGGCCTCCTCGCGATCCTGCTGCAGTGGAGAGTGGCGGAGACGGGACGGCGCTCTTGATTGGCCGTTGCCAGCAACCCGCGACAGCCCAACACAGGCTGACCGCGCATGTCGGTACGCGCACGCCTCGGAACGCCAGCGAAGCGTGCCGGCGTGCGCGGGCAGCCCCGCTATGAACCGGCACGCCAACCAACACACGACGGCCATCAAAGGCTGACCGCGCACGTCGGTATTCGCACGCCTCGGAACGCCAGCGAAGAATGCCGGCGTGCGCGGTCAGCCCCGCCGGATCCAGGCGCCGCGGCCTAGAACCCGCCGCCAGCCTCCAGCCAAGCCACCTCGGCTTCCGTACTCACCCGCCCCAGCGCCCGATTGCGATGCGGAAACCGCCCGAACTCCGCGATCACATCCCGATGCGCCACCGCGTACTTGAGCGTCTCCGCATCCAGCGCACGCGACAGCTCCACGCAGCGCTCCTGGTCGGCCAGGTCCTCCGAATGCTCGAACGGCAGATAGCAGAACACCCGCAGCGCCGGATCCACCTCGATATCGAACCCCGCATCCACCAACCGCGACGCGTAATGCAGCGCCAGCGAATCGCACGCATACGCATGCCCGCTGTTGCGGAAGATGTTGCGTGGCACCTGGTCGAGCAGGATCAACAGCGCCAGCGCACCCTCCGCCGACGTCATCCAATCCTCGAACTCCCGCCGACCCGCTGCGAAGTGCGCCGCCTCGAAGCGCGCGCGCAGCTCCGCATCGAACACATCGTCGCGCGCGAACCACTTCGCCGGCCCCGCCGCGCGCCAGAACGCGACGACCTCGCCGGGCGTCGGCACAGTCACTCGTCGAACCGCATGTGGCGCACCGACTTGCCGTGGCGCCGGATCAGGCGCAGCGCCTCGATGCCGACCTGGATGTGGCTCTCCACGTACTCGATGCTGACGCGCGCATCCGACGCCTCGGTCTTCACCCCTTCCGGGATCATCGGCTGGTCGCTGACCAGCAACAGCGCTCCGCAGGGAATGCGGTTGGCGAAGCCCGCCGCGAAGATCGTCGCCGTCTCCATGTCGATCGCCATGCAGCGCATCGCCCGCAGCCGCTCCTTGAACGCCTCGTCGTGCTCCCACACCCGCCGGTTGGTGGTGTAGACCGTGCCGGTCCAGTAGTCGAGGCCGAGGTCGCGGATCATCGTCGAGACCGCGCGCTGCAGCGCGAACGCCGGCAGCGCCGGCACCTGCGGCGGCAGGTAGTCGTCGCTGGTGCCCTCGCCGCGGATCGCCGCGATCGGCAGGATCAGGTCGCCGAGCTGGTTCTTGCGCTTCAACCCGCCGCACTTGCCCAGGAACAGCACCGACTTCGGCTTGATCGCCGACAGCAGGTCCATCATGGTCGCCGCGTTCGGGCTGCCCATGCCGAAGTTGATCATGGTGATGCCGTCCGCCGTGGCGCTGGGCATCGGCCGGTCCATGCCGACCACCTCGGCGCCGGTCATGCGGCTGAAGTGGCCGAGGTAGCCACCGAAGTTGGTCAACAGGATGTGCTCGCCGAACTGGTCGAGCGGCACGCCGGTGTAGCGCGGCAGCCAGTTGTTGACGATCTCGTCCTTCTCTTTCATCGGATGCTCCTTTTTGCGCAGCATTCTTGCACGCGCGGCGAAGGCGGACGGCAGCCCCCAACTTTCGCACATTGCGGCACGACGCGCGGGCCGGCTAGGGTGGGCGACCATTCGGGGGAGAGCACGATGAAGCATCCGATGCACGCCGCGCTGGCCGCGGCGCTTGCCGCCGCGCTGGCCGCGGGCTGCGCCAGCACCAGCGCCGCCGGCCCGCGTGACGGCGCCGCCGCCAGCCCCACAGGCGACGCCTATCCGGGCACCTACCGCGCGATCGCCAGTGCGCCGGTGCTGGTGAGCGGCGCGACCGTGCTCACCGGCACCGGCGAGCGCCTCGACGGCGCCGACGTGCTGATGCGCGACGGCCGCATCGTCGCCGTGGGCCGCGGCCTCGACGTGCCCGCCGACGCGGTGCGTGTCGACGGCAGCGGCAAGTGGGTCACGCCGGGCATCATCGACGTGCACTCCCACCTCGGCGTCTACCCGAGCCCGGGTACGCGCTCGCACAGCGACGGCAACGAGATGACCTCGCCGGTCACCGCCGCGGTGTGGGCGGAACACTCGGTGTGGCCGCAGGATCCCGGCTTCCATGCCGCGCTCGCCGGCGGCGTGACCAGCCTGCAGATCCTGCCGGGCTCGGCCAACCTGGTCGGCGGCCGCGGCGTGACGCTGCGCAACGTGCCGGCCACCACCTACCAGGGCATGAAATTCCCCGGCGCGCCGCACGGCCTGAAGATGGCCTGCGGCGAAAACCCCAAGCGCGTGTACGGCCAGAAGGGCGGTCCCGCCACGCGCATGGGCAACGTGGCCGGCTACCGTGCCGCGTTCATCGATGCCGCCGACTACCGCGCCAAGCAGAAGGCCGGCGGCGACAAGGCCGGCAAGCGCGACCTCAAGCTGGAGACCCTGGCCGCGGCGATGGACGGCGAGATCCTCGTGCACATCCACTGCTACCGCGCCGACGAGATGGTGACCATGCTCGACCTCGCCGACGAGTTCGGTTTCAAGGTGGCGGCGTTCCACCACGGCGTGGAGGCCTACAAGATCGCCGACCGGCTCGGCGCCGACGGCGTCTGCGGGGCGCTGTGGGCCGACTGGTGGGGCTTCAAGATGGAGGCCTTCGACGGCATCCAGGAGAACGTGGCGATCGTCGACCGCGCGGTCAACGGCTGCGCCATCGTGCACTCCGATTCCGAGGAGGGCATCCAGCGCCTCAACCAGGAGTCGGCCAAGGTGATGGCCAGCGCGCGCCGCGCCGGCATCGACATCGCGCCGGAGCGTGCGATCCGCTGGATCACCCGCAACCCGGCGCAGTCGATGGGCATCCTCGACCAGACCGGCACGCTCGAGGCCGGCAAGCGCGCCGACGTGGTGCTGTGGAACGGCAACCCCTTCAGCTCCTACGCACTGGCCGAACAGGTGTGGATCGACGGCGCGCGCATGTACGACCGCCATGACCCGTCGCGCCAGCCGCGCTCGGACTTCATGCTCGGCCGGGGCGCGGCTGCGGGAGGTGGCCGATGAGCGCGCGCCGCGGCATGCGCCGCCTCGCGCCGCTCGCGGCCCTCGCGTTGCTGCTGGCCACCGCGCCGGCGCTGGCGCAGGACCTGCTGATCCGCAACGCCACCGTGCACACCGCCACCGCGCGCGGCACGCTGCAGGGCGCGGACGTGCTGGTACGCAACGGCCGCATCGCCGCGATCGGCACCCGGCTGGATGCCGCCGGCGCCACCGTGGTCGAGGCCGACGGCAAACCGCTCACGCCCGCGCTGTTCGCCGGCATCACCGCGATCGGCATCGACGAAGTCTCCGGCGAGGACGCCACCACCGACACCACGCTCGCGCTCGGCGCGGGGTCGAAGGAAATGGTGGTGCGGCCCGAGTTCGACGTGACGCTCGCCTACAACGCGGACTCGCTGCTGGTGCCCGTGGCGCGCGTGGAAGGCCTCGGCTTCACCGTGCTCGCGGCCGGCACCGGCGAAGGCGGCTCGATCATCGGCGGCCAGGGCGCAGTGATGCGCCTGGACGGCAGTGACCAGCCGGCGGGCCCGAAACTGCTGTTCGTCCAGCTTGGCGGCGGCAGCGCCGCGGGCCTGGCCGGCGGTTCGCGCGCCGCGCAGTGGATGCTGCTCGACCAGCTGGTGGATGAAGTGCGCGGCCGCATCCCGGCCGGGTCGAACGCCGCGCTGCTCACTCCGGCCGGCCGCGACACGCTGAAGCGCTACCTCTACGGCGGTGGCCGCCTGGTGGTGGGCGTGGACCGTGCCGCCGACATCCGCCAGCTGCTGCGCTGGTCGAAGCGCCACGGCGTGCAGGTCGCCATCCGCGGCGGTGGCGAGGCCTGGCGCGTGGCGTCGGAACTCGCCGCGGCGAAGGTGCCGGTGTTCGTCGACCCGCTCG
This sequence comes from Luteimonas sp. MC1572, assembly GCF_016615815.1. Lineage (NCBI taxonomy): Bacteria > Pseudomonadati > Pseudomonadota > Gammaproteobacteria > Lysobacterales > Lysobacteraceae > Luteimonas > Luteimonas sp. MC1572. The sequence continues at coordinate 312,212 of NZ_CP067112.1, read as the reverse complement.
ACAACCTGCCGTCGAACTTCGACCGCATCCACGCCACGCTGGAAAACGCCGCGCGGCTGCGCGCCGCCGGCGCGATCGTCGGCTTCAGCCAGGCCGGCGACAGTTCGCACAACGCGCGCAAGATCCGCCAGCTGGCGGGCAACGCGGTGGCGCACGGCCTGCCCTGGGAAGACGGCCTGGCCGGACTGACCCGCGTGCCGGCCGAGGCGTTCGGCGTCGGTGGCGAGCTGGGCGGCATTGCGCCGGGCATGCGCGCCGACCTGGTGCTGTGGGACGGCGACCCGCTCGACGTCGCCAGCCTCGCCCGCCAGGTGTGGTTCGACGGCCGCGCGATCCCGATGCACTCGCGGCAGACCGAGCTGCGCGACCGCTACCTGCGGCCCGCGCCGGACGCCACGCGCGGCGACCTGCCGCGCGCGTACTCCACGCCGGCGCACTGATGGCGGCAGGCGCGGGCTTGCGGCCGGCGCCCGGCTACCGTGCGGATGTCGATGGCCTGCGCGCCATCGCCGTCCTCGCGGTGGTCGCGTACCACGCGTTCCCGCGCTTGCTGCCCGGGGGATTCGTCGGCGTCGACGTGTTCTTCGTCATCTCCGGGTTCCTGATCACCGGCATCCTGCGCGACGGCCTGGCGGCCGGCACCTTCGGGTTCGCCGGTTTCTACGTGCGCCGCATCCGCCGGCTGTTCCCGGCGCTGGTGGTGGTGCTGGCGGCGTGCCTGGTGGCCGGCTGGTGGCTGCTCGTGCCGGCCGACTACGCCGCGCTCGGCCGCCACGCCGCGGCCAGCGCGGGCTTCATCGCCAACCTGGCGTTCTGGCACGACACCGATTATTTCGCCGCCGCGGCCGAGACCCTGCCGCTGCTGCACCTGTGGTCGCTCGGCGTGGAGGAGCAGTTCTACCTGCTGTGGCCGCCGCTGCTGGCGCTGGCGATCACGCGCGGCGCCGACACCCGCCGCCTGGTGCTGGTGGTTGGCGTGCTGTCGCTGGCGTACTGCCTGTGGTTGACCGCGCGCGATGCCAGCGCCGCGTTCTACCTGCCGTTCACGCGCTTCTGGGAGCTGCTGGCCGGCGCGTGGCTGGCGCAACGGCTGGGCAGCACCGCGGCGCCCGCAGCGTCGGAACGCACGCGCATCACCGCCGAGCTGGCCGCGTTCTCCGGGCTCGCCTTGATCATCGCCGCCTGCGTCGGCCTCAGCGACCAGTCGCCGTTCCCGGGCTGGCGCGCGCTGCTGCCGGTCACCGGCACCGCGCTGCTCATCGCGGCGGTGCCGGCGACGCGCTGGGCGCAGCGCCTGCTGTCGCTGCGCGCGCTGGTGTGGATCGGCCTGGTCAGCTATCCGCTCTACCTGTGGCACTGGCCGTTGCTGTCGTTCGCGCGCATCCACGCCACCGGCGAAGTGGCGCCGGGCCTGCGCGTGGCGCTGGTGGTGCTGGCCGTGGTGCTGGCGGGCCTGACCTGGTGGATGGTGGAGCGCCCGCTGCGGCACCGCATGCCCGCGCGCCGCGCGCTTGCGCTGCTGCTGCCGGCGATGGCGCTGGTGCTGGTGGCGGGCCTGGCGCTGTGGGCGCTGCAGGGCGTTCCGTCGCGCGCCGGCGAACCGGTGCGGCAGTACGCCAACTACGGCTACGACTGGCGTGCACCCTCGCGCGAGGGAACGTGTTCGCTGGTCGGCGCGCCGGGCGAACCGGCGGAGTTCCCCGCGGAATGCGTCGACGCGCAGACCTCGCCGCCGCGCCCGCTGCTGGTGCTGTGGGGCGATTCGCATTCCGCGCTGCTGTACCCGGGCATGCGCGAGGTGACTGACGGCCGCCTGCGCCTGGCGCAGTTCACGCGCAGCGGCTGCCGGCCCTATCTCGATCCCGGCAAGGAACCGTGCCGGAGCGACAACGCGCGCGTGCTGCAACGCATCGCCGCGCTGCGCCCGGACTACGTGCTGCTGTTCGCCTACTGGAACGGGCGCGAATACCAGGACCCGGCGCAGGTGCTGCGCGACCTGGAGCCCGGCATCGCCGCACTGCATGCCGCCGGCGTAGGCCAGGTGGTGGTGCTCGGCCCGGCGCCGCGCTGGCGCGCCTGGCTGCCGGCGCTGCTCGTGCAGCGCCATGCGCGGCAGCCCTTCCTGCAGGTGCCACAGCGGCTGCGCGGTGAAACGCTGCCCGAAGTGCACGCGCTGGACGCCGCGCTGCGCAGGGCTCTCGGCGGTCGCGACGACGTCACCTACGTCTCGGCGCTGTCCGCGCTGTGCGACCTGCGCGGCTGCCTCACCTACGTCGACGATCCCGCCGAACTCACCACCTGGGACTACGGCCACTTCGGCCCGCGCGCGTCCGCGCTGGTGGCGTCCACCGTGCTGGAGGCGCTGGAGACACCGCGCAGACCTTGATCCCGGTCAACAACCGCGGGCCGGCGACGGCCGATGATCGGGTCACACAGAGGGAGGGAGTGCCATGCATCCGGTTTTCGTCGAGCTTCTTGCCAGGCCCGTCGGCTGGCTCACGATCGGTGGCGCGCTGATCATGTTCGGAATCACGATCGGCGTGCCGTTGTTCATCCGCAGCCGCGAGCGCGCCGAGGCGCGCGAGAAGGAACGCAATCGCGGCGGCACGCCGTAAGGCCGCGGCGCGTGGCGCGGGCACGCCGGACTCACGCCGTCGCCCGCTAAGCTGGGGCAACGCCACCCTCCGGAGACGCCCATGTCCACGCGCTATCTCATCGCCCTTCCCGATCCCGAGCGCACCCGCGCTTCGGGCGAGTTCGCGTTCACGGCGCAGGGTGCCGAGGCCTTTGCGCGCGAGCTGCAGGATGCGCTGCGCGGCGACGGCCTGTTCCAGCGCTGGCGCACCACCCAGGACGAGCCGGACGACGTGGATCCCGCGCTCGGCGCCACCGATCCCGCCGCCACGGTGACCGGCACGCAGCGCGAGACCCGCGTGGAGCTGGTGGCCGACACCGTGCTGCCCGGCGCGGTGTTCAAGCACCGCATGCGCCTGCTGGCCGGCAGCGCCTGGGAACTGCGCGACGTGCGCGCGGGCTGAGCCCGATGACGCCGCGGCCGCCCGCACTGCTGGCCTGGAGCGGCGGCAAGGACGCGGCCTGGGCGCTGCACGTGCTGCGCCAGCGCAGGGAGGTCGACGTGGTCGGCCTGTTGTCCACCATCAATGCGGACGATGAGCGCGCGTCGATGCAGGGCATCCGCGTCGACGTGCTGCGCGCGCAGGCCGCGGCCGCCGGGCTGCCGCTGCTCGAGATGCGCATCCCGGAACGCTGCGACAACGCCTGCTACGAAGCCGCCTTAGCCGCCACGCTGGCCGAAGCGCAGGCGCGCTGGCCCGGCATCACGCGCATCGCCTTCGGCGACCTGCTGCTGGCCGACATCCGCGCCTGGCGCGAAGCGCTGTGCGCGGGGCTGGGCTGGACCGCGCTGTTCCCGCTGTTCGGCGCGAACACCGCGGCGCTGGCGCGCGAGATGGTCACCGGTGGGCTGCGCGCGCAACTGTGCTGCATCGACACCACGCAACTCGACGCCAGTTTCAGCGGCCGCGACTTCGACGCCGTGCTGCTGGATGCGTTGCCGCCCACGGTCGATCGCTGCGGCGAGAACGGCGAATTCCACACCTGCGTCAGCGCCGGCCCGATGTTCACCGCGCCGCTGGCGCTCGCCCGTGGCGACCCGGCCCTGCGTGACGGCCGCTTCGCCGTCACCGACTACAGGCTCGGCGACTGAGCGAGCGCCGCCCTCTCACCCGCCCCGCAGCGCCTTGGCATGGTGCGCGATGTGCTCGCCGATGAAGCTCGAGATGAAGTAGTAGCTGTGGTCGTAGCCCGGCTGCATGCGCAGCTGCAGCGGATGGCCGGCGGACGCGCACGCGGCCTGCAGCAGCTGCGGGCGCAGCTGGGTGTCGAGGAACTCGTCGGCGTCGCCCTGGTCGACCAGCAGCGGCAGCTTCTCCTGCGCCGACTTCACGAGTTCCACGGTGTCGTGCTGCTTCCACGCTTCGCGGTCGTCACCGAGGTAGGCCGCAAAGGCCTTCTCGCCCCATGGCACCTGGCTCGGCGCCACGATCGGCGAGAACGCCGACACGCTGCGGTAGCGGCCGGGGTTCTTCAGCGCGATGGTCAGCGCGCCGTGGCCGCCCATCGAATGGCCGCTGATCGCGCGCGCGTCGCTCGCTGACGGATCCGCCTCCACCCACGCCGGCAGCTCATCGACGATGTAGTCGTACATGCGGTAGTGCGCCGCCCATGGCGCCTGCGTGGCGTTGACGTAAAAGCCCGCGCCCTTGCCGAGGTCGTAGCCCGGCGCGTCGGCGACGTCATCGCCGCGCGGGCTGGTGTCGGGCGCGACGATGATGATCCCGTGCTCGGCGGCATAGCGCTGCGCGCCGGCCTTGGTGATGAAGTTCTGCTCGTTGCAGGTCAGGCCCGACAGCCAGTACAGCACCGGGCAGGGGCCGTCGGCCGCCTGTGGCGGAAAGTACACGCCCACCGTCATGTCGCAATCGAGGACCTCCGAGCGGTGGCGGTATACGTCCTGCCAGCCGCCGAAGCTGGCGCGGTGTTCAATGCGTTCCATGGTGGGCCTCAGTAGTGGATGACGGTGCGGATCGACTTGCCTTCGTGCATCAGGTCGAAGGCTTCGTTGATGCGCTCCAGCGGCAGCGTGTGGGTCACGAACGGCGCCAGCTGGATGTCGCCGCGCATCGCGTCCTCCACCATCCCCGGCAGCTGCGTGCGTCCCTTCACCCCGCCGAACGCCGTGCCCAGCCACTTGCGGCCGGTGACCAGCTGGAACGGACGGGTGCTGATTTCCTGGCCTGCGCCGGCCACGCCAATCACCACGCTCTGGCCCCAGCCGCGGTGCGCGCATTCCAGCGCCGCGCGCATCACGTTGACGTTGCCGATGCACTCGAACGAATGGTCCACGCCCCAGCCGGTCATCTCCACGACGACCTGCTGGATGGGCTTGTCGTGGTCCTTCGGGTTCACGCAGTCGGTGGCGCCCATCTGCGTGGCAAGCTCGAACTTCGACGGATTGGTGTCGATGGCGATGATCCGCCCGGCCTTGGCCTGCACCGCGCCCTGGATCACCGCGAGGCCGATCGCACCGAGGCCGAACACGGCCACGCTGTCGCCTTCCTGCACCTTCGCCGTGTTGTGCACAGCGCCGATGCCGGTGGTCACGCCGCAGCCGAGCAGGCAGGTGTGTTCGGGGTTCGCCTCGGGGTTCACCTTGGCCAGCGAGACCTCGGCGACCACCGTGTACTCGCTGAACGTCGAGCAGCCCATGTAGTGGTAGACCGGCTCGCCGTTGTAGCTGAAGCGGGTGGTGCCATCGGGCATCACGCCCTTGCCCTGGGTCGCGCGCACGGCGACGCAGAGGTTGGTCTTGCCGCTCTTGCAGAACAGGCACTCGCGGCACTCGGCGGTGTACAGCGGGATCACGTGGTCACCCGGCTGGACGCTGGTCACGCCCTCGCCCACTTCCACCACGATGCCCGCGCCCTCATGGCCGAGCACCGCCGGGAACACGCCTTCCGGATCGTCGCCGGACAGGGTGAAGGCGTCGGTGTGGCACAAGGCGGTGTGGGTGATCTTCACCAGCACTTCGCCCTTCCGGGGCGGGGCGACGTCGAGCTCGACGATCTGCAGCGGCTGGCCTGCGGCAAAGGCGACGGCGGCACGGGATTTCATGGCGATACTCCTGTCGAATCAAAGTCTGTAACGAATGCACGCGGCGCCGTTGGCTTCCGGTGCGGATCATGTGGCGGCTTCACTTGAGATAGGACCGGATCAACCCGGTCATCTCGGCGACGCGGGCATCGCGATCGCTGTCGTCGCCCGCGGCCTGGCCGAACTGCTCGCGCAGATGCGCTTCCAGCACCTCGCTCATCAGCCCGTTGACCGCGCCGCGGATGGCCGCGATCTGCTGCAGCACCGGCGCGCAGTCGGCGCCCGCCTCCAGCGCGCGATCGAGCGCGTCGCACTGGCCGCGGATGCGGCGCACGCGGGCGAGGACCTTCTTCTTTTCCTCTGGCGAATGCGGCACGGCAGGCAGCCCGAATGATAGTGGGGGGGAGTATACCAGCGGCGCTTGACCCGGAGCACGGCCGCGGAGAACGATGCCCGCTCTCCACGGCAACCGAGCCCCGCATGGCCACCGACCAGCACTTCCTCGACTACGTCGCCGAACAGGCCGGGCTCGGCGAGCGGCTGACGTGCAAGAAGCTGTTTGGCGAGTACGCGGTCTACGTGGACGGCAAGGTCGTGGCCTTCGCCTGCGACAACAGCCTGTTCGTGAAGCCGTCGGCCGCGGTTGCGCGCCTGGCGCCCGGCCTGCCGCTGCGGCCGCCCTATCCCGGCGCGAAGGGCTATCCCGTCGCCGACGAACTCCTGGACGATGCCGAAGCGCTGCGGCGGCTCCTGCTCGAGACCGCCGCGCTGATGCCGGAGCCCAAGCCCAAGCCCAGGCCGAAGGCGAAAAAGCCGGGTTAGCCCCGCGCGGGCATCAGCGCGTTGTCCAGCGCCTGCGCACGCTGGTACGCCGGCCGGGCGCGCAGGCGTTCGGCCCAGGCGGTGAACGCCGGACGTTCCGGAATCGACTTGAATCCGAGGCCGAAATCCACCTGGCCGCCGACATAGACGTCGGCCGCGCTGAAGCGTTCGCCCAGCAGCCATGGCGAAGTCGAGGCCGCGGCCTGCTCCAGCGCGTCGACGGTGTGCTCGTAGCTGCCGTAGCCGACCATGCCGGCTTTCTCTGCGGGTGCCAGCAGGCCCATCGCGCGCGCACTGACCGCGGCCTCCACCGGGCCCGCGGCGAAGAACAGCCAGCGCAGGTATGTCCCGCGCAGCGGGTCGTCCAGTGCCGGCGCCAGGCCGGCCTGCGGGAAGGCATCGGCCAGGTAGGCACAGATCGCCGCCGCCTCGGTGACCACCAAGCCGCGGTGCTGCAGCGCCGGCACCTTGCCCATCGGGTTGATCGCCAGGTACTCGGCGGACTTCATGCTGCCGCCGTACTCCTGCACCACCGTGCGGTATTCGACGCCCAGCTCTTCGAGCATCCAGCGCACGATGCGCCCGCGCGACATGGGGTTGGTGTGGAAGACGATCTCTTCGCGCGGTGCGGACAAGGCGGCAGTTCCGTGGACGGGACCGGCGAAGTCTAGCGCCTGTCAGCCGGTATTCTGGATCCCCGCCGCGATGCCGTTGACGGTGGCGAACAGCGCGCGCAGCGTCTCGTCATCCGCGCAGCCGCCTTCGCGCCAGCGGCGCAGCAGCTCGACCTGCAGCAGGCTGATCGGATCCACGTAGGGATTGCGCAGGCGGATCGACAACCGCAGGCGGTAGTCGCCAGCCAACAGCCTGTCGGTGCCCTTGATGGCGAGGAGGCTGTCGCGCGTGCGCGCGAATTCCGCGGCGATGCCCGGGAAGAACACGTCATGGGCGCCGCCGGCCAGGCGCGAGTAGCGCTCGAAGATGGCGAGGTCGGACTTCGCCAGCAGCATCTCCACGTCGTCGAGCATGGCGGCGAAGAAGTGCCAGTCGCGCGCAAGCTCGGCCATCGCAGCAAGGCCATGTACGTCGATGCCGCGCTGCAGCGCATGGCCCACGCCATACCAGCCGGTCAGCCCGGAGCGGTTCTGCGACCACGCGAACACCCAGGGAATGGCGCGCAGGTTGGCGATGCCGCCATCGCGCCGCCGCGACGGCCGCGAGCCGATCTGCAGGCGCTCGATCACATCCACCGGCGTCGCCGCGCGGAAGTAGGCGTTGAAGCCCGGATCCTCGTGCACCAGCGCGCGGTAGCAGGCGCGCGAATCGGCGGACAGGCCGTCGGCGATCGCGCGCCAGGCCTGCACGCGCGGCTCCGGCGGGCGCGGGCGCAGGCTGGCGCGCAGCACCGCGCCGGTCATCTGCTCGAGGTTGCGCAGCGCGAGTGCGCGGATGCCGTACTTGCGGTGGATCACCTCGCCCTGCTCGGTGACGCGCAGGCGGCCGTCGACCGTGCCGCGCGGCGCGGCGATGATCGCGCGCTCGGTCTTGCCGCCACCGCGGCTCACCGAGCCGCCGCGGCCATGGAAGAACACCACGCGCACGCCGGCCTCGCGGGCGATCCGCATCAGGTCCACCTGCGCACGCTGCAGTGCCCAGCGCGAAGCCAGCAGGCCGCTGTCCTTGGCGCTGTCGGAGTAGCCCAGCATCACGATCTGGCGGTCGCCACGGGCTCGCACGTGCCGGCGGTACACGGGGTCGTCGAACAGCGCGCGCATCACCCCGGCGGCGGCATCGAGGTCGTCGACGGTTTCGAACAGCGGCGCCACGTCCAGCGGCACCTCGCCGGCGCCGTCGCCCTCGACACAGCCGGCGATGCGCGCCAGCGCCAGCACCGCGAGCGCATCGGCGGCACTGCGGCTCATGCTGACGATGTACGGCCCGAACGCGGCGTCGCCGTAGCGCGCGCGCGCGGCGGTCACGGCACGGAACACATCGAGCGAGGCCGCCGCCGCATCGGCGTCCGGCACGCTCGGCTGCGGCGCATCGATCAGCGCATGCAGGCGCGCGAGCCGTGTGTCGAGCGGCTGCGTGGCCCAGTCGTCGTCGCCTTCCAGCGCCGCCAGCGCGGCGTCGTGCGCGGCGGAATCCTGGCGCAGGTCGAGCGCGGCGAGGTGGAAGCCGAAGCTGCGCACCCGCCGCAACAGGCGCCGCAGCGCGAACAGGCCGGCATGCTCGCCGCGGTGGTGGGCGAGGCTGGCGTCGATGAGCTCGAGGTCATCGAGGAATCCCTCCACGCCCGCATAGGCCGCGCCGGCCGGCGCGCCCTCATCGGCCGCGGTCGCCGCCAGCCGCGCCGACATCAGCTCCATCAGCTGGCGGTAGGGCATGTCCGCCTGGCGCGCGCGCAGGCGCGCGGCGGCTTCCGGCATGAGCGCCTTGTACTCCGCAAGCCGCGCGTCGACCGCGTCGTCCACGCCGGCACGGTCGCGGCTCTGCGTGAGCACCTGGCCCAGCGCGGCAAGCTCCGCTCGGTACTGCGCCAGCACCTGCGCGCGCTGCGCGGCGAGCGCGGCTTCGATGGTGGCGGCGCCGACGTTGGGATTGCCGTCCATGTCACCGCCCACCCAGGTGCCGAAGCGCAGCACGTTGGGCAACGCGATGCGCTCGCCCCAGATGGCCTCGACGGCATCGGCGAACACTTCATAGAACGCCGGCAGCACCCGGAACAGCACCCCGAGGTAGTGGCCGATGTGTTCGACCTCGTCGGTCACGGTGGGCTTCAACGGCGGCGCTTCCGATGTCTGCCAGGTGGTGGCGAGTGCCTGGCGGATGCGCGACTCGTCGCTGCGGCGTTCGTCGGGCGTGCGCGTGCGGTCGATGTCGGCCACCAGCCGCTCCACGATCACCGATTCCTTGGCGAGCAGCGCGCGACGCACCGCTTCGGTGGGATGCGCGGTGAACACCGGCTCCACCCACAGCTCCGGCAGCAGCGCCTGCAGCTCGTCGAGCGTGACCCCATCGGCATGCAGCGCGCCCAGCACGGCTTCCAGCCCACCCGGCTGCGGCCCTTCGTCGCCGCGCTGGTGGTCGCGACGGCGGCGGATGCGGTGCACGCGCTCGGCCAGGTTGATGGCGCTGAACCACGCCGAGAACGCCCGCACCAGCGCATCGGCATCGTCCAGCGACACCGCGGCCAGGTGGCCGGCCATTTCGTCGACGGGCGCGCCCGTCTCCCGCCGCGCAATCGCCGCGCGGCGCACCGCTTCCACCTGCGCCAGCAGCGCCGGCGACACCTGCTCGGAGAGCATGTCGCCGACCATCGCCCCAAGCCTGCGCACGTCGTCGCGCAGCAGCGTGTCGGTGTCGGCGAAATCAAGCTGCTCGCGCAGCGGCGAAGCGATTGCGGCGGGCGTCGGGTTCATGGCCCAAGGCTACACGCGCCGCCGGCCAGGCGGATCAGGTGGTCAGTAAGCGAACTCGCTGAACACGCGGTCGATGTTGCCGCCCCACTCGCCGTGGTACAGCGCAAGCTTGCGTTCGGCCGGGGTTTCGTTGGCCATGACGTATTCAACCAGCGGTTCGAGGAAACGGCTCTCGTCCTGGCCGTCTTCGTTGAGGCGCGCGCGGCGCGCGAGGCCCGCGGACGCGATCTCCAGCGCGCGCTGCGCCAGGTCGCGCACGGTGCCGCCGCGGAACGGCAGCTTGAGCGCGTGCTTCGGCACGCCGTCACGCAGCACGTGGCGTTCGTCGCGGCTGAAGTCCTTGACCAGGTCCCAGGCCGCATCGAGCGCGGCATCGTCATACAGCAGGCCCACCCAGAACGCCGGCAGCGCGCACAGCCGGTTCCAGGGACCGCCATCGGCGCCACGCATCTCCAGGAAGCGCTTCATGCGCACTTCCGGGAACGCGGTGGTCATGTGGTCGGACCAGTCCTGGATGGTCGGCAGCGCGCCCGGCAGCGCCGGCAGGCGGCCGTCCATGAAGTCGCGGAAGCTCTGGCCGCTGGCGTCGTGGTACACGCCGTCGCGGTAGCTGAAGTACATCGGCACGTCGAGCAGGTAGTCGACGTAGCGCTCGTAGCCGAAGCCGTCCTCGAACACGAAGTCGAGCATGCCGGTGCGGTCGGGGTCGGTGTCGGTCCAGATGTGCGAGCGGTAGCTCAGGTAGCCGTTGGGCTTGCCTTCGGTGAACGGCGAGTCCGCGAACAGCGCGGTGGCGATCGGCTGCAGCGCCAGCGCCACGCGGAACTTCTTCACCATGTCGGCTTCGCTGGCGAAGTCGAGGTTGACCTGCACCGTGCAGGTGCGCGTCATCATGTCCAGGCCCAGGTCGCCGACCTTGGGCATGTACGACTTCATGATGCGGTAGCGGTCCTTGGGCATCCACGGCATGTCGGCACGCGCCCACTTCGGCTGGAAGCCCATGCCGAGGAAACCGAGGCCGAGTTCGTCGGCGACGGTCTTGACCTCGCGCAGGTGGCTGCCCACTTCGCGGCAGGTCTCGTGGATGGTCGACAGCTGCGCGCCGGACAGCTCCAGCTGGCCCGCGGGCTCCAGGGTGACCGAGGCGCCGTCCTTCAGCAGCGCGATCACCTGGCCGTGCTCGGTGACCCGCTCCCAGCCGAAGCGGCACAGGCCGTCGAGCAGCGCGCCGATGCCCTGCGGGCCGTCGTAGGTCGGCGGGCGCAGGTCGTCGAGGCGGAAGCCGAACTTCTCGTGCTCGGTACCGATGCGCCAGTCGCCGGGCACGCGCGCGCCGCCGGCGATGTAGGCGACCAGGTCGTCACGCGAGCGGATGGGGGTAGTGGCGCTGGGCAGTGGGCTGGACACGTGGCGGGCTCGCAGGACGCTCGATGGTGCGGTCCGGGCCGGCTTCCGCATGGTCGGCCACTATATCGCGCGGCCATGCGCCACCTTGCCACCACTGCCGGTCCGCAGCGTCGCCCCCCGCGCTGCAATCAGCTCAGGGTGCCGGCATGTCCAGCCAGCCGCAGATCACCTTGCGCGCTTCGTCCACGCCGAGCTTGGACTCGCCGGAAAACGTCTGCACGCCCACGGTGTCACCGTAGGTGGCGGTCAGGTCACGGCGCACCGCCAGCAACGTGGAGCCGGCGTTGCCCTTCGACAGCTTGTCGGCCTTGGTCAGCAGCACGTGCGCCGGAATGCCGCGTTTGGCCGCGTAGTCGAGCATGTGCCGGTCGTAGTCCTTCAGCGGGTGGCGGATGTCCATCACCACCACCAGCCCGCGCAGCGCCTGGCGCGCCTGGAAGTAGCGGTCCAGGAACGCCTGCCAGTGCGCCTGCAGCTCGCGCGGCACCTTGGCGTAGCCGTAGCCCGGCAGGTCCACCAGGTAGCGGCCGGTATGCGGCGGCAGGTCGAAGAACACCAGCTGCTGGGTGCGGCCGGGGGTCTTCGACACCCGCGCCAGCGCGTTCTGCTGGCACAGCGCGTTCAGCGCGCTGGACTTGCCGGCGTTGGACCGGCCGGCAAACGCGACCTCGAAGCCGTCATCGGGCGGGAGCTGACGCGGGTTGTGCGCCGCCAGCAGGTACTGGGCGCGTGCAAGGGGATTGGCCATGCGCACAGGATCGCATGGGCGGGTCCGCGGCGGGCCCGCGGGGCGGTTTGACCGTTCCAACGCGCGCCCTAGATAATGGCAGGCCTTGCGGGCGCCTTCCGGCGCCAGCGCGGCGCGGGCGCACAACGCCCCGCCAGACCGATCCACGGAGCCCAGCAAGATGCGCCACGCCCGCAGCTACGCCCTCGTCGGCCTCACCGCCCTGGTGATCGGCGCCGTCGCCTTTGCCCAGACCACGGTTGCACCGCTGGAAGAAGCCGAGCCGGTGGAGACCCTGCCGCTGGAGTCGGTCGACGCGCTTGCCGAGCTCGCCAAGACCGTGCCGGGCAACGCCCAGAACGGCGCCACGCTCGCCGGCACCTGCGCGGCCTGCCACGGCCTGGACGGCAAGAGCACCATCCCGGAGGTCTACCCGAACATCGGCGGCCAGAGCGAGCGCTACATCTCGCAGCAGCTGGCGCTGTTCAAGAGCGGCGAGCGCGCGAACGCGATCATGCAGCCGTTCGCGTCGATGCTGTCCGCGCAAGACATGCGCGACGTCGGCGCGCACTTCGCCCACCAGGCGACGTCGGCCGGCATTGCCGACGACACCGAGGTCACCGAAGGCACCTACGCCGGCATGAAGTTCTACGAGATCGGCGAGCAGCTGTTCCGCCGCGGTGACTTCGCGCGCGAAATCCCGGCCTGCATGGCCTGCCACGGCCCGACCGGCGCCGGCAACCCCGGCCCCGCGTACCCGCACGTCGGCGGCCAGCAGTCCTGGTACACCGCGCGCCGCCTGCAGGAATACCGCGCCGGCACCACCACCGCCCGCGATACCGCCCACTTCGACATCATGGCCAGCATCGCCCGCCAGCTGACCGACGAGGAAATCGGCGCGCTGTCGAGCTACATGCAGGGCCTGCACACGCGTCCCGACGCCGCCACGCTGGCCGCCATCGCCAAGCTGCCGCCGCCCGCCCCGGCGCCCGCGCCCGCGCCGGTGGAAGCTGCCCCGGATGGTGCCGCGCCGGAAGGCGAAGCGCCGGCCGATGAAGCGCCCGCCGCCGCGCCGGAAGCGGACGTCCAGCAGGCTGCGTGAACTCGCGCCGGCCGCCGCGGTCGGAGTCTTCACAATGCCTGAAGCGCAGCGCCGGCCAGACTCCTGTGCCGGCGCTTTGCTTTCCGCCCCCGCCACCGAGCCCCCGCCGATGACCCTGCGCCTCCTGCTCCTCACCCTGCTGTTCGCGCTGTGCGCGGCCGCTCCCGCGTTCGCCCAGGACAGCGACGGCCTGGTCGAAGGCCGCGACTACGTGGTCATTGCCGGCGGAGCGCCCCTGCAGGCGACCAAGGGCAAGATCGAAGTGGTCGAGGTGTTCGCCTACTGGTGCCACGTCTGCAACGACTTCCAGCCGCTGGTCGATGCCTGGACGAAGAAGCTCCCGCGCGACGTCGCCTTCCGCTACCTGCCGGCGGCGTTCAGCCCCACCGATCGCCTGGCGCGCGCGTACTTCGCCGCCGAATCGATGGGCAAGCTGGCACGCACCCACAACGCCACCTTCCGCGCCATCCATGACGAGCAGAGCCTGCCGGCGCGCAACGCCAGCGTGGCCGAGATCGGCACGCTGTACGCCAGCCTCGGCGTGGATGCCGACCGCCTGGCCGCGGCCATGCAGTCCGAAGCCACCGATGCGCGTATGCGCGCCGCGCGCGAGTTCATCGTCGGCGCCGGCGTGGAGGGCACGCCTTCCATGATCGTCAACGGCAAGTACCGCGTGATCGGCCGCAGCCTGGCCGACATCCTCCGCCACACCGACCTGCTGGTTGCGCGCGAGCGCGCCGCCGCCAAGGCACGTTGATCCCTTTCCGTTCGCTCTTCGAGTCCATGCCATGAACAAGCTGCTCTTCGCCCCCCTGCTGCTGACCGTGCTGCTGGCTGCCTGCAGCCGCGACGAAGCCCCGGCCGCCGACACCGGCGCCGCCCCCGTCGCCACCGAAGCCGCCACGCCGGCCGCGATCCCGGACGAGCCCGCGCTCGACCCGTCCGCCCCGGCCACTGAAGCTGCCGGCGACGCCGCCGCCCCCGCACCCGCGGACGCGCCCGTCGCCGCCGATCCCGCGGCCGATGCAGCCGTCGCCGCCGCGGCGCAGGCCGCGCAGCAGGGCCCCGGCCCCGTGGCCGGCACCGACTACATCGAGATCCCCGGCGGCCAGCCGTTCGCACCGCTCGCGGGCAAGATCGAAGTGGTCGAAGTGTTCGCCTACTCCTGTGGCCACTGCGCCGCATTCGACCCGCTGATCACCGCGTGGAAGAACAAGCTGCCGGGTGACGTGCGCTTCAACTACCTGCCGGCCGTGTTCTACGACCAGGACAACTTCCCGAAGGCGTTCTTCGCCGCCGAGGCCATCGGCGCGCTGGACAAGGTGCACGCCAAGACCTTCAACGCCATGCACATCGAGCGCAGCCTGCGCCCGAACGCCAGCAGCGACGACATCGTCAAGTTCATGGCCAAGCAGGGCGTCGACGCCGCGCAGCTCAAGGGCACGATGGACAGCTTCGCGGTGAACGCCAAGGTAGGCCGCGCCAAGCAGTTCGCCGTGCGCAGCGGCATCGACTCCACGCCCACCGTGGTCGTAAACGGCAAGTACCGCGTGCGCGGGCGCTCGCTGGACGACGTGCTGCGCATCACCGACCAGCTGATCGCGCGCGAGCGCGCCACCATGCAGGCCGGTGGCAGCCAGTAACTCCACACCCCTTGACGCGGCGCCCGGCGAGGCGCCGCGCCAGGACGTGGGCGTGCAGCGGCTGAAGCTGCTGAGCGCCAACATCCAGGCGGGCTCCAGCACCCGCCGCTACAGCGATTACGCGACCCGCAGCTGGTCGCACGTGCTGCCGGCCGGCAACAAGCGCGGCATGCTCGACACCATCGCCAAGCTCGCGGGCCGCCACGACATCGTGGGCCTGCAGGAAGCCGACCCCGGCAGCTGGCGCTCCGGCTTCACCAACCAGACCCACTACCTCGCCGAACGCGGCGGCTTCGACTACTGGACGCACCAGCCCAACCGCCGCATGGGGCAGTTCGCCTCGAGCGCCAACGGCCTGCTCAGCAAGTTCGAACCGACCTCCATCAGCGACTACCCCCTGCCGGGCCGCATCACCGGCCGCGGCGTGCTGCTGGCGCGCTTCGGCGAAGGCGACGAAGGCCTGACCATCGCCGTTGCCCACCTCTCGCTTGGCGCGCAATCACGCGCCTCGCAGCTGTCGTTCATTGCCGAACTGCTGGCCGACTCGCCGTATGCGGTGCTGATGGGCGACTTCAACTGCACCGTCGACCGCCCGGAAATGGCGGCCCTGTTCCGGCAGACCCGCCTGCAGCCACCGGCATGCATGGTGCACACCTTCCCCAGCTGGAAACCGCAGCGGGCGATCGACCACATTCTTGTGAGCGACAAGCTTGCGTGCCGTGACTTGCAGGCATTCCCGGCGGCGTTTTCGGACCACCTGGCGTTGTCGGTGGATCTGGAAGTGCCGGATGTGGCGCTGCGGCGGTAGCGGTTTACGGGCGCGCCAACGGCGTGGCCTGATGGATGTGCCTTGAGCGGAGAGCTCGGTATATACCAGCGAACTTGCAGCGGTACTCGCTACCGCCCAAAAGATGGGCTCTAATCCGGCATTACCGCCCCGTTGATGGGGTGTAATTAGTTGTTAGGCCTCAGGGGGAAGTTTCGTGCGGCGACCGCGTTCAATCATTCTGCTAATCGTCTGGTTCCTTTGGGCCACGGGCAAAGACCTCGATGGCCTTGCTCGCTTCGGTACCACCGCTGACTACTACATCTTCGCAAGTGTCGGCGCCGCGTGGGCATACTTCGCCTTCGCTGGTGTCGTGTTCCTGTTCAACGCAGCCGCGGTCTTTTACTTGTTTCGGCCACAGCTAGTCGGGTATGGAGTTTTGCTTGGCGCCTTGGCGGCCGGCATAGCTCAGAACTTGGTCACAACCCTATTGGCAGTCCGGGACATCCAGGGCGTTCGCGAGGCCTACGAGATCGGCCGTGAGCTTCGTGGCTTGCCGGTGCGGCAAGAAGCCATGGACATGATCTTCAAGCCTTCCGCTCTTTGGCTTGCGGCTGGGCTTGCAGTTCTCGTGTACGTTGCTCTTGCGTTGCTTGTTCGCCGCAATCGTTCGCACTTCGTGGGCCCGGCAGCGTATGCAGCTGAGGCCTAACAATGCGTTCAAGCCGACACCGCATCGGGGCGCAAACCACATGGCAGATACAGCTTGCCATGCGCTTCACTCCCCGCTGCGGCGCGGCTTAACTTAGGCGTTAGGGCTCATGTCGAAGATTCTCGGTGTCTGGGCGCTCATCTTAGGAATACTGGCAGCGGCCCCTGCCTGGGCGTGCCGCGGCAACTCTCAGGTTCCGCCGCACGGAGACGCGGCAGGCCACGACGTTCTTGCAGTTGAGGTCACAGGTGTCCGCCTCACGTCCTATGAGTGGTACCGCGCAGCTACCCTCAAGCTTCAGCCATGGCCTGAATCGTCGAGCGGCGAGCAGTGGCTCTACCCCACCAGTTCAACTCCAACCTTTCGCGTCAACGTGCTGGTGCACGACTCGACTGCGGCGTCAGGCGAGCTCTTTCGCGAGTTCTCCCTTGGCGGGTGCGGCGTTCGCGTGCCAGTACTGAAAGAACTCGGCCTGTTGTTCTTGGGCCCAGACGGATCAGTCGGTGTCGTGTGGGCGGATCGTGGGGCAGAGTACCAACGCTGGCTCACGGAGCTCGGCCTGCGTCCGTCGGCTGAGCCCTAACAATTCATTCAAGCCGACACCGCTTCGCGGCGCGGCTTAATTCTGGCGTTAGGGCTCACTCCAACGTGAAATCGCTCATCGCAAGAATCGTAACCATCTCTTGGATCGCAATGCTCTTGGCAGGATGTGCTGAAGACAATGCGATGCGTTGTTCACTCTCTGGGCATGTCGATACAGGGCACTGCAGTACTTCGATACTAAATATCGCGGTGGCGCCAGAATCTTACGACCATGAGCAGGTGTTAATCAGCGGATTCGTCGGAGACATCATTAATGATCCTGATGCAACAGTCTTCTTGCTCTACCCGAACTTGATTGCTCGTTCTAATCTGGAGGACACCATGGCGGTAAAGGTGGAAACGTCCGGACGCAAGACGCAAGAATTTAGGTCTGCTGCTGGCACGATCCGCTCCGTTCACGTATATGGCGAGTTTGTGGCCAATGCTGGCCGCGGCTCACTTGGCACACTCACCTTCGATTGCGAATTTCACGGGGCCGCAGCGTGTGAGCCCTAACAATGCGTTCAAGCCGACACCGCATCGGGGCGCGAACCACATCGCAGGTAAAGCGTGCGATGTGCCTCACGCCCCGCTGCGGCGCGGCTTAACTTAGGCGTTAGGCCGCAGGTGATGCTTTGACGCACAACGTGCTCTTTGTCTGTGGCAAGAACCGTCTTCGTAGTCCTACCGCAGAGCAGGTGTTCGCGGACTGGCCGGGCGTCGAGACGGCTTCGGCCGGGACAGGGCACGACGCGGACTGCCGGGTCTCGGCTGAGCTCATCGCCTGGGCAGCTACGGTGCTCGTCATGGAGTCAGCGCACCGGGCCAAGATCGCGGCCAAGTTCCAGCTGCAACTACGCGGCAAGCGCGTAGTGGTCCTCGGCATTCCGGGCCAATACGAGTACATGGCACCGGAGGTTGTCCGGCTGCTCCAGCAAAAGGTTCCGCGCTACTTGCCGGCTCGCAGGGGCGCAGCTTAGTCTGCTGCCTAACAATTCGTTCAAGCCGACGCCGCTTCGTTACGCAAACCACATGGCAGTTAAAGCTTGCCATGTGCTTCGCTTCACTGCGCGGCGCGGCTTAACTCAGGCGTTAGGCCCATGCCATACATCCACGCGGTCATCCTCCTAGCGGCTCAGCTACTGGCATTCGGTGCAGTGGCCGAAGAGCCGGTCGTAGCCAGTTCCGGACGCGATCACGCTATCCGCGAGATCCTCGTGGACTTCTGGGGAAACGCCAGAGATGTGCATGGCAACCCGATTCAACCATCCTCCCAAGAGGATCGGCAGACTGTTCCAATTAGCAGGTCAGCCGCTTACCGGGCACTGGAAGCCGGCAACGTGTCAGGTCTCGCAGAGTGGTGCGGACTTGACTGGAAAACCCACTACTTCGCGCTCACCAAGGCGGCTCGCTCAATGGGCATGCTCGATAAGCAGGTGGCCTTCATTTCCGTCCTCCATGGCGCCGGTCAAGGCACAATGTTTCAGTCAAGGCGCGGTGAGACTTGTTCCCCGGAGCAGCGTGCACGAATTGAGACATTAGTTAGGGAGTCCAGGGAAACCGGTCTCCCACCCGACTCATTGAACGCTTGGTAGGCACTCGTATGGGCCTAACAAATCGTTCAAGCCGACTCCGCTTCGGGGCGCAAACCACATGGCAGGTAAAGCTTGCCATGTGCTTCGCGCCCCTGCGCTGCGCGGCTTAACTCTGGCGTTAGGCGCACTATGAAACATCTGGCTTGGCTGCCAATCTTGCTCTTGGCACTAATGACGGCTTGCGCAAGCACCAGCGGAAGTCTCGCTGACGAGCCTGCCGACCTAATTCCGCCAGGTGGCACCGTGCGAAGCCTGACCTCCTTGGGGTGGGAGATTTCCGCACCGGTGTCACTTGACGACCCGGAGCTTCCTAGTCACGACACTCCGTCGGGCGATGGCCGCACCTGGTCTGAGTTCTTGGCCGATGTCCGGCCTGGCGACGAGATTCGACCAGTGTGGAACAATGCTGGCGTGGGCTATGCGCGCTTCCGTGACGGCAGATATCAAGACCTCTACCTGTACGTGATCTTCTGAGGGGCGTGCGCCTAACAAATCATTCAAGCCGACGCCGCTTCGCGTCGCGGCTTAATTCTGGTGTTAGGCGCAACAATGAAGCTCTGCCGGGCCGCCAAGTTCTCGTTCATAGCCCTCGGCTTATATGCAGTGCTCTGCGCCCCGGCGATATTGATAGCCGAGCACTTCGGGTGCCCCCAATGGCCGTTCCATCTCACCCAGCTTATTGCTGTGGTCGGCTGCATCTCAGCCAGTGCCGTGTTCCTCTTCAGCACCCGCGGCAGCCCCTTTCATGGCATACGGTTGCTCGCCGCCGTCACCCTGATGGTTGCAGCCCTATGGGCAGCTTTTGTCGTGTACGTGCTGATGACAGTAGACTTTGGCTGGGACTGACCGAGGCATTGCATCGTGGTGCGTAACAGTTGGCTCTTGTCACAGGCTTGGGTGGCGCGTTGGCTCTAGCCGGACTTGGCTGCAGTTGCGCCTAACAATTCATTCAAGCCGACGCCGCTTCGCGGCGCGGCTTAATTCAGGCGTTAGGCGGCACGGCAACCAGGACTGCGGCCCATGAGTCACGAACAGCCAACACCATCGCTTCACGGCTCTTGTCACTGCGGAGCAGTCCGACTCACTCTTCCATTCCCGCCAAGCGAGGCCACGAGTTGCAATTGCTCGCTCTGTCGCCGGTCCGGACTCATTTGCGCCTACTACGAGCTAGGCACAGTGTCTATTCAAGGGCATCCCAAGAACACGGAGGGCTATGTCTGGGGTGACCGGACCCTGAGGAACGTGCGGTGCAAAACGTGCGGTATCTTCACTCACTGGGAACCACTGGACCCCAAACCTGGCGCTCGGCACGGGGTAAACCTGCGCAACTTCGAGCCAGATATCCTCGAGTCAGTGGTCGTCAAACGCTTCGATGGTGCAGATACGTGGACATTCCTCGATTGAACACTCTCAAGGCGGTGCCGCCTAACAATGCGTTCAAGCCGAACCCGCTTCGTTACGTGGCCCAGGCGGCAGGTAAAGCTTGCCACCTGGTCCACTCCACTGCGCGGGTCGGCTTAACTTAGGTGTTAGGCAGCGGGGGCAGAATGTCGCGATCCAGAACTACGATTACCGCTCTTGCTCTGCTTCTTGTGGCATCGAATGCACTATGGGCATACGCGCTGGTATTGGGCGACCCGCCCCAGGTCAAGCCCGAGTATCGATGCGACAATGAGGAGTTGCGTGCTGAACTCAACTACGAGGTGGTCAACCGCCTGACGGCAGCGATCACCGTGTCCGCAATGCCCGGGGCGTCGAAAGCGGACGTGGTTGCGGCTGCGAACGATCCAAGCCGTATTTGGACCGGTTGCATTGACAGTAGCTACGTAGTCGTAGCTCGTCGCGTTGGTCTTCGATTCGACGAGAATGGCAAGCTGGTCGGTGCGACAACTGGCGTATGCATTCCATAGCCGGCCGCTGCCTAACAATGCGTTCAAGCCGAAACCGCTTCGTTCCGCAAAACACATGGCAGGTACAGCTTGCCATGTGCTTCGCTCCACTGCGCGTTTCGGCTTAACTTAGGTGTTAGACCGCTTATGAAGATTCTCGCTAGATCCTTCTTCGCAGTTGTGTTGCTCTGCATGGCATCGACGCTACCGGCGCGCGAGCCTGTTCGGATCGATGCAACGACGGAGACCTCGTTCGACAAGTCCTTTGGGCAACTCGTCAAGTCACTCAAGGGTCGAGAGCGGCGTGTACTCGCTCTCGCGCTCTTTTCAGACCTCGCATCTCACGAATGCCTGAGCTCTGACACAATTCTCTATTTAACGTTTCAGCCGGTAACGCCAAAGGATTATCCACGTATCCGCCCGTGTCGCGAGCACCTTAATGGCAAGTCTTACCAGGACCTGATCGAGGCTGCTGAGTTTCAAGACATGGCGTTCTCGCCGGCGCGGCCTAACAATGCGTTCAAGCCGACACCGCATCGGGGCGCAAACCACATGGCAGGTAGAGCTTGCCATGTGCTTCACACCCCGCTGCGGCGCGGCTTAACTTAGGTGTTAGGGGGCAGCATGCGAATTCGCGGCTATTTGTTACTGGGGATAATTCTAGCCAGCCCTGCTGCATCGGCCATCTGCATCGATGTCCCACTTGAGCCGCAAATCACCAAGGCATCGACCGTGTTCGTGGCCACGATTACCGGTGCCAGCCTTAGACCGGCGCTCCCTAATCTTAGAGATCGACAGGCCTATACGGTCCACTACACATTTGCGGTCGCAAAGATCTTCAAGGGCGACCCCACTATGGTCGCAACGCTGACAACGGGTGCACGGTTTGACGACCCAACGGATGACATTTTCTGGACCTTTGCGGAGCAAAGTAGGTATGTTCCGGGCGACAGCATCCTTGTAGTCGCAGACGCCCCTGCGGACGTCGCGGTTAGTTCAATCGGTTGCACCGCCTCCCGACCGTGGAGCGACCACACCGCATCCGCTGTCCAAGCCATCCTAGGCCCAGCGCCCTAACAATGCGTTCAAGCTTAAATTGCATCGCTACGCCAGCCACATGGCACAAAAAGCTTGCCATGTGTCCGGCTACGCGCTGCAATTCGGCTTAACTTGAGTGTTAGGCGCTTGCTAGAAGACGTTCCGCGCACGCCACCAGCTGGGTGTCGAAGACTCGGGTCGCGGTCGGAGGGCTCTACAGGCTTCTGAGTGCGGGTGCGATGTGGCAGGCCGATCCGGTCTAAGCTGCCAATACGATGGCTTTGACATCGATGGGGATGCGCCAGCTAGATAAGTGGCTAAGCTCACATCATCTGCGCGCATGAGTTCGAGGGTGAGACACTAATGGTGGCAAAGACAACACAAGCGCCAAAGAAGCAATCGCAGCGGCCAGCGTCGAGAAGCTCCTCAGGTCATCGGTTTGAGCCGGCCAAGCTAGATTCCTTGTTCGTGGTCCTAGACGCCATTGCGTGGCTCGACAATCCTGGTGCAGCACAAATCGCTCAGTTCGCCGGAATCGATCCACGTACCGCAGGGAAATTGTTGAAGAATGCATCTCAGATTGGGCTAGCTGACGTAGTGAGCTCTGGTTACGCACTAGTACTCCCGTATCCCTATAAGGGAACGAAAGATCAAAAGGAAGCAGTGGTCAGGGAAGCTCTGGTACGGCTGCCACTTCTTACCGCCGTTCGTCAATTTCTGCGCCTCGGAGATAGGGCGGACGTGGCTCTGCGAAAGGCTGCCACCGTAACGGGAATCTCTCCATTTGTTCCATCTGATCTGAATCCGCTACTGGAATGGGCACACAAACTGGACGCGTTGCACCCCAATCTTTTGGCTGAGGATCTAGTTGATGCGGCGACCGAGATTAAGGAACTACGACATCAGCAGGATAAGGATCGCCGGATTGCGTTTCTTTCACACAGCTCTGTGGACAAGCCCTTCATCCGGCAGCTCGCAGCAGACCTCACCGCCAACGGTGTAGATGTGTGGCTCGATGAGCAGAGAATCCGTGTGGGCGATTCAATCCCTGAGAGACTAGCTCAGGGATTGGCTGGGTCGGACTACTTCCTAATCGCCATGAGCCGACACGCAGCGAGCTCCGCTTGGGTGCAGAAAGAGTTGAACAACGCCTTAGTCACGGAAGTACAAAAGCGTAAGGTCCACATTCTCCCTCTGCGCTTAGACGATACGCCCATGCCACCGATCATCGGCGACAAGAAGTACGCTGACTTCTCGCAGTCGTATAAGGCCGGACTGCATGAATTGCTCACCGCTTTGAGGGCTGACGTATGACCGCAAAGAACAAGACAATGCCAAAGGGCGGGAGGAAAGGCGGCAAAGTCTTTCCGCGAATAACCCTTACTGAGGCCGTTGGATATGCGAGAAAGCTAGTAAGCAAAACTCACACCGGCCCCCAATCAAAGGATGTTGTGTTAATGGGTGTCATCGGCTCAAAGCACGATAAGGGCGTAATAGGGATGTCCGCCTTGAAGCAATACGGGCTTATGACCGGTGATGCCAAATCGGGCTTCTCTGCAGCTGAACTTGCTAAGGCGATTGCATCAGCGCCAGCTGAAGAGGTCATGCCTCTGTACCGGACAGCCGCGCTGACGCCGCCGGTGTTCAAATCCCTGTTTGACACGTATCACGGTGACACGATATCGCGGGCGAAGCTTAGGCAGAGAGCAGCCGACTTGGCCGTGCACCCGGATGAGACGACGAACTGCGTAGAGTTATACGTAGGAACTATGAGCATGGCTGAGCTGGTGACGCTGGACGGCGATCAAGTCGCCCACGTTTCGGCTGCTGAAACAGCGGACGCCGCAGTCAAGGACGAGCCAACCGATCTGACCGAGAAGCCTGAGGAGGATCCTAGTCACGGAAATAGCAGTTACGACGCCGGCGCTGCCGCTCGCTCCCAAAGTGGGGATGGTGCCGCTGGGGGCGGCGCCGCGCATGTAAAGCAAAATGGTGACCGCCAGATCGAGGGTAACGGCGAACCGATTCCTCGCGCGATATTCAATGTCAACGTAACGCTGGATGCGAGTCTTGACGTTGAAAAGTTGGAGAAACAACTCGCTCTACTGCGGCAGTATGGTGCTCTCTAATGAAGCCGCGCGTCAGCAGTTCTCGAGACGTGATATCAGAATGATCACGTGGCTCCGTTCGGGATCGCAGCGCGGTTTTCTTGGCCAGCGCCTCGCTAAAGGCCAGCACCAGAAGCGAGTACTTGAGAGCGCCCTGCGTGCTTGATACTCAATCTACTGGGGTTCGCCATAGCCAGGCGCCTCACCCGCCTAACAGTTCATTCAAGCCGACACCGCTTCGCGGCGCGGCTTAATTCTAGCGTTAGGTGCCGCTGTTCGCGCTGGAGTTGTGAACAGCTGGGGCGAAGGGCTCTGAGCCCCGCGGCGCGGCTTAACTCAGGTGGCAGGCCCTTCATGGCATCAAGCATGACCCGACTCTTGTGGCTCACACTCCTCCTCTTGATGGCTTCAACCGCCAGCGCCGTCGTCATTCGACATGACGTTGATGACGCGAGGTATCGGGTTCCGGCCTCCGAGTTCCCGGCTCTCGTTGACATGCCCGGGGAGGGCCACGGTGTACTGATTGCTCCCCGATGGGTCATTACGGCCGCCCATACGATCCCGCAACATTCTGAGCCCCAGCAGGTCGTCATCGATGGGGTATCCAGGGACGTTGAGCAGGTGGTCGTGCACCCCGGGTACAAGACGCTGCCACAAGAGCTGATCGATCAAGCCATGGCCAGTGGTGAGGCAATGTTGATCGTGGCGTTTCTTGCTTCAAGTGACGACATCGCACTGGTCAAGTTGACGCAACCCGTTACGGATCTCGCTCCTGTCGCAATCTTCAGGCAAAGCGACGAACCAGGCCGGGTCGTCAAGATCCTTGGGAAAGGCGCCACGGGTTCGGGAGCCAACGGGCACGATCCCAGGGGCCCGAACCGGACGGAGCTTCGCCGCGCGTTCAACGAAGTCAGCAGTGCCTATGACCGCTGGCTTTGCTATGTGTTCGACGAGCCACCGTCGGCCCTGCCCCTTGAGGGTGTACTCGGTAACGGGGACAGCGGCGGTCCTGCGCTCATCCAGATTGAAGATCACTGGTTGTTGGCCGGGCTGGCCTCATGGAAAGTTGTCCAGGGGAACGTCATGACCGCCCGGCCCGGGCGCTACGGTCAGGTCGCCTGCAATGTGCGCATGAGCCATTACATCGAATGGATTGAAAGCGTGATGTCCGATCGGCCGCAGAATGCCGCTAGCACTCTTTGACTTCGACGGCACGATCACGACTCACGAGACCATGCCGGAATTCCTTCGGCGGTCCGTGCCGCGGCGACGGCTGCTTGCCGGCCAGCTCCTGTTTGCGCCGCTCGTCATCGGCTACAAGATGGGGCTCGTCTCGGGGACTTTCATTCGCAGTCTCATCGTGCGCTTCGGATACAGCGGCGTGCCCGTCTCGGTCGTGGAGGCTCGCGGTCTGGAGTTCGCCCGGAGCCATCTACCCGGTACTCTCCGGCCGGAGGCGCTGCAGCGTATCGCGTGGCACAGATCGCAAGGGCACGCGATCGTGGTCGTCTCGGGTGGGCTGGAGGCATACCTCCGTCCATGGTGTGAAGCACACGGACTCGAGCTCGTCTGCTCCGTCCTGGAGCAGCGAGACGGAATACTGACAGGCCGTTACGAGGGCCCCCAATGTGTCCTTGCGGAGAAGGCTCGGCGCGTCGGCGAGCGCTATGACCTGAAGGCCTATCCGGCCATCTACGCATACGGGGATACGGCCGAGGACCGTCACCTGCTCGGCCTTGCAACCGAGCGCTACTACCGTTGGCAGAAAGTTGAAGCCGCCGCTGGTCGCTAGCGAGTCGTGCAAGCCAACACCGCTTCGGGTAGTGCGCGCCTACGCGATATCTTCATGAATGCAGAGAAGGTTGCCCTCTGTGTCCTTGAACCAGGCTGCCTTTTCTGCACCAAGCACACAGACGTGGTCCACCGTCTTGAAGCCCGGGAAATCGTAGTCCTCGAACACCACGCCCGTCTTCTTCAATCCGGCAATGCCAGCGGCAATGTCCGGGACGCGGAAGCTGATGGCCGTATGTTCGGCCTTCGTCCCCTCCGGCTTGGGGAAGAGCGCGAGCGTGCTGCCGCCAACCTCATAGATGAACTTTCCGTCGGGCCGGAGGCCACTGGGCGTCAGTCCGAGGCATCGTTCGTAGAACGTTCTCGCTCGCGCCATGTCGATCACGGGGAGCATCGTCGTAACGGCGGCATTGGCTAGCATGTGCAATTCCTTCTCTCTCCGGCCTGCCTTGGCGCAACGTCCTTCGTCGCGGGCGACGGCCATGCAGGCAGGGCGCTCCATTTCACACGCCAGCCGCGACGCTGGAATCATCCACAGTGGTGCACGCCTGCTCCCCGGCTGAGGCATCATTCGCAGGTCAGATCCGGGCCCCAGGTGACGCGCGAGCACCGGCCCCTCGATCCGTAGCACGCCGCTGGTGATCGCCATGACCCGTGAAATACATCATTCGTTCCTGGTCCACGCGTCCGTAGAGACGGTCATGGACGCACTCACGAAGGAAGAGCACATCCGCAACTGGTGGACCAAGGAAGTCGAGCTTGCCGATGGCAAGGGGCGGTTCGGCTGGAGTGGCCACGGCTGGAGCGTGGAACTGGACATGGAGCACGACGTGACAGCGCGACGAGTGCGGTGGACATGCACGCGCTCGAACATGCAGGACACCCATGCGTGGGAAGGCACCACCATCTCCTTCGCCCTGGCACCAGAGAATCAAGGCACGCGCATCGCGTTCGCCCAAACGGGCTATCGGGAGTCGCCGTGTTTCGACGCCTGCGAGCAGGGGTGGGCGTACTTCGTAGGCGTCAGCCTCAAGCAGTACGTCGAGACCGGGAAGGGCATCCCCTACCCGGAGATGCAGGACACACGCCAGGAGCAAGGCGGCGCAGACGCTCGATCGCTGGCATCCCGCCCATGACCACCACGCAGATTCCACAGTTCCTGGTCGACCTTGAGGACCGCTTCAACGCGGCGATGGTGTCGAACGACGTCGCGCGCATCGCGGCGTGCGTCACCGACGACTGGATCCTGGTCACGCCGGAGGCCGGGCCCGTGCCGCGCGCGCGCATCCTCGATGTCGTGGCGTCCGGCCGGCTGACGCATGCGTCGATGACCAAGATGGCGACGCATGCGGCGGTCGTCGGAGACATGGCCTGGGTCACCGGCCGCGGACAGAACACCGGCACCTTCAACGGCGCGCCGATGCAGGCGGACGAATACATCACCGACATCTATCGCCGTGTCGACGGGACCTGGCTGTGCATGCTCACGCACCTGACGCCGGTGCAGGCGTAGCGCGTGAACGTGATGCTCAAGGAAGTAGGCGGCGTGACCATCCAGGCCCGGCACCGGGCCTCCTGCCACTGTGGGTTGGTGGTGCTCGAGCTCGACCTGCCGGACGGCATCGTCAACCCGCGCCGCTGCGACTGCTCCATCTGCCGTCGCAAGGGTGCGATTGTCGCGTCCGTGCCGTTGGCCGGCCTGCATGTCGTCAAGGGCGCGGAGCACCTGAAGCTTTACCGGTTCAACACCGGCGTCGCGAAGCACTTCTTCTGCGGTGCCTGCGGCATCTACACGCACCACCAGCGCCGCTCCAGCCCCGACGAATACGGCTACAACGTGGGCTGCCTGGAAGGCGTCAATCCCTTCGCCATCGCGGATGTCCCGACCAACGATGGCGTGAACCATCCCGCCGATCGCGGTGGTGCATGAAGATCGTTCTTCGGCTGCCGCGGACTCAGCGCTGTTCGGTGCGGATCAGGCGCGACGTGTCGTAGCCGAGCGCCTCGGCCTTGGCGACCAGCGTATCCAGGTCATCCTGTGCAATGGCCTTGTCGCGGGTGAGGAACCACAGATACTTCCGGTCGGGTGTGCCGACGATGGCCCACCGGTAGTCCGCGTCCAGGCCGATGATCCAGTAGTCGCCCCACACCGCCGGCAGGAACGACAGGAACGCCGGCGCAAACCGTACCTCGAGCTTCGAGGTGCTGCCGCCCACCTTCCTGGCGATGCCCCGCGCCTCGGTGCGCTTGCCCTTGACGTCGTCGCACTGGTTGACGACGTCGATGCGCCCGTCGTCGCGCAGGGTGTACTCGGCCGTGGTGTTGGCGACGCAGTTGCGCTGGAAGAACAGCGGCAGGTGTGCCTGCTCGTACCAGGTGCCGGCGTAGCGCGGCAGGTCGACCGAGGGCACGGCCTGGACGGCCTGCGCGCGTGCCGCGCCGGGAACGATTGCGAGGAGCAGCAGCGCGGTGACGATGGTGGTTCCCGATCGCATGTGGCTGGAGCCTTTTCGAGGAATTGCCGCGTGAGATCGCACATGGGCCGTGTCGGGGGCATGAAGTGCTGGCGAACGCGGCTCGCTACCGGCTCGGACTTGCGCTTTAATCCCGGCTGCTCGCCACCCGGTACTTCCGGGTCGCATCACCCCATCCAAGGGAACACCGCCATGCGCAAGGCACTTCACCTCATCGCGGCGACCATCGTCGGCCTCATCGTCGGCAGCGTCGTGAACATGGGCCTGATCAACCTGGGCGCCAGCGTCATGCCGATGCCCAGCGGTGCCGACACCACCACCGTCGAGGGGCTCAGGGCGTCGCTCCCGCTGTTCGAGCCGCGGCACTTCACCTTCCCGTTCCTGGCCCATGCGCTGGGTACGTTGGCGGGCGCCATCGTCGCCACCTTGCTTGCGCCTGGACGCACGTCGGGCCCGGCGTGGGTGGTGGGCGTGGCGTTCCTGGTGGGCGGCATCGCGAGCGTGATGATGCTGCCGGCACCGGTGTGGTTCAGCGCGCTCGACCTGCTGCTGGCGTACCTGCCGATGGCGTGGCTGGGGCATCGCCTGGTGGCCGCGATGTTCCCGGGTCGGCGCCGCGCCGCGGTTTGATCCGCACGCTCCGCTCCGGCCGGTTGGCTTGACTGATCCCCTGCCTCGTCTTGCAGGCGCCGCGATGCTGCGCCGGCTGGCGCCGTCGGACCTCGCCGCGTTCCAGGCGTATCGCCATGACGCGGAGCTCGGTCGCTACCAGGGCTGGGCGCCGGTGCCGGACGATGACGCCCGCGAGTTCCTGCGCCACATGGGCGCGGCGGAGCTGCTGCGGCCCGGCACCTGGTGCCAGATCGGCATCGCGCAGGCTGTAGACGCGGCACTGATCGGCGACATCGGCCTGTTGCTGTCCAGTGACGCCACGACGCTGGAGATCGGATTCACGCTGCGCCGCGAGTCGCAGGGCCAGGGGCTTGCGACTTTGGCAGTCGCCGAGGCGATCGCGATGGTCTTCGAACACACGCCCGCCCAACGCGTGATCGGGATCGCCGACGTGCGCAACCTGGCGTCGACCCGCCTGCTCGAACGGCTGGGCATGGCGAAGATCGAAACGCGCACCGTGATCTCCGCCGGCGAGCCGTGCACCGAACACGTCTACGCCATCGGCAGGCACCCTATTCACACAGATACATCCTCTCCGTCTTCATGATCGCGGTGCCGGCTGGCTGCGGGAGGCTGCGGAAGCTGGCCACGGAGCGCGTCCATGCCGAACGAGCCACCCGGGAACGAACCCTCCGACGCCAGCCGTCCAGGCACGCCGCCACCTGATGCGCAGGCGCACAAGACACCTCCTCCGCTCGAGCGCAGCCGCTTCGGCGGCACCGGGCGGCGGCCGGTTCGCCCGGACGACGACGACGCGCCGGTATCGCGCAGCGACCTCAGCAAGGGGCCGCAGGAGCTGCTGGAAACCAGCGCGGCCAGCATCAACTGGCAGGTGCTGCTGATCTCGTCGGCGGTGATCCTCGCCTTCTCGGCCTGGGCGATCCTGGTGCCGGCACACGCGCGCACCTCGATGCTGGCCGCCGTCAACTGGATCGCGTCCAGCCTCGGCTGGTACTACGTGGTCACGATGACGCTGGTGATCGGCTTCGTGCTGTGGGTGGCGTTCTCCAAGGAGGGCGACGTGCGGCTCGGCCCCGATCATTCGCGGCCGCAATACAAGCTCGGCACCTGGGTGGCGATGCTGTTTGCCGCGGGCGTCGGCATCGACATGCTGTTCTATTCGGTGACCGGGCCGGTGGTGCAGTACCTGTATCCGCCTTCCGGTGACGGCTCTTCGGCCGCCGCGATGCAGGATGCGGTGGTCTGGACGATGTTCCATTACGGCGTTGCCGGCTGGGCCATGTACGCGCTGCTGGGCATGGCGATGGGTTACTTCTCTTACCGCTGGGGCATGCCGCTGTCGATCCGCGCGGCGCTTTACCCGCTGCTCGGCAAGCGCGTGCGCGGCCCGCTTGGCGACGGCATCAGCATCATCGCGCTGGTCGGCACGGTGATGGGCGTGGCCACGTCGATGGGCATCGGCGTGGTGCTGCTGAATGTCGGATTTTCACTGCTGTTCGGGCTGGAGCAGGGCCTGGCGCTGCAGATCGCGCTGGTGGTCGGCGCGGTGGTGCTGACCATCGCCGCCACCACGTCGGGCGTGGACCGCGGCATCCGCGTGATCTCCGAGCTGAACCTGTGGAGCGCGCTGGCGATGATGGTGTACATCCTGGTCACCGGACAGACGGCGTTCCTGTTGAACGCGCTGGTGGAGAACATCGGCCGGTTCATCCTGACCTTCCCGGCGCGCACGCTGCAGACCTTCGCCTACGAACCCGGTGGCGCCGACTGGATGGGCGGCTGGACGCTGTTCTTCTGGGCGTTCTGGCTGGCGTGGGGGCCGTTCGTGGGCGTGTTCCTGGCGCGCATCTCGCGCGGGCGCACGCTGCGCGAGTTCGTGATCGCGGCGATCACCGCGCCGGTGCTGTGCGACTTCATCATCGTTTCGCTGTTCGGAAACTCTGCGCTGTACCAGGTGCTGCAGGGCAATACGGAGTTCGCCGCACTGGCCGTCGCCAGCCCGGAGCAGGGCTGGTATGCACTGCTGCAGATGTTTCCCGGGCCGATGTTCCTGGTCGGCCTGGCCACGCTGTCGGGGCTGCTGTTCTATCTGACCAGCGCCAACTCCGGCGCGATGGTGATGTCGAACTTCTCCGCCTCCATCCCGGACCCCTCGCACGACGGCCCGAAGTGGCTGCGCATCTTCTGGGCCGTGCTCACCGCAGTGCTGACCGTGGCGATGCTGCTGGCCGGCGGCGTGACCACGATGGAGTACGCGACGCTGATCTTCGCGTTGCCGGTGACGATCATCGCGTACCTGGTGATGGCGTCGTTCCACAAGGTGCTGCGCATGGAGCGCGCCGAACGCGAGGGCCAGGTGCTGCGCCGGCCGTCGATGGCGTCGACCGGCGGCCACGTGCCGGAACGCTCGTGGAAGCAGCGGCTGGAACAGATGCGCGCCTTTCCGTCGCTGCGGCAGGTCGCGCAGTTCCTCGAGCGCACGGTGCGCCCCGCACTCGACGACGTCGCCGCGGAGTTCGAGAAGCAGGGCTACCAGGTCGGGCGGAGCGCGGTGACCAACACGCACGGCATCGAGGAGCCGGTGCTGCGGGTGTCGATGGATGAGTTCCGCGACTTCCACTACCAGGCTGCCATCGTCGAAGCGCCGGTGCCGATGTTCGGCGGCCGCATGTCGCGCGAGACCGACGTCTACTACCGGCTCGAAGTGTTCACGCAGACCGGGTCCGGCGGCTACGATCTGATGGGCCTGACGAAACAGCAGGTGATCGACGACGTGCTCGAGCGCTACGAAGCGCACCTCGCGTTCCTCACCTTCTCGTCGGAGACTGCTACCGCATCGGTGCTGACACCGGCCATCCCGCCCAGGGACCAGGCGCCCGCGGCTCCGGACGACCCGCAATGATCCACAGGAGATGACGATGGCGAAGGTGACCGGAATCGGCGGTGTGTTCTTCAAGAGCAGGGGCGACAGCAAGGCGCTGGCCGCGTGGTATCGGCAGCACCTGGGCATGGCGCTCGAGGATTTTGGCGGCGCGGTGCTGCGCTGGCCGGATGACAAGGCCGACGATCTCGGCCTGACCGTCTGGCACGTCGCCGACCACGACAGCAAATGGTTCAGCCCGAGCGACTCGGCCTTCATGATCAATTACCGCGTCGACGACCTGGACGGGCTGCTCGCGCAGCTGCAGGCGGACGGCATCGCGATTGTCGGTGGCCCCGAGATGCACGAGAACGGCAAGTTCGCCTGGATCATGGATCCGGACGGCAACAAGGTCGAGCTCTGGGAGCCGAAGCTCTGGGCCTCCAGGGACGAGAGCGGGCCGCCGCAATGAAGCCCGACGACACGGCACTGCACGGGCTTGAGCTGCGCTCGCTGGCGACCAGCGAAGGCCAGCTGCGCCTGAGCCTGGAAGACGTCACGCTGGACGAGCCGGGCGCGGATGAGCTGGTGGTGCGGGTGGAAGCCGCGCCCATCAATCCCTCCGACCTCGGGTTGCTGATTGGTCCTGCCGACATGGCGACCGCGCGCAGCGAAGGCACGCCGGAGCATCCGGTGGTGGTGGCCGACATCCCGCGGCAGCGCCTCGGTGCGATCAAGACCCGCCTGGACCAGTCGCTGGCGGTGGGCAACGAGGGCGCCGGAACCGTGGTCAGGGCCGGCGGCAACGTGCAGCATTTCCTCGGCCGCAAGGTCGGGATGCTCGGTGGCGGCATGTACGCGCAGCTGCGCAAGCTGCCGGCACGCGATTGCATCCTGCTGCCGGAAGGCGCCGCCGCCGCCGATGGCGCATCGATGTTCGTCAATCCGCTGACCGCGCTCGGCTTCACCGAGACCATGAAGGCCGAGGGCCACAGCGCGATCGTGCATACCGCCGCGGCCTCGAACCTCGGCCAGATGCTCAACAGGATCTGCCTGAAGGACGGCATTCCGCTGGTCAACATCGTGCGCAGCCCGGCGCAGGCGGAGCTCCTGCGCGCAATCGGCGCGCAGCACATCGTCGACAGCACCTCGCCCGGCTTCCAGACGGAGCTCACGCAGGCCATCCGCGAGACCGGCGCCACCATCGCCTTCGACGCGATCGGCGGAGGCACGCTGGCAGGGCAGATCCTGCAGGCGATGGAAGCGTGCGCTGGTCGCAGCGGCACCGGCTACAGCCCTTATGGCTCCAACGCGCCGAAGCAGGTCTTCATCTACGGCAGCCTGGACATGGGGCCGACGGTGCTCAACCGCAGCTTCGGGTTCACATGGAGCGTTGGCGGCTGGCTGCTGTTCCCGTTCCTGCAGAAGGCCGGGCGCGACGTCGTGGCGCGGATGCGCCAGCGGGTGGTGGACGAGCTCACCACGACCTTCGCCAGCCGCTACACGCGCACCATCAGCCTGCGTGACGCGCTGCGGCTGGACATCCTGCGCGAATACGAGCGCAAGGCGACCGGCGAGAAGTACCTGATCGATCCTTCCCTGTAGCAAGGAGCACGGCATGAAGACCGATACGCTGCGTCGCGGTCATCCGCTGGCGGCGAGGCGCGCGTTTTCCGCCCTGCTCGCCAGCCTCCTCATCGCGTCCGCGCCAGCGGTCGCGCAGCAACGCCAGGCCGACGCGGCCCTGGAGCGCGAGGTACGCGCGCTCGACCTGGCGCACGCCGAAGCGATCTTCAAGGGCGATGCACAGGCGCTGGATCGCCTCATGGCCGACGACATCACCGTCAACCACCCGACCACGCGCATCGTCAACGAGAAGCAGGAGCTGCTGGCGCTGATCGGCAAGGGCGTGATCCGCTACACGCGCTTCGAGCGACGCCCGGAGCAATTCCTGTTCTACGACGACATGGTCGTGGTGATGGGCGACGAGACCGTGGTGCCCGCGGCGGGCGCGCCCAACGCGGGCAAGGTGCTGCGGCGGCGCTATACGAATGCGTGGATGCAGTCGGATGGACAGTGGAAGCTTGCGTTCCGGCACGCCAACAATGTGTGCGTGCCGTGCGGTGAGTAGCCGCGGGTGCTGAAGGACAACGGGCCAGCCGGCACGCATGCCGGCTGGCCCTGCCGCATCAGAAGTCCACGCCCAGGCGCGCGTACCAGAACCGCCCCGGCAAGTCGTACGTGGCCGCGTCATAGCCGTTGAGCGAGCAGCTCAGGCAGATCGGCGGATCCTTGTCGGTGACGTTGTTGACGCCGAGCACCACGCGCATGCCGCGCAGCCAGGCGTCGCTGTTCCACGACAGCTGCAGGTCGTGGTAGGTGGTGGCGCTGAGGTGGTTGATGTCGTTGTCGCTGTCGTCGCAGATCGGGAAGCCGTTGGCGCCGCCGCAGGATTCCGTCAGCTCGCTGATGTAGCGCATCGCCCACGTCGCCGCCCACGGCCCGCGGCTCCATTCGCTGGTCAGGCTGGACGTCCACTCGGGGATGGCGCTGTTGTTGAGCTCGACGCCCGGAGCGCGCGGCTCGGCCTGGCCTGACTCGTTGACCAGTTCGTAGTGCCCCACCTTCGTGGCCTTGGCGTCGAAGCGCAGCTGGCCCCAGCCCTGCTCCGGCAGCAGCCAGCCGACGCTGAAATCCCAGCCGTCGGTCTTGATGGTGCCGAGGTTGTCGAGGATGTCGTCGAAGCGCACGATCTGGCCGCGCGCGCTGCGCTCGTATGAGGCGCAGGCGACGGGATCGACCTCGAACACGCAGCGCTCGAGGATGGACTGCGCGTCCGGCGCCTGGATGGCGTCCTCGATGGTGTGCTTGTAGAAGGTCACGCCAAGGTCCAGGCGTTCCGACCACGTGGTATTGGCCGCCAGCGACGGGCTCCACACCGCGCCCAGCATCACGCTGCGGCTGGTTTCCGGCTGCAGGGCGGCGTTGCCCGAGGTCACCACCGAGATCTGCGGGTTGGTCTGCTCGTAGTCCGCCGGCACGCCCTGCGCCACGCATTCCGGCGTGACGGCATTGGCGGCACCGGAGCAGGGATCGACCAGCGTGGCGTCGAAGCGCGACAGCGTGCCGTAGAGCTCGCCGATCGACGGCGCGCGGAAGCCCTGCGCGAACGAGCCGCGGAACACCAGCTCATCGACCAGCTGCCAGCGCAGCCCGAGCTTGCCGGTGCTCTCGCCGCCGAAGGTCGAGTAGTCGGAATAGCGGCCGGCGATGCTCATGTCGAGCGACTTGCCGAACGCGGTGTCCTTCATCAGCGGCACGGCGAACTCGAGATACACCTCGTTGACGTTGTAGTCGCCCGACGTGGGCCCGGACGGCACGCCGTTGTATTCGCCGGCGACGGTGATCGGGTCGGGCTGGTAGCTGCCTTCGTACTTGCGGTATTCGTAGCCCGCCGCGAACGCCAGCGGGCCGGCGGGCATGTCCAGCAGCGCGCCGGTGACGTTGGCCGAAGCGAGGCTCAGCGTGTTCTCGCTGCGGTCGCGCACCACCGGCTGGATGAAGGCCAGCATGGCCGGGGTGATCGTGCCTTCGCCGCCGAAGATGTTGAGCGGCACGCAGCCGCTGATCGCGGCGCAGGCCGCGGGATCACCCAGCGCTTCGTTGATGCGCCGCAGGTTGTAGCTGCCGGTGTTGGTCTGGTCGGCCTGGCTCTCGCTGCGCACCAGGTTCACATCCCAGTTCCAGGCGCGTGCGCCTACGTTGAACGTGCCTTCAAGCCCCGTGGCCACGTACCAGGTCTCGACATCCTGCTCGTAGCGACGCGGCCCGCCCTCCACCGGCCGGCGGCCGAGCAGGAACAGGTTGGCGTCCTCGCCCACCGTGGTCAGGTCGAACCCGAAGGGGTTGTACGGATTGAGCGCGGAAATAACCAGCGTGCGTTCGGCGAAGTCGTTGTAGACGCCCGCGTCGGTGCCGAGGAACAGCGGCTCGGGCGCGGCCTGGTTGGCGGACGTGCGTTCGTTGTACAGCGCACGCACGTAGCCGCCGATTTCAGGCGTGAACTCGAAGCGCGCCTGGCCGAATACGGTCTTGCGCTCCGACGGCGTCAGCAGCAGGTTGTAGGGCGCGAAGTTGAAGCGGTCGGCGGTGGTGAAGCAGTGGTAGTCGTCGGTGCGCACGCAACCGGTCTGCGTGGGGTCGAACACCGGTTCGGTGATGCCGGTGTTGGGCGTGATGCTGTAGTTCGCGCCGGTGTTCGGGTCTTGGAACACGAAGCGGCCCTGCGGCGTGGCCGAGCTGCCGTTGGAGAGCCCCGTCCCGGGCACCGGCAGGCTGGCCGGGCCGTATTCGGACGAGGCGATCTCGTCCTGGCGGAAGTACGACGCGCCAAGGAACCACTGCAGGCGCTCGCTGGCGCCGCCGAACGACACGTCGGCGCCCCATGTGTCGCCGCCGTAATGGTCGCGTGTGCCGTAGTGCACTTCGACGCTGCCGCCTTCGGCGCCACGGCGGGTGATGATGTTGACCACGCCGGCGATCGCGTCCGAGCCGTAGATCGATGAAGCGCCGTCTTCCAGCACTTCGATCCGGTCCACCAGTGCCAGCGGAATGGTGTTGAGGTCCACCGCCGAGCCCACGCCCGAACCGGACGATTCATTGACCCAGCGGATGCCGTCCACCAGCACCAGCACGCGCTTGGGGCCGAGGTGGCGCAGGTCGACCGTGGCCGCACCCGCACCGACGCCGCCGCCATCGGGCGGGAAGCCGAAGTTGCCGCTGGAATTGAACTTGGTGTTGAGCCCGGCGCCGCTGGCGCTCAGGTTCTGCACGATGTCGGACACGGACTTGTAGCCGCTGCGATCGATGTCCTCGCGGGTCAGGACCTGCACCGGCACATGCGTCTCCAGCTCGGCCTGCTTGATGCGCGAGCCGGTGACGGTGACGGTGTCGAGGGTGGTGGCCGGGTCCCGCGCGTCCTGCGCGAGGACGAGGCCGGGGATGGCAAACAGCAGCAGCGCTGACTTGATCGCAGCCGAAAGCGTACGCGGGGCAGGCATGGCCATGGAACTCTCCTCGGAGGGATAGTGCCGACGTTGCCCCCCGGCCGTTCGACGGCCTCTTGTAAACAAAACGTAAAACCGCCGCAAGTCCCCTGGGGTTTACCCGGGCTGCGGCTGCCTACAGCACCAGGCTGAGGCCCACGGCCACCAGGAACGCCGCGAAGATCCGCCGCAGCGCCGGCCCGCTGATGGCGTGCGCGATGCGCGTGCCGAACGGCGCCGCGATGATCGAGGTCAGCGCCACGCCGATTGCCGCCGGCAGGTACACATAGCCCACCGCGCCCTGCGGCAGCGCGGCACCCTGCGGCGCATTCAGCGCGTAGCCGAGCGCGCTGCCGACGGCGATGGCGAACCCGCAGGCTGACGAGGTGCCCACCGCGCGCACCGCGCGCACGCCGCGCCAGACCAGCAGCGGCACGGTCATGCTGCCGCCACCGATGCCGACCACCGCCGACAGCGCGCCGATGCCGAGCCCCGCGGTGGTCATGGCCGGCCCCCTCGGCACCACGCCTGCTGCGCCGGCATCGTCGCCGCGGGCGCGGCCAAAAGCCATCTGCGCGCCGGCCAGCAGGCAGTACCCCGCCACGATCCAGCGCAGCACGTCGCCCTCCAGGCTGACGGCGAAGCGGCTGCCGAGCCAGCCACCGACCAGCAGCCCGGGCACCATCCAGTACACGGTCGGCCACAGCACGCCGCCACGGCGATGGTGCGAGTACGCCGACGACAGCGACGTCATCACGATGCTGGCCATCGAACTCGCCAGCGCCGCATGCATCGCGAGGTCCGCCGGGACGCCCTGCAAGGGCAGCAGCCAGGCCAGCGCGGCGACCAGCACCAGGCCACCGCCGATACCCAGCAGGCCGGCCATGACGCCGGCCACGATGCCCAGCAGCGGGAAGATCCACAGGCCCTCGATCACGCGCGCGACGCCAAGAGTCGTACAGAAACCATCCGCTATAGTCCCGCCATGCCAGACAACAAGACGCCCATCGTACTGGTCGCCGCGCTTCTGCTGGTCGCAGCGACCACCGCGTGCGCCCAGGCGCAGCCCGACGACGACCTTGCACGACGCGCGCTCTCCGCCGCCGAGATCGGCCTGCCCGCGCCCACGCCCGCGCTGCGCAACGACCACCCGCTGCAGGGCTGGATCGACTACGCACGCCTGCGCCGCGACATCGACACGCTGCCGGCCACGCAGGCGCAGGCGTTCGTCCAGCGCCAGGCCGGACAGCCGGTGGAGCTGGCGTTCCGCGAGGCATGGCTTGCGTCGCTGGCCAAGCGCGGCGACTGGTCCGGATTCCGTGCGGCGTGGTCGCCGCGCATCGCGTCGACCGCGTTGCGCTGCCACGAACTCGAGGCACGCGCGCAGACCGGTGCCGTGGACGCGAAATGGACGAGCGAGGTGCAGGCGCTGTGGCGCGGCGCTGAGAAGTCGCTGCCCGACGCCTGCGATGCGCCGATTGCCGCGCTGGAACGCAGCGGCGGGCTGGCGCCGGCGCTGCGCTGGGAGCGCATCGACAAGGCCATCGCCGCCGGCCAGCCGGGGGTGGTGCGCGCCGCGGCGCGCGGATTCGCCGGCGACGAACGCGCGCTGGCCGAGGCCTACGCCGCCTATCTCGACAAGGCCGGTGACCGCGCAGTGGCGTGGCAGCCGACCGTGCGCAGCCGGCTGGTGGCATCGCACGGACTGGCGCGGCTTGCCAAGACCGACCCCGGCGCGGCCGAAGCACTGCTGCCGCGCATCGCGCGTGCGTTGGCCTTCGGCGATGCGGAACGCAACCGCGTGCTGTACGAGATCGCGCTGTGGACCGTGGCCTCGTACGACCCGGGCGCGACGCGCCGCCTGGCCGCGGTGCCCGAGGCCGCGTACGACGCACGCCTGCACGAATGGCGCGTGCGAGAGGCGATGGCGCGTTCGGACTGGCGTGCCGCGTTGGCGGGGATCGCGCGCATGGGCGACGCGCAGCGCCAGGACTCGCGCTGGAGCTACTTCGCCGCGCGCCTGCGCGAACTCACCGGCGACCGCGCCGGCGCGCAGCCGCTGTATGCCGCCGCCGCGCGCACGCCTGAATTCCACGGCTTCCTGGCCGCCGACCGCGGCAAGCTTCCGTATGCGTTGTGTCCGCTCGAGCACGCGTCCACGCCGGCGGCGAAGGCGGCCGTCGCCGCCGACCCGTCGCTGCGTCGCGCGATGGCGCTGTACCGCATCGAACGCGCGGCGTGGGCGGAGCGCGAATGGCGCGCCGCACTGGCGGGCTTCAATGACGACCAGCGCCGGCTGGCGGTGGAGATTGCGCAGGACAACGGCTGGTTCGACCGCGGCGTGTTCGGCCTGGTCAACGCCGGCGGCGAGCGCAAGCCGGACGAACTGCGCCTGTACGCGCTGCGCTTCCCGCTGCACCACGACGCGCTGATCCGCGCCGAGTCCGCGCGCAACAACCTCGATGCCGCGTGGGTGGCGGCGGAGATCCGCGCGGAGAGTGTGTTCAATCCCAAGGCGCGTTCCGGCGCCAACGCGCGCGGCCTGATGCAGGTCCTGCCGGAGACCGCGGCAAGCGTGGCCGCGCGCCTCGGAATGCCGTGGTCCGGTGCGGAGAGCCTGTACGACCCGGCCACCAACATCCGCATCGGCACCGCCTACCTGCGCGAGATGAAGGACAAGTACGCGCTGCCGTACGTGGCGATCGCCGCCTACAACGCCGGGCCCACGCCCACCGCGCGCTGGCAGTCGCAGCGCCCGGGCATGGATGCGGACTTCTGGATCGAGACGATCACCTACAAGGAAACCCGCGACTACGTGGCGCGCGTGCTCGCCTTCAGCGTGATCTACGACTGGCGCCTGGACGGCAAGGCGGTCGCGGTCAGCGACCGCATGCATGGCCGCAGCGGCGGCGCGCGCAAGCCGTTCGCCTGCCCCGCGGCCTGATGGAGACCTGGCTGGTCGGCGGTGCGGTGCGTGACCGGCTGCTCGGCCTGCCGCCGGGCGACCGTGACTTCGTCGTGGTGGGCTCCACGCCCGACGCGATGCTCGCGGCCGGCTTCAAGGCCGTGGGCCGTGATTTCCCGGTGTTCCTGCACCCGCGCACCGGCGAGGAGCACGCGCTGGCGCGCACCGAGCGCAAGTCCGCGCGCGGGCACCGCGGCTTCGTGGTGGACGCGCATCCTTCGGTGACGCTGGAGGAGGACCTCGGCCGCCGCGACTTCAGCATCAATGCGATCGCCGAAGGCACAGATGGCCGACTGGTGGATCCGTATGGCGGGCAGCGCGACATCGCCGCGCGCGTGCTGCGCCACGTGGGCCCCGCATTCGCCGAGGATCCGCTGCGCGTGCTGCGCGCGGCGCGCTTCATGGCGCGCTTCGCGTCGCTCGGCTTCCGTGTCGCCGACGACACCATGGCGCTGATGCGCGACATGGTCGCTGGCGGCGAGCTGGCGGAGCTGGTGCCCGAACGGGTCTGGCAGGAGCTGACGCGCGCGCTGCGCTCCACCACGCCGTCGGCGTTCCTGCGCACATTGCGCGACTGCGGCGCACTGGCCGCGGTGCTGCCCGAAGTCGACGCGCTGTACGGCGTGCCGCAGCGCGCCGAATACCACCCCGAGATCGACACCGGCGTGCACGTCGAGATGGTCTGCGACATGGCCGCGCGGCTGGCGCCGGGCGACGACGAAGTGGGCTTTGCCGCGCTCGTGCACGATCTCGGCAAGGCGCTCACGCCCGAGGCCAAGCTCCCGGCGCACGTGATGCACGAACAGCACGGCCTCGAGCCGGTGCGCACGCTGTGCACGCGCCTGCGCGTGCCGGCCGCGCACCGCGACCTGGCACTGATCGCCTGCCGCGAGCACCTCAACGTGCACCGCCTGGCGGAGCTGCGCGACCCCACCGTGCACGATCTGCTGGCGCGCTGCGACGGCTTCCGCAAGCCCGACCGCATCCGCCGCCTGGCGACCGTGTGCGAAGCCGACAAGCGCGGCCGCGGTGGCGCGGCGGAGGACGCCTATCCGCAGGCCGCGGAGCTGGTGCGGCTGCGCGATGCGGCGGCCGCGATCACCGGCGCCCACGTGGCGGCCAAGGATCTTGATGGTCCGGCCTTCGGTGCGGCGCTGCGCGAAGCGCGGATCGCGGCGATCACCGCGGCGCGCACGCTGCGCGCCAGGGCCTGACGCGCGCCGTCAGGCGTTCGCGCGCCCGCGCGTGTCCCAGCGCAGCAGCACGTCCTTCATCGGCGTGAGGCGCGTCAGCAGGCCGGCCATCACGCCCAGCGTGTTGGCCAGCGCGTCCCAGCGGTCGGCGATGCGGGTGCCGGTCAGCACTTCCTGGCCGTGCTCGAGGCCGATGCCGAGCAGCACCAGCCCGAGGCCCGCGCCGAACAGCGCCGGCCAGCGCGCGAACAGCTGCACGGCACTGGCGGCGAGCGCGAAATAGGCGATGAAGTGGTGCAGCTTGTCGCTGCCCGGCGCGTCCGGCAGGTCCGCCGCAGGCAGCAGCGAGAACACCACCACCACCGCAATCGCCAGGCACCACAGCGTGGTCCACGCCAGCGGATGGGCCAGCGGCTTGAGCGAACGTCCGAAGCGGATCCGGCTCACAGGCGGAAGCTCAGGTCGCCGGCCAGGAACGCGGCCTCGAACGCCACGCCGTGTTCGAAGCCCATCGCCTGGAAACGCTCGCCCATCGCGCCGGGCATGGTCAGCTGCTGCACCTGCTGGCGCAGCGAGAAGCGCGCGCGGTCGCTGGGTGCATTCGCTTCGTGCGCGGCCAGGCGCTGCTCAAGACCGTTGCCAAGCAGGAACGCCGCCTGCGAGCAGTAGCCCGCGAACTCGAAGCCGGC
Organism: Luteimonas sp. MC1572; assembly: GCF_016615815.1. Lineage (NCBI taxonomy): Bacteria > Pseudomonadati > Pseudomonadota > Gammaproteobacteria > Lysobacterales > Lysobacteraceae > Luteimonas > Luteimonas sp. MC1572. Next base: position 271,076 of record NZ_CP067112.1, on the reverse strand, counting down.
GCCGGTGCCGGCCTCGGCCAGCGCGGTGAAATCCACCGAGGCGGTGATGTCCTGCAGGCCGACGCGCGCGAACACGTCCTGCACCACGTGGTGGCGATAGAACGCGCGCAGCGTGCCGTCGGGGCGGTTGTCGGCGTAGTACTCGCGACGCGGGTGGCCGTAGTCGATGAACAGCATGGCGCCGGCCTGCATGGCGCCCATCACCGCCTGGATCCAGTACGGCAGCTGCGGCAGCAGTTCGGAGCGGTATCCATCGCGGAACGCGCCGTCGCCGCGCTGGTGCTCGACGTGGCGCACCGCCGCGGTCATCAACGCATCGGCCGGCACTTCGACCAGGCGGAAACCGCCATCGGATGCGCTGGCCACGCCTTCTTCCATGACCTCGCCGTTGCGGATCACGAAGCGCGGCGTGGGCAGCGCGTCGATCACCTCGTTGGCGAACAGCACGCCCTGCCACGATTCTTCGCGCGGACGGTCCAGCCATTCCACGCGTTCGAACAGCGCCGCCGGCAGCCGCTGCTGCAGGCGCGTGCGCTGGCGCTCGCGCAGGTCGGCGCTCGGTTCGAGGATCGCGTAGCGCACCGGCAGCGCGTCCAGCGCGGCGAGGTGGCCAAGCGCGACCTCGGCGAACGCGCCGCTGCCGCCGCCGATCTCGACGAAGTCGGCGCCCTCGCCGAGCTGGCGCAGCACCGGCGCCAGCGCCTCGACCACGCATTCGGCGAACAGCGGCCCGAGCTCGGGCGCGGTGACGAAATCGCCGGCGCGGCCGAACTTGGTGCTGCCGGCGCTGTAATAGCCGAGGCCCGGCGCGTACAGCGCCAGCTCCATGAAGCGCGAGAACGGCACGGCACCGCCGGATGCGGCGATGTCGGCGTGGATGGCTGCGCGCAGGCGATCGCTGTGCGCCTGCGCATCGGGGTCTGGCGGGGGGATGGGCATGGGGGATTCCGCTGCGGACCTGCACAGGATACGGAACTGTCCGCGCCCGAGGGACAGCGGCAGCTGAAGGCGCGTCGTGCGCAACGCGCTATCGTGGGCGCCCCGCAGCCCGGAAGCCACGCATGGCCGGACAACGCCCCGTCGCCCTCGTCACCGGCGCCGCGCGCCGCCTCGGCGCGGCCATCGCCCGCCGCCTGCATGCCGAAGGCCACGACCTCGCGCTGCACTGGCGCAGCTCCGGTGCCGAAGCACATGCGCTCGCCGCCGAGCTTGAAACCGCGCGGCCCGACAGCGTGCTGCTGCTGCAGGCCGATCTCGCCGAGTTCGATCGCCTGCCGGAGCTGGTGGCGCGCACCATCGGGCGCTTCGGCCGGCTGGACGCGCTGGTCAACAACGCCTCCGCGTTCACTCCCACCGCGATCGGCAGCACCACGCCGGCCGAGTGGGACGTGCTGTTCGCATCCAACGCGCGCGCGCCGTTCTTCCTGGCCCAGGCCGCGGCGCCGCACCTCGCCGCACGCGGTGGCGCGATCGTCAACATGGTCGATGTGTACGCCGAGCGCCCGCTGCGCGGCCACGCGGTGTATTCGATGGCAAAGGCGGCGCTGGTGATGGCGACCCGTGCATTGGCGCTGGAGCTCGCGCCGAAGGTACGCGTGAACGCGATCGCCCCCGGCGCGATCCTGTGGCCCGATGACGGCGAACCCGACACCGTGCGCCAGCGCGCGCTGCTGGCTCGCACGCCGCTGGCACGCACGGGCACCCCGGAAGAAGTCGCCGAGGCCGTGCACTGGCTGATCGCCCATGCCGGCTACACCACCGGCCAGGTGCTGCGCCTGGACGGCGGCCGCCTGCTCGAGGACTGAGCGGCGGCCGCGCCCGGCGTTCAGCGCTTCGGCGCGAACACCGTGGCCAGCTGCGTGCCCTGGAAGGCGGCCGGCGTTTCGTGCGCCACCGCATAGCGGTACAGCACGGCGGAATAGATGCCGGTCAACGCGGCCTGGTAGATCCCCAGCACGATCACGCCGACCGCGCAGGTCACGCCCACCGCCACGGCGAGCACCACCGACGCCTGCGCGGCCAGCACCACCAGCCCCACCGACAGCAGCACCGCGCCGGCGGTCAGCAACCCGAACGCGGCACCGATGCCGACCTGGCCCACGGCGTTCTCGCCCCAGGTGCGCTTGAGCAGCGCCAGGCTGTCCTTGAGCGCGTCGATCGGGCCGACATCGCGGCTGACCAGCACCGGCACCACCAGGAACGCGGCCAAGGTCCACGCCGCGCCCAGGCCGCTGCCGAGCAGCCGCACCAGGAAATTGTTCTCCTGGTTCTTCATGCCCTGCAGCAGCACGCCGACGGTCGCGGCGATCGCCGCGTAGCCGAAGATCGCGCCCAGCCGGCCGCGCGCCGCCGCGAAGCCGTCGGCCAGCGTCGGATCGCCGCCGTCGAGGCGGATCATCGCCGCGCCGACCAGCGCGCAGTTGAAGAAGATCACCACGCTGTACATGCAGAAGTAGAAGGCGAAGCCGCCAATGACCGCGCCGATGCCGAAGCCGCCGCTGAACATCCGCAGCGCGAGCGCAGGCACCAGGAACGTCGCCAGCACCACCAGCGTGGCCAGGCCGGACAGGATCGGGAACAGCATGAGCTCCCTGTCGGAGCGCAGCACTGCCGCGCTTGCCTTCACCATCTCCCAGCTGCGCGAAACCTTCTCGAACATCGCCCCATCCTCCGCTACCGGCGCCGACCGCGGCCGGCGGCCGCGGCGTCGAACGCCATGTGCTGCTAGACCGCGGCAGCCGGCGGAGTGTGACCATCCCCGGCCGCAGCCTGCAATGCCGGCAGCGCCACCGCGTGCATGGCCACGCCGCGCTCCGGCGACTCCGCCCACAGCGCCGCCAGCGTCCGCCGCGACACCGGCTCCACGACCTCCGGCGCGATCTCCGCCAGCGGCCGCAGCACGAACGCATGGCGCAGTTCGCCGCGCGGCAGGCGCAGGTTGCCGGGCCCGCTGCACACCAGGTCGTCGAACAGCACGATGTCGATGTCGAGCGTGCGGTTGCCGTAGCGCGGGCCGTTGCGGTCGCGGCCGTGGGCATCCTCGAGCGCATGCAGCCAGAGGTTGAGCGCGTGCACGTCGAGATCGGAGTCGATCACGGCCGCGGCGTTGACAAAATCGGGGCCGTCGAAGCCGATCGCCGGCGTGCGGTAGGCCGCCGAGGCGAGGATGTCGCCGAAGCGCGCGCGCAGCGCCGCGAACGCAAGCGCGACGTGACGCTCGGGATCGACGTTGCTGCCCAGGCTCAGGCAGGCGCGGCTCATGCGCGTTCGTCCGCGACGGGTGGCGGCGCAGCATGCAGGCGCACGTCGACCGGCGCATCGCTGTGCGCCTGGAACACGCGCAGGCCGAACTCCGGGAGGATCGCCAGCAGGTGGTCGAAGATGTCGGCCTGGATGCCTTCGTAGACCGCCCAGCGCACGTCGTTGCTGAAGCAGTAGATCTCCAGCGGCAGGCCGGCATCGGTCGGCTGCAGCTGGCGCACCATCAGCGACATCTCCTGGTGCACGCCCGGGTGGTTGCGCAGGTACTGGTCGACGTAGGCGCGGAACGTGCCGAGGTTGGTAACGCGGCGGCGGTTGACCGGCTCGGCGCCGTGGCCGGCCAGCTTGTCGTTCCAGTCGCGGATCTCGCTGGACTTGCCGTCGAGATAGGCATCCAGCAGGCGGAAGCGGCGGAAGCGCGCCACCTCGTCCGGCTCCAGGAAGCGCGTGCTGTGCTGGTCAAGGTAGATCGCGCGCTTGATGCGGCGCCCGCCGGACTCGCTCATTCCGCGCCAGTTCTTGAACGAGTCGCTGATCAGCTTCTTGGTCGGGATGGTGGTGATGGTCTTGTCGAAGTTCTGCACGGTGACCGTGTGCAGGGCGATGTCGATGACATCGCCGTCGGCATTCTGGCTGGGCATCTCGATCCAGTCGCCAATGCGCACCCGGCCGTCGCCGCTGATCTGCAGGCTGGCGGCGAACGACAGGATGGTGTCCTGGAAGATCAGCATCAGCACCGCGCTGGCCGCGCCCAGGCCGGTCAGCACGTGCAGCAGCTTGACCCCGGCGAGGATGGCGATGGCCGACAGCACCGCAAGCGCGAACAGCACGATCTTGGCGACCTGCAGGTAGCCCTTGATGGGCTTGTCGCGCGCGTCGGGGCGGCGCTCGTAGATCTCGTTGGCGTGGTCGAACGCGTGGCCGATGGCCAGCACCACGGTGAACACGATGAACACGTTGCACAGGTTGCGCACGAACAGCGCGATCTCGACCGGCAGGCCCGGCACCAGCGTGATGCCGGCGGAGATCACCAGCGCCGGCACCACGTTGGCCAGCCGCGGCACGACGCGCAGGCGGATGCCCGGACTGGCGGCATCGCCGCGCACCGCGGGCAGCATGCCCAGCACGCGCCGCACGCCGCGCAGCAGCACCTTCTTGGTGACCAGGTTGGCCAGCCATGCCAGCAACAGCAGCGCGGCCAGCATCACCAGCGTGTAGGCCCATGGCCAGGGGGACAGCGCGTCCTGCAGCGCCTGCAGCATGTCTTGCATGTCGGATCCGGTTGCGGGGGAAATCAGCCGCGCGTGCGCTCGATGCACACGCCTACCGCGCGCGCACCGCGCACCGCGCCCGGCTTGCTGAGTTTCAAGCGTAGCCAGTCGACCTTGAACTCTTCGAGCACGATTTCCGCGCAGCGCTCGGCCAGCGTCTCCACCAGGCCGAAGCCGGACTGCGAGACATACTCCACCAGGCGCACGCTCACCGCCTTGTAGTTGAGCGTGTCGGCGATGTCGTCGCTGGCGGCGGGCACGCGGTTGTCGAAGCCCATCTCCAGGTCGAACACCAGGGTCTGGCGAATCCGCCGCTCCCAGTCGTAGATGCCGATCAGCGCCTCGATCTCGAGGCCCTCGATGAACACCTTGTCCATGGCGGCACTCACAGGGCAGGCAGCCCGGCCATGTCCCAGCGCGGCACGACGTGCACGGCGGCGGGCTCGCGCTGCCCGGCCTCGAGGCGCAGCGCGCCGGCGAAGGCGATCATCGCGCCGTTGTCGGTGCACAGCTCCGGGCGCGGATAGCAGGCACGGCCGCCGCGCTTCGCGGCCATGGCCTGCAGGCGCGCGCGCAGGCGCTTGTTGGCGCCCACGCCGCCCGCCACCACCAGCACGTCGCAGCCGGCGTCATCCAGCGCGCGTTCGCACTTGATGGCCAGCGTATCGACCACCGCGTCCTCGAAGCCGCGCGCGATGTCGGCGCGGGTGGCGTCGCTCTGGTCGCTGTTGCGCCAGGCCAGCATCACCTGCGTCTTCAGGCCGCTGAAGCTGAAATCCAGCCCGGGCCGGTCGGTCATCGGCCGCGAGAAGCGGAACCTCCCCGGCGTGCCCTGCTCGGCCAGCCGCGCCAGCTCCGGCCCACCGGGATATGGCAGGCCCATCAGCTTGGCGGTCTTGTCGAAGGCCTCGCCGGCGGCGTCGTCCAGGGTCTCGCCGAGCAGGCGGTACTCCCCGATCGCCTCCACCGCGACCAGCTGGGTGTGGCCGCCGGAGACCAGCAGGGCCACGAACGGGGGCTGCGGCGGGTCGTCTTCCATCAGCGGGGCCAGCAGGTGGCCCTCCATGTGGTGCACGCCGACCGCCGGAAGCTCCAGCGCCCAGGCCAACGAACGCGCCACCCCGGCGCCGACCAGCAGCGCGCCGACCAGGCCGGGACCGGCCGTATAGGCCACCCCGTCGAGGTCGCCGACGCCCAGGCCGGCCTCGGCCAGGGTCTGGCGCACCAGCGGCAGCAGCTTGCGCACGTGGTCGCGGCTGGCCAGCTCCGGCACCACCCCGCCATACTCGGCGTGCAGGGCGATCTGGCTGTAGACGGCATGGGCGAGCAGTCCGGCCGATCCCGCCCGCGCCGTGTCGTACACGGCCACGCCGGTTTCGTCGCAGCTGGTTTCGATTCCGAGGACTTTCATGGGCTTGCAGGCTCCTGGCCGGTGCCATTTGCGTGCACGCGAACCTTGCCGCTATCATACGCGGCTCGCCGGACGGAATCCGGTGTTCAGACATCCCAGAGATCCCATATGCCCAGCGTCAAAGTCCGCGAAAACGAGCCTTTCGAGTTTGCCCTCCGCCGCTTCAAGCGCACCTGCGAAAAGGCCGGCGTGCTTGCCGAGACCCGCAAGCGCGAGTTCTACGAGAAGCCGACGCAGGAGCGCAAGCGCAAGGCCGCGGCTGCCGTGAAGCGCCAGTCGCGCCGTACCTCGCGCGACGTCACCAAGCGCCAGCGCCTGTACTGAGCCCGGTCCTGCCGGCGCGTCACGCGCCCGGCGACCGACTGCGGCACCACTGAAGCCGGCACGCGCAAGCGTAGCCGGCTTCACGTGTTCCCCGAACCGGAGAAACCAACGATGAGCCTCAAGCAGCGCCTCACCGACGACATGAAGACGGCCATGAAGGCCGGCGACAAGGCCAACCTGGGCGTGATCCGCCTGATGCTCGCCGCGATCAAGCAGCGCGAGGTCGACGAGCGCGTCGAGCTCGACGACGCCAGCGTGCTCGCCACGCTCGAGAAGATGCTCAAGCAGCGCAAGGACTCGGTGTCGCAGTTCGAAGCCGCCAGCCGCGAGGACCTGGCCGCCATCGAACGCGCCGAGATCGAGGTGATCCAGCGCTACCTGCCGGAGAAGCTCGGCGAGGCCGAGGTGATCTTCGAGATCGACGCCGCCATTTCCGAATCCGGCGCCGCGGGCCCGGCCGACATGGGCAAGGTGATGGGCCTGCTCAAGCCGCGCCTGGCCGGCAAGGCCGACATGGGCCAGGTCTCGGCGCTGCTGAAGGGCCGCCTGGCCGGCTGAGCCACACCGCGGTCGCCGGCCACGGCGACATCGCGTGCACGGCGCCTGCCTATGCTGGCGCCATGCCCCGATTCATCACGTCACGCCTCAAATCCCGTTTCGAGCGCCTGCAGCAATCGCTGCCCTACGCCATCGCGCAGCGCTTCGTCGAGATCGACATCCTCACCCACGCGGCGTCGCTGACGTTCTTCGCGCTGCTGTCGCTGGCGCCGCTGCTGGTGCTGCTGCTGTGGCTGACCGCGTCGCTGTATCCGGCGGCGCAGGACGCGCTGCTCGTGCAGATCCAGGGCATCGCCGGCAGCGGCGCGGGCGAGGTCGCCAGTACCGTGCTCGAGAACGCGCGCACCGAGCCCGATGTCGGATCGCTGGCCGGCGTGTGGAGCACGCTGCTGCTGCTGTTCGGCGCCACCGCGGTGTTCGCGCGCCTGCAGGGCACGCTCAACGCGATCTTCCACACCGCCGGCGACAGGCTGCGTGGCGGGCTGCGCGCGTGGCTGCGCAAGCGCGTGTTCTCGTTCGGCGTGGTGATGGCGCTCGGCTTCCTGCTGCTGGTGTCGGCGGCGCTGACCACGGTGCTGGAGATCGCCTTCGGCGGCTCGCCCACCCTGCCCGTGCTCGGCAACCTGGCGGCTTTGGCGCTGTACGCGTTCGCGTTCGCGCTGATGTACCACTACCTGCCCGACCGCCGCGTGCGCTGGCGCCAGGCGCTGCTGGGCGGGCTGCTGACGGCGGTGCTGTTCGTGCTGGGCCGCTGGGGCATCGGCCTGTACATCGCCGAGGCGGCGCCAGGCAGCGCCTACGGCTCAATGGGCACGCTCGTGGTGCTGCTGGTGTGGCTGTACTACGCGGCGGTGGTGTTCTTCGTCGGCGCGATGATCACCGCGGTGATCGACGAGCGCTGGCGCTTCGGCGACGTGCAGCGGCGCCTGGATGCGCGCGCGGCCCGGCGTGGCCTGCCACCCGTGGCGGAGCTGCCATCCACCAGCGCGGCGGCTGGCGCGCGCCAGCCGGAACGCACGGCCGGCTAGCGACGCGCGTGCGATCATGGCGGGAGCCATGGCACGCCTTTCAGACGCTTTCATCGACGACCTGCTCGCCCGGACGGACATCGTCGAGGTGATCGCCGCGCGCGTGCCGCTGAAGCGCCAGGGCCGGGAATATTCCGCGCGCTGTCCGTTCCACGACGAGCGCTCGCCATCGTTCACGGTGTCGCCGACCAAGCAGTTCTACCACTGCTTCGGCTGCGGCGCGCACGGCACCGCGATCTCGTTCCTGATGAACTACGACCGCCTCGAGTTCCTCGACGCGGTGGACGAACTGGCGCGCCGCGCCGGCATCGAGATCCCGCGCGAAACCCGCCAGCACAACGAGAACCCCGACACCCGCGACCTGTTCGCGATCCTCGACGAGGCCGCGCGCTTCTTCCGCGGCGAACTGGCCGGCAACGCCGAGGCCAGCGCCTACCTCGACCGCCGCGGCGTGGATGCCGAGGTGCGCGAGCAGTTCGCCATCGGCCATGCACCGGCCGGCTTCTCGGCGCTGAAGGACGCGCTGGGCAGCGACCCGCGGCGGCTGTCGCTGCTCGAGCGCGCCGGCCTGCTGTCGAAGAACGAGCGCGGCCACAGCTACGACAAGTTCCGCGATCGGGTGATGTTCCCGATCCACGACCGCCGCGGGCGGGTGATCGCGTTCGGCGGCCGCGTGCTGAAAGCCGACGACTCGCCGAAGTACCTGAACTCGCCGGAGACGCCGCTGTTCCACAAGGGCCGCGAACTCTACGGCCTGTGGCAGGTGCGCCAGGCCAACCAGAAGATCGCGCGGCTGATCGTGGTCGAGGGCTACATGGACGTGGTGGCGCTGTTCCAGCACGGCATCAGCCAGGCGGTGGCCACGCTGGGCACGGCCACCACGCCCGACCATGCCGAGCTGCTGTTCCGCAACGCGCCCGACGTCTACTTCTGTTTCGACGGCGACGCCGCCGGCCGACGCGCCGCCACGCGCGCGATGGAGTCGGTGCTGCCGCGGATGAAGGACGGCCGCCAGGCGTTCTTCCTGTTCCTGCCCGACGGCGAGGATCCGGACACCATCGTGCGCAACGAGGGCGCGGCGGGGTTCGACGCACGGCTGGCGGACGCCACGCCGCTGTCGCAGTTCCTGTTCGACAGCCTGGCCGAGGACGGCATCAACCTCGCCACGCTGGACGGCAAGGCGCGGCTGGCCGAACGCGCCAAGCCGATGCTGGCGCAGCTGCCCGACGGCGCGTTCGCCGACCTGATGCAGCAGCGCCTGACCGAACTCACCGGCGTGGGGGCGCGCAGCAGTGCGCCGCACGTGCACGTGCCCACCCAGCGCGCGCACCGCGCGCCGGCCAGCACCGCGCCGCGCCGCAGCCTGGTGCGCAGCGCCATCGCGCTCCTGCTGCAGAAGCCGGCGCTGGCGCTCGACATCAGCCCGCCGTACCGCTTCGTGGCGCTGCGCCAGCCCGGCGTGCCGCTGCTGACCGAACTGATCGCGATCGTCAGCGCGCGCCCGGACATCGGCACCGGCGCCCTGCTCGCGCAGTTCGAAGGCCGCGAGGAAGCGGCGGCGCTGCAGAAACTCGCCAGCCAGACCCTGCCCGGCGACGAGGCCGGCTGGCACCTCGAGTTCCTCGACGTGATCGCCCAGCTCGACCGCCAGACGCTGCTGCAGCGCACCGACGAGCTGCAGGCCAAGCAGCGCGAGGAAGGCCTGGACGCCGTGGACAAGGCCGAACTGCGCGAGCTGCTGCTGGCGCGCGGCCGCAACGTCGGCTGATCGCGCGCCGCGCGCTGTCCTCCGACGGGCATCGAACGCAGGGGTTTTCCCCAATGGTGGCGCCGGCCCGCGCCGCGTAACGTCGTCGCGACGGTGGACGCCACCGCCTGCGCAGCACGCCATGTCGCTTGAAACCCATCACCTGCTGGTTCCCATGCCGCCGCCGCAGCCCTGGCGCGGCCTGGAAGCATTCCTGTCCGGCGCCCAGGGCGGAAAGCCGGCGACGCTCGATCCGGCCCTGCTCGATGCGGCACCGGGCGAAGTCAGCTTCGACCTCGATGCCGGCAGCGTGCGCATCAGCGACGAGAAGACCGGCCAGCACAGCACCACCTACAGCGCCGACGGCGACATGACCGTGCGCGGCCCGGACGGCGCCACCACCGGCGTGCCGCTGCGCTACGAGGCCAGCCTGCGCAACGCCGACGCCACGCCCGCGGCGATGCAGGCACTCAACCCCTTCGACCCGGCCACCATTCCGCTGCGTGCTCGCATCGAGGTGCATGGCGCCGATTACACCGGCACCGCGCTCGAGCCTGCCTTCCGCAACCTGGCCGATGCCAACGGCCTGGCCTCCATCGACGACCTGCGGCTGTCGCTGGAAATGACCGAGAAGGGCCAGCTGCGGGTGATGACCGGCTCCGAGCAGCTGTTCGACGCGCCGCGCGACGGTGGCCCCGGCTCCGACGCGCTCGACCGCCAGGACTTCACCCGCCACACCACGATGCTGTCGGACCCGGCCGGCGCCGACCGTGCCGAGTACACCCGCATGCTGCTCACCGGCCAGGTGCCCGGCAGCACCGTGGTCCTGGCCGAGGACGTGGCGCCGGGCGAAGTGCGTGGCACGGTCACCGAAGCCGGATCGGGCGAAGTGAACGACATCACCTGGTCGCTCGATGCCGAGGGCCGGCCCACCGGTGCCGAGGCGGTGCTGACCTGGGAGCCATCCAGCAAGGGCCGCGACTCCGACCGCATCGAGACCAGCGCGCAGAGTCGTTTCCGCACCGACAACGACATGAAGGGCACGCCCGACGACGTCGGCCACGTGTTCGCCTACCGCTTCGCCAACGGCCACGGCGAGGTCAACATGTTCCCGCAGTTCGGCCTGTTCAACCGCGGTGCCTACGCGAAGATGGAACAGGAGTGGAGCGACTGGCTGGGCACCGGCATGGAGGTGCGGATCGACATCGACCTGGTGCGCAACGGCGGGCATCGCCCGGAAGAAGTGCACGTCGACTACGAAGTCATCGATCCGGCCACCGGCACCGTGGTCTACGACCCCGCGCTGATCGCATTCGCCAACGCCGACGGCCAGTCGTTCGACGCCATCGCCGCGAAGCAGATGCCCGGCATCATCGACAGGGCCAATGCCTGACGGCAGACTGCCCCGCATGCACGCAGCCCCCGCGGACCGCAATGAACTGATCGCCCGCATCGGCCGGCTGCTGGTCGCCGACCCGGCGGTCTCCGACGGCCTCTGGCACGGCTACGCACTCATCGTGCGCTACGGCGACGGTGCGATCGCGCGCCGCATCACCGGCTTCCGCTATGCCGCCGACGGCAGCCACCAGGCCGCCACGCCGGGGGGCGACGCGCTCGGCCCCGCCTTCGACGACCTGCGCGATGCCACCCGTGTGCCCGGCAAGGCGCCCTGGGGCGCCTGCGTGCTGCGCCTGTGGCGCGACAGCGGCCGCATGGCAGCGGAGTTCGAGTACGACGCGCCGGAGCAGTGGGACATCACGCCGGCCACGCTGGCGCGCGTCGCCCAACAGGCAAAGCCGGACGACGCGGAGGACCGCACCGCCTGACCTGCCGCTGCTCGCCATTGCGCCTGCGCGGACGCGACGATACCGTGCCGTGCAATGGCGCAAGGGAGTACAGGGAATGTTCCGTTTCGTTCTGGCCACCATGCTGGCCTTGTCCGCAATATGGGCCCCCGCACAGGGCGCCCGAAAGAGCGTCGCCGGGTTCGAAGTTTCGATGCTCGTTACCGGTGACCTCGACATCGAGACGGATGGTTCGGTGTCCAGGCACACGATTGACCGCGCGGAGAAAATTGCTCCCTACGCCGTCAACATCATCCAGCAAGCCATCAGCGGCTGGCGCTTCGAGCCTGTCGTTGTAGACGGCAAACCCGTCCCCGCGCGTGCGCGCATGACACTGCGGTTGCTCGGCACCCCGATGGAAGACGGCGGCCTCGCGGTCAGGCTGGCTTCGGCCACGTTTGGCGAGCGCGGCGAACATGAAAGCGACCGTGTCTCTTCGATCAAGATGACACCCCCGCGGTACCCGCGGGCCGCGCTCCACATGGGCGCAACCGGGACGGCCTATCTGATGCTGAAGATCGGCCCCGACGGCAGTGTTGCCGATGCGGTCGCGGAGCAGGTGAACCTGCGGTTCGTCTCCGATGCCATGACGATGACGGCTGCGAGGAAGGAGTTTGCGTCGACGGCCATCGCTGCGGCCCGGCGCTGGACGTTCGCACCGCCGACGACGGGTGACGACATGGACGGCCCTTGGACAGTCCGTGTTCCAGTCACTTTCGCCATCAATTCGGAAGCAACCGAGGAGGGCACGCATGGAAAATGGGTCGCCTACATCCCCGGTCCGCGCCGACCGGCGCCTTGGGCGAAGGATGAGTCGGAGGGCAACGACGCCATCGCCGACGGATCCTTCCATCAGGCCGGAACCGGCTATCGCCTGCTGACGCCGCTGCAGTCGGAGAGTTGACCCTCCGCCACGTGTTCGCTACCCCACCCGCTGCAGCTCGAACAGCGGCAGCGGCTGCAGCCAGGGCAGCAGCCAGTGGTCGACCAGCAGGAACGCGAACAGCGCCATCAGGTACACGACCGAGTAGTTGAAGACGCGCATCGGGAAGAAGTCGTCCGGCGGATCCATCAGCCGCCACGCGTACCAGAGGAACACCAGGCCCAGCACCAGCGCGCCGCCGAGGTAGAACAGGCCGCTCATGCCCACCGCCCACGGCAGCACGCTCACCACCAGCAGCAACACCGTGTACAGCAGGATCTGCCAGCGCGTGTACTGCACGCCGTGGGTCACCGGCAGCATCGGCACCAGCGCGCGCGCGTAGTCCTCGCGGCGGAAGATCGCCAGCGCCCAGAAGTGCGGCGGCGTCCACACGAAGATGATCAGCACCAGCAGCAGCGCGTGCGCCCAGTCCCACTGGTTGTGCATGCCGGTGACCGCCGCCCAGCCGAGCAGCGGCGGCGCGGCACCGGCTATGCCGCCGATCACGATATTCTGCGGCGTGGCACGCTTCAGGAAGCCGGTGTAGACCACGGCGTAGCCGATCAGCGACGCGAACGTCAGGACCGCGGTGATCGGATTCACCAGCGCGATCAGGATCGTCATCGACGCCGCGCCCAGGAACACGGCGAACGCCAGCACCTGCGCCGGGTTGAGCGCGCCGGTCGCCAGCGGCCGCTGCGAGGTGCGCACCATCAGCCGGTCGATGCGCTGGTCGATGAGGTGGTTGATCGCCGCCGCCGATGCCGCCGCCAGCCAGATGCCGAGCAGGCCGAAGATCGCCTGCCGCGCCGGCGGCAGGCCGGGCACCGCGAGGAACATGCCCACCAGCGCGGTGAACACGATCAGCGCCACCACGCGCGGCTTGGTCAGCTGCCAGTACTGGTCGAAGGGTGCGCGCATGTCAGTCCACCGCGCGCAGGCGCGCGAGCAGCGAGACCAGCACGAACAGCAGCAGCACCGCGCCTGCGTTGTGCATCACCGCCACCGAAAGCGGCAGCGCCAGCTTGACGTTGAGGATGCCGAGGCTGACCTGGGCGACGGTCAGCGCCACCAGGGTGCTGCCCCAGCCGCGCAGGCCGGGCGTGCGCAGCGCGCGCACCGCGGCCCACAGCAGCGCGGCGGCCGCGACCACCGCCATCATCCGGTGCGCGAGCTGGATCGCGATGCGCGCCGCGCCGTCGAGCACGCCACCCTCGTAGTCCACGCCGATGCCGCGCCAGAGCACGAAGCCCTCGGCGAAGTCGGTCGGCGGTACCCACAGGCCCACGCATTTCGGGAAGTTGTCGGCCGACCAGCTGCCGGCGCCGCATGAAAGCGCCGCGTAGTTGGCGCTCACCCAGCCACCCAGCGCGACCTGCACGCCGAGTGCCGCCAGCGCCACCCACAGCACGCGGCGCATCGCCTGCGCGTCGGCCAGCACGATCGGACGATCGGTGGCGCGCCAGGCCATCCACGCCAGCAGCGACAGCGTCAGCAGCCCGCCCAGCAGATGCCCCATGACCACCAGGGGCTTCAGCAGCCAGGTGACCGTCCACATGCCCAGCAGCGTCTGGAAGATGATCACCGCGAGCGTGATCGCGGATGTTCGCGCCAGATCGCTGCCGGCGCGGCGCAGCGCCGCGAACAGCAGGATCGCCTCGCCGAGGATCGCCAGCACCGAGGCCGCGACGTGTTGCCCCTGCATGTACAGCGGGATCGCCAGCGCCACCAGCGCCGCGGCCAGCACGATGCGCGCGATGCCCCACGCCTCGCGGCGCGCGGCCAGCAGCGCCAGCACCAGCACCAGCACGCCCAGCGTCGCCGCGAGATGGCGGTGCAGCTGCTCGCGCCAGGCCTTGTGGGTTTCGAACGGACGGATCGCGGAGGCCGCGTGGTCGGCCACCTGGTGCGCGGCCTGCGGCCACGCGGCGCGGCCGTAGCAGGTCGGCCAGTCCGGGCAGCTCAGGCCGGCGTTCGACAGGCGCACGAACGCTCCGAACACGATCACGCACAGCGCCAGCCCGACGGCCAGCCAGGCGATGCGATGGAAGTGGCGGTGGACGGAGCGCGGCCCTGGGCGCGCGGATTGCGTGGCGGTCATCACTTCAGCTTGAGCAGGCGCGCCATGTCCTGGCGCAGGTGGCCGGCATCGAAGCCGGGCGCGTAGCGCAGGATCACGAAGCCGTTGGGGTCGACAACATACACCGGCACGCCGTCCGCGCCGCCGACGTCCACGCCGGGCAGTGCGGCCGAGAGCTGCTGTGAGGGCTGCAGCACGCGCCATGCGCGATTGCGCTCGACGCCCTCCGGCGGCGTGCCCACCCACAGCACGTGCACGTGGTCGGCTTCGCGCCCGAACAGGCGCCAGACCGTGTCGAGGTCGCGCGACAGCGTGACGCAGGCGTCGGTGCAGCTCGCCGGCGGAGCGACCAGGATGCGCCAGGTGCGATCGACCGGGTTCCAGGCGTACTCGCCGCCATCGACCAGGATCGGCGCCGCGCCGCGCAGGTCACCGGGCGGCTGCAGCAGCTCGCCGTGGTTCTTCATGCCGGCGGGCCGCCAGCCGGAAAAGCGCAGTGCACCGGCCGCCAGCACGCTGCCGATGAAGATCACCACGATCGCCACCAGCATGGTGCGGTTGCGCCTGCGCGTGGGTACGAAGTCGGGGTGGTCGGGAGCGGGCATGTTCATCGGCGGGTCCTGCGGAAACTGAGGATGAGCGCGATGACCAGCATCGCGGCGGCCAGCGCGAACCACTGCACCGCGTAGCCGAGATGGCGTTCCGGCGGCAGCGTGTTGGCGAGCATGTCGAGGTCGCGGGCGTAGCCCAGCGGCAGGTCGGGATCGAGGCGCAAGACGCGCGCGGCGAGCCGCGGCTGGCCGAGCGCCGCGGCCAGTCCGGATGGCGCGAGCCCGACCGCCACCAGGGCGTCGGCGTTGCCCGGCGCCGGCGCCAGCGCCGTGCCGCCAATGCCGAGCGAGGGCGGCGGCGACAGCATGCCGGCGACATCGATCTCGCCATGCGGACGCGGGACCTCCGGCATGCTGCGGTCACCGGGCACCGGCAGCCAGCCCAGCTCGACCAGCAGCGGCGTCCCGGCGTCGGGAATGAACACGCGGTAGGCGCGCACGCCGCTGCGTCCGTCGCGTTGCTGGTTGTCGAGGAGGACGGCCGGCGCCTCGGCGAAATGTCCCCGCCCGCTGGCCCAGTCATAGCCCTGCGCGCGTGCCGTGTCGGCCGCGACCGAGAGTGGTTGCGCATTGCGCGCGGCAAGGGTGGCGGCCACCGCGTCGAGCGTCGCCTGCTTGTCGTGCTGGCGCCCCAGCTGCCAGGTGCCGAGCATGGAGAACGCGGCGATCACCAGGATCGCGAGCAGCCAGCCGACAACCGCCCATGTCGCGCGGCGGCTCACCGCGGCGCGCCTACCGGCTGCGATAATGCCGGCGACAATCCCGGCCCACTGGAGGCCAGCATGAGCGATTCCCTCAAAACCCTGCTGATCATCGCGTTCCTGATCCTGATCGTGTGGAACCTCGGTGCCGGCCTGTACTACATGCTGGTCGACCGCGGCACCACCAAGCGTACGGTGAACGCGCTGACCAGGCGCATCGCGCTGTCGGTCGCGCTGATCCTGCTGGTGGTCCTGGCCATCTGGATGGGCTGGATCACGCCGCACGGCATCAACGGCTGAACCGCTGCGCGCGGCCCTGGCCGCGAGATGAAAAAGCGACGGCATGCCGTCGCTTTTCTTGTTGCGTCGGCCCGCGCCAGGCGCGGCCCGACACACGCAGTGCCCGGGTCAGAGCACGTAGACGAACAGGAACAGGCCCAGCCAGACCACGTCGACGAAATGCCAGTACCAGGCCACGGCCTCGAACGCGAAATGGTCGTCCCTGCTGAAGTGGCCCCTGGCGCAGCGCAGCCAGATGATCGCCAGCATCAGCGTGCCGAGCGTGACGTGCGCGCCGTGGAACCCGGTCAGCATGAAGAACGTCGAGCCGTAGATGCCCGAGCCCAGCGTGAGGTTGAGCTCACGGTAGGCGTGGATGTATTCCTCGACCTGGAAGAACAGGAACAGGCAGCCGAGCAGCACGGTGACGCCGAGGAACCACATCAGCGGCTTGCGGTGGCCGGCCTTCAGCGCATGGTGCGCGATGGTGAGCGTGACGCCGGACGACAGCAGGATCAGCGTATTGAGCAGCGGCAGGCCCCACGCCGGGATGGTCTGGAACACGCCACCGACATTGCCGGGGCCAGCCGACGGCCATGCCGGTGTGTAGCCCTCCCACAGCAGCACGTTGGTCATCATGCCGTCGCCGGCGCCGCCCAGCCACGGCTGCACCAGCATGCGCGCGTAGAACAGCGCGCCGAAGAAGGCGCCGAAGAACATGACCTCGGAGAAGATGAACCACACCATCCCCATGCGGAACGAGCCGTCGACCTGCTTGTTGTAGTAGCCCGACACCGACTCGAGGATCACGTCGGCGAACCACTTGAACAGGATCGCCGCCAGGCCGGCGATGCCGACGAAGAACATGGGGCGGCCCCAGTCGACCTCGTTGAACCAGCTCGCCAGGCCGAACATGGTGACGAACAACGCCGCCGACGCGAACAGCGGCCACTTGCTGTGGTGCGGGACGAAGTAGGCGTTGGGGTCGTGCTGCGTGGCGTGGGCCTGTGCCATGTCGGTTTCCGTTGTTGCCTGATCAGGGTGCCGCGCGCGGCACGTGGGCCGACGCCGTGCCCGCGACTTGCTCGCGCGCGGTCAGGACGTCGTTCTTGAAGAAGGTGTAGGACAGCGTGATCGTCTTGACGTCCTTGGGCAGCGACGGGTCGATGATGAAACGTACCGGCATGTCGCGTGTCTCGCCGGCGTGCAGCGTCTGCGCGGTGAAGCAGAAGCATTCCGTCTTGGCGAAATAGCCCGACGCGCGCGCCGGCGCGACGGACGGCGTGGCACTGCCCACCACCGTGCGGTCGCTGTTGTTGTGCGCGTAATACGTGGTCTCGTACTGCTCGCCCACGCGCACCTGCATGGTGAACTGGTTGGGACGGAACGACCACGGCAGCTTGGAATTCACGCCGCCGTCGAACTCCACCGTCACCACGCGCGCCTCGGCGCCCGCACCGCCGGTGGCATAGGCGCCGGCATCGACCGCGGTGTTGTCCAGGCGGATGCCGAACACCTTTTCACAGGCAATGCGGTACAGCGGCACCAGCGAGAAGGTGAACGCGAATGCCGCCAGCGAGGCCAGCAGCATCTTGGCGATGCCGGAGGTCTTCTTGCTCATCGCCCGATCACCCCGGACAGGATGAAGCCGACGTACACGACCACCGCGACCAGCGCGAGCGCCAGCGCGGTGCGCATGGCGCGGCGGCGCTGTGCCGCCACGCGCGGATCGCCAGCCTGCGGGTCACGCTTCGCGGACATTGCTCTGCCGGGCCTTGTCGGCGTGGGCGCTCGCATCGTCGTAGTCGAGGTGCTCGAAATCGCCGTGCGCCAGGTCGCCCGGGCGGATAACAGGCGGGGTCTGGAAGGTGTGGTGCGGCGCCGGCGACGGCACGGTCCACTCCAGGCCCAGCGCGCCTTCCCAGGCGCGGGCCGGTGCGATCGCGCCGCGCTTGAGCGAGTGGTACAGGATGCCGAACATCAGGAACGGCGTGATGAACATGCCGAACGCGCCGATCGAGCTGACCAGGTTCCAGTCCGCGAACACCACGTTGTAGTCCGGGATGCGGCGCGGCATGCCGGCCAGCCCCAGGAAGTGCTGCGGGAAGAACAGCACGTTGGCGAACACCACGCTCCACCAGAAGTGGAACTTGGCCAAGCCCTGGTTGTACATGCGCCCGGTCCACTTGGGCCACCAGTAGTAGACGGCGGCGATGATGCCGAACAGCGCGCCGGTCACCAGCACGTAGTGGAAGTGCGCGACCACGAAGTAGGTGTCGTGGTACTGGAAGTCGGCCGGCACGATGGCCAGCATCAGGCCCGAGAACCCGCCGATGGTGAACAGGACCACGAACGCGATCGCCCACAGCATGGGCGCCTCGAACGTCAGCGACCCCTTCCACATCGTGCTCGCCCAGTTGAAGACCTTCACGCCCGTGGGCACGGAGATCAGCATGGTCGCGAACATGAAGTAGATCTCGCCACCCAGCGGCATGCCCACGGTGAACATGTGGTGCGCCCAGACGATGAACGACAGGAACGCGATCGCCGCGGTGGCGTACACCATGGCCTGGTAGCCGAACAGCGGCTTGCGGCTGAAGGTCGGGATGATCTCGGAGACCACGCCGAACGCCGGCAGGATCATGATGTAGACCTCGGGATGCCCGAAGAACCAGAAGATGTGCTGGTACATCACCGGGTCGCCGCCGCCGGCCGCGTTGAAGAACGAGGTCGCGAAGAACTTGTCGGTCAGCAGCATCGTGACCGCGCCCGCCAGCACCGGCATCACGGCGATCAGCAGGAACGCGGTGATCAACCAGGTCCAGGCGAAGATCGGCATCTTCAGCAGGTCGACGCCGGGCGCGCGCATGTTGAGCACGGTGGCGATCACGTTGATCGCGCCCATGATCGAGCTGATGCCCATCATGTGGATGGCGAAGATGGTGAACGCCATGTTGGAGCCGCCCTGCAGCGACAGCGGCGGGTACAGCGTCCAGCCGCCGGCGGGGCCGCCGCCGGGCAGGAACAGCGTCATCAGCAGCATCGCGAACGCGAACGGCAGGATCCAGAACGACCAGTTGTTCATGCGCGGCAGCGCCATGTCCGGCGCGCCGATCTGCAGCGGGATCATCCAGTTCGCCAGGCCCACGAACGCCGGCATGATGCCGCCGAAGATCATCACCAGCGCGTGCATCGACGTCATCTGGTTGAAGAAGTGCGGGTTGACGTGCTGCAGGCCGGGCACCGCCAGCTCGAGGCGGATCACCACGCTCATCGCCGCGCCGATGATGAACATCACGAAGCTGAAGAGCAGGTAGAGCGTGCCGATGTCCTTGTGGTTCGTGGAGAAGAACCAGCGCTCGACGAAGCCCTGCTTGTGGTCGTGGTGCTCGCCGTGGACGGCGACGGTTGCGGTATCGGTGGCCATGGACTGCCTTGCCTCGTGAAGTCGTTCGATCAGCCGGCCGCGGGTGCGGCGACGGCGGAAGTGGTCTGGGCGGTGGCGGGCGCGGCTTCCTCAGCGGCGTCCGGGGCGACTTCAGGCGTGGGCACCGGCACGGCGACGGGCGCCGGCGCGGTCTTGGCCTTCTCGGCCGCCAGCCAGTCCTGGTACTCAGCCTTGGGCACCGCGCGCACCACGATCGGCATGAAGCCGTGGTCCTTGCCGCACAGCTCGGCGCACTGGCCGCGGTACACGCCGGGCTCGGAGATCTGCGTCCAGGCTTCGTTGACGATGCCCGGGATGGCGTCCTGCTTCCAGCCCAGCGCCGGCACCCACCAGGAGTGGATGACGTCATCGGCGGTGATCACGAAGCGGATCTTGGTGTCCACCGGCACCACCAGCTCGTTGTCGACCTCGAGCAGGTAGTACGGGTGGACGGCCGGGTCGGGGCGCTCGCCGCTCTGCCGGATGCGGTCATGCTCGCGATCCATGCGGCTGGTGATCGAGACGTCCTCGCCGAGGTAGTCGTACTTCCACATCCACTGGTAGCCGGTGACCTTGACCGTCATCTCGGACGCGCGGGTGTCGTACATCGCGATCAGCTTGGTGGTGGCCGGCCAGACCATGATCACCAGCAGGATCACCGGGATCACCGTCCAGATGACCTCGGCCGTGGTGTTGTGGCTGATCTGCGACGCCACGGCACCCTTCGACTTGCGGAACGCGAAGATCGAATAGGCCATGGCGGCGAACACGATCACGCCGATGACCACGCACACCCACAGCGCGAACATGTGCGCGTCGTAGGCGTTGATGGACGTCGCGGTCACGCCCCGGCCCATGTTCAGCTGCCACGGCTTCGCGTCGCCCGCCTGCGCCAGCGCCATCATCGGCGCCGAAGCCAAGGCCGCCATACCCCACCGCAAGAATCGCGCCTGCATCATGCGTGCAACCCCAAATGTCGTCGATCTGCGGCCGTGTGCCGCCAGCTGGAACGGTTGATCGGAGATCGATGTTCCGGGGAACAAGGACCGGCCACCCCCGATGACCGGGCGGGCAATCATGCGGATGGTAGCCGTCGCCAACCTTGACCGGCAAGCTGAAGCGACGCGAGCGTCCGCTGGCGGGCACGCGCGGCACCGCGGCCAGCTAGAATCTCAGGTTCCCGCCGATACCCGCCGACCCGCCGTGACCGACCTGCCCCTGGGCGCCCTGCCGCCGCCGCCCGCACCGCTGCGCGCGGCCATCACCGCCCATTGGCTTGCCGACGAAAGCGATCGCGTCCGCTCCCTGCTCGATGCGGCGCGCCAGCCAGCGGACGCCAACGTGGCGATCGCCGCGACCGCCACCGACCTGGTGCAGCGCGTGCGCCGCCGCGCCAGCGACCAGGGCGCGATCGAAGCCTTCATGCGCCAGTACGACCTGGGCAGCGAAGAAGGCGTGCTGCTGATGTGCGTGGCCGAAGCGCTGTTGCGCATCCCCGACCAGGACACCGCCGACCGGCTGATCCGCGACAAGCTCGGCGAAGCCGACTGGAAGCGCCATGTCGGCCAGTCCGATTCGGTGCTGGTCAACGCATCCACCTGGGGCCTGATGCTGACCGGCCACCTGGTCGACATGGCCGATGACACCAAGCGCGACGTGCACGGTGCATTCAAGCGCCTGGTGGGCCGCGTCGGCGAGCCGGTGATCCGCCTGGCGGTGCGCCAGGCGATGAGGATCATGGGCCACCAGTTCGTGATGGGGCGCACCATCGGCGAGGCGCTGGCACGTGCGCGCAAGGGCCGCAACGCCGCCTACCGCTACTCCTTCGACATGCTCGGCGAAGCCGCACTGACGCAGCGCGACGCGGACCGCTACCTGGAGGCCTACCGCAGCGCCATCGACGCCATCGGCCGCGATGCCGGCCAGCCGGCGGACGCCATCGTCGCGCCGTCGATCTCGGTCAAGCTGTCCGCGCTGCATCCGCGCTACGAGCACGCCAAGCGCGCGCGCGTGCTGGCCGAGCTCGCGCCGCGCCTGCTGGACCTGGCGCAGCGCGCGCGCAACCACGGCATCGGCCTGACCATCGACGCCGAGGAAGCCGACCGCCTGGAGCTGTCGCTGGACGTCATCGAAGCGGCCTGGCTGGATCCGTCACTGGCCGGCTGGGCGGGCTTCGGCATCGTGGTGCAGGCGTACCAGAAGCGCGCGCCGTTCGTGATCGACTGGATCGCCGGGCTCGCGCGCCGCGGCGGGCGCTGCATCCCGGTGCGCCTGGTCAAGGGCGCGTACTGGGACGCCGAGGTCAAGCGCGCGCAGGTCGAGGGCCATGCCGGCTATCCGGTGTTCACGCGCAAGCCCAACACCGACGTCAGCTACCTGGCCAACGCGCGCCGCCTGTTCGATGCCGGCGACGCGGTCTACCCGATGTTCGCGACGCACAATGCGCAGACCATCGCCGCGGTGCACCAGCTGGCCGCCAGTCGGCCGTTCGAGTTCCAGAAGCTGCACGGCATGGGTGACGACCTCTATGACGAAGTGATCCCCGCCGATCGCCTGGGCGTGCCCTGCCGCGTGTACGCGCCTGTCGGCAGCCACGAGGACCTGCTGCCGTACCTGGTGCGGCGCCTGCTCGAAAACGGCGCCAATTCCAGTTTCGTCAACCGCATCACCAACGAGTCGGTCGCCATCGACGACCTGGTCCGCGACCCGGTCGACGTGGTGTCGGCCTTCGCATCCATTCCGCACCCGCGCATCCCGCTGCCGGCCGACCTGTACCGCAGCCACGGCATCGAAAGGACCAACTCCATGGGCATCAACCTCGCAGACGACGACCAGCTGCGTGCACTCGCCACCGCGGTCCAAGCCGCGACCGCCGACTGGCAGGCCGCGCCGCTGGTGCCGGGCGCCACGCCGGGCGGCGCCTGGATCACGGTCAGCAATCCCGCCGACCGTCGCGAACGCGTCGGCCGCTGGCAGGCCGCGGACGCCGACACGGTGCAGCGCGCGCTGGCCAATGCGGTTGCCGCGCAGCCGGGCTGGAACGCCACGCCCGCGGCCTCGCGCGCCGCGATCCTGGAGCACGCCGCCACCCTGCTCGAGCAGCGCATGCCGCAGTTCATCGCCCTGTGCACGCGCGAGGCCGGCAAGACCATTCCCGACGGCGTGGCCGAGGTGCGCGAAGCGGTCGACTTCCTGCGCTACTACGCCGGCGAGGCGCGCAAGCTGTTCGCCCCCGAAGCACTCCCCGGCCCGACCGGCGAGAGCAACACCCTGCAGCTGGAAGGCCGCGGCGTGTTCGTCTGCATCAGCCCCTGGAACTTCCCGCTGGCGATCTTCGCCGGCCAGCTGGCGGCGGCGCTGGCCGCCGGCAACAGCGTCATCGCCAAGCCGGCCGAACAGACCAACCTGATCGCGCATGCCGCGGTCGAGCTGCTGCACGAGGCGGGTGTTCCGCCCGCGGTGCTGCAGCTGGTGCCCGGTGACGGCGCCACCGTCGGCGCGGCGCTGACCGCGGATCCGCGGGTGGCCGGCGTGGCGTTCACCGGCTCCACCGCCACCGCGCGCGCGATCAACCGCGCGCTGGCCGCGCGCGACGCCGCGATCGGCGTGCTGATCGCCGAAACCGGCGGCCAGAACGCGCTGATCGCCGACTCGTCGGCACTGCCCGAGCAACTGGTGAAGGACGCGCTCGGCTCCGCGTTCACCTCCGCCGGACAGCGCTGTTCGGCGGCGCGCGTGCTGCTGGTGCAGGCCGACATCGCCGACAAGGTGGTCGACATGCTGGCTGGCGCGATGGCGGAACTGGTGGTCGGCGACCCCGGGCAACTTTCGACCGACGTCGGCCCGGTGATCGACGCCGACGCCCGCGCGCTGCTCGACGAGCACGCCGTGGAGATGCGCGGTGCGCGCCTGATCGCCGCGGCGCACTTGCCGGAGGACACCGCGCACGGGACCTTCTTCGCCCCGCGCGCCTGGGAGATCGGCGCGCTCGACGAGCTCACCCGGGAAAACTTCGGCCCCGCGTTGCACGTGCTGCGCTGGAAGGCGGACGAGCTCGACGCGGTGGTGGATGCCATCAACGCCACCGGCTATGGCCTCACGCTGGGCATCCATTCGCGCAT
The DNA here is from genome assembly GCF_016615815.1 of Luteimonas sp. MC1572. Classification (NCBI taxonomy): domain Bacteria; kingdom Pseudomonadati; phylum Pseudomonadota; class Gammaproteobacteria; order Lysobacterales; family Lysobacteraceae; genus Luteimonas; species Luteimonas sp. MC1572. The sequence continues at coordinate 247,491 of NZ_CP067112.1, read as the reverse complement.
CGACGAGACCATCGACCGCATCGTGTCGCGCGCCAGGGTGGGCAACATCTACGTCAACCGCAACCAGATCGGCGCCGTGGTGGGCGTGCAGCCGTTCGGCGGCCAGGGCCTGTCGGGCACCGGGCCCAAGGCGGGTGGCCCCCACTACCTGCCGCGTTTCGCGACCGAAAAGACGGTCACCGTGAACACCACCGCGGCCGGCGGCAACGCCTCGCTGCTGACCCTGGGCGAGTGATGGCAGCCGCCGCCCCTGCCCCGATATAGTCGGTGCGCCGCCGGCCGGCGGCGCACGGGAGAGGGGAATGGGAACGATCCACACCGGCGCGCTCGCGTGCGCCGCACTCGCCGCCATGCTTGCGCCGACACAGGCCCCCGCACGGGCCGCCTTCCTGGACATGAAGGCGCAGGGCCCCGGCGTCTGCCAAGCGGCGCTGCCCGCGTTCGAGGGCCAGGTCCGGAAGCGTCCGCTGGCGCTGCAGAACGAGGGAACGGCGATCGCGTTCGTCTCCTGCGCGGTGCCGCAATTCACCGCCGCCGAACTCAACGATCCGGACTTCGGCGTCACGGTGACCTTCGTCAACAGCTCCGCCACGGCCGCCACGATCAACTGCACTGGCGTCAGCTTCAGCTACGGCGCGGGTGGGCTCACCATCGCGTACATCCCCAAGTCGGTCGCCGTCCCGGCCGGCACGCAGATCGATTCGCCCTACGCACTGAAGTGGGATGAGATCAACACGCCGGGCGCCGGCCCCTACACCACGGTGAGCTGCGCATTGCCGCCTGGCACGGGCGTCGCGGCGGTCCACTCCGCCAACGGCCTCGTGCTGATACCCGACTAGGCCCGGGCGCGGGATCGGGAACAACAATAAAAAAGGGCCCCTTTCGGGGCCCTTCATGCAACACATTGCACTGCGATCAGAAGCGGTATTGCGCCGAAACGCCGAACAGGTTGGCGTCGCCGGCGTAGGGGCCGGTGATGGTGCTGCCGCCGCTGGTGATGTCGACCTTCGGGTCCTTCGGCTTCAGATGGGTGAACGCGAAGTCCACGTCCATCGCATCGCTGACCTTCCAGCTGGCGCCGATCGAATACCAGTTGCGGTTGGCATCGGGCAGGCGCGGGGTGCGGTGCTCGATGCTGGTCGGGGTCTCGTCGTGCGCGACGCCGCCACGCAGGGTCCAGGCGTCATTGAGCTTGTACTCGGCGCCCAGCGACGCGAACGCCGTGTCCTTCCACTCGAAGGGCTCGACCGAATCCGGATCGGCGCGATCGAACTCGACGCGCACCTCGCGCAGCGACGACCAGCCGGTCTCGGTCCAGTTGGCCATCATCGCGAAGCGGTCGGTGAAGTCGTAGCGGGCAACGACGGCCAGGGTGGACGGCGTGGTCAGCTTGGCGCCGGCACCGCCGTCCTGGAACAGCTGTGCGGTGATCGGATTGCTGTTGAACACGGTGCGCACGTCGCCCGGCACGGTCCAGTCGGCGGTGCCGCGCAGCTCGTAGTCGATCTCGGACTGGTAGCTCACGCCGAGCGAGAGGCGGTCGGTCGGGCGCAGGTTGACGCCGGCGAGCCAGCCGAAGCCGGTGTCGTCGCCCTCGATCTCGGCGTGGCCGTCACGGGCCTGCGGGAGCGCGAACGGCAGCGGGCGGGTGGCCGGGTTGGAGAACAGCAGGGTGCCGAAGTCGACGGCCTTGGACAGGGTCACGTCGGCCTTCGAGTACACCGCGCCGATGCCGACCGACATGCGGTCGGTGACGTCGAGCGCCGCGGAGAAGGTCAGGTTGACGATCTTCACGTCGGAGGTGTCGGCGAAGTAGCGGCCCTGCCAGTCGTGGTCGTACTCGGTCTTGAGGCCGAACGGCGCGCTGACCATGGCGCCAAACGCCAGGCCGTTGTCGAGCTTGTGGATCACCGAGAACGCCGGGATCGGGGTCACGTCGCCGGCTTCGCCGCCGTCGCCGCCGGTCAGCGGACGGCCGAGCGCGTCGGTGCCCGAACCTTCAAAGCGGTAGCTCAGGTCGATGACCGACAGGTCGGCCTGCACGGTAGTGCCTTCGAACTGCGTCATCGTGGCGGGGTTGTTGACCACGACCGAAGCGTCGCCCGGGTTGACGCCGGAGCCGGCGAACGCGGAGCCGAGGCCCTTGACGCTGTTTTCCTTGAGCTGGAAGCCGGAGGCCTGCGCGGGCGCGAATGCCAGCGCGCCGAGGACGCCGAGCGCGAGGGCCGAAGCCCTGAACGTGTGGGGGATAGCCATTGCTTGAAATACTCCTGACGGATGGTTGCGACATCGCGCCCGCTGCGAACACGACGCGGCGCACTATACCGTGGCGTGTGGTTGGCGGTCCGCATCGGCATCACGTGTCTGAACGGGTATCTTGTGCCCCGCCCAACCCGGATCCCGCAGCGCACATGTTCGTTTCCATTCCGACGCGCTCACATCCATCCCGGCGCTGGGCCACGCCGCTGCTGTCCGTGGCGTTGTGGGCGGTCTACCTGTGGGCCAGCACGCGGCCCGAATCGGTCGAGCAGCAGCTGATGGCGCGCTGGGGCGCGCTCAGCGGCGGCCTGGCGCCCGCCGACCTGCTCGCCTCCTGGTCGGACGCGGAGCGCTGGCTGCGCTTGCTGAGTGCGCTGTTCGTCCACGCCGACTGGGCGCACCTGCTGGGCAACCTGGTGTTCCTGCTGATCTTCGGGCTGCCTGCGGAGCGGGTGATGGGCCCCTGGCGCTTCCTGCTGCTGTTCCTGATCGGCGGCGCGTTCGCCAACCTGGTGACGGTGCTGGCCATCGGCGCGCCCGACCAGCTGGTCATCGGCGCCAGCGGCGCGGTCTCGGCGCTGATCGGTGCCTACCTGGCGCTGTTTCCGCGCGCCCACCTGGGGGTGGTGCTGCCGCTCGGGCTGTTCCTGGAATTCGTGCGCGCGCCTGCCCCGCTGCTGATCGGCATCTGGGCCCTGCTGCAGGTCGTGTTCGCCTACATCGGCCCGGCGTTCGGCACGGTGGCGTGGTCGGCGCACATCGCCGGGTTTGCGTTCGGCGTGGTGTTCGCGCTGTTCTCGCGGCGCGCGATCGCGCGCCGGCTGCGACGGCGCAAGGGCTACTGAGCCGGCGCGGCGCAGGTGCCGCCGGCGACGATCGCGCGCAGGGTGGCGAACGCCGACGTCACCGGCGCTTCGCCCTCGAGCACGTCCCCGGCGCGGCTGCCGGCGACGCCCTCGCCGTCCGCCTCGAGGTGCCCGGGCAGCAGCGCTTCGACGAAACCGCTGGGCGCGGCACCGCCTTCGGGCTGCAGCACCACATCCGGCTCGATGCCGCGTGCCTGGATCGAGGTGCCGCTGGGTGTGTAGTAGCGCGCGGTGGTCAGCTTGACCGCGTCGCCATTGGACAGCGGCAAGACGGTCTGCACCGAGCCCTTGCCGAAGCTGCGGCTGCCGACGATGCAGGCGCGCGCGTTGTCCTGCAGCGCGCCCGCCAGCACTTCCGACGCGCTCGCGGAACCGGCGTCCACCAGCACCACCACCGGCCGCCCGCGCATGCGGTCGCCAGCCGTGGCGTTGAACGCGGTGTCGCCGGCGGTGATGCGGCCACGGGTGCTGACGATGCCGCCGCGCTCCAGCAGTTCGTCGGCGATCTGCACGGCCGAGGTCAGCAGGCCGCCGGGATTGCTGCGCAGGTCGATCACCAGGCCACGCAGGCCCTGGGTGCCGGCTTCCGCGTGCAGGCGGTCGAGGGTGTCCGCGAACGAGGCCGCGGTATCGGCCTGGAACACGGAGACGCGCACATAGCCGAGCCCGGGCTCGCGGATGCTGCCGCGCACGCTGGCGGTGCGGATGGTCTCGCGGCGCAGCTTGAGTTCCAGCGGTTCGGCCTGGCCTTCGCGCAGCAGCGTGATGCTGACTTCGGTGCCCGGCGGTCCGCGCAGCGGGCCGCGCCGGTCGTGGCTGGCCGGCGTCAGCGGGACGCCATCGACGGCGGTGATCACGTCGCCCGAGCGGATCCCGGCGCGCTGTGCCGGCGTGCCGTCCATCGGCGCGACCACGCGCATGCTGCCGTCGGGCAGCTGCATGACCTCGACGCCGATCCCCTCGTAGGCGCCGCTGGTGTTTTCGTCGAACGCCTCGGCATCGCTGCGTTCGAGGTAGGCGCTGTGCGGGTCCAGGTCGAGCAGCAGGCCGCGGATCGCGGACTGCATCAACTCGCGGTCATCGACCGGGTCGACGTAGCCGCCGCGCACGGCATTGAACACCAGCACGTAGCGGCTGATCTCGGCCAGCGGCACCGCGCTGGCGGGTACTTCGGCTTCGGCTTCCGCATCCTTCGACGCCTCCGATGCCTCGATCTCCGTGGACGGCACCGTTTCCTGCGGCGGTTCCTGCTCCTGCTCCTGCGCATGCACAGGCAGGGCCAGCAGGCTGGCGATGGCGAGCGTCAACAGGCATGCGCGCATGCGGGACTCCGTGGGGGTTCGGGGATAGGACCATGCAGAGCGTCGCAGGTTCGCGACGATGATGCGCCTGTCCGTGCCTGCGTTCAGCGCTTCTGCAGCCAGCTGGATGGATCGACCGGCTTGCCGTCGCGGCGCAGCTCGAAGTACAGCGCCGGCTGGCCCTGGCCGCCGGAGGTGCCGACGGTGGCGACCGCGTCGCCGCGCTTGACCCGGTCACCGGGCCCCTTCAACAGCGCGTCGTTGTGGGCGTACAGGCTCATGTAGGCGTTGCCGTGGTCGACGATCAGGATCATCCCGTAGCCCGTCATCCACTCCGAGAACACCACGGTGCCGTCGGCCACCGCCGTCACCGGCTGCCCGGCCGCGGCGGCGATCAGCACGCCCGAACTGCGGCGGCCGTCGGGCATGCGCCCGCCGTAGCCGGCCAGCAGGCTGCCGGACAGCGGCCAGCCGAGGCCGCCCACGGCCACCGGCGCGGCGCGTGCCACGCTCACCTTCGGCGCAGATGGCACCGGGCTGCGGGCCGTGCCCGCCCGGCCCGGCTCCGCGGTCGCGGTCTTGGCGCGTGCGGCGGCAGCGGCGGCGGCGCGCCGTTCGGCCTCGGCGCGGCGCGCGGCTTCGCGCAGCCGGGCCAGCAGGCGTTCCAGCGATTTGGCGTCGGCACCCAGTGCCTTCTCCTTGGCGCTGCGGTCGCGGTAGCGTGTGTCCAGCGCGGCCACGGACTCGGCGCGGCTGGCGCGCTCGCGCTCCAGCGCCGCAACCTGTGCACGCTGCGCCACCTGGCTGGCATCCAGCGCGGCGCGCTCGCTGGCGATCTCGCGTTCCATCGCATCCAGTCCGGCCAGCTCCTCCGACAGCGCGGCGATGCGTGCGCTGCGTCCACGCTGCAGGTAGCCGTGATAGGCGAGGCTGCGGTTGGCGGCGGCGACGTCGTCCTGCGCCAGCAGCAGCTTCAGCGGTGCGTGGTCGCCCACCGTATAGGCCGCGCGCAGCAACCCGGCGAGCTCCTTGCGCTGCGCCGACAGCGTGCCGGCCAGCGCGTCGCGCCTGGTGACCAGCGTGGCAAGCGCGGCCTGCTGCCGCGCCAGCGCGGTTTCGGTGTCGCGCAGTTCGCGGGCGACGCGCGCCACGCGTTCGTCGGCGCTGCGCAGCTCGCGACTGGCGGCGCCGCGCTGGCCTTCCAGCCTGCGGCGCTCGCTGGCCACGTCGCGCAGCTCGCGCTTGACCGTATCCAGGCGGCGCTGCGCGTCGCGGCTGCTCTGCGCCGCCGCCGGCGATGCGACTGCGAGCACCAGCAGCAGTGCCAACAGCGCCGACGCGGGCCGCAGGCGGATGGCCGCGATGCGCATCACGCCAGCAGGCTGCTGCCGGTCATCTCCGCCGGCTTCGCGACGCCCAGCAGGTCGAGCATGGTCGGCGCCAGGTCGCGCAGGGCGCCGCCGCTGCGCAGCTGCGCCCCGGCACGGTTACCGGCGTAGAGCAGGTCGACGGGGCCGACGGTGTGCGAGGTGTGCGGCTGCCCGGTTTCCGGGTCGCGCATCATCTCCACGTTGCCGTGGTCGGCGGTGACCAGCAGATCGCCGCCCTGCGCGGCAACGGCCGCGGCCACCTGCCCCAACGCGAAGTCCACGGCCTCGACCGCCTTGATCGCCGCGGCGAGGTCGCCGGTGTGGCCGACCATGTCCGGGTTGGCGAAGTTGCACACCACCGCATCGAAGCTCCCCGCGCCGATCGCCTCCACCAGTCGCGCGGTGACCTCCGGGCAGCTCATCTCCGGCTGCAGGTCGTAGGTCGCGACCCGCGGGCTGGGCACGAGGATGCGCTCCTCGCCCGGGAAGGGCGCCTCGCGGCCACCGTTGAAGAAGAACGTGACGTGCGCGTACTTCTCGGTTTCGGCGATGCGCAGCTGGGTGAGGCCGTTGTCGGCCAGCACCTGGCCCAGCGTGTTGGCGAGGTCGTCCGGCGCGAACGCCAGCGGCGCGGGTAGGTTGGCGTCGTATTCGGTCAGGCAGGTGAAGCGCGCCAGCGCCGGGCGCCGTGCGTGGAAACCTTCGAACACGGGTGCCACGAACGCCGCCGTCAGCTGGCGCGCGCGGTCGGCGCGGAAATTCATGAACACCACGGCGTCGCCGTCGCGCATTGGCGCGGCCCCGTCGATCACCGTCGGCAGCACGAACTCGTCGTTCTCGCCGCGCGCGTAGGCCGCGGCGAGCGCCGCCACGGCATCGGGCGCGCGATGCGCGGCGCTGGACTCGACGATCGCATCCCAAGCCTGGCGCACGCGCTCCCAGCGCTGGTCGCGGTCCATCGCGAAATAGCGGCCGCTGACGCTGGCAACGTGTGCATTGCCGTGGCGCGCACAGGCGGCCTGCAGCGCGCGGAGGCTCGGTTCGGCGGAACGTGGCGGCATGTCGCGCCCGTCGGTGAACGCATGCACCGCGACGCGGGCCACGCCGGCGCGCGCGGCGAGGTCCAGCATCGCCAGCACGTGCAGCTCGTGGCTGTGCACGCCGCCCGGCGACAGCAGGCCCAGGACGTGCAGGGTGCCGCCGGGCGCGACCGCGGCGCACGCGTCGAGCAGCCCGGCGTTGGTGAAGAAACTGCCATCGGCGATCGCGGCGTCGACCCGGGTCAGGTCCTGGTAGACCACCCGGCCGGCGCCGATGTTCATGTGGCCGACCTCGGAATTGCCCATCTGGCCGTCGGGCAACCCGACGTGGCGGCCTTCGGTATGCACCAGCGTGCGCGGCCCGGCCGCGTGCAGGCGGCGCCAGTTGGGGATGTCGGCGAGGGCCAGGGCGTTGTCGCGCGGATCCTCGCGATGGCCCCAGCCGTCAAGGATGAGCAGCACGACAGGCTTGCGGCGGACGGCGGGCATGGCGGATTCAGGCACGACGATCGGCCCCGTGACGTTGGACAGATGCGATTGTAGCGCCGCATCCGCCAGACTCGTCCGGCAGCTCCAGGCCGCGCATCGCGCCGCCGCGGCGCTGTCCCCGTCCTGTCGTCGAGCCCCGCCATGCGCCTGCATCGCCACACCACCATCCTCGCCTCCGTCCTCGCGCTGGCGCTTGCCGCGGGCGGCGCCCACGCCCGCCAGGACATCGACAAGGTCAACGGTTCGATCTCGGTCCCGGCCGGCGAGGTCCGCGGCAACCTGGAAACCGTCAACGGCAGCGTCCGCATCGGCGACAACGCGCAGGCCGGCGCCGCGGAAACCGTCAATGGCAGCGTCCATGTCGGCAACGACGGCAGTGCACGCAGCCTGGAGACGGTCAACGGCAGCATTCGCCTCGGCGAGCGCGTGCGCATCGAACGCGGCGTGGAAACCGTGAACGGCAGCATCTTCGCCGACCGCGGCAGCCGCGTCGGCGGCAACCTGGTGAACGTCAATGGCGCGCTCGGCCTGGTGCAGACGGAAGTGGCCGGCAACGTGGAGACGGTCAATGGCGACGTCACCATCGGCGTCCGCTCGCACGTCCGCGGCCACCTGCGCGTGCACAAGCCCAGCGCCAACTGGATGCCGGTCCGCGTGCGCCCGCGCGCGCAGCGCATCGTCATCGGCCCCGGCGCGGTGGTCGACGGCGACCTGCTGTTCGAGCGCGAGGTGCAGCTGTACGTGCACGACACCGCGCGCGTCGGCACGATTACCGGTGCCACCGCGATCCCGTTCTCCACGCCGACGGCACCGGCGCGCCAGCCGGACTGAGCCGCGGCCAACCCGGCCCCCGCGCGCCGCGGAACGCATAGAATCGGGGGTCCACTACCGCAGGACCCGATGATGCGAACCAGACCCCTCGTGCTTTGCCTTGCCATCGCGGCCGCGCTCGCCGCCTGCGACCGCGCCCCGGCGCCCGCCGCCGGCACCGATGCCGCCGCCCCCGCCGCGACCGTCGCAACGCATGCCTTCAGCGGCGACCTGAGCAAGGACGACTTCGCCGAACTGGTGAAGACGATGGCGTCCGACGAGTTCGAGGGCCGCGCCCCGGGTTCGCCCGGCGGCGAGATGACCGTCGAATACATCAAGGCGCAGTACGAGCGCATCGGCCTGGAGCCCGGTGGCGACAACGGCACCTACTTCCAGACCGTGCCGATGCTGGAAACCACCGCCGACGAATCCACCGTGCTGCGCATGGACGTGGCCGGCAAGCCCTCCGAGCTCAAGTTCGGCACCGACATGGTGATCGGCACGCGCACCGGCGCGCCGAAGGTCGCGGTGACCGACAGCGAGCTGGTGTTCGTGGGCTACGGCGTGGACGCGCCGGAGCTGGGCTGGAACGATTACGCCGGGCTCGACGTCAAGGGCAAGACCGTGGTCATCCTGGTCAACGACCCGGGCTTCCACGCCAAGGACGCCGCGCTGTTCGAAGGCGAGCGCATGACCTATTACGGGCGCTGGACCTACAAGTTCGAGGAGGCCGCGCGCAAGGGCGGCGCCGCCGCGCTGATCATCCACGACACCGCCGGCGCCTCCTACGGCTGGGACGTGGTGAAGAACTCCTGGTCGGGCCCGCAGTTCGACCTGCGCGCGTCGGACGATCCGGAACCGCGCCTGCCCGCGCAGGGCTGGCTGAGCGCCGAAGCCGCGACCACCCTGTTTGCCGGCGCCGGCCAGGACCTCAAGGCGCTGTATGCCGCGGCCAACAAGCCGGGCTTCAAGGCGGTGCCGCTCGACGCGCGCGTGTCGTTCGAGCTCGCCAGCACCACCAGCGAGAAGTCGTCGCGCAACGTGGTGGGCATCCTGCGTGGCAGCGAGGCGCCCGACGAAGCCATCGTCTACATGGCCCACTGGGACCACCTCGGCAAGCACGAAGGCGAGGGTGACCAGATCTACAACGGCGCCGTCGACAACGCCACGGGCGTGGCCGGCATCATCGAGATCGCGGAGAAGTTCAAGGCCGATGGCCAGCCGAAGCGTTCCGTGGCCTTCATCGCCGTCACGCTGGAGGAATCCGGCCTGCTCGGCTCCAAGTACCAGGTCGCGCACCCGGTGTTCCCGCTGGCCAAGACCGTGGGCGTGATCAACCTCGATGCCATGAGCGTGGCCGGCCCGGCGCACGACATGGTTGTGGTGGGCAAGGGCAGCTCGCAGCTGGAAGACGTGCTGAAGACCTACACCGATGCGCAGCAGCGCACCCAGGTGCTCGAAGGCAACCCGGCCGGCGGCTTCTACTTCCGCTCCGACCACTTCAACTACGCCAAGGCCGGCGTGCCGGCGCTGTACGCCAAGGGCGGCGACGACCTGGTGCTGGGTGGCAAGGACGCGGGCGCGGCGCACGCCAAGGCCTACAACGACGTCGCGTACCACAAGCCGGGCGACGAGTTCGACGCGGCATGGAACCTCGACGGCGTGCTCCAGGACCTGCAAGCGCTGTACGGCGTGGGCCGCACCCTGGCCGACGACGGCAGCTGGCCCGCCTGGTACGAAGGCAATGCGTTCAAGGCCGCGCGCGATGCGATGCGCGCCAACTGACGCCAGGCACAGGCGTTGAATGCACGACGGCGCCCTCGGGCGCCGTCGTCATTTGCGGGCTGTGCCGCGGCTGGCCAAGCGCCTGCGGCGCGGCCGCCGTCGGCTCAGCCGGCGGTGATCAACCGCACCCGCGCGAAGTTGCGCTTGCCGACCTGCAGCACGCCTTCGAAGCCGGGAACGAACGTCGCGCCCGCGTCCTCCACCACCTCACCGTCGACCTTGACCGCGCGCTCCTTGAGCTTGCGGCTGGCTTCCGAGTTGCTGGCGGTGATACCCGCGGCGGTGAGCAGCGCGGCGATGCGCAGGCCCTCGGCCGGCACCGCCACGTCCTGCAGCGGCAGCAGCGACGTGTCGCCCTGCCCGGTCACCGCGGCGTGCCAGCCGGCGATCGCGGTCTCGGCCGCGGCGGCATCGTGGAAGCGTGTCGCCAGTTCGCGCGCCAGGCGCAGCTTGACGTCGCGCGGGTTGAGCGCGCCGCCCTCCACGTCGGCGCGCAGCGCGCCGGCGTCCGCGGCGCCGATCTCGAACGACAGCAGCTCGATCCACTTCCACATCAGCGCGTCGCCGACCTTCATGGTCTTGTTGACGATGTCGATCGCCGGCTCGGCGATGCCGATGTAGTTGCCCAGCGACTTGGACATCTTGTTGACGCCGTCCAGGCCCTCGAGCAGCGGCATGGTCAGCACCACCTGCGGCGGCTGCCCGAAATGCTCCTGCAGCCCGCGGCCCATCAACAGGTTGAACTTCTGGTCGGTGCCACCGAGTTCCACGTCGGCCTTCAGCGCCACCGAGTCGTAACCCTGCACCAGCGGATACAGGAACTCGTGGATGGCGATCGGCTGCTGCGCGCCATAGCGCTTGGCGAAGTCGTCGCGCTCGAGCATGCGCGCCACGGTCAGCTGCCCGGCCAGGCGGATCATGTCGGCCGCGCCCATCGCGCCGAACCACTCGCTGTTGAAGCGCAGCTCGGTGCGTTCGCGGTCGAGCACCTTGAACACCTGGTCGGAATAGGTGAGCGCGTTGGCGTCGACATCCTCGCGGGTCAGCGGCTTGCGCGTGGCGCTCTTGCCCGACGGGTCACCGATCATCCCGGTGAAGTCGCCGATCAGGAAGATCACCGTGTGCCCGAGGTCCTGGAACTGGCGCATCTTGTTGAGCAGCACGGTGTGGCCGATATGCAGGTCCGGTGCAGTGGGATCGAAACCGGCCTTGATGCGCAGTGGACGACCGAGTGCGAGGCGCGCGGCAAGTTCGTCGCGCTTGAGGATCTCGTCGGCGCCGCGGGCGATGAGGTCGAGGGCGTTCTGGTGGGCGGTTTCGGTCACGATTCAGGTCCAAAAAGGCACCACGCATTCAAAAACGTGACGCCGTATGTGAAATCTTGTTAACGCGGAGTTAAATCATACGCTGAAGGAAACTCCTGATGCATCAAGCATTTGACGCATCCTCTTCGCGTGATTATCGTGCCCCGGTGACGCGTTCGTCACGCGGGCCGGGAGTCCGATTCGATGACATTGCCCGAATCCTCCGACTCACGGCAGCACCACCGTCGTGTCCGGCTTGGCAACCTGCGCGAAGTCGCGCGCCAGGCGATCGCCTCCTCGGCTGCCGGGCTTTCAGGCCCCGCCGACGATGCCGGCAACCGACGCTGGACCCGACGCCAGTGGGCGCATTCGAGCCTGCTGGCCACCGCAGGCGCACTGATGATCGCGCTGGTGCCGGGCATCTCGACGGCACTGGATGCGCCAAGCGCTACACCTGTTACCACGATGTCGCTCTCGCTTCCGGTGCGGTCACGACCGGCGCAGCCGCAGGCATCCGCGGCCGACTGGCAGTTGGCCGTGGTCGGCAAGGGCGAAACCCTGGGCACGATCTTCGAGCGCATGGGCGTCCCCGCCACCACCATGCACCGCCTGCTCGAACATCCGGGTGCGCGCCAGGCGCTGACCCGCCTCAAGCCGGGCATGGAGCTGGGCTTCGAATTCGCGCCGGTCGACGCCAACGGCAAGCGGGCCACGCTGCGCACGCTGCGCTACGACCGCGGCGAGACCCAGCGCATCGAACTGGCGCTGGCCGATGACAAGGTCACTGAAAAGGTCATTGAACGCCCGGTCGAGATCCGCACCGCGGTGATCAGCGGCAAGGTCGGCAAGTCGCTGTTCCACTCGGCGCGCAAGCTCGGGCTGTCGGGTGCGAGCATCAACAAGCTGACCGACGAGATCTTCAAGTACGACATCGACTTCACCTCCGACGTCACCCAGAACGACCGCTTCAGCGTGGTCGTCGAGCAGGTGTACCGCGAGGGCGAGCTGATCCGCACCGGCGACGTCCAGGCCGCGGTGTTCACTGCCAAGGGCAAGGCGTTCACCGCATTCCGCTTCGAGCAGGGCGGCAAGGTCGACTACTACAACGGCGAAGGCCGGCCGCTGAAGAAGAGCTTCATCCGCATGCCCATCGCGTATGCGCGGCTGACCTCGAAGTTCGGCTCGCGTCGCCACCCGATTGCCGGCAAGGTCCGCCAGCACAAGGGCGTCGACTACGCGGCCAGCACCGGCACCCCGATCATGGCCGCCGGCGACGCCCGCGTGCAGTCGATGGGCTGGCAGGGCGGCTACGGCCGCACGGTGGTGCTCGACCACGGCCGCGGCTACACCACGCTGTATGCGCACATGTCGTCGTTCGGCAACATCAAGAAGGGCCAGCGCATCAGCCAGGGCACCGTGATCGGCCGCGTCGGCAGCACCGGCCTGTCCACCGGCCCGCACCTGCACTACGAATTCCGCATCAACGGCGTGCACCGCAACCCGCTGCAGCACACCATGCCCGAGCCGGAGCCGCTCAAGGGCGCCGCACTGATCGCGTTCCGCGCCCAGACCGGGCCGGCCCTGGCGCGCATCCGCACCGTCGAAGACATCATTTACGCGCAGCTCCCGGCTGGCGCCGACAGCCAGCAGCTGGCCGCCAACAACACGCCCGCCACCGCGGGCCGCGGCAAGGGCTGAGCCCTGCCGGTACGGCCCGCCGCCTGGCGGGCCCCGTCGCACATGACGCCCGCCCGCTGCCACCTCGGCCTGATCTCCGGCACCAGTGCCGACGGCATCGACGCGGCGCTGGTCGATTTCGATGACGACACCGCAGCGGCGACGCCGCGGCTGCGCTTTGCCCGCACCTACGCCTGGGATCCCGCGCTGCGCGCGCGGCTGGTCGCGTTGGGCCAGCAGGACGCGATGCTGTCGCTCGACGACGTCGGCGAGCTCGACACCGCCATCGGCCGGGCGTTCGCCGCGGCCGCCCTGCAGGCGCTGGCCGATGCCGGCGTCGACCCCGCGACAGTCGCCGCGATCGGTTCGCACGGCCAGACCCTGCGCCACCGCCCGCACGGCGCCCTGCCCTTCACCCTGCAGCTCGGCTGCGCGGCGACGATCGCCGAACGCACCGGCATCACCACCGTGGCCGATTTCCGCCGCCGTGACGTGGCAGCGGGCGGCCATGGCGCCCCGCTGGTGCCGGCACTCCATGCGGCGTTGTTGCACTCCGCTGCAGAGTCGCGCGCGGTGCTCAACCTGGGCGGCATCGCCAACCTGACCCTGCTGCCGGCGAGCGGTGCAGTGCGCGGCTTCGACACCGGGCCGGCGAACGGCCTGATGGACGCGTGGTGCCTGCGCCACATCGGGGAAGCCTACGATCGCGGAGGCACGTTCGCCGCCAGTGGCCAGGTCGACGGCGCCTTGCTTGCGCGGCTGCTGGCCGAGCCGTGGTTCACGCTGCCACCGCCGAAGTCCACCGGCCGCGACCAGTTCCACCTCGGCTGGCTGGACGCGCAGCTCGCCACCGACGCCACAGCCGCCGACGTGCAGGCCACCCTGCTCGCGCTGACCGTGCGCACCGTGTCCGACGCGCTGCGGGTGCAGCAGCCCGGCACCGCGCGCGTCATCGCCTGCGGCGGCGGCGTGCACAACGCCATCCTGATGGCGGCGCTGGCCGCGGAACTGCCGGACATGCGCGTGGAAACCACCGCGGCGCACGGGCTGGACCCGGATGCGATCGAGGCCATGGCGTTCGCCTGGCTGGCGCGCGAAACCCTCGCCGGCCGCCCCGGCAACCTCGCCAGCGTCACCGGCGCGGCGGGGCCGCGGATCCTGGGCGCGATCCACCGCGCCTGAGCGCAGGCCGCGCCGGTGGCGCGCGCCTAACCCGCTGTCTCGGCGACCGGCAGCGCCGGGTCGATATCCGGGTCCTTGCCGCTTGCAGGCGATGCCATCACCCGGTCCTTGCCCTTGCGCTTGCCCTCGAACAACGCGGTATCCGCCGCCTTGATGCAGGCGTCGAGCAGGGTGCCCGGGCGGTACTCGCTGTAGCCCATGGTGAGCGTGATCGAGACCGGCGTGTCCTGCGGGCCGACCAGGATCGGCTCCGCCGACACGCGCTGGCGGAGCTTGTCCGCCAGGGACGCGGCACCAGCCGCGCGCGAATCCGGCAACAGCAGCAGGAACTCCTCGCCACCCCAGCGCGCGATCGAGTCCTGCTTGCGCACGGCGTCGCGCAGCCTGCGCGCGACCTCGCGCAGCACGGTATCGCCGGCGTCATGGCCGTGGCGGTCGTTGATGGCCTTGAAGTCGTCGAGGTCGGCCATCACCAGGCAGAACGTGCTGCCTCCGCGCTCCACGCGGTGCACCTCGACCTGCATCAGCTCCAGGAGGTGGCGACGGTTCGGCAACGCCGTCAGGTAGTCGGTGCGCGCGGCGACCGACAGCTGGCGTGAGCTGGAGATGCCGATCCGCAACCGGCTCCACAGCAGCAGCAGCAGGCCGGTGGCGAGCACGGCGGCAAGGATGCCGAGCTGGCTCACCTGGCGCTGCCGGCGCAGCTGGAGCGCGGACAGCTCGGCATCATTTCGCAGCGATTCGATCTCCCGCGCCGCCTGCGTGCTGTCGAACCTGTCCTGCAGCGCGGCGATGGCGCTGCGCTGGTCGGCATCGGCGGCGAGCGCCGCCAGCCGGCTGAACTCGCGCTGCGCCGCCAGCGCGGCGCGGAAGTCGCCACGCGCCTCGCCGAGCAGGACGCGCTGCGCGGCGACTTCCTTCTTCAGGTTGAAGGCGTCCTCGGGGATGAGTGCCTCGACCTCGTCGAGCGTGGTTGCCGCCGCGTCGCCTCGACCGGAGTGCGCCTGCGCCGACGCGATGCTGAGCAGCGAATTGATGGTGCCGTACAGGTCCCCGAGCTTGCGGCGTGCCGCGAGCGACGCGGTGTGGTGGGACAGCGCGGCCTTCGGCTGGCCAAGGCGGTCCAGCGCGAGACCGATGTTGCTGTCGGCGTACGCCACCCCGCGCAGGTTGCCCAGCTCCGCGAAGATCCCGCGCGCGCGCTCGTTGTAGCCGCGCAGCAGCAGGTGCTGCTCGCGGGCGCGGTCGGCGTCGTTTGCCTCCAGCGCCTTCAACCCCGCCTTGGCCGCAACCGAACCGAGGTTGACCAGGGTGCCGGCGATCCCCGGCTTGAAGCCGGTCGCCTCGAACCCGGCCAGCGAGCGGCCGTGGTAATCGCGCGCCAGGTCCAGTTCGCCGATGCTGTTGTAGAGGTTGCCGATGTTGCCGGCGGTCTTGGCCGAGCCGATCGTGTCGGCGGCGACGTCGCTGGCCTCCAGCGCGACCAGGGCGTGCTCGAGTGCCGGCCCGTAGGACTCCAGTTCCACCAGCGCCACGGAGAGCCCGCGATGCAGGAACGCGAGCTGCGCCGGCGTCCCGCTTCCGAGCATGGCGATCGCCTGCCGGTAGTCGCGGACGGCGTCGTGGTTGCGCCCGAGGATGTGCAGGTTGCTCGCGATGCCCCCGAGCAGCATGGCTTCGCCGGCGGGACACGGCGGCGACATCGCCTGCACGTCGGCCAGCAGCGCCTGGCCGCGTGCGACGCCCTGGGCGGGATCGGAGTCACGGGCTTCCGCCACCACGAGCGCCTCGGCTTCGATGTCGGCGCAGGTTGCCGCCAACGCACCTGCCGAAGCCGCCGCCAGTACGCAGCCCAGGAGCACGCGCATGCCGTGACGCCGCGTTCCGCGCGGGGCGCGGCTCGCTCCCTGCCTGACAATCGCCATTCGCGCTCCCCGGCAGGGCATGCCGCCGGCACCTGCGGGTGCAGGACCGTCGCGCCATCCCCTGTGCGGCGAGTGTAGCGAAGCGCCGCGCGCGCGCCGCCCGGTGCCGGTATCGCGTGCGCCCGGCTAGTCGCTCCGCCCGGGGTCCGGCGCCTGGCCGCCGGCATCCGGCGGCAACTGTCCGATCAGCGAATACACCCCGTCGGGCACGCCCTCCAGCGCCGCGATCGCCTGCTGCAGCACGTCCGCCTCGGAGTTGTCGAAGGACAGCTTGCCGTCGCCCTCGATCGCGAACAGCCCCTGCTCCAGCAGGTGCAGCAGGGTGCGCGACAGCGTCCAGCCTCGGCGATCGGCGACACGGCTGATGCGGTCGAGGAGGATCTCGTCGATGTCCTTGAGCACGATGTCTTTCATGGCCTGGATCCTGCGGCCTGCGTTTCGGCGCGGCGCCATTGTGATACCCGCTTGCGCGGACCGCCGCAAGCGCCGGCCGTGCGGCCGCTCATTGCGCGGCAGCGTCCGCCGCGAGCCGGTCGTCGGCCGCGGCCAGCGGCACGCGCCGGCGCAGCCAGAAGAACAGGCCCACCGCCGGCAGCGCCAGCACCGCCGACAGCACGAAGTACGCGCCATAGCCTTCGTTGGCTTCCACGATCGCGCCGGCGTAGAAGCCCAGCACCTTGCCGGGCAGCATGATCAGCGACGAGAACAGCGCGTACTGGGTGGCCGTGTAGCGCTGGTTGACCAGCGCCGACAGGTACGCCACCGCCGCGGTGCCCAGGAAGCCCTGCGCCAGGTTTTCGCCGGAGATCACCAGGGTCAGCATGCCGATGTCGCCGTTGGCGCCGATCAGCGCCAGGTACAGCAGGTTGCTGGCCGCGCCGAGCACGATCGCCACCAGCAGCGGCCACTGCACGCCCCAGCGCGCGACCGCCACGCCGCCGAGGAACACTCCGACGATGCCGATCCAGATGCCGTAGACCTTGGTGACCGCGGCGATCTCGGTCTTGCTGAAGCCCTGGTCGAGGTAGAACGGCCCGATGATGCCGCCGATCAGCGCCTGGTCGGAGATCTTCATCGACAGGATGAACAGCAGCAGCACCACGCCGATGCGGCCGCCGAAGCGGCGGAAGAAATCCGCGAACGGCTCCACCACGCCCTCGCGCAGGCCGGCCGCCCAGCCATGGGTGCGCGCGCGCAGCACCTCGGGCTCGGGCGCCAGCAGGCAGGCCACCACCGGAACCAGCATGCAGGCGGCCATCGCGCGGTACACGTTCGGCCAGATGGTGTGGTCGGCCAGCACCAGCGCCAGTGCACCGGTGACGATCAGCGCGATGCGGTAGCCCAGCGAATAGGTCGCCACCAGCGCGCCCTGCTGCGACGGCGGCGCGATCTCGACGCGGTACGCGTCCACGGCGATGTCGAGCGTGGCGCCGGCGAGCGCCACCGCCAGGGTCAGCGCCACGAACGGCGCCAGCCGCTCGGGCGTGAACACCGACATCGCCACCAGGCCCACCATCACCAGCAGCATCGCCAGCAGCAGCCAGCCGCGGCGCTGGCCAAGGCGGCCGAGCAGCGGCAGCCGCCAGCGGTCGACCAGCGGCGCCCACAGGAACTTGAACGAGTAGGCCATGCCGGCGCTGGCGATCATGGTGATCTCGCGCAGCTCGATGCCGCCCTCGCGCAGCCAGTACGCCAGCGTGCCGGCCACCAGCAGGAACGGCAGCCCGGATGCGAAGCCGAAGAAGAACATCGTCCACGCCGACGGCTGCGCGAACGCACGCCAGATCGAAGGCTTGGTCGTGCCGGCGGCGGGCGTGTCCGCGGCCGCGGTGCTCATGCGCGGTAGTCCACGATCAGCGGCGCATGGTCGGAGAAGCGCGGCTCGGCATGCACGCTGCAGGCGGCGACGCGCCCGGCCAGCGCGGGCGTCACGAACTGGTAGTCGATGCGCCAGCCGACGTTGTTGGCGCGCGCCGCGCCGCGGTTGCTCCACCAGGTGTATTCGGCCTCTTCGGGCCGCAGCACGCGCAGGGCGTCGCGCCAGCCGTTCGCCGGCGCCTCGCAGAGGCCGTCGCCGCAGGCGTCGGCCACCATGCCGTTGAGCCACGCGCGCTCGGGCGGCAGGCACCCCGAGTTCTTCTGGTTGCTGGTCCAGTTCCTGATGTCGTTGCGGCTGCGCACGATGTTCCAGTCGCCGCACAGCACGTAGTCGCGGCCGCTGGCCAGCCATTCGTCGAGGATCGGTTTGAGCCAGTCCATGACCTCGAACTTGAAGCCCTGGCGCAGCTCGCCGGACGACCCCGACGGAATGTAGAACGACACCACGCTGAGGTTGCCGAAACGCGCCTCGATGTAGCGGCCTTCGTCGTCGAACGGCGCCCAGCCGAGCGCGGTGCGCACTTCGTCGGGCTCCTGGCGGCTGTAGATGGCCACGCCGCTGTAGCCCTTCTTCGTGGTCGCGTCGCGGAACCAGGCCTTGTAGCCGGGCGGCAGGAACTCCGGACCGGCGAGCTGGTGCTCCTGGGCCTTGGTCTCCTGCACGCAGAGGACGTCGGCGTCCTGTGCGGCGAACCACTCGAAGAAGCCTTTCCTGGCGGCCGAACGCAGGCCGTTGGCGTTGAAACTGATGATGCGCATGGCGTGCCGGTGCGGATGACGGATGCGGCGGGACCAGGCCCGCCGCCGCGCAAGGTTAGCGCACCGCCGGCCGCATCGTCGGCGCCGTGCGGGTTGTTACCATGGCATTCCCGTCGCGATCGCTCCCGCCACGCCATGTCCGACCACCGCTCCCGGTTCCTGCAGCTGGCGCTCGACGCCGATGCCCTGCGCTTCGGCGGGTTCACGCTGAAGTCCGGGCGGGTGAGCCCGTATTTCTTCAATGCCGGGCGCTTCGACAGCGGCACGGCATTGGCGACGCTGGCCGGCTGCTATGCCGATGCCATCGACGCCGCGGGGATCGACTTCGACCTGCTGTTCGGCCCCGCATACAAGGGAATCCCGTTGGCCACCGCGCTGGCCTGCGAGTACGCCCGCCGCGGCCGCGACCTGCCGCTGGCCTACAACCGCAAGGAAGCCAAGGACCACGGCGAGGGCGGGACCCTGGTCGGCGCGGCGCTCGACGGCAAGCGCGTGCTGGTGGTCGACGACGTGCTCACCGCCGGCACCGCGGTGCGCGAGGCGTTGGCGCTGATCCGCGCCGGCGGCGGCACCCCGGTCGGCGTGGCCATCGCCCTGGACCGCCAAGAGGTCCTCGACGAATCCGGCGACCGGCGCTCAGCGGCCGAGCTGGTCGCCGCCAACGAAAGTGTGCCGGTGGTCGCCATCGCCGGCTTCGCGGACCTGCTTGCGTTCACCGGCGAAAACGCGAAACTGTCAGCCGAACGCGGGCGCCTGCTGGCCTACCGCGCGCGCTACGGCAGCGCGACCACCTGATTCGGCCGACCGGGGGGACGGACACGATGAAGACCACCACCACATGCCTTGCCGCAGCGCTGCTCGCGCTGCTGCCGCTGGCCACCGCCGCGCAAAAAAAGGCCGCTCCCACGGGCGCTGACAAGAAACTGTACTGCTGGGACGAAGGAGGCGTGCAGGTCTGCGGCGACACGCTGCCAACCAGCGCCCTCGACCGCGCCCGCACCGAGATCAACGCCCGCAGCGGCCTGCGCACCGGCGCCGTGCCGCGTGCGCTCGAGCCCGACGAACGCGCGGCCGCCGCGGCCGCCGCGCGGCAGGCGGCCGATGACGCAGAGGCCGAGGCCGCGCGCCAGCGGCGCGACCTCGCCATGGTCGAGTCGTATGCCACCGAAGACGACCTGCGCCGCGCCTACGGCGAGCGCATCATCCTGGTGGAGGAGGCGCTGAAGACCTCGCAGCTGGGCATGACCAACCTGCGACAGAGCCTGCTCAACCTGCTCCGCCAGGCCGCCGAGCTCGAACTGCATGCCAAGCCCGTGGGCAAGGTGCTGGCCGAGAGCATCCAGACCCAGCACGCCGACCTGCTGCGCCAGCAGGCCACCCAGGTGAAGCAGCTGGCCGACCGCGCGTCGCTGGGCAGCGACCTCGACGACGCGCTGGGCCGCTACCGGGCGATGAAGGGCGGTTGACCTTCCCCCGCGTTGCGGGGGAAGGCGTCGCGATCAGAACGGAAGCGGCAGGTCCGGGTCGATCGCCAGCAGCTGCGCACGGAAGTCCTCGCGGATGCGGTGCAGGGCCTCTTCGCTGTCGGCGTCGAAGCGCAGCACCAGCACCGGCGTGGTGTTGGATGCGCGCACCAGGCCCCAGCCATCCGCCCAGTCCACGCGCAGGCCGTCGATGGTCGAGGGCCGCGCACCGCCCTCGAACCGCGCCTCGGCCACGAACCGCTCGACGAACGCGTGCGGGTTGCCATGCGGCGCATCGACCTTGATCTCGGCCGTGGCGATGCCGGTCGGCAGTGCGTTGAGCACCTCGCTCGGCGTTTCCGGGCGCGCGGCCAGGATCTCGAGCAGGCGCGCCGCGGCGTAGATGCCGTCGTCGAAGCCGTACCAGCGCTCGCCGAAGAAGAAGTGCCCGCTCATCTCGCCGGCCAGCTCCGCCTCGGTCTCGCGCATCTTCGCCTTGATCAGCGAATGCCCGGTCTTCCACATCAGCGGGCTGCCGCCGTGGCGCAGGATGTGGCTCTGCAGGCGGCCGGTGCACTTCACGTCGTACACGATCACCGCGCCCGGGTTGCGTTCCAGCACGTCGGCGGCGAACAGCATCAGCAGGCGGTCGGCGAAGATGTTGTCGCCCTCGCGCGTCACCACGCCCAGGCGGTCGCCGTCGCCGTCGAAGGCGATGCCGAGGTCGGCGTCGAAGCGCTTCACCATGTCGATCAGGTCGACCAGGTTGTGCGGCTCGCTCGGATCCGGATGGTGGTTGGGGAAGGTGCCGTCGATCTCGCAGTACAGCGGCTCCACGGTCGCGCCGATCGCTTCCAGCACTCGCGGGCCGATCTCGCCAGCCACGCCGTTGCCGGCATCCACCACCACCTTGATCGGGCGGTCCACCTGCACGTCGGACGCGATGCGCTCGACGTAGTCGTCGGAAATGTCGCGTTCGGTCACGCCACCCGGCTGTGCCGCGGTGTGCAGGCGGTCGTCGGCGATGCGCGCATGGAGGTCGGTGATGGCATCGCCGTACAGGGTCTCGCCTCCGATCACGATCTTGAAGCCGTTGTAGTCCGGCGGGTTGTGGCTGCCGGTGATCGACACGCAGCAGCCGGTGCGCAGGTGGTAGGCACCGAAGTACACCACCGGCGTCGGCGCCATGCCGATGTCGATCACCTCGCGCCCCGCCTTGCGCAGGCCGGCGGTCAGGCCCGCCACCATGTCCGGACCGGAGAGGCGGCCGTCACGGCCGATCACGATGTCCTTCAGACCCTTGTCGTGCATCAGCGAGCCGATCGAATGGCCGATGAGCTCGGCCACGCCGATATCCAGCGACTGGCCGACGATGCCGCGGATGTCGTAGGCGCGGAAGATGCCCGGGTCGATCATCACCGGCGCCGCCTTCGGCGCGTCGCGCACCGCGATGCGTGCGGCGCCATCGGGGACGCCGGCATCGACGGCACCGGGCTCGGCCACCAGCGCCTGTTCGAGCGTCGGTGCATCGTCGTGGTCGACCACGCGTGGATCGCTGATCCGCGCTGGCAGGCGCCAGGTGAGATAGGCCAGCAGCAGCAACAGCGTGGCGACCACGAATGCCGGGATCGCGGACAGCCCGAACGGCGTGGTCGCGCGCGCCGGCACGCCGGCGGCGATGCGCAGGCCGGTACCGGGCACCGGCACGGCCATGCGCTCGGCGGCCTCGGCGTAGGCGGCATCGCCACGCTCGACGAGATTGAAGCCACCCTGGCGCAGGGCGAGGTACGTCGACGCCGGCACCTCCACCGACTCCAGGCCGGCGGTGGCACGCGCCAGCGGCAGGCGCACGTAGGCCACGCCGACCACCGCGTCTCCGGCACGGGCGGGCGCTGCCAGCGCCACGCGGGCGCCGTCACCGTCACGCACGATCCACAGCACCGGCTTGCCCTCGGACAATGCGGCCTCGGCCACCGCGACGCGGCCGTAGCCTCCGTCGGCGAGACCGGCATAGGGTTCGACGAGGTCGGTCGGCAGCACCTCCACGTGTTCGACGTGCGGCCAGTCGCGGCCCAGCGCGGCGCCGGCCGCGTCCAGGTCGCCGGCGGCCAGCGCCGCCTGCACCGGCGCCGAGGCCATGCGCTCGTCCAACCGCTCGAGCTCACCCTTGAGGGTGCGCGCGGTCAGCTGCACCGCCGTGTCGCGGTTGCTGGACAGCGCGCTGCGGCGCCCGTCATCGACCGTCTGCCGCCAGCCGGCCCACGCCAGCCACAGCGCGATCAGCACCAGCACCACGGCGGCGGCCGGCAGCCACGGCCTGGATTGCGCCAGCAGCACGCGCGCCTTGTTCGGTTCGTTCTCGGACATCGTCTTCCCTTCCCCGGTCAGCGCGTGCCGGTGTGGCCGAAGCCGCCGGCACCGCGCACGCTGTGTTCGAAAGTATCCACTACCTGCAGCTGCGCACGCACCACCGGTACCAGCACCAGCTGCGCGATGCGGTCGCCGGGCTGCACCGTGTAGGCATCGCCGGAGCGGTTCCACAGGCTGACCATCAGCGGCCCCTGGTAATCGGCGTCGATCAGGCCGGTCCCGTTGCCCAGCACCAGCCCGTGCTTGTGGCCCAGCCCGGAGCGCGGCAACACCATCGCACACAGCTGCGCGTCGGCGATGTGGATCGCGATCCCGCTCGGCACCAGCGCGCTCGCACCGGCGGCCAGCAGCAGCGGCGCATCGATGACCGCACGCAGGTCCATGCCGGCGCTGCCGTCGGTGGCGTACGCCGGCAGCGGCCACGCATCGCCGATGCGCGGGTCGAGGATCTTCACTTCAAGCGTGTGCTGCATGGGGTTCCGTCGGCGGCGGGTGCGTGGTGGCGGGATCATCCGAGCCGCTCGACGATCACGTCGAGCAGGGATGCGGCGAGGTCGATTTTCGGGGCCGGCCCGAGCGTGCGTTCGCCGCCCGGCCAGTAGAGGTGCAGTGTGTTGTCGTCGGCCTCGAAGCCGCTGCCGGCCACGCCGACGCGATTGCCGGCGATGAGGTCGACGCGCTTGCGGGCAAGCTTGTCGCGCGCGTTGCGTTCGACGTCATCGGTCTCGGCGGCGAAGCCGACCACCAGGCGCGGCCGCGCCGCATGCGCGGCGACGTCGGCGAGGATGTCGGCGGTGCGCTCGAGCTCCAGCACGAGGCCGTCGTGGCCGGGCTGCTTCTTGATCTTGCCGGCGGCCACGCGCGCTGGAGTGAAATCCGCCACCGCCGCGGCACCGATGTACACGTCGGCCGGCAGCGCGGCCATCACCGCCGCATGCATCTGCGCGGCGGAGCGCACGTCGAGGCGCGCCACGCCATCCGGCGTCGCGAGCGCCACCGGGCCGGCCACCAGCACGACATCGGCACCGCGACGCGCGGCCTCGGCGGCGATCGCGAAGCCGGTCTTTCCGCTGCTGCGGTTGCCGATGAAACGCACCGGATCGATGTCTTCGAACGTCGGGCCGGCGCTGACCACGATGCGCACCCCGCGGAGCGACGCCGGGCTCACGCGTTGGCCGCCAGCGCGGCGACGATCTCCAGCGGCTCGCTCATCCGCCCGGGGCCGGATTCGCCTTCGGCCAGCGGCCCATCGGCGGGGCCGACAACCTGCGCGCCGCGCTCGCGCAGCAGCGCCATGTTGGCCTGCGTGGCCGGGTGCAGCCACATGCGATGGTTCATGGCCGGCGCCAGCGTGAGCGGCGCGGTGGTGGCCAGGCACAGCGTGGTCACCAGGTCGTCGGCAAAGCCGTGTGCAAGCCGGGCGAGGGTGTTGGCGGTCGCCGGCGCCACCAGCACGCGGGTGGCCCAGCGCGCGAGTTCGATATGCCCCATCGCGGCTTCGGCCGCCGGATCCCACAGCGAGGTGCGCACGGTCTCGCCGGACAGCGCCTGGAAGGTGGTGGCGCCGACGAAGTGCGCGGCGTTTTCGGTCATCGCCACGCGCACCGTGGCGCCGGCGTCGCGCAGCCGGCGCACGAGATCGGCAGCCTTGTAGGCGGCGATGCCGCCGCAGACACACAGCAGGATGCGCTGGCCGTGGAGATTGGCGGTCGCGGTGCTCATGCAGCCTTCGGAGTGTCCTGACGCGGCAGCGGTCGGACAGCTTACCCGAAGCACCATGGCCGGCCGGCGGCGGCAACGGGCGCGATGGCGTGCAATGACCCCACGTCGGCCGTCGGCACGGACCCCCCGGTCACTGCCCGCCGCGGTCCACCCCTGCCGCAGCCGCGCCGGCGGCCGACGACCATCCTCCGAGGCAACGCCCATGCACATCCGCGACTGGCCCAGCGGCGAGCGTCCGCGCGAGAAACTGCTGGCCCGCGGCGCGGCGGTACTTTCCGACGCCGAGCTGCTGGCGCTGTTCCTCGGCTCCGGTGTGCGCGGCCTGGACGCGGTGGCCACCGCGCGCCAGCTGCTGGCGGGCCACGGCCCGCTGCGCCGGCTGCTGGAGCGGCCGGCCACCGAGCTGGTGAAGCTGCCCGGCCTGGGACCCGCCAGTGCCTGCCAGCTGGCCGCGGCGCTGGAGCTGTGCGGGCGCTACCTGGCTGCGGGCCTGGAGCGCGGCGAGGCGCTCACCGATCCGCAGGCCGCCGGGCGCTACTTCGCGCAGCGCCTGCGCGGGCATGCCAGCGAGGTGTTCGCGGCCCTGTTCCTGGACACGCGGCACCGCGCGCTGGCGTTCGAGGAGCTGTTCCGCGGCACCGTCGACGGCGCCGAGGTGCACCCGCGCGAGGTCGTGCGCCGCGCGCTGGCGCACAACGCGGCGGCGGTAATCGTCGGCCACAACCACCCCAGCGGCAGCGCGGAGCCCAGTGCCGCCGACCGCGCGGTCACCTCCCAGCTCAAGCAGGCCTTGCGCCTGGTGGACGTGCGCCTGCTCGACCATTTCGTGATCGGTGACGGCGCGCCGGTGTCGCTGGCGGCGCGCGGCTGGGTCTGACCCCCCGCGGCAGCCGCGCCGGGCCTGCACAAGCACGGCCGGCCGCGCCCGGGCGCTCGCGTACAATGGCCGGCCGTTTGCCCTGCTGCCCGCCCCCGTGAAATCCAAGCTCCAGGCCCTGGTCGACCAGGGCATCGCCATCCTCCGCGAACGCGGCACCCTGCCTGCCGACCTGGTCACGCCCGCATTCGTGATCGAGCGGCCCAAGGACCGCACGCACGGCGACTTCTCGAGCAACGCGGCGATGGTGCTGGCCAAGCCCGCGCGCAGCAATCCGCGCGCGATCGCGCAGGCGCTGGCCGAGGCCATTCCCACCGGCGGCGATATCGCCGCGGTCGAGATCGCCGGCCCGGGTTTCCTCAACTTCCGCCTCGCGCCCGACGCCTGGCAGCGCCAGCTGCGCGAGGTGCATGCGCAAGGCAGCACCTACGGCCGGAATGACAGCGGCGCGGGCCGCGTGGCCGGCGTGGAATATGTCTCGGCCAATCCCACCGGCCCGCTGCACGTCGGCCACGGCCGCGCGGCGGTGATCGGCGACTGCATCGCGCGCGTGCTCGACGCCAACGGCTGGAAGGTGGCGCGCGAGTACTACTACAACGACGCCGGCGTGCAGATCGAGAACCTCGCGCACTCGGTGCAGGCGCGCGCCAAGGGGCTCACGCCCGACGACGCGGGCTGGCCCGAGGCCGGCTACCGCGGCGACTACATCGCCGACGTCGCCCGCGCCTTCCTCGACCGCGCCAGCGTCGATGTCGAAGACCACGTGGTCACCGGCAGCGGCGACGCCGACGACTTCGACGCCATCCGCCGCTTCGCCGTGGCCTGGCTGCGCAAGGAGCAGCACGGCGACCTTGCCGCGTTCGGCGTCGACTTCGACGTGTATTTCCTCGAGTCGTCGCTGTATGCCGACGGCAAGGTCGAGGAGACCGTGGCCGCGCTGGTGGCGGCCGGCCACACGTACGAGGACGGCGGCGCGCTGTGGCTGCGCAGCACCGATTTCGGTGACGACAAGGACCGCGTGATGCGCAAGTCCGACGGCACCTATACCTACTTCGTGCCCGACGTCGCCTACCACCTCGGCAAGTGGCAGCGCGGCTACGAGCGCGCCATCACCGAACTCGGCGCCGACCACCACGGTTCGCTCGCGCGGGTGAAGGCCGGATTGCAGGCGCTCGATGCCGGCATCCCGCAGGGCTATCCCGAGTACGTGCTGCACCAGATGGTCACCGTGATGCGCGGCGGCGAAGAAGTGAAGCTGAGCAAGCGCGCCGGCAGCTACCTCACGCTGCGCGACCTGATCGACGAAGCCGGGCGCGACGCCACGCGCTGGTTCCTGGTGGCGCGCAAGCCGGACTCGCAGCTGGTGTTCGACATCGACCTGGCCCGCAGCCAGTCGCTCGACAACCCGGTGTACTACGTGCAGCTCTCGCACGCGCGCATCTGCGGCCTGCTGCGCCAGCTCGACGAGCGCGGCATGGCGTTCAACCTCGACAACGGCCTGGCGCAGCCTCTCGATCTCGACAGCGCCGCCACGCACGCGCTCATCACCGCGATCTCGCGCTGGCCGGAGCTCCTGGCCGTGGCCGGGCAACTGCTCGAGCCGCACCTGGTGGCGCAGTACCTGCTCGAACTGGCACAGGCGTTCCAGACGTATTACAACGATCACCAGTTCCTGGTCGACGACGGCGACCTGCGCGATGGCCGCCTGGCGCTCGCGCTGGCGACCCGCCAGGTGCTGGCGAACGGACTCGACGTGCTGGGCGTGCAGGCCCCGGAGGCGATGTAAGTGGCAGTCAAGCGTGGCAAGTCCCAGGCCCGTCGCAGCGGTGGCGGCAACGCGTCGCTCCCCGGCTGGGCATGGATGATCATCGGCGTGCTGCTGACCATCGTGGCGGTGATGGCGGCACCCAAGCTGCTGCGCTCCGAAGGCGAGGACGGCTTCTTCCGCCCTCGGCCCAATCCCGACGCACGTCCCGCGCCCGCGACCTCGGGCGCCGACGACAGCGTCGCCGCCGACACGCCGGCCCCGGCCGGCCGGCGTGCCGCGCCCGCGGCGGAGCCCGAGGCGGCGGAGACGAAGTACGACTTCTATACCCTGCTGCCGGGCCAGGAGGTCGCCATGACCGACGCCGAACTCGCGGCCAGCGCGCGCGCCGAACAGCAGCGCCAGCAGGCGCTGCTCGACCAGGCGCGCAAGGCCGGCCAGCAGCCGGACCGGGCGCAGGCGCCCAACCCCGACGCCGCCGATCCCGCGCCGGTCGCCGCCGCGCAGCCGAAGCCCGCCGCCAACGCGGCTGCCCCGGCCGCGGCCAGCCCCGCCGCCACACCGACCGCCGCCGCCGATGGGGTCCGCTACATCCTCCAGGCGGGCTCGTTCGGCAGCAGCGGCGATGCCGACGCGCTGAAGGCGCGCATCGCGCTGCTGGGCCTCAGCGCGCGCGTCGAGCCCGCGCAGATCGACGGCCGCACCATGTACCGCGTGCGCATGGGGCCCTACGCCACTGCGTCCGAACTCGCCGAGGCCAAGCAGAAGCTCGGCAACGGCGGCCTGCCGGCACTCGCCATCCGCGCGCAGTAGCGCGCGATCGCGGCGGCTGAGACCGGCAGGGCGCACGCTGTGCAGGCCCTGGAGGATCCGCGATGCCGATCGAAGCCGCACTCATCAAACCCGTTGTGGACGCGCTGCTGGCGCTGTTCCGCCAGGGCAGCGACATCCAGCTCAAGCGCAACGCGGAAGCCGCGCTGCGCGAGGCGATCCGCGAACTGCTGATGGCCAATCCCGACGAGAACCGCGCCGAAGCGCGGATCGCGATCGCACGCGCCGCCGGCATCCTCTCCGAGGACATCGTGCTCGCCGAGGACATGCTGAAGAAGCATCGCGCCACCAAATCGCGCACCGCCGGCAAGTCGGCCACCGGTCGCAAGCGCAAGCCGGCCGCGGCCGCCGCGGATGTGCCAGCCAAGCCGGCGCCCGCACGCAAACGCGCAGTGGCCAAGGCGCCTGCGAAAGCGACCGGAGCAACCACGAAGGGCGACGCGGCGGCCAAGCCCGCAGCCCGGTCGTCGAGCCGCGACAAGCCGGCCACGCCCGAGACACCTCCCGCACCAGGCAAGCCAGCCAGGCCGACGCCAAAGGGCTGAGGCTTACAATCCGCCGATGGACAGAACCCTGCTGGTCACCGGCGCCACCGCCGGCTTCGGCGCCGCCATCGTCGAACGCTTCGTCACCGCCGGCTGGCGCGCGATCGCCACCGGCCGCCGCGCCGACCGCCTGCAGGCGCTGGTCGATCGCCACGGCGCCGACCGCATCCACGCCGCGGCCTTCGACATCCGCGACCTGGACGCCATGCAGGCCGCACTCGCCGCCATCCCCGCGCCGTTCCGCGACATCGACCTGCTGGTCAACAACGCAGGCCTCGCGCTCGGCACCGCGCCGGCGCAGTCCAGCGACCTCGGCCAGTGGCGGCAGATGATCGACACCAACGTCACCGCGCTGGTCGCCATGACCCACCACCTGCTGCCCGCGCTCATCGCGCGCCGCGGCACGATCGTCAACATCGGCTCGATCGCCGGGCTGTACGCGTATCCGGGCGGCAACGTGTACGGCGCGACCAAGGCGTTCGTCGACCAGTTCTCGCTCAACCTGCGCTCCGACCTGCACGGCACCGGCGTGCGCGTGACGGTGGTCGAGCCGGGCCTGGCCGAAACCGAGTTCACCCTGGTGCGCACCGGCGGCGACCGCGCGGCATCGGACACGCTGTACGCCGGCACGCAACCGATCACCGCGGCCGACATCGCCGAGCAGGTGTGGTGGGTCGCGAACCTGCCGCCGCACCTCAACCTCAACCGCCTCGAGCTGATGCCGGTGAGCCAGTCGCTGGCCGGCCTGCAGATCCATCGCGGCACCGCGCCGTGAATACCTGGCTGGCGATGCTGGCGATCGTGCTGGTCGGCGCGATCCTGCCGCTGCAGGGGTTGATCAATGCGCGCCTGTCGGTGGCCCTGCACGGCGCGGTGGCCACGGCGTTCGTGTCGTTCCTGGTCGGCGTGCTGCTGCTGGCCGCGTGGCTGCTGGTCACGCGCACGCCGCTCGGCCCGGTGCCCGGCGCGCGCTTCCCGCCGTGGATCTGGCTGGGCGGCATCCTCGGCGCGGTCTACGTGGTGGTGTTCACCCTGCTGATCGGCCGCGTGGGCGCCGCCGCAGCCATCTGCCTGGCGGTGCTCGGCCAAGTCATCGCGTCGCTGGCGCTCGACCATTTCGGCGTTCTGCAGGCGCCACGACCCGTGGACTGGACGCGCATCGCCGGCGCGGCCCTGGTGCTGGCCGGCGTGCTGCTGGTCGCGGCGCCGTGGCGGGCGCCAGCCTAGCTTCCGCGCTCAGTCCTGAGGCCTGCTGTCCTACGGCGTGTCGTCGAGGTAGGTGTAGCCGGTGAGACCGGCTTCCAGGTCCGCGGCCAGGCGTGCGGCCTCGTCCGCCGGCAGCCCTGCCGCGGCCACCTTGTCGGCATAGCTCTGGCGCAGGTCCTCGAGCCTGTAGCCGACGTAGTCGAGCATGACGTCGGTGGTGTCGCCGCGGCGCTGCTGCGCGATCGCGTAGCCGTCGCCGTCCACCTTCACCGCGATGACGTCGGTGTCGCCGAACAGGTTGTGGATGTCGCCGAGGATCTCCTGGTAGGCGCCCACCAGGAAGAAGCCCAGCCGGTACGACTCGCCCGCGCGCAGCTCATGCAGCGGCAGCGAGGTGTCGAGGTCCTCGTTCTGCACGTAGGTGTCGATCTTGCCGTCTGAGTCGCAGGTCAGGTCGGCGATGATCCCGCGCCGCGTGGGCCGCTCGTGCAGGCGTTCAATCGGCACGATCGGGAACACCTGGTCGATCGCCCACACGTCGGGCATCGACTCGAACACGCTGAAGTTGACGAAATACTTGTCCACCAGGCGCTCGCTCAGCTCGTCGAGGAACGGGCGGTGGCTCTTCTCGTCGTACGTCAGGCGCGCCTTGACCGCATGCGCGATGGCGTAGAACAGGTCGTCGATGCGCGCACGGTGCACCAGGTCGAGCTGGCCCAGCGCGTACAGCGACAGGCCCTCGGCGTGGAAGTGCTGCGCCTCCTGCAACAGCTCGATCGCCGGCCGCGCGTCGAGCTCGGCATGGATCTCGCGCAGGTGGCGGATGACCATCGGCTCGTCGTCGTGGGCGTCGGGCACGCGGCCTTCCGGCGCGGCTTCCACCTCGGACACGTTGGCCACCAGCACCGCGTGGTGCGCGGTCATCGCGCGGCCGCACTCGGTGACGATGCGCGGCGGCTTGAGTCCGGCCTCGGTGCAGGCATCGGCCAGCGGCTGCACGATGTTGGACGCGTACTGCGCCACGCCGTAGTTGACCGAGTTGTAGCTGCGCGAGCGGGTACCTTCGTAGTCGATGCCGAGGCCACCGCCGACGTCGACATAGTCGATCACCGCGCCCAGCTGCGACAGCTCCACGAAGTAGCGCGTCGCCTCGCGCATGCCGCGCGCGATGTCGCGCACGTTGGAGATCTGCGAGCCCATGTGGAAGTGCAGCAGCTTCAGCGCGTCGCCGTGGCCGGCGTCGCGCAGCGTCTTCCACAGGTCGAGCAGCTGCCGCGGGCTGAGGCCGAACTTGGCCTTGTCGCCGCCGGAGTTCTGCCACTTGCCCGCGCCCAGCGAGGCCAGGCGCATGCGCACGCCGAGCACCGGCGCGACGCCCAGCGCCTTCGACTCTTCCATCACCAGGCGCAGCTCGGACGGCTTTTCCACCACGATGAAGGTATTGATGCCGAGCTTGCGGCCGATCAGTGCCAGGCGGATGTACTCGCGGTCCTTGTAGCCGTTGCAGATCACCAGGCCCCCGGGACGCGACAAGGCAAGCACCGCCATCAGCTCGGGCTTGCTGCCGGCTTCCAGGCCGAAGCCCTCGCCGGCGTGCGACGCCAGCGTGCCGGCGACGCCCTGGTGCTGGTTGACCTTGATCGGATAGACCGCGGTGTAGCCGCCGCCGTATTCCCAGTCGGCCTGCGCCTGCGCGAACGCCGCCTGCAGCTTGCCGAGCCGGTCGCCGAGCACGTCCGGGAACCGCACCAGCATCGGCAGGTTGGCGCCCTGGGCGAGTGCCGCGTCGATCACGTCGGGCAGCACGACCGTGGGGCCGCCGGCGCCGCGCGGACGCACCACCACGCGGCCGGCGTCGTCGGCGTCGAAGTAGCCCGAGGACCAGTGCGGGATCGAATAGGTCTTGCGGGCTTGGTCGATGGACCAGGCGGTCATGGGCGGCAATCCGGAAGCGTGGTGGAGGCGCGCATTCTAACGCCCGCGGCCGCGCGCCCCATTGACGATGGCGATGCGGCCGGCGCAGCCGCCGGGCTGCTCCGGGCACGGTTGCTACAATGCGCGGCTTCCACGCCCCCGCATTCCGGACGTCCCCATGAGCGCCCCGCACTGGCTTTACGAGAACTTCGAACCCTCCGGCTCCGCGATCGGCTTCCGCGTCACGCGCAAGCTCGACGAGGTGCAGTCGCCGTTCCAGAAGATCGAGATCTTCGAGTCGACCGACTGGGGCAACGTCATGCTGATCGACGGCGCGATGATGCTGACCTCGCGCGACAACTTCCTCTACCACGAGATGATGTCGCACCCGGCGCTCTTCACGCATGCCGATCCGAAGCAGGTGGTGATCATCGGCGGCGGCGACTGCGGCACGCTGCGCGAGGTGCTGAAGCACCCGGGCGTTGCGAAGGCGGTGCAGTGCGACATCGACGAGCAGGTCACGCGCATGGCGGAGAAGTATTTCCCCGAACTGTGCGAATCCAACGCCGATCCGCGCGCCGAGGTGATGTTCGACGACGGCATCGCCTGGATGGCGAACTGTGCTCCGGGCAGCCTGGACGTGGTGATCGTGGACGCGACCGACCCGGTCGGCCCGGCCGTGGGCCTGTTCAACCAGGCCTTTTTCGAGAGCTGCTTCCGCGCGCTCAAGGACGACGGCATCCTGGTGCAGCAGTCGGAGTCGCCGCTGGTGCTCCTCGATCTCATCAAGGACATCCGCGCAGAAATGGGCAAGGCCGGCTTCGACAGCTTCCAGACCCTGCCGTTCCCGCAGCCGTGCTACCCGACCGGCTGGTGGAGCTGCACGCTGGCGCGCAAGGGCGGGCGCGGCTTCGATTTCCGCGAAGCCGACGCACGCGCCAAGGCGTTCGCCGCGAAGTACTACAGCGCCGACATCCACAAGGCCGCGCAGGTGCTGCCGCCGTTCGTGGCCGAAGCCCTGGGCTGAGGGGTTCGGCGCGCGCCGCTCGCGCGCGCCCATGCGGCGGAGGCGCGCCTAGAGCGCGTCGCCGTCGATCTCGCCGGTGCGGATGCGCACCACGCGCTCCAGGTCGTACACGAACACCTTGCCGTCACCGATCTTGCCGGTGCCGGCTGCTTTCAGGATCGCTTCGGTGACCAGTTCGGCCTGCTCGTCGCTCACCGCGACCTCGAGCTTGATCTTGGGCAGGAAGTCGACCACGTACTCGGCGCCGCGGTACAGCTCGGTGTGGCCCTTCTGGCGGCCGAAGCCTTTCACCTCGGTGACCGTGATGCCGGCCACGCCGGCCTCCGACAGCGCTTCGCGCACGTCGTCGAGCTTGAACGGCTTGATGATCGCCATGACCATCTTCATCACGCACTCTCCCCTTTCACTGCGCGCAGCATAACGCGACCGGGGATTCACCCACCCACCCACCCGCGCGGCCCGGGCCGACTGCGCGCCGCCGGCGTCCGGACCAGGATGCAGGCACCACCGGAGACCACCATGATCGACCTCAGCCACATCGACGACCTTGCCCGCCGCCTTGGCAGCCTCGTACCGCCGGGCCTGCGCGAAGGCCGCGAGGAAATGCAGGAGAACTTCAAGTCGGTGCTGCAGGCCGGGCTGTCGCGGCTCGAACTGGTGACCCGCGAGGAGTTCGAGGTGCAGCGCGCGGTGCTGCTGCGCACGCGCGAGAAGCTCGACGCGCTGCAGGCGCAGGTCGCGCGCCTGGAAGCCGAGGCCGCGCAGGCCACGCCGGGCGGCACGCTGCCCGGCACCCACGTTCCGCACTGAGCCACCCGCCATGGCCGGGCTCGCCATCGTGCACGGGCGTGCACGCGCCGGCGTGCGCGCGCCGGAAGTGACCATCGAGGTGTACATGAGCGGCGGCCTGCCGCGCATGAGCATGGTCGGCCTGCCGCAGGCCACGGTGCGCGAGTCCAAGGACCGCGTGCGCGCCGCCATCCGCTGCGCACAGTACGAGTTCCCGCCGCGGGTCACCACGGTCAACCTCGCCCCCGCGGACCTGCCCAAGGGCGGCGGCCGCTTCGACCTGCCGATCGCGCTCGGCATCCTCGCCGCCAGCGACCAGCTGCCGCGTACCGCGCTGGCCGGCCACGAATTCCTCGGCGAGCTCGGCCTCAGCGGCGAGCTGCGCGCGATCGACGGCGTGCTGCCCGCGGCACTCGCCTGCGGCGAGGCCGGGCGCGTGCTGGTGGTGCCGGCCGACAACGGCGCCGAGGCCGCACTGGCGCGCAACGTGGACGTGCGCGTGGCGCGCACCCTGTCGGAGGTCTGCGCGCACCTCACCGGCGAGCGGCCGCTGCCGCGCGCCTGCGCCGCACCGGTGGTCGCGGCCATGCCGCCCGACCTTGCCGACGTGCGCGGCCAGCTGCACGCGCGGCGCGCACTCGAGGTCGCCGCCGCGGGTGGCCATCACCTCCTGCTGGTGGGAAGCCCCGGCTGCGGCAAGACCCTGCTGGCCTCGCGCCTGCCCGGGCTGCTGCCCGAAGCGAGCGAGGCCGAGGCGCTCGAGGCGGCGGCGATCGCCTCGGTCAGCGGGCGCGGCATCGATCCCGCGCGCTGGCGGCAGCGCCCGTTCCGCGCGCCGCACCACACCGCCAGCGCGGTCGCGCTGGTCGGTGGCGGTAGCGAGCCACGGCCCGGCGAGATCTCGCTGGCCCACCACGGCGTGCTGTTCCTGGACGAGTTGCCCGAATGGAGCCGCCAGGCGCTCGAGGTGCTGCGCGAGCCGCTGGAGTCGGGGACGGTCACGGTGTCGCGCGCGGCGCGGCAGAGCGATTTCCCGGCGCGCTTCCAGCTGGTGGCGGCCATGAACCCCTGCCCCTGCGGCTGGGCCGGCGACGTCTCCGGCCGCTGCCTGTGTACGGCGGATGTCGTGCAGCGCTACCGCATGCGAATTTCCGGCCCCCTGCTCGACCGCATCGACCTGCACGTCGACGTGCCGCGGGTCGCGCCGGCCGAGCTGCGCCCCGATGCCGTGGCGGGCGAATCCAGCACGGCGGTCCGCGACCGGGTGTGTGCCGCGCGTGCCCTGCAGCTCGCGCGCGCCGGCTGCCTCAACGCCCACCTCGACCAGGCCGGCACCGCCGCGCACTGCCGTCTGGCGCCGCGCGACCAGGCGTTGCTGGAGCGGGCGATCGACGCGCTGCAGCTCTCGGCCCGCGCCATGCACCGCATCCTGCGCGTGGCGCGCACCATCGCCGACCTCGCCGCGAGCGATGCGATCGCCAGCGACCACCTGGCCGAAGCGCTCGGCTACCGGCGCGTGGATCGCGGCGTGGCGCAGGCCGCGTGATGCCGCGGGTGCGATGGTAGCGGCCACGACGGCCGCGAAGCGTCGCGGCAGCGGGCCTCCACTGCCGCGACCTGACCCGGTGGCGCGGCCTCAGGCGGCCACCACCTCCTGCTGGAACTGCTCTTCCTCGGTCGAGCCGCTGAGCGCGGTGGTCGACGACTGGCCCTGCTGGATCGCCTGGGTGACCGCGTCGAAGTAGCCGGTGCCGACCTCGCGCTGGTGCTTGACCGCGGTGAAGCCGCGGTCGGCGGCGGCGAACTCCGCCTCCTGCAGCTCCACGAACGCGCTCATGTTGCGCCGCGCATAGCCGTGCGCGAGGTTGAACATCGAGTAGTTGAGCGCATGGAAGCCCGCCAGGGTGATGAACTGGAACCTGTAGCCAAGCCGCGCGAGTTCGTGCTGGAACGTGGCGATGGTGGCGTCGTCGAGGTTCTTCTTCCAGTTGAAGCTCGGCGAGCAGTTGTAGGCGAGCAGCTTGCCGGGGTACTTCGCGTGGATCGCCTCGGCGAACTTCCGCGCGAACTCGAGATCCGGCTTGCCGGTCTCGCACCACACCAGGTCCGCGTACGGCGCGTAGGCCAGGCCGCGGCTGATCGCCTGGTCCAGGCCGTTGCGCGTCTTGTAGAAGCCTTCCACGGTGCGTTCGCCGGTGGTGAACGGCGCATCGTTGTCGTCGACGTCCGATGTCAGCAGGTCCGCGGCTTCGGCATCGGTGCGTGCCACGATCAGCGTCGGCACGCCCATGACATCGGCGGCGAGGCGCGCGGCGTTGAGTTTCTCCACCGCCTCGCGCGTCGGCACCAGCACCTTGCCGCCCATGTGCCCGCACTTCTTCACCGACGCCAGCTGGTCCTCGAAATGCACGCCGGCGGCACCCGCCTCGATCATCGCCTTCATCAGCTCGAAGGCGTTGAGCACGCCGCCGAATCCGGCCTCGGCATCGGCCACGATCGGCTGCAGGAAGTCGATGTCGTCATTGCCTTCGGCATGGTGCAGCTGGTCGGCGCGCAGCAGCGCGTTGTTGATGCGCTTGACCACCGACGGCACCGAGTCCGCCGGGTACAGCGACTGGTCGGGGTACATCTGCCCGGCGAGGTTGGCGTCGGCCGCCACCTGCCAGCCGCTCAGGTAGATCGCCTTCAGCCCGGCCTTGACCTGCTGCATGGCCTGGTTGCCGGTGAGCGCGCCCAGCGCGTTGACGAAGTCGCTTTCGTGCAGCGACGTCCACAGCTTTTCCGCGCCCAGGCGCGCCAGCGAGTGTTCGACCTTGACCGTGCCGCGCAGGCGCACGACGTCGGCAGCGGTGTAGTTGCGGGTGATCCCGGCCCAGCGCGGGTTGCTGTCCCAGTCGCGCTGCATGTCCTGGGCGGTTGGCATCGTGGTCATGGCAAGTCCTTTACGTGGGGATCGCAGCTGGCGATCGTGGGGGGGGTCAAACGGGGGTCGGGAGATCAGGAAAGACGTTCGTAGGCAGGCAGGGTCAGGAACGCGGCGAGCTCGTCGGCGCGCGTGAGTTCCTCGAGCAACGCGATGGCCTCGTGCACGCGGCCGGCACCGGGCATGGGCTCCGCGGCGAGGCGCGATGGCAGGTTGAGCAGCGCGCATTCCAGCAGCGCGAAGTCGATGGCATCGCCGTCGTGCAGGTGCAGCAGCGGGCGCACGCCGTGGACGTCGCCACCGTCGCCGTGGTGCAGCCACTGCCACAGCTGCGCGCGCGCGATCTCGGCGGTGGCGGCGTCTTCCATCAGCCAGTGGATCGGTACGCAGCCGTTGCCGTCGAGCCATGCGGCGAGATAACGCACGCACACCTCGACATTGCCCTCGAAGCCCTTGCGGGTGATGGTGCCGGTGGGTGCGGCGAGCAGCGCGTCGCGGTCGGCGCCGGCATCCCCGCGCAGCACGTGGTGCTGGTTGGCACCGGGCATCGCCGCGTCGAAGATGCCGCGCGCGATCGGCACCAGCGCCGGATGCGCCACCCAGGTGCCGTCATGCCCGGCCGACGCCTCACGCAGCTTGTCGGCGCGCACGCGCTCCATCGCCGCCTCGTTGGCAACCGGATCGCCGGCCACCGGCACCTGCGCCGCCATGCCGCCCATCGCGTGCGCGCCGCGGCGGTGGCAGGTGCGGATCAGCAGCTCGGAGTAGGCCTTCAGGAACGGCGCGGCCATGGTCACCTGGCCGCGTTCCGGCAGCACCCGGTCGCGGTGGCGGCGGAAGGTCTTGATGTAGGAAAAAATGTAGTCCCAGCGCCCGCAGTTGAGTCCGGCGATGCGCCCGCGCAGCGCATGCAGGATCTCGTCCATCTCGAACACCGCCGGCAGCGTTTCGATCAGCACCGTCACCTTGACCTGCCCCGGCGCCAGGCCCAGCACGTCCTCGACATGCGCCAGCACGTCGTCCCACAGCCGCGCCTCCTCCATCGACTCCAGCTTGGGCAGGTACAGGTAGGGGCCGCGGTCCGCGGCGGCGAGCGCGGCGGCGTTGTGGAAGCAGAACAGCCCGGCATCGAACAGGCTGGCGCTGATCCGGGCACCGTCGACGGCCACGTGCTTCTCGTCGAGGTGCCAGCCGCGCGGGCGCACCATCAGCACCGCGCGCTCCGCCTCCGGTTTGAGCCGGTACGCCTTGCCGGCGTCGCTGGTGAATTCGAGGTCGCCCGCCACCGCCGCGCGCAGCGCGCGCTGGCCGGCCACCAGGTTGTCCCAGGTCGGCGAGGTGGAATCCTCGAAGTCCGCCATGTAGCAGCTGGCGCCGGAGTTCAGCGCGTTGATCACCATCTTCGCGTCGACCGGCCCGGTGATCTCGACGCGCCGGTCCTGCAGCACGGGCGGCAGGGGCACCACGCGCCAGTCGCCGGCGCGGATGGCGCGGGTATCGGCACGGAAGTCGGGCAGCGCCCCGTCGTCGAACCCCGCCTGGCGCTCCCGGCGCGCGGCCAGCCGCCCCAGGCGCTCCGACTCGAAGCGGTGGTGCAGGTCCGCGAGGAAGGCCAGCGCGTCGCCGCCCAGGACATCGGGCGCCGGGGCCACGCTGGCGCTGACGACAGCCGGCGCCGGCACGACGGGGTGGAGGACTGCGGACATGGCGGCTCCTGTGCAAACGGGGGCGTGAACCATTGCCCGGCAGGAAGTATTTGACAAAGCAGGAATAGCAATGCGATCTATAACTTTGCGTTATAGACAAGGACGACCTAGTGCCAGACACCGCGCCACTGCGCCGCTTCAGCTACAAGGGCGACCGCCTGAAGCCGCTGCGCGCCTTCTGCCAGGTCATCCGCCTGGGCTCGGTCTCACGCGCGGCAGAGGCGCTGTATGTCAGCCAGCCCGCCGTGACCCAGCAGCTGCAGGCCCTGGAGCGGGAACTTGGCGTGCGCCTGTTCGAGCGCAGTGGCCGCCGGCTGCTGCCCACCCGCGAGGGCGAGGCGCTGTACGAACTCGCCCGCCCTCTTGTCGAAGGCCTCGATGCCCTGCCGGGAGCGTTCCGCCGCCAGCTGGCGGGCATGGATGCCGGCGAGCTCGAGATCGCCGCCAACAGCTCGACCATCCTCTACCTGCTGCCGCGGATCGTCGAAGCGTTCCGCCGCCAGCACCCCGAAGTGCGCCTGCGCCTGCACAACACCATCAGCGCCGACGGCACCGACCTGCTGCGCGCCGACACGGTGGAACTGGTCGTCGGCTCGATGCTCGACGTGCCCGCGGACCTCGGCTACGTGCCGGTGTATTCGTTCACCCCGATGCTGATCACGCCGCGCGACCACCCGCTGGCGTCCATCCCGCGCCTGTCGCTGGCCGACATCTCGAAATACGGACTGATCCTGCCGCCGCAGCGCCAGATCACCTGGCGGCTGGTCGACCTGGTGTTCCACCAGGCACGCGTGCCGTACACGGTGTCGCTGGAGGTCGGCGGCTGGGAGGTGATCAAGCAGTACGTGGCGATGGGCATGGGCATCTCCATCGTCAGCTCGATCTGCCTGGACGCGGACGACCACCAGCGGCTCGCGATCCGCCCGCTCGACGCGTGGTTTCCGGCGCGCAGCTACGGCGTGGTGGTGCGCAAAGGCAAGCTGCTGTCGCCGCAGGCGCGTGCGTTCATGGACCTGATCCAGCCGGACCTGTTCGTGCGCCGCGGGCACGACGAGGGAGGGCATTCGGAACGCTGAGTGAGGGCCGGCAGGCGCCGGGGCTCACTGCGTGCCGCGGTTGCGTCCCTGCCACGGCCGGTACCACTCGCGGATGCGGCGCATGTCGGCGTCTTCGTCATCGCCGACGTGGAACAGCGGGCCGATGCCGATGACCCGGTCCGGGTAGTGGAAGTACGCCGGCAGCACCGGCACGTCGGCGGCGCGGGCGATCTTCAGGAAGCCGCGCTTCCAGTGTTCCACCGGCTTGCGCGTGCCCTCCGGCGCCAGCCCGAACCAGAAGCGCTCGCTGCCGCAGATCAGCGCGACGACCTGCTCCACCACGCCGGACGACACGTTGCGATCGACCGCGGTCACGCCGAGCGCGCGCAGCAGCGACCCCAGCGGCCACCAGAACAGCTCGCGCTTGCCGATGATGCGGATGTCGAGGCCCATCGCGAGCTTGGCGGCAAAGCCCCACACGCCGTCCCAGTTCGACGAATGCGGTGCGGCGATCAGCACCAGCCGCGGTACGTCGGGGAACTCACCGACCATGCGCCAGCCGCCGAGCCGCAGCACCGTGCGTCCGAACCAGCGGGTGAAGCGGTTGTGCCGGACCCGCGGCGCGTTCGGCGGCAGCGCCGGCACGATGTCGTTCACGCCTGCAGGCATCCCGCGCTCGCCCCCGTCAGTCCCAGCCGCGCCCGGTGCGGCCCCGCTTGATCGTACTCCGCTCACGCTTGTCATCCATCCGCCGGGCCTTGGCGGCGCGGCTCGGACGCGTGGCGACGCGCGGCTTGGGGACGTGCGTGCCGGCCGCGATGAACGCCGCCAGGCGCTCGCGCGCATCCTCGCGGTTGCGCTCCTGGGTGCGGAAGCGCTGCGCGTTGATCACCAGCACGCCGTCGAGGGTGACGCGGCGGTCGCGACGCGCGAGCAGGCGCTCGCGCACAGGCTCGGGCAGCGTGGGCGAATTGGCGATGTCGAAGCGCAGCTCGACCGCGGTCGACACCTTGTTGACATTCTGCCCGCCGGGGCCCGACGCGCGCACGAAGCGTTCGACGATCTCGTCTTCGGGGATGGCGATGGCAGGCGTCGTGGTCATGGCGTGTCGGCGCGGATTGTACGGCGCGCCACTGCCGTGGCCTACGCGTGCGGTGGTTCGAACAGGGCCAGTGCGCGCATGAACTCCGCGTCCGGTGGCGCCACC
Source organism: Luteimonas sp. MC1572 (assembly GCF_016615815.1). Classification (NCBI taxonomy): domain Bacteria; kingdom Pseudomonadati; phylum Pseudomonadota; class Gammaproteobacteria; order Lysobacterales; family Lysobacteraceae; genus Luteimonas; species Luteimonas sp. MC1572. The sequence goes on along the minus strand of NZ_CP067112.1, from coordinate 207,464 downwards.
ACGTCGACGCGCCTCGCGGGATCGTGCGGGTGCGGAAACGACAACCGTTCCGCGTGCAGCAGCATGCGGTGGATGCCGAGCATGCGGAAGCTGCGGTTGTGGCGGCCGTCGCCGTGGCTGGTGTCGCCGATCAGGTGGTGCGACAGGTGCTTGAGGTGGCGGCGGATCTGGCGGAAGCGCCCGGTCTGCGGCCAGGCGCGCAGCAGCGCGTAGCGCGAGGTCTCGAAGCCGGCCGACGGCAGCGCCAGCTCCGCCGTTGCCAGGCGCTCGAAGCGCGTCACCGCCGGCTTCTTCTGCGGCTTGCCGGGACCGCCATCGAGCGCATGGTCGACTTCGAACAAGGCCTCGGCCGGCCAGCCGCGGCACACCGCGAGATAGCCCTTGTCGAGGCCACCGGCCATCAGCGACTTGCCGAGCAGCGACGCGGTCTCGCGATCGAACGCCAACAGCAGGCAGCCGCTGGTGGCGCGGTCGAGGCGGTGCACCAGGTGGATCGGGCGGCCGAACTGTTCGCGCAGGCGGTCGGCGGCAAAGTCGGTCTCGCCGCGCGCGAGCTTGCTGTCGTGGACCATCAGCCCGGCGGGCTTGTCGATCACCGCGAAGCCCGGCTCTTGATAGAGTGCCGCGAGACGCCCTGCAACGGGGACCGGCGCAGCCGTGTCAGCGGGCGCCGCGGGGAAATGGGCGGGCGTCTTCATCAGGCCATCATCACATGGAGGTCGCCATGCACTGCAGTTCGTTCAGGATGTTCGCACCTGCTGTTCTCCTTCTCGCACTTGCCCCGGGCGCCCATGCCCAGGATGCAGGCAGTGGCGGCGCTTACGTCGGAGCCAGCGTGGGCAATGCCGACGTCGAGGGCTACGACCGCGACGACACCGCCTATTCGCTGCGCGGCGGTTACCGGTTCAACCGCTACCTCGCCGTCGAGGCCAGCTATGCCGACCTCGGTGAGATCGCGTGGTCCTTCGGCAGTTGCATCGAGCTCTGCGCGCCCGAAAGTGCGGTCACCCACTACTCGCTGGCCAATGATCGCTGGGACGTGGCGATGCTGGGACTCCTTCCGCTCGGACGACAGTTCGAACTGTTCGCCCGACTGGGCTATGCGCGCGCGGGCTACGACGTCGGCTCGTCCAACATGCTCGGCTCGGCCACGTATTCGAGGAACGATTCGACGGAGACCTACGGCGTCGGCGCCCGCTTCCATTTCGACGCGCCCTGGACGCTGCGCCTGGAATGGGAACGGCTCCACGACGTTGGCGACGCCTACGACGTCGACACGGTCTGGCTCGGCGCCGAATACCGCTTCCAGGGCCGCTGACCCAAGGGCTGCCCGGCCGCGGCGGATCAGCGCCGCGGCCAGGCCGCGAACAATCCCCACAGGCCGGCCACGCCCGCCACCCACGCTGCCACGGGCACCGACATCAGCGCGGGGCCGCCGGCTTCAAGCGCATACAGCACGCTGGCGACAAGCAGCAGGCCTGCGCCGACGATGGCCGACACCGTGCGCCGCTGCATCGCGGCCATCACCTGCACCAGCTGGCCGATGTCCTCGGAGCGCATCGACAGCTGGTGGCGGCCTTCGACCTGCTGCTGCAGCCAGGCGTGCAGCAGGCGCGGCATGTCCGGCGCGTGGGTGACCATCTCCGGCAGGCGCTTGCGGAACTCGCGGGCCAGCCGCTGAGGGCTGTAGCGCTCGGCCAGGATGCGCTCCAGTACCGGCCGCGCCACCGCCCAGATGTCGATCTTCGGGTCGAGCTGGCGGCCGACCCCTTCGATGTTGAGCAGGGTCTTCTGCAGCAGGATCAGCTGCGGCTGCAGGGTGAGCTCGAAGCGCTGCGCGGTGCGGAACAGCTTCAGCAGCACCTCGCCCAGCGAGATCTCCGACAGCGGCCGGGTGAAGTACGGCTCGCACACGCCGCGCACCGCGGCCTCCAGCTCGTCGATGCGCAGGTGCGACGGCATCCAGCCGGCCTGCACGTGCAGCTCGGCGATGCGCCGGTAGTCGCGGTTGAAGATCGCCATGAAGTTCTCGGCGAGGTAATACTGGTCCTCGCTGGAGAGCTGTCCCATGATCCCGAAATCCAGCGCGATGAAGCGCGGATTGGCGATGCGCGCCGGGTCGTTGTCGACCCAGATATTGCCGGCATGTGCATCGGCGTGGAAGAAGTTGTCGCGGAACACCTGCGTGTAGAACACGCGCACGCCCTTGGCGGCGAGCGCCTTGCGGTCGATGCCGGCCGCGTCGATCGCGGCGATGTCGTCGCTCGGAATGCCGCGCACGCGCTCCAGCGTCAGCGCGCGCTCGGCGCTGTGGCTCCACACCGGCTCCGGCACGTACAGGTCGGGCGAACCAAGCCAGTTGCGACGCAGCACCGACGCGTTGGCGCCTTCGCGCTGCAGGTCGAGCTCGGCCGCGAGCGTGGACTCGACCTCGGCCACGATCTCGCGCGGGCGGATCTTGTCGGCGCGCGGATGCGAGCGGTCGACCAGCGCGGCGATGCGCTTGAGCAGCGCGACGTCGCCCGCGATCCGCGCCTCGATGTCGGGGCGCAGCACCTTCACCACCACCTCGCGCGGCGCGGCGCCGTCGACCGCGTGCAGGGTTGCCGCATGCACCTGGGCGATCGACGCGGAAGCCAGCGGGCGCGTGTCGAAGCTGGCGTAGGCCTCGTCGATGCTGCGGCCCAGCGCGCGTTCGACGATGGCGCGCGCGACGACGCCGTCGAACGGCGCCACCTGGTCCTGCAGCAGCGCCAGCTGGTCGGCGACGTCGGGCGGGATCAGGTCGCGTCGCGTGGAAAGAATCTGCCCGAACTTGACGAAGATCGGCCCCAGCTCCTCGAGCACCAGGCGCAGGCGCGCGCCGCGCGGCAGCGCCGCGATCTCGGGGGAGGCACTCGGCACGAACGGCCGCATCAGCCGCAGCCAGCGTTCGGCCGGCGTGCCGTCCAGCATTTCATCGAGGCGATAGCGCAGCAGCACGCGGCCGATGCCGAGCGCGCGGAGCGCCGTCTTCATGCACGCACCCCGCTGCCGCGCCCGAGGCGCGCGACGCGCGCGGCCAGGCGCTCGACATCGTCGCGGATCGCGTCGACGTCGTCGTGGAAGGCGTCGAGCTCGTCGCGGCCGATGACGTCGCGCGATTCCTCGACCACGTACTCGGCGGCGCTGCCGGCGAGGTTGGCGCCGGCACTGCGCGCGCCCTTCAGCGCCGCGGCCACGGCATTGGCGACCTGCACGCCCATGACCTCGCCGAACGCCGCGACAAACGGCCGCTGCCAGTCCGGATCGAAGCGCGTGGCCATGCGCTGCAGCGCGCGTGCCAGCTCGGCATCGCCCTCGATGCGCAGGCGGCCGCTGGGCGTGGCGTGGTCGTCGCGGCCACGGCCGAGCAGCGCGGGCAGCTGTGCCAGCAGCCCACCGAGGGTGCTGCGGATCGAGAGGTCGGCCGGTGCGTCGGCCTCCACCGGCCCCACCCGCAGCGCGTCACCGTCGACGCGTATCGCGAGCGCCAGCGGCGGTGCCGCCAGGTGCAGGGCGACGTTGCGCCCGGCGAGTCGCGCCAGGTCGCGACGGGTGTCGTCGTCAAGCGCCAGCGCGCGGTTCAGCGCGGCTTCGAGGGCACGGCCGGCGAGCGGCTTCCAGGCGGGGAACGGGAACGGGGTTTCGGCCATGGCGGCATTGTAGCGACCTGCCATCGGCGACCGCGGCAGCACGCGCGGCAACGGCGCGACGCCGCGGCAAGGGTGCGGGCCGGCGGCGGGCGGTGGCGGCAAGCCGCGGCACCACGCGCCGACCGGCCCCGCCGGTCAGACCTTCCGGCCGCGGAAGAACGACACGGCAGCCAGCACCAGGAACACCACGAACAGGATCCAGGCGATGTTGGTGGCGGCACCGGCGATACCGCTGAAACCGAGCACGGCGGCGATGATGGCGATGACGATGAAGATCAGGGCGTAGCTGAGCATGGCGGTCTCCTTTCCGGCATTCGGCCGGCGCGGGACCAATGGTGGCCAAGCCCGGGTCGTCAGCGGGTGACGGAGCCGCCCGCGCTTTCGGCAAGCCGGCGCAGGCCTTCGGCGATCGAGACCCGCGGCACGTAGCCGAAATCGCGCGTCGCCGGTGCCATGTCGTACCAGTGCGTGGTGCTGAGCTGCTCGGCCAGGAAGCGCGTCAGCGGCGGCTCGCCGCGCAGCCGCAGCAGTGGCCACAGCGCTTCGCAGGTGGCGCCGATGGCGTAGGCGACGCGGAACGGGATCGTCTTGCGCACCTGCGGCGCGCCCACCGCCGCCAGCAGCCCGTTGACGATGTCACGCACCGCCATCGGCTCGCCGTTGCTGATGAAGTACGCGCGCCCGGCGCAGGCGGCGCCCGGTGCCAGCACGGCCAGCGCATCGAAGTGCGCCTGCGCGGCGTTGTCGATGTAGGTGGTGTCGATGCGGTTGAGGCCGTCGCCGACGAAGCGCAGGCGACCGGCGCGCGCGCGTTCGGCCAGGCGCGGCAGCAGCTGGTTGTCGCCCGGGCCCCAGATCAGCCGCGGACGCAATGCGATGGTGGCGAGTTCGTCGTCGTTGGCCGCCAGCACGATCCTTTCGGCGATCAGCTTGGTGGCGGCGTACGGGGCCTTGAGGTCCTCGCCGTAGGGCACCGTGTCGGCGGTGCCGCCTTCGACCGGATGCGTTGCGCGGTGGGTCACGCTGGGCGACGACGTGTACACCAGCCGGGTGACGCCGTGCTCGCGGCAGCCGGCCAGCACGTTGCCGGTGCCCATGACGTTGGCGCGGTGGTAGCTGTCGTAGCTGCCCCAGGCGCCGGCCTTGGCGGCGTTGTGCAGCACCGCGTCCATGCCGGCGCAGGCATCGATCACGGCGTCGCGATCGGCCAGGTCGCCGCGCAGCTGGCGCACGCCCAAGGCGTCAAGCGCGGGGTAGTGCCCGCGGTTGAAACTCGTGACCTCGTGCCCCGCCGCCACCAGGCCGCGGCACAGCGCCTGGCCAAGGAATCCGCCACCGCCCGTGACCAGCACCCTCACGCTCAAACCTCCTGCTTCACCGGTTCGAAGACCCTGCCGCGGCGCAGTTCGCGCGCGGCCCACGCGGCCAGCTTCTCGCGGCCGATTTTCGCATTGTGGCGGATGTCGACCGGAAATGCGGAGTGGAACAGCACGCTGTCGACGCGCGCCGTGTGCACGAAGCCTTCGCCGAGATGGCGCAGCTCGGCGGCGATCCGCGCGTGTTCGCCACGCGCCACGCCCTTGTGCAATTCCACGCACAGCAGGGGCCGCTGCGCGTCGCGCGCACCAAGGCCGACCAGCGCCGTGCGCCGCACGTCGGGATGGGTGTCGAACACCGGCTCGACCTGCTCGGTGCACAGCGTCGTCGCGGCCGTGACCACGCGCTGCGACTTGCGGCCGCAGAACCAGAGACGGCCGTCCGCGTCGAAGTAGCCGAGGTCGCCCATGCGATGGACGATGCGCTCGCCCGTGGCGCCGTCCTCATGGATCTTGGCCAGCCGCGTCTGTGCATCGCGCTTGAAATAGGTGTCGGTGGTGGTCGGCCCGGCGACGGTGATCTCGCCGACCTGGCCCGACTTCACCAGCAGGTCATCCGACCATCGGGCGATGGCGTCATCGGTGACGCGGATGATGCGCACCTCGTTCGGCGGCACCGGGCGGCCGACGCAGGTGCCGGCGCCGGTTTCGGTGCGTTCGCGCAGCGTCATCAGCTCGCGGCCTTCGATCACCGCCACCGGCAGGCATTCGGTGGCCCCGTACGGCGTCCAGAACTGCGCGTCGGGCGGCAGCAGCGCGCACATCTTCGCCACGACATCCGCCGGCACCGGCGCGCCGGCCGAGGTCACGCGCGTGACCGTCGGCAGCGGCGCGCCGTGCTCGGCCAGCACCCGCATCAGTGCGGGCGAGCCGAACAGCTGGGTCACGCCGAAGCGCGCGATCGCGGCGTGCAGCTTGCGCGGGTCCGCGCTGGCCGGGCGCGTGGGGTCCATGTCCGGGATGACCGAGGTCAGGCCGAGGGCGGGATCGAACAGCGCGAACGGCGGGAAGGTCGGCAGGTCCACCCCGCCGGGCGCCAGGCCGAAGGCATCGCGCAGCATGGCGACCTGGGCCGCGAAATGGCGGTGGCGGTACACCACGCCCTTCGGCACGCCGGTCGAGCCGCTGGTGAACAGGATCGCGGCGACATCGTCCGGCGCAGTCGCGGCCAGTTGCGGTCCGGCACCGGCGCCGGCGCGCTCGACCGCGGCCAGCGTGGCATCGGCGAACCACGGCCGCGCCCCGGTGGTGATGCGCACCCGCGCCGCGCGCGACCAGCCGAGCAGCACGCGCGCGAACATCGCCAGCGGAATGCCGACGAACACCTCGGCACCCGCTTCGTCCAGGCACTGCTTCAGCGCGCGCCGGTCGATGCCCGGATCCACCAGCACCGGGACCGCGCCGGCCTTGAAAAGCGCATACATCAGCAGGAAGAACTCCGGCGTGGGCCGCACCATCACCACCGTGCGCGTGCCGTGGCCGATGCCGCGCGCGGCCAGACCGGCGGCGATCGCGTCGCTGCGCGCGTCGAGTTGCGCATACGTCACTGCGGTCGCGTAGCGACCGTCGCTGCCGGGGCAACGCATGGCGATGCGGTCGGGTGCTTCGGCCGCAAGCCGCGGCAGCGCCGCGGCGATGTTGCAGGGTTCGCTCATGCGGCGATTATCGCCCGGCGCCGCAGCGCGTCCACGCCGTCGCATGGACCCCGCCCGCGCCGATGGCCGACAATCGCGCGTCCTTCGTCGCGGCCTCCGCCGCTGGAGCACCCTCGACATGTCGCTGTTCGAACGCCTCAAGACCGCCGCTGCCACCGACTGGAACGCCTACGTGGACCACGCCTTCGTGCGCGGCCTCGGCGATGGCACGCTTCCCGAGGCCGCATTCCGCAACTACCTGGTGCAGGACTACCTGTTCCTGATCCAGTTCGCGCGCGCGCACGCGCTGGCGGCGTACAAGAGCCGCACCATGGCCGACATGCGCGCGGCCAAGGACGGCCTGGCGGCGATCGTCGACGTGGAAATGAACCTGCACCTGCGCCTCTGCGAACGCTGGGGCCTGTCGGCCGCCGACGTGGAGGCCGCGCCCGAGCAGCGCGCAACCGTCGCATATACCCGCTTCGTGCTCGACATCGGCATGTCCGGCGACCTGCTCGACCTGCAGGTCGCGCTCATCCCGTGCACGCTCGGCTATGCGGAGATCGGCCGCCGCCTGGCGCCCGGCGGCATCGGCACCCTCGACGCCACGCACCCCTATCGCGAATGGATCGCCGAGTACGCCGGCGAAGCATTCCAGCAGGTAGGCCATGCCGCGCATGCCTGGCTGGACGACCTCGGCCGGCGCTACGCCAGTGACAACCGCTTCGGCGAGCTGGTCGACATCTTCGCCAAGGCGGCGCGGCTGGAAGCCGACTTCTGGCAGCAGGGCCTGGACGCGGCGCAGGGCTGAGGCGGTCCCCGCCGCCACCGGCACTTGCGCCCTGGCGCGGCTGGCCGAAGAATCCGCTGCCCGGCCCCCGGCGACGCCCAAGTGCCCCATCCCTGCCTGAGCTGCGGCGCCTGCTGTGCCTTCTACCGCATCAGCTTCCACTGGTCCGAAGCCGACCCCGCGCTGGGTGGCACGGTGCCGCCGGAACTGACCATGCCGTTGCGCAGCCATGAACGTGCCATGCGCGGCACCGTGGGCGGCGGCGAGCCGCGCTGCGTCGCCCTGGATGCCGACATCGGGCGCCATTCGCGTTGCACGATCCACCCGGTGCGCCCGCAGGCGTGTCGCGACGTGCCCGCATCGTGGGAATTCGGCGCGGCGAGCCGCCAGTGCGACAACGCGCGCATCGCCCACGGCATGCCGGCGCTGACGCTTGCCGACTGGGCGTGGCGCGAGGCCGCGGCCAACGACCGCGACGGCAACCCCGATGGCAACGACACGCCCCATGATGGCGGCACGCCGCCACCCGCCCTGCCGCCGCCGATCGCCGCCTGAGCCGCGCCTACAGCGGATTGCGCTCGAGGAAATCGCGCACCGCGGGCACCAGCACTTCGTGTTTGTCTTCGAGGACGTAGTGACCGGCGTCGTCGAACGCCATCACTTCGGCGCCCGGCAGCTCCGCCTGGAAGCGCTGCAGGAAATGCCGGTCGAACACGAAGTCCTTCAGCCCCCAGCCGATGAAGGCCGGCAGCGCCGCGTATTCGTGCAGCCGCTGCCCCGCGGCCTCCACCAGCGGCCAGGCGCGATCTTTCGGCGACAGCGGGATGTCCTGCATGAAGCGCACCGTGGAGATGCGGTTCTTCCAGCTGTCATAGGGTGCGACGTACGCGCGGCGCACGTCGGCCGGCATCTTCCGCTCCACGCCGAGCCATGAGGCGCCGCCGGAAAACGCGTTGAAGCCGCGGATCACCAGCTCGCCGATGGTGTAGTCGCGGCCCAGCGCGATCTGCCACGGCATGGCCTTGGTGCCGGGCATCGGGAACGCCGCGGTGTTGGTGATCACCAGCCGCTTCACCTGGTGCTGGTGCGACAGCGCCCAGCCGAAGCCGATCATGCCGCCCCAGTCGTGCACCGCCAGCGTGACCGGGCCGTCGATGCCGAGGTGCGCGAGCAGCGCGGCAAGGTCGTCGACGCGCGACTGCAGCGTGTAGTCGTAGCGCGGCAGCGCGTTGGGCGCGTCGTCCGGCTTGTCCGACAGGCCCATGCCGACGTGGTCGGGCACGATGCAGCGATAACCCGTGCCCAAAGCCGGATCCGACAGCCCCGACACCAGGTGCCGCCAGTAGTAGCTCCACGACGGGTTGCCGTGGACCATCACCACCACTTCGCCATCGCGCGGGCCCTCGTCGAGGTAGCTCATGGCGATGCCCGGGCGCACCTGGAAGCGCTTCGGGGTGAAGGGATAGTCGGGGTAATCCATCGTCGAAACCGCCATCGCGTTGCGCTTGCTGTTCACTGGGGGGGCCATTATCGGCCAAGCGATGCCCAGCGCAGGGGCGCGCCTAGCCCGCCCAGAGCGCGGTGAGTGGATTGCCCGGATCGGAGAGCAGCTTCACCGTCAATGCCAGCGACATCACCACCAGCAGCGGCCGGATCGCGCGGCCGCCCACGCGCAGCGCGAAGTGCGCGCCCACCTGGCCACCGGCGATGCTCGCCACTGCCATCACCAGGCCCACCAGCCACAGCACCTGTCCGCCGATGACCAGCGTGGCCAGCGCGGCGACATTGCTCGCGAGATTCAGGAACTTGGTGTGTGCCGTCGCCGACACCAGCCCCATGCCGAACAGCGCCACCAGCGCGGTGGCCATGAACGAGCCGGTGCCGGGGCCGAAGAAGCCGTCGTAGAAACCGAACGCGAACATCACCGTCACCAGCGCGGCCTGGCCCAGGCGCGCACGCGTGTCGGCTTCGCTGGCCTTGGGGCCGAACACGAAGTAGGCGGCCATCGCCACCAGCAGCACCGGCACCAGGCCGGCGAGGAAGGACGGATCCAGCGCGAGCAGCGCCAGCGCGCCGCCCACCGAGCCCGCAAACGCGGCCACGGCCGGCCACAGGAAGCGCCTGAAATCGATGCGCCCCTTGCGCGCGAACGCCAGCACGGCGCCGGCGGTCCCGAAGCTCGACTGCAGCTTGTTGGTGGCGATGGCCTGCACCGGCGGGATGCCGGCCGCCATCAGCGCGGGAATGGTGATCAGGCCACCGCCGCCGGCCATCGCATCGATGATGCCGGCAACGAACGCCGCCAGCGCCAGCAGCGCCAGCACCTCGATTCCGAATTCCACGCGCGTGCGCTCAGCTGTCGGTCGCGTCGGCGCGGACAGGCCGCGCCACGTGCCGCACAGGTGCAGGGATCACGATTACCAGACCACCTCGGCCATCGAGCAGTTCAGCCCCGAGCCGATGCCGAGCAGCGCCACGCGGTCGCCCTTCTTCAGGCGGCCTTCCTCGCGCAGCTTGCTGAGCACGATCGGCACCGAGGCCGGGCCGATGTTGCCGTGCTCGCCGAAGATGGTCATGACTTTCTTCGGGTCGATGCCGAAGGCCTTGATGAAGGCCGCGGTGTGCGCCTTGCTGACCTGGTGGATGACGAACTCGTCCATCTCCTCCACCACCCAGCCCAGCGCCTGACGCGCGGCGATGAAGGTCTTCTGCGCCAGCTTCATGCCTTCGATCAACAGCGTGCGGGTGTCGGTGACCATGCGGTCGAGGTTGCCGCGGCACAGGCCGTTCCACTCGGTGGCGGCGCGGGTCACGCCGCCGCGGTAGCGCGGTGCTCCCGGGGCGAGCTCGGCACGGGCCAGCACCATGCCCGCGGCGCCACAACCAAGCGTGAGCGTGGCCATCTCGTTGCGGAACTCGGCCTCGGTGGAATCCGGGCGCAGCAAGCGCTCGATGGTGCGTTCGTAGGCGAGGTTGGCGGTTTCGCCGTCGACGATCAGCGCGTAGTCGATCTCGCCGCGCTCGATCATGCGGCTGGCGACGTCCATGCCGTTGATGAAGGCCAGGCAGGCGTTGGCCAGGTCGAAGTTCTGGCAGGTATCGGACATGCCCAGGTTGCCGCTGACGATCGACGCCGTGGACGGCTCGAGGAAATCACGGCTCACCGAGGTGTTCACCAGCAGGCCGACGCGCGAGGGATCGATGCCGGCATCGGCCAGCGCCTTGACGCCGGCGAGGGTGGCGGCGTCGGAGGCCAGCACGTTGTCGTCCCACAGTCGGCGGGCGTGGATGCCGGCGACATCGCCGAGCACGTCGGTCTTGATGCCGAGGCGGTCGAGCGTCGGCTTCAGGCGCGCGTTGATCTCTTCGGAGGACAGCCGCCGGGGGGCGTCGATGTGCGCAAGACCGGCAATGGCTACGTGCTGGAACAACATGGGCTGGCCGCCGATGGGATGTGCAAAAAAGGCCGTCTAGATTACCGGCTTAGCGCCCCCCGCGCACTTGCGGGGCCGCGGCGTGACGGCCCTCGCATATGCAAGGGCCGCTATCGTTCAGCCCCCGCAGCGCCAGGCGGCCCAGCGCTGCGCGCCGCGCAGCGGTCCGCCGAGCGGGTGGATGGTGTCGGCGCCGAGGCCCGGCGCCTCGTTGCGGGCCAGCGTTTCAAGCTCTTCGCGCACCCGCAGCTCGTTGCGGTCGATGAACGCGACGCTGTGTTTCACCGCCACTTCAACCTCGCCGCGCTTCTCGCAGCCGTTCGGGGCCGATGCCGCCACGCGCACCGCCGACGCCCCTGGCGCCATGTGCACCCAGGTGCACCCGCCCATGGCGAGGACGAACAGCGGCACGAACACGAACGACTTGCGCATGGATGTGGCTCCGTGGATGGCGGTGCCGGCCATCTTCGCCGATGGCACGGCACCGCGTATCGCTGATGGCTTAACGGTCGGCGACGGCCTTGCCGTCGCCGTCGATCACGGTGACATCGCCGAAGCCGAGCGCGCGCACCGGCGCCTCGATCTTCGACAGGTCGCCCACTACCACCCAGGTCAGGGTGTCGGCGTCGAGGGTCTTCGCCGCTTCGGCGACCTGCGCCGGCGTCATCGCTTCGATCTCGGCCTTGCGACGCACCACGTAGTCATCGGGACGGCCGTACAGCACGATGCCGCCGATGGTCGACGCCACCGACGCCGCGGTTTCGTAGGCACCCGGCAGGCTGAGCGTGTTGATGGCGCGGATGCGTTCGACCTCGGCCGCGGTGGGCGGCGTTTCGCCGCTGGCGAACGCCGCGATCTCGCGGCGCATCTCGGCCATCGCCTCCGCGGTCTTGTCGATCTGCACCGGCGCCGACGCCAGCCACGGCCGCTGGCCGAGCGCACCCGACGCACCGCTGCGCGCGCCATACGACCAGTGCTTGTCTTCGCGCAGGTTCATGTTCAGGCGCGCGGTGAAGTCGCCGCCGATCACGCCGTTGGCGATGTCGAAGCGCACCGCGCCGGCATCGGTCGTCGACGGCACCAGCTGGCCGGCATAGATGTTGGCCTGCACCGCGCCCGGCTGGTCGACCAGGAACACGCGCGCCTTGGCCGGGCGTGCAACCGTGGCCGGCACGGCCTGCGCCGCGGGCGCGGTGCCGGTGCCACGCCAGTCGCCGAAGTGCTTCTCGAGCATCGGCACCACCTGCTTGAGCGTGGTGTCGCCGACGACCACCAGCGTCGCGCCCTCGGGGCGCACCCAGGCCTGGTGGAACGCGACCAGGTCATCGCGGTCGAGTGCGGCGATCGACGCTTCGGTGCCGGAGCCGGTGAATGGCATCGCGTAGGCATGGCCTTCGCCGTACAGCAGCGGCGGCAGCACGCGCATCGCCGCGGTCTGCGGGCGGGCCTTTTCCTGGCCGATGTTGGCGATCCAGGTGGCGCGCACGCGCTCGATCTCGGCCGCGCTGAACTGCGGGCGGCGCAGCATGTCGGCATACAGCGCCAGCGATGCGTCGAGGTTTTCGGTGAGTCCCGAGAACCAGGCGCTGGCGCTGTCGAGCCCGGCGCCAGCACCCATCTGCGCGCCGAGCGACTCGGCACGGTCGGCGAACGCCAGCGCGCCCAGGTCGCCCGCGCCTTCGTCGAGCATGCCCATGGTGAAGCTGGACGTACCCGCGGCGCCGTCGGCGTCGGCGCTGTAGCCACCGGCGAACTGGTAGTCCATCTGCACCACCGGCAGGCCGGCGCGACGCGCGAGGATCACCGTCGTGCCGTTGGACAGGCGCGCACGTTCGAGTGCGGGAAACACCAGGTCCGGGAACGCATCAGGCATCGGCACGCCCTGGCTGCGATCAACGGTCGCGGGCGTGGTGGACAAGGCGGCATCAACCGCCGGCAGCTGCCACGGCGCCGGCGTGCCGGCCGGCTCCTCGGCCAGCGGCGTGCGCTCGCCTTCCAGGATCACCAGGGTGTGGTCACCCTTGCCCAGCCACGTGCGGCCAACCGCCTGCAGCTCGGCGGCCGAGGTCGCATCGATGATCGCCAGCGATTCGCGGAAGCAGCCCGGATCGCCGGTGTACACGGCGCATTCGGCCAGCGCGTCGGCCTTGCCGCCGAAGCCGCCGATGCGCTCGATGCCGCGGATGAAGCCGGCGCGGAACACCGTGCGCGCGCGCCCGAGTTCGTCGGCGGTCGGGCCCTCGGCCAGCAGGCGTTCGAGCTCTTCGTCGATGACCGCCTCGACCTTCGCCGGATCAACGCCCTTCTTGACCTGCGCCATGATGATGAAATTGGAGCCCAGCTGCTTGCCGTACGCGCCGGCGCTGATGCTGTCGACCAGCTTCTCTTCATGCACCAGGCGCTTGTCCAGGCGCGACGACTTGCTGCCGCCGAGCACCTGGCCGAGCAGCTGCAGGCGGTCGAGGTCGGCGTTGGCCACTTCGGCCACGTTCCACAGGCGGTAGACGCGCGGCTGCGGGACCTTGTCGTGCATGGTCTCGCGCGTGGATTCGGCGCGCTGCGCCACGTCCACCTTGGGCTGCGACATGGAGGGACCGGCGGGGATGTGGCCGAAGTACTTCGCGACCTTGTCCTTCGCGGTGGCCACGTCGATGTCGCCGGCCAGCACCAGCACGGCGTTGTTAGGGCCGTACCAGGCGCGGAACCAGGTCTTGACGTCTTCCAGCGAGGCGGCGTCGAGGTCGTTCATCGAGCCGATCACGCTGTGGTGGTACGGGTGGCCGGCCGGATACAGCGCCTTGTTGAGCTTCTCCCAGGCCTGGCCGTAGGGCTGGTTCTCGCCCTGGCGCTTCTCGTTCTGCACCACGCCGCGCTGCTCGTCGAGCGCGGCCTGGTCGACGGCGCCGAGGAAATGCCCCATGCGGTCGGACTCCATCCACAGCGCGGTGTCGAGCGCGGTGGTGGGCACGTTCTGGAAATAGTTGGTGCGATCGGTGTTGGTGGTGCCGTTCTGGTCGGTCACGCCGATGCGCTTGAACGGCTCGAAGAACTCGCCGCCGTGGTTCTCCGACGACTGGAACATCAGGTGCTCGAACAGGTGCGCGAAGCCGCTGCGCCCCCTCGGCTCGTCCTTGCTGCCGACGTGATACCAGATGTTGACCGCGACGATCGGCGCCTTGCGGTCGGTGTGCACCACCACGCGCAGGCCGTTGGGCAGGGTGAAGGTTTCATACGGGATGTCGACCACCGCGGCCGTGGCCGCCTGCGGCACCTTCGCGTAGCCGGCCGGGGCGAGCGTGCCGAGGGCAGCAGCCATGGCGAAGGCAAGGAAAGTGGCGCGGCGCGGCATGCGCGTGGGCATCTGCATGGTGTGGTGATCCTGTGTACGGTCCGACCGGCGATGGTAGCGCCCCCCGCCATCGCCGCCCCCGGGCCATTGGTCCCGGTCGGCCACGGCACGCCGACGCCGGCTGGTGCATGCTCGCGGCATGGACACTCCTCCCCTGCACGCGCTGATCACCGGCGCCAACCGTGGCCTCGGCCTGGAACTGACCCGCCAGTTGCTGGCACGCGGCGACCGGGTGGTCGCCACCTGCAGGCAGCCCGGCAAGGCGGGCACGCTCAATGCGCTGGCCGGCGCGCACCCCGGTCACCTGCACGTGCTGCCGCTCGACGTGGCGGACGGCAGGTCCCGCGCGCGGCTGGCGCATGAGCTGCCACTGGTGCTCGGCGACGATGGCCGCATCGACCTGCTGATCAACAACGCCGGCGTGCTGCACTCCGGCGAGCGCTTCGGGCACCTCGACCAGGCGCAGCTCGAGGACAGCCTGCGCATCAACGCGCTGGGCCCGCTGCTGGTGACCGAAGCGCTCGCGCCGCTGCTGGCCGACGGCGCACGCGTCGCCAACCTGTCGTCGCAGCTCGGTTCGATCGCCGGGACCGCGCGTTTCGGCACGCCGGGCTACGCGATCGGCAAGGCCGCGCAGAACATGGCGACGCGGCTGCTGGCGCAGGCGCTGGCGGAGCGCGGCATCGTGGTCGCCGCGTTCCATCCCGGCTGGGTGCAGACCGACATGGGCGGCGCACAGGCGACCGAGCCGGTGGACGCGGCGGCGAGTGGCCTGCTCGATGTCATCGCAGGACTTTCGCCGGCGGCCAGCGGCAGCTTCCTCGACTGGCGCGGCGAAACGATGGCCTGGTAGCCATGCGCCCGGCGGCGGCGGCTATCCTGCGGCGCCACACGCCGCGTGCCCAGTCGCGATGATCGACATCATCCTGTTCCAGCCGGAAATCCCGCCCAACACGGGCAACGTGATCCGCCTGTGCGCGAACACCGGCGCGCGCCTGCACCTGGTGCGGCCGCTGGGCTTCGACCTCGACGACCGCCAACTCAGGCGCGCGGGCCTCGACTACCACGAGTACGCGCGGCTCGCGGTGCACGACACGCTTGATGCGGCGCTGGCCGAGATCCAGCCGACGCGCCTGTTCGCGCTCAGCAGCCACGGCCAGGCCCGCTACGACCAGCCGCGCTACGCCAGTGGCGACGCGTTCCTGTTCGGCCGCGAGAGCAGCGGCCTGCCGGATGCGGTGATGGCCGGCATCCCAGCGCACCAGCGGCTGCGCCTTCCCATGCGTCCGGACAACCGCAGCCTCAACCTGTCCAACGCGGTGGCGGTGGTGGCGTACGAAGCCTGGCGGCAAATGGGGTTCGACGGCGCGGGGTGATCCCCGACCCGGGCAGTGCACGAAAGTTCCTGCACTGTCCAGTTCACTATTCAGCTGGTGTTACCGCGTGATGACGAGAATACGTGCTCCGGCCATGGGCGGTTCCGATTTCCCCGATCGGTTCTCTCCCTCCCCTGCTGCCCATGGCCGGACCTAATAACAACAAGCACGCACGAGGTTTTCCCAGATGAAGCGCTCCCTGATCGCCATGACCCTGGCGGCGTCGCTGCCGTTTGCCGCTACCGCTGCCGAAGGCGTCTCCTACAACTACCTCGAGGCCGGCTACCAGGCCACCAATGGCGACGTCGATGCCGACGGCGTCGGTGTCAACGGCTCGTTCTCGTTCCACCCCAATTTCCACGTCTTCGGCGGCTACAGCAGCCAGGAGATCGACAACACCAGCATCGACATCGACCAGCTGAAGGTCGGCCTGGGCTACAACCTCGAGATCTCGCCGCGCGCCGACCTGCTGGCCCGCGTCGCGTACCAGAAGCTCGACGCCGGCCGCGTGCTCGGCACCGACCTGGAGTTCGACGGCTGGAGCACCGAAGTCGGCGTGCGCGGCTTGCTGGCCACGAACTTTGACGGCTACGCGCTGGCCGGCTACGAAGACTACGACGGCGGCATCGACGGCGATTTCTACGGCCGCCTGGGCGCCAACCTGAAGCTCAACACCAACTGGGGCATCAACGGCGACGTCAAGTTCGCCGACGGCGACACCGAATGGTTCGTCGGCCCGCGCTTCACCTGGTAACACCGTTCCATGGGAAATCGCACAGGGACTCTCTCCCCTCTGTGCGACATAGACCCCGGCCGCAAGGTCGGGGTTTTTTTTGTGTGGTGCTGGTGGGTGCCGGGCACCAATGGCCTTGAGTGCTCATGTCCCCCGGCGATGGCCTGGCGGCCATCGCCTCCTCCTTGACTTCGCTCTCAAGGCCATTGGCACCCGGTACGCCGCACCGCGCGGTGGTTTGAGGGCAAAGCCCGCAAGCTCGCGTACGCTTCCGTACTTGTAGCCATCGCAGAGCCGCAAAGTGGCCGTGAGGCCTTCGCGGGGAAGTCAAGGAGGAGGCATCCGCCGCCAGGCGGATGCCGGGGGACATGAGCCGCGAAGGCCTCACGGCCACCACAGCGCTCAGGCGCTCAGGCGCTCAGGCGCTCAGGCGCTCAGGCGCTCAGGCGAAGAGCTTCGCCGGGTACTCGGCTTTCTGCTCGCGTGCCAGCAGACGCGCCAGGCCTTCGGCCGGGGTGATGTCGCCGTGCAGCACGTCGCGCACGTTGCTGGCGATCGGCAGCTCGACGCCGTGGGCATCCGCCTGGCGCATGACCTCGTCGGCCGTCTGCACCGACTCCACCACCTGGCCGATCTCGCGCACCGCGTCTTCCAGCGTCTGGCCGCGGCCCAGCGCCAGGCCCAGGCGGCGGTTGCGCGACAGGTCGCCGGTACAGGTCAGCACCAGGTCGCCGAGGCCGGCCAGGCCCATGAGGGTTTCCGGCTTGCCGCCGATGGCGATGTTGAGGCGCAGCATCTCGTTGAGGCCGCGGGTGATCAGCCCGGCGCGGGCGTTGAGGCCCAGGTTCATGCCGTCCGCCACGCCGGTGGCCACCGCCAGCACGTTCTTCATCGCGCCGCCCAGCTCGGCGCCACGCATGTCGTCGCCGGTGTAGGCGCGGAACGCGGGGCCGTGCAGCACGTCGGCAACCGCCTGTGCGAAGGCGGGATCGTCGCCATGCACGGTGAGCGCGGTCGGAAGCCCCGACGCGACCTCCATGGCGAACGACGGACCGGTCACCACCGCCAGCGGCACGCCGGGGCCGATGACTTCAGCGGCGACCTCATGCAGGAAACGCCCGGAACCGGGTTCGAAGCCCTTGGTGGCCCAGGCCACGCCGGCATGCGCGGGGCGCAGCGGCGCGAGCGCGCGCAGGGTCCCGGCAAACGCATGCGAAGGCACCACGACCAGCACCAGGTCGGCCGTGGCCAGGGCCGCGGCCAGATCGGTGGTGGCGCGCAGCGACGCCGGCAGGGCGATGCCCTGCAGGTAGCGCGGGTTCTGGTGGTCGGCATCGATCGCGCCGACCACCGTGGCATCACGCCCCCAGAGGACCGTGGGATGGTCGTGGCGCGCGATCAGCGCCGCCAGCGCCGTGCCCCAGGAGCCGGCGCCCAGCACCGCGACCGCCGGCTTGGCCGCCTGCGTGACCGAGGGCTCCATCACCACTCAGGCAGTGCCGCCGGTCTCGGTGTTGGCCAGGTCGCCTGCGGCCTGCTGCGCGGCACGCTGGCGCACGCCTTCGGCATACAGGGACTCGAAATTGATCGGCTGCAGCAGGAACGGGGTGAAGCCGCCCGCCTGGATCAGGTCGCCGATGACCTGGCGCGCATACGGGTAAAGGATCGCCGGGCAGTGCGTGCCGAGCATGACGTCGAGCGCCTGGTCGTCGAAGTCCACCAGGTTGAACATGCCGGCCTGCTGCACCTCGACCACGTAGAGGGTCTTGTCCTCGCCCATGTTGCAGGTCAGGTTGATGCCCAGCACGACCTCGAAGGCGGAGTCGGCAAGACGGGTGACGCGCTGGTTGAGGTTCATCTGCAGCTGCGGCTGGCCCTGTTCGCCAAACGCCTGCGGGGTCTTGGGCGCCTCGAAGGACACGTCCTTGACGTAGATCTTCTCGACGGTGAACTGCGGGCCGGCGGGCTGTTCGGCAATTGCGCCGGCGGCGCCGTTCTGGGCTTGGTCGGACATCTGGGGAAACTCCAGCGGATTCGGGAAAGTGGGGATTATCGCACGCGACCGGCGCGCTACTTGCCGCGGCCCTTGGCCAGCGGCAGGTCGGCCTGTTGCCAGGCGGCGATGCCGCCGTCCAGCACATAGACCCGTTCGAAACCGGCTTTGCGCAGTCGCTTGGCAGCCTGCGCCGCGGTCACGCCGGTCTTGCAGACGGTCACCACCGGCAGCGCCTTGGCGCCGGCGAGCAGCTTGTTCTCGGGATCGAACTGGCTCATCTGCACGTTCTTCGAGCCCGGGATGTGTCCCTTCTCGAAGTCGCCGGCCGGCTGCAGATCGACGACCAGCGCGTTCTCGCGGTTCATGAGCGCGGTCAGCTCCGCCGGACGCAGGCCCTTGAAGCCGCGGAACAGGCGTGCGAACTCGGTGTAGAGGATCGCCAGGGTGATGCCGGCGAGCGCCAGCGCGAGCATGGGGTTGCGGCCGGCGAAGGCCGACAGTTCTTCAAGGTTCAAGGCGGGGGCCAGCATGGCAGCGGGCCGCGATTGTCGCCCAGCGCCGGCGGCGGCGCAAAGCGCCCCGTTACTCGCCGCGCCAGAAGTCCGGCAGGCCACTGGTCAACACCCAGGCGCGGCTGTCGGCGTCGTAGCGCCAGGCTTCCTGGTAGCGCAGGCTGCGCTCGGCCATCGTGTGGCGGTTGATCACGCCGATGTCGATCTCGCGCACGGCCGTGTCCTCGCCGGCCTGGGCGCTGAGATCGCGGTAGTGCGAGACCTGGATCTGCTTGTAGCGCTCGAGCTGCACCTCGGTCATCGGATGCTTCTCGCGGTACTCCGCTTCCACCATGTTCCAGGCGCCCTCGAAATCCCCCCAGCGGATCGCCGCCGAGTACGCGTACTGCACGCGCTGCAGGGCGTCACCCCTGCCGCGGGCGCTCGCGCAGGCAGTCACGACCAACAGGACGCACAGCAGCAGGACAGCCCGGGCGGACGCGGGGACGTAGGGCGGTGAGCGCATGGCGACGGATCCGGAAGTCGGCGTGGCCGGCATGCTAACCCCTGGCGATCGCGGCGTAACTGGCGCGCATGGTGGTGGCCTCGCCGCCCGCCGGCAGCGGCACGGTGGCGGCGATGGCGACGCGGGCGCGGCCGCGCGCACGCAATGTCGCGTCGAAGTCGCTCCAGTGCGCACCTTCTTCGAGCCGCGCGCTGGCCTCGAGGTCGGCATACAGCGGCGCCAGGTAGCGCACCGTGCTGTCGGCGACGAAAACATCGGCCTTGATGCCCAGCTGCGCGCAGCGCAGCGTCACCAGGCCCCAGCCGGCGAGCGTCATCAGCGACACCAGGCTGCCACCGAACGCGCAGCCCTTGTCGTTGACGTTGCGCGCCAGCGGCGCGCGCAGCCGCAGCTGGCCGCCATCGTGGCCGGCAATGGTGACGGCCATCGCCGCGACCGGCGGCATCGACCGGTAATGCGCGTCAAGCGCAAGCAGTTCATCTTCCAGGCTCATGCGTGGTCCTCTGCCGGGCGGCGCCTTGCAGGGGGCATCGACAGGCACCAAGCTGCTGCGATGCCCACGAACGCCACGCCCGGACGCCTGTCCGGATGCTACGTCATCTCGCTGCGCCCGGTGGGCGGCCACGACGCCATCCGGCGCGCCGCCGCGCGCCATGGCGCGCGCACGCTGGCGCTCTCGCCGTGGCGCATCGAAACGCACGGCGACCGCACCACCCGTGCCGCGCTGCGCGCCGCGCTCGCCGCGCCACGAGTGCTGTTCACCAGCCCGGCGGCGGTCGCCGCGGCGGTGCGGTTGCGGGCGCTGCGCGTCGGCCGGGGCCAGGTGTTCGTGGCAGTCGGCGCCGGCACCGCGCTTGCCCTGCGCCGCGCAGGCGTGGCCGCGGTGGATGCGCCGCAGCGGATGGACAGCGAAGGCCTGCTCGCGCTGCCGTCGCTGGGGTCCGTGCGCGGGCTCGACATCGGCCTGGTCACCGCGCCCGGCGGCCGCGGCGTGATCGCCACCACGCTCGCCGGCCGCGGCGCACGGGTGCTGCGCGCCAACGTCTACGCGCGCGTGCCGATCGCGCCTCCGCCGCGCGCGGTCGCGGCACTGCGCGCGCTCGACGCGCCCGCCTGGCTGCTCGCCAGCAGCGGCGAGGCGCTCGAGCACATCGTCGCCCGGCTTCCGGACGACGCCCTTGCGGTGCTGCGCCGCGCGCACGTGGTCGCGGCCAGCGAACGCCTCGCCACGCTGGCCCGCGGCCTTGGCCTGCGCGTGGCGGCAGTGGCGTCGAGCGCGCGCCCGGCGGCCATGCTCGATGCCGCCTGCGCCGGAGCCGCGGCGAAGCCCTAACATGTGCGCCCCCACCCCGCGCCTGCAGCCGTGAACTCCCCCGAACTTCCCGCGCGACCGCACCGCACCTCCGCCCTCGCCTGGCTGCTCCTGCTGCTCGTACTCCCGGTCGCGGCGTGGCTGGGCTGGCAGGCATGGCAGGCGCAGTCCGCCGAGCGCCTCGCCGCTGCCGCCGCAGAGCTGCAGCGACTCACCGCGCTCGAAGAGCGCATGGCCGCCGTGCGCCGCAACCAGCAGGCGCAGGGCAAGCGCCTGCAGCAGGCCGAGACCACCAACCGCGTGCTGCGCGACGAACTGCTCGGCGTCAGCCAGCGCGCCGCCCTGCTCGAGGAAAGCGTGCAGCGCCTGGCCGGGCCGGTCGAAGGCGGTGCGCAGGCACTGCGACTGGACGACATCGAACTGCTGCTCGCGCAGGGCCAGCAGCGCCTGCTGCTGGCCGCCGACCTCGACGGCGCCCGCCGCGCCTACGCGCTGGCGGCGCGCCTGCTCGACGCCGTCACCGACCCCGGCTTCCTCGACATCCGCCAGGTGCTGGTGCAGGAGCGCACGGCGCTGGACGCCCTGGGCGACGACCCGCGCGTGGTCGCGCTGGCGCGCCTGGATGTCTTTGCCGCGCAGCTGGACGCGTTGCCCTTGCAGGCTCCGCCGCGCGACCCGGCTGGCACTGGCGACACCTGGTGGGAGCGGCTTGCCCATCGCGTGGTGGACGTCCGGCGCAGCGATGCGCGGCAGGCCGTCGCGCCGGCCGAACGCGCTGCCGGGATCGCCACGCTGCGGCTCGAGCTGGCGCTGGCGCGCACCGCCGCCGAGCGCCGCGATGCCGGCGGCTGGCGCGCGGCACTGGCGCGCGCCGAAGCCTGGCTGCCGCGCCTGTGGCCGGACTCGCCGACGCTGCAGGCGCGCATGGGCGACCTGCGGGCGCTGGGCGCGCTGCCGCTCGCGGTGGCGCTGCCCACGCTGGGCAGCACGCTGCAGCAGCTGCGCCTGCGTCGCGGCGCGCCCAGGGCGGCCCGCTGAACGACGGCGACACCGCGCCCGCATTCATACACGGCCGCGACACCGCACCGTCTACTGTGATCCGGAATTCAGGAGCCCCGCCATGAACCTGTTCCGAAACCTTCTGCTCTGGATCCTGCTGGCGATCGTCGGCGCGCTCGCCTGGCACCTGCTCGCCCAGGACCCAGGTTACGTGCTGGTCCGCTACCGCGGCTGGGACTACACCACCAACCTGCTCTGGGTCGGCGTCGCCGCGGTCGTGGCGCTGTTCGTGCTGTGGCTGCTGTGGGCGCTGATCGCGTTGCCACTGCGCGCCTGGCGCCAGCGCCGCGACCAGCAGTCGCGCGCACGGCTGGGCACCGGGCTGGAGGCGCTGTACCACGGCCATTACGCCCGCGCCGAAAAACTCCTGCCGCAGGCCGGCGACGACAGCGATGCCGCGGTCGCCCTGCTCGCCTCGTCGCGGGCCGCGCTCGCCCGCGGCGACCACGACGCGGCGCGCCGCCACCTGGACGCCATCGACGTGCGCCACGCGCTGACCCGCGCCATCGGCCACGCCGAGCTGTCGCTCGCCGAGGAGCGCCCGACCGACGCGCTGGTCGCGCTGGACGCACCGGCGGCGCAGCCGCTGTCGCCGCGCGGACTCGCGCTGCGCGCCGAAGCGCTGGCCGTCTCCGGACAGGCGGGCGAGGCCTACGCGCTGCTCGGCGCACTGCGCCAGCAGCAGGCGCTGCCCGACACGGTGCTGGCCGAGCGCGAACTGCGCTGGTCGGCCGCCGCCATGCGCCAGGCGGCCGACGCCAACGCGCTCGCCGACCGCTGGGAATCACTGCCCAAGCCGCTGCGCTCCGAACCCACGATCGTCACCGCGTATGCCGAACGCGCGGCCGCGCTGGGCTGGGACGCGGCGGCGACGTCGAGCATCGAACAGGCGCTCGCCACGCGCTGGGACGAACGGCTGGCCGCGCGCTACGGCAGCCTGCCGCTGGCGCGCTACGCCGAGCGCCAGGCCGCGGCGGAGCGCTGGCTGCAGCAGCATCCGGGCAGCCCGGCGCTGCTGCTCACGCTCGCACGCCTGGCGCGGCTCCAGGACCAGCCGCAGCCGGCCATGGACTACCTGCAGCGCGCGCTGGCACAGGGTGCCGGCGGCGAAGGTTGGGAAGAGCTGGGCCACAACTACGCGCAGCTCGGCGATGACGCCCGCGCGCGTGCCGCGTATGGCAACGCCCTGCGCGCGATGCGCGGCGAACCGGTGGTCGTGATCGAGTGACGCGTGGCAGCCGGTGCGCGATCCGCGCGCCGGCTGTTGGCGGAGCGGCGTCAGCGCTCGAGGATCGCGACCACGCCCATGCCGCCGGCGGTGCAGATCGATACCAGGCAGCGGCCGCCGCCGCGTTCGCGCAGCTGCTTGGCGGCGCTGGCCACGATGCGCGCACCGGTGGCGGCGAACGGATGGCCGGTGGCCAGCGACGAGCCGAGCGGGTTCATTTTCGCCGGATCGATGCGGCCCAGCGGCGCGTCCAGGCCCAGCCGCGTGCGGCAGTAGTCCTCGCTTTCCCAGGCGCGCAGCGTGCACAGCACCTGCGCGGCGAAGGCCTCGTGGATCTCGTAGATGTCGAAGTCCTGCAGCGTGAGGTTGTTGCGCGCCAGCAGCTGTGCCACCGCCACCGTCGGCGCCATCAGCAGGCCTTCGCCATGCACGAAATCGACCGCGGCCACCTGCGCGTCACGGACGTGGCACAGCACCTCGTGGCCATGCGCCGCGGCCCATTCGTCGGTCGACAGCAGGCAGGCCGATGCACCATCGGTCAGCGGCGTGGAATTGCCTGCGGTGAGCGTGCCGCGCCCCGACACACGGTCGAACGCCGGCTTGAGGGTGGCGAGCTTTTCCAGGGTGGAATCGGCGCGCAGGATGTTGTCGCGCGACACGCCGCGGAACGGCACCACCAGGTCGTCGAAGAAGCCGCGCTCGTAGGCCGCGGCCAGCCGGTGGTGCGAGGCCACCGCGAGCTGGTCCTGCGAGTCGCGCGAGATGCTCCACTCCTTGGCCATGTCCTCGCAGTGCTCGCCCATCGACTTGCCGGTGCGCGGCTCGGCCACGCCGGGGAAATCCGGCTTCAGCTCGCCGAAGCGGAAGCCCGCGAACTGCGCCAGCTTGTCGCGCGTCGTCTTCGCGGCGTTGGCCGCCAGCAGGCGCCGGCGCAGCGCCCTGCCGTAGACGATCGGCACGTCCGAGGTGCTGTCGCTGCCGCCACCGATGCCGGACTCGATCTGCCCGCAGGCGATCTTGTTGCCGATGGTGATGATGGAATCCAGCGACGTGCCGCAGGCGCGCTGCAGGGTGATGCCCGGCGTCAGCGGCGACAGCCCGGACGACATCGCCGCCTCGCGGCCGAGGTTCCAGTCGCTGGAGTGCTTGATCACCGCACCCATCGCCACTTCGCCGAGCTGCTGGCCGTGCAGGCCGAAGCGTTCGACCAGTGCGCCAAGCGTGCGCACCGACATGCCGAGGTTGCCGACGTCGGCGTAGGCCGTGTTCTGCCGGCAGAAGGGAATGCGGACGCCGCCAAGGACGGCGACGGGGCGACCATGCAGCATGGATGACCTCTCGGGACGGCGCGCCTGCGCGGGCGGGCATAATGGGCGCCAGTTTAGCGCTGCATATGCGCAGGGCCAATGAACGACATCACTCCACCGGTTCCCGGACATGGCCGCGTGCTCGGCGCGCTGGCACTTGAACTCGCCTACGGCGCCGCCGTGACGCACGACAGCGTGGCGCAGGAGCAGGCCGGCGCGCTGGCCGCGCTGGTTGCCGCCGACCTCGCCGCGTTCGCGCCCGATGCCGCGCGGCTCGACTGCACGCTGGTCGCGGCGCACTACGACCCGGTCGAGCTGCTTCGCCCGGGCTGGCCACTGCACCAGGAGCTCTGGCAACTGGCCACGCGCGCGCCGCGCGCGAGTGGCGGCGGCGCGCGCGTGATCGCATTCGGCAGCCATGCCGGCCAACTGCCGGGCGCGCTGTCGCCATCGGCGGACTTCCGCGGCGGTCCCCTGCGCCTGCTGCCGTTCGTGCTGGACGGCGATGCCGCGATTGCCGCACGCGTCGCCGCGCGCTGCGAGGCCGACCTGATGGAAGAAGGCATGGCCGGCGCGGCCACCGCGCTGGCGATGCAGGAGGTCTTCGGCCTGAGGGTCGAGCACGCCCGCTACCTCACCGTGCACGACCTGTGCGCGATGACCGCGCTGCAGTACGGCCACGCCGGCCTCGAGCCGTTGTGGCCGCTGCTCGAGACCGCGTTGCTGTCACCGGCGCGCGAGGCCTGGCTCGATGCGCCGCCCGAGCCGCTGTTGCGCTATGCGGACGGCGAAGTGCGCATGGCGCTGCTTTCGCCCGACGCGTGGCGCGCCCTCTATGCGCCTGACGACGCGCCGTCCGGCGACAACGACAACGTCGACGACGCGCGCCATGCGCGGCTGGCGCGCGGCTTCGCGCATTTCGAAGCGCGCCAGCGCCAGTTCGCGAGCGTGCTGCGCGCGCACGGCATCCCGGTGGCGTTCGCGCACGCCACCGGCGACCCGCGCGACGCGCTCTGACGCGGTCTTACGACCCCGCGCCGATCACGCCGCAGGCCAATCGCGCGCCGGCATTGCCAGTCGGCTGCGTGGTGTAGTCGTCCGGGTCGGCATGCACGATCACGCCCTTGCCGATCACGTCGGTGGGCGCGCCATCACCGAGCGTGGCGCCTTCCAGGCGCGTATCGACCTGCGCCACGCCCGCATCGTCGGCGGTGATGTTGTTGGTGTCGCCGGCGTGGTGGGCCGCGACGCCCACGCGACCATGCGCGCTGCCGGCAGGATTGAAATGTCCGCCGGCACTGCTGCCATCGGGCGCGCTGCAGTCGCCGGTCTCGTGCACGTGGAACCCGTGTTCGGTGCCGGGCTTGAGGCCGGTGACCTGGCCGGTGATGTGCACGCCACCGTCCACGGCGGCAAAGCGCAGCTGGCCGCTGGTGGTGTTGCCGGCGGTCGCGGCGAGCGCGGCCACCGCGGCGGCGGCCGGGACTTCGTCGATCGGCGCGTAGCCCGGCGCTGTCGCATCCGGCGGCGACTCGCCGGGCAGCGCGGCGGCGGGCGGGGTGGCGGCTTCATCGACGCCGGCGCGGTCGCCACAGGCGGACAGCGCGAGCGCCAGCGCGGCGGTGAGCACGGTGAGGGTGGTGGTACGCATGGGGAACTCCCTTCGGGGCGCGCCGGATGGCGCGGGACGGAAACCAGGGTTCAGGCGACAGTGCTGAAAACCCGTGCCGCACGGCTCATGGTGCCAGCCGGATCACGCCGCAGGCCACGCGCGCGCTGGTGGCGCCGGATGTCGCGCCCATGACCACCAGCGCGCGGCCGGCGATGTCGTTGGCAGCGCCACCACCCAGCACGGCGGCGGGCACCAGCTGTGCCACGCGGGCCACGCCCTGCGCGTCGGCAATGATGCGGTCGCTGCCGCCGTCCACGCCGCCGCGGCCGGTGGCATCGAAATACGGGCCGGCGCTGGACGCATCGACCGCGCTGCAGTCGCCGCGCGCGTGCACCTGCAGCACGTGGGCGCCATGCCGGGTCAGGCCACCGATCTCGCCGGCCAGGCGCACGCCGCCGGCCTCGGCCCTGAGCGCGATGCGACCGCTGACCAGGGTGGCCGATGCCGCGGCCAGGTTGGCCACGGCCGCCTGCGCGGTGCCGACCTCCGCGCGTGGCAGTGCCGCAGGCGAGCCGGGTGCCGCGGCGGGCGCGCGTGGCGGCGCGCTTGCGCAGGCCGACAGCAGCGCGGCGACGACCACGGCGCAGGCGGCTGCGCAAAGCGGGCGGCTGCGGTGCGGTTGGGGGACGGGTGCGCTCATCGGGGCCAGAGCCTAACGCCAGCCGCCGTTGCCGCCACGTGATCCGCATTGCATGCGTTCAGCGCCGCCCACGACTGGTGCCGAGCTTGCGGGTCAGGGTGTTGCGGCCGAGGCCGAGGCGCGCGGCGGCCTCGCTGCGGCGGCCACCGGTGTGTTCCAGCGCGGCCTGGAGCAGCACCTGGTCGAGGCGCTCGCGGGCGCGGGCGTGGATGTCGTCACCATGCGTGGCCAGTGCCGCCAACGCCCATGCACGAAGGCTTGCTTCCCAGGCGTCGCCGGGCGCCGCCGCGGTGGAGGCGGCAGCCAAGGTCTCGCCAAGGTCGTCCACTCCCGCCACTTCGCCCGGTGCCAGCGCCGCCACGCGCCAGCACAGGTTTTCGAGCTCACGCACGTTGCCCGGCCAGTCATGGGCCATGAGCCGCGCCAAGGCCGCTGGCGCGAAACGCTTGGGTGCGGCATCGAAGCGCGCCGCGGCACGTTGCAGGAATCGCTCGGCCAGCCGCGGGATGTCCTCGCGGCGCTCGCGCAGCGGCGGCAGGCGCAGGCGCACCACGTCGAGGCGGTGCAGCAGGTCGGCGCGGAAGCTGCCGTCGCCGACCTTGGCCTCGAGGTCCTGGTGGGTCGCGGCCACGACGCGCACGTCGACGCGGATCAGTTCGCGTCCGCCGACGCGGAAGAACTCGCCTTCGGCCAGCACCCGCAGCAGCCGCGTCTGCAGCAAGGCCGGCATGTCGCCGATCTCGTCGAGGAACAGGGTGCCGCCGTGCGCCTGTTCGAAGCGGCCGACGTGGCGGCGGTTGGCTCCGGTGAAGGCGCCGGCTTCGTGGCCGAACAGCTCGCTTTCCAGCAGTTCGGAGGGAATGGCGGCGGTATTGAGCGCGACGAAGGGCCGCTGCGCGCGCGGCGATTCGCGGTGCAGCGCGCGCGCCACCAACTCCTTGCCGGTGCCGGTCTCGCCGGTGATCAGCACCGACAGCGGCGCCTGCGCCAGCCGGCCGATCGCGCGGAACAGCTGCTGCATCGCCGGCGCATCGCCGACCAGGGCGTCGGCGGCGCCGACATCGGCTGCGCTGCCCGGGCCGTCCAGCGCAGCGTCGGCGGCATGGCTGTCGAGCGCGCGTGCCGCCAGCGCCACCGCGTCGTCGAGGTCGAAGGGCTTGGAGAGGAACTCCTGCGCGCCGCCGCGGAACGCGCCGGCGGTGCTGGCGATGTCGGTATAGGCGCTCATCACCACCACCGGCAGCGCGGGCAGGCGCTGCCGGAGCGCGTCGAGCAGCGCCAGGCCGTCGTCGCCGGGCATGCGCACGTCGGTGAACAGCAGGTCCGGCCGCGCACCGCCGCGGTCCAGCGCGGCCATCACATCGCTGGCCGACTCGAAGCCGGTCACTGCGTAGCCGGCCTCGCGCAGGGCGGTCGCCAGCACGAAGCGCACCGAGCGGTCATCGTCGACCACCCATACGCGTGCGCCGTCAGCGCTGGTCATTGCCCGCCTCCTTTTCGTCGGACCCGACCGCTTCGCCGACGTGGGCTGCGTCACGCGCTGCCTCCGCGGGCGGCGGATACGGCAGCAGCAGGGTGAACACGGTATGCCCGGCGCGCGAGCGGTAGGCGATGCTGCCGCGGTGCTCGCGCGCGACCTGCTGGGCGAGCGCCAGGCCGAGCCCGGTGCCTTCCGCGCGGCCCGACACCAGCGGCAGGAACACCTGTTCGGCCAGCGCCTCGGGCACACCACGGCCGTCGTCGACGATCTCCAGGCGCAGCGCCAGCGCGTGCGGTTCGCCTCCTATGCGCAGGCCGTGCTCCACGCGCGTGCGCAGCACCACTTCGCCGGCGCCGGCTTCGATGGCGTTGCGCACCAGGTTCCAGACCGCCTGGGTGAGCCGGTCCGGGTCGCCCTCGAGTTCCGGCAGGCTGGGGTCGTAGTCGCGCACCAGCTTCACCGCCCAGCCGGCATCGTTCTCGGCCAGCCGCAGCACGCGTTCCAGCACGGCGTGGATGTTGAGCGGGGCGTGTGCCCGGGGCGGCACCGGCTGCAGCAGCTGGTCGATGAGCTGGGTCAGGCGCCCGACTTCGGATTCCATCAGTTCGACCAGTTCACGCGAGTCGGCGTCGTCGCCGACGCGGCGGGCAAGCAGCTGGGTCGCACCTTTCAGCCCGGCTAGCGGGTTGCGCAGCTCGTGGGCCAGGCCACGGAGCGCGGCGGAGAGCGCCGACGGCAGGGCGGCGACCGGGTCGCCACCGCCGAATTCGTCCACCGGATGCGCCTCCAGCAGCCAACCGCCGTCGTCCTGTGCCGTCAACCAGGCATCGGCGAAATGGGCCGCGGCGCCGGGAAAGGCCAGTGCCATCCGCGGCAGGCGCACGGTTTCTCCCGGCCCGTGCGTGTGCAACGCGCGTTGCAGGCGGTCATCGCCGTGTTCCAGCGCGGCCAGCGGCAGGCCAGGCAGGCGCTTGGCGCCGACCCCCAGCCATTGCGCGCAAGCGCGATTGCCGCCCAGCACCACGCCGTCCGCGGCGGCCAGCAGCAGCGGGGTGGCCAGGGTGTCGTGGGCGGGGCTGAGGCCGGTCATTGCACCAATCTAGTGCAAACCCGGCCGCCGGCGCGAGTGCCGCGCCGGCGGTGGATCCTTGCGGGCGAGTCTTACTTCGCCTTCGGCACCGAGGCTTCGGTGGTGATGCGGATCTGCACTTCGTCGCTGACCGCCGGCGCGTACAGGCCCAGGCCGAAGTCGGAGCGCTTGAAGGTGGCGGTGGCATCGAAGCCCGCGGTCGGCTGCTTGCTCATCGGATGGTCGGCCACCTTGTTGATGGTGGCGGCCAGCACGACCGGCTTGGTCACGCCCTTGATGGTCAGGTCACCGGTGATGGTGAGCTTGCCTTCGCCGGCGGACTCGACCTTGGTGCTCTTGAAGGTGGCTTCCGGGAAGTTGGCGACGTCGAACAGCTCGGCGCTGCGCAGGTGCTCGTCGAACTTGGCCACGTGCGAGGACATGCCGCTCATCGGCAGGGTCACTTCGACGCTGGACGCGGCGATGTTCTCGGCGTCATACACGATGGTGCCGTCGACGCTGCCGAAATGGGCGATCGGGTTGGAATAGCCGAAGTGGCTCCACTGCGCGATCACGTCGGTATGCGCCGGGTCCATCTTGTAGCTGAGCGGCGCGGCGAAAACGCTGGCGGTGGCCAGCGACAGCGCGCCGGCGAGGAGGATGCGGTTGAAGGTGCTGGTCATGTCTGTGTCTCCGGGGAATCTGGTTGGATGATGATCGAGTGCGATGACGGAAATGGGAACGCCGTGCGCTCCACGTCCGCTGCTGCAGCCGGGGGAGTCTATCGTTCTGACAAACTCTGTATACAGCCATGAAAGACATTAATCATCACAAATACAGAACAATAGACGTCGAGGCAGCCAGCAAGCAGGCAACCTCGGAATTCGGCCGATTGTTCTATTTTTATATGCATAAGTTTGTTTAATCGATATTTATCCTGATTTTGAAAGCAATCAGACTTCCTCCCAGCGCGGCGAACCGACCGACGCCCGACATTGGAGGCAACCCATGATCACCCTTCGCCCGGCCAAGGCCCGCGGCCACGCCAATCACGGCTGGCTCGATTCCTGGCACAGCTTCTCTTTTGCAGGCTACTCCGATCCCGAGCACGTCCACTGGGGCCCCCTGCGGGTCATCAACGAGGACCGCATCCAGGCCGGCCAGGGCTTCGGCACGCATTCGCACCAGGACATGGAGATCATCAGCTACGTCCTCGATGGCGCGCTGGCGCACAAGGACTCCATGGGCAACGACGGCACCATCGTGCCCGGCGAAGTGCAGCGGATGAGCGCCGGCACCGGCGTCGCCCACTCGGAGTACAACCACGAGCGCGAGCGGACCACGCACTTCCTGCAGATCTGGATCATTCCGTCGAAGCGCGGCATCGCGCCCGGCTACGAGCAGAAGGCGTTCCCCGATGTCGACAAGCGCGGCCGCCTGCGGCTGGTCGCCAGTCCGGACGGGCGCGACGGTTCAGTGACCCTGCATCAGGATGCGACGATGTCCGCAGGCCTGTTCGATGGCGACGAGTCGGCGATGCAGGAGATCGCCCCGGGACGGCTGGCGTACGTGCACGTGGTGCGCGGCGCGGTGACGGTCAATGGCCATGCGCTCGAGGCCGGCGATGCGCTGCTGTACGCCGACGAGCCGCGGGTCGAGATCGCGCACGGCACCGGCGCCGAGGTCCTCGTGTTCGACCTGCCGCGCATCCAATGACATCGCCGCGGCGCAACCCGCGCCGCGGCCCGCACTTTCTTCCGGAGATCGACATGCGTTCCAGCCACCTGCTCCTCCCGCTCGCGCTTGCCGCGACCCTCGCCATCGCCGCGCCCGCGTCCGCCGCCGACTACGTCCAGGCCGCCGGCTCGGCGCTGACGTTCGCCAGCGAATACGACGGCGAAACCTTCACCGGGCAGTTTCCGGGCTTCACCACCACGCTCAGCTTCGACCCGGCCGCGCCTGCCGCCGCGAAGCTCGACGTGCTGATCCCGCTGGCGGGCGCGGTCACCGGCAACGCCGACCGCGACTCCACGCTCGCCAGCAAGGACTTCTTCGACATCGCCAGCTTCGCGCAGGCCCGCTACACCGCGAGCGGCTTCCGCAGCCTCGGCGGCAACCGCTACGCCGCCGATGGCACGCTCAGCCTGCACGGCGTCAGCAAGCCGGTGACGCTCACCTTTACCTGGACACCGGGCGCGCAGCCGCTGCTGGCGGGCAATGCGGTCGTCAAGCGCCTGGCGTTCGGCGTGGGCGGCGGCGACTGGGCCGACACCGCCACCATCCCGGACGAGGTCGCGATCTCGACCCGCATCCGCTTCACTGCAGCGAAGTAGGCTTCAGCAGGCCGGCACCGTCCGGCCGGGTCAGTGCGTGCAGGATGCGGTGGTCCTCGGCATCCAGCACGTTGCCGGCATCGCCGCGGAAGCGCATGCGGAACGCGCGGATCGTCGCCTCCGGTGCATCCAGCGGATAGCCGAGCAGGCGCAGCGCCTGCAGGGCGTCGAAGCCTTCGGGCGCCGGTGGCGCATCGTCGGCCGGCCAGATGCCGAAGCCGGCCTCGGCCAGCCGCCGCCACGGGAAGCGCGTACCGGGATCGATCTTGCGCGACGGCGCCAGGTCGGAATGGCCGATCACCTGGCTGCGCGGGATGCGCAGCCGGGTGGTGAGGTCGTCGAGCAGGCGCAGCAGTGCATCGACCTGCGCGCCGCTGAAGTCCTCGACACCGTCGTTGTCGATCTCGATGCCGATCGAGGCCGAGTTGAGGTCGGTGATGGTGCCCCAGCTGCCGCCGCCGGCGTGCCAGGCGCGCTGGCTGTCGGCGACCAGCTGGTAGATCGCGCCGTCGTCGCCCACCAGGTAATGCGAACTCACCGGACCACCGCTGTTGTGCGTGCGCAGCGTGTGCAGGCTCTGCTCGACCGACTGCTGCTCGGTGTAGTGCAGCACGATGATCACCGGGCGGCGCGCATCGTGGTTGGGCGACGGCACCCAGGTCGCCATCGGGTTGCGTGGTGCCTGGTGGGCGCAGCCGGCGAGCAGTGCGAGGCAAAGGACTGCCGCAAGAGGTTTGATGTTCTTCATGGGGCAATCGAACCCGTGATCGCGATGCAATGCAACCGTGCGGGGCCCCTGTGGTGGCCGGGAGGCCTTCGCGGCTCATGTCCCCCGGATCCGCCTGCGGCGGATGCCTCCTCCTTGACTTCCCCGCTAAGGCCTCCCGGCCACTTCGGGGCTCCGCGCAGCCCGCGGGTAACGAAAAGCATCCGCCAGATTGCGGGCTGTGGCCATTGCTCCTCACACCACCGCGCGCTGCGGCGTACCGGGTGCCAATGCCCTTGAGGGCGAAGTCAAGGAGGAGGCGCTGGCCGCAAGGCCAGCGCCGGGGGACATGAGCCCTCAAGGGCATTGGCACCCGGCACCCGCACTCGACGCCCCCATCGTCAGATCGCGTAGTACATCTGGTACTCGAGCGGATGGGTCGCGGCGCGGAACGCGGTGACTTCCTTCATCTTCAGCGCGATGTAGGCGTCGATGAAATCGTCGCTCATCACCCCGCCGGCCTTGAGGAACTCGCGGTCGGCGTCGAGCGCTTCCAGCGCCTGATCGAGCGAATGGCAGACGGTCGGGATGCCCTTGGCTTCTTCCGGCGGCAGGTCGTAGAGATCCTTGTCGCTCGGGCCACCCGGGTCGATCTGGTTCTTGATGCCGTCGAGGCCGGCCATCATCAGCGCGGTGAAGATCAGGTAGCCGGAATTCATCGGATCCGGGAAGCGGAACTCGATGCGGCGCGCCTTCGGGTTGGACACAAACGGGATGCGGCAGCTCGCCGAACGGTTGGACGCCGAGTAGGCCAGCATCACCGGCGCCTCGAAGCCCGGCACCAGGCGCTTGTAGCTGTTGGTGCTGGAGTTGGCGAACGCGTTGATGGCGCGCGCGTGCTTGAACACGCCGCCGATGTACCACAGCGCGGTCTGGCTCAGGCCGCCGTAGCCGTCGCCGGAGAACAGGTTCACGCCGCCCTTGGCCAGCGACTGGTGCACGTGCATGCCGCTGCCGTTGTCGCCGACCAGCGGCTTGGGCATGAAGGTGGCGGTCTTGCCGTTGCGGTGCGCCACGTTCTTGACGATGTACTTCATGGTCAGCAGTTCGTCGGCCTTCTGCACCAGCGAGCTGAACTTGGTGCCGATCTCGCACTGGCCGGCGTTGGCGACTTCATGGTGGTGCACTTCCACTTCGATGCCGACGGCTTCGAGCGTCTTGCACATCTCGGCGCGGATGTCGTGCAGCGAGTCGAGCGGCGCGACCGGGAAATAGCCGCCCTTCACGCCCGGGCGGTAGCCGGTGTTGCCGCCCTCGTACTCGCGGCCCGAGTTCCACGCGGCCTCTTCCGAATCGACGTGGAAGAAGGTGTGGCCCATGTCGTTGGCGTAGCGCACCGAGTCGAAGATGAAAAACTCGGGCTCGGGGCCAAAGAACGCCTGTTCGGCGATGCCACTGGACTTGAGGTAGGCCTCGGCGCGGCGCGCGATGCCGCGCGGGTCGCGGTTGTAGGCCTGCATGGTGGTCGGGTCGAGCACGTCACAGGTGATCACCAGCGTCGGATCGGCGGTGAACGGATCGAGGAACGCGCTGTTGCCGTCGGGCAGCAGCACCATGTCGGACTGGTGGATGCCGCGCCAGCCACCAATGCTGGAACCGTCGAACATCTTGCCGTCCTCGAACAGCGCCGGCTCGACGATCGAGGTCGGGAAGGTCACGTGGTGCTGGACGCCACGCATGTCGGTGAAACGCAGGTCGACGAATTCGACCTTGTGGTCCTTGATCAGCTTTTCGACGTGTTCGAGGGACATGGCGGGCTCCTGGGGCATTGGGATGGGTCGCGGGCGACCCTGACCGGTTGATCGACGCAAGCCGCGTGCCAACCCGCAAGCAATTGAATTTTATGGGATTCCAGCCAAGGCTGGTGACACATTGCACCAAGACAGATCGATAAACACGGCTTCGTGCACCTGATTGGTGCGTAACGCTTCCGCTATGCTGCCGCCGCGCCGCGCATTGTGTCCGCGCGCCCTGCCACCCATTCACGGAATTCCGCGCCGATGACCGATCCGCTGGCCGCCCTGCTGCTGGGCATCCTTGAAGGCCTCACCGAATTCCTGCCGATTTCGAGCACCGGGCACCTGCTGATCGCCCAGTACTGGCTGGGCGCGCGCTCGGACTTCTTCAACATCGTCATCCAGGCCGGCGCGATCCTGGCGATCACGCTGGTGTTCCGCGAGCGCATCTGGGCCCTGGCCACCGGCCTTGGCGAGGCCCGCCACCGCGACTACGCGCTGAAGCTCGCCACCGCGTTCCTGGTCACCGCGATCGTCGGCCTGCCGGTGCGCCTGCTGGGCTGGGAGCTGCCCGAGACCGTGACCCCGATCGCCTGGGCGCTGGTGCTCGGCGGCGTGTGGATGCTGGTCGCGGAACGCATGGCCGAACGCCGCCCCGAGAGCATCGACGTGACCTGGACCGTGGCCATCCTGGTGGGCCTGGCGCAGGTGGTCGCGGGCGTGTTCCCCGGCACCTCGCGCTCGGCGGCGGCGATCTTCATCGCCATGCTGTTCGGGCTCAACCGGCGCCCGGCGGCGGCCGAGTTCGTGTTCCTGGTCGGCATCCCGACCATGTTCGCGGCCAGCGCCTACACGTTCCTGGAACTCGTGCAGGACGGCGCGGTCGGCGGCGAGAACTGGGCCGACGTCGGCATCGCCTTCGCGGCCGCCACGGTGACCGGATTCCTGGTGGTGAAGTGGCTGCTCGGCTATATCGAGCACCACCGGTTCACCGGCTTCGCGGTGTACCGCATCCTGCTGGGCGCGGCCCTGCTGCTGTGGCTGCCCAGCGGGGACTGAGGGCCGCGGCGCGACCCCACACCGCGCGCCTGCGCGTTGAACACCGACCCACGTCCATGGAGCACGCCATGAAGCCACTGCTGATCCTTGTCCTGCCGCTGGCGCTCGCCGCCTGCACCCGCGCGCCCCAGGATGCGCCCCCGCCCGCCGCGCCCGTAACCGTCGGCAACGCCGCGACGCCCGCGCCCGGCCAGGCCGACGCACTCGCGGCCCATCACTGGCACCTCGACGCCGCGACCAGCGCAGACGGCGACCGCATCGCGGCGCTGTTCGCCAATCCCGACAAGCCGCTGCAGCTCGACTTCGCCGACGGCCGGATCGCGATCGGCAACACCTGCAACCGCATGGGCGGCGAGGCCACGTTCGATGGCGTCCACCTCACGGTCGGGCAGCTGGTCAGCACGCAGATGGCCTGTGCCGACGCCGCCCTGATGGCGATGGAGCGCGAGGCGGGCACGCGCCTGGCGGGCGGTCACGCGGTGACCCTGGTCGCCGGTGATCCGCCGCGCCTGGAACTGGTCAACGCCGCCGGCGACACGCTGGTCTTCATCGGCGCCGCCACGGCACGGACCCGTTTCGGCGTGGCGCCGGAGCGCGTGTTCCTCGAGGTCGCCGCCGAGCGGGTCGACTGCCACCACCCGGTGATGCCGGACTATCGCTGCCTGCAGGTCCGCGAGCTGCAGTACGACGGCGCGGGCCTGCGCACGGGCGCCGGCGACTGGGGCCCGCTGTACCAGGAGATCGAGGGCTACGACCACCAGCCGGGCACCCGCAACGTGCTGCGCCTGGACCGCTACCCGCGCAAGGACGTGCCCGCGGATGCGTCGGCGGTCGCGTACGTGCTGGACATGGTGGTGGAGTCGGAGCAGGCGTCGGCCGACTGAGGCCGCCCCGCGCGCCGCGGCATCAGGCCGCGGCGTGCAGGCTGTAGCTGCCCCAGGTGGCGGCTTCGGCCAGCACGTGGCCCTGCATGGCGCGCAGCGCATCGCCGCCGGTGTAGCGGTCTTCGACCGGCAGGCGCGCCACGTCGAGCGCGAACACGCGGAAGAAGTAGCGGTGCTCGCGCAGGTCGTTGGCCGGCGGGTACGGGCCGTCGTAGCCGAAGTAGTCACCGGCCATGTCGGCGTTGCCCGCGAACCAGCCGGTGTAGTCGTTGAGCCCCTGGCGCGCACCCGCGGGACCGGCCGGCGCGCGCTTGCCGCGGGCATCCACGCCGCCACTGCAGCTGCCGGCGGCGATGGCCTGCACTTCGGCCGGGATGTCGACCATCACCCAGTGGATGAAGTCGCCACGCGCGTGCTCCACCGGGATCTCGACACCGTCCGCCCCGACCAGCGACGCGTCGGTGGGCACGTCGGTGTCGATGCACAGCAGCGCGAAGGATCGCGTGCCCGCCGGCGCGTCGCGCCACGACAGCTGCGGATTGCGGTTGCCGCCGAAGCCGCCCGGCGCGCCGAGCGCGAATTCCGCCGGGATGGCCTGGCCGTGCGCGAAGCTTGTGCTGTCGATGTGCATGGAATCCTCCGGATCAGTCGAGCGGATAGCCGAGCCGCTGCGCAACCGGATGCAGGTGCGCGAACGCGTCGGCCAACAGGTCGGAATACGCGCGCCATGTCCCGGCGGCCAGGCGCCGCCCACCGAAGAAATGCGCCGGCGGCGGCGGCAGGGTGATGTCCAGCGCCGCGCCGAGCTGCGCCGCGACCGCGACCGGGTCTTCGACGATGTCGTCGAGGCGCAGCAGGCGATGGGGCACCACGTCCTGCTCGTGCAGGGTGGCGATCTGCCCAAGCGCCTGCGCGAGCCATTCCGCGGCCTCGTCGGGCGACGTGACGCGGAAGTGCGTGGGGGCACCGAACGCCAGCCAGTCGAGCAGCATGTCGCGCGGGTCGCGAAGCGGCACCAGCAGCCGCGCCTCGGGCAGCGCGCTGCGCATCACGGCGGCGTAGGCGTTGTCCCAGATCGGCAGCCAGTCGATGACCGCGCCGTCGATGCGGCGCGACGGCAGCGCCGAACGCCAGCTCGCCACGACCTTGTCGGCGGAGAGCTCGCCGGACGCGACCGCCGCGATCGCGGGCAGGTTCTGGAACACGTCGTCCGGCGGGGTGAAGCTGAAGCGGTCGTCGCGGAAGTCCGGCACCACGGCCGCCAGCAGTTGCGCGAGGCGCTCGACAAGCGAGCCCGGCGCACCGAACAGGAAGGTGATGGCCGGGGCATCGGCTCGCGGCGCCGCTTGTTCCGGCCACGCGGCGGGCGGCGCGGAGTGCGCGTGCAGCGGCACACGCTCCGCCGCCGACTCGGCGTGGAGTTCGGTCCATTGCGCCAGCGCGCCCGCGCTGTCGCCGGCGCGGTGGCGCGCGAGCGCCTGCCGGGCACGCAGCATGCGGCTGTCCGCGCCGGGTGCCAGCGCGGCGATCGCCGCATCCAGGCGCTCGATGGCCCCGGTCGGCGCGGTATCGAGCATCACCTCGATCAGGCTCATCTCGGCGCCCGGATGGCCGGGCTGGCGCGCAAGGATTTCCCGCGCCAAGGCTTCGACCTGATTGACACGGCGCGCGGCCACATGGCCCAGCATCTCGGCTTCCATCGCGGCAATCGAACCCGGGCGAAGCTGGCGCCAGCGCGCGACGAGTGCGTCGGCTCCCGGGCCGCCCGGCTCGAAGGCAAGGCGTGCACGCCACAGCGCGTCGCTGGCCGGCGATGTCGCGAGCAGTGCATCCAGTGTTTGCCGCGCATCCTCCACTTCGCCGCTGCGCCGCCAGGCCGCGGTGATCGCAGCCAGGGTGGCGGGATCCCCGGGCATGGCCGCGAGCGCCACGCGCAGGTGCGGCAATGCCAGCTCGACCCGGCCGGCGGCCAGTTCGATCTCGCCGGCAAGGCGCCGCAGCCCGGGCGTGGCGGTCGCCGGATCGGCAAGCAGCGGCGCGAGCTCCGCGGCGGCATCGTCCAGCCGGCCCTGGCGAAGCGCGATCTGGGCGAGCAACGGGCGCATGCGCTGGGCGGCGGGCGATGTCGCGATCAGGTTGCGGAACGCCTGCTCGGCGAACGCCAGGTGTCCTTCGGCGAGGTAAGCGAAGCCGAGGGCGTGGTTGACCAGCACGTCGTCGGGGACGCGCCGCGCGGCCGAAGACAGCAGCGCCAGCGCTTCCTTGCTGTTGCCCCTGCGCAGCTGCAGCGTGCCCTGCACCGCCATCAGCGTGGGATGGTCCGGCGCCACGCGCGCGGCAAGTTGCACCAGACGCTCGGCCTCGTCGAGGTCGTTGCGGGCGATCGCCAGCTGGGCCTGGATGATGTAGGCCGAAAACTTGTTGGGATCGAGCCCGATGGTGGTCTCGAGCGCCGCCCGCGCGGCATCCAGGTCGCGACCGCCGAGCAGCAGCCCGGCATGGTAGAGGTGCAGGCTGGCGTCGTCCGGCGCCAGCGCCAGCGCGCGTTCGATCGCCTCGCGCGCGCCTGCGACGTCTCCTGCGGCGCGCAGGGCCAGGGCCAGCATGCGCTGCGCCTGGGGATCGTCGGGCGTGGCCGCGACCAGGTCACGGGCCTGCACGAGCGCGGCGTCGTTGTCGCCACGCCCCAGCGCGTCGAGTATCTCTTGCTGCATGGTGGATCCGTCGGCTGCGGGCGCAGGCGCCCGAAAGCGGCGATTGTAGCCCGCCCTCAATCCCGGGCCGCGAGACGCGCGGCCACCCAGCGCTCGGCATAACCGTCCAGGCGCGGGCCTTCCAGGAAGCCGCAGTGCCCGCCCCAGCGCGCGATCTCGAGCCGCGTGTCCGGCGCCAGGCTGGCCTGGCGGAAACCCGCGACCGGGATCACCGGGTCATCCGCGCTGGTCAGGATCTCCGCCGGCACCTGCAGCGCCGCCAGCCTGTCGCCGGCGATCGAGTAGCGGTCGAAGTAGGCATCGAGGCTGCCGAAATCGGTATGCCGCAGCACCAGCCACTCGGTGAGCGCGCGCATGCGCAGCCGCAGGGTGTCGCGGTCGAAGCCGACGCGGTCCGGGAAGAGTTCGCGCTTGCGCGCCAGCGAGCTGCGCCACCGGTTCTCGAAGTGGCGCATGTACAGCGGGAAGCCGCGCTCCATCGCCAGCATGGTGTCGGCCGGGTCGAGCACCGGGCAGACCGCGGCCACGGCATCGAGGCGCAGCCCGGCGGCAGGCGCGCGCAGCGCCAGGCGCAGGGCGAAGTTGCCACCCAGCGAGAAGCCTGCCGCCACCATGCGCGGCCGCGGCAGGCGTCGCGCCACGTCGGTGGCGGCGTGCACCACCTCGTCGATGCGCGCGGAATGGAAGATGTCGGGATTCAGGTGATGGGTATCGCCGTGGTCGCGGAAGTTGAGCCGCAGCACGTCGTAGCCGCGCGCCAGGAAATGCGCGGCGGTCAGGCAGATGTAGCTCGACTCGGCACTGCCCTCCCAGCCATGCAGCAGCAGCGCCATGCCGCGTGGCTCGACCCCGGGCATGCGGGTGTGCAGGCCAAGCAGGCGCACGCCGTCGCCGCCGTCGATGATCATGCTGTCGGTCTGCGCGCCGGTGGCGCCCAGCGCCACCAGGCCGCGGCGGCGGCGCATCGGGCTGGATCCCAGCACCGACTGCACGTGCGCGTTGCGCAACCAGCGCGGCGGTGTGTAGTCGCTGGCGAACGGGCCGTTCACGTCCCGCGCATGGCGTCGTCGATGCGGTCGCGCGCGATGCGGGCGATGCGCGCGCGGCCTTCGGCATCCCCCGGTGCGATCGGCTCGAGGAAGATCACGTCGGCATCCCGCGCCGGCTCACCCAGCAGGCGCAGCAGGTTCTGCATCATGTTTTCGCGCGGCGCGAACGCGACCGCGTGCTGCGCGCTGCCGCCCGCGCCGTAGCGCAGCGCGACCGGCTGCACCGGCACGCCGGCCTCGACCGCCGCGAGGAAGATGCGCGCATGGAACGGGCCGACCTCGTGGCCATCACGCGTACGGCCTTCCGGAAACACGCCGACGGAGTGCCCGCCGCGCAGCCGCGCCAGCATCGCGTCCAGCACGCCGCCGAGCGACTCCTGGCTGCCGCGCTCGTGGAAGATGGTCTCGCCCTGCTTCGCCAGCCAGCCGATCAGCGGCCAGCCGGCGATCTCGCGCTTGGCCACGAAGCCCATCATCCGCTGGCTGTGCAGCGCGCTGATGTCGATCCAGCTGACATGGTTGGCGACGAACATCGTGGCGCCTGGCGACGGCGTGCCGATCCCCCGCAGGCGGAAGCCGAACACGCGCATCAGGCCGGCCTGCCAGGCACGGATCACGCGGTGGCCGAGGGGCTCGCCGCCGACGTCGATGCGCGCAAGCGGCAGGCAGACCACCAACATGGTCAGCGGCAGGAGGACCAGCATGTGGCCGAGGAACAGCGGCGTGCGCACGGCAAGGCGACAGCCGCGCAGCAGGCGGCCACCGGCGGGCGCGGTGTGGACGATGGGGGAACGCATGCGCGCAAGATACCGGATGGCCACAGGCGCGGGTAGCGGCGCCGCGAAGCCTTCAGCTCGCTGCCACCACCGCCAGGGTGAGGCGCGACACGCAGGCCAGGCGGCCACGCGGATCCTCGATGCGTATCTCCCACACCTGGGTGCTGCGACCGATGTGCAGCGGCCGCGCCGTGCCGGTCACCAGGCCCGCACGCACGCCGCGCAGGTGGTTGGCGTTGATCTCGATGCCGACGCAGACTTCGCCCTCGCCGACACAGAGGTTGCCGGCGCTGCTGCCGAGGGTTTCCGCGAGCAGCACCGACGCGCCGCCGTGCAGGAGCCCGTAGGGCTGCAGCGTGCGCGCATCGACCGGCATCGTCGCCACCAGATGGTCGCTGCCGATCTCAGTGAAGA
Organism: Luteimonas sp. MC1572; assembly: GCF_016615815.1. Lineage (NCBI taxonomy): Bacteria > Pseudomonadati > Pseudomonadota > Gammaproteobacteria > Lysobacterales > Lysobacteraceae > Luteimonas > Luteimonas sp. MC1572. The sequence continues at coordinate 166,587 of NZ_CP067112.1, read as the reverse complement.
CGATGCCCAGCGTCTCGATCGCCGTGCCGCTGGACAGTGCATTGAGCGTGGCGAGGTCCGCCGTGCGCCGGAACACCGTGGCCGGTGCGTCCGCCGCGGGGGCCTGGCTCATCGCAGCTTGAACAGGCTGGGGCGCCAGGTGCGCACGTAGCTGCTCTGGCTGCGATAGCCGCTGCTCGCGCCGTAACCGACGCCGAAATCGCGCTCCCGGCGCGCATGCATGCGTTCCACGAGCTCGTCGCGACGGCCTACGAGCCAGTCGGCGCGGCCCACGGCCGAAGGCTCGATGCCGCGCTTGTGCGCCTGGTGCTCGCGGAAATCGCAGAAGTCGTCGTAGGCGTCGAGCTCGTGCTGCAGCTCGCGGACGCTGAGTTCGATCATGATCGCGTCGTCGAGGAAGCCGAGCACCTCGATGTGGTCGGGGATCACGTCCCTGGGGTCGGCGAAGTACACCAGCACCGACATCACCCGCTGGCGGTCCTCATCGCCGAGCGCCCAGCCCTCGTCGCGGACCATCGCGATCATGTCGTCGAGCCGCAGCAGGCGCTCGCGGACGAAATCGGGCACGTGCACGCCCTGCGACGTCGAAAGCAGCGTGGCGGCCGCTGCCACGACCGCTTCCGGGGCCATGTGCGCGGCGGCGGCGCGCGCGGCGTCCATGGCCTTGGTGAAGTGCGCGAGATCGCGGTCGTTGAGCTCGATGGTCAGCGAAATGGACATGGCGGATCCCAGGCGGCGAACAGGGTGATCGCAGCCTAGGGCCGCAGGCGCGCCAGCGTCAATCGCGGTTCAGGCACAGCGGAAGCGCGGCGTGCCCTGGCTGGCCAGGTAGCGGCGGGCGGACGCGTAGCCGCTGCTGTTGCCGTAGCCGACGCCGAACTCGCGGGCACGGTCACGGGTGGGGAGGCGGGTACCGGCCAGGCGCTGGACCTGCTGGCTGCGGTCGACGACGTGGTGGGACTGGGTCTGGGTCTGGACGTTCATGGCGCGCTCCGGTGTGGTTGTGATTCGGTGTGTTGGTAGACTACAACACCTAGCGCAGCCTGCAATAGGCCGGAAGTCACTTCGCCACGGCGACCGACGAACGGTCAGAGGATGGGCGCGAGCCCCGCGCCGAAGGCGGTGAAGATCCGCGTCATCAGCGTCTTCAGGCCCATCTGCACCCCCGGGAAGTCCCCCACCGGGTCATAGCACTCGCGGAACCGCGGGTCGCTGGGCGGGATCGGCTGCGGGCAGGCCGGACTCGGCCGGAACTCGTAGCTGGTGGCGTAGCGGATCGGCCACAGGTCGAACACCGGCAGGGCCTCGGACACCTTGCCCAGCGAATAGTCCAGCCCGGAGAACACCGGCGGCTTGTCGCGCGGGGCGATGGTCCAGGCGTTGGCCGGGAGCATGTCGCGGCGGATGCTGGCCGCCAGGGTGCGCGCGAACGCCGGCTCCTCGATCACCACCGCGCTCTCGGTGTTGTAGGTATCGCCGCGCGGGTCGAAGTTGTGCGTGCCCACCACGCCGATGCGTTCGTCGATCACCAGCGACTTGGCGTGCAGGCCGAAGCGCACGCCGCCGCGTTCCAGCGGCACCGGCTCGTGGGCGGAGAATCCGGACCAGCGCAACGCCGAGTATTCGCGCGCCAGCGGCCGCGTCGCGCGCCCCCCGCCCCCCTGGCTGCCGTCGACGCCGGCCGCCCGGCCGCGGCGGCCGCCGACCACCGCGTTGCCGTTCGCGTCCCACGCGATGTCGACCGTGCCGGTGGCCTCGACATCGATCGGCGCATCCTGCGGAAACGGCTTGAACTCGTGGATCTCGAAGCCGAACTCGCGCAGGAAGCGGCGCTTGTATTTGTACGACAGCGCATAGGTGATGAACGCATCGGTCGCCGCCAGGCTGTTGGTCGACACCACCACCCGCGGCGGCGCATCGCGCAGGCGCAGCTCGCGGAACTGGGCCTGCGCTGGCGGCGAAAGCACGAGGTACGGCGTCTGCAGCAGCACTTCCTCCTTGGCGCCGTCGATCAGCTCGCGCAGGCCACGGGTGGACGGCGCCACGCCCTCGTAGTTGCGCCGGTGCTTCTGGGGCGGGTCGGCGATGAACCCGACCCCGGCCACCGGCAGCGCATACGCGGCGAGCTCTGCGACCAGGCCCTGGTCATCGGCATCGCGGGAAATGCGCTGCACGCGGTCGGGGAGGTCGAACGGTGCGTGCGGAAGCGACGGCACGCCGCCACGCAGCAGCGCGCGGCCGACGTCGGACAGTCCCGGCAGGGTGCGCGTCAGCCGCGCCACCCAGTACTGCTCGAAGTTGGCGGCCATGTCGGCGACCACCGGCCCGGCCACGAACAGGTCGCGGTCGCGGAAGTTGTAGACCGGATCCCAGTCGTAATAGCTGTTCTGGTAATTGCGGCCGCCGGTGATGCCGACCATGCCGTCCACCAGCAGCAGCTTGCTGTGCATGCGCTGGTTGAGGCGCCGCCAGCAGCAGGCCGCGGCCAGCACGTACTGCGGATAGCTGATGCGTGCGCGCCCCAGCACCGGGTTGTAGATGCGCATCTCGAAGTTGGCGTGCGCGCCGGCGAGCGCGGCCAGCGTCTCCACCCGGCGCAGCGCCGACAGCTGGTCCACCAGCACGCGCACGCGCACGCCGCGGCGCGCGGCGGCCAGCATCTCGTCCAGGAACAGGTGCCCGGCATCGTCCTCGTCGAAGATGTAGGTCTGCACGTCCAGCGTGCGCTGCGCCGAGCGGATCAGGCTCAGGCGCGCGAGCAGCGCATCCTGGCCGTAGTCGAGGATCAGTGCATGGTGGCGCGGCGCATCCGGCGTGCTGGCCGCGACAGCCTGCGTGCCGAGCTCGCGCAGCGCGGAGGTCGTGGCACAGGCGTCGTCGGCCATGCAGTCCACGACCACCGGCTGCGCCTCGACGGCAATGCGCGTCGCGGCATCCCGCTGCTCCTGCGACAGCGTCGCGCAGGCGCCCGCCGCCAGCGCTCCCGCCAGGGCCAGCACGCGGATCAGCGGATTCACGCGTCGCCACCCCGGATGCGGATGCGCAGCTCGAACCGGACCTCGGGGGCGAGCGCGAAGTTCCAGCGGTCCATGCCGTAGTCGGCACGGTCGATGACCCCGGTGGCGACCACGTCGCAGTCGCGCCCCGGTCGCGGGCACTCGGCCGGCAGGACCGTGAACGTTTCCAGCCGCTGCACGTCGCGTATCACCAGGGTGCCCATCAATACGCCGCCATCGCGCAGCAGGATATCGTCGTAGGGTTCGGACACGAATGTCACGCGCGGGTATCGCTCGGCGTCGAAGAACCCGCTGCCGCGGGTCAGCCGCGTGTAGCGGACGTTGCCGATGATCCGGACATCGGCCGCGGACAGCCACAGCCGCACCTGGCGACGCCCGTCCTCCAGGACCTTGAACTCACCTTCGTATTCCGGAAAACGACCACGCAGCGTCTGCCCCCAGCGCGTGGTCAGGGTGAAGCCGATCTCGGATGCCGACCGATCGATGCGACCGGCATGCGACGGCGCCGCCAGCAGGACGGCGGCGGCGACAGCGATCCAGGCGCGTGCAAGGGCACGCCTCACGGCCACCAGAAGTCGACAAGACTTGCCACGCCGGGCTCCACCTCGGCTTCGGCCGGCAGCCGCAGCACGGCGATCGCACCGGGCGGCATGCCGCGGTACTCGCCCGACTGGCCGCTGTGCAGCAGGGCCGCCAACCGCTCGAGCCCCGGGTTGTGGCCGACCACCAGCAGGCGGTCGACCTCGCGGTGGCGGTCGGCGACAGTCGCCAGGGTGCCCGCCGAAGCGTCATAGATTGCCGGCTCCAGGCGCTGGTCGACGTAGCCGACCACCCCCAGCACCGCTTCCAGCGTCTCGCGCGTGCGGCGCGAGGGCGAGCACAGCACGAGGTCGGGTACCAGGCCGTGGTCGCGCAGCCAGCAGCCGGCGGCCTCGGCCTCGGCCAGACCCTCCGCGGACAGCGGCCGGTCGACGTCGTTCTGGCCCGGACCCGCCTGTTCGGCGTGGGCATGGCGCAACAGCACGATTTCCCTCACGAGGCACTCCCTTGGTGGTTCACTGGCGCGGTGCCCGGTTCAGGCCTTGCGCACCCATTTCAGCAACGGATCCCAATCCTCCTGGTGATCACGCACCTGGGCGGAGTGGTAGTCGAACAGGCTCTTGCCCAGGCCGACCAGCATCACGTAGGCCTGGCTGTCGCGCAGGCTGGCGACCACCGGGTACGGCCACTGCCCGAGCAGGTCGAGCATCGCCTGCGAGGCGTTGGTCCAGGGCTTCAGCTTGTTGGCCACCAGACCGACGCGCAGCTGCCCGCGGCGGACGCGCGGGTGCCTGGCAAGCGAATCCAGGAACGGCACCGTGGCGTCCAGGTCGAGCGCCGACGGCAGCACCGGCACCACCACGGAGTCGACATGCTCCAGCCAGTTCTCGAGGTCGCCGGCCATGGCACCGGCGGGCGCGTCGATCACCACGCGCTGGGTGTCGGCGGGCAGCGAGTTCCAGGCCGCGCGCTGGCGGCTGGCGCCGGCGACCGGCAGCACGGCGCTGTCCAGGCCAACGCGGCGCTCCGCCCAGCGCGTGGACGAGCGCTGCGGGTCGGCATCGATGATCACGGTCCGCTGGCCGGACAGCGCCGCGTGCGCGGCGAGATGGGAGGCGATCGTGGTCTTGCCCACGCCGCCCTTGGAACTCGCCACCAGCACCGTCTTCATCCGTACCCCGGTCACGTTCCGCCAAGTCGGACGTCGAGGGTACACCGGCGGACCCGGCTTGGCGCACGCGCAATCATCGGACGCGAAGCCGGTGCCGCACGCGGGCGCCGGGCCGCGGGCGGCTGCTCGCGGAGCGACGCTCTAGGGTCACTCCCAGCTGGCGCCTGTACGCCCGGTGGCTAGTCTCGTGGCATCGATCCAGGGAGTCGGCCATGAGCCTCGACGTCGCCAGCCAGCAGTCCTACCTCCAGCCGTTGCGCTTCGACGACCGCCTCGCCGCCGGCCTGCTGGCACCGCCGCAGCTGCAGAAGGTGGCCGACAGCTACCCGAAGGGTGACGGCAGCTTCGCCGCAGACGTACGCGGCACCACGCCGCAGCCGGAGACCGACCTGCAGCTGGCGATGATGGCCAACGACGTCTACGCGGCCGACAACCCGAAGACGGAAGCAGCGCTCGCCGAGGCGGGCTGGACGCGGCTCGAGCCGAGCGCCGACGGCACCTCGCTGGTCGACGCGCAGGGCAACGAGATCCCGATCGACCCGGCGTTGCTCAGCACCTCCGAGGGCTTCGACGCCGCGATCTACCAGAACGCGCAGGGCGAGTACGTGGTCGCCTACCGCGGCACCGACGACTGGGGCCTGTCGCCCTCCGGCGACGCCGACGACAACGGCCTGCAGGGCCTCGGCTTCGAGACCGGCCAGTACAAGGACGCCGTGGCCCTGGGCGAGGCCGCGCTGCGCGCCTTCGGCGAGGGCAACGTGGTGTTCACCGGGCACTCGCTCGGCGGCGGCCTGGCGAGCGCCGCGGCCCTCGCCACCGGCACCGCCGGCGTGACCTTCAACGCTGCCGGCCTCAGCGACCAGACCCTCGAATCGCTGGGCTTCAACCCCAACGCGGTGCGCCAAGATGCCGCCGACAGCGGCCAGCTGCGCCGCTACATCGTCAACGGCGATCCGCTGAACGGCGCGCAGCAGGACCTGCCCATCATCCCGATCCTCGGCATGTCGCCGCCCAACGCGGTCGGCCATGAGCTGCGCGTCGACCCGCCGGCCGGGGTGGTCGACCTGGTCGGGCTGCACGGCGGTGGCGGCGATGGCGCCTCCTACGTCGACGCCCTGCAGCAGAACACCGCCTACGACCCGGCCACCCGCCCGAGCCTGTCCGAACAGGCCGGCAGCCTGGTCAACCAGGGCCTCGACGGCCTCGGCGATCTCGCCAACCGGTTCTTCACCGCGACCGGCGACCCGGCGATCGGCTGGGCCGCCGACAAACTGCTCGATGCCGGCGGCGACGTCCTCGACACCACCATCGGCGTGGGCGGCAACATCCTCCGCGACGGGGTGGAGCGCATCGGCGAGTACAGCCTCAACCAGCTCGGCAGCGTCATCCGCCAGGGCGAGAACGTGGTCGGCGACCTGTGGAGCAACGGCAGCGAGATGGTCGATGGCTTCGTGAGCACCGGCAACGGCGCGTTCGCCGAGGGCAGGCTGGTCGAAGGCAGTCTTGAAGTCGTTGGTGACGTGCTCGACTTCGCCGTCGACAGCGTCGGCGACCTGGCCGACGGCGCGCTGGGCCTGGCTGGCGACACCGTGCAGAACCTCGCCAATGCCGGCGGCGGCCTGCTGCGCGATATCGGTGACGCCACCGGCCTCGACGCGCCGCTCGACGCCGTGGCCGGCTTCGTGGAAGGCACCGGCAAAGTGGTGAGCGATGTCGCCGACACGGTCGGTGACGTGGTCGACACCGTGACCGACGTGGTCGGCGACGGCGTCGAGGTCATCGCCGACGTGGCCGGCGACGTCGGCCAGGCCGTCACCGACGGCGCGCAGTGGGTGAGCGACAAGCTCAACCCGCTGAAGTGGTTCTGATCCGGTAGACAGGGTGCGACCCCGCCGTAGTACCGTGGTCCGCATGTCCGACACTCCCCGCACGCACGCACCGCAGGTGCCTTCCCCATGGAAGGCGCCGCGCGGCATGCGCGTGCTGCTGGCCATGTCGCTGATGCTCGCCTCCACCGCCGGCTGTGCCCGGCAAGGGACAGACGTGAACCCAGGCAAGTCCTTCGCCAATCCCGGCAACGCGCAGTTCGCCGACGCCGTGCTGCGCGACGACGAAGCGCTCGCGCGCCAGTTGCTCGCCGCCGGCGCCAACCCCGACGCGGTCGACGACAACGGCCAGCCGCTGCTGCAGTGGGCGATGAAGCGCGGCGACCGCGGCGCGGTGCGCCTGCTGCTCGCGCTCGGCGCCGACCCCGCACGCGGCGACCAGGACGGGCGCACCGCGCTGCACCTGGCGGCGATGGGCAAGACCCCGGGCTGGCTGGAAGCGCTGCTGGAGCACGGCATGTCGCCGGATACGCCCAACACCGTCACCGGCGCCACGCCGCTGTTCGACGCCCTGCGCGCCGGCAGCGAAGACAACATCCGCGTGCTGCTGGGCGCCGGCGCGCGGCTGGACGTGGCCGACCGCAACGGCACCACGCCGCTGCACCAGGCGGCACTGGTGAAGGATTCCGGCGCGGTGCTGCGCTTCCTCGAGGGCGGCGCGGATCCGCGCGCCACCGACCGCACCGGCGCGACGTTCCAGGACTATCTGTACAGCGGCGACCCGAAGCTGCTCGACGTCGCCACCCGCCGCGACCTGGAGAAGATCGACGCCTGGCTGGGCGCCAAGGGCGTCGCGGTCAAGCCGCGCGGCTGACCGCGCGCGTCAGCGTCGCTGCCAGGGCGCCTGCCAGCTCGCCGGCGGTTCGGCGGGAACGCCTGCTTCGGCCAGCATTCGCCGCGCCATGGTGTCTTCGCTCGTCACCGACGTGTCGGCGAGCAGCCGCGCGAACGCGGCCGCGCCACCGGGGCCGTCGTCCTGCTTCGCAAGCTCCGCCATCTGTTCCCGGCGCCAGTCCACGCCGCGGCGGCGCGCATCGAGCGTGGCGATTTCGGCCGGGCTGGCCGCCAGCGCGCGCGCAAGCGACAGGCCGATGCGTTCGTCGAGCACCGTCTGCGGACCCGCCAGCAGCAGGCCGGCGATGTGCCGGCAGGCGTCGGCGCGGGCAGCCGCGCCCGGCGCACGGCCGGCGCAGGCGCGCAGCACCGGCTGGTAATCCGGCAGCAGCACGGAGAGCGAAGACGACCACACCGCCGCATTGACGTCGGCCGAGGGCTTCGCGCCTTCGCCGAACGCCGCCCACTCGGCAGCGGTCGGCGCATGGCGGCGCATCACGCCAGCCGCCCAGCGCTGCAACGGATACGGCTCGGGCGCGTTGCGGCTGGCGCGCGTCGCGGCATCCAGCAGCGCGTCCATGTCCAGGCCCAGGTGCATCAGCGGCGCCAGGTTGCCTGGTGACAGCGCCTGCCAGCGGCGCGCAGCGGCGTTGCCGAGCGCCTGGTCGTCGCCGACCATCGCCGCGGCCAACAGCAGCTGCTGGGTGATCAGGTCACCCGCGCCCTTGGCGGCGGCTTCCGCGTGCCAGCGCTCCGGATCCAGGCCGCTTTCGTTGGCCGCGTCGTGCGGGCGCGCCTGTGCTTCCAGCAGCGCCGCCAGCGCGAGGTCGCGCGCGCCGTCGGAGCGCCCCACCGCCTTCGCCACACGCCGCAGGTAGGCCTGCCACGCCTCCGCGCCCTGCTGCGCACGCTGCATCTCCTGTTCGCTCGGCTGCCCTGGCGCCGGTGACTGCGCGAAGGCCGGGACGGCGAGCGCCGTGGACAGCAGGACGGGCAACAGAAGTCGGATGCGCATGCGCGGCTCCATCAGCGGGATCGATGGTCCGCAGCATACCGGCGCCCGCGCAGTGCCCGCGCGAGTGCCGGCAAGGCGACGCAACGCGCGTTCAGTAGCCGGCGGCCTGCCCGTCTTTGCGTGATTCGCTGGCGCCGATCCAGCCGCCGTGCGGATTGACCATGATCGCCTGGTAGCCGCCGTAGGGGCCGTCTGCGAAGCGCACGCTGTGGCCCTTGCGCATCAGTTCGCGCACGGTCGCATACGGAAAGCCGGTCTCGAGATCCACTTCGCCGCCGTCGCTCATCACCGTCGCCTGCCCGGTCGGCTCGGTGCTGCCGTCGTGCTGGATACGCGGCGCGTCACCGGCCTCCTGCAGGTTCATGCCGAAGTCGATCATGTTGATCAGGATCTGCGCATGCCCCTGCGGCTGCATCGCGCCGCCCATCACGCCGAACGACAGCCACGGCTTGCCATCCTTCGTCACGAACGCGGGAATGATGGTGTTGAACGGGCGCTTGCCCGGCGCGTAGGCATTGGGATGCGTGGCGTCACCCAGCACGAACTGCTCGCCGCGGTCCTGCAGGATGAAGCCCAGCCCCGGCGGCGCCATGCCGCTGCCCATGCCGCGGTAGTTCGACTGGATCAGCGACACCATCATGCCGTCGGCATCGGCGACGGTCATGTAGATCGTGTCGCCTTCGTCGAGTTCGGCCGGCGTGGCCGGCTGCACCTCGCGCAGCGCGCGCTCCATCGAGATCAGCTTGCCGCGCTCGCGGGCGTAGTCCTTGGAGATGAGCTTCGCCACCGGCGCCGGATGGAACGCGGGATCGGCGTACCAGCGCGCGCGGTCGGCGAAGGCGAGCTTCTTGGCTTCCACGAACAGGTGCACGTGCTCGGGGCTGCCAAATCCGTATGACTTCAGATCGTACGGCTCCAGCAGGTTGAGGATCTGCAGCGCGGCGATGCCCTGGCCGTTGGGCGGCAGCTCCCACAGGTCGTAGCCGCGGTAGTTGGTGGATGCCGGCTCCACCCACTCGCCCACGTGCGCGGCGAGGTCCCCGTAGGCCAGGAAGCCGTCGTTGGCCGCGAAGTACGCACCGATGGTGCGCGCGATGTCGCCCTTGTAGAACGCGTCGCGGCCGCCGTCGGCGATTGCCTGCAGCGTGTCGGCCAGGTTGGGGTTCTTCCAGGTCTCGCCGGTGCGCGGCGCGCGGCGGCCTTCGCCCGGTGCACCCGCGACGGTGAACTGTTCGCTGAAGCCCGGCCACTTCGACAGCCGTGGCACCGAGCGGTCCCAGTAGTACGCGATCACCTCGTGCACCGGGTGGCCTTCGCGTGCGTAGCGGATCGCGGGCGCGAGGTTCTCGGCCATCGTGCGCTTGCCGAAGCGGCCATGCAGCGCGAACCAGCCATCGACCGTGCCGGGCACCGTCACCGGCAGCGGTCCGTGCGGGGGGATGTCCTTCAGGCCGCGGCGCTCGAACTCGGCGAAGGTGAGCGCCTTCGGCGAGCGTCCGGAGCCGTTGTAGCCGTGCAGCTTGCGCGTCTTCGGATCCCAGACGATGGCGAACAGGTCGCCGCCGATGCCGTTGCCGGTCGGCTCCATGAGCCCCAGCGCGGCGTTGGCGGCGATCGCCGCGTCCACCGCGGAGCCGCCGGCCTTCATCACGTCGAGGGCGACCTGCGTGGCCAGCGGGTGCGAGGTGGCGGCCATCGCGTGCGGCGCGTACACCTCGCTGCGCGTGGCGAAGGCCTGGCCGGTGACGCGGTCGGCGGCGGTGGCCGGCAGCACCAGGCCGACAGCGACAAGCGAGACGAACAATGGACGAAGCATGCGGCGCACCGGGAGCGAAACCGCCACTCTACGTCGCGCGGCGGGAACGGTCTCCGGTCACGGCCAGGCGGGCGGCGCCGCGCGCCATGCCGCGGCCACTTCGGCCAGCAGCGCGCGGTCTTCGTCGCGCCAGTCCGGCAGCAGCCGCGCCAGGTCCGGCGACTGCCAGAGCCCCGGCTCGGTGCGCACCGCGGCGGCATACCAGCGCACCGCCTCTTCGCGCCGATCCAGCGACCACAGCGCCAGCGCCACGGTCGGCGGCAGCCACGACGGTCCCTTCATGCGCTCCATGCCGGCCATGCGCCACTGCTCCAGCGCCGCGGCGGGGTCACCGGCGCGGTACAGGTCCCAGCCATGGTTCCAGTGCACGGCGGGCCGGGTGCGGCTGGGGCCGGCAGCCGCCAATGCCTGGGCATAGAGCGCGGCGCCGGTTTCGGTGTTGCCGGCGGCATACGACAGGTGGGCCAGCTGCGCGGTAGCGAGATCGGCCTCGCGACGGCCACGGCTGCGGCTGCGGACATCGAGCAGCTTCTGCACGGTGGCGTCGTCGTTGCCGGCATGCAGCACCAGCGGTCGCGTCACCTGCGCATCGTCCTCGAAATAGAATTCCTTCGGCTTGGGCAGCGTCTGCGCCGAAACCGCGATCGGCAGCAGCGCGAGCAGCATGGCGACCGACAGGCGTCCGATGGTGCATTTCATGGCCAGCAACCTCTGACGGGGTCCCCGTGTCCCCGCGCGCATGGTAACGGCTGCCCCGGCGGCCGACCAGCGACGTCTCAGCCGCCGAGATGCCCGCGCAGGATCAGGTCCGGCATCGCAGCCCCGAAATGGTAGCCCTGGCCACGCGTCAACCCGCAGCCCAGCAGCGCGGTGACCTGCGCCTGGTTCTCCACGCCCTCGGCCACAACGTCCAGGCCGATTTCGCGGGCGATGCCGACGATCGCGCACACGATCGCCTGGTCGCGGCGGTCGTCCGGCAGGCCGGCCACGAAGCTGCGATCGATCTTCAGGCAGTCGATCGGAAGGCGCTTCAGCCGCGCCAGCGAGGAATAGCCCGTGCCGAAGTCGTCGAGCGCGATCCGCACCCCCAGCGCCCGCAGCCGGGCCAGGGTCTCGCTGGCGACGTCGGCGTCGTGAAGCAATACGGTTTCGGTCAGCTCCAGCGTCAGCCGCACCGCCGCCAGCCCCGACACCTGCAGCGCCTGCGCCACGCTGGTCACCAGCCCGGGCTGCTCGAACTGCCGGGCCGAGACATTCACCGCCACCTGCAGGTCGGCCCCCGGCCACGCCGCCGCGGCCATGCAGGCTTCCAGCAGCACCCAGCGCCCGAGCCGGACGATCAGGCCCGAGCGCTCGGCGACGTCGATGAACTCGCTGCAGGGGCGCCAGCCACCGCGCTCGTCGCGCCAGCGCAGCAGCGCTTCGGCGCCGCGGATGCGGCCGTCCGCCAGGTCCACGACCGGCTGGTAGTGCAGGTCCAGGTGGCCCTGCTCATAGGCATCGCGCAGCGCGCGTTCCAGGCGCATGCGCACCACCAGTTCGCCGTGGCGGCCGGCGTCGAACACTTCGCAACGGTTGAGCATGCCGAGCGCGCGCGCGCGCTGGCTGGCGAGTTCGGCGTTGCGCAACAGGATGTCCGCCGAGGGCGACGCCAGGTCGCGCGAGAACGCGATGCCGGCCGCCGCGCGGGTGCCGCCGGCACCGGCCGCCTCTTCGACCAGCGACACGCAGCGGCCGGCCAAGTCGAGCGCCTCGGACTCGCGCAGCGGCCGGCGCGGCACCAGCGCGAAGCCGTCATCGCGCACCCGCGCCAGCGTGGCGTCATTGCCGAGGCCGCCGCGCAGCGCCATCGCCGCGGCCACCAGCGCGTCCTGCCGGCTGGCGCCATCGTGCTCCACCTGCACGTGGATCGCGGCCACGCTGGCCTCCTCGCCGTGCGCCGGGCGCAGTGCGCTGTGCGCGACCTCGAGCAGGTGGTCGCGGTTGGGGAGGTTGGTCTGCGCGTCGTGCAGCTCCAGGTAGCGCAGGCGGCGCTCGGCGTCGCGGCGGCGCTGGATCTCGTAGGCCATCGCCACGAAGTCGCCGATGCTGGCCGCGAACGCCTCGTCCTCGGTGCTCCAGGTGCGCGGTTTTCCGACGTGCTCGTGGCACACGACGCCAAGCAGTTCGCCCTCGCTGCGGATGGGCGCGTCGAGCAGGGAGACGACGCCGTGGCGCGTGAGGTACTCGCCGAGCACGGCGTTGGACGCCGACAGCGTCGCGTCGCGCAGCACGTCGGCGGCATCGATCACCCGCGCCGTGTCGAGCTGCGCGCCGTACTCGGAGTCGGCGTCGAAGGCTTCGTCGTAACCCGGCGGGTTGTGCACCCCGGTGACGCGGTCGTAGGCGTGCACGCAGCGCAGCACGCCCTGGCGGGCATGCAGGCGCCAGACGTTGACGCGGGCGACATCAAGGGTGGCGGCGGCGGCCTCGCAGATCTGCGCCAGCGCATTGTCGAGGCTGCACTGCTCGGTCCAGACCTGGCGCGCGAGCGAGACCAGGGCGTGGTTGAACCGGCGCGCCCATGCGCCGCTGTCCTGCCGGTAGTCGACTGCCTGGCCACTGGCCATGCCTGCCCCCGGGGCTCCGCTGTGCCGGACCACGGCACCGGAGGAGCACTGTCCGCCCGCAACTGTTAACGCTGCATCACGATTTGGCCCCACTGCTAGAATCCGCGCCGCTCCAACCCGCGCGTCCCGACGCGTTCCCCGCCTGCGGCCGCGCCGCCGCCAGCCCCCAGGGCCCGCCATGACCAGCACCGCCGAACTTTCCTCGCCCGCGTCCGCCAACCTGGGCCTGACCCACGGCGTGACCGACCACGACTACGGCCTCGAGGACAAGTACACCCGCACCAGTGGGCGTATTTATCTGTCCGGGGTCCAGGCCCTGGTTCGCCTGCCGATGATGCAGCGCCTGCGCGACCAGGCCGCCGGGCTGGACACCGCCGGGTTCATTTCCGGCTACCGCGGCAGCCCGCTGGGCGGTTTCGACCTGGAGCTGTGGCGCGCGCGCAAGCACCTGGAATCCGCGCAGGTGCGCTTCCAGCCGGGCCTCAACGAGGATCTCGGCGCCACCATGGTCTGGGGCACGCAGCAGACCAACCTGTTCCCGGGTGCCAAGGTCGAGGGCGTGTTCGGCATGTGGTACGGCAAGGGCCCGGGCGTGGACCGCTCCGGCGACGTGTTCAAGCACGCCAACGCCGCCGGCACCTCGAAGCACGGCGGCGTGCTGGCGCTGGCCGCGGACGACCATGCCTGCCGCTCGTCCACCCTGCCGCACGGCTCCGAGGGCGAGTTCAGCAGCGCGCTGATGCCGATCCTCAACCCCGCCGGCGTGCAGGACATCCTCGACATGGGCCTGGTGGGCTGGGCGATGAGCCGCTACACCGGCCGCTGGATCGGCTTCAAGACGATCGCCGAGACGGTGGAATCCTCGGCGTCGGTGGACGTGGATCCGTTCGCGCGCCAGATCATCGTTCCCGATGATTTCGAGCTGCCGCCGGGCGGGCTCAACATCCGCTGGCCGGATCCGCCGATGGACCAGGAGATGCGCCTGCACCGCTACGCGGTGAAGGCGGCGCAGGCGTTCGCGCGCGCCAACGGCATCGACCGCGTGGTGATCGATTCGTCCGCCGCGCGGCTGGGCATCGTGACCACCGGCAAGAGCTACCTCGACGTCCTGCAGGCGCTGGAATACCTGGGCCTGGATGCACGCGCCTGCGCGGAGCTCGGCATCCGCGTCTACAAGGTCGGCATGACCTGGCCGCTGGAGCCGGTGGGCATCCGCGCGTTCGCGCGTGGCCTGGAGGACATCCTGGTGGTGGAGGAGAAGCACGCCTTCATCGAAAGCCAGATGAAGGAGCTGTTCTACAACTTCGACTTCGGCCTCGACGGCGGCCGCCGGCCGAGCATCGTCGGCAAGTACGACGAGGCCGGCGAGTGGATCCTGCCGAGCACCGGCGAGCTCACGCCGGCGACGATCGCCGCGGTGATCGCGCGCCGCATCCAGCGCTTCCATGATTCCGAACACATGCGCGACGTGCTGCGCTGGATGGAAGAGAAGGAAGGCGCGCTGGCGCTGCCGCGCGCGCAGTTCCCGCGCGTGCCGCACTACTGCTCCGGCTGCCCGCACAACAGCTCCACCGTGGTGCCGGAGGGCTCGCGCGCGATGGCCGGCATCGGCTGCCATTACATGGTCACGTGGATGGACCGCAGCACCGACACCTTCACCCACATGGGTGGCGAAGGCGTCACCTGGTCGGGGCAGGCGCCGTTCACCGAAACGCCGCACGTGTTCCAGAACCTCGGCGACGGCACCTACTTCCACTCCGGCACGCTGGCCATCCGCCAGTCGATCGCCACCGGCGTCAACATCACCTACAAGATCCTCTACAACGACGCCGTGGCCATGACCGGCGGGCAGCCGGTGGACGGCACGCTGTCGGTGCCGCAGATCGCGCACCAGGTGAAGAGCGAAGGCGTGGAGGTGATCGCGCTGCTGTCCGACGAGATCGAGAAGTGGAGCGACCCCTCGATCTTCCCGGCCGGCGTCACCTTCCATGACCGCCGCGAGCTCGACGCCGTGCAGAAGCGCCTGCGCGAAGTGAAGGGCACCAGCGTGCTGATCTTCGACCAGACCTGCGCCACCGAGAAGCGCCGCCGCCGCAAGCGCGGCAAGCTGGTGGACCCGCAGAAGCGCGTGTTCGTGAACACCCTGGTGTGCGAGGGCTGCGGCGACTGCGGCAAGAAGTCGTTCTGCGTCTCGGTGCTGCCCAAGGAAACCGAGTTCGGCCGCAAGCGCGAGATCGACCAGTCCAACTGCAACAAGGACTACAGCTGCGTCGAGGGCTTCTGCCCGAGCTTCGTCACCGTGCTCGGCGGCAAGCCGCGCAAGGGCCGCAAGGTCAACGCCGCGGAGCTGCTGGCCAACCTGCCGGCGCCGGTGTTCGCCAGCGACCTCGCGCAGCCCTGGAACATCCTGATCACCGGCGTCGGCGGCACGGGCGTGGTGACCATCGGCGCGCTGATCGGCATGGCCGGGCACCTGGAAGGCCGTGGCTCCACGGTGCTCGACCAGACCGGGCTCGCCCAGAAGGGCGGCGCGGTGACCACCCACATCCGCATCGCGCAGGCGCCGGACAACATCCACGCCTCGCGCATCGCCGCCGGCGAGGCCGACCTGGTGCTGGGCTGCGACATGGTGGTGGTCAACGACTACTGGGCGCTGTCGAAGATCCGCGCCGGCCGTTCGCAGGTGGTGCTCAACAGCCATGAGGCGATGCCGGGCAGCTTCACCACGCGCCCGGACATGCAGTTCCCGGCCGCCGACATCGCCAGCGCCGTGCGCCAGGCGCTCGGTAGCGACGCCGACGAAGGCGCCGCCGCCGCCGACGCCGCACTGCACATGGTCGACGCCACCCAGCTCGCCAACGCGCTGATGGGCGACGCCATTGCCAGCAACCTGTTCATGCTGGGCTACGCCTGGCAGCGCGGCCTGGTGCCGCTGTCGTTCGAGTCGCTGATGCGCGCGGTGGAGTTGAACGGTGCCGCGGTCGAGATGAACCGCACCGCGTTCGCCTGGGGCCGCCTGGCCGCCGTCAATCCGGACGCCGTGTACGACGCCGCCGGCGTCGTGCGCAACGCGCGCACCACCGCCGAAGCCACCCCGCACGTGCTCGACGCGCTGCCGCCCGGCGACTGGGAAGGCAACGAATGGGGCGCCACCAGCGCGCCCAAGCCGGCGCGCCAGGAAGACGACCTGCGCCACCTGCCGTCGGGCGCCGACCAGGTCGCCTACCTGCCGCTCGACGACGCCCGCCTCTCGCGCTCGCTCGACGAACTGGTCGCGCGCCGCAGCGCGTTCCTCACCGGGTACCAGAACGCGAAGTACGCCCGCCGCTACACCGATTTCGTGGCCAGGGTCCGCGCCGCCGAACAGGCGCGCGCGCCCGGCGCCACCGACCTCGGCGAGGCCGTGGCCCGCTACTTCTTCAAGCTCATGGCCTACAAGGACGAGTACGAAGTGGCGCGCCTGTACACCAGCGGCGAGTTCAAGCGCCGCCTGGAGCAGCAGTTCGAGGGCGACTACAAACTCCAGTTCCACCTCGCGCCGCCGCTGCTGGCCAAGCGCAATGAAAACGGCGAGCTGCAGAAGCAGGCCTTCGGCCCGTGGATGCTGACCGCGTTCGGCGTGCTGGCCAGGCTGCGCGGCCTTCGCGGCACCGCGCTCGACGTGTTCGGCTACACCGACGAGCGGCGCATGGAACGCGCCCTGATCGACGACTACGTGCGCACCGTCGGCGGGCTGCTCGACGGCCTGGACAGCGGCAACATCGCGCTGGCCGCCGAGATCGCCTCGATCCCCGAGCACATCCGCGGCTACGGCCACGTCAAGCACGCACACCTTGAAAAGGCCAAGGCACGCGAGGCGGAGCTGCTGCGCGAATGGGCCAATCCGCTGCGGATCGTGCAGGCGGCTTGAGCGAAACATCGTCCGGCTGCTGCCATTTTCGCGCGCTTGCCAGCCGCGCCGGTGAGGGGGCGGCCCGGGTCATCGCCCCTTTGTGGCAAGTGAGCCGTTAGCACCGCCCCTGGTGGACGGCGATCGCGGCGGGGGCAATACTCGGGACGGGCAAGGCTGCCCTTGGGGAACCGTCATGGATGATCATCGACCGCTACCACCGCGGACCACGCAACGTGTCCTCACGGCTTTGGCGTTTGCCTTGGCATTGTCGCTGGCATTAGGCGCCGGCACCTGCTCGAACCACGCCACCGATACTCCGGCGGTAGACGCCTTCTTCGCCCACGTCGAGGCCCGCGATGGCGCGCGATGGCTCGAGGAGGAGGCAGACGACCACATTGCCACGCTTGCCGATAACGACGCTCTGGCCCTCGCACACCGCGCGCTCACACACGCGGATGCCGACGTGCGCCTCTACGGCCTCGGGCTGCTCTACCGCTTCGGCCTCAACGATGAAGCCGATGCCGCGGCTGCGGAGCTGCTGATCCGCGGCGACGACCTGGCCGGCCTCGGCTGGGGTTGGCTGCACTCCGGAGACCCCACCCTGCTTGAGACCCGCCTGGACGGAATCCGCGCGGCATTGGTCAGGCGCCTGCCCGCGCTGCCGGCCGAGCGGCGTCAAGCGGCCGAAGCGTTCCTTTGCACCGGCCAAGAGGCCTGTGCAGAACCACCCGGGGAGTGAACCCCGGTATCGCTGTCCCACCACGCAATTTCCAGCCACATGCAAGGAACGCACATGAGCAGGATTACCCGTTACAAAAAACGGCCGCTGGCCATGCTGGTCGCCGCGGCGATCTCCACCGCAAGCCTGTCGGCGCAAGCATTCGACGTACCCGTACACATCCGCATCACCCGCGACCAACTCGCGCCGCTGCGCGCCGAGATTGACGGCCGCGAAAAGGGCTTCAGCGAAAAGGCGCTGGAGCAGATCGCCAGCGCCAACGAGGATGTCGATTCGATCACAACCCGCTCGGCTGCGTTGTTCAAGCCCGAGCGGCACTTCACCAACGAGCAGTACGGCGCCTCGAGCCAGCGACTGCTGGCACTGCGCCAAGAGGTCATCGAGCTGGCCACCGCCGACACGCGCGCCGGCACGAAGGCGCGCGAGCGCCTAGGCCAAGCCCTGCACACGCTGCAAGACTTCTATGGCCACTCCAACTGGGTCGAGCGCGGCAATACCGGCATCAACCACGCACTAGGTACTACCACCCTGCCCAACCCGGCCGCAGCTAGCGTCAACTGCCCGGCCAACCCGAACGTACTAGGCCCGGCCGGCGGCGGCACCCTGACCTCGGCCTACTTCGTCGGTTTCACGCTTTCGCGGGAAAACTTCGGCTGCGACGTCGACGAATTGCCCGCCAACAAGTGCTTCCACGGCAACTACCGGCCCACCTGCATCGGCATCAACAAGGATCTCGACGCAACCGGCGCCGCGCAGAACAACGTCCCGATGAACCCGCACCACCCGGCGGCAGCCACGCAGGCGCGCGAGGCGACGCGGGTGTTCGTGCAGGGGATCCTCGATGACCTCGCTGGCAACGACCGCGCACTAGCCGCGCTGCTCGATGTGCGCGGCACACTGGGCTTCGTCGTCGACGACACTGGCAGCATGGGGTCCTCGATCACCGGGGTGGTCGGCACGATCAACCAGATCGTCACCGAGGTCGACGCCAACCCCGAGCTGAGCCCCGACAACTACCTGCTGGTGCGCTACGGAGATCCCGACGTGGGTTCCGCATTCGTTACCGAGGACGCCGCCGCGTTGCGCAGCGCGGTCGCAGGGCTTTCGCCAGCGGGGGGCGGCGATTGTCCGGAGCTCTCGCAATCCGCCCTGATCAACGCGATCGATGCCGCGGCGTCGGATTCGAGGATCTACCTGTTCACCGACGCTACGGCAAAGGATTCGGGCGCGATGAACCAGGTTATCGCCCGCGCCCAAGCCAAGGGCACCGAGCTCAACTACGGGCTGACCGGCAGCTGTTCGCCGATCGACCCCGCCTACGTGCGCGGCGCCGCTGAGACCGGCGGCCAGGTGTTCCGGGTGTTCCCGTCGCAGATCCCGCTGCTGTACACCGTGATCCGCCCGCAGCTCGAGGGCGACCTCAACACCATCGTCCGGCGCCGCGTCGACCTAGGCACCGGCGGCAGCGAGCACATCTTCGCACCAGTGGATTCCACCGTGACCGGCCTGCTGGTGGCGGTGACCGTGGTCGAGAACGATGTTGCCGCCGGCCACATGCTGCGCGTGTTCCGGCCTTCCGGGGCGCAGGTGTCGGCGAGCGACCCGGACGCGCACCTTGTCACTCTGGCCGGTGGCACACTGGTGCGCATCGATGCGCCCGAATCGGGCGAGTGGCGCGTTGAGGTTGAAGGCCATGGACCGTTCACCGCGACCGTCCAGGGCAACAGTTCCATCGACCTCGCGCGGGTGGACTTCGTTGCGCCCGGCGGCGATATCCACGGTGGCTTCGGGCCAATCGCGGGGCAGCCGGTGGCGGGCGTCTCCGACCTGGTCGAAGCAACCATGGCCGGTCCCTACGCGAACGCTGTTTTCCACTTTGTCGACGAAGCTGGCAACGCCCTCGGCGGGCTCGACCTCGTACAGTCATTCCCGACCGCGGACCCGTCGCATTTTTTGGGCGAGGCCGAGCTCCCCGCGGTACCGTTCCGCGTCGTAGCGACCGGCGAGGACAGCAGCAGCCTCGGCTACCGCCGCGAGTACCCCACGGTGTACCGCGCCCAGCCGCTGGCCATCGAGCTTGACGGCATCGGCCAAGTGGAACTCGTCCCCGGCGCGACGAAGACGATCGCGTTTTCCGTGACCAACCACGGCACCCGTGGCACGTACAGCGTGGTCGCAAGTGACGAGCTCGGTTTCACCACCTCGGTGCAGCCTTCCTCGCTGGCACTGGCTCCGGGCGAAGAGGCCGAGGTGCGGGTGACTGTGTCCGCGCCGGCGGATGCAGTGGACGGGGCTAGCAGCACGGTGGTGCTGACGGCGACGCGCGTGGGTCAGCCCGAGGTCTTTAATAGCGCATCGACGGTGGTCACGGTGCTCGCGAACCAAGGCCCAACCTGCCCGGCCTCGACGGCGCAGACCCTGCTGTGGCCACCGAACGGGAAGCTCCACGCGTTGTCGATCACTGATCTGGCCGGCGCGACAGATCCCGATGGCGACGCGCTCGCCTTCGTGATCGACGCCATCCTGCAGGACGAGCCTGTCCACGGGAGCGGCGATCGCACGGCACCAGATGCGTCAGGTATCGGCGGCAGCATGGCATCGGTACGCGCCGAACGCCGCGGCAACGGCGACGGCCGCGTTTATGAGGTCCGCTACACCGCCAGCGATGCCAAAGGCGGTGCCTGCAGCGGTTCGGTCATGGTCGGCGTCCCGCACAGCCGCGGCAACGAAGCCGCCATTGATAGCGGCGAACGCTTCGACTCGACCACGCAATAGGAAAGCAGACTGAGCCACCGCGGTGCCCGAGTCAGGCACCGCGGTGTTTGCCGGATCGGTCGAGCCGAGGTTCCGATTGCCGATCTGGCTGCCGTCACGCGGATGCGGGCCGGCGCCACACCAGACAGCGGTTGTTGGCCGGCATCGCCACGTCAGCGGCAAGCCGCAGGCCGGCCGCGGTGGCCAATGCGTCGACCACCTCGAAATCGCGGATGCCCGAGCGCGGGTCACGGGCCTTGAGCCACACGTCGAAATCGCGGTTGCTGTCGCTGGTGTAGGCGCCGGCGTAGTTGAACGGGCCGTAGGCCACGAGCGTGCCGCCGTGCGCGCCCGCGAGCACCCGCGCGACGCCGCGGAAGAACGCCTCCACCGCATCGACGCCCATGATGTGCAGCGAGTTGGCGGTGAACACCGCATCGGCGTCGATCGCGGGCCACGGCGACTGCAGCACGTCGAGCACGAGCGGCGGCGGCGTGTTGGGCAGGCCCGACTCGTCCAGCCAGGCACGGATGCCGGGCAGGTTGTCCGCCACGTCCGAGGCCTGCCAGGTGAGCCACGGCATGGCGGCGGCGAAATGCACCGCGTGCTGGCCGGTGCCGCTGCCGATCTCGAGCACGCGGCTGCGGTCGGCGAAGTGCTCGCGCAGGACGGCAAGGATCGGTTCGCGGTTGCGGTCGCAGGAGGGTGCGTGGGGTTTGGCGGCGTCGTGGTGCATGGCGTTGTCCATCCGGGCGCTGCCAGCATACAAACCTCGCGCCACAACGGCGGCCGACGCTCGGCATCGAGGCGCCGCGCCGTCACAATGGCGGGCGTAGATGGATGGGCAGGCGTTGGACATGCGGATCGGAATCGATTTCGGCACGAGCTATTCGGCCGCGGGGGCCGTCGTCGACGGCGAGGTGCAGCTGATCCGCTTCGGCGACCAGGCGCAGTTCCGCACCACGGCGTTCTTTCCGCAGCGGCTGCCGGACATCCACCACTTCGAGCTGACCGACGCGCTGCAGGACGAGGTGACGCGCTGGATGACCAGCGCGCGCGCCGACCAGACGCGCGAGATCGCGCGCCTCGAGCGCCTGCGGCAGTCGGCCATGGCGCTGCCTGTGCACCAGCGCGACGCCGCGCTGGCCCAGGTCCCGACCATGCGCCGGCGCGGCGACGATGAACTCCGCCGCGCGGCGATCGCCGCCGTGCGCCGCGACTGGGTGGCCGGCGAGGTCCGCCAGGCCATGGACGCCAGGGCCGACCTGGATGACGCGCTGTACGGCGACGAGGCCGTGGATGCGTTCCTCGCGGCCGGCGAAGGCCACCTGGTGGTCTCGCCGAAATCGATGCTCGGCTACAAGCTCGAGTCGCATGCGCGCGACGTGCTGCTGGGCATCGCCACGCACGTGCTGCGCCACATCCGCACCACGGCCTCGGCGCAGCTGGGCACGGACGTGCACTCGGCGGTAATGGGCCGCCCGGTGCGCTTCCGCAGTTCCATGGAGGAAGCCGGCGGCGTGCAGGCGCTGGAGATCCTCACCGATGCCGCGCACGCGGCCGGATTCGAAGCGGTCGAGTTCCTGGAGGAACCGGCCGCGGCCGCCTACGACTTCCACCGCCGCAGCGCGCGCGCCTGCCGCACCATGATCCTCGACATCGGCGGCGGCACGACCGACATGGCGCTGGCGCTGGTGGGCGGCGATGCGCCGGCGCCGGTGATCCACGGCGCGTGGGGCGAGCCGGTCGGCGGCACCGACGTGGACCTCGAGCTGAGCATGCGCGGCGTCATGCCGCTGTTCGGCAAGAACGTCACCCGCACGGCCGTGCACCGCTACTACGAGGCATCCCACGTGCAGGACCTGCAGCGGCAGGCCAACTTCCACAAGGCGATCTTCGACGAGGTGGAGGCGCCCTATGGCGCGCGCCTGATGGCGTTGCAGCAGGCCGGCAACACCGTGCGCCTGAACCGCGCGGTGGAGCGGGCGAAGATCGAACTGAGCGGCGTTGAGCAGGTGACGGTGGACCTGGACTACATCGAGGCGGGGCTGGCCTGCGACATCGACCGCACGCACCTCGCGGCCGCCGCCGAACGGCCGTTCCTTGCGCAACTGCGCGCGCTGCTGCGCGAGGCCAGCGCCGGCGCGATCGAGGCGCCCGAGGTGGTCTACCTCACCGGCGGCATGTCGCGTTCGCCGTACGTGCCGGCGCTGGTGGGCGAGGTATTCCCGGGCGTGGAGATCGTGCGCGGTGACGCGTCGCTCGGCGTGGTGACCGGCCTCGCGCGCGCGGCTGCCGCCGCCGCCGACTGAGGCTCACCTGCGCGGAGATGGCGCCGCACGTTGCGATGCGCTCCGCTCGCGCGCCTCGCGGAACTCGCTGCCGTCGTCCCACGCGGGCCACGCGCTGGTATCCGCCACCGTGCGCACCAGTCGCAGCACGACTTCGGTATCCGCGGTCGGCCCGCGCATGTCCCAGCTGGCGTCGAAGTCGTCGCCGGGCTGGTGGTAGCGCTTGGCGAAGTAGTCCGCGCGCGCCGCCTTGCCGCCTTCCACGCCGCCGTCGAGCTGGTCCATGCCAGGGCCCACGGTGATCGCGGGCACGCCGGCCTGCGCGAACGCGAAATGGTCGGCGCGGTAGAAGAAGCCGGCTTCGAGATTCGGATCCGAAGAGTACATGCGCCCTTCGACCTGCGCGGCCGCCTGCAGGTCGCGCTCCAGCGATACCTTGCCCAGCCCCCAGCTCGAGATGTCGCGCGTCGGTCCGTCCGGGCTCCACATCTCCATGTTGATCGCGGCGGCAGTGGTCGCCAGTGGCCGCGCCGGGTTGGCCGCGTACCAGGTGGCGCCGAGCAGCCCGCTCTCCTCCGCGGTCAGCGCGACGAACAGCACGCTGCGCGCCGGCGGCGGGCCGGCTTTCATGACACGCGCGATCTCGATCATCGAGGCGATGGCGGTGGCGTTGTCGACGGCGCCGTTGATGATCGCGTCGCCGCTCTCGTCCGGCGCACCGATGCCGAAGCTGTCCCAGTGCCCGGAGACGATGACGGTCTCGTCCGGCCGCGTGGCGCCGGGCAGCAGGCCGAGCACGTTGCGGCTGGTGATGCGGTCCCGCTTCACGTTGAACGCGACCGAGAGTTTCGCGTCGCCAAGCGGCTGCGCGCGGAAGCCGGGCTGCTGCGCACGGTGCTTCTCTGTGTCGAAATCGAGCCCCGCATCCGCGAACAGGCGCGTCGCGACCTCGCGCTGGATCCAGCCGCGCACCGGCAGGTGGTACGTGGCCGCATCGCTGCGCACGATGTCGAACTGCGGCGCGGCGCGGCCGTTGCGCACGGTGGTCCACGGATACGCGGCCGGCGCGGTCTCGTGCACGATCAGCACGCCCGCGGCGCCGCGCCTTGCGGCTTCGATGTACTTGTAGGCCCAACGGCCGTACCAGGTCATGGCGCGCCCGCCGAACTTGCCCGGCGCGGTCTCGAAATCCGGATCGTTGACCAGCACCACCACGATCTTGCCGCGCACATCCATGCCGGCGTAATCGTCCCAGCCGAGCTCCGGCGCGGTGATGCCGTAGCCGGCGAACACCAGCGGCACCTCGCGCATGGCCACGCTGCCGGCGGGGTGCAGGGTTTCCACCGCGATGTCGTCACCGTTGGCCAGCGCGCGGGTGCGGCCGGCGACGTTGAACGAGGCGCTGACCGGGCCATCGATCTCGCTGCGCTCCAGCGTCACCGCCTGCGTCCAGCCGCCGTTGTCGCCCGCCGGTACAAGCCCGGCCTTTTCGAACTCGGCGCTGATCCAGGCGACGGTCCTGTCCTCGCCCGGGGTATTCGGCGCACGGCCTTCGAACTCATCGGACGCCAGCGCGCGCAGGTGCGCGGCCAGGTTGTCGCTGCTGACCGCGGCGACCGGCGCGCCTGCAGCGCGCGCGTCCGCAGCGTCTGCCGCCGCGTCGCGAGGCTCGGGGACGGCGCACGCGGCAAGCGCAAGTGCGACCACCAGGAGACCAGCTACACGCGCCATGGGCGTCATCCGTTTCTGCAGAAGGCCTGCATTGTGCTCCCCGGACGGCATGGCCCGCCCGTCCGGATGTAAAAAGCATTTGACATGACGCCCACCCGATGTAAAGAATGTTTTACATCGAGCCAAGGGAGAGGGCGTTGTGAGCATCGGGCGTTGGGGATGGATCGGGCTTCTCGCGGTGGCGGGCACGGGCTTCTGGCTGCTGCTGGGCAGCGGACGGGTGTTCGGCTACGACATCGGCGGTATCGGCATGACCCTGCTGGTCGGCTGCACGTGGTTGGCGCTGTACGCGGTGTCTGCGGTTCCACGCGGCGAGTTCGAGCAGGGCGTGTCGCCCGGCGAATGGCGCGCGTGGATCGGATTCGCCTTCATGCTGGCGGCCACGCTCTACTTCGTCTCGCACGCCGAGGTGTTCCGCCTCGGCGAGCTGGCGCAGTCGCGGCGCGTGGCCACCAACCTGGTGCTGCTGCTGGTGGCGTGGAGCGTGCTGGGGCGATTGATGGCCTCGCGCTGGAAGGACCGCGTGCAGGAGGACGAGCGCGACCGCGCCATCGAGACCCGCGGCGCGGCCTGGGGGCGCCATGCGCTCATCGGCGGCGTGATCGTGGTCGCGGTGCTGCTGGGCATCTCGCCGCCGGACCGGCTGGAGTGGGCCACGCACTTCGTGATCGGCAACCTGCTGGTGCTGGTGCTGATGCTCGGCTGGCTGGTCGAGTGCGCGGCGATCGCGGTGATGTACTGGCGCGACCGGTGGTGATTCGCGCGTCGCGGGCGCGGGGCTGACGCATGGCCGGGACACCGCTAGAAAACGACATCCGCCGCCTGCGCCTGGCGCATGGCGAGATGACCCAGCAGCAGCTGGCCGATGCCTGCCAGGTCACGCGGCAGACGATCCTCGCGCTGGAAGCGGGTCGCTACGCGCCGTCGCTGGAGCTCGCGTTCCGCATCGCGCGCGCGTTCGGCGTGGGCGTGGAGGACGTGTTCCGCTGGAAGCAACCGTGAGCACGGGCCAGCGTGGTGCCGCGGCAGTCGCCGCGGCCATGCGCTGGACTCACCGGCTCAGGGCGTCGGCGGCGTCTTCTCCGCGCGCAACGCCACCAGGATGCGCAGCCCCGGGCGTCCGTCGACCGGCGTGAAGCCCAGCCGCGCCTGCTCGGCGGCAATCGCGCGCCGCGTCAGCGTGCCGACCATGCCGTCCGCCTCGCCGATCGCATGCCCGCGCGCGAGCAGCTGCTGCTGCAGTTCGCGGCGCTCGGCGCGTCCGATGCCCGGGTCATCCGTCGGCCAGGCCGTGGCGAACACGCCGCCGCCGCGCAGGCGGTCGGCGAGGTGCGCGATGGCCAGCGCGTAGCTCTCCGCCGCGTTGTACGAATAGATCGCGTCGAAGTTCTTGAACACCACGAACGCCGGCCCGCTGGTACCGGCCGGCAGCAGCACTGCGGCGCGCGCGTCCGCGGGCACGCCGTCGATGGCGCGGCCGTCGATTCGCCTGATGCCCAACGCCTGCCACTCCGACAGCGGCTTGCGGTTTGTCCGACCGGCGAGCGCGGCATTGAAGCCTTGCGGCAGCGCCACCTCGTAGCCCCAGGGCTCGCCACTGCGCCAGCCGGCGCGCTTGAGGTAGTTCGCCGTGGAACCCAGCGCGTCCGGAATGCTGCCAACCAGGTCGCGGCGTCCGTCGCCGTCGAAATCCACCGCGATGCGCTGGTAGGTCGTGGGCATGAACTGCGTGTGCCCGAACGCGCCCGCCCAGGAGCCGGTGATGCCGGGGTCCCGCAGGTCGCCCGCGGCCAGCAGCTGCAGCGTGGCGATGAACTCGCCCTGGAAAAACGCCTGCCGGCGCCCGAAGCACGACAGCGTGCCAAGCGACACCAGCAGCGGACGCTTGCCGAAGCTCTTGCCGTAATCGCTCTCCACGCCCCACACCGCGACCACCGTGGCGGGGTCCACGCCATGTGTCGCCTGCGCGCGGGCCAGCGTGGCGGCGTGTTCGGCGAGCATCGCCCGGCCATCAGCCACGCGCTGCGTGTCGACCAGCGCGGCCAGGTAGTCCCAGATCGGCGTGGTGAACTCCGGCTGCTGGTCGAGCAGCGGCAGCACGCCCATGTCCGGCGAAAGTCCCGCGGTGAGGCGGTCGAAGGCGGCGGCGTCCACGCCCTTGCCCGCGGCGCTGGCACGCAGGCCGGCCATGCAGCTGCGGAAATGTGCGAGGTCGGTTTCGCTGGCGGCAGGTTGCGCGGCAGCGGGCGCCGGTGGCGACGTCGATACGGGCTGGGGCACGACCATGGCGGCGGTTGCGCCACCCGCGGGAGGCGCGGGCTGCGCTGGCTGCGCCACCTGCGCGCACGCCGGCTGCAGGACCAGCAGCAGCGGAAGCAGTGTGGGGATGATGCGCATCGGACGCTCCGGAATGGCCTCGGCGGATTGTAGGCATCGCCACCTGTACGCCCCGCACGCGACATTCACGGCCAACCGACCCGCGCTGCGTTTCCATCACCGCTCACTCGAGCAACGAGGTCGCGCAATGGACGCCTGGGCAAGCGATGAACTGTGGATCCTGGTGCGCGTGGCCGCGGCCATGGCGCTGGGCGGCGTGCTCGGCATCGAACGCGAGATGGGCCGCCATGCGGCGGGCCTGCGCACGCACATGATGATCGCCGGCGCCGCCGCGCTGATCGTCGGGCTGGGCGACGTGGTGGCCGAACACTTCGCGCAGGAGCACTACCGCGACCTGCTGCGCATCGATCCGGGACGGCTGATCGAGTCGGTGGTGGCGGCGGTGGGCTTCGTCGGCGCCGGTGCGATCCTGCGCGCGCGCGGCGCCGACCAGGTGCACGGGCTCACCACCGCGAGCTCGCTGCTGATGGCCGCGGCCATCGGCATCGCCGCCGGTCTCGGCCATTACATCCTCGCGCTGGGCGCGTCGCTGCTGTGCGTGGTGGTGCTGGCGCTGTTCCGACGGGTGGAGACGCGCATCGGCACCGCCAGCAACGAACCGCCGCGCTGAGGGCGGCAACGCCGCGATTGCGGCATCATCGGGCCTCCCGTCGAGGAGTCGGCCATGGCTGTCAACCGCAATGCGGGCCGACACCGACGCAGTACCTGGGTGTGGCTTGCTGCAGCCCTGTGCCTGGTGGCGTTGTGGCAGGTGGTGGACCACGGTGGTCGCGAGGTCGCCGTCGACGGCATCGGCAACATGGCCACCGGCGCGCGCGACGCGCCGGCGCGCGCACCGGCGCATGCCTTCCTCCCGCCCGAAGCCTTCGACACGCTCGCCCTGATCGACCGCGGTGGACCGTTCCCGCATCGCCAGGACGGCGGCGTGTTCCAGAACCGCGAGCGTCTGCTGCCGCAGCAGCCACGCGGCCATTACCGCGAATACACCGTGGCCACCCCCGGCGCCCGCGACCGCGGCGCGCGGCGCATCGTCACAGGTGGCGACCCGCCGCGCGAGTGGTACTACACCGCCGACCACTACGGCAGCTTCCGCGCCTTCCAGCGCACCGGGGATACGCCATGACCGACGTCGAGCTCGGTGCCCTGCTCGCCGATGCCAGCCAGGCCGGCAGCTACTTCGTCGATGCCCGCGACCGCGCGGCGCTGGTCGAGGCCGCGACCGCGCTCGACTTCGCCGTGGTCGCGATCAACCTCGAAAACGCCGAGGACAAGCCCGCGCTGCTCGAGGCGATGGCCGACGGCCTGCTGTTTCCGGAGTGGTTCGGCGGAAACTGGGACGCGCTGGCCGACTGCCTGGGCGACCTGTCCTGGCTGCCAGCGCGGCACGGCATGCTGCTGCTGCTCGACCACAGCGGCGACCTTCGCGACGGCGCGCCCGGCGACTTCGCCACGCTGCTCGACATCCTCGACGAGGCGGCGAAGCAGCATGCCGCCGCAGGCGTCCCGTTCTGGGCACTGCTGCCGGTCGTCTCCACACCGTCTTAGCAATAAAACGACGCGTTGCAGACAAACGCGCCCGGATACTGGCGTCCACTTCAGTACGGGGAACCGCGCATGCCACGTCTGGCACTGACTGCCGCGATCACGGTTGCGATGTCGCTGTCGCTCGCCGCCTGCAAGGACGCGAACACCGATTACACAACCGTGGACGAAGTCCCGGCCGCAGAGTCGCCCCCGGTAAGCGAACCCGCCCCCGAACCCGCGCCGATGGTGGATCCGGCGCCCACCGACCCGATGCTGCCGCCGCCGATCGATCCCAGCCTGCCACCGGTGGTCGACCCCACCGCACCGCCGGTGGACGAGACGCAGCCGGCGCCGCCGTCCCCCGAAGATCCGATCCGCGAAACGGCGCCCCCTCCCCCGACTTCATGAGGCGCTGACGCGCCCCTCTCTCTCCAAGGGATCGAAGTCGCGTTCCCGCCCCATCAAGGGCGGGATTTTTTTGCCTTGCGTCCGCGCGCCGACTTCAGCAGGCGCAGCGTCGCCTGCTCCCACTGGCGTGCGCCGCGCGCGTCGCGCACCAGGCGCGCCAGGCGGCCGTCGCGCCAGGCGGCCAGCACCGTCGGATCCACGTAGGCCTTGCGGCATACCGACACCGTATTCCCGAGCAGCCCGGCCACTTCGGCCAGCACCCCGCTTTCGGCCGCCGCCAGCGCGCGCTCGGCCGGCGGCTTTGCGCCGCGCCCTTCGGGCGGCGGCGTGGCGGCGAACAGCCGCGTGGCGTGCAAGGTGCCACCCCAGGTGCGGAAGTCCTTGGCGGTGAAGTCGTCGCCCATCGCGGTGCGCAGGTAGTCGTTGACCAGGTCGGAGGTCACCGGCTGCGGCGCGCCGTCGTCATCGCGGTACTGGAACAGCTGCTGCCCCGGCAGCTGCTGCACGCCGCGCACCAGTCTGGCCAGGCGGCGGTCGTCAAGTTCGATGTCGTGGTCCTGGCCGCCCTTGCCGCGGAAGCGCAGCCGTGCGCGGCCGCCGGCGAGGAACGCGACATGCCTGTTGCGCAGGGTGGTCAGGCCATAGGAGCGGTTGCTGCGCGCGTAGGCGTCGTTGCCCACGCGCACCAGGGTGTCGGCCATCAGCGCGACCACGATCGCCAGCACCTTGTCGCGCGGATATCCGGGCAGGCCCAGGTCGGTGCGCAGCCGGCGCCGCAGCCGCGGCAGCGCCTCGCCGAACGCCACCACGCGCTCGAACTTGCCGTCGCCGCGCACCTCGCTCCAGCGCAGGTGGTAGCGGTACTGCTTGCGGCCGCGCGCGTCGCGCCCGGTCGCCTGCAGGTGGCCGCGCGGCGAGGCGCAGATCCAGACATCGACATAGGCCGGCGGAATCGCCAGCGCGCGGATCCGCGCCAGCGTGTCGGCATCGCGCACGGTGCGGCCGGCGGCATCGCGGTAGCTGAAGCCGCGTCCGGCGCGGCGGCGCGCGATGCCGGGTTCGGCGTCGCTGACGTGAACCAGTCCGGCGGCCTTGGCGGCGCCCGCATCGGGATTGTCGGCGGCGTCGCGGGCTGCAGGCATCCGGCGACGCTATGCGCGCCGTCGTGAGCAGCCGATCAAGACAGGCCTCAGCGGCGCATGTCGCCCACGAAACGCAGGAATTCAGCGCGCGTGCGCGCATCGTCGCGGAAGCCGCCCAGCATGGTCGAGGTGACCATGCTCACGCCGCGCTTGTGGATGCCGCGCGTGGTCATGCACTCGTGGGTGGCTTCCACCACCACGCCCACGCCGCGCGGCTGCAGCACGTCGTGGATCACCGCGGCGATCTCCGCGGTCATCTTTTCCTGCACCTGGAAGCGGCGCGCGAACGTGTCCACCACGCGCGCCAGCTTGCTGATGCCGACCACCTTGCCGTCGGGCAGGTAGCCCACGTGCGCGCGGCCGATGATCGGTGCCATGTGGTGCTCGCAATGGCTTTCGAACTCGATGTCGCGCAGCACGATCATCTCGTCGTAGCCGGCGACCTCCTCGAAGGTGCGCTCCAGGTACTCGCGCGGATCGTCGGCGTAGCCGCTGAACCAGTCGCCATAGGCATCCACCACGCGGCGCGGGGTGTCCAGCAGGCCTTCGCGCGCCGGGTTGTCGCCGGACCAGCGCAACAGCGTGCGCACGGCGTCTTCGGCCTGTTCTCGGGTGGGCTTGCTGGGGTCTGCCACGGGGGCGCTCGCTGCGACGGCGGGACCGGCATCCTAACGCACGTGGCTGTTTTCCATCTCGCGCCAGGTGTGTTCCAGCACTGGCAAGACCTCGCTCCACAGCAGCCGCGAGCCCTGCGAGTCGGTCTGCCAGTCGGCCTCCAGCGCCAGCAGGTCGGCGCGGCTGTCGAAGCGCTCGATGCCGAACCGGTAGGCCGGCGCGTAGTCGGACCACGTCATGCCGTAGATGTAGTACGGCGTGGTCTTGTAGACCTGCTCGAAATGGCCGAGGTCGCCGCGCGGGTCCAATGCCTCGGCGGTCTTGTGCCCGGCCACCGCCGCGGCCGCGCCACCGGCGACCGCACCCACGGCGGCCCCGATCGGCCCGCCGACCAGGCCACCCACCGCGGCACCGACCACACCGCCCGCGAGCGCGCCGCTACCCGCGCCCAGCACATGGTCCTTCTTCAATGTGCTCATCTCGTGGCCTCCGCTGGCCGAAAAAAGGCACGGCCGATGATTCCGACCTTAGGCGCAGCGCGGTTTGGCAGGCGTGAAGCGACGGGCTGCCGGGTGGCGCCGCGGCGGGCGCCGGCGCACGTGGTTTTGCCCCGGGGGCCGCAGGCGCGACAATGGCGGGTCACGCAGCGCCGTCGCCGGCGCGCGCGCCCCATTCCCCGGATGCGAGACGACATGCCCAAGACCCCGCAGATCATCTACACCCTGACCGACGAAGCCCCCGCGCTGGCCACCCGCTCGCTGCTGCCGATCGTGCAGGCGTTCGCCGCCACCGCCGGCATCGACGTGGCCACGCGCGACATCTCGCTCTCCGGCCGCATCCTCGCGCAGTTCCCGGAGCGGCTCGCCGCAGGCCAGGTGATCGCCGACGACCTCGCCGAGCTCGGCGCGCTGGCCACCACGCCCGACGCCAACATCATCAAGCTGCCCAACATCAGTGCCTCGGAGCCGCAGCTGCGCGCCGCGATCCGCGAACTGCAGGAGCAGGGCTTCGCCGTGCCCGAATACCCGGAGCATCCGTCCACCGACGAGGAGCGCGACATCCGCGCCCGCTACGACCGCGTCAAGGGCTCGGCGGTGAACCCGGTGCTGCGCGAGGGCAACTCCGACCGCCGCGCGCCGGCGTCGGTGAAGGGCTACGCACGCAAGCACCCGCACCGCATGGGCGCGTGGTCGGCGGAGTCGAAGTCGCATATCGCGCACATGGACGGCGGTGATTTCTACGGCAGCGAGCAGTCGGCCACCGTGGCCAAGGCCGGCGCGCTGCGCATCGAACTGCTGCAGGCCGACGGCGGCACCACGGTGCTGCGCGACCAGGTGGCGGTGCAGGCCGGGGAAGTCGTGGACGCCTCTGCGATGTCGATGGCCGCGCTGTCGCGCTTCGTGGATGCCGCGATCGAGGACGCCAAGGCCGAGGACGTGCTGTTCTCGCTGCACCTCAAGGCCACGATGATGAAGATCTCCGACCCGATCATGTTCGGGCAGGTGGTCCAGCGCTTCTTCCGCGACACCCTGGCGAAGCACGCCGGTGCACTGGAGCAGGCCGGCTTCAACGCCGACAACGGCCTCGGCGACCTGTACGCCGCGATCGCCACGCTGCCCGCCGATACCCAGGCCGCGATCCGCGCCGACCTGCAGGCCGAAGCCGCGCAGCGCCCGGGCCTGGCGATGGTCGATTCCGACAAGGGCATCACCAACCTGCACGTGCCGAGCGACGTGATCGTCGACGCCTCGATGCCGGCGATGATCCGCGACTCCGGCCGCATGTGGAACGCCGCCGGCAAGCTGCAGGACACCAAGGCGCTGATCCCCGACCGCTGCTACGCCGGCATCTACCAGGCGGTGCTCGACGACTGCCGTGCGCACGGCGCGTTCGACCCGGCGACCATGGGCAGCGTGCCCAACGTCGGCCTGATGGCGCAGAAGGCCGAGGAATACGGCTCGCACGACAAGACCTTCCGCATCGCCGCCGACGGCACCGTGCGCGTGGTCGACCAGGACGGCGGCGTGGTGTTCGAGCACGCGGTCGCCGCCGGCGACATCTGGCGCATGTGCCAGACCCGCGATGCCGCGGTGCGCGACTGGGTGAAGCTCGCGGTGAGCCGCGCGCGCCTGTCGTCCACGCCGGCGGTGTTCTGGCTGGATCCCGCGCGCGCGCACGACGTGCAGCTCAAGGCCAAGGTCGAGCAGTACCTCGGCGAACACGACGTGTCCGGCCTCGATATCCGCATCCTCGCGCCGGTCGACGCGATGAAGCTGTCGCTCGAGCGCATCCGCGCCGGCCAGGACACGATTTCGGTCACCGGCAACGTGCTGCGCGACTACCTCACCGACCTGTTCCCGATCATGGAGCTGGGCACCAGCGCCAAGATGCTGTCGGTGGTGCCGCTGATGGCCGGCGGCGGCCTGTTCGAGACCGGCGCCGGCGGCTCCGCGCCCAAGCACGTGCAGCAGTTCGTGGCCGAGGACTACCTGCGCTGGGATTCGCTGGGCGAGTTCCTGGCGCTGGCGGCTTCGCTCGAACACCTGGCGCAGCACAGCGACAACCCCGCGGCCGGCGTGCTGGCGCGCGCGCTGGACAAGGCCACCGGCGAGTTCCTCGCCAACGACAAGTCGCCGTCGCGCAAGCTGGGCGGCATCGACAACCGCGGCAGCCACTTCTATCTCACCCTGTACTGGGCACAGGCGCTGGCCGCGCAGGGCGACGACGCCAAGCTGAAGGCGACGTTCGCGCCGCTGGCCGAAGCGCTGGCGCGCGATGAAGCGGCGATCGTCGCCGAGCTGGCCGCGGTGCAGGGCCAGCCGGTCGACATCGGCGGCTACTACCGCCCCGACCAGGCCAAGGCCGCGGCCGCCATGCGCCCCAGCGCGACCTTCAACCGCGCGCTGGACGCACTGGCCGGCTGAGCCCCGCCACCGGCGCGCGGCCCTGCCGCGCGCCGAATTCGCGCCTGTGCCCCGTTCAGGCGCGGCGCCCGTGACCGATCACACGGGCGCTGCACGGGCATCCCCCGCACAATGGCCGCTCATCCTGAATGCGGAGAGCGCCCCCGTGCGAACGCCTTTCACCTGCACCGCCCTGGCCCTCGGCCTGGCCCTCGCGCTCGGCGCCTGCTCGCCGCAGCACGCCTCCGCGCCCGTTGCCGCCACCGCCACCACCCAGCAGGTCGAAGCCGAGTCCGCGCGCCTCAACGCCTGGTTCGATGCCCAGTACGAAGAGCTGCTGCAGGCCAGCCCGATGCAGCTGACCTTCCTCGGCCGCAAGGAGCACAACGACCGCCTGGACGACGTGTCCGAAGCCGCCGTGCGCACGCGCCTGGCCTGGCTGGAAAAGTCGGTGGCCGCGATGGAAGCCGGCTTCGACCGCGACCTGCTGGACACCGAGACCCGCCTGTCCTGGGACCTCTGGAAGCGCCAGTACGAAAGCATGCGCGACGGCATGCCGTTCCTGACCAACGGCTACGCGTTCGACCAGATGAACGGCATGCACAGCGGCCTGCCGACGTTCCTGATCAATTTCCACAAGGTCGACAGCGAGCAGGACTACCTGGCGTACATCTCGCGCCTGCGCGCCGTGCCCACCCTGTTCGGGCAGCTGCTCACCCAGGGCCGCGCGTCCGCCGCCAAGGGCATCGTCGCTCCGAAGTTCGCCTACGAAGGCGTGATCGAGCAGTCACGCAAGGTCGTCGCCGGCGCACCGTTCGACACCGGCGCCGACAGCGCGCTGTGGGCCGACGCGCAGGCCAAGGCCGACGCGCTTGCCAGCGCCGGCACCATCACCGCCGAACGCGCCACCGCGCTCAAGGCCGAAGCACGCACTGCACTGCTCGAGCAGGTGCAGCCCGCCTACGCCGACGTGATCGCCTGGGCCGAAGCCGCCCTGCCGACGGCGCTGGTCAACCCCGCCGGCATCGGCACCACGCAAAGCAATGGCGCCGCGTACTACGCCTACCTGCTGCGCGAAAGCACCACCACGTCCATGACCGCCGACGAAGTGCACCAGCTCGGCCTCGCCGAAGTGGCGCGCCTGCGCGGCGAGATGGAAGCGGTGAAGCAGCGCGTCGGCTACGAAGGCGACCTGCAGCAGTTCTTCACCTTCCTCGATACCGACGAACAGTTCCGCTATCCGGAGACCGATGCCGGCCGCCAGGCCTACATCGACGAAGCCACGCGCCTGATCGACAACATCGAGAAGCAGCTGCCGAAGTACTTCGGCCTGCTGCCCAAGGCGGGCCTGGAGGTGAAGCGCGTGGAAGCGTTCCGCGAGCAGCCCGGCGCCGCGCAGCACTACTACCCCGGCACGCCGGACGGCTCGCGCGACGGCGTGTACTACGCGCACCTCTCGGACATGGCGGCCATGCCCAGGACCGAGCTGGAAGTGATCGCGTACCACGAGGGCCTGCCCGGGCATCACATGCAGATCTCCATCGCGCAGGAGCTCGAGGGCGTGCCGACCTTCCGCCGCCAGCTGTTCTCCACCGCCTACACCGAGGGCTGGGGCCTGTACTCGGAATGGCTGGCCAAGGAGATCCCCGGCACCTACCAGGATCCGTACTCCGAATTCGGCCGCCTGGGCTCCGAGATCTGGCGCGCCATCCGCCTGGTGGTGGACACCGGCATGCACGCCAAGGGCTGGACCGAGCAGCAGGCGGTGGACTATTTCCGCGAGAACAGCTCGGCGCCGCTGACCGCGATCCGCTCCGAGATCCAGCGCTACCTGATCATGCCCGGGCAGGCCACCGCCTATAAGGTCGGCATGATCCGCATGCAGGCGCTGCGCGCGAAGGCGGAAGCGGAGCTGGGCGACCGCTTCGACATCCGCGGTTTCCACGACACGGTGCTCGGCGGCGGCGCGATGCCGCTGGACCTGCTGGAGCAGCGCGTGGACGGGTGGATCGCGGAGCGCAAGGCGGCGGGCTGAGGCGGGCTAGCCGGGAGGCCCCGTGGTGGCCGCAAGGGCATCGCCGGGGGACATGAGTCCTCAAGGGCCTTCGCACCCGGCGCCCCGCACCGCCTTTCATGCGGTCTTCCCCGGCGCACCCACAGACTCGCGGCTCCCGTCATTCCGGAGTGTCCTGCATGGGCCTGTTCTCCAAGATCGCCGACCGCATCTTCAATCGCAAAGCCGACACGCCGGCCTCCGCGCCGGCCAGCGGCAAACCCGCACCCGTCATCTTCGAGGGCAGCCGCAACGATCCGCAGGTGTCTCCGCCCGCGCTGCGCTCGGCATCCGCGGTGACGCCGACGGCCTCTGCCCCGGAGCCGGTCGACGTCGAGGCGGTGCTGCGCGACATGGCCCAGGCCAAGGGTGGCGACAGCGACTGGCGGCGCTCCATCGTCGACCTGCTGAAGCTGCTTGACCTCGACTCCAGCCTGGCCGCCCGCAAGGAGCTGGCCGCCGAACTCGGCATCGACGCCGGCGCGCACGGCAGCGCCGAGCAGAACATCGCCCTGCACAAGGCGGTGATGCGCAAGCTCGCGGAGAACGGCGGCAAGGTGCCGGCCGACCTGAAGGACTGAGCCGCAACCCGCGCGCCTCATGGTTCAGGCAGCAGGGGGCCGGCGCGTTACGATGCCGCCCCCCAGGTCGCACGCTGCAGATGCTTCATGCCGTTCCGCCAATCCGACGCATTCCAGGCGGCATGAGCCACGCGTCGCGCCAAGCCGATGCCGTGGCGCGGGCCCGGAGCGAGCGCCTGCAGCGTGTGACCGCCGTGGTGCTGACAGCGTTGCTGCACCTGCTGGCCCTGCTGCTGGTGCTGTCGAGGCCGCCGGTGCCCGTCGCGCCGCCCGAGGGCAGTTCGGGCGGCGGTGATGCCCTGCAGGTGACGTGGATCGACGAGGCGCCGCCGTCGCCGGCGCCTGCACCGCCCGCACCTCCCGTGGCCACCCCCGCGCCTCGCAAGGCCCTGCCCAGGCCCGCGCGCGCGCAGCCGATCCCGGTCGTGCAGGGCGAGGAGCCGGTGCAGCCCGCACCGCCCGCACCGCTGGCGGACGCCGCTGCGCCGGCCCAGGCGGCCGTCGAAAGCCCGGCTCCGCCGACGCAGCGCCCCGCCCAGCTGCGCGGCCAGCCGCCGGGCATGCGCCTGGAGGACCTCGCCCGCGCCAGCGCCGGTCCGTCCCGGCGCCCCGCCGTGAACCGCGGCCGCGGCAACGCGGCCAGGGCCTCGGGCGTCAGCCTGGAAGTGGATGGCTACCAGGTGCTGTACGAGCCGCTCGGCGAGGCCCGGCTGCGCGAATGGCGCGACCAGGGCATGACCGAGCTTTTCCTTCCGCTGCCCGGCACGCACCGGTACATGGTGTGCGCGCTGGAGATCGTGGTGCGGCGCGGGTCCGGCCCCTGCCGCATGGTCGAGCCCGATGCGCCGGAGCTGGCGACCATCGGCGATGCGCGCCAGGTCATCCTCATGCAGCGGGTCTACCGGCTGGGCGACGAGGTCTGGAGCGGACCCGGCCCTTACCGGTGAGCCGTGTCTTGGAGGATGATCCCCTGTCCCTCACCGCCCGGAGCACCACCCCGATGTTTCGCACGCTTCTGCTGTCCTCCGCGATCGCCCTGGCCCTGAGCGCCTGCGACCGCACCGCCACCGAGTCCCCGATGCCGAATACCGCCCCCGTTGCCACCGCGCCCACGCAGGGCGAAAACCCGCTGCTCGCCGCCAGCACGCTGCCGTTCCAGGCGCCCGTGTTCGACCGCATCCAGGACAGCCACTACCAGCCGGCGATCGAGGAAGGCATGCGCCAGCACCTCGCCGAAGTGCGCAAGATCGCCGACAACGCCGAAGCACCCAGCTTCGCCAACACCATCGAGGCGCTCGAGCGCAGCGGTGCGCTGCTGACCCGTGCCCGCAGCATCTTCTCGGCCATGACCTCGGCCAACACCAACCCCACGCTGCAGGCCGTCGATGAAGCGCTGGCGCCGAAGCTGGCGGAGCACGCCGACGCCATCCACCTCGACCCCGCGCTGTTCGCCCGCGTGAAGTCGCTGTACGGCCAGCGCGCGGACCTCGGCCTCACCCCCGAGCAGGTCACCGTGCTCGAGCGCACCCATGAGGACTTCGTCCGCGCCGGCGCCGAACTGGATGCCGCCAAGCAGGCCGAGCTGCGCAAGCTCAACAGCGAGGAGTCGTCGCTGACCACCGCGTTCTCCAACAAGCTGCTGGCCGCCAACAATGCCGGCGGCGTGCTGGTGGATGACGTCAAGAAGCTTGACGGCCTGTCGGAAGGCGACATCGCCGCCGCCGCCGAAGCCGCCAAGGCCGCTGGCAAGGACGGCCAGTGGCTGCTCGCGCTGCAGAACACCAGCCAGCAGCCGGTGCTCGCCTCGCTCAAGGACCGCGCCCTGCGCGAGCAGGTGATGGCCGCCTCGCTGGGCCGCGCCGAAAAGGGCGACGGCAACGACACCCGCGCCACCATCCAGCGCCTGGCCGAACTGCGCGCGCGCAAGGCGGAGCTGCTGGGCTACCCGAGCTACGCCGCCTACGCCATCGCCGACCAGATGGCCGTCACCCCCCAAGTCGCGCTCAAGCTGCTGACCGACACCGTGCCCGCGGCCACCACGCGCGCCAAGGCGGAGCTGGCGAAGATCCAGGCCGTGGTCGACGCGCAGAACGGCGGCTTCACCGCCGGCGCCGCCGACTGGGATTTCTACGCCGAGCAGGTGCGCAAGGCCGAGTACGACCTCGACGAAGCGCAGATCAAGCCCTACTTCGAGCTGGACCGCGTGCTGAAGGACGGCGTGTTCTTCGCCGCCGAACAGCTGTACGGCATCACCGCGAAGGAACGCACGGACCTGCCCGTCTACCACCCCGACGTGCGCGTGTTCGACATCTTCGATGCCGACGGCAAGCAGCTGGCGCTGTTCTACCTCGATCCGTTCAAGCGCGAGAGCAAGCAGGGCGGCGCGTGGATGGGCAACTTCGTCGAGCAGAACGGCCTGACCGGCGACATCCCGGTGATCTACAACGTCGAGAACTACACCAAGCCCGCTGCCGGCCAGCCGGCGCTGCTGAGCTGGGACGACGTGACCACGCTGTTCCACGAGTACGGCCACGCCCTGCACGGCATCTTCTCCAAGACCACCTACCCGAGCGTGGCCGGCACCAACACGCCGCGCGACTTCGTGGAGTTCCCCTCGCAGTTCAACGAGCACTGGGCGCTCGACCCGAAGGTGTTCGCCAACTACGCCAAGCACCACCAGACCGGCGAAGCGATGCCGCAGGCGCTGGTGGACAAGATCGTCAAGGCGCGCACCTTCAACCAGGGCTACGCGACCACCGAATACCTGTCCGCCGCACTGCTCGACATGGCGTGGCACACGCTGCCGTCCGGTGACGCGAAGAAGGACGTGGACACGTTCGAACGCGAGGCGCTGGCGAAGTACAAAGTGGACATAGCCGCGGTGCCGCCGCGCTACCGCACCAACTACTTCAGCCACATCTGGGGCGGCGGCTATGCGGCCGGCTACTACGCGTACTTCGGCGCGGAGGTGCTGGACCACGACGCGTTCCAGTGGTTCCGCGAGAACGGCGGCCTGACGCGCGCGAACGGCCAGGTGTTCCGCGACAAGATCCTGTCGATCGGGCAGTCGCGCGACCTGGGCACGGCGTACCGCGAGTTCCGCGGCAAGGAGCCGAGCGTGGAGCCGCTGCTGGAGCATCGCGGGCTGAAGTAAGCCGCGGTTTCCACCGTCGCACCGAGTAACGAAGGCCCGCGATCGCGGGCCTTCGTTCTTTCAGGCGAGGCGGGCCGCACGCCCGTCTCGCCGCGGATAAACTGCCGCGACACAGGGGAACGCGATGAGCGACGAGACCGTACCGCAGCCCGGCCACGACAGCCCGCCGCCGGGCAGCCGCATCGCCTTCGAGCGCCTGCGCGAGCGCACCGACGAGCTCGAGCTGATCATCTCCGGCCTGCTGGCCTTCGCCCTGCTCACCGTGCCCGGGCGCATCTTCGACAGCTGGGCGACCAACGCCATCCACGTCGAAGGCCTGTTCGAGTACGCGCTGCAGTTCGGCTTCCTCGTCAGCGCCGGGCTCAGCTACGCGCTGGCCTTCGCCTTCATCATCCACCTCGCGATCCGCGGCTACTGGATCGGCCTGATCGGCCTGAAGTCCACCTTCCCCGCAGGCATCCGCTGGGAGCGCGTGCCGTTCATGGGTACGGTGGCGCGCGCGTTCCACCAGGAGCGCGTCGGCGACCTCGGCAGCACCATCGACCGCGCGGACCGCGCCGCGTCGATCCTGTTCGCCATGACCATCCTGATCGCGCTGACCATCGCCTGGGTGGGCGTGCTGGCGGTCGTGCTGATCCTGCTGGGCGGCCTGATGGGCTCGGCGTTCCACGGCGGGCAGCGTGCGATCCGCGTCATCCTGGTGGCGGCCTACGTGCTGTTCCTGCTGGCCAGCCTGGCGCCGGTGGTGCTCGAACGGCTCATCGCCCGCAGGGAGGCCGCCGGCAAGGCGTCGCCGGGCCTGCAGCGCACGGTGCGCGGACTGCTGCGCTTCCTCGGCATCGTGATCCCGCAGCGCCTGATCGCGCCCGTCCAGCTCACGCTGCAGAGCAACCTCAACGGCCGCGGCTTCATGGCGGTGTACGTGGTGGTGATCGCGCTGGCCATGCTGATCGGCAGCGTGCAGGTGGTGAACTCGGCGATGTTCTCGATGATCAACCGCTACGACGTGCTGACCGGCGAAGCCGTCGACCACGGCATGCTCAGCGCGCACTACGAATCGCTGCGGTCCGAACACGACCTGCTGCTGCGCTACCCGATGATTCCCGCCGACCGCATCGCCGAGGCGCACCTGCGGCTGTTCATCCCGCACCAGCCCAAGCGCGACAACCCGCTCGCGCGCGAGCGCTGCCCGGCGCTGCCCGAGGGCCGCAACAGCGCGGAAGGCCCCGCTGCCGCCACGCTGGCACACGCCTGCATCGCGTCGTTCTGGCGCGTGACGCTGGATGGAAAGGCGCTGCCGCTGGACGACTTCGTGCCCATCGAGCGCCGTGACCTGGGCATGCGCGGACTGGTCGGCTACGTGCCCATCGGCGCGCTGCCCCCGGGCCGGCATGACCTCTACCTGGCGTGGAACGCCGACGGGGAGAAGGAGGGTCCGCTGCGCCGCCGCGAATACCGGATCCCGTTCTGGTTCACGCCGGGGGTCGAGCAGGGCGTGCGCTGAGCGATGGCCCTGCTCTTTTTCCTCGTGCTGGTGGCGCTGGCCTGGGGGCTCGGCGCCCTGTTGCTGTGGCCGCGCACGCGCCGGATCGGCGCGGTGTTGCCCTGGCTGGGAGGCGCACTGGCGCTGGGCGTGGTGGCCTGCCTGGCCTGGGGCTTCGTGGGCATCCTGCGCCATGCGGACTGGCAGGCGCTGTCGAATGCGCAGGCCGTGCACCGGCTGTTCGGCGACGGGACCCTGTGGTTCATCGGCACCGGCTGGCCGCTGCTCGACCGGGTCGCGAACATCTATCTCTCGCTCGACGTCGCCTTGACGCTGCTGGCGCTGTGCGCCGCCACGCTGCGTGGCTGGGTGTTCTGGGCCGGCGTGGCCGAACGCCGCAGGCAGGCGCGCGTGCGCCGGGGGCGCTGACGCGGCCGTAGCGCGGAGTCAGTCCGCCGCTTCGGGCGGCCCGAGCCTGCCGCGGCTGTACATGCCGGAGCGGTCGAAGCAGCAGGCGCGGCGCTGGCCCGACGCCAGCTTGTCGCAGGCGGTGGCGATGCGCTTCACGCGGGTCTCGGCCTTCTTGCCCGAGGTGACCCACTGGATCCAGTCGCGGCGGGCGATCGGGGTGATGTCGTCCCAGGTGGCCTTGGCGGCGGGCTGGGCGGACAGCGCGGCGCGGAGGTCGGGCGGCACCTTGGGCTCGGGCTCCCTAGCGACCGGTGCGATTTCCAATGCGACCGTGTCGCCCGCCTGCACGCCGGCGGCTTCGAGCAGCGCTTTGTCGACTTTCAGCCAGTGGCTGCCTTGGCCGTCGGGCTCCAGGGTGGCCTGGAATGGCGCCGTGGCGAAGGTGCCCTCCACCGTGACCTGGCTGCGGGTTGGCAGCCTGGCGCTCGCGGCTTGGGGCAGGACAAGGAAGGCCCAGCTGGCGCTCTTCGGCTGCAACGGCCGGCGAAGGCGTGCCTCGAAGCGGACGACGGCGGGCGCGTTGCTGGCCATGCGGAAACCTTAGCATCGGGCGAATTGCCGGCATCAGTGCGCGCCGCACGATGGCGCGCACCGGCCGGCGGATGTGGTGAATCAGTCCACTTCGAATTCACCGACCAGCACGGTCTCGCGCAAGTCCGTCAGCCGCAGCGTCACGGTGCGGTCGTGCTGGTTCGCCTGTCCGAAGTTGGTGGACAGCCACAGCTGCAGCGTGGTGGCGCCGGTCACGAGCTGCTGGCGGTCACCGTAGAAGTTCGCCTCGACCTTGTATGTCCCCCGCCTGGCCTTGCGAAGGGCGAATTCCTCCGGCCCGTATCCGCCGGTGAAGTCCTCCGACATGCGCCCGCCCTGGTAGGTCAGGCGGTTGCCGTAGTACGCCCGCTCGCCATCGGGATCGGTCACCCACAGGTCCATGTCGCTGTTGTCGGAGTCCCAGCTCAGCACCGTCCTGAGTGCGAGCGGCAGGTTGCGCAGCAGGCGACGGTCGACGAATGACGTGTCGAGCGGCGACCGGGCGGTGGCGACGATGGCGTTGAGCTCCGCAAGCGCGATTTCCGGTACGCCGTCGAAGCGCATGTCCCACTCGCCCTCGACCACCTCGTACAGGCGTTCGATCGCCTCCTGCGGTCGGCCGGCCGCGGCGTACGCAAGCCCGAGGTCGCGGTACGTCTGCGGCTCCTCGCCACCCATCTCCTGCACGCGCTCGAGCACGTCGACGGCGAGCCGCGGGTGCCCGGCCTGCATCAGGCGATAGCCGAGCACGCGCAGCACGTGGCGGTTCTCGAGGTCCATCTCGGCCAGGTTGGACAGCACGCGCAGCGCCAGCGCCGGCTGCTTCTTCTCGAACAGGACATCGGCGACATCCAGGTAGAACGCCGTCCCCGACGCGTTGCGCCCACGCTCGTCGAGGTAGTGCGGATACACCTGGTCGGCGGGCAGCTGGCGCAGGCGCCGCGCGGCGGGCGCGTCGGAGCGCCAGGGCGCCAGCGTGATGGTGGCGCCGGCCGCGCCCACATCGCTTTCCCGGAGCCGCGAGCCCGTGACTGCGATGCGATCGAGGCTCGCCGATGCGGGCGATGGCGGCGGGGCCGGCGACGGCGACGGCACGGACGTGTCCATCGGCGAGGGGTCGTCGAACACCACAGGCGGCTCACCGGCTGCAAGCGGCACCATCTCCCCCTGGTCCGGCCGCGAACCGCGGCCGTCCTTCGGGAACGGGGCTTCCCACCAAGCCACGCGTGCAGTCCAGGCCTCGGCGATGGCATCAAGCCGCTGCTGCCGTCCCGCCGAACGCGTGCGTTGCCGCTCGCCCTGCAGCCGCGCGAACGCCTCGCGCAGTTCCGCGGGAGGCTGGATGTCGTAGCGGGCGTAGTCCTCCACGTCGTCGAGGACCAGCAGCGAAGTCTGCGGCGTCACCATGCCGAAGTCCTTGCCCAGTCCGGCGATGGCGGCCCGGTGCCGGCGCGGGTCGGACTGGAGCGCGGCGAGCCGGTAGCTCGCCCAGACGCGCGCCGCGAGTTCGCCCTCGACGAGGGTATCGAGCGGAACGTCGACCGACCGGTGGGTGCCCGCGGCATCGGTGACCTGCAGTCGCAGCGCCGCCTGGGCGTCGACCAGGCGTCCCGCGACCCGGAACACCCCGTGGCGCGCGTGGATGGACGCGGCGACCAGGTCGGTCACGCCGCGGCCCTCCAGGGTCGTCAATCGCGGCGCGTCATGAAGGAGTTCGCGTTCGGCCGCGGCCAGTCCGGCGCCGTCGCGGATGCCGATGAAGGCGCCACCGCCGGCTTCGGCCAATGCCTGCAATCGCGCGCTGTCGCCACCGCTCCCCGCGTGTATGGCAAACAGCCGCTGCATCGCGCCGAGGCCGGGGAATCCCGACGCGCCATAGTTGAACAGGCCGTCGCCGAACAGCAGGTACTCGCCGACGCGCGGGTCCGGTTGCCAGCCATCGGCACGCGTCGCGCCGTCATACACCGTGCCTTCCAGCGCGCGACGCAATGCCGACCAGTTGCCATTGCGCACGTTGAAGCGTTCGACCGGATCCGCCACATCGCGCAGCCGGACCAGCTGCACGTCGACCGTGCCCGCCTTGCGGAAGTAGGCATCGAGCAGCGCGAACTCGAGATCGTGCGCGCGCCGCGCCCCGGACATCGAAGCATCCCA
The DNA here is from genome assembly GCF_016615815.1 of Luteimonas sp. MC1572. Classification (NCBI taxonomy): domain Bacteria; kingdom Pseudomonadati; phylum Pseudomonadota; class Gammaproteobacteria; order Lysobacterales; family Lysobacteraceae; genus Luteimonas; species Luteimonas sp. MC1572. Next base: position 122,876 of record NZ_CP067112.1, on the reverse strand, counting down.
GAGCAGGCCGACCGAGCCGGGCAGCCGGCGTTCCACCGCGGCACCACCGGCGGGGACCTCGGCGACGAAGTACGTGTCGTCGCCATGCCGCTGGCTGTGGAAGCGCGGCGCGGCCGCGCCCGGGAACTGCAGCGTGATGCCCTGGCCGGCACGCGTGTTGCCGCGCGCGACCGCGATGCGGTGCTCGCCGGCACTGCTCGACACAGGCACCGGGCGCACTGTGCCGGTGACGACAGGCGCTTCGGCGGACCGCACGGTCACCTGCACCTCCGGCAGTGCGCGCGCGAACTGCAGCGGCACGGTCGTCGACCACCCCGCGCTGTCGCGCCGGAGGGCTTCGGACACAATGACCCGCACGCGGCGCTCGCCGCGCGGCGGAAGTGGATAGACCCGCATCCGGAAGAACTCGCCCTGGGTCTGCTCCAGCAGGCCCGGGTCGACCTGGCGACGCTCGATGGATTCGAACACCTGGCGGGCGCGCTCCTTTTCGACCGGCACGGCATCGCGCATCCGCCCATCGATGTCCAGTGCAAACCCGACCACGCTCTGGCCCGGCTGCAGCGGGAACTCCAGACGCCCCTCCAGCAGCCGCGCGTGGGGATTGTGGAAGGTCATGTCGATGGTGGTCTGCGCCATGCCGGCCGCGGCATCGACCTCAATGGCCGCCGAGGCGAGCCGGACGGGCACCTCGGCATGATCGGCCTGCATGACCAAGGGCGGGAGGCCACGGGCGGGCGCCTGCGCAGGCGATGCACCCGACATGCAGAGACCTGAAAGCAGGGCCACGGACAGCGCGAAAGACCGCATGGAGTTCCCCTCGCCCTCCCCGCGCCGTCGCTTGACCGCGCTCCCCTGGGTGACGCCCGTCGCAACAATAGCCGGAGCAGGCGGGACCGGCGCAAGCCGGTGGCGCGAACGTCGCGGCCGCCGCAGGGTGATGCGCGGCCCGCCACTACGCCATCCTGCGACCGGCTGCAGGGTGGCTGGGGGAAGGGGCTCGCCGCCCTGTGCTAGAATCGCCGCTGTTTCGCGCATTTCGCCGCCAATCGCTTCGTTTTCAACGACGTTTCGGCCCAGCTGGGCCGCCATTGGCGTGGCCCGCCGCGTGAACCCATGCCCGGTATCGGCAGGAACGGAGCCAGGCTCCGGTCGGAGTTCCGACGTGTTGTTCCTAGCGGTCCATCGCGCGCAGCCCGCTGCGGCCGGGCGCCTGTGCGCCTGCCTGCCGGCGCGACACACCAAGGAGATGACACCAGCATGACCCAACGAATCGCCGTCCTCGGCGCCGGCCCCAGCGGCCTGGCCCAGCTGCGCGCCTTCGACGCCGCCCGCCGCGCGGGCGCCGACGTCCCCGAGGTCGTCTGCTTCGAAAAGCAGTCCGACCTCGGCGGCATGTGGAACTACACCTGGCGCACCGGCCTGGACCAGCACGGCGAGCCGGTGCACGCCAGCATGTACCGCTACCTGTGGTCGAACGGGCCAAAGGAATGCCTGGAGTTCGCCGACTACAGCTTCGAGGAGCACTTCGGCCGCCCGATCGCCTCGTATCCGCCGCGGCCCGTGCTGCGCGACTACATCATGGGCCGCATCGAACGCAGCGGCCTGCGCGACCAGATCCGCTTCAACACCGCCGTGCACGCGGTCGAATACAGCGAAGAGACCGGCAAGTTCACCGTCACCGTGCGCGAGCTCAAGGACGACCGCATGGTGAGCGAGGAGTTCGACTGGGTGGTGGTGGCCACCGGGCATTTCTCCACGCCCAACGCGCCCGCGTTCGAAGGCCTGTCGCAGTTCCCCGGCCGCGTGCTGCACGCGCACGACTTCCGCGACGCCTGCGAGTTCACCGGCAAGGACCTGCTGCTGGTGGGCAGCAGCTATTCGGCCGAGGACATCGGCACGCAGTGCTACAAGTACGGCGCCAAGTCGGTGACCTTCAGCTACCGCAGCGCACCGATGGGCCACGACTGGCCGGAGGCCTTCAGCGAGCGCCCGCTGCTGACGCGCGTGGAAGGCAACACCGCGCACTTCGTCGACGGCAGCCGCCAGGACGTGGACGTGATCATCCTGTGCACCGGCTACCAGCACCACTTCCCGTTCCTGCCCGACGAACTGACCCTGCGCACCGCCAACCGCCTGTACCCGCGCGAGCTGTACCAGGGCGTGTTCTGGATCGACAACCCGAAGCTGGTCTACCTGGGCATGCAGGACCAGTACTACACGTTCAACATGTTCGACGCCCAGGCGTGGGTGGCGCGCGACGTGATCCTGGGCCGCACCGCGCTGCCCGACGCCGACGCCATGCGCGCCGACAGCGAAGCCTGGTTCGCGCGCGAGAACGCCTGCGCCGGCGCCAACGACGACATCGATTTCCAGACCGCCTACGTGCGCGACCTGGTCGACCGCACCGACTACCCCGAGTTCGCGATCGAGAAGGTGGCCGAGATGCTCAAGGAATGGCAGCGCGACAAGCAGGCCGGCATCCTCGACTACCGCGACAAGAGCTACCGCTCCACGATCACCGGCACGCTGGCGCCGCGGCACCACACGCCGTGGATGGAAGCGATGGACGACTCGCTGCAGGCGTTCCTGGAAGACCCGCGCGAGCTGGAGGACCAGCTTGAGGTGGAGCAGGTGCCGGTGGCTGCGGTGGGTGGAGCTGTCGGCTTTGCCGAGCCGATCCGCCGCCGCGCCTGATCGCGGCAGCTCCGGTGGCCGGCTTCAGCGCTTGAGGCCGGCCACGATCTCCGACACGTCGACGCCCAGCTCGAGCTGCACGCGCACGAACTCGCGCTCCTTGCGGGACAGGACTCGGCCGGCTTCGAGGCGCACGTCCTCCGCCTGGAGGATGCGCATGATCCGCGGCAGCGCCGAGCCGATGGCATCGGGGCCGTAACCCGCTTCTCGGAGGGCGGCGCGGAGGAGGGCTTCGACTTCCATGGGGGATCCTGGTGGTGCGGGGGCGGGGCATTGTGCGGCATGTGGGGAGTGCCGACGCGCTACCGCGGAAACTACTTCATCCACATCTGACGCGGCGGCTATGCAGCGCATGACTGTGTATGGCGCTAGCCGCCGGCATCCAGCGCCATGATTCTGCGCAGAGTCATGTCATGCACCAAACGCTCCGGCAACAGATCCGCAAACTTGGGCTTGGTTGCAGGCTCCCAGAAAGGCTCCGCTTGGAGCAGCCCCTGCCAGCCCCCATCGCGCTCAAGGGCCATGCGACTCAGCGCGAATTTCACGCTCCACGCGGTGACGGTGCCATAGGTGCCGCCAGCGGCCGCGATCCGGCCGGCCAGCAAGAGGTTTCCGGGCAGACCCGCATAGGTCCACCACATGTATCCGCCCTCGGCACGCTCAGAAGGATAGAGCCGGAGGGTGTCCTCCATCTCTTCCTGAAGGTCGGCGAGCTTCGCCTTTGCTCGATTGGTGAGGCCGGGCTCGGAATCCGGGTCGGCATCCTCGAGCAGGCTGCGCACCTGCTGCGAGAGCACTCGGGATGCTCCGCGCACAGGTCCAAGCCACCGGCTGCTCCCCTTCTCGTCGCTGGGCACAACATGGACCCGCGCGCGTGCCCAGTCCGAAGACACTACTCGCCACGAGCGCCCACCCAGTGCAAGGAACAGCGGCGAGTCCCGCTTCCCGGCCAGGCTGAGCGGATCGACATGACCTACGAGCACGGTACCGTTCATGGCTGCGAAGGTCTTTGGCGATTCAAACGACACGCAGAGCTCCGCCAGCCCCTTGCCGCTGAACTTTGCTTGCGCCTTCAGCCCCAGACCAAGCCGCATGCCGACTGTGACCAGCCATCCCCCTGACACCAGGTGATCCCGTATGTCTGCCCAGGCACCATCCAGCGCATGGGCCAGCCCGGGGACACCGGCGAACATGGACCGGAACTCCGCCTCGTCCACCTCTCCGCCGCGCTCAAATATCAAAGCAAACAGCTGCTGCACCAGCAGGTGATACGGGAGTGGCGGGGGCTGTACCGACTCGACGTATCGCTTGGTGAAAAGCTGGTTGATGGCCACCGCCTGCAGAAGGCCCTCATCGCTGGTGGCAATGAACATCATGTTTCGGCGGCTGCCGGCTCGCCTTCCGGTCCGCCCCAGCCGCTGCAAGAAGGACGCAACCGAACCTGGCGCTTCAATCTGGATCACCCGATCCAGGTCGCCGACGTCCAGTCCCAGCTCCAACGTACTCGTCGCCACGATGACGCAGTTCTGCCGCTCAGCAAACGCCTGCTCGGCCTGCCTGCGGATGTCAGCCGCCAACGCCGCGTGGGAGACGAACACGTCGACCTCAAGCGAGCGCAAAGCGAGCGCAAGCTCCTCTACCTTGGTCCGGCTGTCGCAGAACACCAGTCGTTTTTCACCGGCGTGTAGGCGGCTGATCAGGATGGCTGCATTCGCAATGCTGCCCGCGTAATCGATGGTGATCTCCGCATCCGCGGGAGGCGCCGACACCTGGACCAATGTGGTGGTCCCACCGGCGCGGCCTGCAAACCACTCCAGCAGCGCCGCGGGATCGCCCACCGTGGCTGACAGGCCGATGCGCTGCTCCAGCGGCGCGCCCAGCGCGCGCAGGCGCTCAAGCAACGCCAACAGATGCCATCCGCGATCGTCCCCTGCGAATGCGTGCAACTCATCGACAATCACGCAGCGCACGTTGCCAAGCAACCGTCGGTGATCTCGACGGCTGCCTATCAACATTCCTTCAAGGGACTCCGGTGTGGTCAGGAGGATGTCTGGAGGATCGCGCTCAGTCCGGGATTTTTCGCCAACGCTTACGTCACCGTGCCAGACCTCAACCCGACGTCCCACCATCCCCGCCAAGTACGACAGGCGCGGCTCCAGGTTGTTCAACAACGCCTTGATTGGACAGATGTAGAGCACGCCCGTGCCACGCCATTCTTCGGTCAACATTCGCGACAGCACAGGCAAGATCGCCGCCTCGGTCTTGCCGCTCGCCGTAGGCGCGATCAGTAGCGCATGGTGCCCCTCAACGAGCGGCACGACAGCTTGCTCCTGCAGAGGCCGCAAGCCGGGCCAGCCAAGCGAGTTCACCACGTGGTACTGGACCGCCGGGTGCAGTCGCTCAAATGCGCCAGTGCCGGCGGCATCACTGGTCACAGGTCGAGCTGGATGTCGTCAGGAGACAACGCGCGCCGCTCATCCAGGCTCAATTCGGAAGCCTGCACCATCAGCTGATAATCCCGCCGCGGATCAAAGTCCGGGAACTGGTCGATCCTGTCCAACACCTCGGCTACCAGCTTCTTCAGGAAAATCCTTGGCGCCACGCCCACCTTCCCGCCCAGTTTTCCGGTCACGGCCGCCGCCAGTTCCGCAAGCAGCGCGTCGTCCGCCAACAGCTGCAGTCGATCCGTCGCCCGGCCGCGCTGCAGGAACACACTTCTCACATTGCGCCCGACCTCGACGAGACGTGCCATGTCGAATGGCTGAAGTCGGATCTGCACCGCACGCGGATTGTCGAAGCGCTGGTCAGCGCCGAAATCGACGTGCAGTCTCTGCGCCAGCGGCGGCAAACGCTGTACACCCTGTGGGCCGTCGAAGAACGCCGGTGTTCCGGTGATCATCAGGTACAAGCCCGGGAATCGCCCCGCGTCGATTTCATCCATAAGCTGACGCAACGCGTTGAAGCTCTTTTCCCGGATGTCGCCACGTACCCGCTGGAGGGTCTCCACCTCGTCCAGCACCAGGACCAGCCCCGAGAAGCCACTGTCACGCAGGATCAACAGCAGACCCTGAAGAAACCCCAGCGCACCGAAATGATCGATATCGCCCTTGATGCCGGCGGCCCGCTTGACCGACGCCGCCACGTTCGGCTGGCCCGACATCCAGGCGATCAGCCCGCTGGCCAGCGCCTCGTCACCAGCCGCAACCGACCGACGGTAGGTTCGCAAGCAGGCACCGAATGCGGGCGCCTGACGCTCGATGGGTCGCAGCCGCTCGACCATCAGCGCTTCGGTTGCCTGAAGCAACTGCGCTTCGGAACAGTCGACCTCGCGCGCCAGCACTTCTTCTTCAAGCGCGTAGAACCAGCCATCGATGATGGATCGCATGGCCCCACGTGGGCCGCCTTCGGTCATCAGGTGCTCAACGAGCCGCCTGTAGACCGTCTCGAGGCGGTGCAGCGGTGTTTCCGCTTCCGAGATCTGCACTTCCGCTGTCGCAAAACCTTCCGCGCGCGCCAACCCCTGGAACCAGCGCGCGAAGAATGTCTTGCCCGTCCCGTAGTCGCCACGCACCGCCTTGAATCGCCCGCGCCCGGTGGCAGCCTGCTTGAGCTCGCCCAGCAAGGTGTCGCGATATGGCTCCAGGCCCACCGCGAATGCCTCCAGTGCAGACTCCGGCACGGTGCCCCGGCGCAGGGCATCGAGTATTTCGTCGGCGCGCGCAGGAGAGATCGGTGTCATAGCTGGAACTGCTTGCGCAGCAGGGCGGCGTCGAGCAGCACGGTACCGGTCGCCTGCTCAAGGGTCACGACAGGAAACCCGTCGAGGTTGAGCGTGCGCTGGAGGATGGCGACGACGCCAGGCATCCGCACGGCCGGCATCTCGATTGCGCGCGCCAGTTCGTCCACGCGCGCGCGCCCACCTCCCACCTCCAACGTGCTGACCAGGGCAGACAGACGCTGCGGTGTGAGGGCGACCCGGCCGAGGCGCGCCTGCTGATGGGCAAACACGCTGCTGTTGATGAGCGCACGGCCGAGACCAGCATCCGGCGGCGCGGCAAAGAGGTCCCCCGAGGCCTCGGAGGACTTGCGCCTACCCGTAGTAGCAGCGGGTACGGGTGCGGGCAATCGCGTCTGCGTGGCGCTGTCCTCCCACCATCCTGGGCGGACGAATGCAGCGGGCACATACCCCGCTTCGGGCAGTTCCAGACCCGGAGGCGTCCAGATGCCAAGCGGCACGACCAACTCCTGGCGTGACACCCCGCCGTGGTAGCCGTTCTTCTTGCTCGCGTAGCGAATGTCCTCGCGCCAAGGCACGACGATAGGTGCTCCGGTCAGCGCGCGGACACGTGGCCCATCGGCCAGCAGCTCTCCCTCCCCAGCAGGCCGGTCCGCCGCACGGAAGCGCTCGCCCGGAGTGCCCTGCACCAGCCTGGAATCGCGCTCCAACACATGCCCGTGGTCGCTCGTGAGGAGCACGGCCCTGCCTGCGCGGCGCGCCTGATCCAGCACCTCCGCCAGCAGCGGAATCGTCTCGATGTCCCACTCGATGCGCACCTGGTCGGACTTGGCCAGTGCGTCGTCGATCGCATTGATGACGAGCGCGACGACCTGGTTCGCCGCATCGGAAATTGCGGCCGATACGTCCGCACCCAGCTGGTGGGCCTGGTCCACGCCGGCCTTGTGGAACAGCAGCGGGGGATGACCCTCGCGGGTCACGCGCTTCAGGCCCGCGTGCGCGCCGAATGCCTGCGCTTCCTGGCGAGCCACGCCCCGCGAGATCTTTCCACTCAGCAGGCTGCTGCGGCTGTATTCAGTGACCGAGGGCACGGTGGCCAGCATGGCTGGCGGCTCGGCCCGTCGCGACCATGCTGCCCATCCGCGGCCGGCCATGGATTGTGAGATCGCCAGCGCCACATCGGCACTCATCCCGTCCAGGACTACCATCAGCACCGCGACATGCGACGCCAGCGGCACCACCACCTTGTCGAGTGCGTCCTCCACCGGCGTCAATCCAGCCGGGACCTCGCCCAAGCGGAGAGATCCGAGGAGTGATGATGCAAAGGCTTCATCCTCCACGTGCCGCGCCACGGCCACCTTGTCGAGCAGCTTCGAGACCGCCCGTGCAAACCGCTCAGGCCGGACCCCGCGCAGCGTCCTGCGGGCCCAGTCCTGCCATGCGCCGTGCCCCAGGTAATCACCCGCCGTACCGGAGGTTGCCTCCGTGCGGCTGGCGGCGAGGGAACGACACAGGCGGATCGCCATGCGCGCTGCGTCAGGACCGGGGTGGTCACGTGGCGGCGACCGGTGGGCCAGGACCTGCGCCGCTGCTGCGCCCACATCGCCAAGCGCATCGGAATTGCGAAGGAAGCGCTCGATGGTGTCGCCCAACCAATCCAGTCGCGCGTCCAACCCCGACGCCAATACGCCGCTGAGCTCAAGATGGCCGCTGGCTCCAACGTCATCCAGCAGTTCCTTGGCCATGCGCTCGACATGCACCCGCTCGGCCTCGTCCAGGCGCATCACCATGTCGCTTGCCAAGCGGGCCCATTTCCTGCCCTCCTGCGAACGCAACCTGTGACCGCCCATCCGTGATTCGAGCCGGACGCGGGCATCGCGGAGCTCCAACTCCTTGTCTGCGGTTTCGGCATACAGCACATCACAGGCCAGCCCCATGGCGGTGAGCGCGTGCCCGGTTCCGTGCTCCATCGCCGCCACGAACGCCTCGGCGAGCGGGCCGAAGCGCGCCACCAGGTACTGCCTGAGATGTGCGTGCTGTTCCTGCGGAATCGCCAGCCAACGCGCATGGCGGTGCTCACAGGCACGAGCGAAGTCTTCCAGCTCCGGCTGCTCCAGTGGCAGCCCCAACTGCGAAGCCAGAACAGTTGCCATCGCGTCTTCGAAGGTCAGCACGGGCGAAGCCAATTGCGGGACCGCAGACCTTGCCTCCAGCAGCGCCGACGGCAACCACTGTAGTGCGAACAGCCGTGGGTCGATCTGGCGCACGCCGTAGGCGTCCTGCACCAGCTGCCAGCGGTCCACGTGCAGCAGGCGATGGCGCGACAGTCGCGCGAGCACATCCTGGCCGAGCTTGTTCTCGGGCAGCCCGACCAGCAACACCTGCTCCGACCCACGCCCCGCCTCCAGGGCTTCGCGAACCTCGAGCGTCGAGCGGCAATATCTCAGCGGGAGCGTGCGACCTGCCACCTCGATCGTCTCGCCTCCAGTCCACGGCTGGGGCCAGGCGTAGGCGATCGCTTGGCCATGCATGCCGTCGTCGAGCACCTTGGCCGCGTGGCTGGCCAACTGGGAAAGCGTCAGGCTCACGCGGTGTCGCCTCCGTCTTGGACGTGGTACAGGCGACACTCGATGTCCGCGCGCAGGGTCGGATCCTCGGCCAGCGATTGCTGGATCTCGCGCATGACCTCGCTCACTCCCGCGGCGTCAGCAGAGCGCTTCGCAACGAGGCGGTCCGTCGAAGCTTTTTCGGGAGCCGGCACAGGCTTTGGCGCAGGCGGGGGCGGCACCGCCGCCATCAGTTTCAGCGCATGTCCATGCTGCCGGCTCAACTCGACTTCCAGCTGCGTGACGTGCTCGTCAGCGGCAAGTGCCGTCACCATCGCCTCGATGACGGCAGCCGCGGGCGCATCGGAGCGACCCAGACCGCGGAATGTCTCCAAGACATCCCACTGCGTCGATCGCAGCGCACTGGTCAAAGCAGTCGCCCGGGCCACCACAGCGCCCATGGCCGGAGCAGAGGTCTCCACACGGGCACCCGCCAGCACGGCCACCGTGTCAGCGCTCGGGTCGGAAAGCGCCGTCGCCAGCTCAAGCGCGGCTTCGGCCGTGCGCATGCGCGCGCACCCTGCATCCACGCCCCAGCCTGTCAGACGGCTCGCAAGCGCGCTCCTGTAGTCACGCACCGGGCCCATCTTGTCCGCAGCATGGCGGCGCAGGTTCTGGGTGAGGCTGGCCACGTTGGCGGGATTGCGCCCGGCGCCGGTGCCAGCTTCTCCAAAGATGTCCTGGGCACGACGGACGGCCTCTTTCCAGAGCGCTTCTTCCGGCAGGGCCTGCTCGCGCAGCTCGCACTCCCGGTTCAGGCTGCCGATCTCGGCCTGCACCGGCGCACCATGCAGGAACGGCGTGCGCCCGGCCTGTGCCGCCCAGGCCAGGATCACCAAATCCGAGGCGTCCTCCGGAAGACCCATCCGATGCGGCTCGTCCATCCACTGCCGCAGCTGCCTGACGGTGGGATTGGGTACGCTCTCTGCAGCCATCTTTTTGGTGAAGTGGGTGCGCCAATGCTCGCCCAGCGACAGATGGGCCTCGCCACAACTTGCCAGCTGCAAGGGCTGGACGATGCGGCGGATCTCGTCGCGCTGGGTGCGCTCCATCCCGGCACGACCGTCGCTCGAGTCAACCGCGCTTCGCAACACATCCAGCGCGCGCTTCAATCCGGGGCGACGGATCTCACCTTCGAACTTCGGATGACCGGGGTACTGGTTCTCCAGTGCCTGGTCCAGCAGATGCTCGACGCTTTCCTTGAAGCCGCCGCCCGGGGGTGGCTGCAGCCGGAGGCCATTGGCTAGCGACTGGAAGTGCTCGTCCAGTGCATGGCTCGTATGCACGTCGGTCGTGGTGCCCTGGGCGATGCCGTAGGCCTGCTTCAGCGCCGAGCGGACGCGGTGCTCCAGCTGGTCGCGCTGGCTCTTCAGCGTGGCACGGGCCTCGGCGCGTTCGATCGGCTGCAGGTGCGAACCGTATTCGTCCAGCCGCGGGCCGGACAGCACATGATTGAGGATGCCCAGACGCCCCAGGTCGTCGAGCGCCCGCTCGTTGAGGAACGATGGAATCCAGGCGACCGTCCTCACCGACTCGCCCTTCGCCCGGAACTCGTCCAGGCGGGCGCGATCGTCGGAGGGGGCGCGCGCCGGGTCCGGGTCGAACGGGTAATCGATGACCACGCGCCAGACGCCATCGCCCGGACGCAGGTTCTCGTCGGTTGCCTCACGGACGTTGTGCAGCAGCACTTCCGCGCGTCGCGGGGTTCCGCGCCACAGCCAGCTGTGTTCCGGCGCCAGCAGGGCGGTCGAGGTATCGATGCCGATCTCACCGAACAGCAGCTCCTTCACCGTGCGCACGCGGTTGCCGAAGTTGTCGATGCTGCGCGCGTTCTCCAGGACGCCCTCGATGTCCACGCCGCTCAGCTGCATGCTGATGACAGGATTGACGGCATCCGGGCTGAGCTGGATCTCACCTGCGTGGCTCGCCCAGCCGCGCACCTTGCCGAGCACCGTACTGGCCTCGCCATTGGGCAGCGGGGAGCGGACCGTGCCGTGGTTGAGTGCAGCCAGCCGCGCCGGGGTCAGGTTGCGCAGCGCCTCGACCTCGGGTGCCAGCGTGGACAACAGCAGCGTCTTGAGCAGTCCTGCATCGGCCCGGTAGCGACGAATCACCTGCGCATCGCCATGGCCATCGCGCACGTCCTGATCCGAGACGCCGTGCTCGGCCTCCAGCAGCGGCACCAGCTTGCGGTTCCACACCTCACGCGCGCGGTCGAACAGGTTCTTGATGGCTGGAGTGAACGGCTCGTCGCCATCGATGATCACATCGAACAGGTCGCCGACCGGGATCACATCGCCCAGCTTGAGCCGGCCCTTGTTCTGCACCAGCAGCTGCAGCATCAGCTTCAGCGCAGTGCGTTCGCGCTGTAGCAGGCCCGACAGCGCCACCAGCACCTGCACCAGGGCCGGGCTGAAGGGATAGACCTGCTCGAACATCCGCTTGTCGCCCTCATGGGTCAGCAGGATGTCCATCACGTCCTGGCGCACGCGGGCGGTCTGCTCGAACGCATCGCGCAGCTGCTGCTTCTCAGAGTCACCCCTGGTCTGCAACAGGCGCCGCTCGATGATCGCCGGCAAGTTGCGGTCTTCCAGCACGATCTTGTCGAACCGCGCTTCCCACCACGTCAGCACATCGGCAAAGGCCAGTTGTTCCGCGCCTGGCACCGACGCGCCAACCAGCTCGCGCAGGTCGCGCTGTCGGGCGATGAAGCTCACGATCGGGATGGGGCGCCCGGCGTCGCCGGCCTCCACCAGTTTGGCGACCTTCTGGCCTTCGCGGTTGAGGAAGGCGCTGTCCTGCGAGTGGCTGGCCAGCCAGAGGATGAGTTCGTCGAGGAACAGCACCACCGCGCGGTAACCCAGGTCACGGGCGTGCTGGGACATCACCGCCAGACCGCGGTCCAGGCTGACGTAGTTGTCGGAGTCGGCATTGCCACGCAATGAGCTGAAGAAGGCGTCCACCAGATCGCCCACCAGACGGCGATGTTCGCTGTCGTCCGGGTCGGCTGCGGCAGCGGCCTCGTAGGCCACGGCATCCCAGCCGTCGCCCATGCTGCCCCAACCATCGCCACCGCCACCACCGTCGCCGGCCAATGCCTTGAAGAAGCTGTCATCGCCCATCTGCCCGCGCAGGCGATGCGCGTTTTCGACCAGCTCGGCGCTGCGATAAAAGCCGGGCGTCGGGGCCTCCGGGTGCTTCTCGCGCACATGCGCGGCGTAGCCGCCCAGGATCGCCGACTCCATGCTGCGCGCACCGATCATATGGAACGGCACCACCAGGTAGCGGCCTCCTTCCCACCAGGCATTGGCGTCGCGAATGACACCGGCAAGCTCAGGCGTGGCGCGCGCGTCCGGGTCGCCCTCCAGAATCATGTCCAGCACGGCCATGAAGTGGCTCTTGCCGCTGCCGAAGCTGCCGTGCAGGTAGGCGCCCTTGGACGAGTTGCCATTTACCGCGCTACCGATCAGCGACAGCGCCTGCTCGAAGGATCGCACCAGCTGCGGCGTGACCACGTACTGCTTGAGCGTCTGCTTGCGCTTGTCGGCCTGCAGGCCTTCGGTAAGGCGCAGCACGAAATCGCCCTGATGGACAGCGTCCGGAATATTGAAGATGTCGCCGATCGTGGTCATTCCAGCATTTCCCCTAGTGCTTCCAGGCACATGGCCCGCATTCGTTCCGGATCGAGGTCCCGATCCTGCGGGATCCGCGCGGCATCGCGGATCCGGTCGTTCAATACCCCAAACATGTCATCCCGCGCCCGCAGCACTCGCGTGACCCAGGCTGCGTCCATTCTTGGCCGGGTGTCGTTGCGCCAGATGTCATGTAGCCGATCGAGCTCAGGCGCGAACAGTTCCAACGTATCGTGGATATACAGCAGATCCTGAGACTGCTTGCCCGGCGCGCGGTCCGTGTGGATCAGCAGCTTCTGTGCGATGAACACCACCGGGTTCGGGATCTGGATCTGCAGCGGGGGCGCCACGCCCCAGTCCTCCCCGAGGCTCACCGACCAGGGTGAAAGAAACAGCAGGTCCAGATAGCGCAGGCGCTGTGCGGTGACTCCCGCCTGCTGCTCGGTTGCCAGCGCGACGCCCTCCCGGGTGTGGGAACGGCCCACCAGCGGCGTCAGAAATTCGGCATAAAAGCCCGCCGGCGCGTCATTGCCCAGGGTGTAGCGCGAGACTGGCGGGCGGTGATCCCCGGTCAGCTGCTGCTCGAAACCCGCGTCCTGCAGCGCCGCTCGCATGTCGCCATCGAGCCGCTCGCGCTGGGCAAAGGCGACATCGGCATCCAGCGTGGCCAGCGGCTGGTACGCCTGAGGGACCGCATGCGGGTGCAGGCGGTAGAGCCGGTGGGCCCAGCCCCCCACGAACAGCAGGTGGGTATCCCAGGGCGCCAGCGCCCGCACGAGCCGTACGAATGCAGCCCGGTCATTCACGGCGCGCCCCCCAGCACGTCGGCCAGCACGCCCCGGCCCAGCATCTCTGCCTGCTCCGCGCCGCGCGAAGGATTAGCCGAGACATCCAGCCAGACCTGCAGCACGTCCGACACCAGCACCTCGCCCACCCTGACAGCGCCGCGGAACAGCGATTCGGGTGCATTGGCCTGCCTGATGATCACCTGCGGCGCCTCGCCCGGCGCAGAGGGCACAACGCCAAGCCATTCCCCGCCCTGTGGAGGCGACAGGCGTCGCACATAGACATGCGGGACCGCGCCGCTGACATGGCCCAGCTCCAGCAGGTCTGCTGCGGCGAACAGGCCGACGCAGGCCTCCAGCCGTGCAGCCAACTTGTGCAATTGCCGCGTGCCGCCGGCCGGGATCAGGTACGACATGCGCAGCTCGGGCGACGAGCGCATTGCGGCCGACTGCCAGCGACGAAACAGTTCCTCACGCCGCACCAGCCGCAGGGGGCCCCTTGCGCCATCCAGGAAACCCTCTTCCTGCAGACGCCGCAGGAATCTGGAGGCGCTCATCGGCGACACGTCGGCGGCGTGCGCCAGGTCCGACCCTGAGAAGTACTCACTCCTGGGCGCGTGCAGCAGCCGCTCCGGCAGCTCGGGCGCCAGCAGCACCTTGAGCATCCACTGGTTGAGGTCGGAAAACAGGTTGAAGGCCTTGCGTGGCTGCACGGGCTTGCCGATGCCGCGGCCGCGTGGCTCCTCCCGATCAAGTCCCTCAAGCCCGGGACCGATGAACAGGCTGCCTCCCGCCTCCGACACCAGGCCCACGGCCACGTCGGGCGCGTAGAGGCGCTGGAAGTCGACGACCTTCTGTCGCAGCGCGGGTGAAACACGGCCCACCAGCACCACGGCCAGCGGACGCATCCGCATGTCCGCGGCATAACGGCTGGCCTGGAGGATGGCTTGTGACAACAGGGCAATCACCCGGTCCGCGCGGCCTTCCGCCACGGACTTCAGCTCGACGGCGTAGCGGTGCGCATCCCGGCTGGCGACCAGATCCGGGCGGCAGTCCAGCGGTCCTTCAGGTTCGACAACCACCGACCAGCCCGCTTCCTCTAGCAAGGAGGCCAGCTGATCACCACGAGCCAGATGCGGGGATAGGGACGCTTCCATTGGCACAGTCTACCACGGCCAAGGTAGATAACATGGCCATGATATGTACCACGGCCATGATTCCTTCATCAGCTGCCTGCTCTCGCCCGCCTTCCCCGCGACGCGGCAGCAGGCCGCCACTCGGCGAGGGTCTGACGGGTCCAGCCGTGGCGGTTGAGCTGCTCGCCTAGCCAGGACTGGAAGTAGTCACCGAGTCGAACGTCGGTCTCGGCGTCGAGGGCGTTGTGCCATTGGAGCACCCAGGGGAGTTCCTCGTCGATGGCGACCAGCAGGGGCAGGAGCTGGATAGGGTCGACGCCGCTGCGCTCCTCGCCGTCGATCCAGGCTCCGGCCAAGGCGCGGACACGCTGGGCGGAATTCCACCCGGCCCATCCGTACAGCCAGTCGCCGGGAATCTGAGGGTCGGGGAGGGTGAAGCAGCGTTCCTTCGGCACGTCCAAGCCGCCACGCAGGCGCCAGTAGCTGGCCTTCAGGAAGTCGGCATTGGTGTACTTGGGCGGAGCCGGCAGTTGGCCGACCTCGTCCAGCTTGCGGCGGTCCTGTTCGGGCTTGATGCGGGCCTTCCAGTCAGCCTCGGCCTCGTCGTCGAGGCGCGGGTCTTCGGCGGCCACGGCGGCATCGATGGCGTCCTCGCGGCGCTGCTGCTCCCAGGTGTGCTCCCAATCAACGCGTTTGCGCAGGCCCGGCTCTTTGTAGCGCAGCACCTTGAGCGCGGGCACGGACTCTTCGATCAACAACTCACGCAGCAGCGCGGCCGGGTCGAAGCCGTGCTGGCCGGTGTAGAGCGCGGCAACGGCCATGAAGTCGGCGTCGCGCTCGGCCCGTGCAGCAAGTTCGCTAACGCGCTGCAAGACCGGCGCCGGCCAGTAGTCAGGGGCCTCCAGCCGGTCGAAGAGCCAGTCGCCCAAGGCGGCCTTTTCCAGCTCTTCCCAGCCGCGCCTGCTCCAGCGACGCTTGTACTCGGGCTGCTCCAGCAGGCCGATCCAGTCGTTTGATTCAATTAGGTTGATACGGCGCTCAACCAACGCGCGGTACTCAGCCGGCCAGCGGGTGGGTATTTCAGTGACCGGAGTTGAGCCATGGCGTGAGAACCACGTGCTCTCGACCTTGCCAGCTGCGATGCGGCGTGCCAGCGCGATTTCAAAGGCGCGCTCACCCAAAGCAACGCCAGGCGCGTCTCCAGCCAGGGTGGCTTTCTCATCAAGCAGCTGATATGCGTCATAACACCACCAGTCCAGCTCCTCTTGCAGCGCGACCATACGGGCGAACAGTGCATCCGCTTCTTGGCGTCGAGAGCCTAATACGTCAGTTGACAACGGTAGAAGCTCCGAGAGCCCGCCCGGAGATAACGTTTGATGCTCTCCTGCAAGTAAGTCAAGTTGACGGACCAGATCAGTCGGGCGGCGGGCAACCAATGGAAACTGTTTAAGTCTGGTTGCATTGAATGCATAGTGATTCTTCCAATCTTCATCACCCAATGCAGAGTTCCCAGCCTCTACTCGAGTTCCACCACCTTCACCCTTGTTGTGACAGTTCTGGCGGAGCCAGAACAACCCCACCGAGCAGTTCAGCAAGCCAAGCAACCCCAAGTGGTCATCTTCTGTTGCACTGGGGGGTAGCTTAATGATCGGCGCGGTGCGGTTGAACACCTTTCCACCGCGATCAATCGAGAAATGGTTGTGCGTAGCAACCTCGGCGAAGACAATCGTCATTGACGGCTGCAATCTCTCTAAGGAAACCTGGTGCCATTCCCACCAAGGACGCCCTTCCTGAAAGTACGTCTTCTTTGAGAACGTCGCTCGGTTACCCAAAGTGGTTCTTGAAGGCCAACACCAGAAAAGCGCCTCTGGAGAGCCTGAAGATAGCGGAACTAACTCCCGGTCCGAATAGGGAAAGAACGCCCATACAGTAGGCGAATTCTTCCAATCTCGGACTTCATCACCGACAGCCAATGGGCGCACCAAAGAAGGGTCAATCCCTGATCGCTCGAAATCTCTACGGCCAGCGAGCATTAGCTCGTCCGCGGCACTGATACCAAACACTCCGATGACAGTTGCCCACGACCCCAGTTTCTGAGACTGAGATTGCAGGACATCCAATACGGCCGGAGACTGCCCGCCCAGTAAGGTCCACGGATGCGTTTTTAGCCGACCACGCTCCATGTCGACGACGCTGATGTAATCGTTTGCCACACCAGGACGGTCAGTCAACTCCACAACGGAGCGCCATACGAGACCGTGCGCCGGATCACTCGGCGTGGACGGCTCTCCACTAATGCCTAACACTGCACGCACGTTGGCGGCCACTGGCGCACGATTGCGACCGAACAGAATCACTGTCGGGGTGCCGTGTCCGGGAATGTAAGCGCCGGCAGTATGAATAACGTGGGTGACGTCCTGCAGTGGGAACCAGTCTTCGATCAACTTCTTCCCAAACTCGCGCTTCATGAAACTGTCAGCAGTTATCAATCCGACGTACCCAGCCGGAATGTCACCATTTGTCAGCGCCAGCTGAAAAAAGCGCTCGGTGAAAGGCACCCCGAGCGAAAATTTTCGGTGGCAAGTCTTATAGCGCTCTCGATAAAGCTGATTGAGGGCGGTATCGCTGGCAGTAATGTAGGGGGGGTTGCCGACCACGGCGTGATAGCGCTGACCAAGGATTCGGTTGATCTCGTCGATATCCTCAGCGATATACGCGTGTGGATAGCGCTGCGAGAGATCGTCCGCGCCCAGCAAGTCGAAGCGACTTCCGTGCAGCAGTGAATCACCTGTCGTCAGGTTGAACTTCCAGCCCGGCGCCCCACGCAAGGTGGGAATACCGCTGGCCCGCATGGCTGTCACCAGCAGGCGGAAACGGGCAATGGCCACGGCGAAGGGATTGAGGTCCACACCATACACACCGGCCAGCGCCTTGATGACGCGCTCACGCGCATCCATACCCGGCGCGCTCCGCTGCCAGTGGCCGAGCAGGCGCTGGAAGGTCCCGAGCAGGAAGTGACCCGATCCGCAGGTCGGGTCGATCAGCCGGATGTCATCCAGCCCGAACGTGCCGATGGCCGGCTCCAGCGTGCGGTCGAGGATGAACTCCTCCACGAATTCCGGTGTCTGCAGCAGGGCGTAGCGCTTGCGGGCGGCTTCGGAGAGGTCCTGGTAGAGGTCGCCGAGAAAGCGCGTGTCCAGCTCTGGATCGGTGAAATCGTGGCGCAGGGCGCCGGTATCTAGATCGGTCCGCTGCCAGAACGTCAGCAAGTCTCGCGCGGCCTCATACGAGAGCGGCATGGCGAACAGCGGGTTGTGGGCGCGGCCGAACAGGCCGCTGAGCGCCGGCATCTCGGCCAGGCCGTCGAACACCGCCTCCAGGTAATGGCGCTCGTGCTCGGTAGGGCACTGGCGCACGTACTCGCTGAACGCATCCTTGGCGCGGCGCAGGGCATCGCCCGGACCGGACAGGCGCGGGGTGGGCAGCAGGCCGTTGTCTTCGCTGAAACGCACGAAGGTGCAGGCCAGCAGCCAGGCCACCGCGGACTGGGTGACCTGGAGGTCGCGCCAGATGCCGAAGGTGTCCGCGGTGCGGCCGGCATCGCGGGCGGCCTTGTATTCGGCTTCCAGGCGCGTCTTGAGGTTGGGCAGTGCCTCGATCTGCTGGCGCAGGTCCGATTCGAGCGCTTTCTGGCGGGATTGCAGGTCGGCAAGGAGCTGTTTTGCGTTGATCACCGGGTGGTTCCTGATGCTGCAGCGGCGGAGTCCGCGCGGTGGCGGTTCTCCAGCCAGGATCGGGGGAGGTGGGTCCAGTCGGCCGGAGTGATGACCGGCAAGACCACGCCGTCGAGCATGGGCGGCTGCTGGCTGTCGCCGGGCAGCAGCAGCAAACGTGCAGGCCGGGGCCGGGACTGGGCCGCGTTGCGCAGTGTCTGGATCAGGCCGGTCTGGCCGTAGCGGACCAGCAGGCCCAGGTGCTGGATCAGCAGTGGGCGATCGTCATCGAGCAGCTGGCGGGTCAGCGTGGGCATGGCGCGCTCGACCAGGGTGGTGAGGCGGCGCCAGTCGGCGCTGGACTGTGTGGCGGCGTCGGCCTGCAGCACCACGCCCCAGTCGGCCCTGATCTGCCTGACCTGGGCGCGTAGGGCTTCAATCAACAGGTGGTCCAGGCTGACCGGGGTGAGACCGTACTGCTGGCACAGCTCGGGCGCGGCATCTTCCACCCGCTTCAGCTCGGTGGTGACCAGCAACACCCGGCCGCCGGCGATCGCGCGCCGGACCGTGGCATCGAAGGCCTGCGCCTGCTGGGCGGCGGGCGAATCCGCCTCACCGGCGTGCATGGCGGTGGTAAGGCGGCGCAGCGTGCTGGTGTGGCGCGTGGCGCCCGTGCCCTGCACCGGCATGGCGTAGCCGGCGGGCAGAGCGTCGCCGGCCTCATGCCACTGCAAGGGAAACTCGATTTGTTGCAGCAGGTGGTCCAGGGCCGGGCGCCCGGGGAGGCACTCGGCCTTGGGGAAGCGGCTGTGGATGCGGCTGTGCAGCTGCTCCACGCTCAGGCGACGGGCGCCCAGCAGGGTGTTGGCGCCCAAGCGCAGGGCGCGCTCTGCCGGCAGGTTGACCGGGTACAACTCCAGGCGGCTGGACATGGCCACGGCCGGCGCGGCGGCAACGGCCAGGCGCAGGCGCCGCTCCAGCGACATCGGGGGGTCGCCAGCGGGCG
The DNA here is from genome assembly GCF_016615815.1 of Luteimonas sp. MC1572. NCBI lineage: Bacteria > Pseudomonadati > Pseudomonadota > Gammaproteobacteria > Lysobacterales > Lysobacteraceae > Luteimonas > Luteimonas sp. MC1572. The sequence continues at coordinate 103,568 of NZ_CP067112.1, read as the reverse complement.
CGGGGACGGCCATCAGGGCCTGCTCCACACGGCGGGGGCTGGGCAGCGGATCTTCGGCGGCGAGGGTCTTGGCTTCGGCGGCCAGCGCTTCGACGAAGGCAACGCGCTCGGACGTGGACGCCCTGGCTTCGGCCCCCTGCGGGTCGGCGGCCACGATCAGCGTGACTTCATGGCCGCGGTACAGCACGAAGCGCGCGGACTCGCGCGCGGCCTCCACTTCAAGGGTGGCCTGGATCACCGCGACTGCCAGCCGCTGCCGCTCGGTGTCGGCCGCGGTGGATCCGTGGGCGCTGAGCAGCGCGGTGGCGAGCTCACCCAGGGTGGCCACGCACTCACGACGCTGCAGGAAGGCCGTCACCTCGTCGCGCAGCGCGGTCATCCAGGCATTCTTGGCCCACTTCTCTGCGGCGCGGTCGATGGCGGCCTGGACCTGGGCGCGGCTGCTGGCGGCTGCTTCGGCCACGTCCCGCTGGCTGGGCAGGTCCAAGCCGGCGCGAGGACTGGCGTCGGCCAGGCCCAGCCAGTGGCTGACAATGCCGGCCTCGCCGTCCTCGAGCTTGACCCTTTCCAGCGACTCGACCAGGCGGTCGATGCTCGAGACGCCGGGTTGCTCATCGGGCAGGTCCGGGGCCGCGGCTTGGCCGAGGCGAGCCGCCAGCTCCTCGCGGACCTGCCGCAGGCGGCGGGTGATCTGCTGGCCAATACCGCGGTTGCGGTAGAAGCGGATGCCGGGCAGCGCCAGCAGCTGGCCGACATTGGTGGCGCCGATGCGATCGGCGGCATTCAGCTCACGCGCACTCAGGCCGAGCACGGACAGTGGCGTGTCGCGCGACAGGTTTTCCACGCGGGAGAAATCCAGCGTGGTGCTGCTGTCGCTGTCCTCGTCCAGCGTGGTCTGGTCGATGTGGCGGAAGAGGTTCTTCCAGGCCAGATACATGTCGTCGGCGTTGTCGAAACGCTTCTTGCTGTCGCGATGCAGCGCGCGGCGGAAGAAGTCGGCCAGGCCGTCACGGATGGAGGCGTCGAACTTTTCGACATCCAGGCCGACGTCTTCAGCGGTGCTGGCCGGGTCCTGCCCGGCCGTGCCCCATGTCGGCAGCGTGCCGGTCGCCATCTCGTGCAGGGTCATGGCCGCGGCAAAGCGCTCGGCGTGCAGATCCCATCGCGCGGGCCGGCGCAGGCTGAGGAACGGGTCGAGATACGGTGGGGTGCCGGCGCGGATATTGTCCGCCGGCGCACGGGCCAGCGAAAAGTCGAACAGCTTGAGGGTCAGCGCGCGCTTGCGGGTCTCGCCTAGGCCGATGTTCTCGGGCTTGATGTCGCGGTGGTTGATGCCTTCTCGCTCAAGGTGCACGACCACGCCGAGCAGTTCGTCACCAAAGCGCTCGAGCAGGTCCAGCGACAGTGGCCCCTGCTCGCGCAGGCGCTGGCCCATGGTCTTGTCGCCGGCCTGCTCGATGAAGATCGCGGCGAGGCCATCGATCTCGTGGAGCCCCAGCGCCTTGACGATATTGGGATGCGGCACCTCCCGCAGGGTCTCGTACTCCTGGCGCAGGCGCTCGTTGAACGAGGGGTCCTTGGCGACCTTGAGCACGCCCTGCTGGCCTTGGGGGTCTTCCACTGCCAGCGCGTGGCAGGTGGAGCCGGCCCCGAGGCGACGCAGCACCTGGAAGCCGCCGGTGAGACGGTCGCCCTGGCGCGCATCGGCCGGGCTGGCACCGCGCTCCGGCTCGGGTGCGGTGAGTTCTTCTTCGACGTCGTCGAGCATGCGCAGGAACTCGCGCACGTCGGACGGTCGGTCGGCGGGATTGGGATCGGTGGCGACCTGCACCAAGAGCTGCAGACTGTCCGGCGCGCCATCCAGCACCTCCGAAATCATCAGGCCCGGGCCGCTGCGGACCTTGTCGAGCATCTCCTCCACGGTCGCGGCCGGATGCTGGCCACTGAACAAGGCGTAGGTAAGCGCGCCAAGCGAGAACATGTCGATCGCCACGGCGTCGTAGCCGTGGCCGGCCACGACTTCCGGGGCGACATAGACCGCCGAGCGAGGGTTGTCGATGACGCCGGCCTGCTGTCCCAGATGCATGGTCATGCGGGTGCCGGCAGTGGTGTCCTGGCCGGCGATGCCGCTCTGCCAGTCGCGCAGCACCGGGCGATGACGATCTCCGGCAGCGCGGTGCAGCTCAATGGTCCAGGGACTCAGGGCCCGATGGTGGACGTTGCGGCTGTGCGCATAGGCCACGCTTTCGGCAATGGCGCGGATGAGGTCGAGACGTTCGCTGATGCCTGGGGACGTGTCAGCGGCGTCAAGCAGGTGATCAAGGCGCTGCGCCTCGGGATCGAAGTCATAGACCAGTGCCGGCCCAACGTCGCTTTCCGTGAGCTGGCGCGGGCTCAGGATGCCGTCGTGGCGGATGTCGCGCAGCAATTCGTACTCGCGGGTGGCGATGTCCTTGCGCTCGCGCTTCTCCGACTCCGCGGCGCGCTGCGCGTGGGGGAAGATGCGGATCCGCTTGAGGTCGGTGCCTACGCGCTGGTGCTTGGCCTCCCAGTCCTGGTAGCGATCGTTCTCGGCAATCAGGCCAGTCAGGAGGTAGTCACCCACGGTGGCCGCGCGCGTGCGCTTGCGCAGTCCGAGCTGTTCCATCGCACGGGCCAACGCCCGCTCCGCGTCGCGGCTGACGCCGGGGCGGCCTTCGGACTCGGTCGCCCTGCCCTGGATGACATCCACGATGCTGTGCTGGCCACGGTGGCGGGCATCGGGGCGCAGATGGATGTGCTGGGCAGCGATTTCATCCAGTGCCACTTCGCACTGCGGCGACGACAGGAAGACCACGGCCTGGATATAGGGAACCTGCCCCTTGCGGAAGGCCTGTTGGTGGCCAAGCAGCGACTTGAGCTTCTTCGCCTTGCGATTGGCCAGCAATAGCGGATTTTCCTCGTACCGCTCGCGGCCGCTGGGCGAGCGGATCAGCCAGCTGTTCTGGTTGCCGCTGATGCGGCCGGACCAGTGCTTGATCTCGACCAGGTAGATGCGGTCACTGGAGACGATCAGCGCATCGATCTCGTTGATGCTGCCGTCGTCGGCGATGAACTCGAAGTTCGACCAGGCGCAGAAAGGCGGCGTTTCCGGAAGCTGCGCGCGCAGCAGGTCCAAGGCCTCCTGCTCGTGCGCATGGCCTGACGGATGTACTACGTGCCAGCGGCTACCCCCCGTTACCACTCCGCTTCACCTTGATTCGTCATACTTTTATGCATCGAGCGCGCAGGAAATTGCTGATGCGGGTGTACGGAAATAGTAGCAGAGGGCTCAGCCGCCTCCGCGGGGGTCGAATGCACTCGCCCGGTTTCAGGCGGCGGTGGGAGCCTCAGTCCGCTGCGGGAGATACGGCAAGTAGGCGCGCGTCAGGATCTCGGACAGGAATTCACCGTCGTCCGAGGTGATCTCCATGCCGCGCAGCACCGGCGGCCAGAGGTTGAGCGCGTTGGCCTGCTCGACGTAGCGGTTGATCGCCGCCTTCTTCTTCATGGTTGCAGCGATCCCCAGTGCTTCCCTCAACAGGCGACCGGATTCGGGGCCTGCGCGGTAGACAGCCGCTTTGAAGGCCTGGTCGTACCACTCGAGGCCGTCCTCCCACCGGCCTTGCCAGATCGCCAGGCGCGCGCGACACCATCGGACCATCCATTCCGTGGCCCAGGGCGCTGCTGCGCTCGCTGCGCGCTGTTCGAACAAGGGCAACAGCTCCGTTGCATGAGTTCTGGCGGATTCATCCCAGGGATGATCAAACGCGAGCCGCGCAAAGGTGCCGAGCCCAAGCTCACTCAGCTGCTCCCATTCGGTCGCCTGTTGGACGATCGCCCCGTGGACGGCTGTTCCGAAGTCGAACTCCGGCGCACCAAGCGGCAGCAGACGCCGGATCTCCGTCGCAAAGTCCACACCTGGCGGTACAGCGGCCAGGATGTACTCGAGTGCCCGTGCGATACGTATCGCTCTGACCAGATAGAGAGGCAAGTCGTGCCCCCCGGAGCTCGACCGCTTGCCCAGACTGCGTGATACGGAAAGCAATAGTTGCCCCATATCCGGCACATGCTTGCCAGACAGCCAGTCGCGCGCTTTGTCCGGCTCCCGGCTTCCTGGCTCCGCCGTCCGCTGGAAGGCTGCAAGCACGTCAGGGTTCGAAGCGCCTTGTCGCCAGAGATGTTCTTCCAGCACCACCCGTAGAGGGCTCACCCGCGGGGCTCCTGGTCCGATTGCCAGAGGTTCTGCAAGCAGAAGTTCTGGCGCCGGAATGAAGCCGGCATTCGAGGCTTCCAGCATGAAGTCAGCGACGCAGCGAGGGAAGTAACCCTGAATCAGCAGTGGCATCAGCTGCCCTCGCTCCAGCGCGTCAGCAGACACTTTCCCCAACAGCTTCGCGTAATTCATCCGGTACCCTCGAATGAACTCAGCCAGGAAGACTCCGAGCGTCGGATCGCCCAGGTCACTCAAGCGCTTTTCGACCAAAGCTTCGACCAGCTTGTTGAACAATTCCGAATCGAAATCACCCACGGTAGCCATGCGGTCCAGTCGCTTGACGTGGCCAGGTTCCGCTCTCACACGTAGATCAAACGCGGCGATCACGAATCGCAGTGCCTCGCCGAGCGTCGGATAGGCGGCGTACGCCAGCTTGCGGGTCATCGCGACATTCTCCTGACCTGTGCTCTGAAGTTCGCCCGCGTTCGATGATCGCTGGGAGTCGTCGGAACAACCATGCAGGCACCGCCGGGTGCGCGGAGGCGCCCGTGGCGCCTCCGACGCTGGAATGCCCACCCGCTGCGCACCAGTTTGCGCACGGCACGATCAATGTCCTTGTCAGCGCAGTACCGGACGGGCGTGTTGGAGCTCATTTTGAGCGAGCGGCGGCGCGCTGGGCCCGCGCCGGAAAGCTTCCGGGGCGGACGACACCGCCCTTGGCGCGAGCCGTTGCCGACTGGATGCGAGCGGCGTCAGCAGTGGTCATTGCGCGCTTTGGCGACGGGGGTGCGGTCTTCTTCATCTTTGTTCTCTTGGCACCGGATCGGTCCGGCACGCCATCCTTTCGCGTGGGGGCTGCGCAGGACAACCGGGCGTGAGGCGAAAATTTTTCTGGGTGGTCAGGAGCCGGCAATTTAGCAACCCGCTGCACTGAGGCGAAGAGATCCCAGCACCCATCCCCGGCGTCGCAGGTTCCCGTGTCGAGACTGACAATTCTGCTCAGGTCGCCCCTGCGTGGGACAGGCGCAGCGCAGGATGCTGGTCCCGCCGCTGGCGCATGATGTCCAGAACGGACGCTAGGGCTTCGTACTGTTCCCGCTTCACCCGTCCCTTGCTGGACAACAAATGGCTGCCTACGCCACCTAGCAGGCCCAGCCACCAGGTTTGCGTCACCAGCATCACTCCCTTGCCTGCGAGCGAAGAGACACCCACGCGACCGCTGCGCTCGCCAAACACTGCCGCGCGCTCTCCTGTAGTAAGGGACTTGTCCATGAAGACGGACAACCCGACCACCGCCAGGCCCAGCGCTGATGGCAGCACGTCACTGAAGTCCACGCCCGTGCTGGCCACGCCGGCGGCCCCGTTGATCATCTGCTCAAGCGCCGCCTCGCTGATACCGCTGTCCCGCACTTGGTCTGCCATGCCCAGCGCAGTCAGCTGGGCGTAGACCTCCTGCGTGGTCACCACGTCGATACCGGGATAGCGTTCCAGCGCCTGCTGCACGTACGCCACGGATTCGGTCGCCTTCGCTTGCAACAGCTCTGCCACCTCCCCGCTTTGGTCCAAGACCTGGATGTCCCAGCCGCCCTGCGTTGCAGATTGCGCGAGCGATGCCGTCATCCCGTCTGGCAAGTTACCGTCGTTGAGATAGTCGACAAACTCCAGTTCGAACAGCTTGCCCTTCACGCCCGACACGAAGCCGGGCAGCTGCTCCGGCGACAGTCGCGTCACCACTTCGGAGAACGATTCCTGGGCGGCCAGCCCTGGATAAGCCTGCTCGAACGCCCTCTGGACCTCTTCCGGCACCCGCAATGGTGCGCGCGCCATTTCGGCCAGCGACACGCCTCCGATCACGTACAGATCGAGAAGCTCGGACTTGCGCCTTGCAACCCTCGCGCTACGGATCTTCGCTTCCAGCCGGGCCGAACGCTCCTGCTCGTGCAGCCCCAAGCGGCGGATCTCAGCCCGCATGCTGTCCAGCTCTGAGCGCTGGATGGCGATGGAATCCAAGGCTTCGGACGCCAAGGATACGGTTCCAGCAGCCATACCGCCCACTGCGTCACCCACCACGCTGCCCGAACGATCAACCAGGCCACCAACAGTATCTACGCCACGCCCTACCAAGCCGACGCTTTGGGCGGCCAGCCCCGCAGCCACACCCACGCTCTTCCCCAGCACACCTGTCGACGTGGCCGCATATCCATACGCGGCCCTGGCCCCTATGTCAGCGGCACCCTTGGCGGCCTTGCCCGTGACCTGCACCGCCTTTCCTGTGAGGGAGACGGCAGACTTCCCAGCGGCGGCTATTACATCGCGGTTGTCCACGACCACGTGCCGGGTCTCGTTGGCGACCCACGCCGTTGCTTTCACCAAACCCTTCGTACCCGCCCATGCGACGCCAAACGTACCCCTGATCCAGCCCATGCGTTTCCCCAGCGTTGCCAACCGCAAAACGACCAGCAAGACTCATACCATCCGAGCGCGACTAGCGGCGACCCTGACAGTAGGAAGGTGATTAAGCGTGCCTGCAGGAAGCCGGAACGGTCCTGCATTCGAAGATCTTTCAGGCCTCTCCCAGAAACTGACAGGGAAGAAGGGGCGGAGGCAGCAATTACTTCCCTCCTTCTGCCCGCGTCTGCGCACCCTCTCGCGAAACAACAGTGCTGTACTGAGCGGGTCGCCAAGAGGATGAAGCGGCCACAGAATGCGCAGGTTGTCATCTGAGGATTAGGTGGCTTCAAGCGGCTATCTAATTAAATCCATCGACGCGGGGCGATATTTCGCGGGCCGCTTACCGGATTGGACAACCGCACCTTCTGCAACCGCCTTGGACAACCAGTCATCCACCAGCTTCTTGGGCAGCTGTAGGGATTCCGCCAGCGCCGTGGCCGTAAAGTCTTGATCATGTAAATGAAGCTTGAGTAGGAACAATTGGTAAAAGGTCAGTTCCTGCGGCGCTCTATCAGGTTCCTGAGCTAACTCAGCGCCGGAACCGACAAGCTCCACATCACTTTTTGCCGCAGTAGTCGGTTCTGCCGCTCCAGCCAACGGCACCTCGAGGTCGACAAACGCGGGGAATTCGCCCAGATCCTCGGCGATACGCATGTCGTTAGTGCCCGCCGCGGCCTGGGTCCGACCCCTGTCGGGCGCACTGTATAGAGAAGCAATATCGAGGGACTCGGAAGTTGCAGTCAGCCAAGAAGCACCTTTCCCCACCAACAGCGCATTCGCAGCGACCGGATCCTGTGTCGGCTTGATCCATAAGGGTACCCAAGCCTTCTTGAGATTTTCTTCGGCCCCCGCCCATGTTCCACCCTTGCTGCCGGAATGAACGACGATCGCAGCCCTGGACAGGCAGTACACATACTTATTGCGACCCATCGCGTTGCCAGCGCTGAACGACGCTTCGGGATGGTACGGAGACGCCAGAACCAGATCACCCGCAAGCAATCCGTCACGCCACTTCCGCGAGGTTGCCGCCCGCAGCAGACTGTCAGCCAAGATGCCGATGGCCGTACCGCCGTGCCCCAGCGCGCCAAGCATCGCGGTTTCATCAACGCCCTTGGCACCACCCGAGACCACGGCATGCGATGCGGACGCAATTCGCCTGCCCAACACCTGCGCGTCAGCCAGATCCTGTTCACTCGCGTTCCGCGACCCCACCACCGCAATACTGGAGGCGCCCAAGAGATCCTGGTTGCCGCAGCCGTACAAAATGGCCGGCGCACTTCCTTTCAGATGATGCTTAAGCAAGCGCGGATACGTGGTATCCGACCGGGTGAGGATCCAGATGCCGGCCCGGCTCCACTTCTCCACGGCCAAAGCCAAGGCATGCCCACGCCCAAGGAGCGCTTGGATCCGAAGCAGCGGAACTCTCTGGTCATTCCATTCTGCAAGTGACTTCGCCAGGTCGCCTTGCAGCAGATCAGACGGGCGGCGGCCCCGTTCGTGTAGCCAAAACGCGAATCGCCCCCACTCTGACGGAGTCAGGGGCCGCACGTCTCCTACTCCTCCACCATTGGAGAAATGGGAAGTCAGCAGAAGAATGGCGTCAGTATTGGCGTTCATCACGATTTGCTTGTGGTGGCCGCTAGAGCCACCGGGTACACCGGCCCGCTCCCCTGACGCCGCAACAGGGCGGCAATGACCGTGAACGTCCAGCCCGAGTCGATCATGTCATCTACCAGAAGCGCGGGCCCCGCCGGGACCTGACCGACGACTTCGAAAATGCCGTCCAGGTTGCGGCATCGATGGTACCGGTTTTGCTGATATTTTTGCGGCTCATTCGGCCGCACCTTGCGCACACAGTCGACAAGTGGAATGCCGAGCGCCTCTGCCAGACGCCGCGCAAAATCGGGGACGAGCTGTGGATGATTCAGCGAGGGCACGCAGCACAACCATTCCGGCGCAGGCACGGGCCTCCACCTCTGGCGGATCATCTCCGCCATAGCGGTCACAAGATCATTGGCGAAGCGGTTGGCCTCCTTGCCCTCTGCAGCAAGATTTCCCAAGCCACCGTCGCGCCAACGTGAGAGCACCCGCCCCTCGGACGCCTGCAGATCAGACGGCAAATTGGTCGGTAGCGCATAGGCCGGGAAGCCTCCTGCAGCAGCTTGCTTCCTGGGCTTGATAGGGAACTCAGCTTGGCGGATGAAGGTTGCGGCCTCGTGCAGCAGCTGCGCAGTCATCTCAACCTCAAGCAAGGGCTGACCAAGGCAATTGGCGCACTTTCCGCAATCTTCATTCCCGGGATCATCAAGCGCCGCGCGCAAGAATGTCATCAGACAACCGCGCTCGCCCATATAGGCCTTCATCTGCGCCCACTCCTGCTCACGCATTGCCGTGAGGCGCGCAACCCTCTCCTCGTTGAGGCTGTAGGACACAGGGGTCCGATGCCATCGTCCGTCTATCCTGATGATCGGCGCCGGATTCTCGACGCTCAGGAATTTCAGAATCTGTTCGATCTTCTTCGACGCCATGTTGCTGTATTGCTCGATTTCACGACCCTTTAAACCATCGTGTCGTCCGAGAACGCCCAACAAGTACGTCACCTGCCCCTGAGTCGGGAATGCAGACCTTCGGAAAAAGTCATGGATTTCGTCATCTTCCGTCCCAGACAACAAGACCCCCACCGAATAGTCGATGGCGCGTCCGGCGCGTCCGACCTGCTGGTAGTAATCCACAACTGATCCGGGGGCTTGATAATGAATGACGAAACTAAGATCAGGCTTGTCGTAGCCCATTCCAAGCGCACTAGTTGCTACCAGGACCTTGATCTTGTTGCCGAGCAGAGCGTCTTCAAGGGCCCGCCGGTACCTGTCGCTCTCGGGCATGTCTGGATGCGAAACATCGCCATAGTAGGCATGCGCTTCGATGTTGCTATTGCGCAACCATGCTGCAACGTGGTCGGCGTCGCGGGTCGTCAGCGTATAAACGATGCCGGTTCCCGGTGCCTGTCTCACCGCCTGCGCCAACCAAGCAAGCCTTGACGCCTGATCCGGCAGCACAACGCTCTGCAGCCCTAGGCTGTCTCGCACCAATGAGCCGCGCAGCACCTTGATGCCGTCAAACTGCGCGCGGATATCGCTAACCACACGATCATTGGCGGTCGCCGTAGTACCCAGAAAAGGCAGGTTGGCAGGAAGAAAGCGCAGCACGTTTACGATCCGCCGATAGTCGGGACGGAAGTCATGGCCCCAGTCGGAAATGCAGTGGGCCTCGTCCACTACCATGAGGCCAATGGAACCGGCAATGGGCTGCAGGACGCCCTCTACGAAACCATCATTGGAGAGACGTTCTGGCGAGATCAGCAGACAGTCCACGGCACCAGCGAGAACCTGCTGCTTGACGCGGTCCCACTCCTGTCGATTGCTGGAGTTGATGGTCGCAGCGCGAATACCCAATCGTCGGGCCGATTCAATCTGGTTTCGCATCAATGCCAAGAGTGGCGAAATGATGATAGTCGGCCCTAGACCACGATCGCGCAGGATGCGGGTGCTAACGAAGTACACCGCGCTCTTGCCCCAGCCCGTGCGCTGGACAACCAGCAGCCGCTCGCGACGATTGACAATTGCATCGATGGCTTCCCACTGACCATCCCGGAATACCGCTTGCCAATCTTCCAACGACTTCCGCAACAGCTGCTCTGCCACTTCCTTGTTCATCCCTGCCCCCATTTGAACGCAGCTCCATTGCTGCATCGCGTTCGAAAATCTAACTGCTAGTCACATCGGTGCGATAAAGGTGGTGAGTCGACTACCTATCTAAGCTTCCACCCCAAGCCCGACCACCTGCCCGCATGCCGCGCCAGCGCATCCACGATGGCGTCTGGCCCCCCCACCACATGCAACACCCGCCGCGCCCGCGTCAGCCCCGTGTACACCAGCTCCCGCGACAGCACGCGGTTGAAGCGCTCGGGCAACACCAGCCACACCTCGTCGAACTCGCTGCCCTGGGCCTTGTGCACCGTCATCGCGAACGCGCTGTCATGCGCCGGCAGCGCGGCGGGATGGAAGGGTCGGGGGTTATGCGCGTCATCGCCCGGGAACCACGCCATCAACGTGCCGCTGTCGTCGCGCAGGCAGATGCCGATGTCGCCGTTGAACAGGCGGTGGCGGTAGCTGTTCTCGGTGATCAGTAGCAGGCGACCGTGGAAGTAGCGGCTTGTCGTTGATGCGGGGCCAGCGCCGCGACGCGTGCCAGCCAGCATCTCCTCGATGCGCGCATTAAGTCCGCGCGCGCCCTGCGGGCCTTCGCGCACGGCAGTGAGGATGCGCATGCGGCCGGCGCGTGCGAGGGCGTCGGCGGGATCGCTGGCATCGGCAAGCGAAGTCCAATGCGCCAGCAGATGCTCGCGATGCGACTGCAGCGGATCCGCATTGCCTTCGTGGAGATGCACGCCGGACAGCTCGCCGCCGCGCAACAGCGACAGCGCGGTAGCGGTGTCGCCTTCGCGCACGGCGGCGGCCAGCGGCGCGAGGTCGAGCGCGGCGCTCTGGCGGTAGCCGCGGGTGAGGTGGACGTGGCGGGCCGGGAAGCTGGCGGTGGGCGCGGTGGCTTCGGCGGCGCGCAGGATGCCGGCGAGCACGTCGCCCGCTTCCACCGAGGGCAGCTGGTCGGGGTCGCCGAGCAGGACCAGACGCGCGCCGTCGGGCACGGCTTCGACCAGCTTGGCCATCAGCGGCAGGTCGATCATCGAGGCCTCGTCCACCACCACCACGTCGAACGGCAGCGGGTTGTCGGCGTGGTGCCGGAACCGTGGGCTGTCGGGGATGGTGCCGAGCAGGCGGTGCAGCGTGGTGCCGGTGGTGGGCAGCTGCGCGCACAGAGCAGGTTGGACGCCGAGCGCGGGCAGCGCCTGCACGGCGTTGCGCACGCTCTCGGCCATGCGTTCGGCGGCGCGGCCGGTGGGCGCGGCCAGGGCGATGCGCGGCGGCGCAGCGCCGGCCGCGAGCGCCTGCGCTGCCAGCAGCACCAGCATGCGGGTGATGGTGGTGGTCTTGCCGGTGCCGGGGCCGCCGGTGACCAGCAGCAGGCTGTGGTGGAGCGCGGTGGCGGCGGCGCGGGATTGCAGGTCGTCGCCGGTGGCGGCTTCGGGGAAGAGCTGGGCGAAGAGGGGCGCGAGGTGTGCGGGGACGTGCGCGCCGTCGCCATCGCTTGCGGCCGCGCCTGCGTGCGGCACGGCGCGGCCGATGCGGCGCAGGCCATCGGCCAGGCGGCGCTCGTACTCGCGGTAGCGGCGCAGGTAGACGAGGCCGTGTTCGTACACGAGCGGGGCGTCGGCGGCGGACTCGGCATCGCCGGCGCCTGGGTGGGCGACCCAGTGCGAGGCTGCGAGCGCCGCCGTCCAGGCCGCGGGCGTGGGCCAGTCGATCGCGGCATCGACCAGGCGCTGCGGCTCCGCGGGGTCGAAGCCGGCGTGGCCGGAGGCGACCGCGAGCGAGGCCAGTGCCGCCGCCGCGAGCACGCTGTCCGGCGTGTCCGGATCCAGCCGGCGCAGGCTCTGCGCCAGGGCGTGGTCGAGTGTGCGCAGTGCGCCGGTCTTGCGGAGCTCCTGCAGCAGGCCCGTGCCGCGCGGCGGCGGCGCATCGCCTCCATCGGCGGTGATGGCTGTCGCGTCGCCGGTCGGGAGCTCAGGAAAGAGCGGGAGCGTGCTCATGCCGCAACCTCCACGGAGTGGCCGGCAAAGAGCGCGTCGAGTTCATCGACCAGCTCCGGATCAAAGCGCCACGCCTGCACGCCCTGCGCATCCGCGCGGCTGGCATCCAGGCCTCGGCAGAACACGTAACGCGCGCCGCCAAAGTCGCGTGCGTAGTCGTACTTGTCTCCCAGCCGGAAGCGCAGCCAGCGGTGCAACGCCAGCGTGTAGATCAGCGCCTGCAGGTCGTACTCGCTGTGCGCCATGGCCTCATCCAGCTGCGCGGGGCCGTAGCCGGGCAGGCGGTTGGACTTGTAGTCGAGCACGTACCATCGGCCGTCGTGCACGTAGGTGAGGTCGATCAGGCCGGTCATCAGGCCTTCCAGCCGGCGCCGCGCGCCGAAGCCCTGGCGCGCGGTGAGCAGGCCGTGGCGGTGCAGCAGCGCGAGCAGCGCGTCGACGCGCGTGGGCGCGAGCGCGAACTGGAACTCGATCTCCGGGCGGCGCCGGTCCGCGGGCACGTCGGCCAGGCGCACGCCTTCGGGCAGGGCCACGGTGAGCGTGTGGCCGATGAGCGGGGTGAGCACGTTGATGCCGTCGTCGATGTCCTCGGCCGGGTAGCCGCCGGCGCGCAGTCGCTTGGCAATCAGCTCGGCATCGTCAGCGCCTGGCGCGGGCGCGCCGGGCGTCCACGCGGCCCAGCGCGCGAAGTCGGTGTGTTCCAGCACGTCGTGCAGCACCACGCCGAAGCGGGTGCCGGCGAAGCGCGGGTCGAAGGCGTCGCTGTCTGCGGCTGGGTCGGCACCGGATGCAGGCGCGGCATCCGCATCCGCCGCGGGCTCGTCCTGGCCGCCGGGCGCGGGCTGGGTGGCGCTGGCCGACGCAACGCCCTGGCCTTCGGCGTTGGCGAGCTGGGTGAAGCTGTAGACCCACCAGTCGCTGGCCAGCGCGCGCGCGGCGATGCGCGCGGGCGGCACGCTGTCGGTGGAGTCCGCCGCGAGCCACGGCAGCTTGGCGGGTGGAATGCTGGCGTCGATGGCGACCGCGCTGCCGAGTGCGGCGGCCAGTGCATCGGGCGTGGCCACCATGTGCAGCAGCGGCGACTTGTCGTGGTTGCTGAACATGCCGCTGGCCAGCCACAGCGCGTGGCGCGCGCGGGTCAGGCCGACGTACAGCAGGCGCGCGTCTTCGGCGCGCTGCGCGAGGCGCCAGGCGTCTTCGGCCGCGTCCCAGCCGGACTGCGAGCGCAGCAGCTTCCAGTGCAGCGCGCGGCCGGCCTTGCCATTCACCACGGCGCGCTGCCCGGGGCTGCGCGTGGGCGCGCCGATGGCCGCGAACGGCATGAACACCAGCGGGTACTCCAGGCCCTTGCTCTTGTGCAGGGTGACCACCTGCACGCGCCGGGCGTCGGACTCCAGCCGCAGCAGCTGGCTCTCGTCGTTGGCATTGGCATCGGCAATGGCGTTCGCCAGCCAGTCGACCAGGCCGTGCAGGCCGAGCGCGCGCGCCTGCGCGTCCTGCAGCAGTTCGGCGAGTTGCAGGTAGTTGGTGAGGCGGCGCTCGCCGTCGAGCAGGCCGAGGAGCCGCCCGGCGTGTTCGGCGCACAGGTCGTTGATGAGCGCGAGCGGGCCGCCGCGCTGCAGGCGGTCGCGCCAGGCCAGCGCCTTGAGCTGCCAGTCGCGCAGCGCTTCACCGTCGTCATCCAGCGCGGCGATCGCGGTGGCGTCCAGGCCCACCAGCACCGTGGACAGCGCCATGCGCAGGCGGCCGTCGTCGGCGCCGTGCAGCAGGGCGAGCAGCAGCGCGTGCAGGTCGCGCGCCTCGGGCGTGGCGAACAGGCTCTGCTTGCCGGCGGCGACCGCGGGGATGCCGGCCATCGCCAGCGCGTGGCGGATGCGCGTGGCCTCGTTGTGCGAGCGCACCAGCACGGCGATGTCGCCGGGCTGCACGGGGCGGCCTTCGATGCTGGCGTGGCCGTCGCGCGCATCGGTCAGCACGCGGTGGATGGCCGCGACGCAGGCCTGGGTTGCGAGCTCGCGCGAACGGCCGGCGCTGTGCGGTTTCAGCTTGCCCTTGGCATCGGCCTCGGGCGGCGGCGCGCGCCACAGGGTGAGTGCGGGCGCGGTGGTGCCGTGGCGCTGGAAGTCGGCATCGGTACGCACGCCGCCGGGCTCGACCTGCTTAAAGGCGATGCGGCCGTCGATGAAGGGCGGCGGGATTTTCTTGCTCGGATCGGTCGTCGTGTCGGCATCGGCTGCGGCCTGCGCCTGTGCGTACAGCGCGGACACCGCCTGCAGCACCGACGGCCGCGAGCGGAAGTTGAGCGCGAGCGGCGGCGCCGCTTCGGCGGTGGCGCGCGCGGCGAGGTAGGTCTCGACATCGCCACCGCGGAAGCCGTAGATCGCCTGCTTGGGGTCACCGATCACGTACAGCGCGGGCGCACCGCTGGCGGCGCCGAACACGTGGTCGAAGATGCGCCACTGGCGGGCGTCGGTGTCCTGGAACTCGTCGACCAGCGCTACCGCATATTGCGCACGCAGCTTGGCGGTGAGCGCCTCGGCCTGGCGGCCGTCGTCGTGCGCGGGGTCGATGGCGTCGGCGACGCGGTCGATCAGGTCGTCGTAGGTCTGCACGCGCTGCTGCTGTTTGGCGCGGGCGACACGCAGGCGCGCGTCATCGCGCAGGCGGTGCAGCAGTTCGACGCGGCGCGCGTCCTTCCACTCCGCCACCGCGGTGAGGGCGTCGAGGTAGCCGGGCACGGCGTCGCAGATCGGCGAATCGGGCGTGCGGCCGGTGTGCTTAACGCTGGTGCGCAGCTGCAGGGTGTCGCGGTGCAGCTGCGGGAGCTTGGCGTGTTCGAACGGCGCGCCGCGTTCGCCGGCGTGGCACCAGTGGTGGAGCGAATCGAACAGCGCGGCGATCCAGTCGAGCTTGTAGCTGCCGCCGTGCAGGATCTTGCCTTCCACCGCCGACACCAGCGCGGCGCGGAAATCGTCGCCGTGCGCGCGGAAGGCGGCGGCCAGCGCCTCGCCGGTTGCGTGCAGGCGCGGCGCGGGATCGTCCGGCAGCTCGGCCAGCGCCGGGCGCAGCAGCGGCTCGCGCACCAGCGGCGCGAGATCCGCGGCCAGCGCCTGCGGGCCACCCGGCCACAGCGCCAGCAGGTCGTCGGCGGCGTCGCGCTCGCTGCCATGCGAACGCCACAGGTCGGCGGCGATGGCCTCGTACAGCGCGGTGTCGCTGGTGAGCAGCTCCGGCGCGTCGAAGGCCTGGCCGACTTCCAGCGCGTGTTCGCGCAGCACGCGCGCGCAGAAGCCGTGGATGGTGAAGATGGCCGCGAGGTCGATGTCGTTGGCGGCCGCGTGCAGGCGCCGGCGCAGGGCGTCGGCGGATTCCGTGCCGCGCGCGAGGTGGGCGTCGAGCACGGCGTGCGTAAGCGTGGCTTCCGGCGACGCGTTTGCCGCCGGCGTGGCACCAACCAGCTCCTCGGCCAGCAGCAGGCGCGCGCGGATGCGGCTGCGCAGCTCCTGCGTGGCGGCCTCGGTGAAGGTGACGGCGAGCACCTGGCCCACGCGCAGGCCGCGCTCCACCACCAACCGCACCACCAGCGTGGCCAGGGTGAAGGTCTTGCCGGTGCCGGCCGAGGCCTCGATGGCGTGCACGCCGTCGAGCGCGAGGTCGAGGTATGGGTCGCGGGCGGGCGCGTGTTTGGTGTCGCCGTCGGCGCTCATTCCGCGTCCTCCAGGTCGAGCTTGGCGGCGATGTCGCGCAGCGCGCCGAGGTCGGTGCCGGCATAGACCTTGCCGGCCACCACCGCGGAATAGATCGCCATCGCCAGGTCCACGAACGCGACCTGCGTGGCCTCGTCGCTGAACGGATCGCGGCCGCGCAGCGCGAGCCGCAGCGCCTCGCCGGTGCCCTCGCCCCAGCTGCGGTCGCTGCCGTGCCAGCGTTTGGCGGCGAGGTCCAGGCCGCGCTCGAGGCTGTCGGCGCGGTACAGCTCCCAGCCGCTGTAGGGCGCGAATGGCAGCGGCCGGCGCAGGCCTTTGGTACGCAGGTCGATGAGCATGCGCAGCACGTCGCGCGCTTCGTCGGGATCGAGTGAGGGGCGCGGATGTGGGCCAATGCCCCGGTCGTCGTCGTCGTGGAATTCAACCAGCGGATGCTTGCGGCCCGCGGCGCTCGCCAGCAGCCAGTCGAGGCCGTTGCGGATCGCCGACTGGCCTGATGGCTTGTCGAAGCGGACGCGCGCGATGCCGTGCGGGTAGGCGTCGGCGACGAGGCCGTGGAGTGTCACGCTGCCGGCGCTGCTGGCACCGCCGTGCAGCGTGACGCCGTCGATCGCGACCTCGAGCCGTGGCGCATCGGCCTCGGACTTGCCGCGCCACTCGCTGAAGGCAGCCGCATACGCGTCCACCTGCCCGCGCACGTCATCCAGCGTGCGCCGGCCCAACGGTCCGGACGGCAGCAGGCCGCGAGCACGCAGCAGGGCGTGCGTCGACGCGTCGTCGTCTCCGCGCAGCACGGCGTCGAACACTGCCTTCTGCAGCTGCTGGCGCGCAAAACCACGGCCCGGCGCCAGCAGCGGTTCGACGTCCTCGTCGATCGCCTCGACCTCGGCCAGGCGCAGGCCGAGGCGCTGCTTCAGGAACACGTCGGCCGGCGCCTGCAGGAAGCGGCGCAGCTCGTCGAGCGACAGCGTGTGCTCGCGTGCGTCGCCGTCCTGCGCCGAATGCGTGGCGCTGCGCCTGTCGGCTTCACCAGCCGCCTTCGCGGCCATCGCCGCCAACGCGTCATCCCCAAACCACGCCGGCAACGGCACCCGCTGCTGCGCGGGCTGCGCCGCCGCCGGCCACCACTGCGCGTGGTACGAGAACCGCCGCGGCTCATCACTGCTGCCGAACGCCGCCGGCGCGAACGGCTGCAGCGTGTGCCGCACCACCAGCGCGGCACCCGCCTTCGCCTCCGGCGCATGCTGCGCATCGGCGGCGGCCAGCAGGTCCGCCACCAGCACCGACGGCTCGCGCGCACTGCCGTCGCGCGGGTCGGCGCCCTGGTAGCTCACGTAGAACACGTCCTGCGCGGCGCTGAACAGCTGCAGGAACAGGAAGCGGTCGTCGTCGCGCGTGGAGCGATCGCCTTGGCGGCGCTGGCCGCTGGCGAGATCGGCGGTGAGGCGGTCGAGGCCGCCGGCGGGATCGCGGCGCGGGAACTCGCCGTCGTCCATGCCCAACAGGCAGATCGCGCGGAACGGCAGCAGGCGCATCGGCACCATGCGGCCGATGCTGACGCCGCCGGTGAGCAGCGGCGCGCGGGTATCGGCTTCGCCCAGCGCGGCGGCGAAATGCGCGCGCACGACTTCCGCGGGCACCGGCGTGGCCACGCCGGCGCGGCGGGCATCGGCGGCGAAGGCATCGATCAGGCTGCGCAGGCGATCCAGCGCGCGGCGCGATGCGGGCGCCGACGGCGGCTTAGGCAGCAGCGCCTCCAGCAGGCGGATCAGGCGCTCGCGCCAGTCGTCGGGCGGCAGTGCTTCATCCAGCGTGCGGGCATGGCGGGCGAGCACGCGCAGCAGCCGCACCAGGGTGTCGAGCGCATCCAGCGCGCTGCCTTCCAGCTCCGGCATGGGCGCGATGACCTGGCCGCTGGCGGTGGTGATGGGCGCATCGCTGCCGGTGGCATGGCCGAGCAGCAGGCGGTCGAGCGCGAAGGCCCAGGTGTAGGCGTCATCCGCCGGCGCATCGAGGCGCGCGCGGTGCGCCGCATCCAGGCCCCAGCGCGCGCCGGCGGCGTGCAGCCAGGCGTGCAGGCGCGCGAACGCGGCGGCATCGAGCGCGGCGGCTTCGGCCAGCGGCGGGCTGGCGAGCAGGTCCAGCGTTTCCACCAGGCCGAAGCGCGCCACCGGCAGCGCCAGCAGGCGCAGGAACACTTCGGCCAGCGGCTCGCCAGCCAGTGGGCTGGCGTCGGCGACGGCGTAGGGAATGGAGTCCGCCCGGCCGCGGCCGCCGAACACGGCGTCGAGGTAGGGAAGGTAGGGATCGATGTCCGGCGCCAGCACCGCGACTTCGCGCGGCTCCAGCGGCGGATCGAAGCGCGGGTCCTCGAACAGCGCGCGCAACTGGTCGTGCAGCACCTGCAGCTCGCGCAGGCGGGTGTGGCAGGCGTGCACCTGCAGGCTGGGGTCGTCGCGGCGCAGCGCCGGCAGGCGGGTGCGCGCATCGTCCGCGCCCGGCGCCAGCGGCGGCGACGGGCGGCGGTGGAACAGGTCCGACTGCAGGCGCCGCAGCAGGCTGCCGTGCAGCGCGGCGCCGCCCTCGCCCGGGTCGGCATCGCCGCGGATCTCGACATCCGGGTGCACCACTTCGTAGTTGCCCAGCACCGCCATGAAGTCGCGACCGGCCGCGCCCCAGGCGCGAAGCAGCGGGTTTTCGCCGGCGGCTGCATCCGGGTCGCCGCCGCGCACGCGCTGCAGGTCGCCCCAGTAGTCGCGGCTCGGCGACGGCACGTACAGATGCAGCGTGCCGACGCGCGCTTGGCTGGCGATGACGCGCAGCACGTCCGGCGACACGTTGAGGATGGCGAAGGCGAACAGGCGCTTGGGCAGGCCGGCCGGCAGCGGCGTGCCGCCATCGGCAAAGCCACGCAGGTAGGTATCGATGCGGCGCGCGCGGTGGTCCGTGCCGCCCGCCACCCGCCGCCACAGCGCCGCCTGCGGATCGCGCGGCGCGTCGCCGGCCTCCCACGCCAGCAGCCATTCGCGGCGCCAGGCCTTGTACTTCTCGAACGCCTGCGCGAGCTCGCCGGCCAGCGACCAGGCCTTCAGCGGGTCCGGGGCGGTTTCGAGATAGGCGCGCATGGGCTGCAGGGCGCGATCGCGCAGCAGCACCGGATCCGCCAGCGCGGCATGGATGCGCCAGCGCAATGCGGCGGCATCGAGGTCGTCGCCACGCCCCGGCACGTTTCCATCCAGCGCGCGCTGCACGAACTCGCCCGGCGTGAGGAACTCCAGGTTGGCGGCCACGCCGTGCGCCTCGGCCAGCGTGGCCTGCAGCCAGCGGCGCATGGCCACCTGCGGGATCAGGATCACGTCCGGCTCCAGCAGCCCCTGGCCGGGCGCGGGCGTGCGCAGCTCGGCGGCCAGCAGTCCGGCCAGCACATCGAGCGCATTGGAGTGGTAGAGGCGGAAGTCGCCGGTCCCCTGGGTCATGCGGCCATGATGCCGGAGCACGGTCGCAGCCGGTGATACGCGCGCCGCGTGGACAGCCTGCGCGCCCGCAGCCGCATACGCTGCATTCCACGCCCGCCGCCCGTTGGCGGTGGCGAGTGCGCGATAATCCCCGCCCCCACGGATTCCGGCACTCCGCCCGCATTCAGGCGCTGCGCCACATCATTCGCCGGATTTTGTCCGTCGCCGCCCCCTTCGAGTTGCACGACACGATGCCCGACACCGCACTGCCCATGCCGGACACCGCCGTGCGCCTTTCCGGCGTGCAGCTGGACCGTGGCGCGCGCACCATCCTGTCCGGCATCGACCTGGCGGTGCAGCGCGGCAGCATCACCGCCGTGCTCGGCCCGTCCGGCAGCGGCAAGTCGACGCTGCTGGCCGCGCTCACCGGCGAGCTGCCGCCGGCCGCGGGCACGGTGGAGGTGCTGGGCCAGGCCGTGCCGCGCAAACAGCGCGCGCTGCTGGAGCTGCGCAAGTCGATCGGCGTGCTGCTGCAGGGCAACGGCCTGCTCACCGACCTCACCGCCGCCGAGAACGTGGCGCTGCCGCTGCGCACCCACACCCGCCTGCCGAAGCCGGTGATCGACCGCCTGGTGCGCATGAAGCTGCACGCGGTGGGCCTGCGCGCCGCCGCGGATCTGTACCCGCGCGAGCTGTCCGGCGGCATGGCGCGGCGCGTGGCGCTGGCGCGTGCGCTGGCACTCGACCCGCCGCTGATGGTCTACGACGAGCCGCTGACCGGGCTGGACCCGATCGCCTCGGGCGTGATCATGAGCCTGATCGCGCGCCTCAACGCCAGCCTTGGCCTGACCAGCGTGATCGTGAGCCACCACGTGCACGAAACCCTGCCGATCGCCGACCAGGCGATCGTGATCGCCGACGGCCGCATCGTGTTCACCGGCACGCCGGCCGAGCTCGAGGCCAGCAACGACCCGCTGCTGCTGCAGTTCCTGCGCGGCGAACCGGACGGCCCGATCGCGTTCGATGCGGTCGAGACCCGGGCCACGCAGACCATGGAGGCGCGCTGATGCCGTTTGTCGAAGCCACGCGCTCGCTGGGCCGCGCCGGGCTGTTCTCGCTGTCGGTGCTGCGGGCGTCGAAGCCGACCGCCGACTTCTTCGTCGAGCTGACGCGCGAGATCTACAAGATCGGTGCGCGCAGCCTGCCGATCATCGCCGTGGGCGGCGCGTTCGTGGGCCTGTCGCTGACGCTGCTGGGCTACCGCGCGCTGGAGACCTACGGCGCGTCGAGCCAGGTGAGCGTGCTGATCGGGCTTGGCCTGTACCGCGAGCTTGCGCCGGTGCTCACCGCGCTGCTGTTCGTGGGCCGCGCCGGCTCGTCGATCGCCGCCGAGCTGGCGCTGATGCGCGCCACCGACCAGATCCAGGCGCTGGGGCTGATGGCCATCGACCCGATCGCCAAGGCGGTGGCGCCGCGCTTCTGGGCGGCGGTGATCGCGGTGCCGCTGCTCACGGCGTTCTTCGTGAGCCTGGCGCTCACCGCGAGCTGGTTCGAGGCGGTGCAGGTGCTGGGCATCGACAACGGCGGGTTCTGGCAGACGCTGCGCGATGCGGTCGATTTCCGCGACGATTTCCTGGTGGCGTTCATGAAGTCGGCGGTGTTCGGCGGCACGGCCGCACTGGTGGCGGCCTACGTGGGCTTCCACGCCGAGCCGACCATCGAAGGCACATCGCTGGCCACCACGCGCGCGGTCGTCAACGCCTCGTTGCTGGTGCTGATGTTCAACTTCGTCCTGTCCGCGCTGCTGTTCCGATGAACGCGCACACCCGCTTTCCCGAGGTTTTACAATGAGTACTTCACGTGGTCCCCGCGTTGAATTCGCGGTCGGTGCGTTCCTGCTGCTGGCGATGGCGTCGCTGCTGGTGCTGGCGATCGCCTCCACCAACGGCCGCTTCGGGCTGTCGCGCGACAGCTACGAGCTGACCGCGCGCTTCACCAACCTGGGGCAGCTGCGGCCCAACGCCGCGGTCAAGATCGGCGGCGTGAGCATCGGCCGCGTGTCGGGCATCACCCTTGATCCGGTCAAGTTCGACTCCATCGTGACCATGGACATCGACAGCCGCTACAACGAGATCCCGGTGGACACCTCGGCCGGCATCCTCACCGGCGGCCTGCTCGGCGAAAGCTACGTCGGCATGCAGCCCGGCGGCGACATGGAAGTGCTCAAGCCCGGCGAAGAGCTGGTCTACACCCAGCCCGCCGTCGACCTGATGCAGATGGTCGGCAAGTACATGTTCAGCGGTGGCGGCGATGATGCCGCGACCGGTGCGGCCGCAACGCCCGACACCACCACGCCCGACCCCGTTACCGCCTCGCCCCCCCCGGAGACCATCCCATGACGGCACGCCAGATCCTGCTTCCCCTCGCCATCGCTGCTGCGCTGGCCGTGGCCGCGCCGCTTTCGGCACAGGCCCAGACCGCCGCCGCCAAGCCGGCCGCCACCGCGGCGCAGGGCTCGCCCAGCCAGATGGTGCTCGACAACAGCACCCGCGTGCTGGCCACGCTGGAGTCGCGCCGCGCCGAGTTCAGCGCCGACCGCGGCAAGCTGCAGGCGTTCATCACCAGCGAGTTCGACCAGATGTTCGACCGCGAATACGCGGCGCGCCAGGTGCTGGGCCGCCACGGCCGCGGCGCCGCCGATGCCGACGTCAAGGTGTTCTCCGACGCGCTGGCCGAGAACCTGATGCGCCGCTACGGCTCGTCGCTGCTCGACTTCAACACCCGCCTGCGGGTGCGCGTGAAGTCCGAAACCGCGCTGCCGCGCGGTGCCGGCGTGCGCGTGGCCAGCGAGATGCTGCGCTCGGGCGGCGAACCGATCCCGGTCGACTACCTGATGCGCAACGTCGGCGGCAAGTGGAAGGTGTTCGACGTGATGGTGGAGGGCGTGTCGTTCGTGCAGACCTTCCGCCAGCAGTTCGACACCCCGCTCAGCCGCAAGTCGATCCGCGACGTGGCCGCCGACCTGAGCGCCGGCCGCGTGCAGGCCGATGCCGGCACCAACTGACGCCGGCGTAAGCCGCGACGGCGACGCGCTGGTGTTCACCGGCGCGTTGCTGCGGGCGCACGTGCCCGCGCTCTGGCAGGCGGCACAACCGCTGCGTTCCGGCGCGCGGCGTTTCGACGTACGCCAGGTCTCGAAGCTGGACAGTGCCGGTCTGGCGCTGCTGGCCGAGCTGGGCGTTGCGGACGGCGACGGCATCGCCATCGACGGCCTGCCCGCCGGCCTGGCCGAGCTGCGCGCCGCGTACCGTCTCGATGACCAGCTCGCGTTCGCGCGCTGACCCGCCCTTTCCCAGAACGCCACCATGACTCCTGCCGCCAAGCCTGTCCTGCACACCAGCGCCGTCCTGCTTGCCGCGCTGATCCTCGCCGGCTGCGCGGGCAACCCCTCGCGCGGCGTGTCAGAGCCGGCACCGGGCCCGGTGGAAGCGGTGCCGGCGCAGGCGTCCGTGGCCGTGGATGGCACGCCGGTTGCCCTGGCCGTCGATAACGGCCTCGCGCCGCTGCCGGACGGGGACGTCGGCGTGGGCGGTGGCGACGCGGGCGCCGCTGCACCGGGCATCGCCGCACTTGCGGTCGACCAGCGCACCGACGCCGAGCTCGACTACGACGCCATCTGGGGCGCCGCGCCCTACGACCCGGTGGCCGACGCGACCCTGCCGGAGCCCGCCAAGTCGCCGCGCGCGCTGGACCCCTGGGAGCCGTGGAACCGCAAGGTGCACAGCTTCAACAACGTGGTCGACCGCGCGATCGCAACGCCGCTGGCGCGCGCCTACGTGAAAGTGGTGCCGCGGCCGATGCGGCTGGGCGTGTCCAACTTCTTCAACAACCTCGGCCAGCCGTCGAGCGCGGTGAACGCGCTGCTGCAGGGCCGGCCCAAGCAGTCCGGGCAGTCGCTGGGCCGCTTCCTGGTGAACGCCACCATCGGCGTCGGCGGCCTGTTCGACCCGGCCACGCGCATGGGCATCCCCAACCGCAGCGAGGACTTCGGCCAGACGCTGGGCGTGTGGGGCTGGAAGAGCTCGCGCTTCCTGGAGCTGCCGCTGTTCGGGCCGCGCACGGTGCGCGACGCGTTCGGGCTGGTCGGCGACGGCCCGCTGTCGCCGGTGCGCCAGGTGGAAGAGGACAGCGTGCGCGTGTTCCTGCAGGGCCTGCAGCTGGTCGACGTGCGTACCCAGCTGTTCGCGGTCGACCGCCTGCGCGAAGGTGCCGCCGACGAGTACGCGCTGGTGCGCGACGCGTGGATGCAGCGCCGCGACTACCAGATCCACGGCGACCGCATCCGCGAAGGCGATGACAACGAGGACGGCCTGCCGGACTACCTGTTCGAGGACGACGACGCCACGGTGCCGGTGGACGTGATGCCGATCGTGCCGGGTACGCCTTCGCCGTAATCCACGCGCCGCGTCAACCGCGGCGCATCTTTCACGCCATCACCCCGGCGAGTCATCGCCCAGCAGCGGCGTCGCTTCGACCTCGACTCCCGGCAGGGTCTCAACGCCGCGCAGCTGGCGTTCGATGGCACGCGTGCGCACGCCGGCCTGCTTGATGCTGTTCTGCACGGTGTCTATCTGCGTGGTGGCTTTTTCCAGCACGCCGGCGAACTTGCCGAACTCGCCCTTCACCGCCGCCAGCAGCTGCCAGACCTCGCTGGAGCGCTTCTCGATGGCCAGCGTGCGGAAGCCCATCTGCAGGCTGTTGAGCAGCGCCAGCAGCGTGGTCGGCCCGACCAGGGTCACGCGGAAGTCGCGCTGCAAGGCCTCGAACAGCCCCGGCCGGCGCAGCACCTCGGCGTACAGGCCTTCGGTGGGCAGGAACATCAGCCCGAAATCGGTGGTGTGCGGCGGCGCCAGGTACTTGTCGCGGATGCGCTTGGCCTCCAGCCGCACCTGGCGCTCCAGCGCGTTGCCGGAGGCGATGACCGCCTCGGCATCGGCGCGGTCCTGGGCGTCGAGCAGGCGCTCGTAATCCTCGCGCGGGAACTTGGCGTCGATCGGCAGGCGGATCGGCTGGTCGGGCTGCGAACCCGGCAGGCGCACCGCGAATTCGACGCGCTCGCCGGTGCCCGGCACGGTGATGCAGTTGGTCTCGTACTGCTCGATGGTGAGCACCTGCTCGAGCAGCGCGCCCAGCTGCACCTCGCCGAAAATCCCGCGCGTCTTGACGTTGGTGAGCACGCGCTTCAGGTCGCCGACGCCGGTGGCCAGCTGCTGCATCTCGCCCAGTCCGCGCTGCACCTGCTCCAGGCGCTCGGAGACGATCTTGAACGACGCATCCAGGCGCGTGTTGAGCGTGGACTGCAGCTTTTCGTCGACGGTGGCGCGCATCTGCTCGAGCTTTTCGGCGTTGTCGGCCTGCAGCGATTTGAGCTGCGATTCCAGCGTGGCGCGCAGCTCGCCGATGCGCTGCTCGTTGCGCTGGGTGAGTTCGGCCAGGCGCTGGCCGAGCGACTCGCCCAGCCGCTGCTGGGTGTCGGCGCCTTCGCTGCGCGCCTTGCGGGCGTCCTCGCCCAGCGCCTCGCGCAGCACGTCGAGGCGCTGGTCGGTGCGGGTGCTGAACTCGGTCAGGCGCGCGGCAAAGCCGTCGATGCGCTGGCCCTGCGCGGTGGACAGGCTGTCTAGCTGCTGGCGCAGCTCGGTGCGGCCGCCGCGCTGCTCTTCGCGCAGGGCGTCCTCAAGCTTCAGGCTGAGCGATGCCAGCACCGCCTCGGGGCGACGCAGCAGCAGCACCACCAGCAGCACGATCGCGACGGCCACGGCCGCCAGTACCAGCATCAACAAGGTCTCTACATTCATGCGTCCAGTGTAGCCGGGGCGGTCGCAGCGGCTGCGACCGCGGGCATTTGCCGGGAGGTGGTGCGATGCAACTGCATGTCCGACGCGTCTACGAGGCCGCGGCTGCGCGCGGCGAGGGTCATCGGGTGCTGGTCGACCGGCTGTGGCCGCGTGGCAAGTCCAGGGCGGACCTGGACGGCGTGCCCTGGGTGAAGTCGGTGGCGCCCAGCGACGCGCTGCGCGCCTGGTTCGGCCACGAACCGGCGAAGTGGGCGGAGTTCAAGCGCCGCTACTTCGCCGAGCTGGATGCCAATCCCGATGCGGTGGCGGAGCTGCGCAAGGCGCTCGGCCACGGTGCCAACGCCACCCTGCTCTATGCCGCCCACGACGAGGCGCACAACAACGCGGTGGCGCTGGCCGAATACCTCAGTCCAGCACGCGGCAGAACACCGCCTTGAGGTAGCGCGATTCCTGCGCGTGGGCCATGAACGGGTGGTCCGGGCCGGCACCGGAGACCTTCAGCACCTGCACGGTGCGGTTGGAGAAGTACGCCGCGCGCCGCAGCATGTCGAGGAACTGCTCCTCGCTCACCAGCCCCGTGCACGAGAACGTCGCCAGCAGGCCGCCCGGCTTGACCACGCCGAGCGCGAGCTTGTTCATGTCGAGGTATTTCTTGAGCGCGGGGATCACCTGCTCGCGGTCGCGGGTCATCTTGGCCGGGTCCAGGATCACCACGTCGTACTGGTCGCCGGCGTTGGCGGCATCGCGCAGCCACGGGAAGATGTCGGCCTGCACGAAACGCGGGCGCACGTTGTTGAGCCGCGCGTTGCCCTTGGCGAGCTCGATCACGTCGGCGTCGATGTCCACGCCGGTGACGTCCGCCGCGCCGCGCACCGCCGAATACACCGCGAAGCCGCCGGTGTTGCAGCACAGGTCCAGCACGCGCTTGCCGGCCACCTGGCGGCTCAGCCACTCGCGGTTGTCGCGCTGGTCGGCGAAGAAGCCGGTCTTGTGCGCGCCAGCGGGATCGGCGCGGAAGCGGATGCCGTGCTCGGTGATCAGCGCCGGCTCGGTGGTGCTGGTGCCGTGGAAGTCGAAGCTCTCCTGCTTCTGCACGTGCTCGTCGGCGGACACGTGGAAGCGGCAGCCCGGGAACTGCGCGCGCAGCGCGTCCATGATCCATTCGCGATGGCGGAACATGCCGGCGCTGAACAGCTCGATGACCAGCAGGTCGGCGTAGCGGTCCACCACCAGGCCGCTGAGGCCGTCGCCCTCGCTGTGCACCACCCGCCAGGCGTCACCCACCTCGTCCAGGCGCAGCACCTCGCGGCGCAGCGCCACGGCGGCGGCGATCTTGCGCGCGAACCAGGCGGCATCGATCGTGACGTCGGGATCGATCTCGAGGATGCGCACCGCGATCCGCGAATGGCCGTTGTAGAAGCCGCGGCCGATCCACTCGCCGTCGACGTTGAGCACGTCGACGATGGCGCCGGGCTTGGGGCGCGGATTGGGCTTTTCGACCAGCTTCTGGAAGATCCACGGATGGCTGGACCGCCAGGCGTTGCGCAGGCGGACCACGGGCAGGGCGTCATTCATGCCGCAATTCTACCGGCTCGGGCCGTGCCGCTGCGGGCCACGGCGCCGCGGCGGGGCGCCCGCAGCCCTTGCGTTGCCCGCAGGTGGCGCCATTGATGCTCCATGTACCTGCCCGACACCGAGCCGCCCGCCGACCCCGCCGCCCAGCGCCGCGCCGACTGGCGCCGCTTCAGCCGCGCCGCCTGGTGCAGCGTGGCCGCGGTGGTGGTGCTGGTGCTGATGGACCTGGTGCAGGGCATGCTGGCCACGCGCGCCTTCGCGGTGTCGCCCGGCAGCGTGGCGGGCCTGATGGGCCTGCTGACCGCGCCGCTGCTGCACGGCTCGCTCGAGCACCTGGTGGCCAACAGCCTGTCGATCCTGTTCCTCGGCACGCTGGCCGGCGGCGTGTATCCGCGCGCCACCCTGCGCGGGCTGCCGTTGATGTGGCTGGGGTCCGGCGTGGGCGCGTGGCTGCTGGGCGAGCCCGGCTCGTTCCATATCGGCGCCAGCGGCGTGACCCACGGCCTGATGTTCCTGGTGTTCGTGCTCGGCGTGCTGCGCCGCGACCGCGCGGCGATCGCCGCCACCATGATCGGCTTCCTGTTCTACGGCGGCATGTTGCTGACCGTGCTGCCGCGCGAACCCGGCGTGTCCTGGCAGTCGCACCTGGGCGGCGCGGTCGGCGGCGCGCTGGCGGCGTGGCTGTTCCGGCGGCTGGACCCGATGGCGCCGCGCAAGCGCTACAGCTGGGAAATCGAGGAGGAGCTCGCCGCGGAGGCCGAGCGCGCGGAGCGCGAGCAGTTCGAGCTGCCGACCCCGCATGACGTGCCGGTGCTGTGGCACCGCGACAGCCGCGATGACGACGACGCACGCGGCAAGGTGCTGGAGTTCCCGCGCCGCGAGCGTTGAGGCGGTCGGCCGCGGCTAGAATCGGCCGATGCGCACGACTATCCAGGTATGCCTGCTGCTCGCGGCACTGTTCGCGGGCCGCGCCATGGGGAACGACACGATGACCGCGATCGACGGCCACATGCAGCGCTACGCCGGCGACGGCCCGGGCGCTGCGCTGCTGGTGGTGCGCGACGGCGAGGCGCTGGTGCGCCGCGGCTACGGCCTGGGCGACCTGGAGGCCCGCACAGCGGTGACGCCCGCCACGCGCTTCCGCCTGGCCTCGGTGTCGAAGCAGTTCACCGCCACCGCGGTCCTTCTGCTCGTCGACGACGGCGTGCTGCGGCTTGAAGACCCGGTGCGCCGTTGGCTGCCTTCGCTGCCGATGTACGCGGACGGCGTGACCCTGCACCACCTGCTTGCGCACACCGGCGGCCTGCCCGATTACGAAGACCTGATGGCGGCGGACTTCAGCGGCCAGGTGCACGATGCCGACGTGGTGTGCCTGCTGGCCAGTGGCCTGCCCTGTGATGCGGCCGCCGGCACGCCATCGGCCGCGGCGATCGCCCCGTACTTCGCGCCCGGCAGCGCCTACCGCTACAGCAACACCGGCTACGCGCTGCTGGCGCGCGTGGTGGAAATGGCGTCCGACGGCCGCTACGCGGACTTCCTGCAGGCGCGCATCTTCGCGCCGCTGGGCATGGACGGCGCGGTGGCGTTCGAGGACGGCGTGTCGCAGGTCGCGCACCGCGCCTACGGCCACAGCGCGGCCGCGGACGGCTGGCAGCGCACCGACCAGAGCACCACCAGCGCGGTGCTCGGCGACGGCGGCATCTACGCCTCCATCGACGACCTCACCAGGTGGGCCGCGGCGCTCGACGATGGCCGCCTGCTGTCACCGGCCTCACGCGCGCGCATGGTGGCGGCGCAGACCAGCACGCCCACCGGCGAGGCGGATGTCGACGCATTTGGCTACGGCTGGCGACTGCACGGCGACCTGATGTGGCACTCGGGCGAGACCATCGGCTTCCGCAACGTGATCCTGCACTGGCCGCGGCAACGGCTGACGGTGGTGCTGCTCAGCAACCGCAACGATCCGGAGCCCTATGCCACGGCGCGGGCGATTGCCGCGCTGTTCCTGGCGCCGTGACCGCAGCGGGTGCCGCACGCTAGGCTGGCGGCCTTCGCATTGTCGGACGCCCCCATGCCGTTCACCGCACGCCGCCTCGCGCCGGCCCTGCTCGCCGTCGCATTGACCGTCGCACTGCCCGCCTGCTCGCGTGACACCGCGCCCGCCACGTCGGGCCAGATTCCCGCCGCCAGCGCTCCGCGCTCCACGGACCCGGCCGCCAACCGCATCGAGGACGACGTGCGCGCGCTCGCCGACGACCGCATGCAGGGCCGCGAGACCGGCACGCCGGGCTTCGACCTGGCCGCCGACCACGTCGCGGCGCGCTTCGCGGCGATCGGCCTCGTACCGGGCGGCGACGACGGCACCTGGTTCCAGCGCGTGCCGCTGCTGCGCGGCACCATCGCCGCCGAGGGCGCGCGCCTCGAGGTGCACCGCAATGGCGAAGTGATCGCGCTGGCGTTCCAGCACGAGTTCCTGCCGATGGCCAACTTCAACGCGCCGCTGGCCGAAGTGGACGCGCCGGCGGTGTTCGTCGGCCAGGCCGTGCACGCGCCCGAACTCGGCCACGACGATCTCGCCGGCCTCGACCTGCGCGGCAAGGTGGCGATGATGTTCGGCGGTGCGCCGGCAGGTTTCGACGACACCCGCCGCGCCTTCCACGGCTCGCTGCACGAGAAGCTGCGCGGCATTGCCGAGCGTGGCGCCGTGGGCGTGGTGCTGGTGGGCACCGCCGACGACGAAGTGCGCCTGCCCTGGGCACGCAGTGCTGCCGGCTGGGAAAAGCCCGCGCTGCGCCTGCGCGACGACGACGGCCGCGGCATCGACACCTGGCCGGGCCTCAAGGTGGTGGCGCGCGTCAGCGCCGCCGCCGCCGATGCCCTGTTCGCCGGCCACGACCGCAGCGCGGCGCAGCTGCTCGCCGACGCGCGTGCCGGCAGCCTGCGCGGCTTCGACCTGCCCGGCACGCTGTCGCTGGCCGTGCGCACGCGCGTGGAGCCGCTGCAGTCGCGCAACGTCGTGGGCCTGCTGCGCGGCGCGGACCCGGTGCTGGCCGGCGAGTACGTGGTGCACACCGCGCACCTCGACCACATCGGCATTGGTGCCGAGGTCGACGGCGACACGATCCACAACGGCGCCATCGACAACGCGCTCGGCGTAGCGGTGATGCTGGAGGCCGCGCGCGAACTGCACGCCGGCGAATCCGCGCCGCGCCGCTCGCAGCTGTTCGTCGCCCTGACCGGCGAGGAGCAGGGCCTGCTCGGCTCGCAGTGGTTCGCGCAGCGCCCCACCGTGCCGCGCGCGGGCCTGGTGGCCAACATCAACATCGACATGCCGGTGCTGACCGCACCGAGTCGCGACGTGGTGTCCATCGGCGTTGAGCACTCGTCTCTCAAGGCGGTGGTGGACGCGGCCGCCGCGGAGATCGGGGTCACCGTGTCGCCCGACCCGTTCCCCGAGGAAGCGGTGTTCGTGCGCAGCGACCAGTTCTCGTTCGTGCGCGCCGGCATCCCGGCGGTGTACCTGGACGGCGGCGTGGAGCCGGTGGATACCACGCGCGACCCGCGGGTCTCGTCCACCTGGTTCATGCGCAACTGCTACCACCGCCCCTGCGACGACGCCACGCTGCCGATCCACTACGACGATGCCGCGCGCCTCGCACGCGTTTCGGCACGCATCGCCTGGCAGATCGGCGCCGACGACGCGCGGCCGCGCTGGAACGACGGCGACTTCTTCGGTGGGCGGTTCGGCGGCACCACGCCGCAGCTTGCGGCGCCCGGTGCGCCGGCGAGGTAAGGCTGCGCCTATTCCGGGGCGATCTCGCGGTGTATCCCGTTGACCGCCATGAGCGCCGCGGACGAGTAGAGCCGGTGGTATTCGGCGACCATCTCGCCCTGCGCGATCACCGGGTCCGTCGCCACCAGCAGCTGTGCTTCCTCGACCGTCTCGACGGCAAGGATGAACATGCCGCGCCAGTCGGTCTTGTCGGTGAACGGGCCGGCGACCGCCAGTTTGTCCTCCGCCGCCAGGCGCTCCATGTTGGCGAAGTGCCCCTTGAACATCGCGGCGCGCTCGGGACCATCGGCAACCCGATCAGGGCCTGACTTCAGGATCACCAGGACGTAGTTGCGCATGCCGCGCTCGTCGGCGCCGAGCTTCGCGGCCAGCGCAGCGTCCATCGGCTTGGCATCGGCAACTTGTGCCTGGCTCGATCCGCAGGCGAAGCAAAGCAGGATCAGCAGGGATGCGGCGTACCTGGTCATGGCCTATTCCGTAAGAAAGGGTTGAACGCGCAGCCGGTCAGCCCGGTACAGGGCTGGCCGGACGCCAGCCCAGCAGTCGCGCCGGCAGGAACAGGATCGCCTGCAGCAGCGCGAACAGCGCGGAGAAGGTGATGTCCACCAGGCGGAACGGCAGCAACAGCAGCCACACGACCGGCCACAGCACCAGGGCCAGCAGCGCCAGCGGCCAGCACAGGACAAACAGCAGGCACCAGCCCAGCAGCACGATGAACGACTTCATTTGATCGACCCTCCCGGTGTCACGCTCCACGCCCTTCCGGCAGGCGGGATACGACTACCTTCCTCGACGGAACCGGTGGCCTGCATGTGACATCACGCAGGACCGCCGGATTCAGCCCCAGAGGCCAAATACCAGCCCGAACAGCAGGAACTGCACGGCGTGATAGCCGCCGTCGATCAGCCACAGTTTGAACGTGCGCTGCGCGAACTGGTAGTTGATGCCGTAGCTCGCCGCCACCAGGCCCACGCCCACCAGCGCGCCCAGCTTGAGCGCGGCCTCCAGCCCGGGCGACGGCCCCACCAGCACCGCGAAGGCCGCTGCCGCGACAAGCGAGAACGCGAAGCTGACGCCAAACACCTTTGCCGGGTGCCCCGCAGTCGTTGGACTCCCGTTCTCGATGTTCCACGCCTTGCCGAACAGCACCGGCGAATACCACAGCCCACCAACAAGGAAACTCGACACCGCGGCGAGCAATACCAGCCAAATGTTCATGCGATCTCCGATTCATCCCCCAGGACCGCGAGTGTACGCAGCCGCAGGCGGCAGGCACATGCCATTCCCCGGCACGCATAACCAACAGCCAGCGGCCTGCCTAGAACATGCCCAGTGCATTCGGCGAGTCCTTCGGGATCTCCTGCCCGACATCCCACATCTCGACGATCTTCGAATCCTCGAACCTGACAATGTGCACGACCGCATATTCCTGCTCCGCCTGGGCGCGCTGCAGGTGTGAAAGCACTGCCACGCGATCACCGGACGCAAGCACCTGCTTGATGGTGAATGCCTTGTTCGGCTCGGAACTGGAGCTCTCCTCCATTGCGACGAGCAGCGACTCGCGGTCGCCGGGGAAGTACGCGTTGTGGTGCGTGAACCCGGCCGCGACATGCCGCGCGTACGCCTCGCGGACCCTGCCCGACGCCGCCATGGCCAGGAATTCGCTGGCGATCTCCGCGTTGTTCGGGGTGCTCATCGGCAGTCAGGCCCGTGCTGTACGAAGCAGCCGGGCCAGTCCCGGGCGAACCAGGAAGTGGGCAACGACGGATATCGCGGCACCGATCGATGCGGCAATCGTCGGCAGTACCGAGCCAAGCACGAAGGACATTCCCGAGACGAAGCCGAAGATGTACTCGGCCCGGTACGTGGGCAGGACAAGCCCTGCCGCCAATGCGGCAAGGAAGATGCCGGAGGCAGCCGACGCATGCCCCGTGATGAACGACGCGGAGAGCGCTGCACCGACCAGCAGGGCACCCGCAAATGCCGCCATCGACCTGGCCGCCGCGCGGCTGTCCAGCGCCGCCCGACGGCTGGCGCTACGCGATGCGAGCCAGCCGAGGATGGGAAGGACCAGCAGGCCCCACCAGTTCGACACCGACGGCAGATCAGCGCGCGCCAACAGGTGGTGGCTGCGTACGCCACCGTGCGTGTGCTCCCAGCCAAGGTGGACGGCAACGATCAGTAACGCCATCACAGGACCGTACGGGAGGAGCCGGGTGATGGTCGACTTCGACATTGGTTGTTCCTTGGTGGCAGGCGGGATCAGGCTCGTCATTGCCGCTCCTCGAGCAGCCCGACCAGATTGCCATCGGGATCGCGGATAAACCCGATCCATAGGTCATGGTCGGGCATCTTCGCGGCAAACTGGGGAGCCCGCTCATCGGTGGCGCCGCAGGCGACAAACCTGGCATGCGCGGCATCCACATCCGGCACCTTGAAATAGAGCGTGGAATTGGCTCCAACGGCGCCCGCGCCCTGTGGCGTGGACAGCATGACGCGAACGCCACCGGCGTCCACGAAAGCCAGATCCGGGCCGGCACGGAACAAGAAGGCGAGGCCGAGTATGTCGCGGTAGAAACCAAGCGCGACATCGACATCGCTCACGGTCACGGCGACCTGACGGATACCGGAAACCATCGGTTCTGCGCTCATCATCTCCACCTTGCAGGACGACCGAATCAACAAGCGGGTCTGGCCTGGATCAGCTGTCAGGCGCGCACAACGACGGTGCTGCCGGCAACTTGAATGCCGGACCGGAAAGCGTATTCTCGACGCTCCATCCGGAAAGGATTGCCGATGAAGACCCGACTGCTTCTTATCATGCTCCTGGCCGCCTCGTCCGCCGTCGCTGGCGAGAAAGCCGCCTCAGCCGACACGCCTACTGCAGCACCAGGTGACAGCAACGGAGTCGTTTGCGAGACGAAGACCGAGCTCGGAAGCAAGTTTCCTACGCGGGTGTGTACAACCGAAGCCGAGCGCGCTGCCGCCAAGGAGAAGGCCCAAGCCCAACTGCAGAAGCTTGGCGACTGCAGCGGCAACGACAGCATCTGCGCCGGGGAACTGTAGCCTTACTGCGGCGTGAAGCCGAAGCAAGCCGGCGCCGCTCCGCGGCGCCGGCTTGAATGGATTGTTGGGAACGTACGGCCGGTTCACGGATCTGGCGTGCCTGTGTCTTCATTGCCATGGTCCAGATCAGCCCGGGCCGCTGCTGCAAGAGCACGGTACCTGGACCGGAACGCATCCAGCTTCTTGTCTTCGATGTCCTCCAGGTCAAGAAGCGCATTGTGCGCACCCTGCGTTGCACGAATCAGCTCATCCAGTTTTATCTGGACAGCTTCAGTGTCACGGTTCTGTGTGTTCTGGATGAGGAAGACCATCAAGAACGTAATGATCGTGGTGCTGGTATTGATCACCAATTGCCAGGTGTCACTGAACCCGAACAGCGGGCCAGTCACGAGCCACAGAGCGATCAGGCCGACAGCAACGGTGAAGACGCGGGGCCGTCCGCAGAAACGCGCGGATGCCTTGGCGAAACGAGAATACCAAGATGCATCTTGCATGTTGCGATTCTCCTTCTGAGCGCCTGGGGCCTGAAGTGGTCAGTGCCGCAAGGCAGCGTCGGTTTGATGAACTGTCGGCCGGCAGCAGATCGCCTAGAGCTGCCCATACCGTCGTTTCCGCCTCTCCGTGAAGTGCCACCATGGTTGAGGTGGCTCGCCACCCAGAAAAGACGTGACGGACATGAAGACGTCCAGGACGCACGGATCCTGCCGAACTCCCGTTGCGATGCACAGTGACTGATACAACTCGAGTGGGTCCGCGCCGACCAGTTGGCTCGGCGCGTCAAAGCCAAGCACCTCGAAATCCTTCGCCGCGGCCGGCCCGATGTTCGGCAGGTCGGTGAAACGCTGCACCTTTTCTCTCACGACCTTGGTTGGATTCATGGCAGCTGGCGCCTGGGTTGAGCCGTCGTGCGAAGTGGTGTCGGCGGCAAAGCACGGCGACTACCTTCAGCAGATCTGTCATAGGCGGCTAATTGCTAGGCCTCACCCCGCGCCTCTAGCAGCTCAAGTGTCCGCAGATCACGCTCCCCAGCGAAGAAGCATTCAAGCGCCATAGCAAAGACTTGCTCAGATGGATCAGCGAGCGAGAACAGGGTAAGACACGACTGAAACTTCAGCGCATCGAGGTCACCAAGGACTCCGTCCGCCCCCAGCGACTGATGATCCACCATGGCCCGCGTTGCTTCTCGGAGCCGCTGCCCCAGGATTGGCTCTGCAAGGTAGGCGCGAGCCTCGGCCAAGCCGGCCAAGCCATAGAGTTCAGAGTTTCGGCTTTTCCCCAGCCCCCTAAGCTGGGGAAAGACAAACCAGATCCAATGCGACCGCTTCCTGCCCGATTGCAGCTCCTGCAGCGCCGTAACGTAGAAATGCTCTTGGGCGGCGCTGAAGCGATCAAGGCGGAACTCATCGGACTTCACGAGAACTCCAGTGAGGAATAACACCTGAATCAAGTCGCGCCGCGAAGCGGCGTCAACTTGAATGAACTGTAAGACCTTGCGCCCGTTAGCCGCACCACTGCTCCTCACACGGGATGCCATCTCGATCCCCGTCCATCTTGGTGTTGGGACAATGTGCGATAAAGTACTTGGCCTCCGCGCACGAGGTCATTTGGCCGCAGCTCGTCCGACCGTCGCACTTCTTGGCGCCAACTCCTGGCGCGCGGAGTTGGTCCTCGCGCGGCTTGATCCAGGAGCGGTCTTCCGCAAGCGACGTCTGCACGGCAGCCTTTGTGGCCACTACTTCCTGAGGCGCAGGCTCCGCCGCCTTGGTCGTGTACTTGTCGTACGCGAACAATGCGACGCCGCCGACCGCAACGATCCAAAGCAAATCTATCACTTTCACTGGAAACCTCAGCGCAAGGTCTAACGCCTGAATTAAGCCGCGACGCGAGGCGGTGTCGGCTTGAACGAATTGTTAGGCCGCACCTGCACCATTCCTGCGCCGCTCTCAGGACTGCGGGTCGTACCCGAAGACTCGCAATTCCTGGTCACAGCGACAGGCCTTAGCGATGCGCGCGGCCCACAAGACAGCCTCGTCTCGCGAGGGCAGTTCCAGCACGGTGAAGCCGCCATTGAGCGCAGGCGACCAAGGATAGCCACCCTGAGCAACGGCGCCTGAGGCCGACACAAGCATTGGTGAAACGCTCTCGTCGATGCCGCCGCCAAAGACATAAACACCTGCGGCTTTCGCCTCTTCAATTACGGCATGCGAGTCCCGAACTACAGCCTCCCACTCGTCGTCAGGCATGACCATCGCGGCACTGGTAAAAGAGATCAGGTACTTGGACATTAGTGCTGATTCCGCTGAGCTGAGGGTCGCCGTGATGCGCGCGTGCGGCCTAACGCCTGAGTTAAGCCAGCCCGCCCGGGCGAGCACGGTTGATGCCGGGACCGCGAAGCGGGCTCGGCTTGACTAATTGTTAGGCGGCCAGATGGTTGTGATTATCACGGTGCAGTCCTTCGGATGGCGGCGCTGTAGTGCAAGTGCCCTTCACGGTCGTGCACAACAACTCGATATTGAGCACAGGGCATTGAACCAAGAAAAGGCACATCAACAACAAATTCTCGCCGGCCCCCTGATCGAACGCCTTCTTGGTATGGATTGGTGAGAACTAATGTCTGACACCTTCGTGAAACGTCATTGGCGCAGGGCGCGATTCCCTCTGCCAGGAGCGAAGGTGCGTCCGTTGAAGCGACTTGAAGAACTATGAACGCGATGATCGGAGTCATGGCCGCCTAACGCCTGAGTTAAGCCGACCTGCGTAGCGTAGCCGACAACATGGCAAGCTTTACCTGCCATGTTGTTGGTGTAGCGAAGCAGGTTCGGCTTGAACGAATTGTTAGGCGCCAATCAGTGCAGTGAGATGGAATGCGACATTTGCAAAGCTGTGCGCCAAGATTGGGAAGAGCAAGCTGCCACTATTGAACCGCAACCAACCGCCGGCAATGCTGCCGATGAACGGGAACAAGGCAGACATTGGGTCAAATGAGAACGCAGCGTCCGAATAGCTCAGCCCGTGCCAGATGCCAAAGGCAACCGCGGTGATGAATACCACGGCCCAAGGTATGCCTTGCGACGGATCTTTGCCACGGATGAGGCCGAGCAAGAGGGCTGGAGCGATGCCGCGATATACCAGCTCTTCCACAATTCCGGGCATCGACGCTTGGAACGCAAACGTCTCTACCGACGGGACTGAAGGTTTGAAAAGCAGCCCGAGTGAGAGACCCCAGAGAATGAAAAGAAACAGAGCGATTAGAGATGCTCTGAGGTTTCTTTGCGACAAGGTAAGGCCAAGTGCCTCGGGCTTGATCCCCAGCCCGAGCACCACCACGACGGACAACAACAGGCTGTAGATCTTTCCAGACCAATTCCACTCTCCGCCGATAAAGCTAAATGCAGACGAGCCGGACGGCAACCCGGTGACTAGATCATCGAGTCCTAGGTAGGCTGCGAACAACAACCCAAAGGCAAAGGTCAAGCGCTTGTCGAAGTGCTTGAACGCAAGAAAGACCAGAAAGGCAGTTGCAGCAAAGCTCAGCGCAAAAATTACTGCTCCCATTTTTGACGTATCTCCGGTTGACGCCTAACACCTAAGTTAAGCCGCGCCGCAGCGAGGCGTGAAGCACATGGCAAGCTGTATCTGCCATGTGGTTTGCGCCCCGATGCGGTGTCGGCTTAAACGCATTGTTAGCGGGCATCTGCCCACTCTACCGAATAGAACCGCTCCAGAAAGTGCAGGTGCTGAGCAGTTGCGTCCCCGCGCCCCTCCACGGTGAAGAGTGCGGCCGAAGAAGATGGAGCGATCAGCATGTACTGCAAGTAGAACTTGGCTTTGCGGTGTGCGCCTGTCTGCGTGGCGGTGGAGTAGAGAATTGAGCCATCTGGCAGGATTTGCCGTTGGAGCGGCACAACAACCTTCCCATCGGTAGCGGCCAGCTCGGGAAGACGCGACTCGGCGATGCTTGAGAAGACCGCTGACGTGTCGCTCGGAGCATCAGCTCCTGCTTCTGGCTTGGCGTTCCAGACTGTAATTAGAACGTTGACACCATCCGGGCCAACCAACCGAATGGGGCTTTCGCGACCAACCTCCTTGTAGCCGCTCGGCCAGGCGATTCGCAGGCTGCCAAGGTCTAGCTCCGCACCTTGTGCGGCGTTTGCGAGCGTAGCGAGAAGGAGAACCGCAACTGCTAGGAATCTGTCCATGCCCGCTAACGCCTGAATTAAGCCGTGCCGCGAAGCGGCATCGGCTTGAATGAATTGTTAGGGCGCGCCATGAGGATACCCAATCTCTTGTGCTTGCCCATAGGTAAAGTCAATGTCAGCGTCCGGGTTGAGGGCCAGGATTAATGAGTCACTGAGAGGCTGATGAGCCAACAGCGCAGTCACTGCGCCAAGCGCTACCAGTACCTCATAATAGTCCTCAGCCCACTCTTTGTAGCCGGATGGCCCAGAGCCGAGAAGTGCAAGCATTTCATCGGCTCCGTCGTCGTCAGGGCCGCCGTCAACCTTGCTCCAGGAGTTGTCACCCGTTTTGCGCCAGTAGCAGAAGGTGGCGTGCTGCATTGAGAACGCCGGCTCATTGAGAAAGGACGAAAAATCCGCTGAAACTTGGGTCTGGATGTTCCGTGAGAGGAGGGAGGTATCTGCAAGTTCATGAGCGAAGCCCTTAATGGCTGCGCCAGCATGATCTAGGAGCAAGAACCAATCATCGCCAGATCCGTTACGCATTGATGCCATTTCCTCTCCCGGCCCCCACGCGCTATTGAAGCTGTAGTAGCGGTAATCCCACTCCGGACTAAGGATCGCATCAAGCATGGCGAGCGATTGCGCAACGCGACGCAGCTCTGGGATTGACGGCAGATTAAGCGAATCTTTCATAGCGCCCTAACGCCTGAATTAAGCCGCGCCGCGAAGCGGCGTCGGCTTGAACGAATTGTTAGGTGCCATTGCCGCTAGCCTCACATGTGCAGGCCCTTGCGCCGCCCGGCTGCGGCTCCAAAGACCACCGCAAACTTGTCGGAGAGTAGCGCAGGCATACGTTACCTGTTGGATAGTCGGCAAAGCTCAAGACGAATGCATGAACCATGTGACCGCCATGCTTGATTGACACGGGATATTTGTCCGAGCGAGACATTCTGAAGCCGATTTTCTCCGAAGCGGGAAGCGCTACGGGCTTCCAATTGCCGATGAAGAGCGTGAAGCCGGAATCGCCTGGCTTTGTCGAAGGCGGCGAGGCAACACAGAGCTCTGCACTTTCAGATGTATACGGCGTCGGGTTTGAGGCCCACGCGGACCCGCTAGCAGAGAGAATGGCTATGAGAGCGATGACTCTTGCCATGGCACCTAACGCCTGAATTAAGCCGACCCGCGAAGCGGGTTCGGCTTGAATGAATTGTTAGAGCCTATGCCGCACATCGTCAGCTCTTGAGCCGGATGACGAGCTCATTTACATGCGTGAGCCATTGCTCTGCGCCTTGATCGTCCCACAGTTCGTACAGCTCCGAACCTGACGGATTACGCACACGATCAATGGCCGACAGCGCGAGAGGAACCAGAGATCGCAGCTCTTGAGGGGGCTGCCGGGAGATCCAAGTTGCTAGTTCAGCTGGAAGCTTGTCGTTGGGCTTCCCCAATGAAGCGGCAACGACCTCCGCCGCTACCAGCGCCTTCTCAGCGTCTGGCGCTCCCAGATAAGCCTGACCAGCGGCGAACGTGAGTGCCTCGCGAATGCTCTCGACCGTGCCTGCTTCCGCCCAGTCCGCTGCAAAGTCGAGCGCATGGTCGCTATCAAACTGGCCGTACCCCCAAGTGCCAGCGGCAACTGGATATGCGGTCGTGAGGCTCAATAACAGCGCAACGAATAGGGCAATGTATCTCATGGGCTCTAACGCCTGAATTAAGCCGCGCCGCGATGCGGCGTCGGCTTGAATGAATTGTTATGCGCTACTGGCGCCAATTATGGTCTCTCGGGCTGTTGACGACGAAATCCGGGTTGCCAAAAGAGACGCTTGTATCAAGCGTAACTTCGATTGTGATCGGCTGCGGCGAGATCTCGATCTCAGGCTCCTCTCTGTAGGAATGGGCCGAAGAAACGCCCGACATTCCCGTTTCCGGAAGATAGACGCGAACCGGCTGCCCGAGCGCGCTTGCGCCAATCAAGGTGTCGCCCCATGGGTTGCTAGTTTCTGGCTCTAGGTAATACTTGACCCCGCTGCTTGGAGATGTGATCCAAGAAGCGGCGCCATACACGTCCTCTTGATCTGGCGGGGCGCTTAGCCAACCCGTCATATTCGCCAGATCGTAGGCAGGAAGGCCGCCCGGCAACACTACAGCCACCGCACCGCTACTTTGAGGATGCAACTCAACTAGGAAGATGCCAGGACGCGCCTCCATGACAAGCGCGTCGTAGTCGCTAATAGCCGCCTTCACGTCCGCCGCGCTCCCGTTCTCCACCAAGATCCAGCCTTTTGCCGGCTTGAGCAATAGGTCTACCGACTCATCGGCAGCCTTGCAGCTTGTGATCGAGGCGATCATGAGAACGGCGAACAAGAGTTGGGCGTACGTGGACATTTGGATGCGCATAACGCCTGAATTAAGCCGCGCCGCGAAGCGGCGTCGGCTTGAATGAATTGTTGGACGCCAACTCTAGCCGAAGCCGAGCCACGTGCCACCAAGCCCGCGCAGACCCGAAGCCGGTGCCACGACTACGCCCGCCGCGTGGCGTCGCCCTGGCCGAAGCCGGGAAAGGCCGGCCTCGCGGCCACGAACCCACACCGTGAACTAGCCGATGCGATTGCTTGGGCGGAGCGCAGCGTAGCTAGTGAGTGCACAGCGCACGAAGCCGAAGATGCCTGGCTAGACACCGACACCGCGAGCGAGATGTCCCGGCGAAGCTCTCACACGCAGCCGCATTGTCGCGCTCGAGCGCTCTGGTGCTCAGGCGAAGGCGCCAGCGGAAAGGTCACCGAGGTCTACAAACTTAAGCTCTGAGCGGCCAACGCCTGAATTAAGCCGCGCCGCGAAGCGGCGTCGGCTTGAATGAATTGTTAGCGCCCATCTCGCGAGTCTGGCACCTGCCCGCATGGAATGGACGCACGGGCAAGAAATGACGCCAGCGCAGGCGTCGATTTAGAGCAGTGCGCTGATAAGCCAACAATCGCCACGCGGGGAGTGAGGTTGACGGAGAACTCCTTCGGTAGGAGTTGCTCGGCTGCCACAGCGTCATACCGCAGATTGGTGTGCGCTAGCACTCTAGCGTATGCCTGCTCGATAAGACCGGGAGCTCCGTACTGATCGTCGAGTCGGGGGCCACAGTACGTCTCGAGTTGCTGAATCTGCGTCTGATAGACCGCATTTCCAATCTCCTCGGCCTGCCTTCCCCAGCTGCCATGGGCACGGTCTCGTGCGACAGACTCCGCTCGCAGAATCGCCTGCTGTGGCATAAGTTCTTCCGGCACGTCACGCAGGTAAATCTGCTGCAGCCCAGCGAACG
This sequence comes from Luteimonas sp. MC1572, assembly GCF_016615815.1. Taxonomy (NCBI): domain Bacteria; kingdom Pseudomonadati; phylum Pseudomonadota; class Gammaproteobacteria; order Lysobacterales; family Lysobacteraceae; genus Luteimonas; species Luteimonas sp. MC1572. Next base: position 62,237 of record NZ_CP067112.1, on the reverse strand, counting down.
TCGTTTTCTGTTGCACCTCGAAGCGCGCAGGCCAAGAAGGTGGCACACAAACATCCAAAGTCACGCCAGGGTCTCCGGAGGAGGAAAGCATTGCTGCAAGCATGTATGAAATGATCATGGGCGCTAACGCCTGAATTAAGCCGCGCCGCGAAGCGGTGTCGGCTTGAATGAATTGTTAGGCCTATGACACCCACAGCGTCAGGCGCGCCATTACGCACGCACCACGCATCAGGACGTAGCCCCCGGATATCGGATGGCCATCATGGCCTCGTGGCCCATCATACGATCGCACCACATCGCCAGGCTGAGCGGCGTCTCTCAACGCGAGCCAATCATTATGTGCGCGGGAGAAAGCTACTTGCGGCTGAGCCGGGTTGCGTGCCGCGAAGCTGACGCCTATCTCTTCAAGCGCTCCCACACTAGGCGAGGGGCCGAAAACCCGGATGCCCTTCCCCGCGGCCTCGCATCCATGGTCGGCAGCCACGGGCTGACTAGCGACTGCGAAGGCTGCTGCCAAGGTTGCGACGATGTATCTCATGGGCCTAACACGTGAATTAAGCCGCGCCGCGAAGCGGTGTCGGCTTGAATGAATTGTTAGGCCCCAACTCACCCAGCAACCAAGCGGCGAGCCGTCGCGGACCCCGGCGATTGTCATTGGATGTATTGGACGCCTCAGTACACGCCGAAAGAAACAGCTGTCCGGCAGAGCCAATGACAGGAAGGCCAATCTGCTCCCTAAGCGTCACGCTCTCATAGGCCAGCGAGTAAAGCATCTCGCTCCGTTCGTTGATCTGGTTTGGCCGAATGTAGTCAGGATGGAACGACGAGTTGAAGAAAAGCATGTCGCCGTGCTGCGCAGTGTGCGGTAGCGCGGCAGAGAGCAGCGCAAGCAACTCACTTTCAGCTGCAGTGAGTCGAGCCGCTAGCTTGTCCTGGCGAGATGCTTTCATTGGGGCCTAACGCCTAAGTTAAGCCGAACCGCGTAGTGGAGCAAAACACATGGCAAGCTGTACCTGCCATGTGCTTTGCGGAACGAAGCGGTTTCGGCTTGAACGCATTGTTAGGCCTCATCTGCGCAGTGCCCGGATACTGTTGACCGAGACAATGGCACCAGAAGGCCAGCCACCGAAGTGCCCTGTGTCATCTGGCCGATAGACCCCCGATACCTCTGCGAAAGAGCAGTGCTGCCAGCCATCTGGGATGTTCTTGCGTTGGATATCTACCCAGAGGGCACGCGCTGTATCACCCGCCTCACAGTCCTGTTGAGACTCATGGATGGACTGACCCTCAAACTCTAGTGAGACATAGCCGCGGAGCACGATGATGCTGCCGCTGGGAACGTCGCCGTTGAGTACCTTGGTCATCGGGAATAGCGCCGTACAGCCAGAGAACAGCAAGCAGAGAAGAGCTGACGTTGCGGCAATCTTGTTCATGAGGCCTAACGCCTGAATTAAGCCGCGCCGCGAAGCGGCGTCGGCTTGAATGATTTGTTAGCCGGCCCTTGGTATCGCTCGGCGCACGACAGCAAACAAAGAGGACGTGAGCTTAACAATCGCAGCAATCTCGTCTTCCGACATTTTTCCTTGATCTACGCAGCAGTCCCATCTTGGATATGTGACTCGTGAATCTTCTTCGCTCAACGGAGATATAGAAGCTGCCAATTCTTTAAGGAAATCTAGTTGACCCCAAGGAAGAGCCTCTGGCTTTGGATCGGAGTGCCAAGACACTAATGGGTCCAGGTCAGCCAGATAGCAGAACTGCGGATCGATCGTAATGCCGTGCGTGGCAGCAAACTTAGCGGCTTCTGGGCGACTCACGAATGTCAGAAGCCTTTCAGGCGAAGCCAATACGCGTCCTAGATCTTCCCGCTTAAGAACGTATCGCTCAACTCCATCGAGCTTGAATGGGATCAGAAGGATTCGCCTGCCTGGCATGCCGGCTAACGCCTGAATTAAGCCGCGACGCGAAGCGGCGTCGGCTTGAATGAATTGTTAGCCCGCACGCCTGGCAACGCGCTGACCTGCATTGACTGTGTCTGAAAGCTTACGCAATTCAGTGAGCGGAAATGACATCAAGGATTCGCCGATGCCCTTTCTATGCGAGTAGCGATCATAGATTGCCTGACCGGGGCCGTTGTAAATCTCCTCGTAAGTACCGTCTGGGTGCAGCTTGAAGCCCAAGTACAGCTCCGGTGTGCTCTTGAAGGTTAACGAGTCTTTGAAGGTGGCTTTGACTTGGACTAGTCGGCCGTCGGGTGTCATTCCGTCGTGCTTGGCTTGGGATACATCATGAACCTCCATGTCGTACTCAAGTGCCGCAATAACCTCGCCTATGTCACCAACAAGACGGCCATCGATGGTAAAAACACGATTTGGAAATGCATCTTTTAAGTGATCAATCCCCTGAAAGATGAGTTCTAGCGCTTCGGTGATGGCGCGACGCTGTGGCATAGATCAATCCCCTGAGAAAGTGAGCTGGAGTGCTTCGGTGCTGGCGCAACACTACGGTATAGAGGGCTAACACCAGAATTAAGCCGCGCCGCGAAGCGGCGTCGGCTTGAATGACTTGTTAGGCGGCGCCGCCAGCAGACTTGCCACCGAATGACCAACCGTCATTCTTGCCGCCGAGAGGAGCGGCATGCTCTGCGAGCCACTGCTCAGCGCCAGCAATCTCTTCGTGAGTGGTAGGTATGTAGATATCAGCAAGCGTCTCGTGGGTGAATCCAGGCTTATCGGTGTATTCGTTCACCTGAACCCAGTACCCCTGTCTCAAAAGATGCAACCCAAACTTTAAGGCAGATGTCTCGTCCGGGAACAGTAGCGCGAACCGCACCTCGTGCTCCCGTGACAAGTCCTTGCCATGCTGATGAGCCAGCCAAAGCGCGTCGCCTGTGTCATCGTTCGGAAATTTCGCCGCGTCCCTGACCATGAACCTTCTCCTGCGGTGATAATTCTTCAGCCGCCTAACACCTGAATTAAGCCGCGCCGCGAAGCGGCGTCGGCTTGAATGAATTGTTAGCGCCCGCCCCGGACAAATAAACGGGCGAATCCAAGGCAGCAGAGTACTGCGACGCTGACAAGAACGGCCAAAAAGTCATGTCGCCTGCCGCTGAAAGGCGATGGAAGTAGATGCGTCCGGCCAAGCCGAGCGTAAGTAGGTTGCCAAGAGTGAGCAGAGCTGACATTGGACGAGAGAGGGTTGGCCATGGATAGGGCAAGCCGGACTTGAGAAATAGAACGCAGCGAGTTGCAACATCTCTCTGAGCAGGCGCCAGACTGTCAGAGCCAGTCAAGCGGTGCTCGCGGAGATCGCAGTAGAGCAGCCACAAGAACTGGCCGTAGATCTCACGGATTGCAGGATCGTCTGACTTTGGAATTGCATCATCAAACTGATAATTGGTGATGCGCGCACCTACCAGCCAGCGCGTGGACTGAGCTAACAATGTTCGAGCTTGCTGATCAATTGCCATAGGGCGCTAACGTCTGAGTTAAGCCGACCTGCGTAGTGCAGGCAACGGCGTGGCAAGCTTTTTCTGCCACGCCGTTGCCGGAACGAAGCGGGTTCGGCTTGAACGAATTGTTAGACCTCTAGCGTCGAACATACGAGGCCGACTCTGGGCTGACAAGGACACGATACTCCTGCGGGCGCCAAGCTTTGCGGGCTGCGAGATCAATGTTTGTCTCTGGCAGCGTAGTGCGCACGATAAAGCTTGCCATGCGGGTATTACCCGAAGTGACTGGACTGGACCAACCCTTGAACTCCCAACCTTTCTGCGTGGGAAGTTGATATAGAACCGGAGTCTCCTCAAGATCTCCGTGCGAGGCAGTCATGAACAGCCTCACGTCAGGACAAGAGGCGACCGTGCCACCGCACTCACCAACAGAAGTTGGTGCTGCATAGATGCGAACAATGTACGGCTGATCTGAAGCTGGAGGCGTTGTTGCCAGTTCGTCGAGTAATCCGAGAACAGTAGCGAGCTCCGGCTTGTCCACGGGCGCCAAATCATGCGCGATAACGCCGGTGGGGAAAAGAAGGGCAAATATCGCGATTAGTTTCATTAGAGGTCTAACACTTGAATTAAGCCGCGCCACGAAGTGGCGTCGGCTTGAATGAATGGTTAGGGGTCACCCTCATTACCCGTAAGCGATTAGCAGGTAGAGGATGGCCGCCATGAGCGCAACAGGAAGTAGAAGATACACGGAGTAGCCGACAACTCGACTCCTGGGCAGCCAGTACTGAAAGGGCGTCCACGGCTTGAGCCGAACAATTACAGGCCAGACCGCGAAGAAGTATGCCAAGACGACGCATAGCGCCAGAGGTACTGCCTGCCATTTCTGCAGATCGATGGGCAGACTTCCCAGCAAGAAGATGGAGCCCACCAGCGACCCGACCACAGCGAACGCCGCAAGAAGCCTCGAAGTCGCAGTGATCCGTAGCTCTTCGCCGCAAGACGGACAGATGATTCGAGCAGGACTGGACTCCCCGGCGAAGGGATGTACAGAGAGCAGCGCGCGGTACGCGAATTCCGACCTCTCGCAACGTGGACACGATGGTCTCATGTGACGCCTAACACCTGAATTAAGCCGTGCCGCGAAGCGGCATCGGCTTGAATGAATTGTTAGGCCCCGCCACGAAGGCGCCATTTGAGCCCAGCCGCGACAAGAAACCCAAAATGTATTGCGCCGGCCGCAAGAGACATGGAACCAAGGAAGCCAGCGATGCAAGCCAATAATGCCAAAGGGGTCAGTTGCAGTGCGTACGCAGCAACGATTAGGGCTGCCACCACAATAGTTCCGCCTGTGCCCGCCAACCCGCGTGACATTGCATCGGGCCGGACTGTGAAATGCGCCGCTCGCTTGCGAGAGATTCCGTAGAAACCTGCTCGCTCTAAGGCTGTGTGCCAATGTGCGACTGTGATGCCTAATGTAGTTGCCGCGCCTGCGCAAGCGGCGATCAGAGTATGCCCAGTGGCGTGCTGAGTAGCCGCCAGTACTAACGCCACAACACCAAATATGACTCCAATGAGAAGAAATGCGATACCGGCAGTTTTCTGAGAAGCATCCATAGGGGCCTAACACCTCCAGTAGCGCCTAACGCCTGAATTAAGCCGCGACGCGAAGCGGCGTCGGCTTGAATGAATTGTTGGACGCCAACTCTAGCCGAAGCCGACTCGCTTGCCACCAAGCCCGCAGTCACCCGAAGCCGGTGCCACAAGCAGGCCCGCCGCGTGGCGTCGCCCTGGCCGAAGCCGGGAAAGGCCGGCCTCGCGGCCACGAACCCACACCGTGAACTCTCTAATGCGACTGCTTGGGCGGAGCGCAGCGTAGCTAGTGAGAGCGCAGCGCACGAAGCCGAAGATGCCTAGCTAGACACCGACACCGCGAGCGAGATGTCCCGACGAAGCTCTCACACGCACCCGCATTGTCTCGCTCGAGCGCTCTGGTGCTCAGACGAAGCCGCCAGCGGAAAGGTCACCGCGGCCTACACACTGAAGCTCTGAGCGGCCAACGCCTGAATTAAGCCGCGACGCGAAGCGGCGTCGGCTTGAATGAACTGTTGGACGCCAACTCTAGCCGAAGCCGAGGTGCCTGCGACCAGCCCGCGCCGACGCGAGGCCGGTGCCACGACTACGCCCGCCGCGTGGCGTCGCCCTGGCCGAAGCTGGGAAAGTCCGGCCTCGCGGCCACGAACCGACACCGTTAACTATCTAATGCGACTGCTTGGGCGGAGCGCAGCGTAGCTGGTGAGAGCGCAGCGCACGAAGCCGAAGATGCCTGGCTAGACACCGACACCGCGAGCGAGATGTCCCGGCGAAGCTCTCACACGCACCCGCATTGTCTCGCTCGAGCGCTCTGGTACTCAGACGAAGCCGCCAGCGGAAAGGTCACCGCGGCCTACACACTGAAGCTCTGAGCGGCCAACGCCTGAATTAAGCCGCGCCGCGAAGCGGTGTCGGCTTGAATGAATTGTTAGACGCCGTCGATCCTGCATCGCTTGTGCAATGCAGGTAGATCGGGGCTGAGCCGTTGCCGGCAACGTACTTACATGATTGCCCTTTACCCAAGTCTTCTAGGAACGGCTGAGTAGTCTTCCCGTCAGCCGAGATCTCATGACGTATCACGTAGTTGTGTCCGGCCTCCACAGTCACCGTCAGGTCAAAATTGGTATAGGGAGTCGCTTGAATGGTGGGCATATCTACCCGCACAAACGAGTAGACGGAAACCGTGTACATGCCCGGTGGCACCGTCACAGCGTAAGGGCGTGAACGAATCGATTTCCCGTCAACTTTTGTGATCACAGATGAACGCTTCGGTGCATTCTCTGTCCAGATAACTGGCCAATTGGTATCAGCGATGGTTGCTGACTCATACAACTTCACAGGTGCGACCACCGAGCATGACGTAACAAGAAGGCAGGCAACAGCGTATGCGGTGATTTGCGCTTTTCGGATCACGATGGTTACCTTGAACGAGGAAAGGCGGCTAACGCCAGAATTAAGCCGTGCCGCGAAGCGGCATCGGCTTGAATGAATTGTTAGGCAGCGGGAACCTGCGTGCCCGTCTCACGAATCAATCTCGATACGTATGCCTTTCGCCCAGACTCTGAGGGTTGTTCCAGCGCTCGAGTGATGAGTGTTCTTTGATGACTCTCAAGTGCTGCAATGGCCTGGTGGATGTGACGGATATAATCCTCGTAAGCATCGCGTGGAAAAGGTTCGCTGGTAGCCGTTGCCTCTAGCAGCTGATTGAGCTTCTTCTGCTCATTAATTTTAAGATAACTACGCGTTAGCTCACGTATGAGGCGCCGCTCAGCAGAAATGCGGCGCTTCACCCCTAAGTAGCTGGCCGACGCACCGATTGCTCCTGCGATCACGCCAAGAATTGAGAGCGCAGTGGCGATATCTATGTGGCTTAGGTAGCTCATCTGGCGCCTCCATTGGCAAAACTGAGAAACGGGCGACAATCTGCGACGTGACGATTGTATCGCTCACAAATATGTATCAGAAATACGAGTCCGATCGAGACGGTAGAGCTAAAGCCGACTCCGGTAATCTGCTCATTGTTCGGGCCGGAAATAATCCCGTATACGGCTGAGAAACTGACGCCGATCAGGACGCAAAGCCCAAACATTGCCTTGTTTTCTGAAGATAGTCCGATCGCCATAGCATAGAGCGCTGCTGTAATCGCTAGCGTGCCGTCTGACGGCGGGCCGCGCGAGATAACGGCCTCAAATACAATGGGAAGAAGCGGGAGCAACATGTGCAAGAAAATGCAAGTTAAGAGATCTGTCCACTCATCACTGAGCCCCGGAATCCGTTTTGCCATTCCCTAATTCCCCAATGTTTTATGCAGAAGTGGAGCGCGTGAAGTAGAGCTGCCTAACGCCTGAATTAAGCCGCGCCGCGAAGCGGCGTCGGCTTGAATGAATTGTTAGGTGCTAGTTGCGACCAGCTATGCGCCGCACAGCGTCCCAAGCTTTGCGCCACAGCGATGCCTCCCACGCCATCAGGCGAGCGGCCCACTCAGGCATCCCAGCATCCTTGGCAGCGGTTAGCACCGCGGGCGCTGCATCACTGTTACGCCGGAATGTGGCACGAACGATGATGGCCGCGAGTTTGAGCTCAATGACGATCAACACGGCGAGGCCGATGTAGCGAACAAATCCTACTGTGCTGAGAATTTGGTGATGCTCGCTTGGAACCACATGCCCAGCTACCCAAATGCCGAGGCAGCTCAGCGCTATGGCGCGAACAACGGCAGCTTTGCCGCGGTAGCGATAGCACCACAGATACATGGCAGGAATGACAATGCTCAGGTCAAAGAGAATGCCTGCTTCAAGCAGACGAGGGTTTGACCAGCCATCCAGTGAAGCGAGAGAAAAGTCGGCTGCAACTACGGCAGCTGCAACGAAGAAAAACCAATGAGTCCGAAGAGCGCTTTTGATCTTACTTGCAGCCATGGTCATAGTGCCTCCTAGCACCTAACGCCTGAATTAAGCCGCGACGCGAAGCGGCGTCGGCTTGAATGAACTGTTGGACGCCAACTCTAGCCGATGCCGAGCCACGTGCCACCAAGCCCGCGCCGACCCGAAGCCGGTGCCACATGCAGGCCCGCCGCGTGGGCCGCTCTGCCCGAAGCCGGGAAAGGCCGGCCTCGCGGCCACGAACCCACACCGTGAACTAGCCGATGCGATTGCTTGGGCGGAGCGCAGCGTAGCTGGTGAGAGCACAGCGCACGAAGCCGTAGATGCCTAGCTAGACACCCACACCGCGAGCGAGATGTCCCGACGAAGCTCTCACACGCACCCGCATTGTCTCGCTCGAGCGCTTTGGTACTCAGACGAAGCCGACAGCGGAAAGGTCACCGCGGCCTACACGCTGAAGCTCTGAGCGGCCAACGCCTGAATTAAGCCGCGCCGCGAAGCGGCGTCGGCTTGAATGAATTGTTAGGCATCAGTCCCACCATGCGGTAACCGCCTGAACAACAGGAGGCTGAATGCCAAACTCACCTATCTCGTCCGGGTCGGCGGCGGTCACATAGTCCGATTGAAGCGCCGCAATGGCCTCAGTGAGCGCCTCTGGCTGGATGGTTCCCGCCACCAGAACCGTATCTGTGAAAGGCCATGAGTCATCGCCAGGGTCAAGCTCCGAAATCAGGGCGTATACGGCCGTTACGTCAGAGCGCTGAAGCAACCCAAGCAGAGTGTCGCGAAACAGTGGAATTCCGGGATGGGGGACAAGATTGCAGCCAATTGATCCTTCATCGTCGTTTCCGTCGAAGAATCGATCCAACGGAACTACTTGCGGCTCAGCCTGAGCCTCCAGATCTCTCTTTAATGCGATGCACTTTTCCTGATCCACGACGAATCCTCAACTGATGCCTAACACCTGAATTAAGCCGCGCCGCGAAGCGGTGTCGGCTTGAATGAATTGTTAGGTGCGCAGTGCTGCAAGTCTGCGCTCCACTTGCTCTCGATCTACGTAATGCGCCATGACCGGCCACTGCTGGTGGAACATTGACTTGTACAGGTCGTACGCAAATCCGACGCCAAGAATGAATGTGCCAATCGCGAGCAAGTAATGAGGCCACCGAAGCGGACCACCATAGTGGAACACCACAAAGAATAGGGCCGCGGAGCCTAGCCAGACCACGCCGGTAGTCAGCCAGAAGCCCCAGCTCCTAGGCTTCACGCTCGCCGTATCCAAGGCCTTAAGCAGCCCTTTGAGAATGCGCTCTTCTTGCTCCGGACTCATAGGACTCCCCGTGCGCACCTAACGCCTAAGTTAAGCCGAAACGCGTAGTGGAGCGAAGCACATGGCAAGCTGTATCTGCCATGTGCTTTGCGGAACGAAGCGGTTTCGGCTTGAACGCATTGTTAGGCAGCGAATGCCGGCTGCCACCAGAGCCACAGCTGAAGATTGCCACTACCTGACCTACCAATGGAATAGTCACCCGCGCCACGCGGGATAACTGCAATGGCCTGACGCAGTTGGGGTAGCCACTCCGAACCCACTGAGAGCGCTGCTGGCTCCAGCGAATCAGGAAAGCTCCATTCTGATGGGCTTGCCGAGAGTTCCAGCCGCAGCCTGGACGGCGACTGCCAAGTAGAAGAGCGATTGTTTGGCACAGCAAGCATTGCTGGCGTTGGAGCTTGGATGGCAAGCGTGCGGGATACAGCGCCGCCATCAGAAGCGAACGCATCAAGCAGGCTGAGTAGAGAAGCGCAGCGGCGGGATCCGCTGTGAGGTGCCAGCCAGGAAAGTTGCGCAAGTTCTCGTTGTAGCGCCAGAGCGCAACGGAGCCTGCCTGTCTCCACGAGTGCGATTGAAGGATCACAAGCTGCCTAACACCTAAGTTAAGCCGACCCGCGCAGTGGAGCGGAACACATGGCAAGCTCTTTCTGCCATGTGGGCCGCGTAGCGAAGCGGGGTCGGCTTGAACGCATTGTTAGGGCCCACGCGGGATGCACGGTGAGTCTTCTAGTGGAAGGGCATGCTCGAATACTGGGTGTGCTAGCCAGGATGCCGCCAGAAAAATCGATCCGAGCAAGACCGGTCGAATATAGCTGCGCGAGACGGAGCGCACTCTTTGATTGCCTGCGATGCGGCTCATGAGCCACAAGAAGATGCTCAGAGCGAGCCATGCAGCAAAGGCGATGAGCAAGACCAAGCTGTAGCCGGTGGTGAAGCTGTGACTGTAAGTCGGGCAGATGCCGGGGGCAGGACTGTAGAAAAGATCGCCAGCTGGCTTATCTGTGTAGTGTAAGTACCCGACTGCTATTGCGGCCGTCAGGACCAGAACAGGAGCCGAGATTGCGATGGTCTTCCTCATGGGGCCTAACGCCAGAGTTAAGCCGACTTGCGTAGTGGAGGCAAAGGTCTGGCAAGCTTTTTCTGCCAGACCTTTGCCGTAACGAAGCGAGTTCGGCTTGAACGAATTGTTAGGTGTGCTCTACGAGAAGTAGTTGCCCACACTAACCGCAATGTGCTTTGTGGCTGAGTTTGGTGAAGATTCGACCGTGCGGATTACTTGGTTGACGTACTCGTGCAGGACTTCATCATTTACGAGACGAAGAACCTCTTTTAGATGCTTCACGAACTCAGCAATCTCAGACTGCCCGACGAGAATGTTTGCCTCTGACTCAAAGTACCGAAACTGCCTGAATCCGTAAGCTTGTCCGATCCTGTACACGCGATACATGACAGAGGTCGGGACCTTGACGACAACTTCGTCTTGTCCGCTACGAACCTTAAGCCAAGACCCGCCTTCGCCGATGCGGTTTGGCTCAAAGACCTGCAAGTACGTCTCGTGACTGATCTTGTTTTTCTTATGCATCAGATCCCCTTACTGCTTAGTGCACACCTAACGCCTGAATTAAGCCGCGCCGCGAAGCGGTGTCGGCTTGAATGAATTGTTAGGTGGCGCCTACGGCAACTGCACGTGCGCCACCCAGCGGTCAGCGGTAAAGCCGAGAATCAGCCCCAATACTACCGCCAGCGCGTAGCCCTCACCGCTTGCGCCAAAGATTGCTGCGACGGCACACGACAAGGCCACGCCGAGCAAGGTTTGAGCCGGCAGTGAGAGCGACCGCTTCTTGCCCGAGGTAGCGAAGATCACGATCGCGCAGTAGAAGCCGAAGAGAAAGAACGCCGCTGTGCCACGTACGGCCTGAGAGTCAATGCTGTCCGCGCCCCAGGAAGCGAAAAGAGCGAAGACGCCCCCGAACACGACTGCACCAGCAAGCGACCAAAGGTTCATAGCCACCTAACGCCTGAATTAAGCCGCGACGCGAAGCGGCGTCGGCTTGAATGAATTGTTGGACGCCAACTCTAGCCGAAGCCGAGGTGCTTGCGACCAGCCCGCGCCGACGCGAAGCCGGTGCCACGCCTACGCCCGCCGCGTGGCGTCGCCCTGGCCGAAGCCGGGAAAGGCCGGCCTCGCGGCCACGAACTCACCCCTTGAGCTCTCCGATGCGACTGCCTGGGCAGAGCGAAGCGTAGCTAGTGAGATCGCAGAGCCCGAAGCCGAAGATGCCTGACTAGACACCCACATCGCGTGCGCCATGTCCCGGCGAAGCTCTCGCACGCGCCCGCGCTGTCTCGATCGTGCGCTCTGATGCTCAGACGAAGCCGCCAGCGGAAAGCTCAGCGAGGCCTACACGCTGAAGCTCTTAGCGGCCAACACCTGAATTAAGCCGCGCCGCGAAGCGGCGTCGGCTTGAATGAATTGTTAGGGCCCAACGCGACCCAGTACGTACTTAAGCCACTTGTCTTGTCGCTCACCGCGAACAACGTTGATGATCTCAAAGCTCTTCGAGTGATAGGGCTTGTCAAGGAAGGCCAGATACGTGGCCCCGACCGAGAATGAAGGGTGAACCTTGCAGTCCGGGTGCATCGTTATGCGACCGTTCCTTGAGTCCCAGAACGCCTGATCTGTGTGGTTGTTGAAGTTCTCGCTCTGCATTGGGTAAAGCAAAGCTTCGCCAATGATTCTGAACTCGCTTTCAGGGCTCCCCTTGACGGGCTGTACTGTGCGGAAGGTATAGACAATGTCGTTGCCAGCTGCCTCAGCGTTCACAACGGTCGCCAGCGAAATCGTCTCAGTCCGACTGATCAGTTCATCCGGGGTTGCGGCGAGGTGCGCAGGTGCGATGAAACACGAGTAAGCAGGACTCGTCATGAGAAGAAGTAGCAATCCAACCGGAGGCTTCATATTGGGCCCTAACACCTGAATTAAGCCGCGCCGCGAAGCGGCGTCGGCTTGAATGAATGGTTAGGCTATCTTGGCAGCAACAAGACCACCGGTGGCCTGCCGCCGATTGCCCCGCGCGCTATCTCGGATATTGCTTTTCCTGTCGCGCTATCGACAATCCAGAAATCGCAATGCGAAAATTTGGCGCCAAGACCACGGGTGTTGCACGAGGAATGAACCTGATATGCGTGGCCGGCGACTAGGGTTGCATCGACTTTTGCATACGCCATATACACGCCTTGCTCAAATCCGGCAGTAATTGTTCTGTCACCAGGCAGAACAGGAATGGGTAGGCCCCAATCCTTCTTTCTGCTCATGACGCGCTTGCCATCAATCGCGTACGTATAACTGTTCTCGTTGTCGAAGAGCGGAACTTTAGAGTCAACAATGTTTCCGCCGATTGTGGCGAGCAAAGATGCGTCACCAACTGGAGGTGTGTATTGCAACTCCGGTGGAATCGGCGGTGCCGAAGCACAAGAACTCAGCAAGAGAGTTGCAGCCAGTACGCTCCATGGCCTCATTTTCGAACCCCCTAATTGCTCGGTGATAGCCTAACGCCTGAATTAAGCCGCGACGCGAAGCGGCGTCGGCTTGAATGAACTGTTGGACGCCAACTCTAGCCGAAGCCGACTCGCTTGCCACCAAGCCCGCAGTCACCCGAAGCCGGTGCCACAAGCAGGCCCGCCGCGTGGCGTCGCCCTAGCCGAAGCCGGGAAAGGCCGGCCTCGCGGCCACGAACCCACACCGTGAACTAGCCGATGCGATTGCTTGGGCGGAGCGCAGCGTAGCTAGTGAGAGCGCAGCGCACGAAGCCAAAGATGCCTGGCTAGACACCGACACCGCGAGCGAGATGTCCCGGCGAAGCTCTCACACGCACTGAATTGTCTCGCTCGAGCGCTCTGGTACTCAAACGAAGCCGCCAGTGGAAAGGTCAGTGCGGCCTACACACTGAAGCTCTGAGCGGCCAACACCTGAATTAAGCCGCGACGCGAAGCGGCGTCGGCTTGAATGAACTGTTGGACGCCAACTCTAGCCGAAGCCGACTCGCTTGCCACCAAGCCGGCAGTCACCCGAAGCCGGTGCCACAAGCAGGCCCGCCGCGTGGCGTTCCCCTGGCCGAAGCCGGGAAAGGCCGGCCTCGCGGCCACGAACCCACACCGTGAACCGGCCGATGCGACTGCTTGGGCGGAGCGCAGCGTAGCTAGTGAGAGCGCAGCTCACGAAGCCGAAGATGCCTGGCTAGACACCGACACCGCGAGCGAAATGTCCCGGCGAAGCTCTCACACGCAGCCGCATTGTCGCGCTCGAACGCTCTGGTGCTCAGACGAAGGCGCCAGCGGAAAGGTAAGAGAGGCCTACACACTGAAGCTCTGAGCGGCCAACGCCTAAGTTAAGCCGCGCCGCAGCGGGGCGTGAGGCACATGGCACGCTTTACCTGCCATGTGGTTCGCGCCCCGATGCGGTGTCGGCTTGAACGCATTGTTAGGGCTCACACGCTGCGGCCCCGTGAAATTCGCAATCGAAGGTGAGTGTGCCAAGTGAGCCGCGGCCAGTATTGGCCACAAACTCGCCATATACGTGAACGGAGCGGATCGTGCCAGCAGCAGACCTAAATTCTTGCGTCTTGCGTCCGGACGTTGCCACCTTTACCGCCATGGTGTCCTCCAGATTAGAGCGAGCAATCAAGTTCGGGTAGAGCAAGAAGACTGTTGCATCAGGATCGTTAATGATGTCTCCGACGAATCCGCTGATTAACACCTGCTCATGGTCGTAAGATCCTGGCGCCACCGCGATATTTAGTATCGAAGTTCTGCAGTGCCCCGTATCGACATGCCCAGAGAGTGAGCAACGCATCGCATTGTCTTCAGCACATCCTGCCAAGAGCATTGCGATCCAAGAGATGGTTACGATTCTTGCGATGAGCGAATTCACGTTGGAGTGAGCCCTAACACCAGAATTAAGCCGCGCCGCGAAGCGGTGTCGGCTTGAATGAATTGTTAGGCCGCAGCCGGCGAAACACCAGGACAATAGCCGGTAGCGCAACTGCGAACACGAGCAAGTCGATCACCAGAGCTGCGACGGTGAATGCCCTGGAAGATGGCACCGACATCAGATAGAGGTCGAAGGCAGCACCAATGAGCGAGATCGAAGCGGCAGCAAGAACGGCGTACTGACGATAGAGCAGGGCAACTGGGACCGAGAAGGCGATGCCGGCCAGCAAGCCGCAAAGGGCAGAGGCGGCGAGAAGCCCAGACAACTGGAATGGCCGCGAGGAGAACAAGTCAGGCAGCCACTGCACCCACAGCGCGAGTCGTGAGTGAGCATGCCAGTAGCCATATAGCAGCGGCATGTAGAGAACGACCTGCAACACGAGCCTCATACTCTCCCCTGCGGCCTAACGCCTGAATTAAGCCGCGCCGCGAAGCGGCGTCGGCTTGAATGAATTGTTAGGCCGCGGCCTGAGAGAGCTGGGGCCAAGCCTGCCAAGCGCCAACAAAGTGCACTACACCGATTGTGAGGCAGATTGCTGAGCTCCACCACCAGAACGCAGGCCCGTTGCCGCCGGGTGCAAACGAGGCAAACGCGAGCCCCACCACCCCGCGTAGAAGATAGATGCCGGCAATGACGCACAAGGCCAGCCGCACAAAGGGAAGTCGCGGAATGAGGCCTGCGCCAGAGAAGGCGTACAGGGACCATATGGCGAGCACCAACACAATGCCCGAGGTGATAAAGGTTGGCCGCCAGCTCCCGGCCGCAGCAAGCTGAGCCATCTGTTCGCCAGCGCCGAAGAAGCGATACCACGAGGCGCCAAAAACCATGCAGCCAATGTGCAGCAGGGCTGCGACGGCGCTCAGAACTGCGCCAGAGATTAGTAGCGGATTGCCCATGTCTTCCTTGAGCGGCCTAACACCTGAGTTAAGCCGCGCCGCGAAGCGGCGTCGGCTTGAATGAATTGTTAGGCCGCGGCTGCCGCACCCGAAGCCGCGACCACGAAGTACCACAGGCCGAGTACTGCCAGGAAGTTGACAGTGAAGACGAGCCCTCTGAGCCGGACGTTGCTGGTAAGAACCTGCACGGCGCTATGAAGGACGCGGCCGGCAACGAAGATCCAAGCGAGGGCAACAACTGTCTGGCTGGCCTGGAACTGCAAGAAGAAGAGACAGGCGACGTGGAAGAACAGCGGCCACTCGAACTGGTTGGACAGATTGGCGCTGATCCGCGGCTCAATGGCGGACCACGGGTTGCTCCCGTCCGCCTGGCGCCCCAAGCCCCACACTGCCGGAGCCCGCGCGACGGTGAGCAGCACGTATAGGAATGCCGTGAGCGCGACATGCGCGGCCATTGGCAAAACCAGAGCTTGCGGCATGGATCAGTCTCCCCGAACTGACGCAATGAGCGGCCTAACGCCTGAATTAAGCCGCGCCGCGAAGCGGCGTCGGCTTGAATGAATTGTTAGGCCCCGCCAAATCGAACCGGCTCTGGGCCTCTATGCTGGGACCGAATCACCACTGTGCCGGCCAGCTTGTCGTGCCAGCCCTGCTTCTTCGGATCGAAAGCAACCCAGATAAGACCGAGAAACAAGGGAAGCATGGACAAGAAGTACGCCAAGTAGCGGCCCACGGCCTGCCCGGTGGAGATCGTTCCCCCCGTTCTCGCGTCAACCACACGCGCCGAGACAGCCATCTTGCCAGGTGTGGCTTGGCGGTAGAGCCAGAAGAGGATTACCGCCACCGCAGGAAACACCCAAGAAATGAGAAGGTCGGCAGGCCCAGCAATGAACGGCCTCTCCTCATCTGTGAAGTAGTCCCATCCGTAGATCAGGGCCGTAGGCGGCAGGGTGACGACCATGACCAGAATCGCATCCAGAATGCTTGCCCCGACACGCGGCCAGAAACCGACGTACTCCAAACCTTGCTCTTGCATCGAAACCTCCTAAGGGGCCTAACGCCAGAATTAAGCCGTGCCGCGAAGCGGCATCGGCTTGAATGAATTGTTAGGCCTCAACTGCGTGCCAGACGCCATAGGCCTTTCAATAAATAGTACCCGGCGAAGATGAATGCTCCGACTGCGACAAAGTAGCGGCCACCTCCGCGAGCTCCTGCGATTGCGTATGTAGCAACAGTTACTGCGATCGCCCCGAGCAACACCGCAGCACCAATCTTTAGACTTTCGATCGCGTCTTCCCGGGGATCCCACACTGCCTCGGGACGGGGCCGATTAATTGCATCCGACACGATGCCAAAGGCAACTATTTCGTCCAAGCCTTGGTTCTGGAGGGCGTTAACGACCTCTGCAACACTTTTCCCTTCTTCCAGGAGCTGAATCGCAAGCGACTTCTCTTGCTCCTTATCTTGCACAGCTTGCACCACAATCTCCTATGAGGCCTAACGCCTGAATTAAGCCGCGCCGCGATGCGGCGTCGGCTTGAATGAATTGTTATGCGCTACTGGCGCCAATTATGGTCTCTCGGGCTGTTGACGACGAAATCCGGGTTGCCAAAAGAGACGCTTGTATCAAGCGTAACTTCGATTGTGATCGGCTGCGGCGGCCGAAGAAACGCCCGACATTCCCGTTTCCGGAAGATAGACGCGAACCGGCTGCCCGAGCGCGCTTGCGCCAATCAAGGTGTCGCCCCATGGGTTGCTAGTCTCCGGCTCTAGGTAATACTTGACCCCGCTGCTTGGAGATGTGATCCAGGAAGCGGCGCCATACACGTCCTCTTGATCTGGCGGGGCGCTTAGCCAACCCGTCATATTCGCCAGATCGTAGGCAGGAAGGCCGCCTGGCAACACTACAGCCACCGCACCGCTACTTTGAGGATGCAACTCAACTAGGAAGATGCCAGGACGCTCCTCCATGACAAGCGCGCCGTAGTCGCTAATAGCCGCCTTCACGTCCGCCGCGCTCCCGTTCTCCACCAAGATCCAGCCTTGTGCCGGCTTGAGCAATAGGTCTACCGACTCATCGGCAGCCTTGCAGCTTGTGATCGAGGCGATCATGAGAACGGCGAACAAGAGTTCGGCGTACGTGGACATTTGGATGCGCATAACACCAGAATTAAGCCGTGCCGCGAAGCGGCATCGGCTTGAATGATTTGTTAGCTGTCAGCTCGTCTCTCTTACCCAGTTCGCTACCCACTTATCGAGCGGGCTTTGTGCATTATTCGCTACTACTCTTAGCCAGTTTGTCCGCTCATCCGCGGACAGTACCCTCGACGCGTTCATCAGTGCGCGTCGTGCCTTGCCGCCCAAGTTGCTCACGCCAGCCTTGTTCATTCTCACCCACGAAACATTGTTCGAAGTGCGAGCCGCGAGTGCGACATTCTCAAAGCTACCGCTTGCCATCACGAAGCGGTTGAGAGGCGCGGAGCGAAGCAGTGTTGGGCTTTGCGCAATGTAATGCTCGAGCCAATACCGAACGAGATCGCACTGCGCAGCTGCACTGTTAGTTGCAGATCTTAGACTTGCGTACAAAGATCTTTCTAACTCCGAGTCGCCGGCCTCCATGAGGTACAAGAAGACATCTGGGCAGACGGGCGCAAAGAAGTCAAAGTTGTCGATAATTTCTTCTGCAAAATCGGTGTACCTGTGCCTTCGCGCAGTGCGAAGCAGGCTTCTGGCTAATCCCAAATCGAGGGTTTCGAAGCCAAGAATTTGATCGAGGGCGTCCTGGAGATGGTCGGCTTCTTCTTCGTCTTCAAACTCGTCAGCGTTCGGGTCGCCATAAGGACTGAACTGGTCCAGGCTTTCCTTCAGATCCTCACGATCAGATTCATACTTGCTCTCGAGGAACTTCTCTACGAATTCTTCACTGCTCATTTGCTCCGTCTTTTCCGTTGCCAGAGTGAGACGATGACTTCGATATAGATACTTCGTAAGTGCCTCAAGAGCCGCGCTAAGTTTGGTGCTTGAATTGCCGAACATGCGGATATCATCCACATATCGAGTGTGCTTTACACCGCATTGGCTGATGAACGCATCAATGTCGATCATTAGCGCCTCTGCAAAAACCATGCTTGCGGCAGGCCCAACAGGTACGCCTTGTGAAGTCTTGTCATTGAATGCAGTTATGAACGATTCCACTTCCTTTGAGAAGCTGGCGAGACCGGTATCACATGTCTCGATGGAGTTCTGTAGGCGGTGAAGGTAGATCTGATTGTAGAAATCCGTGACGTCCGTTGTGACTACGTGCTTGTAGCTTGCTGCCATTTCGGCGCTTTTTTTACTGAAGTTCCGCCAGCCAGAGCCATGCGCGAAGAAGCTGCCGTTTTCAATCTTGATCCGGTAGGAGCACGCAACTCGCTTGCGCTTCGATGGCCTGTTTGACTCCACGGCTTGCGAAACGCGATGCGCCATTGCGGTGTAGCAAATTGCTTCCAGCGGCTCGAGTTGATGGACAACCCGGAAGCCCCCCCGCGCTTTGGGTATCGTTGCGCTGCGCGGCTGGAGCGCTTGAAGTTTGGGTATATTCTTTGACCCTAGTTCATGTTTGACTTCGGGCCAGTACCTCCAAAGAGCTTCAAACTCGAAGTGTTTCGGAAAGAAGTCGGAATCGTAGAACCTTTCGATGTGAGACTTTGCAAACTCAAGGTCTGCGTCGTTCAACGTAGCCATGAAACTCCCCTGACAGCTAACGCCTGAATTAAGCCGCGCCGCGAAGCGGCGTCGGCTTGAATGAATTGTTGGACGCCAACTCTAGCCCAAGCCGACTCGCTTGCCACCAAGCCCGCAGTCACCCGAAGCCGATGCCACAAGCAGGCCCGCCGCGTGGCGTTCCCCTGGCCGAAGCCCGGAAAGGCCGGCCTCGCGGCCACGAACCCACACCGTGAACTATCCGATGCGACTGCTTGGGCGGAGCGCAGCGTAGCGAGTGAGAGCGTAGCGCTCGAAGCTGAAGATGCCTGGCTAGACACCCACACCGCGAGCGAGATGTCCCGACGAAGCTCTCACACGCACCCGCATTGTCTCGCTCGAGCGCTCTGGTACTCAGACGAAGCCGCCAGCGGAAAGGTCACCGCGGCCTACACACTGAAGCTCTAAGCGGCCAACGCCTGAATTAAGCCGCGACGCGAAGCGGCGTCGGCTTGAATGAATTGTTGGACGCCAACTCTAGCCGAAGCCAAGGTGCCTGCGACCAGCCCGCGCCGACGCGAAGCCGGTGCCACGACTACGCCCGCCGCGGGGCGTCGCCCTGGCCGAAGCCGGGAAAGGCCGGCCTCGCGGCCACGAACCCTCACCGTAGACTCTCCATTGCGACTGCGTGCGCGGAGCGACGCGTAGCTAGTGAGAGCGCAGCGCACGAAGCCGAAGATGCCTGGCTAGACACCGACACCGCGAGCGAGATGTCCCGGCGAAGCTCTCACACGCACCCGCATTGTCTCGCTCGAGCGCTCTGGTGCTCAGACGAAGCCGCCAGCGGAGAGGTCACCGCGGCCTACACACTGAAGCTCTGAGCGGCCAACACCAGAATTAAGCCGTGCCGCGAAGCGGCATCGGCTTGAATGATTTGTTAGGCCGCGGCGTCATTGCTCGTCCTCTGGCCGAAGCGGAGAGTGTAGCCAGTTGAACGCACCCAAGACGCCCTTAGCCAGACCATCGAACTCCGCACGATAGTTGTGCTCATGAGGCGTTGGAACTGATGGGTGGCCCAGAGTGAATCCGAGGGAGCGCAGCGCTTTAGAGAATCTCTCAAGCGGACCATAGGCAAACAGTTGATTGTGGCGGTCCCAAACGACGGTAGCACTGTCGCTCGGTGAGTAGGCCCACAGGTCAAAGCGAGCATCCGCTGAAAGGAACGGGCCAAACGTGATCAAGAACTCATGAACCTGAGCTAGCGATAGGGCTGGACTTTTATACCGCCCCAGCTGGCCCTCGCCGCGCGTAGTGTGTAGCACGTAAAGCAAGTGGTACGGAGGCTCTAAGCACTCCACCATCCGCTCAAAGACCGCTGGATCGCCGCCAGGAACGCCCGCGACAATTCGATCTGCCGATTCGAAGACCGGGGCATGAGAGTGAGCGATCCAATCGCCGTCTACCAAGTGTCCGAGTCGATGCATGAGCGGCCTAACGCCTAAGTTAAGCCGAAACGCGCAGTGGAGCGAAGCACATGGCAAGCTGTACCTGCCATGTGCTTTGCGGAACGAAGCGGTTTCGGCTTGAACGCATTGTTAGGCCCTGAGCCCGAACCAGGCAGCTAGGGCCACCACGGTCAAGAACTGAGCGCCCAGGATAAGGGCAAGCTGGCTTCGCCTGAAGGCCAACGCAGACAACGCTGCTCCTGGGACGGAGGCGACTAGCACTCCGGTTGCCACAGCGAGCAACCACTCCGGCTCTTTGAGCACATGAGGCTGCATCGACAGTGAGCAGGCGAGCACGAGAAACGCCGCAGCGCACAGTGCGATCACGACGCGCTTCCAGTAAGGCTGTGTCAGAGCTTGCGACATACTTGCCCTCGGGGCCTAACACCTAAGTTAAGCCGCGCCGCGCAGTGGAGCAAAGCACATGGCAAGCTCTTCCTGCCATGTGGTTTGCGTAACGAAGCGGTGTCGGCTTGAACGCATTGTTAGGGCCCTCGAGCCCGTCGGGTATGCAGCCACAGTGTTGTAACGCCTAGCAGTAGTGTCAAAGCTGCCGCTCCGTACGAGGCCAGAAGGAGGTAAGTGCCAGTCCGGCACCACGCCTCCGGATGCTCCAGGGAGCTCGGTCCGCAGTGCCAGAAGCGCAATGAGGCCGACGCTGTTGCCGACACGAATAGGTAGCCAGTAGCGAGCGCAGAGAGCACTCCCAAGATGCCTGCGATGAGAACTTGCCGAGAACGTGCCATCGAGGGGCCTAACGCCTAAGTTAAGCCGCGCCGAAGCGGGGCGTGAAGCACATGGCAAGCTGTACCTGCCATGTGGTTTGCGACCCGATGCGGCGTCGGCTTGAACGCATTGTTAGGCGCGCCCACCCGACGTGTCAGACGCGAACTCTTTCACACCAGCAGCAGCGAGCTGTGCCCGTGCCTCTGGATCCTGCGCCACCACACGGTGAAGCGTATGAAACACGTATGTGCGGCACAAGCCTGGCCAAGCGACCAGCAGGTAGACCGCGCCTGCGGCCAGCCAGTCAGTTCGGGCTAAAGGCTTCCAGCCAGTGAAGTGTGCGGCGGCGGTGTAGCCAAGAACCAGCAAGAGCACCCAGCGAAACCACGCCCAAAAGCGAGTGCCCCACAACACGTTCTTGAAATGACGGACTTCGGATGCCGTTAGTTTCACTTCATGCCTCCATGCGGTGCGATAGCGCGCCTAACGCCTAAGTTAAGCCGACCCGCGCAGTGGAGTGGACCAGGTGGCAAGCTTTACCTGCCGCCTGGGCCGCGTAACGAAGCGGGTTCGGCTTGAACGCATTGTTAGGCGGACACCCGGGATGCCCGCCACTCCTTGAAGAACTGCTCATTGTCAGCGATCAGCTCCGAAAGGTCTCCTTGAGCATCCAGCTGGTGAAGTGCATCACGTGCAATTCGCATAGCGTCGTCGCCTTGCTGGATCGTGGTGCTGCCGCTCTTGAGAGTAGATCCGAGCTTGTCGATCGCGGACTGGATTGCCTTCTGCCGTTCAACCAGTCTTGCGTTCTGTTGCCTTGTGGTTCCGTTAGCCGCAAGTCTTCGATAGATCATGAGAGCCGCCAGGACTGCAACGACGAGAGCTACGGGAACGAGGAAGTCCATGATGTCCGCCTAACGCCTGAATTAAGCCGCGCCGCGAAGCGGCGTCGGCTTGAATGAATTGTTGGACGCCAACTCTAGCCGAAGCCGAGGTGCCTGGGACCAGCCCGCGGCGACGCGAAGCCGGTGCCACGACGACGCCCGCCGCGTGGCGTCACCCTGGCCGAAGCCGGGAAAGGCCGGCCTCGCGGCCACGAACCCACACCGTGAACTAGCCGATGCGATTGCTTGGGCGGAGCGCAGCGTAGCTAGTGAGAGCGCAGCGCACGAAGCCGAAGATGCCTGGCTAGACACCGACACCGCGAGCGAAATGTCCCGGCGAAACTCTCGCACGCACCCGCGCTGTCTCGATCGTGCGCTCTGATGCTCAGACGAAGCCGCAAGCGGAAAGGTCACCGCGGCCTACACACTGAAGCTCTGAGCGGCCAACGCCTGAATTAAGCCGCGCCGCGAAGCGGTGTCGGCTTGAATGAATTGTTGGACGCCAACTCTAGCCGAAGCAGGCCCGCTTGCCACCGAGCCTGCCGCCGCACGAAGCCGGTGCTACAAACAGGCCAAGCACGTGGGATTGCCCTCTCCGAAGCCGGGAGAGGCCGGCCTCGCGGCCACGAACTCACACCGTGAACTCTCCGATGCGACTGCGTGGGCAGAGCGAAACGTAGCTAGTGAAATCGCAGAGCCCGAAGCCGAAGATGCCTGACTAGACAACCGCATCGCGGGCGAGGTGTCCCGGCGAAGCTCTCGCACGCGCCCGCGCTGTGTCGATCGTGCGCTCTGATGCTCAGACGAAGCCGCAAGCGGTCGAGCCATCGCGGGCTACACGCTGAAGCACTTAGCGGCCAACGCCTGAATTAAGCCGCGCCGCGAAGCGGCGTCGGCTTGAATGAATTGTTGGACGCCGACTGTAGCCGAAGCTGGGGGGCTTGCCACCTGCTTGGCAGCCTCCCGAAGGAATCGCCACTCTTGCGCCTTGAATCCCACGCCGCTGCCTCCGAACCCGGAGAATCGCCCCTGCGCGGTCGGGAACCTGCACCGTGGACCAGCCAAGTGCGACCGCGTGGTCGAAGCGCGAACCCACTGGTGGCAGCGCACAGTCCGAAGCCCATAAAGGCGGGATTGCAGCTCGCATCGCGCGTGCGGCAGGTCCCGCCGAAGCCCTCTCACGCGCCGAGAACGTCGCGTTCGTGCGCTCTGATACTTGTGTGAAGCCTGATGCGCGGCCAGCCGAGAACAACAGTTTGCGAGCTCTTAGCGGCCAACGCCTGAATTAAGCCGCGCCGCGAAGCGGTGTCGGCTTGAATGAATTGTTAGGCGCCACGGACGCGCCTATGGCGCCGATGGGCCAGCCAGAACCTAAGCGCCAGAATAGCCGAGAAGGAGCTGGCCGCGACCTGGAACAGTGTCGATTGAACTGGTGCCATGTCTGCACCGAATGCGAGGAACAACATTGAGATTGCGAAGCCTGCCAGAGCGAGAGCAAACAGTGCGGAGGCCAAGCGCGACGAGAAGGGATAGGCGATGCAAGGCGCTGCGACCACGAGGAACCCGACACCCTGCACCCCACCCCGCACGTCACCGGACCCAATGGCTACAAGAATGCCCGTCCCGGCAAAGGCGAACACCGCTCCAGCCAGGAACGTAACGCTCCTAAGGATTGCGCGACCTATTGGCATGGCGCCTAACGTCTGAGTTAAGCCGACCTGCGTAGTGCAGGCAACGGCGTGGCAAGCTTTTTCTGCCGCGCCGTTGCCGGAACGAAGCGGGTTCGGCTTGAACGAATTGTTAGACCTCTAGCGTCGAACATACGAGGCCGACTCTGGGCTGACAAGGACACGATACTCCTGCGGGCGCCAAGCTTTGCGGGCTGCGAGATCAATGTTTGTCTCTGGCAGCGTAGTGCGCACGATAAAGCTTGCCATGCGGGTATTACCCGAAGTGACTGGACTGGACCAACCCTTGAACTCCCAACCTTTCTGCGTGGGAAGTTGATATAGAACCGGAGTCTCCTCAAGATCTCCGTGCGAGGCAGTCATGAACAGCCTCACGTCAGGACAAGAGGCGACCGTGCCACCGCACTCACCAACAGAAGTTGGTGCTGCATAGATGCGAACAATGTACGGCTGATCTGAAGCTGGAGGCGTTGTTGCCAGTTCGTCGAGTAAGCCGAGAACAGTAGCGAGCTCCGGCTTGTCCACGGGCGCCAAATCATGCGCGATAACGTCGGTGGGGAAAAGAAGGGCAAATATCGCGATTAGTTTCATTAGAGGTCTAACACCTGAATTAAGCCGCGCCGCGAAGCGGTGTCGGCTTGAATGAATTGTTAGGCCTCATCCGCGGCCCTGCGGTACAGCACTGCCCCTGACTCCGACGCTATCAAAACCAAAACCTTGTCCGTAGTGAAGACGTCTACGGTGTGTGGGACGCTCGGCGACGGCGAAATGTTGGTGGTGATGTGATCAAACAGCTCGCCCATGTCGCGACCCCAAGCGATATTGTGGATTTCGATGCTCTTTCCTCCAGCAAGGGTGGCTGTGGTGAGCGAGCCACAACGCCCCTGGAGAGCTTCTGAAACCAGATCAGCGGGGTCGTGTGTCATGAGGCCTAACACCTGAATTAAGCCGCGCCGCGAAGCGGCGTCGGCTTGAATGAATTGTTAGCGCCCACCCCGGACAAATAAACGGGCGAATCCAAGGCAGCAGAGTACTGCGACGCTGACAAGAACGGCCAAAAAGTCATGTCGCCTGCCGCTGAAAGGCGATGGAAGTAGATGCGTCCGGCCAAGCCGAGCGTAAGTAGGTTGCCAAGAGTGAGCAGAGCTGACATTGGACGAGAGAGGGTTGGCCATGGATAGGGCAAGCCGGACTTGAGAAATAGAACGCAGCGAGTTGCGACATCTCTCTGAGCAGGCGCCAGACTGTCAGAGCCAGTCAAGCGGTGCTCGCGGAGATCGCAGTAGAGCAGCCACAAGAACTGGCCGTAGATCTCCCGGATTGCAGGATCGTCTGACTTTGGAATTGCATCATCAAACTGATAATTGGTGATGCGCGCACCTACCAGCCAGCGCGTGGACTGAGCTAACAATGTTCGAGCTTGCTGATCAATTGCCATAGGGCGCTAACGCCTGAATTAAGCCGCGCCGCGAAGCGGCGTCGGCTTGAATGAATTGTTAGGTGCCAACCGACGCACCCGCTTGCGGCGGAGTGACGGCCGCCAAGAACTGCGAGCGGATGTCTTGTGGCGAGTATGCCTGCTTGGCTGGAACCATGAGCAGAGGCAGATTGATGGTCTTACACACTTTGACCAACAGGTCGTCTCGGGACTGTGCCCGCCGACTGGAATGCGATTTGTCGTTTAGCTCCACGACACAGACGATGGCTAGATCGCTCGCCCGGCACACAAGAAAATCAAAGTGCTTGTACGCGATGCGATTGAGGGCACCTTGGCGAGCAGCGTTGCCTAGGCCGGGTTTGACCGCTGCAACGTCAGCGACACGAACCTTGCCAAAAACGCGATGCTCTGGACCAACAGCTTGGTCGAGAATGCCGAGGAACGAACGTTCCGCGGCTGAGAAGAGCGTTTTGGCCGGCATGTAGTGGAGCCCGACTGAGCCAGCAGCGCCTTGCTTGCTCTTGAGAGCTGCAAGAACGATGAAGACTACGAATGCGAGAGCAAGCAGCAGAAACCCTGACGACATGCGATGCGCCCCCCTTGGCACCTAACGCCTAAGTTAAGCCGAGACGCGCAGTGGAGCAAAGCACATGGCAAGCTTTTCCTGCCATGTGCTTTGCGTAACGAAGCGGCTTCGGCTTGAACGCATTGTTAGGCCGCTGCCGAGACGCGCCAAGGCGGGTTCTTGCGGTTCTGGCCGGCCCAGAAGAGGCAGAGGGTGTTGCCGGATGGATCTTGGAGCCGAGCCTCCCGCCAAAGCCAGCGCTCATCCGTGGGTGGCTTGGAGAAGACGTAGCCGCGCCCCTGGAGTTCCGCAACCCGCACATCTAGGTCCGAACACTCGAAGTACACAACTACTCCGCTCGCACCCGAAGGGTCGACTGACAGGTGGACCGAGAAGGTGGCGTCGCCCTCAGGACATTCGAACCTGGCGTAATGGGGCGAGAGGACGATCAGCGCGAAGCCCATGCCTTTGTAGAACGCGACGGATGCGTCGATGTCCACCGCCGGAAGTGTCACTTGGTTCAAGTTCACCGCAGCCCTCCCCAGCGGCCTAACACCTAAGTTAAGCCGCGCCGCAGCGGGGCGTGAAGCACATGGCAAGCTGTACCTGCCATGTGGTTTGCGGCCCGATGCGGTGTCGGCTTGAACGCATTGTTAGGCGCGCAACCCGTGCTGGTACAGCAACGTAAGAGCAACTGCCGCGGAAGCGCGAACTGCAAAGTTGACGGCGCAGGCCACGCAAAATTTTGGCCATACCCGGCTCGCCACAGAATCCACGACCCCTGTCAGCAAGTGACAAACCAACGATACCCAAACCAGGGCCACCGCGGCAATTGGAAGCTTGAACGCCGCGAAGCCACAGACCACGAGAGCCAAGCCCGAGCCGTTTGCCAAGTGCTTAAGCATGTCGCCGACAAGCGGGTTTCGACCTTCATAGATGCAGATCTGCTGGAACCCCTCACCGGTGGTAAGGGCGAGCAGTAAGATCCCGCAGACCGAGTAGAGAATCGCCAGTAGCTTGAATGTGATCTCGAGAGCTTCCATGCGCGCCTAACACCTGAATTAAGCCGCGACGCGAAGCGGCGTCGGCTTGAATGAACTGTTGGACGCCAACTCTAGCCGAAGCCGACTCGCTTGCCACCAAGCCCGCAGTCACCCGAAGCCGGTGCCACAAGCAGGCCCGCCGCGTGGCGTTCCCCTGGCCGAAGCCGGGAAAGGCCGGCCTCGCGGCCACGAACCCACACCGTGAACTGGCCGATGCGACTGCTTGGGCGGAGCGCAGCGTAGCTAGTGAGAGCGCAGCGCACGAAGCCGAAGATGCCTAGCTAGACACCGACACCGCGAGCGAAATGTCCCGACGAAGCTCTCACACGCACCCGCATTGTCTCGCTCGAGCGCTCTGGTGCTCAGACGAAGCCGCCAGCGGAAAGGTCACCGCGGCCTACACACTGAAGCTCTGAGCGGCCAACGCCTGAATTAAGCCGCACCGCGAAGCGGTGTCGGTTTGAATGAATTGTTAGGCCGCTGACCACGCTCCAGCGACCGCGAATGACGCACCAAGTGTGCACCATGCAGCTGCAGTGAGAAGCATAGCGGCCGCGCAGGCACGGCGGTGCCCGCTGGCTGCCTTGCCCAACACCCTGCGGCGAGCCGCAATGGAACCCGCCAGCACGAGCAACGAGCCGGCAACAAAGATGATGGGCACCGCGACCGGAACGACCAGGTACGTGCCGGTGTACGTGCCACTTAGCGAGGGATACAGCAGGGGAAGAAGAAGCCCAGTGAGCGACATGGCGAACAGCAATGCGCCGCCAAAGACGAGGACTGCAGCAATAACATTGCGACGCACTGTCATAGCGGCCTAACGCCTGAATTAAGCCGCGCCGCGAAGCGGTGTCGGCTTGAATGAACTGTTGGACGCCAACTCTAGCCGAAGCCGAGGTGCCTGCGACCAGCCCTCGGCGACGCGAAGCCGGTGCCACGACTACGCCCGCCGCGTGGCGTCGCCCTGGCCGAAGCCGGGAAAGGGCGGCCTCGCGGCCACGAACCCACACCGCGAACTATCCGATGCGACTGCTTGGGCGGAGCGCAACGTAGCTAGTGAGATCGCACTGCCCGGAGCCGAAGATTCCTGGCTAGACACCCACACCGCGAGCGAGATGTCCCAGCGAAGCTCTCACACGCGCCCGCATTGTCTCGCTCGTGCGCTCTGATGCTCAGACGAAGCCGCAAGCGGACGAGCCATCGCGGGCTACACCCTGAAGCTCTTAGCGGCCAACACTAGAATTAAGCCGTGCCGCGAAGCGGCATCGGCTTGAATGACTTGTTAGGCGGCAGCTCTGTCACCGGCATGTGATCGTCTCGGACTCGGGCAGTGACTCAAAGCCTGATAGTTTCAGCTCGGCGATGGCATAGGGCCAGTGCTCTAGGCCGAAGCGCTTTGAGAGTACCGGGCAACTGCTGGTGTACTCACTTCTCGAACTTCTTGCACGCAGCATGTGCGCCTTATAGCTGAGAAATGTCGCCAAGGGATTGTGCACGGTGAGGACTGAGTCGCCTGTGCCAGGCTCCTGCCAGAACTTGAGAACGATGGTGTTGCCTGAGTCTGCGCTAGGCACTACCGCAATAGGGATAACCGAGTGGCCTTTAACTTGGACAGTCACGCAAATGGTCTGTCCAGGCCGGATGGTGACGGAACCGTCGGATAGGGATATCTCATGACCCGACTCGCAAGATGGCGTCGCCTCGCCTGCCACGCGAAGCCCAATGTCTTCAAGCGTCGGTGGGGACGCCGAAGCGCACCCTGCGACTAGGACCAACGAAAACACTGCTGCAGATCGCATAGATTTTCCCCTGCCGCCTAACGCCTGAATTAAGCCGCGCCGCGAAGCGGCGTCGGCTTGAATGAATTGTTAGGTGTTCTCCGGCGCAACCGATGCAATGGAGAACTTACCCCGCAGCTTGAATGTTGCCTCAACCGCGCGAACACCGGCCCAAGCAAGGATGAGAGCGAGGAAGACGTTGTTGCCACCACCGAGATCCTGCCCAGCCTTGTTGAGGAAGGTAACGACAAGACCAATAGCTGCAAGAAGTAGAGCAACGATCGCTGCGGCCCGGCTGTGTTTAGCGCGAATGAAATAGCCGCAAATGGCATAAAGAACGGCGTCAACGAGGACCGAATAGCCTATGAAGTAAGACAGGGCTGCATGCAAGGCCGCTACGACCAGGAAGGCCGTGCCACACCCTTTTGCGAGATCAACTGCGGCTTCGCGATCTTCGATCTTGCCGAAGAAGGCGTTCTTTCTCTGCTTCTCGTTCATGCATCCCCCTGATGCTGGTTGAACACCTAACGCCTGAATTAAGCCGCGACGCGAAGCGGCGTCGGCTTGAATGAACTGTTGGACGCCAACTCTAGCCGAAGCCGACTCGGTTGCCACCAAGCCCGCAGTCACCCGAAGCCGGTGCCACAAGCAGGCCAAGCACTTGGCATTGCCCTATCCGAAGCCGGGAAAAGCCGGCCTCGCGGCTACGAACCCACACCGTGAACTAGCCGGTGCGACTGCTTGGGCGGAGCGCAACGTAGCTAGTGAGAGCGCAGCGCTCGAAGCCGAAGATGCCTAGCTAGACACCGACACCGCGAGCGAGATGTCCCGGCGAAGCTCTCACACGCGCCCGCATTGTCTCGCTCGTGCGCTCTGGTACTCAGACGAAGCCGCCAGCGGGAAGGTCACCGCGGCCTACACACTGAAGCTCTGAGCGGCCAACGCCTGAATTAAGCCGCGCCGCGAAGCGGTGTCGGCTTGAATGAATGGTTAGGCTATCTTGGCAGCAACAAGACCACCGGTGGCCTGCCGCCGATTGCCCCGCGCGCTATCTCGGATATTGCTTTTCCTGTCGCGCTATCGACAATCCAGAAATCGCAATGCGAAAATTTGGCGCCAAGACCACGGGTGTTGCACGAGGAATGAATCTGATATGCGTGGCCGGCGACTAGGGTTGCATCGACTTTTGCATACGCCATATACACGCCTTGCTCAAATCCGGCAGTAATTGTCCTGTCACCAGGCAGAACAGGAATGGGTAAGCCCCAATCCTTCTTTCTGCTCATGACGCGCTTGCCATCAATCGCGTACGTGTAACTGTTCTCGTTGTCGAAGAGCGGAACTTTAGAGTCAACAATGTTTCCGCCGATTGTGGCGAGCAAAGATGCGTCACCAACTGGAGGTGTGTATTGCAACTCCGGTGGAATCGGCGGTGCCGAAGCACAAGAACTCAGCAAAAGAGTTGCAGCCAGTACCCCCCATGCCCTCATTTTCGAACCCCCTAATTGCTCGGTGATAGCCTAACGCCTGAATTAAGCCGCGCCGCGAAGCGGTGTCGGCTTGAATGAATTGTTAGGTGGCGCCTACGGCAACTGCACGTGCGCCACCCAGCGGTCAGCGGTAAAGCCAAGAATCAGCCCCAATACTACCGCCAAGGCGTAGCCCTCACCACTTGCGCCAAAGATTGCTGCGACGGCACACGACAAGGCCACCCCGAGCAAGGTTTGAGCCGGCAGTGAGAGCGACCGCTTCTTGCCCGAGGTAGCGAAGATCACGATCGCGCAGTAGAAGCCGAAGAGAAAGAACGCTGCTGTGCCACGTACGGTCTGAGAGTCAATGCTGTCCGCGCCGCAGAAAGCGAAAAGAGCGAAGACGCCCCCGAACACGACTGCACCAGCTAGCGACCAAAGGTTCATAGCCACCTAACGCCTGAATTAAGCCGCGACGCGAAGCGGCGTCGGCTTGAATGAACTGTTGGACGCCAACTCTAGCCGAAGCCGACCCGCTTGCCACCAAGCCCGCAGTCACCCGAAGCCGGTGCCGCAAGCAGGCCAAGCACTTGGCATTGTCCTATCCGAAGCCGGGAAACGCCGGCCTCGCGGCCACGAACCCACACCGTGAACTGGCCGATGCGACTGCTTGGGCGGAGCGCAATGTAGCTAGTGAGAGCGCAGCGCACGAAGCCGAGGATGCCTGGCTACAGACTCACACCGCGAGCGAGATGTCCCAGCGAAGCTCTCACACGCACCCGCATTGTCTCACTCGAGCGCTCTGGTACTCAGACGAAGCCGCAAGCGGAAAGGTCACCGCGGCCTACACACTGAAGCTCTAAGCGGCCAACGCCTGAATTAAGCCGACCCGCGAAGCGGGTTCGGCTTGAATGAATTGTTAGGCCTAGCCGTTGCTGGCAAACGAGTCGGCAAGCTGCTTGGGCAACGGTGGGTAGACGTTGTACCAGTCATAGTTGTAGACCTTCTCTCGTTCACGGTCCATGACCTTTGGGGCAACCGGAATATCCGCGCCCGGAGTGCCGCGAGCTTTGCCAACAACAATTGACGTAAGAGCGGGCAACTTGTTGTCGCTGCAGAAGAAGGCGATGTGCCCAAGAATCTTGTCTAGAACGCCGGCAGCATCTTTCTGGTACATCAGCTGCGAGAGACCTTTATAGGTGAAAGTCTGGCGGTTCATCGCGGCCGCGACCAGGATCTGCCAAGCCTGTAGCGCACGATCTGGGTGATTTGATGAAGGATTGAATTTCTTCACAGCGCGATGCTCCTAGAGGCCTAACACCTGAATTAAGCCGCGCCGCGAAGCGGCGTCGGCTTGAATGAATTGTTAGGCCGCGACACCGAGCTCGCGACCAGCCAGAAGCTTGCAGACGCGCAAAGCATGAGTAGTGCTGGCACTACGACGTCTATGGCCAGGTAGACATAGTTCTGGAGAGGAGTCGGGCGCGACAGATCTGAGTAGTAGAAGACAACACGGAAGATCGCATCTGAGACGAAGAGCCACGCGAAAGATGACAGAAGCGAGAAAAACAGAACTTGGCTGCTCCGCGTCCGCAATGCGCGCATCATTCTCCAGCATCCCGCCAGTACAGCAAGCAGGCCCACTGCAGCAACGACGCCTAGAATTTCGTTGGGTCCCATTGAATTCTCCCCGCGGCCTAACGCCTGAATTAAGCCGCGCCGCGAAGCGGTGTCGGCTTGAATGAATTGTTAGGTGCGCAGTGCTGCAAGTCTGCGCTCCACTTGCTCTCGATCTACGTAACGCGCCATGACCGGCCACTGCTCGTGAAACATTGACTTGTATAGGTCGTACGCAAATCCGACCCCAAGAATGAATGTGCCAATCGCGAGCAAGTAATGAAGCCACCGAAGCGGACCACCATAGTGGAACACCACAAGGAAAAGGGCCGCGGAGCCTAGCCAGACCACGCCGGTACTCAGCCAGAAGCCCCAGCTCCTAGGCTTCACGCTCGCCGTATCCAAGGCCTTAAGCAGTCCTTTGAGAATGCGCTCTTCTTGCTTCGGACTCATAGGACTCCCCGTGCGCACCTAACGCCTGAATTAAGCCGCGCCGCGAAGCGGCGTCGGCTTGAATGAATTGTTAGGTGCCATCTACGCACCTGAGGAACGCGTATGCGGATGCTGGAACGGGATGCTTGAGCTGGCCGCCAGCATAGTTAGCCACTGCGAAGTCTCTAAGGAAGTTGATGCTAAAGCCGTCACCAGAGACGACGACCGAAGGCAAATAACTGGCGGGTGTTGAGTCCCACCCATCTCGGTTGGCGATCAGCAGTGCGTCAAGCTGCCGGAACTCAGGCGACCCTGGGGCGATGCGGCACGTTTGTACCGGTGATCCGTTTGAGTGGATATTCAACACAAGCGGCCTGTCCGCAGGAAGCTCAAGGCCGAGCAGCTGTCCACAGCCCGTCAAGATTACGAGAGAAAGAGCCAGGATTACCGCGCGATCTGACATGGCACCTAACGCCTAAGTTAAGCCGCGCCGCGAAGCGGTGTCGGCTTGAATGAATTGTTAGCGCCGATCACGGCATTCTGGGGCAGTAGTTCATGTCTGCTCCGCTGAGCCAAGAGCTCAAAGCACGTTGCCAGTCTGACGTTCTGGAACGATTGCCCAAGGTGTAGCCAATCTTTACATTCACCCTAGTGCCCTCTTCCGACTTCGCGAAATCCACAACCGACATCAAGTGCCCCAATGAGCTGTTTATCTGGATCGAAGGCGGCCTAGCAGGCGATGGTGGTGCACTAGCAATGATGTAATTTGCTGCGTCAGCCCAACAATGGACGGCATTGGATTGAATGATGGCGTAGGCATCAGCGACAGACTTGCTCGTAGTGAATGTCGCCACCCCCGCCGACTCATTTACCCTAAGGTTAGCGGCACTTTGCACGCAACCGGCGAGCAGCATACAGACCATGGCAAAAATGATGGGCTTGCTCACTGGCACTCCTTGAGAGTCGATATGGGCGCTAACGCCTGAATTAAGCCGCGCCGCGAAGCGGTGTCGGCTTGAATGAACTGTTAGCGCTCGCCTCGGGAGGCCACCAAAACTGAGCGCATGATCTTGCGGACTGTACCGCTCGGCCTGAAAGTCCAACAGGAAACAGATCGCGTCGTTTCAGCTCCTCCCAGAACGCGAGGCCGCCACTTGCCTCAACTGGGACCATGATTGGCTCAGCGGCCTCTCGCGTAAATACGTAGAAGCAATCGCTGCCAAGACCTCCGTCAACGAAGCAAACGGCGCTGACGTTGCGCCAGGGTGAGCTACGACTAGTTGAGCTATTGCCGCGCAATGACTCGTTCACAACAAACCCGTCGTTATCTGACATGACAGCAAAATGCGACCACCAGCCGCCGGCTGATCTAAAGAGCGAACGAATGGCCGATATGACTTTCAAGAGCGCTAACGCCTGAATTAAGCCGCGCCGCGAAGCGGTGTCGGCTTGAATGAACTGTTAGCGCTCGCCTCGGGAGGCCACCAAAACTGAGCGCCTGATCTTGCGGACTGTACCGCTCGGCCTGACAGTCCAGCAGGAAACAGATCGCGTCGTTTCAGCTCCTCCCAGAACGCGAGGCCGCCACTTGCCTCAACTGGGACCATGATTGGCTCAGCGGCCTCTCGCGTAAATACGTAGAAGCAATCGCTGCCAAGACCTCCGTCAACGAAGCAAACGGCGCTGACGTTGCGCCAGGGTGAGCTACGACTAGTTGAGCTATTGCTGCGCAATGACTCGTTCACAACAAACCCGTCGTTATCTGACATGACAGCAAAATGCGACCACCAGCCGCCGGCTGATCTAAAGAGCGAACGAATGGCCGATATGACTCTCAAGAGCGCTAACGCCTGAATTAAGCCGCGCCGCGAAGCGGCGTCGGCTTGAATGAATTGTTAGGGCTCATACGGCGAAGTGTTTGTAACCGAATCGATCCTAAAGAAAATTCGCTTACCCGCCTTTGGCCATCTCACATCTCTTTCCACCACTACGCCCATGAAATCTGCTTCGACGTGACTGGAGAAGTCGATGCCCAGCTCGCTGAATGCAGCTAAGCCTCTGTCCGCGGGGTCAAACACACCCACGAGCTCGCGCCAATCGTTGCTGCCACATGGCTCGATAAAGCTTCCATGGGGCGTATTGACCAAGCATCCGTGCGTAACGACCGACTGGCCGATCAGGTTGGCTCTGCTCTTTGCCAGGACCGCAATCTCAATGCGGTCCGGGTCCGACGCCACTCCTACGAGCGGGATCGCCAGTAGCAGTGCAGCTACAGCCGGATGGACGCGCAGATTGGTCATGAGCCCTAACGCCAGAATTAAGCCGTGCCGCGAAGCGGCATCGGCTTGAATGAATTGTTAGGCCGCGCTGCCAAACGCGATCCTTAACGGGGCAGCAGCCTGGTTAATGCCTAGCCCAGTAGCGCCGGCGGCTAGGCCAAATAGGAGTGGATGCTGCTGCAAGTTCTGCACGATATAGATCAAGTAGTAGCCGCAGCCAATTCCTATACCTAGCAAGATCAGACCAATTAAAACCCTCGTGGCAAGTGACGGGCTCTTCGAATTGATCAGGCGTGCACCGCCAACGACCACCCCGCCAGCAACTGCGACCGGAATTAGAAGGTCAATGTTGAGCCAGTCCATGATGCCACCAAAGCGGCCTAACACCAGAATTAAGCCGTGCCGCGAAGCGGCATCGGCTTGAATGATTTGTTAGGCCGCGCCCTACCTGCGCTTTCCCATACCGTACGCGCCCACTGTGCGTCTACTTGGAGCAGCCCTTGGGGTCCTGTTGTCGTAGTGGTCGGGAAGCCGGCCCGTCGGCATTGCATGAGTCACGCGCCGATCTTCGAATCTCAACTTCTTACCGTTCTTCTGGTTAACTTCTTTAGCCAGTTCTAGCAGTGCGTTGTACTTGGACATCGTCAAGCCGTGATCTGCCTTAACGTGCTTAGTTAGCCCAGATGTGGAGAACGTCAGATGGCAAATATAGCATTCCTTCTGTATTAGGCGCATTCCTATTTCCCTAGGCGACGAAGTTGAGGCCTAACGCCGGAACTATGGCGCGTTGCGAACCGATGCCGGATTGGAATAATTATTAAGCGACTTTGCTAAAGTTTGCGGGACACCGTTCCTATCTACCTTCACGCGCATCTCTAGAGAAAACTTCTCGAGCACGTTTCGATGTGAATAGATAGATCAACCACGGAACCATGAGCACCGCTGCCACTATCACTCCGTCTCTCGCATATGTGACTTCTTCTAAGCTTTCGGCAAATAAGAATCCAGCTGCAGGCCCAGTGAGGGACAGGAGAAAATATGCAAGAAACATCCAACGGAATGATTCTCTCCGCTCTAACAAGCTGTACAGCAGAAGAAAGCACAATCCAGCCAAAAACAGCTGAATGAACACCTGATATGCAGCTACCGGATGCGTTAGAACTTGAAGAACCGCATTCGGGGGTATTCCGGAAAGGCGCGCATCGCCGTAGGCAATGAGTCCGTTCATGAGGTCGCGCACTACGTAAAGGATGATAAAAACGGCGAGAATCTTTAACGGAGCGGTTAGAGGCCTTTCTTTCATATGTCCTCGCGAATTATCAGTTAGACAGAATATTCCGCACTTGGCTAGAAATTACGAGGCGCCCCATCGAGTCTGAGCTGGAGCTTCCATTGGCCTACTTTCTCACGCAGACAAACTGGCAAAGGTTGTCCCCAGCGCTCATGAAGAAAACTCGTCTTTTCTGTTGATCTGAGTATCCAAACTCGCACATCACATTGTTGCCCCGTGATCCAATGATCCCGGATAACGCGCAAAATTGGTACTTCTGAGAGAACTCAGCAGTGCTTACCCTGACGCTACACATACTGTGTGTCTTCTCTCCAGCCCAAACGACCTGGCTGTTTCTGCTGCCGGATTCCACTAATGTGCACGAACTAGAATCTATCTGAAGATGATCGAAGCCTGCGTCTGCAGCGAGCAACTGATTCGAGTGCAGCAAGAGCATAAGTAGCAGCGGTGCGATTTTCACCTCGTCTCCCTCCGTGTGTAGTTCATCCTTTCCCCCTTTGCCACGATGTGACGCTTAGCGGCCTAACGCCTGAATTAAGCCGCGCCGCGAAGCGGTGTCGGCTTGAATGAATTGTTAGGCGCGTCCCGTATCGTTCTGCACCTCACGTTTCTCGGCAGTTCTGAATTACGTGCTTGAATGCTAGCTCAGACGGTGTGGAGGGGATCTGCTTTGCCGCACAGAGAGCCTGTTCTCGTTCTTCGTCGCTGGAGCTTGCATCAGTAGCTGTTCCACAAAGCTGGTAGCCCCAGCGAACTATTTGATCAGTCCCACCCCTCTGCGCGTACTCACGGATGCACTCCTCCCTGTCGATTTCGCTCGTGCATGCGGTCGCGAAGATCGTGACCACGAAGAAGGTGGAGAGCTGTAGGGCCTTGGCTGGCATAGATGACACCTCGGCGAAATAGATGAAGACGCGCCTAACGCCAGAATTAAGCCGTGCCGCGAAGCGGCATCGGCTTGAATGAATTGTTAGGCCCCAGTGCCCGCATATGGAGCCTTGCACACAGGGCAAAGGTGCGAAGCAATATGACTTAGCTTGGCGGGAACCGGAGACAAGCGCACCAACTTGCCGCTAGTGTCGTAGCACCCCGAGCAATACGGCCCGTCGGAGCCGTCCTTGAAGTAGGCCCCTGCCTTGAACTGGAGGTCCGGCTTAGGTGCTTCGACTGCGGCCAGTTGCGCCTTAAGCCTGGTGTTCTCGTCCAGCACGGTCGCCAATGCGGACTTGAGCTGAGCAAGCTCTAAGCCAAGGTCGGCGAGCGCGTTGCTGAACTCCGAGTTCTCGACGTTCTTATTGATCTCGCGCAGGCGAGACACGATCTGTATCGAATTTGCTACCGCTGCAAAAACTGTGGCTGCCATCGCTGCTTCCTATGGGGCCTAACGCCTGAATTAAGCCGCGCCGCGAAGCGGCGTCGGCTTGAATGAATTGTTAGGTGGCGCTGCCGTTCCCTGAGCGCATTCCGGGTTTGGGAATGCTCCAGAGTCCTTCGGCACGACCTTTACTGTCCAGTGCTTCTCTAGCCGTGCAATGACCTTGCCTGAAAAGGTATGGGCTGCATCAATGTCCCGGCCACGAGAAAACCCTACAGCAACGTCGTAGGGATTGAGGCCCATGTTGCCTGCCGTCAGTCCATGACCAGCATCTGCCTCAACCCCGACATGGATTAGCCTCCCGTCTGTGTGCATATTCGTTCCGGTGGCGCCCATGACTTTAAGGTCATCTGCAGTAGATTTGCTTCCGTCGACGTAGCGCATACGCTCATCACGCGCAACGGACTGAAGTGTCTGCTTGAACAAGTCTACGCCGCGGTCATTCGCAAGGCAGAGTTGAACCGTCAGAAAAGCGTGCTCTCCTGGAGTGCAAGAGGAGAGGAGCAACATACTCGCCAATGCTGAGAGGAAGACTTTGTGGGCAGGCATCTTTCGACGGACTCTCATAGCCACCTAACGCCTGAATTAAGCCGCGCCGCGAAGCGGCGTCGGCTTGAATGAATTGTTAGGCCGCTCGCCGAGAAGCGATGCGCGAGAAGCCTACAAAGGACCAGAATGCTATTGCCAGCCCTAGCCACGCGATGGATATGCGGGCTAGCGTGGCAGCAATCTCCAGATTGGGGAAGGACGTCAGTGGGTAATTGCCATGTATTACCGGCCACACCTGCTTCTGCCAGAAGTCCGTGTAGACACCCACAGAGACCCAAAGCGGCACAGCCCATCCACTGGAGAGTAGAGCGACCAATGCTGCGATGGCTCTAGCTCGATTCATAGTGGTTCCCCATGAGCGGCCTAACGCCTGAATTAAGCCGCGCCGCGAAGCGGTGTCGGCTTGAATGAACTGTTAGCGCTCGCCTCGGGAGGCCACCAAAACTGAGCGCCTGATCTTGCGGACTGTACCGCTCGGCCTGACAGTCCAGCAGGAAACAGATCGCGTCGTTTCAGCTCCTCCCAGAACGCGAGGCCGCCACTTGCCTCAACTGGGACCATGATTGGCTCAGCGACCTCTCGCGTAGATACGTAGAAGCAATCGCTGCCAAGACCTCCGTCAACGAAGCAAACGGCGCTGACGTTGCGCCAGGGTGAGCTACGACTAGTTGAGCTATTGCCGCGCAATGACTCGTTCACAACAAACCCGTCGTTATCTGACATGACAGCAAAATGCGACCACCAGCCGCCGGCTGATCTAAAGAGCGAACGAATGGCCGATATGACTTTCAAGAGCGCTAACGCCTGAATTAACCCGTGCCGCGAAGCGGCATCGGGTTGAATGAATTGTTAGGTGCCGGGCGAGTTGTTACGCAGGAACTGATAGTCCGACTCTTGAACATGTTTGGTCCAAAGTTGTCCGTTGTGATGTGTGAGAACGCTGCCACCAACGAACTGAAGGGTCATGTTGCCGTCCGAGACAAATATTCCACCGCTGGGAGTAGTGGCGTAATACTTCGACCAGCCAGTCTGGTTCCGCGCCATCCAGTTCTCGAGTTCTTGATATGCGGGGGTTCCAGGCTGGATGTGTTGAGCCTTTGTGCCGTCACGAACCGAGATCTGTGTGTTCGGAGCTACAGCTAGTTCAAGCCGTGTGCTGCATGCTGCGAGCAGAAGAAGGCTTGTCAGTATCAGCTTGCGCATAATTCTCACCGGCACCTAACACCAGAATTAAGCCGAGCCGCGAAGCGGCTTCGGCTTGAATGAATTGTTAGGCCTCAATGCGAAGGCCATACCTTGCCCCCATAGCTCGGGGCCCCACCGACAAGCTGAGAGTTGCATTGCTTGCAGTGAAAGCCAGCCTCATGACCCGCTACGCGGCCATCGTACTCATACCACTCAACGAAGGTTGGGAGTTGGAACAAGCTCTCGATACGCTCTTGGGAAATCACACAATTGAAATAGACGCTTTGTACTGCGCCATTACCCCACCAGTCCCCTGATGCGCCGACCTCAATGCCAGAAGACCGAGCCAGTGACTCGATCCCTTGTAGATGCTCACACGTGAGAAGTTCTGTCATGAGGCCTAACACCTGAATTAAGCCGCGCCGCGAAGCGGCGTCGGCTTGAATGAATTGTTAGGCCCGCTCACGGCAGCAGTTGGATGCCGAACTGACGGACCAGCAATGCGAATAGCCCGAAGCAAACTACTGTGATTCCAGCGCTGGCCAACATGGTAAGCCAGAAGCCGAGACGAGGCAGAAGGAGCGGGAACGCCAGGAACATGGGCAGTGTTGGCACCACGTACCAGAACGTGTACCAGGCGTGGTTGGAAATCTTGGCTTGCGGCTGCTTCTCAACGTAGAGCCAGATGAGCGCAAGGAATGTCACCAGCGGGAGCGCAGCAATGAACCCGCCGAGCTTGTCACTCCGCTTTGCTGCCTCCGACACAAGGACGACGACCGCAGCAGTGAGCAGGTACTTTGTGATCAGCCAGCCCATAGTGTGTTCTCCAAGCGGGCCTAACACTTAGTAGATTCCAGAAACGAAGTGTAATCCGTTACTGACGCACCTTGTCTGACAAGCTGATCCCGCTGCAACCCATTCCAGATCAAGTGCTTGGCTTATTTTTGCATGGCTCGTCTGCGGTAATGATTCCGGGAAATACTGCAGGAATGGAGTGCTATGTCGTATCACCGCAAGGATGCGGCGGTACCCGGTGATTCTCAGGATCGCCGGTCGGCTCCGGCTCGGCAACGCGACGCAGCTGTGTCGGCGTCGACACCACCTGCCCGCGCACCCGCCAACGCGCCACCCCCACGCCTTCTCGATCAGGTCCGCGCCCGCTGTCGTGCCAAGCACTACAGCATCCGCACCGAGCGGGCGTATGTGAGCTGGGCGCGGCGCTTCGTGCTGGCCAACGCTCGGCGCCATCCTCGGGAGCTCGGTGCCTTGGAGGTCGAGGGCTTCCTGTCGACGCTCGCGGTGCGGCATGACGTGGCGGCCAATACGCAGAACCAGGCGCTGTCCGCGCTGCTGTTCCTCTACAAGGAGGTGCTGGGCATCGACCTGCCGTGGATGGAGTCGGTGACGCGGGCGAAGCGTCCCAAGAAGCTGCCGGTGGTGTTGTCGCACGACGAAGTGCGGCGCCTGTTGGCGCTGGTCGATGGGCAGGTTGGCCTGATGGCGTCGCTGTTGTACGGCGCGGGGATGCGCCTGATGGAGGCGGTGCGGCTGCGGGTGAAGGATGTCGATTTCGACCGCCGCGAGATCTGCGTGCGCAATGGCAAGGGTGGCAAGGATCGCCGGGTGCCGCTGCCGCGCAAGGTGGAGGTGCCGTTGCGCGAACAGCTGGAGAAGGTGCGCGTGCTGCACGCCGGCGACCTGCAGGCGGGGTGCGGGGAGGTGTGGCTGCCACATGCATTGGGGCGCAAGTATCCCAATGCGGCGCGGGAGTTCGGGTGGCAGTACGTGTTTCCGGCCACGCGGCTTTCGGCGGATCCGCGCACCGGTGCACTGCGGCGCCATCACATCGACGAGGCGGTGCTGCAGCGCGCGGTCAAGTCGGCGCGGGTGGCGGCCGGCATCGACAAGCCGGCGACCTGCCACACGCTGCGGCATTCGTTCGCCACGCACCTCATCGAGTCCGGCCAGGACATCCGCACGGTGCAGGAGTTGCTGGGACACAAGGATGTCGCCACGACGCAGATCTATACGCACGTGTTGGGTCGCGGCGCCGGTGGTGTCTTGAGTCCACTCGATCGTTACTGACGCTTCACCCACGCGGCAGCGGCAGCCCCCGGAACGCCTTCACCGTGCGCAGCACGAAGCTCGAGTTCACGTCGCCCACGCCGGGTTGGCCGAGGAGGCGGTCCAGCAGGAAACGCGAGAAATGTTCCAGGTCGCGCACGGCGATCTGCAGCAGGTAGTCCATGTCGCCGGTGAGGGCGTGGCACGCGACCACTTCGTCCCAGGCGTTGACGGCGCTGGCGAAGGCGGCCACCGATGGGGCGTCGTGGCGCTTCAGGCGGATGCGCACGAAGGCCGCGAGGCCGAGGCCCAGGTGTTCGGGGTCGACGTGCGCGTGGTAGCCGGCAATCACGCCGTCGCGCTCCAGCCGTTGCACGCGCCGCAGGCAGGCGGAGGGCGAGAGGTGCACGCGTTCGGCCAGCTCGGTGTTGCTCAAGCGGCCGCGGGTCTGCAGTTCGGCGAGCAGTTGCAGGTCGATGCGGTCGAGGTCGGCGGTGGGCATGGGTCGGCTCCGTAAGGCCGTGGGCGACGGTGGCGGTGCGGGCCGGCGTCGGACTCGGGCCTGCGCCGGCGAAGGCTGCCGTGGTGTCGGATGCCGAGCCAGCGCACCGCCATTCGAGCGCTCACCTTGCCGCAGGCTCTCTGTTGTTGCAGCGACAACGCTACACACGGTTGATTGTTGCACGGAAGCCGCATTATGACGCAACAGACACAACCATGTTGCGGGGTTTCGGCGCTAGAGTCTTTCAGGTCGTGCCTTTTTCACCGTCTTTCGCGCCGGCCCTGCATCTGCCGTGCCGCCAGGAGTCCGCCATGTCCAGCCAGTCCCAGCCGCGCCGCGTCGAGAACCTGCACACCGACAAGGGCAAGGTGCCGGTGTACGCGACGGGCATCGTCGAGCAGCCGTGGGACGACTATTCCGCCGACGACCACGCCACGTGGGCCACGCTCTACGCGCGCCAGCGCGAGCTGCTGGTCGGCCGCGCCAGCAGCGAGTTCCTGCGTGCGCAGGATGCGATGGGCATGACGCCGGACCGTATTCCGCGCTACGCGCAGTTGAACGCGGTGCTTGAGAAGGCGACCGGTTGGACGTTGATCGGCGTGGAGGGCCTGCTGCCGGAGCTCGATTTCTTCGAGCACTTGGCCAACCGGCGCTTCCCGGTGACGTGGTGGATCCGCCGGCCGGACCAGCTCGACTACATCGAGGAGCCGGACCTGTTCCACGATCTGTTCGGCCACGTGCCGCTGCTGATGAACCCGGTGTTCGCCGACTACATGGCCGCCTACGGG
Source organism: Luteimonas sp. MC1572 (assembly GCF_016615815.1). Classification (NCBI taxonomy): domain Bacteria; kingdom Pseudomonadati; phylum Pseudomonadota; class Gammaproteobacteria; order Lysobacterales; family Lysobacteraceae; genus Luteimonas; species Luteimonas sp. MC1572. The sequence continues at coordinate 20,236 of NZ_CP067112.1, read as the reverse complement.
CGCGGCGGGGTGAAGGCGCACGCGATCGGGCCGGATGCGCTGCAGAACCTGACGCGGCTGTACTGGTACACGGTCGAGTTCGGGCTGATCCGCGAGGCCGACGGCCTGCGCATCTACGGCAGCGGCATCGTGTCATCGAGCGGGGAGTCGGTGCATGCGCTGGAGTCGGCGGCGCCCAACCGCATCGGCTTCGACCTGGAGCGGGTGATGCGCACGCGCTACCGCATCGACAGCTACCAGAAGACCTATTTCGTCATCGACAGCTTCGAGCAGCTGATGGACGCGACGCGGCCGGACTTCACGCCGGTCTATGCGCGCCTGGCCACCCAGGACGCGATTCCGGCCGGCACGGTGCTCGAGACCGACACCGTGCTCCAGCGCGGCACCGGCGAGGGCTGGCCGACCGACGCCGACGCCTGAGGGCGTCGCCCGGCGACCTGCCGGGCGCGGCACAGGCACCCACGCTCCCGACGGAGCGTCCGTTCCGCAGTGTTCCGTCCCCCGACCCGCCGTGCACGCCTGCGCGGGGGACAATACGCGGATGACTTCTCCCCTGCTTTCCGCCCTCGCGCGGGCGCTTGCGCTTGCCCTCGTCGTCCCCGCCGTCGCCCATGCCGCGCCGGCCGACAGCCCTCGGCAGCCTGAGGCTGCCTCCCCCACCACCCTCGACCGCGTCATCGTCGAAGCCACCCGGCTGCGCACGGTGCCAGCCTTCGACACGCCCGCCTCCACGGCCACGGTGGATCTCTCCGGCGAGCGCTCCAACGCCAGCGCCGATGTCTCCGAGGTGCTGCGTGGCATCCCGGGCCTGCTCGCGCGTGACCGGCAGAACCTGGCGCAGGACACGCAGCTGTCGATCCGCGGCTTCGGCGCGCGCGCGACGTTCGGGGTGCGCGGACTGCGGCTGTATGCGGACGGCATTCCGGCGTCGATGCCGGATGGCCAGGGCCAGCTGTCGCACTTCAGCCTTGCCGGCGCGGAGCGCATCGAGGTGCTGCGTGGTCCGTTCTCGGCGCTGCACGGCAACTCGTCGGGCGGCGTGGTGTCGATCCACAGCGCCGACGGGCAGGCCGGCGATCCGTGGCGGCTGCGGGCGACGGTCGGCAGCGACGGCACGTGGACCGGCGCGGCGCGGCTGCTTGGCGGCAACGACATCGTCGGCTACAACTTCGCGGTCTCGCGCCTGGATACCGACGGCTGGCGCGACCATTCGGCGGCGCGGCGCGACGTGGCCAACCTCAAGCTGGGCGTAGACTTGGGCGGGCGCCGCAAGCTCACGTTCGTCCTCAACCACGTCGACATCCCCGAGGCGCAGGATCCGCTCGGGCTGACCGCGGCGCAGATGCGCGACGATCCGCGGCAGGCGGTGGCCAATGCCTACGTCTTCGACACGCGCAAGAGCGTGCGCCAGTCGCAGGGCGGCGCGATCTACGAGCACGGGTTGGGTGATGCGCACGCGCTGCGCCTCTCGGCCTGGGGCGGCGACCGCGAGGTGATGCAGGTGCTGCCGATCCCGGCGGCGCCGCAGCGCAATCCGCTGCATTCGGGCGGGGTGATCGATCTCGACAACCGCTACGCGGGCTTCGATGCGCGCTGGTCGTGGAGCGGCAGCCTGGCCGCGCGACCGCTGGAGCTCTCGGCGGGTGCCAGCGGCGAGCGCCAGCGGCAGCGGCGGCGCGGCTTCGAGAACTTCGTCGGCGACGCGCTCGGCGTGCGCGGTGCGCTGCGTCGCGACGAGCGCAACGAGGTGGAGACCGATGATCTCTACGCGCAGGCCTGGTGGCAGTTCGCGCCGCGCTGGTCGCTGCTGCTGGGTGCACGCCACAGCGAGGTCGGCTTCACCTCGAGCGATCGCTACGTCGCCGAAGGCAATCCGGACGACAGCGGGCGCGTGGACTATGCGGAAACCTCGCCGGTGGCCGGCATCACCTTCGCGCCGTCGGAGCACCTGCGGCTGTACGCCTCGGTCGGACGCGGCTTCGAGACGCCGACCTTCAACGAGCTGTCGTACCGCAGCGATGGCGGCGCGGGCCTCGCCTTCGGGCTGCGCCCGGCGGTCAGCGACAACCACGAGCTCGGCCTGAAGTGGCGCACGCCCACCGGTGGCCTGCTCGAGGCGGCGCTGTTCCGCGCCGACACCGATGACGAGATCGCGGTGGCCACGAATGTCGCGGGGCGCAGCAGCTACCGCAACGCCGGCAGTGCGCGCCGCCAGGGCGTGGAGCTGGCGTTGCTGCAGCCTCTGGGTGACGCCTGGGACCTGCAGCTGGCGGCGACGCAGCTGGAAGCGGAATTCCGCGGCGGCGCGGCGGCGGGCGGTGGCACGGACATGGCCGGCCGCATCCCCGGCGTGCCCGAGCGCCACGCCTTCGCGCGCCTGCAGTGGCAGGGTGGTCCGTGGAGCGCGGCGTTCGAGGCCGAGGCCATGGGCGACGTGATGGTCAACGATGCCGGCAGCGAGTCGGCAGCCGGTTACGGCCTGCTGCACGTCGAGGCCTCGCGGCGCTGGCCGACGGCGGCCGGCCCGGTGCGCGTGTTCGCGCGCGTCGACAACCTGCTCGACCGCGAGCATGTCGGCTCGGTGATCGTCAACGAAGGCAACGGCCGGTTCTACGAGCCGGGCGGCGGACGCGGCTGGCTGCTCGGGTTCGAATGGGAGTTCGACCGGCGCTAGCGGCACGCCTCGACCGCGACGCCCGGCCTGCAGCCGCGCCGCCCTTGGGCGACAATGCGCGCTGGTCCGTCGTCGAGAATCGTCACGCCATGGCTGCTTCCGGTCCCGTTTCCCTCACCCGCCACCTGATCGAGGCGCAGCGCGCCGGGCACATCGAGCCCGACCTGCGGCTCTTGATCGAGGTGGTGGCGCGCGCCTGCAAGTCGATCTCGGTGGCGGTCGGGCGCGGCGCGCTTGGCGGGGTGCTGGGCGATGCGGTCTCGGCCGCGGGCGGCGACAGCGTCAACGTGCAGGGCGAGGCGCAGAAGAAGCTGGACGTGCTGTCCAACGAGATCCTGCTCGAGGCCAATGCCTGGGGCGGCCATCTCGCCGCCTGCGCTTCGGAAGAGATGGAGCACTGCCAGCCGATCCCGGACGCGTATCCGCGTGGCGCCTACCTGCTGCTGTTCGATCCGCTGGACGGCTCCAGCAACATCGACGTCAACGTGTCGGTGGGCACCATCTTTTCGGTGCTGCGCTGCCCGGAAAACGTGGAGACGGTCGGCGACGAGCACTTCCTGCAGCCGGGCACCGCGCAGGTCGCCGCCGGCTACTGCGTGTACGGCCCGCAGACCACGCTGGTGCTGACCATCGGCCAAGGGACGCATGCGTTCACGCTGGACCGCGAGCAGGGCGCATTCGTGCAGACCCGCAGCGACATCCGCATCCCGGGCGAGACCCGCGAGTTCGCCATCAACATGTCCAACCAGCGCCACTGGGAGCCGGCGATGCAGGGCTACGTGGAGGAACTGCTGGCCGGCCGCGAAGGCCCGCGCGGCAAGGACTTCAACATGCGCTGGGTGGCGTCGATGGTCGCGGACGTGCACCGCATCCTCACCCGCGGCGGCATCTTCATCTATCCCTGGGACCGCAAGGACCCGGGCAAGCCGGGCAAGCTGCGGCTGATGTACGAGGCCAACCCGATGGCGATGCTGGTGGAGCAGGCCGGCGGCGCCGCCACCGATGGCCGCGGCCGCATCCTCGACATCGCGCCGACCACGCTGCACCAGCGCGTGCCGGTGTTCCTGGGGTCGAAGGCCGAGGTCGAGTTGGCCACGCGCCAGCATCGCGAGCACGACGCCGCGAACGCGGTCGCGACCACCGCATGACTTCCGCGATCGGCTGACGCGGCGATGGGCGCCACCCACGACTTCATCGAGGTCACCCCCGGCGCGCTGGATGCCGCGACCTGCGCGGCGATCGTCGAACGCATCCGCGCCAGCGACGCGCTGCAGCCGGGGCGCGTCGGCAGCGGCGTGTTTCCCGAGCTGAAGAAAAGTCGCGACATCGCGCTGACGGGACGTCCCGACTGGGCGGACGTGGAGCAGGCGCTCAATGTCGCGGTGTACGGCGGCCTGCTCGCGTACCTGCGGCGCTACCCGCAGGCGCTGATCGCGCCGCTGATGCTGCAGCAGCCGGGGGAGGACGGCGCGCTGCGCCGGCTTGCGGCCGACGACATCGCCGCCATGGACGATGCGGCGCTGGGCCGGCTGGCGATGACCTGCCTGCGCCCGGGCAGCGTGAACCTGCAGTGGTACCGCGCCGACGAAGGCGGCTATCCCTACTGGCACTGCGAGCTGTACCCGCGCGACGCGCCGTGCGAAACCCTGCACCGCCACCTGCTGTGGACGATCTACCTCAACGACGGCTACGACGCGGGCGAAACCGAGTTCCTGTTCCAGGAGCGCAAGGTGGCGCCGCGCACCGGCGACCTGCTGATCGCGCCGACCGCGTTCACCCACACCCATCGCGGCAACCGGCCGGCGGGCGGCGACAAGTTCATCGCCACCAGCTGGATCCTGTTCCAGCGCGCGGAAGCCCTGTTCCCCGCCGGCACGTAACGCCGCGGTGCCTGCTCAGTGCGGCTCGCGGCCGTGGTTGAGCACCAGCCAGTACAGCCCGACCTGCTTCACCGCCCACACGAACTGGCCGAAATCGACCGGCTTGCGGATGTAGCTGTTGGCGCCGAGCGCATAGCTGGCCTCGACATCGAACGGCTCCGCGCTGGTGGTCATCACCACCACCGGCAGGCTGCGCGTGCGCTCGTGGCTGCGGATCGCCTGCAGCACCTCGCGGCCGTCGACCTTCGGCAGGTTCAGGTCGAGCAGCACGATCGACGGCAGGTCATCAGGGTCGCGGCCGGCGTGCGCGCCGCGCGCGAACAGGTAGTCGAGCGCCGCGGCGCCGTCGGTGACCACGGTGAGCGCGTTGGCGATGTTGGCTTCGGCGAACGCGATGCGCGTCAGCTCGACATCGTCGGGGTTGTCTTCGACCAGCAGGATCGGCCGCGTGCTCATGGCGCGGTGCCGTGTGCGCCGGGGGCCGTGTCGATGCGCGTTTCGCCTCGTGGCAGCAGCACGTGGAACGTGCAGCCCTCGCCGGCGCGCGCGTCCACGGTGATCGTGGCGCCGTGGCGTTCGGCGATGCGCTGCGCGATGGCCAGGCCGAGCCCGTGGCCACCACCTTCGTCCGTGCCGTGCAGGCGCTGGAACGGCTCGAAGATGCGTTCGGCGCGCGCGGGATCGAAACCGGTGCCGTGGTCGCCGACCGAGATGCGCACATGGTCGCCCACGCGTTCCGCAGTCACCGCCACCGACACCCGGTCGCGGCTGCGCGAGAACTTCCAGGCGTTGTGCAGCAGCTGCTCCAGCAGCAGCTTCAGCTGGCGCTCGTCGGCGCGCACCACGATGCCGGGCTGCACGTGCAGCTCGGCCGCGCGCGTGGGGTCGGCATCCTGCAGCTCGGCAAGCGTCCACTCCGCGAGCAGGCTGGCATCGACGTCGGTGCAGCTGAGCGGTGTGCGCCCGGCGCGCGACAGCGCCAGCAGGCCGTCGATCAGCGTGGCCATGCGCGCGGCGGCGGCGCGCACGCGTTCGAGGTGGTCGCGGGCGGTGGCGTCCAGGTCCGCAGCGGCATGCTGCTCGAGCAGCGCGGCGAAGCCTTCGATCGCGCGCAGCGGCGCGCGCAGGTCGTGGGAGACGCCGTGCGACAGCAGCTCGAGATCGCGCTGCGTGGCTGCGAGCTCTGCCCGGGAGTCAGCCAGCTGCTGCGCGAGGTCGGCGTCCGCCGTTGGCGCAACGTGGTCGCGCGGTTCCGCGGCTGGCATCGCGCCGGCCACGGCGTCGGTGCACGCGGACCGGTTGTGCGGGAGTGGCTGCGGCATGCGCATACGGTAGCAAGCCGCCGTGGATACCGCGTATAGGGCCGGTGAATTGGCAGGCGATGCTGCTGCAACGCCTTGCGCTTGGCGCACTTGTCGCTAGCCTGATGCGCGGGCGCCACTGCGGCGCAACGGGGGCATGCGATGTTCGACTGGTTGCGGGACGCGTGGCAGGCGCTGCTGGCCATTCCGCATCTCGGCGTGTATCTGGCCCTGGCCTGGCTGGCGTACCTGCTGGTGCTGGGTGGCTGGATCATCCTGCAGAAGCGCGAACCCGTGGCCACGCTGAGCTGGCTGCTGGGCCTGGCGCTGCTGCCCTACATCGGCCTGCTGGTCTACCACGTGTTCGGACCGCAGCGGATCCACCGCCATCGCCTGCGCCGCGCGCGCAGCCGGGGCCGATTCAAGGCGGACGACGTCGACGCCGGCCACGTCGATGGCGTGGAACTGGCGCGCCTGTCGCAGGCGACCACCGGCCTGCCGCTTTCATCCGCGCGCAACGTGCGCCTGCTGGTCGACGGCGCCGCGAAATACCAGGCGTTGCTGGCCGACATCGCCGAGGCGCGGCACCACGTGCACCTCGAGTACTACATCTACGAGCCGGACCAGACCGGGGCGGCGCTGCGCGACGCGCTCGTCGAGCGTGCGCGTGCCGGCGTTGCCGTGCGCCTGCTGGTCGATGCGGTGGGCTCCGGCGGCGCGCGACGGTTCTTCAAGCCGCTGCTCGACGCGGGCGGCGAAGTGGCGTGGTTCCATCCGATGCGCCTGGGCCAGTTCTGGCACCGGCCCTGGGCCAACCTGCGCACGCACCGCAAGATCGTGGTGATCGACGGCCGCGTCGCCTACACCGGCGGCATGAACGTGGCCGACGCCCAGGACGAGCGCCTTGGCGACCATGCCTATCGCGACCTGCACCTGCGCCTGGAAGGCGACGTGGTGCGCGTGCTGCAGCTGGTGTTCGCGGAGGACTGGACCTATGCCACCGGCCGCCGTGATTTCCTGTCCGATGTCGCGCGTGAAACCCCGCGCGAACCGGAACCCGGGCCGATCCGCGCGCAGGTGCTCACCTCGGGTCCCGACTCGCCCTGGGAGGCGATCCACCGCCTGCATGTGTCCACCATCCACGCCGCGCGCAAGCGCGTGTGGATGACCACGCCGTACTTCGTGCCCGGCGAGGCGGCGATGATGGCCCTGAGTTCCGCCGCCATGGCCGGCCTGGATGTGCGCCTGCTGGTGCCGCGCGACAGCGACTCGAAACTGGTCACCCTGGCTGCGCGCTCGTACTTCGGCGCACTGCTGCTGGCCGGAGTGAAGGTGCACGAGTACGGCCCGCGCATGCTGCACAGCAAGACCCTGCTGGTCGACGATGACCTGGCGATCATCGGCAGCGCCAACTTCGACCATCGCAGCTTCCGGCTGAACTTCGAGGTCTCGGTGTTGTTCGACGACGCCGGTATCGCCGGCGAGCTGGCCACCCTGATCGAAGGCGAGATGGCCAGTGCGCCGCGCGTGCACCGCGGGCGGCCGCGTTCGCTGCTGGGTGCGCGCATGCCCGAAGCGCTGGCGCGCCTGATGTCGCCGCTGCTTTGATGCCGCGACCGGCGGCGGCACGGGCCGCCCGGACGGCGCGCCTCGGCGGTGGTCGCGACGCCGGCTGCGGTTAGACTTCCGCCATTGTCCCTGGCGGAGCCGATCCATGCCCTGGTTGTTCCTGCTGCTGGCCGTGGCCGCGTTCGCCGTGGCACTCAACACCGCGTCGATGGCGCTGGCCGTGGTCTGCCTGCTTGCCGCGCTCGGCCTGGTGGTCGCCTGGGTGCTGGGCCTGCTGGCACAGCGCGTGGGCAACCAGTCCCGCGACGACAGCATGATGCTCGACCCGGTCGAGCTGCGCCGCCTGCGTGAAGAGGCTGACGCACGGCGTGCGGCGGCCGCGCAGGCGCAGGCGGGCGACGCGCCGGAATCAACCGGCGCCTGACCGCCGCGGTAGACGTTGCGCGCGCATGGCGGGACGGTATCGCGCCCGCCGGGTATCCTGCCGCGCATGACCGTGCTCAGCGTGAACCTCAACAAGGTCGCCGTACTGCGAAACTCGCGCGGCGGTGACCAGCCCGACATCCTGCGCGCCGCGCGCGCCTGCCTCGACGCGGGTGCCCACGGCCTGACCCTGCATCCGCGCCCGGATGCGCGCCACGCGCGCAGCGCCGACGTGATGGCACTCGCCGCCCTGGCGGGGGAGCGCCGCGTCGAGCTCAACCTCGAGGGCAATCCGTTCGCGGCGCCGCGACCCGGCTATCCCGGTTTCCTCGCGCTGTGCCGGGAGGCCCGCCCTGCGCAGGCGACCCTGGTGCCCGACGACGACGGGCAGGTGACCTCGGACCACGGCTTCGACTTCGCGCGCGACGGCCTGCGCCTGCGCCCGCTGGTCGCCGAACTGAAGGCACTCGGCTGCCGCGTCAGCCTGTTTGCCGATGCCGGCTGCGATGTCGATGCGGCCGCGGCCACAGGCGCCGACCGGATCGAGCTGTACACCGGTCCGTTTGCCGAGGCCCACGCCGCCGGCGACGCCGCGGCGCAACTGGCTGGCTGTGCCGACACCGCGCGGCGCGCGCAGGCCGCCGGACTAGGCGTGAATGCCGGCCACGATCTCAGCCAGGACAACCTGCGGGATTTCCTGGCGGCAGTACCTGGGGTCCAGGAGGTGTCGATTGGCCACGCGCTGATCGGCGAGGCATTGCATGACGGGCTGGCGACGACCGTCGCGCGCTACCTGGCGATCCTGGACGCCGCCGGCGCCTGACATAAAAACGCCGCCCTTGCGGGCGGCGCGAAGACAGCAAGCGTCTCTCCCGTCCGGCGCGCTGCAGGCGACGCCGGGGGGCCTTGCGTATTTCAGTTCCTGACGAACCCGATCTTCAGCATCTGCGCGTTCTTGGCCTCGGCCAGCACCTTGGCCAGCGTGCCGTAGTCCGCGTCCTCGTTGACGTCGATCTCAAGCGTCGGCTGGTTGGACGGATCGCGCTCCACTTCGGCCTGCATCATGTTGCGCAGGGCCGAGGTGGGCGTCGGGCTGTCGTTCCAGTACACCTGGCCCGACGCGTCGATCCGCAGGCGGATCGGCGGCGGCGGATCCACCGGGTTCACCGGCGGATTCAACGACGGCTGCGGCAGGTCGATGTCGATCGGATACGACAGCTGCGGCGCGGTGACCATGAAGATGATGAGCAGCACCAGCATCACGTCGCAGAGCGGAATGATGTTGATGTCGGCCATCGGGCCGTCACCGGAATTTGACGAAAAAGCCATGGTGCGAACTCCGGATCAGTTGCTTTCGCGGGTGGCGACGAAGCCGACCTTGCGCATGCCCTGGGCCTGCGCGATGCCGACGACCTGCTTCACCACGCCGTACTTCGTGGTCTTGTCGCCGCGGACATTGACCGGCGGCTGCGGGGTCTTCTGTGCCTCGACCGACAGTGCGCTTTCGAGCAGCTGCAGGGTGACCGGCTGGTCGTTGAGGAAGATCTCGCCGTCTTCGGTGACCGCGATGGTGATCGGCGGAGCCGGCGGTGCCGTCTCCGGCCGCTCATCCAGGTTCGCCTGGGGCAGCTCGACCTGGACCTTGTGGGCCATGAGTGGTGCCGTGACCATGAAGATGATCAACAGCACCAGCATCACGTCGACCAGCGGCACGATGTTGATCGTGGCGTTGACCTTGTCATGGCCACGACCGCTTGAACTGTAAGCCATGTCGGGACTCCCTCAGTACCTGGCGATCAGCGCTTCTGCTCGCCGACGCGCGAGCCGGTGGCGAAGAAGTCGTGCAGGTCATGCGCAAACGTGTCGAGCTTGTTGTTCGTCGAGCGGTTCAGGCGCACGAAGAAGTTGTAGCCAAGCACGGCCGGGATGGCCACGCCAAGGCCCAGCGCGGTCATGATCAGCGCCTCGCCGACCGGACCGGCAACCGCGCCGATGTCGGCCTGGCCGCTGGCGCCGATGCGGATCAGGGCGCGGTAGATGCCCCACACGGTGCCGAGCAGGCCGACGAACGGCGCGGTCGAACCGACGGTGGCGAGCACGGTCAGGCCGGCTTCGAGCTTCAGCGACTCGCGGGTCACGCCCTGGCGCAGCGCGCGGTCGACGAACTCGGAGCGGTTGAGCGACTCGACGAGGCGCGAACCTTCGTGGCGCTGGTGGTGCGCGGCGGCCAGGGCGGCGTCAAGCGCGACCTTGGAGAAGGGCTCGCTCTTGCGCTGCTCTTCCATGTGGCGGATCGCGTCCTGCGCGTTCGGGGTTTCCCAGAACGACTGGATCACGTTGTCCGAGCTCGCACGCAGGCGCGCGTTCTTGATGGCGTTGAAGATGATCCAGTAGATGGACATGGCCGACATGACGACCAGGGTGATGAGCACCACCCAGCCGACTGCGTCCATATGCTGGACCATGTCCGCGAAACCCATCTGCTGGAGCGCAGCGGCGTTGCTGCCGCCGGAGGCCGGGATGTTCGAAGTTTCCTGCAGCATGACGCTTACCTTCTAGATGTTGTGATTTGGATAGTTTGAAACGGGTATAGCCGGTGCAGCGATATAACAGCGTGAGGCGAGGCGGTGGCCGCGACCCGGGTCAGAGCACGAAATCAACCGGGACGCGCACGCGCCCTGCGGTGGCGACGCCGTTGACGACCTCAGGATTGAAGCGCCACTTGCGCGCAGCCTCCACCGCGGCGCGGTCCAGGTCGCGATTGCGGCTGGATTTCTCGACCGACACGTTGGTGACGTTGCCGTTCGCATCGACATCGACGATCAGGATCACCTGGCCGGTGACGCCGGCACGCAGGGCGGCCGGAGGGTACTTCGGCGGATTCATGCTCTTGGACGACGGGTCGACGCTCGCGCCGATGCTCGGCGTGGGCGCGGGCGGCGCGGGCGGCGCCGGCGGCGGGGCCGCGACGTCCATCGGCGACGGGTCGTCGAAGATCACCGGCGGCTGCTCGGGCGGCGGCGGCAGCGGTGACGGCGACGGCGGCACCAGCTCCTTGATGGGCTTGGGCTCCGGCGGCTGTTCCGGCGGCGGCGGCGGCGGCGGGGGCGGCGGCGGCGGTTCGATGATCACCACGCGCGTGACCTCTTCCTCATCCGCTGCGGCGCCGGGCGGGTTGACTGGCGCCAGCAGCAGCAGGACCGCGGCAGCGTGCAGCGCGACAACCATGGTGAAACCGGTGATACGTGCCCAGTTCAGGCCCTCGTCCTGGTCGTCGTTCCGGTTCGAGGTCGTGGAGGGTTGCGTCATGCGGGGAACTCAAGTCTGGCCGGGCGGGAAGCGCCCCGAATATTGTCGTATCCGCGCCGCTGGTTCGGCGCGGGAATTTCCAAGCTTATACCAATCGTGGCGGCTAGTACCAACCTTGCCGACCCACAATCGAGGACGCGCTCAGCGCTTGAGGAGCGCCCGCGCCTCGTCAGGCCGCTTGATGCCCTTGTCCAGCGCCTTCTGCGCGGCATCCTTGGATTCGGCGCTGCGGCCTTCATTGGCCAGCACCTTCGCGAGATTGAGCCAGGTCTCGCCATCAGGTGCGAGTGGCGCGGCCTTCTGGTAGGCCTTGATCGACTCGTCGTACTGCTCGCTGAAATAGTACGCCTGCGCCAGCGCGTTGTACGTCTGGTGGTCGGGCTTGAGGATCTGCTTGTCCAGGCCCTCGGTGATCACCGCGGCGGCCTCGCGCTCCTTGCCCTCGCTGTTGAGGTACAGCGCCATCAGGTTGCGGTAGTCGCGCTCCTCGGTGAGCTCGCCGGCCTTGCGCAGGCGCTCGTAGACTTCCAGCGCCCGCGGGATGTCGTCTGACTGCAGGTAGATGTTGGCGAGGTTGAGCTGTGCACGCTTGTCGCCCGGTGCCTTGGCGGCGATCTCCTCGGCAAGGCGCGCAGCCTCTTCCGACCGGCCCGACTCGGCGTAGGACGCCATCAGCAGCTGCACCCAGTCGGGCCGTGCCTCCGGGTTGCCCTCCACCACCGGCTTCAGCGCCGCGATCGCCTCGTCGAAGCGTTCGAGCCGGTAAAGCGAATTGCCGCGGATCACCTGGTAGGTGGGATCGGTGGTCTTGGTTTCGGCAATCAGGCGGTCGAGCGTCGCGAGGGCTCCGGCATAGTCGTCGTCCTGCAGCTGCAGCTGGGCCAACGTCACCATTGATCCGTAGTGGTCGTTGTTCTTCAGGCCGTTCAGTTCGATCGCCTTGCGCAGGTAGTCCTTGGAGCGCTCGGCGTCGGTGTCCAGGTACAGGTCGGCCATCAGGCGCATCGTGATGGCCCGCTCGTAGGCATTGGCCTTTTCGTTGGCGAGGATCTCGTCGGCGATCACCTGCGCGGCGGCGACATCACCTGCCTGCTGGGCGTCGGAGAGCTTGTTGAGGCGCGGCCCGATCCGCTGCGAGGCGGCCAGCGTGGGTTCCTGGCGAGTGGCGCCGGGGAACAGGTTCGCCGGCTCCTCGGCCGTCGCCTTCGCGGCCTCGGCGCGCGCACGACGATCATTGGCGCGCTGGGCGTTGGCATCACCAACGGTCATCACCAGCAAGGCAGCGGCGATCGCCGTGGTCAGCAGGCGGCTGGAATTGGAAACGGACATCGGGGACACCTTTCAGGTTGCGGCTGCCGTGTAGCGCGGGCGCCTTGCTTCAATCGGGTCGCAAAAACTAACAGAAGAAGATGACGGCCGCGAGCGTCCGCATGTCCAATATGAACACGCTCAACCGCATGCCGGGCGCCGGCCGGCGCTGCGGGCCTGCTCCCAGGTGGGCACCAGCCCGACGGCCCTCGCCTGCAGCTCGCCGATGCGGGCGCTGGGATCCGGATGGGTGGACAGCCACTGCGGCGCGCGGCCACCGCCACTGGCCGACATCATGTTCTGCCACAGATTGACCGCCTGGCGCGGGTCGAAGCCGGCCTTGGCCATCAGCTGCTGGCCGACGACGTCGGCCTCGCTTTCCTGCACACGCGAACCGGGCAGCAGGAACGCGGTCTGCAGCGCAGCGCCGCCGAGCTGGTTGGTGGTCTGGCTGGCGCCCTCGCCGTAGCGCGAACCGAGCACCGCGCCGACCACACCCAGGCCGGCCTGCGCGCCCATCTGCCGGGTGATGCGCTCATCATGGTGGTTGGCGACTACATGCCCCACCTCATGCGCAATCACGGCCGCCAGCTGGTCCTGGGTCCGGGCGACGGTGAAGATGCCGGTGTACACGCCGACCTTGCCGCCCGGGAGCGCGAACGCGTTGGGATTGGCATCCACGAACACCGCCGACTCCCAGCCGATGCGCTGCTGGTCTGCCGGCAGCTCGCGCACGATGGCGTTCACCACGCAGCTCACGTAGCGCTTCTGCGCGGCGTCGGTCGACTGCCGGAGCTGGGCCTTCTGCTCGGCGAAGGCCTGCGCGCCCATCGCATCGAGCTGATCCTGGGACACGGCGCCGACGTACTGGGTACGCCCGGTCGGCGAGGTCGTGGTGGCGCACGCCGCCGCCAGGCAGGCGATGGCGACAGCGGTGGCGGCAGAGATCGGCGAGGTCCGCATGGGGAGTTCCTTGAATGGGTCAAGCGGTTGTAGACCGCGCAACCTGAAGGCGGCGTCAACTCCCCTGCGGGCAGGCGGGGTCACACGTCGAGGTTGGTCACGCGCAGCGCGTTGTCCTCGATGAACGCCCGCCTGGGCTCGACCACGTCGCCCATCAGGGTGCTCAGGATCTGGTCGGCGGCAACCGCGTCCTCGATGCGCACCTGCAGCAGGCGGCGGGTCTCCGGGTTGACCGTGGTTTCCCACAGCTGTTCCGGGTTCATTTCGCCGAGGCCCTTGAAGCGCTGGATCTGACGGCCCTTCTTGGCTTCGTCGAGCAGCCAGGCCTGCGCCTGGGCGAAGCTCGAGACCGCCTGGGTGCGGTTGCCGCGCACGATCTGCGCACCGTCGCGCACCAGGCCATTGAGCAGCGCCGCCGCATCGCGCAGGGCGCGCAGCTCGCCGCCCTCGAAGGCGGAGAACGGCAGCACCTGCACGGTTTCCAGGCCCATGTGCCGGCGCCTGACAAGCAGCGCGGCCGGATGCTCGCCTTCGCCCGCCTGGAACTCCAGCGCGTAGCGCGGCTGGCCCAGGCCACCCCGGTTCAACCGCGCCTCGAGCACGTCGAGTTCGTGGCGCTCGTCGGTGTTCTCCGCCAGGCGCGCGGCGTCGAGCGGGGTGTAGTCGATCAGCGCTTCGAGCACGTTGGGATCGTAGCGGTGGGTGTTGCGGACGATGGTCTCGCGCGCGCCGGCAAAGGCCAGCAGAAGCTTCTCCAGCGCCATGCCTTCGATCGCCGGCTCGCCGGTGGCCGGGACCAGGGAGGCGCCTTCAACGGCGTTGCCGGCGAGGTAGGCGTCGAGCGCCGCGTCATCCTTCAGGTACAGCTCGGTCTTGCCCTGCTTGATCTTGTACAGCGGCGGCAGGCCGATGTAGACGTGGCCGCGCTCGATCAGTTCCGGCATCTGCCGGTAGAAGAAGGTCAGCAGCAGGGTGCGGATGTGCGAGCCGTCGACGTCGGCGTCGGTCATCAGGATGATGCGGTGGTAGCGCAGCTTGTCGGGGTTGTATTCGTCCTTACCGATGCCGGTGCCGAGCGCGGTGATCAGCGTGCCGACCTCAGCCGACGCCAGCATGCGGTCGAAGCGCGCGCGCTCGACGTTGAGGATCTTGCCCTTCAGCGGCAGGATCGCCTGGGTCTTGCGGTTGCGGCCCTGCTTGGCGGAGCCGCCGGCCGAGTCACCCTCGACGATGAACAGTTCGCTGAGCGCGGGATCCTTCTCCTGGCAGTCGGCGAGCTTGCCCGGCAGGCCGGCGATGTCCAGCGCGCCCTTGCGGCGGGTCAGGTCGCGCGCCTTGCGCGCGGCCTCGCGGGCGCGGGCGGCGTCGACGATCTTGCCGGCGATCGCCTTGGCCTCGGACGGGTTTTCCTGCAGGAATTCCTCGAGCTTGGCGCCGAAGGTGTGTTCCACCACCGGGCGCACGTCGGAGCTGACCAGTTTTTCCTTGGTCTGCGACGAGAAGCTCGGATCCGGCACCTTCACCGACAGCACCGCGATCATGCCTTCGCGCATGTCGTCGCCCGAAAGGCTCACCTTGGCCTGCCTGGCGATGCCGTTCTGCTCGATGTAGTTGGTCAGCGTGCGCGTGAGCGCGGCGCGGAAGCCGATCAGGTGGGTGCCGCCATCCTTCTGCGGGATGTTGTTGGTGAAGCAGAACATCGTTTCCTGGTAGCTGTCGGTCCACTGCAGGGCCACGTCGACCGTGATGCCGTTTTCCTCGCCGGTGACCGAGATCACCTTGGGGTGCAGCGGCGTCTTGAGCTGCGCCAGGTGCTCGACGAAGGAGCGGATGCCGCCCTCGTACTCGAACACGTCGCGGCGCGGCTCGCCGCGCTCGTCGGCCAGGGTGATCTTGACGCCGGAATTGAGGAACGACAGCTCGCGCAGGCGGCGCGCGAGGATTTCGTAGTGGAACTCGACGTCGCTGAAGATCTCGACCGCGGGGCGGAAGCGCAGCAGCGTGCCGCGGCGCTCGGTGGCCTCCATCTGCTTGAGCCGGTACAGCGGTTCGCCCAGCGAATACTCCTGGCGGTAATGGAAACCGTCGCGCCAGATATCCAGCCCGAGGTGCTCGGACAATGCGTTCACCACCGAGACGCCCACGCCATGCAGGCCGCCGGACACCTTGTAGCTGTTGTCGTCGAACTTACCGCCGGCATGCAGCACGGTCATGATGACTTCGGCCGCCGAGACGCCCTCTTCCTTGTGGATGTCCACCGGAATACCGCGACCGTTGTCGGACACCGACACCGAGCGGTCTTCGTGGATGGTCACCACGATGTCGTCGGCGTGGCCGGCCAGCGCCTCGTCGATCGCGTTGTCGACCACCTCGAACACCATGTGGTGCAGGCCGGTGCCGTCGTGGACGTCACCGATATACATGCCTGGACGCTTGCGGACGGCCTCCAGCCCGCGCAGGACGGTGATCTTGCTGGAGTCGTAGCTGCTGTTGCCGCTATCGGGGGTGCTGTCGGTCTGGTCGGTCATCGAATGCTTCTGGCCCTTCGGGATACCCCACCCGTGCCTGCCGCTGCCATGCCGCGGCTGACACATTACTTATAGGGGTGTGAGACGGCCATTATACCAGTTTGCGGCGCTTGGCAAGGATGCGCGCAACCCTACCCCAGAGGGGCTCGCCGGGGCCGCTGACGGAGCGATGGCGCAATGATCCATTGGCCGCAGCTGCGGCGCGCCCGAAACATGCGCCCTGACGCACCCACCCTCACCCCCCGCACCTCAAACGGCGCGCCGGACCTCACCATGTTCCACGTGGAACACGACGCTCTGCGCAACGGGCAGGCTGGCCAGTTCGACGCCGGTGATGAACACCTGGGCCGGAGTCGCCTGCAGCACCGACAGCACCCGCTGGCGGTGCTCGGCATCGAGTTCCGAGGCAAGGTCATCCAGGGCCACGACCGGCCAGCCGCCGCGCTCGAGGGCGCAGTCCGTCGCCTGGGCAAACAGGCAGGCCAGCGCCGCCAGCTTGGCCTGGCCGCGGGACAGCGTCTCCCGGTCGGGCTTCGACGCCAACTGCAGCCGCCAGTCCGCGCGGTGCGGGCCGACCGTGGTGTGGCCGAGGGCCCGATCGCGGTCCTGCGCGACGGCCAGCGCGTCGCTGAGCGACAGGCTGTTGCGGCGCCAGCCCGGATCGAACTCCAGCGTCATGCGCCCCAACCCGGGCGCAAGGTCCGCAGCCACCACAGCCAGGCGCTCCTGCAGGCGCTCCAGATAGAAGACCCGGCGGCGCGTGAGTTCTTCACCGGCCGCGCCCAGCTCGAGATCCCAGGCGGCCAGCTGCGCCGGTCCGGCACCCGACTTCAGCAGCGCATTGCGCTGCTTGAGCCCGCGCGAATAGCGGCGCCAGACCGGCAGGAAGTCCTGTTCCACGTGGAACAACCCCCAATCCACGAACCGTCGGCGCGGCTCGCCGCCTCCCGACACCAGCGCATGGCTGCCGGGCTCGAACGCCACCACCATGAACGCGGCACACAGTTCCCCGAGGTGTCCGACCTTCTCGCCATCCAGTCGCGCCTCCCAGCTCGCGCCGGTATGGCGCAGCCCGGCCTTGCGCAAGCCTTCAGTTCCCGACGCATCTGATGCCCGCCATTCCGCAAAGACTTCGAGCGCGTCGGCGCCGGTGCGTACCAGCCCGTCCCGCACGCGGCCACGAAAGCTGCGACCGTAGGCCATCAGGTGCAGTCCCTCCAGCACGCTGGTCTTGCCCGCACCGTTGGCCCCGACCAGCAGGTTCAGGCCCGGGCCGGGCTGCAGCGCGACGTCGCGCAGGTTGCGCAGGTTGCGCAGCTCGAGTCGGGTCAGGCGCATGCAGCCCACCCTGGAAAAGCAGAACGCCCGGACCAGGCCGGGCGTTCGTGTTCCACGTGGAACGTGTTGATCACAGCCGCAGCGGCATCACGACATGGCGGGAGCGCTCGTTGGCGGCCTCGCGCACCAGCGCCGACGAGTTGGCGTCGCGCAGGGCGATGACCACGGTCTCGTCGCGCAGCGCACCCAGTGCGTCGAGCAGGTAGTTCACGTTGAAACCTACCGCCAGGCCGTCGACGCTGGTGTCGGCCTCGACTTCTTCCTGGGCTTCTTCCTGTTCGGGGTTATGGGCGTTGATCTTCAGCTGGCCCGGCGACACTTCCAGGCGCACGCCGCGGTACTTCTCGTTGGAGAGGATGGCGGCACGCTGCAACGCGGCGCGCAGCACCTCGCGGTCGATGCGCACCTCGCGGTCGGCGCCAATCGGGATAACGGCCTCGTAATCCGGGAAACGGCCGTCGATCAGCTTGCTGGTGAAGGTGACATCGTCGCGCTTCACGCGGATGTGGTTGCGGCCCATCTCCAACTCGAGCACGCGGTCGCCGCCCTCCAGCAGGCGCTGGAGCTCGGTCACGCCCTTGCGCGGCACGATGATCTGGCGCTTGGACTGCACGCTGTCTTCCAGCGCGGCTTCGCACAGGGCGAGGCGGTGGCCGTCGGTGGCCACGCAGCGCAAGCGCTGGTCGGCGAGGTCGAACAGCAGGCCGTTGAGGTAGTAGCGGACGTCCTGCTGCGCCATCGCAAACGACGTGCGCTCGATGAGCTCCTTGAGCGCCGCCTCGGGGACATTGACGCGCTCGGTGGCCTCGACCTCGTCGATCGACGGGAAGTCGTTGGCCGGCAGGCTGGCCAGCGTGAAGCGGCTGCGACCCGCCTGCACGGTGACCTTGTCGCCGGACTGCGACACGGTGACCTTGCTGCCATCGGGGAGGGCGCGAACGATGTCGAACAGCTTGCGCGCCGGGATGGTGATCTCACCGTCCTGGGCGTCGTCGACTGCACAGCGCGCCACCATTTCGACCTCGAGGTCGGTACCGGTCAGCGACAGCTGGCTGCCGGTCACCACGACCAGCAGGTTGGCCAGGACGGGCAGGGTCTGGCGCCGCTCCACGACGTTGACGACCTGGGCCAAGGGCTTGAGGAAAGCTTCTCGCTGCAGACTGAAACGCATGCCGTGGTGTCCCCTTAGCCCTTAGCTCTTAAATAGGATAAATAACAAAAAGCGGTGGTGGTGGAGTCGGAAAAATCTGTTGAAAACCTACGTAATTATCTGATCTACAACATATTTCCGCCGCTACAACCCCAGTGTGAAACCCCGCCAGGTCTGCGGACAAGCTGTGGACAATTTCCGGCCCCGTTTCAACATCGCAAACTATCCACAACTTGTCCCCGGTCCGTACAGGCGTTCGCGGGGCGGCCCAGCGATGGCTTATTCGTTCAACTTGCGGATCAGCTTGTCCCAGTCCTCGCGCAGCTTTCCGTCAGTCTGCGCCAGGGTGCGGATCTGACGGCAGGCGTGCAGGACCGTGGTGTGGTCTCGACCCGCGAACGCGTCGCCGATTTCGGGCAGGCTGTGCTCGGTGAGTTCCTTGGCCAGCGCCATCGCCATCTGGCGAGGGCGGGCCAGCGAACGCGTCCGCTTCTTGCCCAGCAAATCCTTCATCTGCAACGCATAGTAGTCTGCCACGGTCTTCTGGATGTTGGCGATGCTGACCGAGGCCTGCTGGGCGCGCAGCAGGTCGCGCAGGGTCTCCAGCGCGAACTCCTGGGTGATCGCCCGGCCGGTGAAATTGGCCTGCGCAGTCAGCGTATTCAGCGCGCCTTCCAGGTCACGCACGTTGGACGGCATCCGCTTGGCGAGCAGGAACGCCACGTCTTCGGGGATGTGGGTGCCGCGCTCGCGCGCCTTGGCCAGCACGATCGCCGCACGGGTCTCGAAATCGGGCGGGTCGATGCCCACCGGCAGGCCCCAGGCGAGGCGTGATTTCAGCCGCGGCTCGAGGCCCTCGACTTCGCGCGGGAACCGGTCGCAGGTCATGATGATCTGCTGGCGGCCTTCGAACAGCGCGTTGAAGGTGTGGAAGAACTCCTCCTGCGTGCGGTCCTTGCCGGCGAAGAACTGGATGTCGTCGATCAGCAGCGCGTCGAGCTGCTGGAACTGGCGCTTGAACTGGTCCGCGGTGCGTTCCTGCAGCGAGCGGAAGAACGCGCTGTAGAAGTCGTTGGAGCGCATGTACAGCACCCGCGCGCCGGGGTTGTTGCGGCGCATCTCGTTGCCGGCGGCGAACATCAGGTGGGTCTTGCCCAGGCCTGTGCCTCCGTACAGCAGCAGCGGGTTGTGGGCGCGGTCGCCCGGCTTCTGCGCGGCCTGCCACGCGGCGGCGCGGCCGAGCTGGTTGCTGCGGCCCTCCACGAAATTCTCGAACGTGTAGTGGTTGTCGAGGTTGCCGTGGAACGCGAGATCAGCCGCCGATACCGCCGGCGCAACAGTCGCGCGCGCCGGCTCCGCGGCCTTTGGCAGCGAGCCGATCTCCAGCGAGACCTCGCCGCCGCCACCGAAGTGGCCGAGCAGCTCGCGGATCCGCACCATGTAGCGGTCGCGCACCTCGTCACGCACGAAGGCGTTGGGTGCGTACAGCACCGTCGAGTCGGCGCGGCGCGCCGCCTGCAGCGGCCGCAGCCAGGTTTGAACGTCTTCGGCCGGGAATTCGGCTTCCAGGCGTTCGAGGCAACGGGGCCAGGCTTCCATGTGTGCGTTCGACATACCGACGGCAGGGCCGCCGACACCGTGGGCGAACCACGTGCGGCGGGGGCGAAAGGGGAACGCGCAGCCTATCACCGCGCACCCGGCCATGTACGCCGCGCCGCCGTGGGGACAGGAGGCGGTGGCAAACCCGATTTGACCTGCGGCCATCGACGCGCCTAGAATCTCCGGTTCTTTCC